>OZ007022.1:0-1520450 GCA_963931515.1 uncultured Bacilli bacterium | reverse complement strand
ACCCATCAACATAGTAATAAATCCATCATCGTTATTTTCTAGCGCATCAGTCTTAATAATTTCACCTTTAACTACCCCATCAGCCACGTCGACTAACGCATCAGAAGGATAAGATAAATTACCATTAATAATTGAACTATCATCAATACTTACATTAGTTCCATATATTTTTACATTGCCTTCAATTTCAGCGCCACTAATTTTAATATTAGAACCATATATACTAATATTTCGTCCAACTTTACCATTAATTGTAATATCAGCACCAGCTACAATAACATCTCTTTGTAAATCTGCTTTTTTATCAATATCAATCACATTTCCAGCTATAAAAGCATCATTACTAACTACCCCTTTAACATCTAAAGAATTTCCTGCTGCAACTAAATATTCACTATCACCATTAAATGTAACTGTATTACCAATTATAAAACTAACCCCTTCTGTTTTACCCTTCATCTCAGCATCATTACCAATAGCCGCACTAGAACCTTTTACATCATCTTCAATAACAGCTTTATTATCAACCACACCTTTAAAATGATCTACCTCTTTTGCCATAACACTACTAGTCATCATAAAAGTCATAACTATAACCAAAAACAACTTAAATATTTTTTTCATATTCTGCCTCCAATCAAATATTACCAATAATTCCTTTGTAAATCAATATGTAATTTCCAAATAACCATCAGGTACATTAAATAAATCTTCATCAACTTTATTCTTCTTTAAATTATATTTAAAAAATACATTTTTTTGAACTCCTTTATACCTTATATAAACCAAATCATCGCCATCAAAATAATATGTTGACTCATCATTATCATTAGTATATTTCTCATAAATATACTTCTTACCATAAACCTTTTCTTCACCAGTTTCATAACCAGAAACTTTCAAAGTTGTCATGTCATTAGGCAAAACTCCATAAGCATAATCTTCTATTGAACTTTCAACTCTATTATAATTTTTCATCTGTGGATCCAAAGTATACATATAACCATCCTTTTGAATCACAATCATCTCGCTAGAACCATTAATCTCATAATAATACTTATCTCCACTTCTCGCCATAATAATCTTTGTATCATCATTTTTGTTATTATTTCTATCCCAAAGCTCTACATAATAATTACTAGGATCAAAATCTTTAAAAAATAAATATGTTTTTGAATCTCCATTAGCCTTATCAATCACCTGAGTTTCTACTCCACATCCTACTAATAATAAAGCTAATAAACATAAAACAAACTTTTTAATCATTTAGATCTAACCCTTAAAAATTCCGCAAATCCTAATAATAATTTTTTCTTATCTAAATCTAGAAAATCTAAATCTAAAATATCTTGAAAACTTTCCTTAAACAACTTATCCATCGTCACCTCCGCATACTCATGAGCTCCAGATTCATCAAAAATTTCCTTAACCTTATCCATGTCTGAAACATTTATATCTTTACCATAATATTTCAAAAGTTCATCTTTATAACTAGTATTCACTACATAAGCATATAAAATAGTCTGTTTAAATTCACTCACATCAGAAGTCACCGACTTACCAATATACTTCTCATCACCATATATACCAAGCAAATCATCTTTAATTTGAAAAGCCACACCTAAATTAATTAAAGCATCTTCTAACTTATGAACCTTTTCTTCTTCTAAACCAGCTAATATTGCTCCCAAACAATAAGGTCCAACCACTGAATACCAAGCAGTTTTAAGCTTATATATTTCCATCACATGATTTTCTAATTCACCATCTGTACCATAAAACTCCTCATAAAATGGTAAAATAACATCCACCATTTCTCCTTCACAAGTTTTAATAGCTACACTATTATAATATTCTAAAACTTTTCCTAAATTCTCGTTGTTTTTATAATTTTGGGCAATAACCTGTAAGGCTAAATAAAAACCCATATCCCCCAAACATAAAGCCATAGATGTACCAAGGTCCTTACGCTTATCTATAAAACTTTCATCTTCTTTAATCGCATCACTATATAACTTTTGATACTTTACATGAATTGTATCAATACCTCTTCTTTTATCAGCTTTATCAATAATATCATCGTGAATTAAAATAGAAGTTTGAAAAAGCTCCAAAGCAATACCTAAAGGTAAATAATTGTCGTCATCTTTTCCAAAACTGCTGTAACCAAGTGCAATCAAAGAAGCCCTTAAAAACTTACCACCTTTATTACTAGAAACAAATTGCTCTAAAGCCTCCTCTAAAAAACGATTACTGTATCCTTTAACAAATAAACTGTTGTAATCCTCCATCTTCAAATTAAACTTGTCTTTAATAGATAAATAATACTTTAAAAAATCATATAAAATCTCAATTTTTTTTACTTCTCCAGAGTCATCCATAATAAAGCCTATTTTTTTAGAAAATAAACTCTTATCACTCATAAACCATTTTAAAAAAGAAGCACAATCTTTACAAATAATAACTTTATCATCTTTATATTTATCACTATTACTTATAACATAATCATTATCCAAAATTATTTTCTTATAATCCATAGACTTCCCCCTACTACAATTATACCTTAAAATTAATAAAATGCCTAATAAATAACAAAAAAAAACGATAAAATAGATGAACTAAATTATCGTTTTAAAAAACATAAATACTATAAAATTTTAATATACATAATCTCATTCAATTTGAATTATAAAACTAAGATCGTAAGCACCTGTATTTATAGACTCAGCCTTCTTTGTTTTCAAAGAATATCTATATAGCCGATAAAATGGCACTTGAGAACCAGGAGTAGAACCACTAACACTTTCCTCTACAAGATAATATACATAATCCCCCACAATTTGAATCATAAAACTAGGATCATAAACACCTGTATTTATAGACTCAGCCTTCTTTGTTTTCAAAGAATATCTATATAGCCGATAAAATGGCACTTGAGAACCAGGAGTAGAACCACTAACCCTTCCCTCTACAAGATAATATACATAATCCCCCACAATTTGAATCATAAAACTAGGATCATAAACACCTGTATTTATAGACTCAGCCTTCTTTGTTTTCAAAGAATATCTATATAGCCGATAAAATGGCTCTTGAGAACCAGGAGTAGAACCACTAACACTTCCCTCTACAAGATAATACAAATAATCTCCAGAAGATACTGCCGTTGAACAAGTACTATAAAGTTCATCAATCGCCCCTTGTACCTCAGTAGCTTTTAAGCCACTTGTTTTATTATCATAAGTTACTTGATTACTAGGAAAATACGTAACCGCATATACACTTCCAGTACCCACTATTAAAGCCGTTAATACACAAAGAAATATTCTACTTTTAAATATTTTTTTTATTTTGTTTTTCATATTTTCACCTACTATACATTAATTTTAGCATTCAAATGAATGCCTGTCAAGGAATTCGAATAAATTATTGTTATTATTCTATAAAAGGGGCATTTTTATGTACTTTAAAAGAATAAAAGATTTAAGAATAGACCATGATTTATATCAAAAACAAATAGCTAACTTACTAAAAATAACTAGACAGCAATATGGCTTATATGAAAGTGGTAAAAGAGACATACCAGTAGATTTGCTTATCAAACTTGCCGATTTTTATAATGTAAGTACCGACTATATATTAGAAAGAACTAAAAATAAAAAAACAAATTATTAAAAACTGAGAATTAATTATCCTCAGTTTTTAATTTTATAACTTTTTCTTCTGATAAACCAGTTAATTTTGAAATTTGTAAAGTCTCCATATTGGCTTCCAACATGTTCCTCGCAATCTCTATTGCCTTTTGATTTGACCCTTGAACAAGCCCCTGTTCAAGTCCCTGTTCAAGCCCTTCAGCTCGGCCCGTTTTAATAGCCTCCTTACGGTCAATCCTCTTCATCCATTCATCCATTTCCTCTTTATCATAAAGTCCTATAATATTTGGATCTTCATTTAAATCATCAATAATCTTCGCCATATTCTCTAAATCTTCATCTCCTTTAGCTAACTCCAAAAGCTCCCTCTTATTAGTTATCTGTAACATAACCAATACTTTCTCTATCTTACTAAGCCCTTCTTTACCATTATTGTACCAAATCGCTGACGCGAAGTCTAGTAATCTAAAAGGCAAAACTATAAACTAAGTATACAAAAAGAACGTGATTTGTGGTAGAATATCTACCACTAACTTTCCGACCAAGAAAAGTTAATCACGTTCGGTATATAAAATATCATAAATTTAAACGGATTTCAACCTCTTTTCGGAAAGTTTATATAAATTTTCTTTCAGATCGGAGGTTTTATTTTATGTCAGAAGATTTATTAAAAGTTATTGACCTTTTAAAACTTAGAAATTGTAGTAAACAAACTATAAACAATTATATAAGTGCGATTAAAAGGTTCAAAAAACATTATGAAGGAGAAGATATTGAAAATTTTACAGAAACAAAAATTTTAGAATATTTAAAAAGCAACTTCGTTAATAAAGGTGGGAATGCTTCTACCATAAATGTCAATAGAGCTGCTATTAAATATTACTATCTTGTTGTTTTTAATAAAGATTTTAAAAATGCTTTACTTCCAGCTTGTAAAGTTATATCTAAATTACCTAAAGTTTTTTCCAAAAACGATATTATTACTTTATTAAAAAATTCTAAATCTTTAAGAATACAATTAATGATTTGTTTTGGTTATGGTTCTGGACTTAGAATTACTGAAGTGGTTTCTCTAAATATTAAAAATATTGATTTAGATAATAAACGCATAAAAGTGTTAGGAAAAGGTGGCAAAGAAAGATATACTCCTCTTCCAAATTTTACATTAAAATTATTAAAGGTTTATTACTCTAGAAACGAAACTATTATTAAAAAATCTGGTGGTTACCTTTTTCCTGCAAGCCATAAAAACAGTAAGAAACCATATTTAGTTTCAGGAGCCATGGCTGCCAGTTTTAGAGCCTTATTAATTAAATGTGATTTTTCGTATGATTATACCTTTCATACATTAAGACATTCTTTCGCTACTCATTATATTGAAAATGATGGAGATATTTGGAAATTAAAAGCATTCCTTGGTCACTCCTCTATTAATACTACTATGATGTATCTTCATTTAGCTGAAGATTTTACTGAAATTATTTCGCCGTTAGATGAGGTGGTGAAATAATGCATTATAAGATTAGTGATATATTCAAAACTTATGGACCAGAATATATTAAAAATCACAATTTATCTAAAGACCAATGGAAAGTTTATAATGCCATTATAAACTGTAAAACTGAAAATTTAGGCTATCATACTATTACTTGTGAACATTGCGGTAAAACTATAACTGCCTTTAATAGCTGCAGAAATAGACATTGTCCTATGTGTCAAAACTATTCGAAAGAAAAATGGATAGATAAAGAAAACAATAATCTTTTAAATTGTCCTTATTTTCATATTGTAACTACTGTCCCAGCTGAACTTAATGAAATTGCTTTATATAATCAAAAAGTATTTTATAATATTTTATTTAAAGCTACTAGTGAATCTATTTTGACTTTAGCGAATGACCCTAAATGGCTTGGAGCCAAAGTAGGTATTACTTCTATCTTACATACTTGGGGACAAACTATGGAATTCCATCCTCATATTCATTCTATTGTTACTGGCGGTGGAATTAAAAATAATAAATGGGTTAATTGTAAAGATGGTTACTTATTCAAAGTTGAAGTCTTATCTTCTTTATTTAAAAATAAGTTTTTAGCTTTACTAAAAAAAGAAAATTTAATTTTACCTAAACATTTATCTCATCTTAAAGATTTAAAAACATTTAATGATTTCCTAAGACCACTTTATAATAAAGATTGGGTTACTTATATCGAACCACCTAAAGGTTCACCAGAAAATGTTATAGAATATATTGGTAGATACTCTTTTAGAGTTGCCATTTCTAATAGTCGTATTAAAAATATAGATAATGGCTTTATTACTTTTGAATATAAAGATTATAAAGATAACGGCAAAATTAAATTAATGACCTTAACAGCTGATGAATTTATCAGAAGATTTTTACTTCATGTTCTTCCAAGTAAATTCACTAAAATTAAACATTATGGATTATTAGCTAATAGAAATAAAAAAAGTCTACTTAAATTATGTAGAGTTCTTATTTCAAAAATATCAACAAATCAATTTTTATATAAACAAACAAAAAAATTATTTCAATATAAATGCCAAGAATGTGGCTCAACAAAATTTTACTATAATTTTCATTATCGATCCGCATAATTAGCTTAAATAATAATATTTCATATCCACATATATTTGGGGGTAAGGGGCATTATACCCAAATCTACTAAAATATCTACATATAAATATATATATATTCACTTTAAAGCAGACTTTTCTATTTTTGTCACAAATCACAAACAATTACTTTCCCCTATATATCTTCGCTTGCGATTTGCCACAATAAAGTTATAGAAGTTTTTTATAACCAAAAACTTCTATAACCTACTAGACATTATAATATTTTTCTAAAGGTTTTGCCATATATCAACCACCCTGCACTGAAAGTGCAGGGTTTGTAGTGATGACTGAAAGTCATACTATGCTAAAGCATACTATCTTGTCTAAAAATATCATCAACATTATCATTTTGATTTTCTATATATTCTTCTATCATATCTTGTGTTACTTTTCCTACACTTCTACAAAAATATCCCGTCGCCCACATGTGCTGACCCCAAAATTGTTTTCTTAAACTCGGAAATTCTTCTTGTAATTTTTTTGAACTTCTCCCTTTAATATATTGCATAACTTGAGATACAGAAAGTGATGCTGGAATACTTAATAGCAAATGTACGTGTTCTGGTTGGATGTTTCCTCTTACAATTGTTATTCCTTTTGCTGTGCATCCTTGCATCAACAATATTTTTAATCTATTTACTATTTTCCCTCTTAATATCTTTCTTCTATACTTTGTTATCCATACTACATGTACTTCCAAAGCATATTGTGTGTGAGCTCCTCTTCTCATTTGTATCACCACAATGTATTGTAATACTTTTTGTTTGTTTTTTCCAGTCCTTGAAGGATTTATGTGGCTAAAGCCAATGGATATTATCCTCCAGTGCTTAGAATATTATATGAAATCTTCTAAAATTTTCTTCATCAGTAAACTTACCTGTTTCATCTTTCATACTAAACTCGATAAATAATCTATCATCAAATCTATTCATAACATTAAAGTTTAACTGGATAATATCTATATTATCTATATCATCACCAGAAAAATATTTTCCATAAGCTATTTTATGATGATATAAATTATTTTTAGCTAACTTGCTTGCTTCCGCACTTTTATTAGCCTCTATATTTATAATATTACCTTTAATAGTAGCTAAAATATCCGTTATCTTCTTTCTCTCTTTATTATTTTCAGCTGGCAATTCTGTATTTAAAAATTTTAAATTTTCATAAATATAACTTTCAGAATATAAAGTCACATTACTAATTATCATCGAAAGTAACTTTCTAAATTTAGGATTTTGAACAATAGCTTTAAATGGAGTATCATACATTGAATTCATAAGTTCATCATAATTTTTTACTAGTTTAATTTTTGTTTTAGACATACTTTCTCCCTTCTTAGCCCCTTCATATATAAACATACAACATTTATTTCTTATTTCCTTGAACAAAATACCAAAATAAATTTTGGTATTAGCTTACCTCACGGTAAGCTCTTTCTACTTCATAGAAGTCTTAGACTCCTCCATAGACCAGTATCGGATAGTCGCTACCCTAATTATATTATTTATTTACCAAAATTTATTGATTAGATAGATTGATCTAGATATAACATATATTTTTCTAAACCTTTAAACATTATATTAACTGCTGCATTATAATCACGAGTGTGCTTTGTATGACATACTGGACATTCCCATTTCCTTAACTTCAAATCTTTTACTTCTTTATTTTGATAATCACATATACTGCATATCTGACTGCTTGGATAATATCTATCTATTTGTATTAATCTCTTATTATTCCAGTTAGCTTTATATTTAAGTACTCTGATGATTTCTGATATTGGGTTTTCATTTAAGCCTTTAGCTACATAGTGATTTTTCTGCATACTTTTTACATCTAAATTCTCAGTTACTATAATGTCATTCTCGTTTATTAGTTTATTTGTTATATCATGTATCATATGTTTTCTTGCATTTCTTATTTTTTGATACAATCTTTGGATTTTTAGTTTCATCTTATATCTATTTTTACTTCCAGACTTACATCTAGATATTCCTCTTTGTAAACCTACCATTCTTTTTGTATTTAGTTTTATTTTGTTTTCTATCTTTTCATTAAATGATGTTACTATTAAATCTTTTATTCCTAAATCTATACCGATTATACTTGTTGGTACAAATGATGGCCTTATTAATTCTTCGTTGGTTAAGACACTTACATAATATTTACCGGCATCTTTCTTAACTGCTGCACTTTTTAACTCACCAGGTATAATATTTTTATTTCTATATCCTCTTATCTTTACTTCTTTTAATTTTGGTAAAGTTATTGTTTTATTTTTTAAATCTAGTTTTATGCTGTTATAATTATTACCTTTATAACTACTTTTAATATTATTAGTTTTATAACTTTCATGAACGCCTTTTGCTTTAAATCTAGGATAACCGTTTCCATTAAAAAATCTTTTATAAGCATCTTCTAAATTAAATAGACTTGTTCTTAAAGCGCAACTATCTACTTCTTTCAAAAACGGATATTCTTTTGAAAGTGATGGTATTAATTTTATTTGATCATATACACTTTTACTTTTTCCAGTTTTTTTATATTCTTTAATTTTATCATCCAAAAAATAATTATATACAAACCTAGAGCATCCAATAGTTTTATTAATTAACTCTTCTTGCTTTTCAGTTGGATACATTCTAAATACATAGCCTTTTAGTATTTTCATATCATCACCTTCAATCTTTGGTGTATTCAGTATATCACAAACATTTGTTCTTGTAAACGTTTTTTTTACAAAGCAAATTCCTAGTATACAAAAAAATAAAAAGTTAAACAAATAAATGTCTAACTTTTTATCTTTTTCACACTTCTTTTTTCCATAACTTTATAAAATATAAGTAGGATAATTGCAAATGCTAAAACTCCAATACCACTATATAAAATTGGTTTAGTTAAAATATCTGTTATTGATGATGCGAATAATGAAAGGTCAGTTGTACCAATCATATCTACCACTACACTTGGTACTAATAAAGATATTCCCATAATAACTAATCCAGAAATAAGTGATGTAACTCCTAAATCCGCACACCATTCGAAATTCTTTCTTTTTAAAACTATTACAATAACACCACTAATAACTAATCCCACACATAATATCACTTTAACTTCAGTACTAAAAAACTCCTGTACCATATTTATCTCAAAATTATGTCCACTATTAGCTAAACTTTCAGAAGTAGGTATTACTTCCACAATATCTGGAAGTTGTTTCTTAACCTCTCTTAAAAATTTTTCCTTTTGTCCTTCATCTATCGAAACATTACTAGATTCCAATATTTCATCTAAATTATCATTAATTAGATTGTAAACATCATCTTCTGAAAATGCTTTAGTTTCCTTACCATTAACTACATAATCGGTTACATTACCAACTGCATCGCCAATTATTTGTTTAGTTATCTTAGAATCAATAATACTATCGACAACTTCTTCAGATACTGAAAATTGTGAAGCCAAAGAATACATCTCATCAATAATTTGCGAAACACCATTGTTTCCTTCACTACTGCCACTATTTCTTATTTTTTTAACATTTGTAAGCAAATCAGTATTTTCCATACTTTTCACAATATTATCCTTAGTTGCAAAAGCACTTATATTAAAAACACACACCATCGCAACCAAAATCACCCCAAATAGTAAAGAAAATAAACCAGCCCCAAAACTCTTAAGGAAATGCATATAATCACCTTCTAAATAAATTATAACATACCTCTAATTTTATTCCAAATTAATCAAACTTTTCATAAATGTTCACTTGTATAACGAACAGTTATATTATATAATTTTATTAGGAGCATTTAATGTGAGTGTCGCCCTCCATTCTTGAAACGGAAAGGAGGTAGATATTAATGAAAACAAAAACTTTCATTTTGAAGTTTTTAAACCTCATTTCTATCATTTTGCTGCTATCTACCTTACTGGTCTTAGCAATAAAAAAATAGACACTCATCAACTAGAATGAGTGTCAAGCCACTTTTTTAGAGGCGACATTCACTTGCAAAACTAAATGTTCCTCTTTTTTATTTTATGAGATTTCTCTCATCTACATACATCATAACACAAAATTAATTTATTTTCAATAAGGCTAAAATTTTATTAAGCAAACAAAATCTTAATATCTCCTTAGAATCTCCCATATCTCCTATAATATAAATCATTTAATCACTTACTTTATTATAATGCAAAGAAAACGCATATAATCACCTGAAACATACCTCTAATTTTATTCCAAATCAATCAAACTTTTCATAAATGTTCGTTTGCATAACGAATAGTTATATTATATAATGCACATAGGGGATACATTAACAGTTGAGTGCTTGCCTCCGAAAGGAGGTGATGAAATGACTAAAAAAGATTTACTAATTTCTGCTTTAATCATTATCATCCTTCTACTTATAATTTTATTATTTAAATAATGAATTATAAAAAGAAAAAGCACTCAATTTACTTTCATCAGTAAATTAAGTGCAACCCTATATTGGCGAGTACTCAACTTTGGCTTGTTAAGTATTCCCTTTTTTATTTTATGAGATTTCTCTCATCTACATACATAATATCACAAAATTAATTTGTTTTCAAGACTCACTCACTTTATCAAGCGATAATAGTTATATCTTATTGTACCAAATCGCTGACGCGAAGTCTAGTAATCTAAAAGGCAAAACTATAAACTAAGTATACAAAAAGAACGTGATTTGTGGTAGAATATCTACCACTAACTTTCCGACCAAGAAAAGTTAATCACGTTCGGTATATAAAATATCATAAATTTAAACGGATTTCAACCTCTTTTCGGAAAGTTTATATAAATTTTCTTTCAGATTGGAGGTTTTATTTTATGTCAGAAGATTTATTAAAAGTTATTGACCTTTTAAAACTTAGAAATTGTAGTAAACAAACTATAAACAATTATATAAGTGCGATTAAAAGGTTCAAAAAACATTATGAAGGAGAAGATATTGAAAATTTTACAGAAACAAAAATTTTAGAATATTTAAAAAGCAACTTCGTTAATAAAGGTGGGAATGCTTCTACCATAAATGTCAATAGAGCTGCTATTAAATATTACTATCTTGTTGTTTTTAATAAAGATTTTAAAAATGCTTTACTTCCAGCTTGTAAAGTTATATCTAAATTACCTAAAGTTTTTTCCAAAAACGATATTATTACTTTATTAAAAAATTCTAAATCTTTAAGAATACAATTAATGATTTGTTTTGGTTATGGTTCTGGACTTAGAATTACTGAAGTGGTTTCTCTAAATATTAAAAATATTGATTTAGATAATAAACGCATAAAAGTGTTAGGAAAAGGTGGCAAAGAAAGATATACTCCTCTTCCAAATTTTACATTAAAATTATTAAAGGTTTATTACTCTAGAAACGAAACTATTATTAAAAAATCTGGTGGTTACCTTTTTCCTGCAAGCCATAAAAACAGTAAGAAACCATATTTAGTTTCAGGAGCCATGGCTGCCAGTTTTAGAGCCTTATTAATTAAATGTGATTTTTCGTATGATTATACCTTTCATACATTAAGACATTCTTTCGCTACTCATTATATTGAAAATGATGGAGATATTTGGAAATTAAAAGCATTCCTTGGTCACTCCTCTATTAATACTACTATGATGTATCTTCATTTAGCTGAAGATTTTACTGAAATTATTTCGCCGTTAGATGAGGTGGTGAAATAATGCATTATAAGATTAGTGATATATTCAAAACTTATGGACCAGAATATATTAAAAATCACAATTTATCTAAAGACCAATGGAAAGTTTATAATGCCATTATAAACTGTAAAACTGAAAATTTAGGCTATCATACTATTACTTGTGAACATTGCGGTAAAACTATAACTGCCTTTAATAGCTGCAGAAATAGACATTGTCCTATGTGTCAAAACTATTCGAAAGAAAAATGGATAGATAAAGAAAACAATAATCTTTTAAATTGTCCTTATTTTCATATTGTAACTACTGTCCCAGCTGAACTTAATGAAATTGCTTTATATAATCAAAAAGTATTTTATAATATTTTATTTAAAGCTACTAGTGAATCTATTTTGACTTTAGCGAATGACCCTAAATGGCTTGGAGCCAAAGTAGGTATTACTTCTATCTTACATACTTGGGGACAAACTATGGAATTCCATCCTCATATTCATTCTATTGTTACTGGCGGTGGAATTAAAAATAATAAATGGGTTAATTGTAAAGATGGTTACTTATTCAAAGTTGAAGTCTTATCTTCTTTATTTAAAAATAAGTTTTTAGCTTTACTAAAAAAAGAAAATTTAATTTTACCTAAACATTTATCTCATCTTAAAGATTTAAAAACATTTAATGATTTCCTAAGACCACTTTATAATAAAGATTGGGTTACTTATATCGAACCACCTAAAGGTTCACCAGAAAATGTTATAGAATATATTGGTAGATACTCTTTTAGAGTTGCCATTTCTAATAGTCGTATTAAAAATATAGATAATGGCTTTATTACTTTTGAATATAAAGATTATAAAGATAACGGCAAAATTAAATTAATGACCTTAACAGCTGATGAATTTATCAGAAGATTTTTACTTCATGTTCTTCCAAGTAAATTCACTAAAATTAAACATTATGGATTATTAGCTAATAGAAATAAAAAAAGTCTACTTAAATTATGTAGAGTTCTTATTTCAAAAATATCAACAAATCAATTTTTATATAAACAAACAAAAAAATTATTTCAATATAAATGCCAAGAATGTGGCTCAACAAAATTTTACTATAATTTTCATTATCGATCCGCATAATTAGCTTAAATAATAATATTTCATATCCACATATATTTGGGGGTAAGGGGCATTATACCCAAATCTACTAAAATATCTACATATAAATATATATATTCACTTTAAAGCAGACTTTTCTATTTTTGTCACAAATCACAAACAATTACTTTCCCCTATATATCTTCGCTTGCGATTTGCCACAATAAAGTTATAGAAGTTTTTTATAACCAAAAACTTCTATAACCTACTAGACATTATAATATAAATACTTATGTTATAATATTTATGGTGATTCAAATGAAAGAAGTTGTTATTATTGGTGGTGGTGCATCTGGTTTAACTGCCGCTATTACTGCAGCTAGAAATGGCAAAGATGTTACCATCATCGAAAGAAATAATAAATGTGGTAAAAAAATTCTCATAACCGGAAATGGTAGATGTAACTTTTGGAATCAAGACCAAAATATAAGCCACTACCACACCTCTACTCCAGAACTTCTAAAAAACTTTATAACCGAAGAAAGACAAAATAGTGTTTTAAAATTTTTTAATTCTTTAGGTATAGTCTCTAAAATAAAAAATGGTTATTACTACCCATTCCCTAATCAAGCATCTAGTATTCACAGTGCCTTACTTTTAGAATGTAAAAAACTAAATATCAATATAATAAACGATATAACCGTAACCAAAATAATAAAAAAAGATTGTTTTATTATCAATCCAAATAAAGAAAATATTAAAGCTAAAAATATCATCATAAGTACAGGTTCTAAAGCTGCCCCTAAAACAGGTTCCGATGGTTTAGGGTACACCCTTGCCAAACAATTTAATCATAATATAGTAACTCCCCTTCCATCATTAGTTCAGTTAAAAGGAAACGAACCATACTTTAAAAATTGGAGTGGTATCAGATGTGACGTTTTAGTTAACCTACTAATTAATAACAAATTAACAAAAAGCGAAGCAGGTGAAATTCAATTAACCAATTATGGCCTTAGTGGCATATGCATATTTAATCTAAGTGGTTTAGCCTCTATCGCCTTAAATAATAAACAAAATGTCACAATAAGTCTTAATTTCATTCCTTTTACAAATAATCCTAAAAACTTTTTAAAAACGTTAAATAAAAACTCATATCACAAAACAATCAGTGAATTATTAGAAGGATTCCTTCATTATAAATTAATAGATATCATTTTAAAAAAAGCAAATATTAAAAGAAACATTCCATTAAACACTTTATCAGAAATCGAATTAAATAATCTAATACAAGCACTTACAAATTTTAAAATAAAAATTTTAGACACCCACACTCTAGACCATGCCCAAATATGTTCTGGTGGTATTCCATTAAATGAAATAAATAGTAACACCCTAGAATCATTGAAAATGAAAAATCTATACTTTACCGGCGAAATTATTGATATTGATGGAGACTGCGGTGGATATAACTTAGGTTGGGCTTGGATAAGTGGCATAATTGCTGGAAAGAGTGTGAAATAATGCTTAGAATAAGACAAATCAAACTACCTATAAACCATAATGAAAATGATTTAAAATTAAAACTAACCAAAAAACTAAAAATAAAAGAAAATGACATCATAAACTTTAAAATAAACAAAAAATCAATAGATGCGAGAGACAAAAACAATCTCATGTATGTCTATGAAATTGATGCCGAGATAAAAAACGAAAAACACATATTAAAAAAACACTCAGCCGATATATTAAAAACACCAAATGAAACATATAAACTGCCAAATAAAGGTAATTTAAAATTAAATCATCAAATAATTATTGTTGGTAGTGGACCTGCTGGCCTATTTGCCGGATACATGCTTGCTAAAAGTGGCTATAAACCATTAATCATTGAACGCGGAGAAGATATTGAAAACCGTGTTAAAACTGTGGAAAAGTTTTGGAAAACCGGCTTTCTAAATCCAAATTCTAATGTTCAGTTTGGCGCCGGTGGTGCTGGAACATTTTCTGACGGCAAGCTAAATACTTTAACCAAAGATAAATTCTTTAGAGGAAAAGAAGTTTTAAAAACCTTCGTCAAACATGGAGCTCCCGAAGATATCCTATATCTAAACAAACCTCATATAGGTACCGACTTACTAAGAAATGTCATAAAAAACATGATAAATGAAATAATTAAAATGGGCGGAAACATCAAATATCAAACATGCCTAACCAATATAAATATTAAAGAAGATAAACTAATATCAATCGAAATAAATAGCAAAGAAATAATCCCTTGCGAAAACTTAATTTTAGCTCTAGGTCATAGTAGTAGAGACACCTTTGAAATGCTATTAAATAATGGATTAAATATTATTCCTAAACCATTTGCAATAGGTATTCGTATCCAGCACCCCCAATCTTTAATCAATAAATCACAATATGGTAATAATAAAAGCCTACCACCTGCCAGCTATAAATTAACATACCAAACAACAAAAAAAAGAGGTGTTTATTCATTTTGTATGTGCCCAGGCGGATATGTAGTCAATGCATCATCAGAACCAAATAAACTTGCCATAAACGGTATGAGTAATCATAGTCGTAACTCAGAAAATGCCAACAGTGCCATCATTGTTACTATATCACCAGATGACTTTGGCAGTAACCCTTTAGATGGTATAACTTTCCAAAGAAAATTAGAACAAAAAGCCTACGAAGTAGGCAAGGGAAACATCCCAGTACAATTATTTAAAGACTTCACTGAAAATAAACAATCAAAAAATTTTAAAACCATAAAACCAATCTTTAAAGGAAACTATGAACTAACTAACCTAAGAGAAATTTTCCCAGAGTATATTTCTGAAGCCTTAATTGAAGGCATCAAAAACTTTGAAAGAAAAATAAAAGGATTTGCAAGTGACGATGCCATATTATCTGCCGCCGAATCTAGAACATCATCACCAATTAAAATTCCTAGAGATGAAACCTTCACATCTAATATCAAAGGAATTTACCCTTGTGGTGAAGGTGCTGGATACGCCGGTGGTATTATGACATCAGCCATTGATGGCATTAAAGTAGCTGAAAACATTATAAAAACATACACACCAAATTAAAACTTTGTTTCAATTTCAAAAACAAAGTTTTTTTAATTTTCTAACTTTTCATCAAAATTATCTACATCTTTTCCTATTGTACTAACATATTTTCCTTTAACCAATCTATCATAAATTAAAGTTCTCCTTTTAAAAATATAAGTAACATTCACTAAATAAAATATTCCAAGAAAAAGCACATATATAGCTCCCATAACAAACACTAAAACATTAGAAATTTCTATATTTCTTGTTATCACTACAAATAAATATCCTAAACCTAAAGGTATAATTAAATAATGCAAAATAAGTAACACCAATCTAAAAAACAATCTTAATAATCGCTTATTTGGAAATTCAAGTTTCATATTTAAAAATTTACTACCAAAAGTCTGACCATCAAAAATTCCTGGAATAATTACATAATAAATAACTAAAGAAATAATAAACACATGATTAAATCCAAATATCATATATAAAAATCCTGTAAAAACAAACCATAATAACACATCTAAACAAAATCTTGTAAATCGTCTAAGACCGCTAATTTTCTTTCCCTCTTCTAAACTAGATAAATCAATATTATCCCTAGAAGGTAAAAACTTTATAAATATCCCCATCACAAAATAGCCTACAACACCACCTAAAGTATTAATCATTAAATCATCTACATCAAATAACCTATAAGGATGCGGATATATGAAATATAATCCTGTTAACTGTGTCACTTCTAAAAATAAACTAAATAAAAAACTAAAAAAGATTGTTTTCTTTAAACTATTTTTAAAATAATACCTAAGATACATTCCAAATGGCATAAACATCAATACATTAAATAGTACTGTATATACACTCGAATCTGCTAAAATAAGCCAAATGTTATCAAAACTAGAACACTCTTTTATAATATCTAAAATAAAGTTAAACGGCACTAATTGACAAACCGGACTATTCATATCAATGCTATCTCTATCTGGAAGTGGAAAAATAGCCAAAAAATAAACACAAATCATATATAAAATAAAAGAATATATAATTAAAACTCTAAGTTTATTAATAGAGCCATATTTATGATATTGCCATAGTATAAAAGGAATCGTAAATAAAAACGCTAAAAAAGGAAATGTTAAAAAAGCAATCTTAATAGCCTCTAAATAACTCATTTCTTACTCCTAACCCATTTAATTAATGCAATTACTAAAAAGAATAAAAATAAAAGAAAAAAAGCAAAAGCAACCTCTAACATACTCCTCACCTCTAAATCCAATTATACTATTTGCCATACCATTATACCATCTTTCTTAATTACAAAATATTACAATTTTGTCACATTGTTGCTCATAAATAAATTTCATGTTATACTTAAAAGCGAGGTGTCCTTATGCAAGATTTAATTATTGAAATTATGAATAACTTTGGTTATATTGGAGTCTTTCTCTTAATAGCTATTGAAAACGTTTTCCCACCAATCCCATCAGAAGTAATCTTACTATTTGGTGGATTCATGACAACATTCACCAACATGAATATTATTGGTGTAATTATAGCTTCTACTTTAGGTTCCTTATTAGGAGCTATAATCTTATACTATATTGGTAAAATTTTAAACAAAGAAAGACTTAAAAAAATAATCACAAGTAAACCAGGTAAATTATTAAGACTAACCCCAGAAGATATTGATAAAGCAGATAAATGGTTTGATACAAAAGGAAACAAAACCGTTTTCTTCTGTAGATTTATTCCAGTAATCAGAAGTTTAATTTCTATTCCTGCTGGAATGAGTGAAATGCCGATGAAAAAATTCTTAATATATACTACCGCAGGTTCTCTAATTTGGAATAGTGCTTTAACAATTGCCGGTAGTATCGTTGGTGAAAATTGGACTGACATATTAGAAATTATGGACCAATATTCACACATTATTGTCATCGCTTTAGCTGTTTTATTTATAATAGCACTCATCATTTTCTATTCAAAAAAAAGAAAAAAAAGTAATGCAAAATAAGCATTATTTTTTCATAAATATAAATTCAATTTTAAATATATTACTTTAAAAATACACTTGTAATATTATCTACATCAATAGTTTTAATATCAGACATTTTTGTAGCTTGACTTCCATCTAAATTAATTCTCCAAATAGCAGGATATTCTACAACATTATTTTGAAAATAACCACTAATATAAAAATATATATAATTATTATTAACATATAACAGTTTAATATTTTTTAAATAATTATTATATACACCACCAACATTATATAATTGTTTAACATTATTTCCAGTTAAATCAATTCTATAAATAGCAGGAAATAATACACCATTTTCATCATTTCCTCCTGTAGAATAATAAATATAATTATCTGTCACATATACACTATCTATTTCCTGTATATTAATATTGTTAATAGAATATATAATTTTATCATTTTGACTATTTAAACTTAGTTGATGAATAGAAGCATACGTTACTTGATTACCTGACCATGTCTGATTACTTGTATAAAACAAATTGGATTTAGGTCAAGTTTTTAGACACATTTTTTAAGAGAAATTTAAACTATAACTAAACTAGCTTTATATTGATTAAATTTTTCATTTGGAGTTATATATCCTAGTGTACTATGAATCCTGTGATTGTTGTACCAACTTTCAATAAATTCAAAGATTGCTAGTTTTGCTTCTTTAAATGTTTTATACGTATTAACATTTACTTCTTCTTTCTTTAATATGGCATTGAAGCTTTCCATACTTGCGTTATCATATGGATAACCTTTTTTACTATATGAATGTTTTATATTATATTGGTTTAATAATTTTTCAAAATCATTTGATGTATACTGACTACCTCTGTCAGAATGAAATATACCATCTTTGTTTAATCCACGATTTATCATTGCTTTTTTAAAAGCATCTATTACTAGGTCATCTGTCATTTTGGTTCCATAAGACCAACCAACTACTCTTAAATCAAATAAGTCTATAACTATAGCTAAATATGTCCATCCTGTTTCGTTGGTATAAATATAAGTTATATCACTGACCCATTTCTCACTTGGTTCATCAGCTGAAAAAGCTTGCTTTAAAAGGTTTGAATATTCTTTTGTTTCATCGCTTTTTGAACTGCTTGCATGATTATATTTTTTAACAATTATACTTCTTAAACCTAATTTTTTCATTCTTCTAGCAACTCTTTTTTGACTTACTTTAACACCTTCTTGGTTTAACACTTTAGTTATTTTAGGTGAACCATATCTTCGCTTAGATTCAAAATATATTTGTTTTATTTTTTCATCTAATTCTTGGTTTGATTTATGATAACTATTTTCTTTATGATTGCAATGATAATAGTAAACTGAATGATGAATATTTAAACACTTACATAACAATCTTACATTATATTGACTTTTATATTTATTAATAAAATTAATTTTATCTTCTATTTTTGCGTGAATATGGCAATCGCTTTTTTTAGTATTTCTAATTCTTCTTTGGTTTGAGCTAATTCCTTTTTTAACTTTTTAATTTCTTTGTTATTAGTAACGGTTCCATCGTCTGTTTTGATAGGTGAATATTCTTCTATCCATTTATATATGCTTGCATTACTTACGCCATATTCACGTTCTATTTCACTAGCTGGTTTATTCTGATCTGTATATAATTCAACTATCATTTTTTTAAAATCTTCATCGTAACGTTTTCCTCTAGCCATTATAGACACTTCCTTTCGTTGATTCTTATTTTATCACTCTCTATCTTTTTGTGTCTATATATCTATACTAACACCATCCTTACCATATGAAAAATAATTATATGATACTTACTTCGTTCTTAAAAGGTTTTTCTTTAAAAATGTGAAAAAACTTTTTAAATCTTTATAAACTGATTTATACACTTTTATAAACAAAAAAAAGACTTAATTCATATTGAAATTAAATCTTGTTTATTGTGTACTTTTTTAAATACTATAGATTTCATAATAAACTATTATAAAAATCATTACATAAATCTAACAAATAATTCTTTCTTTTAATGCCATTTAACCATTTATTGTTTATATCATTATAGTAAATACCACTTAAACCGCCAACTAATGCTCCAATAGTATCACTATCATTTCCTAAATTGATGGCTTCAATGACACATTTATCATAACTATTATTATTTATAAAACACCATATAACTGCCTCTAATGTATCAACAACAAAACCCATACTACTAATACTATCTACATCTAATTTACTAATATCATTATTTAATAACCTACCATAATACTTAATAATATCTAAATTAAAATACTTTGTATAATCATATTTTCTTACGTTGCTATAAGCATTTTCTTTTTCTTCGCCACTTAATAACTCTATAGCTAAAAGCACATATATAAAACACCCTAATATACTTATTTCGTGGCTATGGGTAAATGATGATACATCTTTTACTAAATTATAAATTTCTTCTTCTTTCAGCTTTTTATAATAACAATAATAAGCAATAGGCAATATTCTCATTAGACTTCCATTTCCATTATCTTTTATATCATCTATACCACACATTAAAGGGTCTTTATACATTATAAATTCTTCTCTATAATAATAATTTCTTAATGCTTTAAATGTTGTTCCACCAACACCAAATGTTTTATTATTAGATGTAAACTTCCCTTTTTCAATCCATAATATAAAATTGTTCATAATATCTTTATAGTTTATGTTCCCTTTATTATCTATAATAGATTGTATAGTTGCTATAACCATACTACTATCATCTGACCAACTGCCTTTTGGCATATTATGACTACCATATTCTAACATATCAATTACTTTTTCTTCTCTTCTTTTTGTAAATTCTAATGGAACGCCCATAGCATCCCCTATAATAAAACCTATTATTCCATTTTTTAATCTATTAAAATCACTCATCATTACCACCTAATTATATTATATATTAAATACTTACTTATTTCGCCTTTATTTAAATAAAAAAGATAACTCAATATAATTTATACTAAACCACATTAAATTACCTTAAAATTACTATAAATGCCTATTTTTACTTTATATACTCAACACCATCAATAATCAATGACACAACATTTTTATTACTATCATATTTTATTTGGAATTCACTTCTTAATTTAGCACCAAAACTATTTTCGCTATCAACGTATGCCTGTACTATAACGATTCCATTATCTTTGCCAAATTTCCAATCATTTATGCTAGGAAACTTTGCTGTACTCGGGGATTTTAATAATGACTTAATTCTTTCTTGGGCATCAATATTATACTCATTTTTTTCATCTAATTCTTGGTTTGATTTATGATAACTATTTTCTTTATGATTGCAATGATAATAGTAAACTGAATGATGAATATTTAAACACTCACATAACAATCTTACATTATATTGACTTTTATATTTATTAATAAAATTAATTTTATCTTCTATTTTTGCGTGAATATGGCAATCGCTTTTTTTAGTATTTCTAATTCTTCTTTGGTTTGAGCTAATTCCTTTTTTAACTTTTTAATTTCTTTGTTATTAGTAACAGTTCCATCGTCTGTTTTGATAGGTGAATATTCCTCTATCCATTTATATATGCTTGCATTACTTACGCCATATTCACGTTCTATTTCACTAGCTGGTTTATTCTGATCTGTATATAATTCAACTATCATTTTTTTAAAATCTTCATCGTAACGTTTTCCTCTAGCCATTATAGACACTTCCTTTCGTTGATTCTTATTTTATCACTCTCTATCTTTTTGTGTCTATATATCTATACTAACACCACCCCTTATATTTCATTTATTAAACTAATTATTTTTTTATTTCATTGATAACATACATAAATAAGCCTGTACTCTCATTATCTAATTTACTATAACATTGCCAATTCATATTATATTTACCTTTTAATATAATAGGTTTTTCACAATTTTTCATTGTTCCTTTACTCGCTGTCCTTTCCCAAAACATTGTGCCACTTTTAACTATTTTATCTTCTAATGAAAATTGCTTATATACACAATTATCTTTTATAGGCTTTTTTGTATAACTAATATCATTTGTGATAAACATTGTATAACCCTTATCAAACTCCTTAACATTATCTCTTATTTTTTCAATTCTCATTATATCTTTTAAATATAAATAACTATTAACATCTTTCGCACTATGATTTTTTAAATTAAATATTTCATTATCAATTATTTTCTTACACCCTTTTGTTTTATATTTTAATTCAATAGGATACCATTTATTATTCATAATGACTAATATATCAATGTGCATATTTAAATCAAAACTAGGGCAATATTCTAATCTTATTTTAGCATTAGGATAATTCTCTTTAATAGTCCAAGCTAATTCTAATTGAAAATCAGCTTCTGAAACAAATATTTTTCTTCTATTTTTTAATCTATCAACAATTAACCCCATATCTAAAATATTACTACTCATATTTTATGCTCCTTATAGTTATTTCATATAACTACATTATAACACAAAATATATGTTTTCAAACACACTAATATTAGTCAATGTTACTATCACTCAAATTTAATAATTTTAAAATTATATATAGGTGATATTTATGAAATATAATAATCAAAATAACTTACAAACAATTAGAAAAAAACTTGGATTAAAACAAATTAAAGTTGCTATGGATTTAGGGACTACCCAAGAAACTATTTCATCTTATGAAACAGGCAGAATATTTCCAAATATTGATATGCTTATTGCATTAGCTAAATATTATAATACGTCTATTGATTATCTTTTAGGTTTAACAAAATATGATATTCCAACTAATGATATTAAACCTAATAATATCTCCGATGAAGATTTTATGCTGTTAAACAAAATCAATAAATTATCTTCTATTGATAAAGCAAAAGCTGAAGCCTATATTGATGGTTTAAATGATAGTAAGTAATTATGCCACAGCCACATCTCCTGGCTTTGGCTTTTTTACTCCAATAAATTCTAATATCTCTATACCTTTATGCTTATTTAAAAATTCTACATATTCTTTCATACTATAACAATAAACATATTTAACATCTTTCTTATAAATTAAATCTGCTCTTATTGGTTTATCTTCCTTTATCCATACATATATTCTTAAAATCCCATTATTACTAATGGTTCTTTTTATTTTATCTAACTTATTATTTAAACTATTTAACCTACCCATTATTAACACTCTCTTTCTCTCTCAATAATTCTTCTAATTCTTTCATTTTATCTATAATATTTCTTTGCTCATTAAATTTTAATATCATCTCTAAAATGTTCTTTGACACATTAAATTTAACATTATCACTAGCACTATCATTATCTAATATATTATCTAAGACTGTTATAGCCTTATTTCCCATTAAATTTATCTTATCAATGCAATTATCTACTATAAGGCTTTTTCTCTCATTTAAAACTGCTTTAAACTCGCTATTAGCAAGCCATCTATTCAATGTTGCTTCACTTACTCCAACAATTTTAGCACTTTCTACTATGCTATTACCCTTTAATAATTCATTTATTGCTAATTCTTGTCTTACATTTAACTTAGCCATAATCATTGCTCCTTTTATTATTTTTAATAAAAATACTATTATTTCCTATTAAAAACTATTATTTTTATCTCTTTTTTCTTTAATAATCAACCACCCTGCACTGAAAGTGCAGGGTTTGTAGTGATGACTGAAAGTCATACTATGCTAAAGCATACTATCTTGTCTAAAAATATCATCAACATTATCATTTTGATTTTCTATATATTCTTCTATCATATCTTGTGTTACTTTTCCTACACTTCTACAAAAATATCCCGTCGCCCACATGTGCTGACCCCAAAATTGTTTTCTTAAACTCGGAAATTCTTCTTGTAATTTTTTTGAACTTCTCCCTTTAATATATTGCATAACTTGAGATACAGAAAGTGATGCTGGAATACTTAATAGCAAATGTACGTGTTCTGGTTGGATGTTTCCTCTTACAATTGTTATTCCTTTTGCTGTGCATCCTTGCATCAACAATATTTTTAATCTATTTACTATTTTCCCTCTTAATATCTTTCTTCTATACTTTGTTATCCATACTACATGTACTTCCAAATCATATTGTGTGTGGGCTCCTCTTCTCATTTGTATCACCCGAGTTTTACAATTGACCATTTAAGAAAGATAAAGTTTGCCTATATTTTATATAGCTTTTTTTATGTCAAGTTTTTGTTATTTTTATATTGTGTAATCGTGTGAAATATGGTATAATGTTTACAAGGTAGTGATAGTATGGCTATATTTCTTAAAAAAAGCAAATTCAAAAATGGAAGAACTTTTCTCTCAATTGTCAATGGGTATTATGACCCCATTTCTAAAAATTCTAAGCAGAAAACTATAGAAAAAATTGGATTTTTAGACGATTTAGAAAAAAAATATAATGACCCTATTAATTTCTTTGCTAATAAGGCTAAACAGCTAAACGATGAAAATGCAAAAAAACAAATTATAACTAAAAATATTGATTTAAACGAAGAATTGTCGACAAACGATAACAAGTATAATATAGGATATATTTTTTTAAAATATTTATACACTGAACTTGGTCTTGACACCTTCTTTGCTAATAAACAAAAAAAAGTAAATGTGAGTTATAATTTTAATAAAATTTTTTCACTTCTAGTTTTCTCTCGAATTCTTTTTCCTGGCTCAAAAAAAGAAACTTTTAATAATAGACAAATATTCTTTGAACCATTTAATAAATTTGAATTACACGATATATATCGTGCTTTAGATTATTTCGCTTCTTATAAAGAAGATATAGAGACACTTTTATGGAAAAGCACTAAAGATACTTATGGTAGAGATGTCTCTCGAACTTACTACGACTGTACAAACTACTATTTTGAAATTAATTATAATGATGAAGATTTAGTCGACGAAGAAGGAAATGTTATTGAAAAAGGTTATCGGAAAAGAGGTCCTGAAAAAAATCATAGACCTGATCCAATTGTTGAATTAGGCTTACTGATGGATGCTACCGATATTCCTCTTGCTTACGATTTGTTTCCAGGAAATGAATCGGAAAAATTATCTTTAAGACCTATAGTTAAAAGGACTAAAAGTAAATTCGGTATTCAAAGAACTGTTGTAGTTGCTGACCGTGGCTTAAACACCTCTGACAACATATATTTTTTAGCTGGTAAAAACAACAAAAAAAATTCTGATGGTTATATATATGGTCAAAGTGTTAGAGGCGCTGATGCTGAATTTAAAGCTTGGGTACTAAATCAAAAAGATTACATCGATGATCCAATTTACGATAAAGATGGTAATCCAGTTATGTTTAGATCTATGAAATTTAATAAAGATGGCAAACTCATTGGATACGAAAAAAAACAAGCTTATTTTAAACACAAATCTAGAATATATCCAAAAGAAATTACCATTAAACGTGATGGCAAAAGAAATACTAAAGTTAGAACAGATCAAAAACAAATGGTTTATTATTCTAAAAAGTACGCAGATAAACAAAAACACGACCGCAATCAAATGATTGAAAGAGCCAAAGATATTATCAATAATCCTAAAAAATATGACAGAGTATCTTGTAAAGGCGCTAAAAGTTATATTAATAATATCAAATTTGTTAAATCAACCGGTGAAATTGCTGATGGACTAGACTTATCTTTGAAAGAAGATTTAATTAAAGAAGAAGAAAAATATGATGGATATTACTCTATTGTTACCAGCGAATTTAAGATGAGTGATGCTGAATTACGTGATAAATATAGAGGATTATCTAAAATTGAAGAAACATTTAAAGTCACAAAAACTGAATTAGAAACTAGGCCTGTGTTTGTTTGGACAAAAGAACATATAGAAGCTCATTTCATTACCTGTTTTGTTTCATTAGTAATAGTAAGGCTTCTAGAAATTAAGACAAAAAACAAATATTCAGTAAGAAAATTAATTGATTCAATGGTTAATTTTTCCGCAGAATTAGATACCGAAAATATCTACAAATTATTTGGGGCTAACGATATAATCCTTGACTTAATTGACCAATATAATCTTAATGGTTTATTTAAAAAATACATGCCTAGAGAAAAAATTAAAAAAATTTTAAAATATTGAAAATTTTAAATATTACACAAGATACAAAAAATGCGTATTTCCTTATAAAATAAGGGATTACGCGTTTTTGCTGTAAAACTCAAGATCATATTGTGTGTGGGCTCCTCTTCTCATTTGTATCACCACAATGTATTGTACCAAATCGCTGACGCGAAGTCTAGTAATCTAAAAGGCAAAACTATAAACTAAGTATACAAAAAGAACGTGATTTGTGGTAGAATATCTACCACTAACTTTCCGACCAAGAAAAGTTAATCACGTTCGGTATATAAAATATCATAAATTTAAACGGATTTCAACCTCTTTTCGGAAAGTTTATATAAATTTTCTTTCAGATTGGAGGTTTTATTTTATGTCAGAAGATTTATTAAAAGTTATTGACCTTTTAAAACTTAGAAATTGTAGTAAACAAACTATAAACAATTATATAAGTGCGATTAAAAGGTTCAAAAAACATTATGAAGGAGAAGATATTGAAAATTTTACAGAAACAAAAATTTTAGAATATTTAAAAAGCAACTTCGTTAATAAAGGTGGGAATGCTTCTACCATAAATGTCAATAGAGCTGCTATTAAATATTACTATCTTGTTGTTTTTAATAAAGATTTTAAAAATGCTTTACTTCCAGCTTGTAAAGTTATATCTAAATTACCTAAAGTTTTTTCCAAAAACGATATTATTACTTTATTAAAAAATTCTAAATCTTTAAGAATACAATTAATGATTTGTTTTGGTTATGGTTCTGGACTTAGAATTACTGAAGTGGTTTCTCTAAATATTAAAAATATTGATTTAGATAATAAACGCATAAAAGTGTTAGGAAAAGGTGGCAAAGAAAGATATACTCCTCTTCCAAATTTTACATTAAAATTATTAAAGGTTTATTACTCTAGAAACGAAACTATTATTAAAAAATCTGGTGGTTACCTTTTTCCTGCAAGCCATAAAAACAGTAAGAAACCATATTTAGTTTCAGGAGCCATGGCTGCCAGTTTTAGAGCCTTATTAATTAAATGTGATTTTTCGTATGATTATACCTTTCATACATTAAGACATTCTTTCGCTACTCATTATATTGAAAATGATGGAGATATTTGGAAATTAAAAGCATTCCTTGGTCACTCCTCTATTAATACTACTATGATGTATCTTCATTTAGCTGAAGATTTTACTGAAATTATTTCGCCGTTAGATGAGGTGGTGAAATAATGCATTATAAGATTAGTGATATATTCAAAACTTATGGACCAGAATATATTAAAAATCACAATTTATCTAAAGACCAATGGAAAGTTTATAATGCCATTATAAACTGTAAAACTGAAAATTTAGGCTATCATACTATTACTTGTGAACATTGCGGTAAAACTATAACTGCCTTTAATAGCTGCAGAAATAGACATTGTCCTATGTGTCAAAACTATTCGAAAGAAAAATGGATAGATAAAGAAAACAATAATCTTTTAAATTGTCCTTATTTTCATATTGTAACTACTGTCCCAGCTGAACTTAATGAAATTGCTTTATATAATCAAAAAGTATTTTATAATATTTTATTTAAAGCTACTAGTGAATCTATTTTGACTTTAGCGAATGACCCTAAATGGCTTGGAGCCAAAGTAGGTATTACTTCTATCTTACATACTTGGGGACAAACTATGGAATTCCATCCTCATATTCATTCTATTGTTACTGGCGGTGGAATTAAAAATAATAAATGGGTTAATTGTAAAGATGGTTACTTATTCAAAGTTGAAGTCTTATCTTCTTTATTTAAAAATAAGTTTTTAGCTTTACTAAAAAAAGAAAATTTAATTTTACCTAAACATTTATCTCATCTTAAAGATTTAAAAACATTTAATGATTTCCTAAGACCACTTTATAATAAAGATTGGGTTACTTATATCGAACCACCTAAAGGTTCACCAGAAAATGTTATAGAATATATTGGTAGATACTCTTTTAGAGTTGCCATTTCTAATAGTCGTATTAAAAATATAGATAATGGCTTTATTACTTTTGAATATAAAGATTATAAAGATAACGGCAAAATTAAATTAATGACCTTAACAGCTGATGAATTTATCAGAAGATTTTTACTTCATGTTCTTCCAAGTAAATTCACTAAAATTAAACATTATGGATTATTAGCTAATAGAAATAAAAATAGTCTACTTAAATTATGTAGAGTTCTTATTTCAAAAATATCAACAAATCAATTTTTATATAAACAAACAAAAAAATTATTTCAATATAAATGCCAAGAATGTGGCTCAACAAAATTTTACTATAATTTTCATTATCGATCCGCATAATTAGCTTAAATAATAATATTTCATATCCACATATATTTGGGGGTAAGGGGCATTATACCCAAATCTACTAAAATATCTACATATAAATATATATATTCACTTTAAAGCAGACTTTTCTATTTTTGTCACAAATCACAAACAATTACTTTCCCCTATATATCTTCGCTTGCGATTTGCCACAATAAAGTTATAGAAGTTTTTTATAACCAAAAACTTCTATAACCTACTAGACATTGTAATACTTTTTGTTTGTTTTTTCCAGTCCTTGAAGGATTTATGTGGCTAAAGCCAATGAATATTATCCTCCAGTGCTTAGCATATTATATGTTTTTTATAATTTAACAAATTCTATTATAATAGATTTACTTAAACTCCTTAAAACCTTTATATTTATTATTATAAAAACATTTTCTACTTACTGGTTTTGCCAATAAATTCAATTTTCGAGCAATATCAAAATAAGTAACTGTAAAACCTTTACTTTCAATAAACTGGGTTAAAATACTTTGCTTCTCTATATATTTTATTATATGTTCATAATCTTCCTTTCTATTTTTGGTTTTTCTTCTATTCACATTCAAATTAGTTAAACTACATCTAGGAACTCGCTGATTTTTATTCTTTCTCTTTGCTAATATTCCACTCATAAGGACATCTAAATTCTTGTTATACCCTTTATAGTAATGTTTATAAAAATTAGGGGTATCGTAAACACTTTTATCAAATTCTTCTTTTGCTAATTTTTTATTTAATACTTTCTGCAAATATTCCTCAATATCTCTAACCATAGTACCTAATGGGGCACCACAAACCATAACGTGTAAATGCCAATTAACGTATCTAATTCCTTTTGTCTTACTCTTTGGCATAAATTCAGTTCTAGGTCTGCCAACACCATTTGTCTTATACTTATAAAGGACACTATCGCCATCAACATTAGATAAACCTACAAAGATACTGTAATCATAATCACTGTTTTTATATTTATACTTAATAAACTTAATTAAATTATAATAGACTGCCTTTGCTTCTTCCTCACTAAACAAATAATATGTTGGGGTACTTAATAATGTAACACCAAATCTTCTTCTACTCATTAGACTGCCTCTTTCATAGTATCTAATATTAAATTTAGTTTTTTCATATCAATTGGCATTCTTCTATTATATAAAAACATATTATCTTCATCAAAATACAATATCACTATCTTTTTACCATTTAATTTTATTAAAAATCTATGTGGTTCTATAAAACTTACATTAGTTCTATCAACATTTAAAATTCTTCCTTGCGTAAATTCATATTTAGCACTATGAAAATCACAAGCAATTCTAATTTTTTTCTCAAACTTTTCATTTCTTCTTAAATCTACATAATTTTTTATCATTTTTACCTCCAATTTTATGGCAAACAAAAACACGGATAAACTCTTAGTTTTCCGTGCTTTTATATATGTTTACTCCATATTTTTGGAGATTATCCACACATGGCAGGGGAAGCAAGACTTGAACTCACGACATTCGGTTTTGGAGACCGACGTTCTACCAACTGAACTATTCCCCTGTGTCTTTCAAAGACAAATAAATTATATCACAACATCACAAGCTTTTCAACTTTTTTAAATCGTTCTATCAATATTTTATATTAAAAACATATAATATATTGGTGATTTTACTATGTCCGTAATTAGATCTACTGATACTGAAAGAGACTTACTCGCAAGATTAATGAGAGCTGAAGCCGTTGGCGAAGGAGACTTAGGAATGTTAATGGTTGGAAATGTTGTCATAAATAGAGCTCTAGCAAACTGTCTCACATTCAAAAACATAGACACAATCAGCGAAGTTATCTACCAAAACCCTGGTGGTTTTTCTGGAGTTGATAGCCCTTTATTCTTTAGTAATCCTACAACCGTTGAAAGAAACCTAGCTGATAGAGTAATTAAAGGCGAATACTATCACCCAGCCACTCACGCCTTATGGTTCTATGCACCAAATACCGGTGAATCATGCAAAACAACTTGGTGGGACCAATATAATACAGGTAGATATAAAAACCATTGCTTCTATGCTCCCGCTCCTGGTGAATGTAAAGAAATAAGATAAAAGACTCTAATTAGAGTCTCCTATTCGATGAGTTAACTTAAGAGTTAACTCTTTTTCATCACCATTTCTAACAATAGTTAATTTAACACTATCACCTATATTATGCTTATATAAAAGATATTTCAAATGAGCTGAATTTTTAATTTCTGTACCATCAACCTTAGTAATAACATCATTTCTTTGTAAACCAGCAGCTTCAGCATCCGAACCATTTTCAACGGAATCAACAACTACACCTGATTTAATACTATCATCAATACGTAAATCGCTATATCCAAGTAATGGCAAAGTATCTAAATCATATAATGTAACCCCTATAACCGGTCTTTCAATAGGCTCTCCACTTTCTAATTTATCTATTTGTGACATAGCCACTTCAATTGGAATAGCAAATCCCATACCCTCAACTGAACTTTCAACTAATTTTACTGAATTAATACCAATAACTTCTCCATTGATATTAACAAGTGGCCCACCACTATTACCAGGGTTAATAGACGCATCTATTTGAATTGCTTCCATCATATATGAAGAACCATTATTAGTAACTGTAATTTCACGATTTTCTCCAGAAATAATACCTTTTGTAACTGTACCCGCATAATCTGTACTAACAGGCGTTCCTACAGTAAATATTGTATCTCCTAATTTAGCCTCAGTACTATCACCAATTTCAGCCACTTGAAGAACCTTATCACCATCCATTCTTAAAACAGCGATATCCATATATTCATCAGTACCTAAAACCTCAGCATCCACTTCTTCACCAGAACTCAAAGTAAGTTTGATTTCATTCGCATCTTCAACAACATGATTATTCGTTAAAATATAACCATACTGACCTTCCTTCTTATAGACAAATCCAGAACCATATCCAGCAAGACGACCATTTTGATAATTATTTACAACTACTACTGAATCATAAACCTTATCAATAGATTCATTAATTGAATCATTTGAAGTAATCGTTACATTCTTATTAACTAAACTACCTTCATTATCAGAACCACTATTCACAAAATATAAAGTTCCCGTCACACCAAGTACTAAAACAATCAAAATAATAATAACATTAACTATTCGCTCACGCATAAAAATCCCTCCTTCACATCTCTTTTATATCATACCAATTACTAGGAAAACCTATTCTATTTAAAATAGTATCTAGTGGTACTACATTTATTGCTTCATCTAGACTTTGAACTTCCCTTTTAATTTCCTCAATCATAATATCAAATTCTTCTTTTCTAAGCATCACTTTTAAAATAATAACTAAACTAAATAAATCATTTTTACCATATATATAACCATCTTCATCACTAGAAATATTAAGCTTTTCATGATAAAAAGTATCAGGAATCACCCTTTGCGTTCTATGGTCATACAAAATATCTTCATGCGCACATACATTTCTAAAATTAGAAAGTAAAGACAAATAAATACCTAAAACCTCAGAATTAACTTTGTAAAAATTACTTATTTCTACCTTATCCTCATCTTTTAAAATATCATAAAACTCTGCCATAATCCCAAAAGAAAGAACTTTAACCAAAATCCAAAGCGGTATATATCCATAATTTTCAATATAATGATATGTAGCAGTATGTTTACGCCCATTAACTCTTATCTGTCTTTTAACCTTATTTAAAACATCATATACCTGCCTAGATTGTAAACTATCCTGAGAAAAATTTTGCGGTTCCAAATAATCTTTTTCTTTAAAACCATACTTCCTAGACAATTGATAACTAATAATTGATTTGATATTATTTTCCACAATCAAAATATTTTTAAAAAAAGTATTTCTAATTGCCCTATCAAACAAAAAGGTTGCGTAAAGTTCCTCAAAAGTCGTACCAGGTAAAAATTTTTTGCCAGATTCTTTCGTCATAAATAAATGACGATACCCACTTATAAAAAAATAATTTTCTCTAAATAAAATTTCTCTAGTTTTTTCATTATTATCAACAATTAAATCTTTTCGCTTTAAAATATCTACTTGTTCATCTATTGTTTTAAATATTTTTTCTGTCATATACTCACCTATGAAACATTATAGCACAAAAACTATCCCCTTTTATGATAAAAGTGTGAAATTTAACTACTAAAATATAAATTAACTGCATTCCTAATTACAGTTGCTATCTTATTTTGATAAGTATCACTCTTAAGTAAAGATCTTTCACTCGCATTAGACAAAAAACCAACTTCTAATAAAACACCAGGCCTACTAACTCTCCTTTGCAAATACTTTGTGCTATTTTCCTTATAATCCCTATTAGAATTCAAATGCTTTTGAAACTCTTTTTGAAATATTTTTGCAATCTTCTCATTCTCCGGATTAATCGTGTCATAATAAACCTCTGCCCCGTGTAAAGTACCGCTATCTTCCGCATTCAAATGAATTGACAAATACAAATCACACTCAGATTGATTAATTATATTAGCCCTTCTAGATAAATCACTACGTTTACGATTCCAAGCATTACTCACAGATAAATCATAATCACCATATCTAGTTAAATAAACAATAGCTCCATCTTGTTTTAAAAGCTCCATCACCTTATTAGTAATAGATAAATTCAAATCAGACTCTTTAACATTTTTATAAAAAGCTCCACTATCAGCTCCACCATGTCCTGCATCTAAATAAATAACCTTGGAAAGCAAAGATAAGTTATTTTCCTTCGCACTAACAAAATTAAAAAAACAAAGTAATGTAAGCAAAAAAACTAAAGCCCCTATTTTATATTTCAACATAAAATCACCTATAATAAGTTTATTCCATTATATTTTCTCTTATTCTCTTATTTGAAACAGTCCAAAAAAACTGTTCTATTTTAAATATCCAATTACAACTAATTGTCTATCACTACCTAGACAAGTAATTAAAGTAATTGTAGTTTTACTCTTATCTCTTTTTATATTCACCTTTCCAGTTTTTAAAACATCATAAATTTTAGTAATTTCATAAGTATAATTCACATCATTATAACTTATATTAACTTCGTCGCCTAATTTAAGTTTATGTAAATTTCTAAAATAGCCAACTGACGTATTACCATTATGAGCAGCTAAAATCAAATTACCACCTAAAACATTAGGCATATCTGAACTATCTAAAATTTCAATATTTTTATTCACATCATTTTGATAAGAGTTAATATCATATAAACGTTTTTGTAAATTAATTTTAGGAATCTCTATAATTCCCAAATAATCATCACTCCGAACGTTTTTTACTTTTTCAATTTTTATAGCCCCCTCATTCTTAATTTCTTCATTTACTACTTTCTTATCACTTTTATCTTCATATTTAAAAGTCGGCTCATAATCTTTAATAGTTTGAACCTCACTTAATACATAACTGCAAAAATAATAATGTCCAAGAATTACTAATATTAAACCAATATTTTTAATATATTTTTGCCAAGACAAGTCCTACACCAACTAACACAGTTCCAATTAATCCAGAAAAATTATAAACACCAGTATTAGGAACTTCTACAATTTCAGGAATTTCCTCATTCAAAACATCAACATAAGTACCCTTATCATAAGTAATTCTTAAAGCTGCTAACTTCTGAGAATTACCCTTACTATAAACTAATAATGGTGAATTATCATAATACTTCCTTTTCAAACTTAACCTCTCACTTGGAACCAAATTATCATTCAAAGTAATAATTAATTTATTATTTTCTTTAATAACTTTATGATATTTACTTTCTGATATTTCATATAAATCTAAAACATTATTCTCATCAACTAACGTAAGTGTATTACCAATTTCACCTTTAATCTCCTTTTCACCAAAACTAGGAACCAAATCATGATTATTAATTAAATTTAAAATTTCCTCTTTTTCTTTATTAATATTAATAACATCTCCAGTCATATTTTCTCCTGTCGTCCAAGTAACTTCAATATCTGGCATAATTGCCTTCCATATCAGTTCCTGAGCCGCAATATAATAATAATTAGTTTGATGTCCAGGATACTCATATCCATAATAACCGATTTTTTCAATATACTCTTTTAATTCATCAGAAAAATCAACCTTACTCCAATCTTTATAAATATCATAATAATTATCTGTAATCTCTACACCAGGTTCGATACAATAAGCTATTCTATTACCCATTTGAAACATCGTAACCGTATTAGACTTTAACTTGCCATCAATCTTTTGATTATAAGCAATACCATGTAGTTTATTATAAGTAATTCTAACTTCCTCAGCTTGAACATTAAAATTAGGTGTTAAAGAAATAGATAAAAGTAATAAAAGTGTTAAAAATTTTTTCATATATCTCCCTTCTAAGCCCCTCATATATAAACATACGACATTTATTTTTTATTTCCTTCTAAAACTTAAAAAAACTTGGTATTTTCACCAAGTTTACTTCTTTATTAATATTTTTGGACTTTTATTCCTATCTAAAAAATGCATTATAAATTTCATGTTTTCCCTTGATACTGCTACACAACCACCAGTATAACCCTTTGTACCAAAACAATGCAAGAAAATGGCCGAACCCTTTTTATTTCCATGACCATTTTTATCAATTTGTCCATCATGGTTAAATTCAATAAACACAGCATATTCATACTGCATCTCATAATCTTTTAAATGCTCAGCCGAATCAAAATCCTTTTCATCTTCGCTAATAATATAATGATAACCAAAATTAGAAATACTCTCGCCAATTCTAACCAAATAATTATAATGACAAGACTTATAATCATCAACCCAATAATCATTATCTTGAACTTTAAAATAAGGATATTTTATATCTAGATTATGAATTCCAAAACCAACACCTAAATTATATAAACCTAAAGGGGTTTTATAATCACCTTCAAAAGCATCATCAGGCGAAGTAACCCCATTTCTACCTATCCAAACCTCATCTATTTCTTTGACTAATTTACCATCATCAAAAATTTTCATTGTATAAGGCTTTTCTTTAACATCTACCACTAACAATTGTCCTTTATTCATTAACTTTACTCCTAACACATCTATCATATACTAATATTATAATAAATATACCAAAACTAATTAAACTAACTATTTTACCGAGTAAAGCATTAGGCGCTGCATACTCAATTTCAACATGGTGAGTACCTTTTTTTATCTCAAAGCCAATAAAAGCATTATTTACCTTTTCATACTCTACTTCTTTGCCATCAACTTTAATATTAAATCCTTTATCATACGGAATAGATAAATTAAAATATCCATCATTAGTAACCTCTATATTACCACTAATTTTATCACCAATAGCCTCATCTATTTCAAAACTATCAAAATCAGAAAAACTATTAATAAAATCATTATAATCTAAACTATAAAGTTCAACTTTACTAATATAATGCGTACCTTTAGAAAAATCAATATCTAAATAGTCAAACTCATCATTACTAGATATCGTATAATCAAAAGTATAGTTACTATTAAAATATTTCCAACTCTTACAAGTAAGCTTATTTTTTACACCATTAACTGTAATAGTTGTATCACCTAATTTACAACTCTGAGGCTTTTCCACAGTAAATCTAAGCAAATAAATTTTCTGCTTAGAATTTTCATCTAGTTTAACTCTTAAACTCTCACCTTCATCACTATCAACACTCACTTTATATCCATTTTTATAATCTTCTAGTTTAATATTTTTACTACCACTTAAATCAAAAGGTATTTCAGTAACTAAGCTATCATATTTATAATTACCAAAATCTATAACAACATTACCTATTAAAGATAAAACATCATTTGGATAATCTAACTCGCCATAATCATCATTACTTATCACTCTATCAGTTGCATAACCTAAAGGCAAAGTATTTTCATTAATATAAACTGTATAATCATCATATTTTTTCCACAGTTTATATCCAATTGGCGCACCTTTATCTGTCACTAAATACTTAACCCCCATATAAATTTCAAACAAATTATTATCAGTCTCACTAGTAATAAACATATTTCTAAAAGCTCTATTATTATTAAAATCATAGAAAAAATCACTATAAGCTGTATTGTAAGTTGATGAATAAAGTGTCACCAAATTCTCATTAATATGTTCAACATTATTAACCGTCTCATTAGAAGATTTTAAACTAATTGCCGTCCTATAAACACCATTATCACTTTCAGCAATATCAGTCATAATTTCCTCCAACTGAGGGTCATTTTGCTTTTTAAATTCAGAAATACTAATAAGACTATCATTAAGATTAACCCCTAAACAAACCAGTATACTACAAGCTGAAATAGGAATAAATATAATCAATTTCTTCTTAAACTTTTTATATAAACCTAAAATAATTAAAATGAAAATACATTCCAAAGTAAAATATAATCGTAAACTATTCTCGTCTAAATATATCCAAAGAATAGAAATAATCATCGTTAAAAAAACTACTTTAAAATTAATATTAAAATTCAAAATTTCCTTTAAGAAAAAGCCCGTAGCTAAAACATATAATGGTAAAAAAGGAATTAAAGCTTTACCATCTAAATATAAAGCTCCATTCAAAATATACACAAAAATTGGACAAACAATCATCAATGATAATACTACTCCTAAAAATCTCTTTTCTTTCTTCATAAAAATCAAATAAATGATTGCTAGAAATGTAATTGCAAGTAACCCCACCGAATATGCCTTATAAAGCAAAAAACTCAAATTAATATTAGGTGTTAAAGCTTCTAATAAAGAAACACCACCAAAACTCTCGCCTCTCCCATTCATAAGTGCATAAATTACAGGCAATAAAAGAACTCCTGCCATTAAAACACCTAAAATAACAAGCAAAGCAAATTTAACACCTTTCAAAGTAAAGTCTTTCAAATCAAATTTCTCATTAATTCTTAAATATTCATAAACACCATATATCGTCAAACATAGTATTCCACCAACACTATAATAATAACTAGTCATTATCATTAAAAATATACTAATAACCATTAAACCTTTATAACCATTAGAAAAATATCTTCTAACTCCAATCAAACCTAAAAGTAAAAATGGCATATAATTTACAAACATAATATGTCTATGACTATGAAATAATAATGGTCCTGACATTCCAAATAAAAGTGTTAAAACAAAGCATAAACTATTCGAAAATTTAAACCCTTTTATCCATACATAAAATAAATAAATAGAAATAATACCAAGTAATATACTAATAAAAATTAAATAAAAATCCATTGGTATAAACGGAAACAAATAAGAAATTAATATAATAGGACTAAGCAACCCATAATAAGCAAAATAAAATATATTTTGGCCGCCACCTATGTTTAATGCAAAGTCAGGAAAAATATCATAAGTCTTATAAAAAAGCATTCTAAAATATTCAGGAAATGCAATATGTTGAAAACTCCAATCTATCTCAGAACCAAACACATACTCACCACGTGTAATAAAAAAAACAATCCCCAAATAAATTAAAATAACTATAAATATATTAAATTTATCTTTTTTACTCAACTTTTCCATTTATTTGCTCCAGTCCAATCTTCAAATGGTAACATATGTTTATAATCTTCATATATTCCATCATATTTTTTAACCATATCTATTTTTTTTCTAATTAAATTACCATTTAAAGTAGTTTCTTTATCTAACTCATCAAGTTCTTTCTCACTATAATACTTTCCGAAATAATAAAGATTACTAGCCCCCAATTCACTTAACATTTTATTTATCTGTTTGTGCTGATAATTGTTATACTCTCCATCTGGATTATGTGTAATCACCTCGCTCCAATTCTTATAATGCAAAATATATTTTACCTGCTTTTTTATTTCTTTATAATTACGGTTTAAATAAAGCTTGTCAGAATATCCCATCATTACACTATAATCTCCACTATATTGCACAGCTCTTAAAAAATCATCAGTTTTATTCTTATCATAACCACATGATACACACACCACTAAATAATTATCCGAAAGTAAATGAACTCCTCCCCACACACTTTCATCGCCAGGATGAGAAACTATCATTAACTTATTGACATTACTTAAATTTATCTTTTCTAACTGCCCTTTAACCGGCATTAAATTAGATTTCTTAAAAAAAGCAACAACAATCAAAAACATTAAAATCAAAATAATTAAAACAATAATAACATTTTTAAATTTTTTCATATTTATCCCCTCATTTAAAAACTTTTAAATAAAGTAAATGGATAACGCTCCGGTAGCGGTAATTCAAAACTCATAACCTCTTTAGTCACTGGATGCTTAAATTCTAATTTAGATGCAAATAAAGCAATTTGATCCTTAACCGCATTAGAATTATACTTTTGATCTCCATAAAGTGGTATTTTCCTAGAAGCAAATTGTACTCTAATTTGATGACTTCGTCCTGTTTTTAAACTAATTCGAACTAAAGACAAATTATTAATAAAACCAACCAAATTATAACTAAGCTCTGCTTCTTTACCATCAGCACTCACCTTAGTTATATTAGTCTTTTCATCTTTCTTTAGCTTATCAATAAAAGTACCACTATCACTAACTTTACCTTGGGTAACAGCCATATATATCTTCTTTATTTCATGTTTTTGTATTTGCTTAGAAAGACGTTTAGCCGCCTTTGAAGTCTTTGCAAAAACCATCACTCCACCAACCGGTCTATCCAGTCTATGCACTAAACCCAAATATACATCACCAGGCTTGTTATATTTTTCCTTCAAATATTTTTTAAGCATCGTAAGTAAATCTTCATCCCCACTTTTATCAGCTTGTACAGGAACATTAATTGGCTTTTCAACCACCAATAAATGATTATCTTCATAAATAATATTAATCATTACTTTCCCATCTCCCATATATTCCACAAGGTAATATCATTTCATTTTTTGTAATTGGAAGGCCAACCTCTCCTGAAGAAACCTTACCATTCGGATAAAGTGGTAACATCATTGTCTTAAGCATATTTGCAAGAACTATATGACTAATACCTGTCGTATAAGCATTAATAAGTAAAAACAAAGGCTCATCACTTAAAATTTTCAAACAAGCATCTAATAAAACAGCCATATTCTTCTCAAACTTCCATACTTCTTTATTAGGACCTCTCCCATAACTAGGTGGATCCATTACAATACCATCATATTTATGACCTCTTCTATATTCTCTTTCAACAAATTTTAAACAATCATCTACAATAAATCTAATATTATGATTAGTTAAACCACACAAATCTCTATTCTCTTTAGCCCACACTGTCATACCTTTAGAAGCATCTACTTGAACAACATCAGCCCCAGCCTTACTACAAGCCATACTAGCTGCCCCAGTATAAGCAAATAAATTAAGTACCTTTACTTTCTTTCCTTTAGAAACAGCTTGCTCAATCTTATTCATCATAAAATCCCAATTAGTAGCCTGTTCAGGAAATAAACCTGTATGCTTAAAATTAGTCGGAGTAACTTTAAAAGTTAAATCTTTATACTTAACTGTCCAAAACTCTGGCAATTCATTTTTAAATTCCCAATATCCACCACCCTTATTAGAGCGATGATAAAATCCATCTATTTTTTTCCAATCGCCACTAAATTCCATCTCCCACATAGCTTGTGGTTCAGGTCTTCTTAAAATAACATTCCCCCATCTTTCTAATTTCTCACCATTACCAGCATCTAAACATTCATAATCATTCCATTTATCACTAATTCTAAGCATTTTCACCACCGCCAATATTCAATTACATTCACTAAATAGTATACCATATTCTGACAATTTCTAAAAATTTCAACACAAAAAAAGTTGGAAAATTGAATTGGCATATACCAGCCCCTATTGTTTCCAACCTTATACTACAATTATATGAATATATCAAAAATTTAACAATATCTAAAAGTAAAATAAATAATAACTTTACATAATATTTTACACCATTCTGACAAATTAGAAAAAAACTCCATAAAGGAGTTCTGATAAAATATATTATCTCTTTGAGAATTGTGGAGCCCTACGTGCACCTTTAAGTCCAGGTTTCTTTCTTTCTTTAACTCTAGGATCACGAGTAACAAATCCAGCTCTTTTTAAAGTTTTTCTATAACTATCTTCTTTACCTTCATTTTCTTTATCATACTCAAGTAAAGCTCTAGTAATACCTAAACGAATAGCACCAGTTTGACCAGTAAATCCACCACCATTTACTTTAACTGTTATATCAAATGTATTTTCATTATTTGTAGCAACCAAAGGTTGCATTAAATCCATAATATTTGTTTCATAAGGGAAAAAATCTCTAACATCTCTACCATTTACAGTAATAGTTCCTTTTCCAGGTACCATTTGTACTCTAGCAACAGATGCTTTTCTACGACCAGTTCCACAAAATTTTCTTTCAGCCATTTAAAAACCTCCTAATCCACTTTTAGCTCTACAGGTTGTTGAGCACTATGTGGATGATTTCCTTCTGCATATACAAATAATTTTTTATACATTTGTCTTCCTAATCTTCCTTTTGGAAGCATTCCTTTAACAGCTCTTTCAATCATTTCAACTGGATAATTCTCAATCATTTCTTTAGCTGTTCTCACACGTAATCCACCAGTATATCTACTGTGATTATAATACATCTTATCGTTTAATTTGTTACCTGTAAGTACTACCTTATTAGCATTTACAACAATAACATAATCGCCACCATCGACATGTGGAGTATAAGTAGGTTTATGTTTTCCTCTTAAAACAGTTGCTACTTTAGAAGCTAAACGACCCAAAGTCTGTCCTTCAGCATCAACAACATACCAACGTCTAGTGACATCTTCTTTTCTTTGCATGTATGTTTTCATTTTTATTTTCCTTTCTCCATAACATTCGTAAGTTTTCCCAAGACTTACGTATGTGGGATAAATAAATGTACCAGTAATAATTATAGTAAAAAAGGTGTAAAAAGTCAATAAAATTATATGTTTTTAATCTTATTTTATGATTAATTTGTGATAATGTCTTAAGTGTTAATTTGCGAAAATGTCCTAGTAGTAATATTATATGTCACCGAGGTGACATGAATGAGAAAGGTTGAATTAAGAATGAATGAACAATTTAAATATGAAACAATTAAAGAATTAGTAGATCACAAAGGAAATAAAAACAGAGCTAGTAAAAAGCTCGGTATATCAGTAAGGCAAGTCAATCGCCTAATCATTATTTATAAGGAGAAAGGTAAAGAAGGCTTTGTACACGGTAATAGATTCCGCAAACCTGTCAATGCCATCAATAACTCAATCTCCGAGGATATTATACTACTTTATAATAATAAATATCAAGACTTTAATTTTAGACATTTTAACGAGTACTTAGAGGAAGAAGAAAATATCAAAGTATCCTATGATTTTGTCTATAAAACATTAACTAAAGCTGGTATATTATCTCCTAAAGCAAGAAGAAAAACTAAAAGAGAATTTAAAAAGAAACAACTATTAGAAGAAAAGAAAATTAATTTAGCTATGAGTGAAGAAACAATAGAAGCAGCTATTAATCATGAAATTGCTTTAGAAGATTCTCATCCTAGAGGCGAAAAGCCAAAGTTCTTTGGAGAAGTTATTGAACAAGATGGCTCTATTCATCTATGGTTTGGTGGTATTAAATCCTGTTTACATTTAGCTATTGATAAAGCCACTTCTACTATTGTTGGAGCTTGGTTTGATAAAGAGGAAACATTAAACGGCTATTATCATGTTTTATTCCAAATATTAACGAATTATGGTATACCTTATAGCTTTTTAACCGACAACCGAACTGTATTTAATTATATGCTTTTAAACCCAGATAAAAGGACTAGTGAAAAGGATGTTTTAACTCAATATGGCTATGCTTGTAAACAATTAGGTATTGATTTAAAAACCACATCAGTTTCTCAAGCCAAAGGATTAATAGAAAGAACAAATGGTACTTTTCAAGGCAGACTAGTTAATGAATTAAAACTTAATGGTATTACTACTATGGAGGAAGCAAACAAATATTTAACCGAAGTTTTTGTTCCTAAGTTCAATAATAAATTTGCCATGGATTACAAAAAATTTCCATCAGTCTTTGAATCATCACCAACAGAAGAGAAAATCAATTACACATTAGCTATTTTAACCCCTAGAAAAATTGACAATGGTAACTCTATTAAATACAAAAATAAATACTACCAGCCGTATTTAAATGGTGAATTAAAGTGTTTTATGCCAAAAACTGAATGTCTAGTTATTAATGCCTTCGATGGAGATTTATTAGTTACAATTGATGATAAAATTTACGAATTAAAAGAGCTTAGTAGAAATGAAAGATTTTCTAAGAACTTTGAACAGGTACCTGTTCAAAATAAAAAGAAAAAGTACATTCCACCTATGAATCACCCTTGGAGGTTATCTGCCTTTAAAAACCAGATACAAAAAGCACACACTAACCATGTGTATGCTTAAATTTCGGAAATATTTTCCCGTTAATGTTTACTTTTTTTCGAGACATTTTCCCAAGTTATTGACATAAAATTATATGTTTTTAATCTTATTTTTATGATTAATTTGTGATAATGTCTTAAGTGTTAATTTGCGAAAATGTCCTAGTAGTAATATTATATGTCACCGAGGTGACATGAATGAGAAAGGTTGAATTAAGAATGAATGAACAATTTAAATATGAAACAATTAAAGAATTAGTAGATCACAAAGGAAATAAAAACAGAGCTAGTAAAAAGCTCGGTATATCAGTAAGGCAAGTCAATCGCCTAATCATTATTTATAAGGAGAAAGGTAAAGAAGGCTTTGTACACGGTAATAGATTCCGCAAACCTGTCAATGCCATCAATAACTCAATCTCCGAGGATATTATACTACTTTATAATAATAAATATCAAGACTTTAATTTTAGACATTTTAACGAGTACTTAGAGGAAGAAGAGAATATCAAAGTATCCTATGATTTTGTCTATAAAACATTAACTAAAGCTGGTATATTATCTCCTAAAGCAAGAAGAAAAACTAAAAGAGAATTTAAAAAGAAACAATTATTAGAAGAAAAGAAAATTAATTTAGCTATGAGTGAAGAAACAATAGAAGCAGCTATTAATCATGAAATTGCTTTAGAAGATTCTCATCCTAGAGGCGAAAAGCCAAAGTTCTTTGGAGAAGTTATTGAACAAGATGGCTCTATTCATCTATGGTTTGGTGGTATTAAATCCTGTTTACATTTAGCTATTGATAAAGCCACTTCTACTATTGTTGGAGCTTGGTTTGATAAGGAAGAAACATTAAACGGCTATTATCATGTTTTATTCCAAATATTAACGAATTATGGTATACCTTATAGCTTTTTAACCGACAACCGAACTGTATTTAATTATATGCTTTTAAACCCAGATAAAAGGACTAGTGAAAAGGATGTTTTAACTCAATATGGCTATGCTTGTAAACAATTAGGTATTGATTTAAAAACCACATCAGTTTCTCAAGCCAAAGGATTAATAGAAAGAACAAATGGCACTTTTCAAGGCAGACTAGTTAATGAATTAAAACTTAATGGTATTACTACTATGGAGGAAGCAAACAGATATTTAACCGAAGTTTTTGTTCCTAAGTTCAATAATAAATTTGCCATGGATTACAAAAAATTTCCATCAGTATTTGAATCATCACCAACAGAAGAGAAAATCAATTATACCCTAGCTATTTTAACTCCTAGAAAAATTGATAATGGCAACTCTATTAAATACAGAAGAAAATACTACCAACCATATTTAAAAGGCGAATTAAAATGTTTTATGCCCAAAACTGAATGTTTAGTTATTAATGCTTTTAATGGTGAGCTATTAGTTACCATTGATGATAAAATTTATGAATTAAAAGAGCTTAGTAGAAATGAAAGATTTTCTAAAAACTTTGAACAGGTACCTGTTCAAAGTAAAAAGGAAAAATACATTCCACCTATGAGCCACCCTTGGAGATTATCTGCTTTTAAAAATCAGATACAAAAAGCACACACTAACCATGTGTATGCTTAAATTTTGGAAATATTTTCCCGTTAATGTTTACTTTTTTTCGGGACATTTTCCCAAGTTATTGACATAAAATTATATGTTTTTAATCTTATTTTCATACATTTTATTGACTCAAATCTAACTTATTTACAAATCATTTATGATTTTTATAAAATATTACCTTTGTTCTAATAAAGTACATCCTTCAAATACAATCCTTCGGGATTAGCTGTCTTACCAGCTTTTCTCCTATCTTGAGCATTTAAAATATCAATTATATCCTCACTCTTACGCTTACCTTCACCAATTTCAATTAAAGTACCAATCATATTTCTAACTTGATAACGCATAAAACCAGTACCTAAAAAGCTAAGTGTAATTTTATTAACATTCTTAAGCTCTCTAGTTAATCTAGTTTGGACAATTGTTCTAACATAATCTTCTCTCTCATCATCACTCTTAGTAAATGATTTAAAATTATGAGTACCCTCCAAATATTTTAAAGCTCTTTCCATTTCTACAACATCAAGCTTTTTATTATATTGATATATATAATCCTTCTCAATAGGATTATATTCACCCATATTAATAATATAAATATATTCCTTAGCTTTCACATTATATCTAGCATGAAAATCATCAGCCACCATTTCAACATTTTTAATATAAATATCATCAGGAAGTAAACTATTTAAACCATCTTTCAACTTTTCTGGCGTAATATGCTTTATATCCAAATCAAAATGAGCCTTTTGATTATATGCATGTACTCCAGCATCTGTTCTTCCCGAAGCCACTACACTTACTTCCTTATGACCATTAATTGTTTTAAGCGCCTTTTCTAGTTCACCTTGAACAGTCTTTACATCCGGTTGCTTTTGATAACCTTTATATTTAGAACCATCATAAGCAAACGTTATCAAGTATCTCATACTACTTCCTCCTCTTACACCATACTATTGTAACACAAATAAACAATAAACGCACATTCATTACTTCACAAACCTATATATATCCTTCATCAAATCATTAATATCATCACGATATCCAATATCTATTCCTTTATTAACTTTAACCAAATCAGTAAAATTAATAAGTCTTGGCTTAGTAATATTATTTTCCTTAAGCAATTTATTATTCGTAAACAAGTCAAATTTATTACCTTTAAAAACCAAATCACCATCTTTTAAACAAATAACTTCATCAGCAAGTTCTAAAGCAATATCTGTATCATCACTTGCAATTATAATTGTTTTACCATATTTTAATTTCATCATTCTTAGTAATTTAATAATTTTTTTCTTACTAGCAAAATCCAAATTACTAAATGGACTATCTAATAATAAAATATTAGGATTACAAGCTAATAAAATAGCAAAAGCCACAATTTTCTGTTCACCTTTACTAATTTCAAAAGGTGAACGATATAAATAACTTTCATCTAACCCAACAATTTCTAAAGATTCTAAAACTCGCCTTTCATAATTTTTTACCCGATGCTTCTTTAAAGCAAATAAAATTTCTTCATAGATAGTGTTACAAAAAAAACGTTCCTCAGGATTTTGCCTTAAAAAGCCAATTTTAGCTCCTTCATCAATTATAATCTCACCATAGGCTAAATCATCACCATTAATCAAAGAAAGAAGCAAACTTTTTCCACACCCTGACTCTCCAACAATAAAAGTAATTTTTCGGCTTTTAATTTCAAAAGATAATTCATTAAAAATTCTATAATTATTTATTTCATAGCACACTTTCCTAAGCTCTACTCCCATAAATCATCCACCAATTTCTTTTCATCAAAATATATTTTATCCACCAAATCATAAAACTTTAACCTATCAGATAAATTCACAACAAATGGTAATTCTAAATCGTTACTTTCAAAAAAAATTTCATTCTCAAAAACCTTTTTCTTTGACCCCTTTAAAAGTATCTTTCCATCACCAATAATTACTATCATATCTGAAAAAAGAGCTTCTTCAACATCATTAGAAAAATTTACTATCGTCATACTTTTTGTATATTCTTTTAATTTTTTTAAAATCTGACATCTTAAATCCTTATTAATCCCCTCAAACAAATTATCTATAATCAGTATTTTAGGCTCTTGAAGTAAAGCCCTTCCTAAAACCACCAATTTCTTTTTTTCTAAAGATAACTTATTAAAATTTATATTTATGAAATTTAAAAAATCAAATTCTGAAGCAATATTTATAATCTTCTCTTTTTTATCTTTACCTTTTACAGTTTTTGCAAGCACATCAATAACCTCATCAGAAGTTTCATATTCACCCATATCGTCAAAAATAAAAGCAATTTCTTTATTTATATGTTTATTTAAAGAAACACCAAAAACAGAAATTTCTCCTTTATATTTTAATCTTCCATTCAAAATATTAACTAGAGTTGTCTTTCCACTGCCATTTTTGCCTAAAATAGTAACAAAACGACCTTCAGAAATAGTTAAATTAAAATTATCAAAAACAACAATGTTCCCATAATTAAAACTTAATTTTTTTATATCAATTGCCTGCATACCTTTTCACCACAAAAATTATTATAATATAAATGCTTTTAATTTACAATGAAAACAATTTGTTTTTTACTAATTATTAAAATCTTCCAATCCTCTTATCATAACTTCTTTTCATCGCTGATAATGTATCTATAATAGCTAAAGTATTGTCTTTAATAATCTTCGAATATATCCTTTTAAATTCATCAGAGCCACCTTCCAAATCAAAATCCATAAACTGTGACAAAGGAGTAGCCCTAACACCACCAAGTTCAATCAATAATGTTACTGGAAAAAAACTTTTTAGTTTTGAATCCATTGTCGTATAAATTTCCAATCCATCTAATTTATAACCTGTTTTACTCGCATATACTTTAGCCACTTCATAATTATTTTCTACATCTTCATCAGTTAACTTAACCCAAGGATTATCTTCCTTAGCCTCACCCAAATAATAAATAATATTACCACAACTATGATAAATAAAGGAACCAATCAAATCATAATTTGCTTTTATTTCATTATAAAACTTAAATAAGCTCTCATTTTCTTTTTCAATTTCACCTTTTTTACTAAAATAAGGACAACCTAAAGGACCCAACTTATTTCTCTTGATATTGTTTAAATGTAGTGACGCATATATCTCTTCACCACTTTCAACTCTATTAACAAATGAACCACACTCAATATTGCTATTTAAATCTACTCCTCTACCATTACTAGACCAATTTATCATACAACCAGTAGGTAAATCATTCTCCATAAACAATTTGTTCAAATATTCCTTAAGTTTTTTGTGTTTATCACTAAGTATATCAGGAGTTGCATGTCTAAACATCATTTGTTGCAACTTATAATCTCTATCACCGTACTTATTCGCATAATATCCTTCAATATAACTATTTCTATAATATGTTAAAAGATACGTTTGTTCCTCTTCAGCACTAATATCTCGCGGAACAAGTGATCTAACCGCACTAGTAACAATAATAGTCCCCTCAGGATTAACAATCGGAATAAAATGAATAGTATATAACTCATCATCTATATTTATCTCTTTTTTACATAATTTTTCCATAAATCTAATCACAAACACATTACTAATTAACTCACTACTATGAGTACCACCAGTAATAATTACATGATATTTTCCATGTCCATAAACAAAATGATTAATTGGATAACCAAAATATGTATAACCTATCGGCTTTTCCTTTTTAATAACCTTATCATCAAGACTATCTAAAATTTCATTCATTTCATCATAATCTAATATTTTACCCATAATTATCACTCCTACATTATAACATACGCAAAAAGAAAAGTTAAATCACTAATGATTTAACTTCGCTTACCATTTTGAATCTTATAACTAATTTTTAATAATAATTTTCTAGGCACAAATCTAGTTAAAAATATACCAATCTTCATCTTCAAACCAGGAATTATAATTAATTTTTCATCAAACATCTCCTTAATTGCATACCTAGCCACATCCATACTTTCCATACCTTTAATTGAAAAATGTACCCTCGCTACTTTGTTAAACTCTGTATTAACAGGTCCAGGACATAAAACGCTAATAGATACATTACTATCATCTTTTTTTAATTCCTCATAAAGTGCTAAAGATAAACTTACTACATAATTTTTTGTCGCATAATAACCAGCCATCAAAGGTCCAGCCATAAAACCAGCTGATGATGCTACATTTAAAATATACCCTCTATCTTTTTTCTTAAAATCTTTTAAAAATAATTTAGTTAAAGTATGTAATGACTTTATATTCAAATCTATCATATCAAGCTCTTTATCCAAATTAATATTACTAAATTCTCCAAATACTCCAAACCCTGCATTATTAATCAAAATATCAATATCCTCTTTTTTAACCTCATTATAAAGTTCCATACAATTATACGTACTAGAAATATCCTTAACAATTATAGTAGCCTTATCTCCTAATTCTTTTGCAAGCTTCTCAAGTCTAGTTTTTCTTCGAGCTACAAGTATAACTTCATATCCTTCTTCTACCAATACTCTAGCCATATCAGCGCCCATTCCAGAACTTGCCCCTGTAATTAATGCTTTCATACTAATCACCTTAAAAACATTATATAATAAGTCCTAAACTTTGTAAACCGTTAAAACAAAATAACAAAACAATAAATTTCTCACAATAATAAACAATTGACATAGTACATAAAATAATTTAATATAATTCTAAAGAGAGGTAATAATATGAATTATAATAACCAAAACATGGACGGCTCAAAACTATTTAGAGCAATCATCAATAACCCTAAACTCTTAGCCTCATTGCCAGTCAAATATAAATATGATAAAGACTTTTTAGAACTATATTATATCATTTTAGGAAATCAAATTGCTCCATACATTCCAACCGAAATATTTAAAGTCCTTCAAAACAATGAAAAAAATACAAAACAATTAATAAATAAACCTACTATAACATTAGAAGACGAATACACAATTCTTCATATGCTATTAACAAACCCAAAAACCCTTGAAACAATTCCTACTGACGAAAAATATAATAATGATTTTTTAGAACTATTATATATTATTTGGGGCGACAAAATCGAACCATACATTCCATCAGAAATGTTTGAAACGTTAAAAAACGAAGCGCTTATGCACGAATATCATCAAAAACATAAACAAAAACAAAAGCAATGGGTTAAAGAAGTTCAGGAAAAAATTTTATCCAAAAATAAAAATTGTTAATTTTTAACAATTTTTATTTATGTCTGCCGACATCATCATATTTAAAATATTTAATATTATCTTCAAACTCCTTAACCTGTTCGTCCGTCATACCTTTAAAACCTTCATACATTACACTTATAGAATCATTTAATTCCTTATTCATTTTTAATTTTGTAATAAAATTTTGCACCTCCATTAATTCTTCTAAACTAAATCCTTTGATTGAAGATGCAATTTCATTTCTAGCAATCGTCTTTTTACCAAGCCCTCTGCCTCTTCTTTTTACCTTTTTAGAAGTCTTTGGAATATTTATCGAATTTTCATCACTATTTTCTAAATTTTTAGTATATACATTAATATCTCTACTATCATCTACTCCAACACTATCTTCTTCTAATTTACTAGAAATCATATTATCATTGCTTTCAAAAGCTAATTCTTCAGTATAAGGAACCATTGCTTCTAATTCAGCCTCATCTGGAAATAAAAACTCTATATCTTCATCTAAATGGTTCTTTCCTAAAATCTGCATAACATCATCTAAAATTTTTTGACTATCTTCTAACAATTCTTGCTTCTCGTTATTATCATTCATCATAAGTTTATATGATTCAACTTGTTTTTGAACCTTAGATATCCTTAAACGCAATTTTTCTTTATTTTTTTTATCATCATTTGCTTTTTTTATCACCATACCAATTACACATAAAACATTTCCTTTTAATTTCGTTGTAAAAATTCGAGTCTGAAATCCTTTATACTCCAAAATTCTTTGAGAAAAGTTATTATTAGTAAAATATCTCACTTTAGTTTTATCACTCTTATCAACACCATTAATAATATATCCAAGTGTCTTTAAAACATCACCATAAACATCCTGAGGAACTTTATTCATATCTAATTTAAAATATGGATTACCTGCTGGCGTTTTAGCAAAAACTATTTTATTGCCCTTATACTTTTTATGATGTTTCATATCATTAAGTATACTCAAATAATTGTTACAAACATAATACTTTTTAAGCAAATCATTTATCTCATCATCTAAAACATGATTATCGTTCTCACTATTAAGCCTTCTCAAAATATTTATATTTTCTGCCAAACCATCACAAATTCTACTTATAATAATATCAAAATTATATACATCAGCACTAGGTAAAATTGATTCTACTTCTGTAATATGAACACTTTCAATTCTAGCTATATAATTATTAATTTCCTCATTTGTTACAACCATCATATTATCACCTATAATATTTATATCATGTATGAACTTTAAAGGAACAAAATACCAAAATAAATTTTGGTATTAGCTTACCTCACGGTAAGCTCTTTCTACTTCATAGCAGTCTTAGACTCCTCCATAGACCAGTATCGGATAGTCGCTACCCTAATTATATTATTTATTTACCAAAATTTATTGATTAGATAGATTGATCTAGATATAACATATATTTTTCTAAACCTTTAAACATTATATTAACTGCTGCATTATAATCACGAGTGTGCTTTGTATGACATACTGGACATTCCCATTTCCTTAACTTCAAATCTTTTACTTCTTTATTTTGATAATCACATATACTGCATATCTGACAGCTTGGATAATATCTATCTATTTGTATTAATCTCTTATTATTCCAGTTAGCTTTATATTTAAGTACTCTGATGATTTCTGATATTGGGTTTTCATTTAAGCCTTTAGCTACATAGTGATTTTTCTGCATACTTTTTACATCTAAATTCTCAGTTACTATAATGTCATTTTCGTTTATTAGTTTATTTGTTATATCATGTATCATATGTTTTCTTGCATTTCTTATTTTTTGATACAATCTTTGGATTTTTAGTTTCATCTTATATCTATTTTTACTTCCAGACTTACATCTAGATATTCCTTTTTGTAAACCTACCATTCTTTTTGTATTTAGTTTTATTTTGTTTTCTATCTTTTCATTAAATGATGTTACTATTAAATCTTTTATTCCTAAATCTATACCGATTATACTTGTTGGTACAAATGATGGCCTTATTAATTCTTCGTTGGTTAAGACACTTACATAATATTTACCGGCATCTTTCTTAACTGCTGCACTTTTTAACTCACCAGGTATAATATTTTTATTTCTATATCCTCTTATCTTTACTTCTTTTAATTTTGGTAAAGTTATTGTTTTATTTTTTAAATCTAGTTTTATGCTGTTATAATTATTACCTTTATAACTACTTTTAATATTATTAGTTTTATAACTTTCATGAACGCCTTTTGCTTTAAATCTAGGATAACCGTTTCCATTAAAAAATCTTTTATAAGCATCTTCTAAATTAAATAGACTTGTTCTTAAAGCGCAACTATCTACTTCTTTCAAAAACGGATATTCTTTTGAAAGTGATGGAATTAATTTTATTTGATCATATACACTTTTACTTTTTCCAGTTTTTTTATATTCTTTAATTTTATCATCCAAAAAATAATTATATACAAACCTAGAGCATCCAATAGTTTTATTAATTAACTCTTCTTGCTTTTCAGTTGGATACATTCTAAATACATAGCCTTTTAGTATTTTCATATCATCACCTTCAATCTTTGGTGTATTCAGTATATCACAAACATTTGTTCTTGTAAACATTTTTTTTACAAAGCAAATTCCTAGTATATAAAAAAAAGAATGCCTATTCAGCATCCCCTTCTACAAGAGATAAAACAACCATTAAAGCGTCGTCTCCTCTTCTTTCATCAATTTTAGAAATTCTAGTATATCCGCCATTTCTTTTAGCGTATCTTACAGCTAAATCATCAAATACTTTTTTAACTGTAGCTTTATCATTGTGTAAGAAAGCTAAAGCTTTTCTTCTAGCAACTAAAGAGCCATCTTTACCATAAGAAATCATTTTATCGACAAACTTACGAACTTCTTTAGCTCTAGTTTCAGTAGTAACTATTTTTTCATTGTTGATAACATCTTTAGTTAAATTAGCTAGCATACTTCTTCTATGTTTGTTGTCGCGTCCTAATTTTCTATAAGCCATTAATTTCCTCCTAACTAATCTTCATCACGAAATTTAAGTCCCATATCTTTAATTTTATCCATAACTTCTTTTAAAGACTTTTTACCTAAATTACGTATTTTCATCATTTCTAATTCTGATTTTTCAGTTAAATCACCTAAAGTATTAATATTAGCCCTCTTTAAACAGTTATATGCTCTAACAGAGAAATCTAAATCATCAATAGAAGTTTCTAACTTCTTTTGTTTACTATCCTCTTGTTTAGCATTCATAATACCAGTAATATCGGCAATTTCACTCAAGTTAGTAATAATATTCAAATGCTCAATTAATATTTTAGCAGCTAAAGCCATAGCTTCTTCTGGGCGAAGTGAACCATTAGTTTCAACTTCCATAATTAATTTATCATAAGAAGCATCTTGCCCAACACGTGCTTTATCAATTTCAAAATTAACTCTCTCAATTGGTGAATATAAAGCATCAATTGGAATATATCCTAAACTAGCATCAGTAATATACTTTTTATTTACAGATGATAAATCAGCTCCACGACCATTAGCAATAATAAACTCCATATCAAGTTTTCCACCTTTAGCTAAAGTAGCAATAACTTGATCCTTATTAATTATTTCAACATCGCTATCACAAATAATATCACCAGCAGTAACTGTTCTTTCTTCATGAACTGATAAATGAGCAGTCTTAACTTCATCAGAATGATTTCTAATCGCAATACCTTTTAAATTTAAGATAATTGCTGTAACATCTTCGATAACACCATCAATAGTTTGAAATTCATGTTGAACACCATCAATTTTAACAGCAACAATTGCACTACCTGGCATTGATGATAACATTACTCTACGTAAAGCGTTACCAATAGTCATACCAAAACCTCTTTCCAAAGGTTCTAGTTCAAATTTTCCATAATTATTATTTTCTACATAATCTGTTATTTTATAATCTGGTTTTTCAAAATTCATAAAGGTCTCCTTTCCTTTTATCCACGAGGTCGTTTTGGTGGACGACATCCGTTATGTGGCATAGGTGTGACATCTGAAATTGAAGTAATCTCTAAACCAGCTGTTTGTAAAGAACGAATTGCTGTTTCTCTTCCAGAACCTAAACCTTTTGCATATACTTCAACTTTCTTCATACCCATTTCAGCAGCAGCTTTACCAGCAGCTTCTGCAGCCATACCAGCTGCAAAAGGAGTTGACTTTTTACTACCCTTAAAGCCTACTGTACCAGCTGAAGCCCAACTAATCGCATTTCCTTCTTTATCAGTAAGTGTAACGATTGTATTATTAAAAGTTGAATGAATAAAAGCTTTACCTTCTGGGACATTCTTTTTAACCTTACGTTTTCTTGCTTTATAAGCCATAATATCCTCCTTTTAAAGTTATTTCTTCTTATTTGCTATTGTTTTAGGTTTACCCTTACGAGTTCTAGCATTACTTCTAGTTCTTTGTCCTCTTACTGGTAAGCCTTTCTTATGACGAGTACCTTCATAAGAATTGATTTCCATCTTTGTCTTAATATTCATATTTACTTCACGGCGTAAATCACCTTCAGTTAAATATTTATTAACTTCATCACGGATACGTGAAAGTTCATCATTATCTAAGCTTCCTGCTTTCTTATTAATATCTACACTTGCATCAGCTAAGATTTTATTAGATAAACTTCGTCCAATACCATAAATATAAGTAAGAGCGATTTCAATTCTTTTGTTATTTGGTATATCTACACCTTTAATACGTGCCATTAAAACACCTCCTATTTACCTTGTCTTTGTTTGTGTTTTGGATTTTCACAAATTACCATTACTTTTCCATTACGTCTGATAATCTTACATTTATCACACATTTTTTTAACTGATGGTCTTACTTTCATATCTATTCCTCCTATTTCGTTACTCTATAGGTTATTCGCCCACATGTTAAATCATAAGGTGATAATTCTACTTTCACTTTGTCGCCTAGTAAAATACGAATGCGGTGTAATCGCATTTTACCAGAAATGTGGGCTTTAATAACGTGATTGTTTTCTAGTCTTACTTTAAATCCGCCACCTGGCAAGATTTCTTCTACTAAGCCTTCTACTTCAATGACATCTTCTTTTGCCATTTTATCACCTCCTGGTTAATATTTCGTGCCCTTCCTTCGTAACTAATACTGTATGTTCAAAATGTGCGGATGGTTTACCATCGGCAGTAATAATAGTCCAATCATCATCTAAAATATAAATTTTTCTAGTCCCCAAATTAAGCATAGGTTCTACCGCTATAACCATACCCGCTTTTAAAACAGGGCCAGTATTTCTCGCACCATAATTTGGTACATCTGGATCTTCATGAACATCATTACCAACTCCATGACCAACGAGTTCTCGAACAACAGCGAGGTTATGTTCAGAAGCATATTTACTAACCGCATAACCAATATCACCAACATGACATCCATCATGAATAGCTTCCAAACCTTTATACAAAGATTTTTCAGTGTGCTCAAGTAAATATTTCTTCTTATCATCTATCTTTCCAACTGGATATGTCCAAGCTGAATCACCATGATATCCCTTATAACAAGCACCAATATCTAAAGAAACAATATCTCCTTCTTTTAACTTTCTATCGCTTGGAATACCATGAACAACTTCATCATTAATTGATATACATATCGCTGCTGGAAAACCATCATAACCCTTAAATGATGGGGTTGCACCTCTACTTTTAATATATTCTTCGGCTAAATCATTCAATCTTTTAGTCGTAATTCCAGGTTTAATATAAGGTTTCAAATAATTATGAGTACTACCTGTAATTTCACCTGCTATACGTAAGAGTTCAATCTCTCTTTCAGATTTAATGCTAATCATTATAGCCTCCTATTATTTTTTCAATATCGCTAAAAGTTTCATCACTAGACCTAGAACCATCTACATGATACACATTACCTCTAGCTTCAAAATAATCTATAACTGGTTTTGTTTCCTTAAGAAATGTATCATATCTACGTTCATAAACCTCTATATTATCATCAGTTCTTTTAATCAGCTCATGACCACAATTATCACAAACTCCTGGAACTTTTGATTTACTATGTTCAAACAAATCATTGAAAACATTACCACAATTTAAACATACTCTTCTACCTAAAATTCGCTTCTCACCAATTTCTCTTGGTATATCGAGTACTATTATAACATTTTTCATGTCATTTACTTTCTCACAAACTTCTTCGTATATTGAAATTTGTGACATATTTCTAGGAAATCCATCTAAGATAAAGCCATTCTTACAATCATCTTTTGAAAGTCTTGTTGTAAGTAATTTAGCAATCAATCTATTATCGACAAATTCCCCATTTTCTAATTGTTTTTTTACCTTTTCATCATCAACACTTCTAAGTAAATCTCCGATAGATATGTGCGGAAATCCATACTTTTCATTTATCATTGATGAAAGTAAGCCTTTACCGGCAGCCGGAGCCGAAATAAATGTTATATTCATTTAGTATACTCTCCGGCGTTTGTAACTACGGCTTATTAAACTACTCTCTAATTGTTTATATATTTCTAATATAACACCAATAACAATAAGTAATCCAGTTCCGCCAATTGATACAGTTGAAGGCAAATCAGATATCATTCCAAATATATATGGAAGTCCCGCAATAAACGCTAAAAATACTGAACCAACAACCGTAAGTCTAATTAAAACTTTGCTAACATATTTAATTGTTTCTTCTCCTGGTCTAATACCTGGTATATAACCACCTGACTTCTGTAAATTTTCAGCCATATCTTTTGGTTTAATAACAATAAATGTATAAAAGAAAGAAAAGGCAACAATAAATATAATAAATAGTAAAAACCCAGTAATAGATGTCAAACTAAGCCATCTATTAACAAACATCATGAATTCTTCATTTTTAGTAAATTGAGCTATTAAAGCTGGAGCTGAAATCAAAGCTGAAGCAAAGATAACAGGAACAACACCAGCCGAATTTAACTTAAATGGAATATAAGTTTGCTTGTTAGAAAATACATTATCAGTTTTATTAGCATATTGAATTGGAATTCTTCTCTCAGCAAGCTGAACGAATAAAACTCCTAAAACAATAATCAAATAAAGAATAATAAACAAAGCAAATTTAACCACTCCCATTGCTCCCGCATCCACAGTAACCAAACCGGAATATGCTTGCGTAAACATATAAGGAGTACTAGCCAAAATACCCGCCATGATAATCATAGAAGTACCATTACCTAAACCTTTTTTAGTAATCTCATCACCAATCCAAAGAAGTAATGATGTACCAGCTGTTAATACTAATGAAACTTCAATATAATCAGTTACACTACCTTTTTGTATAAAGGCAAATGAAAACATATAACCTTGAACAAAAGCAAGTACAATACCAAGTACACGAGTAATTTGATTAATCTTATTTCTTCCAGTCTGTCCTTGTTTAGAAAGTTCAGTGAAATAAGGAATTATATCCATTTGTAACAGTTGCATAATAATTGATGCAGTAATATAAGGCATAACACCTAAAGCAAAAATTGAAAAATTCTCCATAGCTCCGCCACCTAAAACATTAAGTAGCTCTAAAAATCCAACATTCAAATCAGCTTCAACACCAGGAACAACAACTGCTGTTCCAAGCTTAAATACAAAAAGCATTGCAAAAGTAAACCATACTTTTTTCCTCAAATCTTTGTTTGCTGGGCTAAAAAATTGTTTGACTTTTTTAAACAATTAGATCACCTCTGCTTTTCCACCTAATTTTTCTATTTGTTCAAAAGCAGAAGTAGAGAACTTATTAGCTTTAACAGTTAATTTCTTTTCTAATTTTCCTTTACCAAGTACTTTAATACCATCTAAAGCATTTTTAACTAATCCCATATCTTTTAAAATTTCTGGAGTAACAGTAGCACCATCTTCAAATCTATTTAAATCTGATAAATTAATAACCGCATACACTTTCTTAAATTTAGCATTAGAGAAACCTCTCTTAGGAAGTCTTCTGAAAAGTGGTGTTTGTCCACCTTCAAAACCTATCCTAACTCCTCCACCACTACGAGAATTTTGACCATTTTCACCGCGACCAGCTGTTTTACCAGTTCCACTTCCTGGTCCACGACCTACTCTTTTTCTAGCCTTTGTAGCATATGGATTTGGTTTTACAGTATGTAACTTCATATTATAATTCCTCTACTTTCTTACCACGTAACTTAGCTACTTCTTCAGCAGTTTTTTGTTGCTTCAAAGCATCTAATGTTGCATATGCCATATTAATTTTAGTGCTTGATCCAAGTGATTTAGATAAAATATCTTTAACACCAGCTAGTTCTAGTACAGATCTAACAGGTCCACCAGCTTTAACTCCAGTACCTTTAGAAGCAGGTTTTAATAAAACTTTACTAGCACCTCTTCTTCCGATAGCTTCATGTGGGATAGTATTGCCACCAACGATAGCCACGTTAATAACATTCTTAGTAGCGGCTGCTACAGCCTTTTTAATAGCAGTTGGTACTTCAGCAGCTTTTCCTGAACCAATACCAACACGACCCTTACGGTCTCCAACAACTGCTGTTACTGCGAAACGTAATTGACGACCACCTTTAGTTACCTTAGTAACTCTTCCGATGCTAATAACTTCTTCGTCAAATTGTTTTGGACGGGGTTCTCTTCTTTGTCTTTCCACTATATTTCCCTCCTTTTAGAATTCTAAACCATTTTCGCGTGCAGCTTCAGCTAAAGCTTTAACACGTCCATGATATAAGTATCCGCCTCTATCGAATACCACTTTAGTAATTTTTGCATCTTTTGCTCTTTTAGCAATTAATTCTCCGACTTTGACAGCTGCTTCGATATTTCCACCATTTTCTAGTTTCAAATCTTTATCAATTGAAGAAGCGCTGGCTAAAGTTACACCTTTAGTATCGTCGATAATTTGTGCGAAAATATTACTATTTGATCTAAACACATTTAATCTTGGTGTTTCGCTAGTTCCACTAACAGTTTTTCTAACTCTAGCATGTCTAGCTTGACGCACTTCATTACGATTAACTTTCTTTATCATAATTTCTTCTTCCTTTCTAATTAAGCAGCTTTCTTACCAACTTTTCTGATGATATATTCATCTTGGTAACGAATACCTTTACCTTTATATGGCTCAGGTTTTCTAACTTTTCTGACATTAGCCGCAAATTCACCAACTAATTGTTTGTCAGCACCTTTAATAGTAAGTTCTGTATTACTAGGACATTCTGCAGTAAGTCCCGCAGGAATTTCCATAACTACAGGGTGAGAATATCCCGCTTGAATAGTTAATTTATTACCAGCTAAATTGAAACGATATCCAACACCAACTATTTCTAATTTCTTTTCAAAACCTTCAGTTACACCTTTAATCATGTTAGCAATATTAGCATTTGCTGTTCCATGAAATGCTTTATAAGCATCATTTTTTCTTGTAACTACAAGTTCATTTTCTTTTACTTCTACAGCAATGTTTTTATTAATTTCAGTAGAAAGTTCACCCTTAGGTCCCTTAACTGTAACAACATTGCCTAAAGTAGTTACGGTAACATTTTCAGGTATTGAAAGTACTCTGTTTCCTATACGACTCATATTACTTTCTCCTTTCTACCAAACGTAAGCTAACACTTCGCCACCTAGTGATTTACCCTTAGCATCTCTACCTGTCATTACACCTTCAGATGTTGAAACAATAGCGATACCTAGTCCATTTAAAACACTTGGTATTTCATCTGCATGAGCATAAACTCTAAGTCCTGGTTTAGAAATTCTTTTTAATCCAGTAATAACTCTTTGTTTCTTAGCTCCATATTTTAACGTTAAAACGAGTTTATTTTGTACTCCATCTTTAACAACTTTGTAATTAACAATATATCCTTCTTCTTTCAAGATTCTTGCTATTTCTTCTTTCATCTTTGAAGATGGCATTGCTACTTCTTTATATCTTAATTGATTTGCATTACGGATTCTCGTAAGCATATCAGCAATTGGATCTGATACTACCATATTTAATCCTCCCTTCTTACCAACTTGATTTTGTAATTCCAGGTATTTGTCCTTTGTAAGCTAATTCTCTAAAACAAATACGGCAGATACCATATTTTTTAAGTACTGAATGTGGTCTACCACAAATTTTACATCTAGTATATTTACGTACTTTAAATTTAGGTTCACGATTAGCTTTCACAACCATACTTTTTCTTGCCATAATTTCCTCCTAATCATTATTTTCTAAAAGGCATACCGAAACCTTTTAATAAGTCTAAAGCTTCCTCATTGGTATGTGCTGATGTAACAAACACAATATCCATTCCGCGTACTTTAACAACTTTATCATAATCTATTTCTGAGAAAATTAATTGTTCAGTTAAACCTAGAGTGTAGTTACCTCTACCGTCAAATGATTTTGGACTAATCCCTCTAAAGTCACGAACACGAGGTAATGTAATACTAATTAGTTTATCTAAAAAATTATACATATTGTCACCTCTTAAAGTAACCTTACAACCAATACCTTGGCCTTGACGTACTTTAAAGTTAGCGACAGCTTTTTTTGCTTTTGTAACAATAGGTTGTTGACCTGTAATAGCTTTTAAATCACTTACAGCTGCATCTAATAACTTACTATTACTAGTTGCATCACCAACACCCATATTAACAACGATTTTCTCTAATTTAGGTATAGCCATTACACTTTTATAATTATATTTTTCTCTTAAACTAGGTACGATTTCTTCATTGTACTTTTTTTGTAGGCGGTTCATAAATACCCTCCTTTCAGGTTTAGTCAAGTTTTTCATTTGATTTTCTTGACACTCTTATTTTCTTTCCATCTTTATCAGTAGTATGTCCTACTCTTGTTCCTTTTTTAGTCTTAGGATCAATAATCATTACATTTGAAACATGTAATGGAGCTTCGACCTCGGCAATTCTTCCGTTTTCTCCACCGTTTGGTTTAATATGTTTTTTAACAATATTAACGCCTTCAACGATGACTCTATCTTGGGCTTTAAAAGTTTGGATAACTTTTCCTTCTTTGCCTTTGTCTTTACCAGCAATGACAACTACTTTATCTCCTTGTTTTATTTTCATATTATTCCTCCAAACGATCTATAATACTTCTTTAGCAAGTGAAACAATCTTCATAAATCCTTCATCTCTTATTTCACGAGCTACTGGTCCAAACACACGAGTTCCAACTGGAGTCTTATCATCTTTAATTAAAATGCAAGCATTGTCATCAAATTTAATATAAGATCCATCTTCTCTTCTAACTCCACGTTTTGTTCTAACAACAACAGCTTTAACAACTTTACCTTCTGGAATAGTTCCATTAGGAGTTGCTTTCTTAACTGTTCCAACAACTATATCTCCGATATTGCCAGTTTTAACTTTACTACCACCAAGTACTCTAATAACTAATAGTTCACGAGCTCCAGAGTTATCAGCTACTTTTAAACGGCTTTCCTGTTGAATCATAATTAATCCTCCTTCTAGCTAGTTATAAAATAACTGCTTTCTCTACGATTTTTACTAAACGATAATGTTTAGTTTTAGATATTGGTCTAGTTTCAGCAATTCTAACTATGTCGCCAACATTTGCTTCATTCTTTTCATCGTGAGCGGCGTATTTTTTAGAGTACATAGCTCTCTTACCATATTTTTTATCCATAATGTAAGTTTCAACTAATACAGTAATAGTCTTATCGTTCTTAACGCTTACAACTTTACCTGTTAATTCTCTTTTTATATTTTCCATAAAATCCTCCTAGTCTTGTAATTCACGTTCACGAAGAATAGTTTTCATTCTTGCGACAGCCTTTCTAAGTTCATTAATTCTAGCTGGTTTTTCAAGACTACCAGTAGCTTGGCTAAAACGTAAATTAAAAAGTTCAGCTTTAGTTTCGTCGATTTTTTTCTTTAAATCTTCGTTACTTAATTCTCTTAGTTCATTAATCTTCATTTGCCTCACCACTTTCTTTCTTTACAAACTTACATTTAATTGGTAATTTATGCATAGCAAGTCTAAATGCTTCTCTAGCAACATCCTCACTAACATCGGCAATTTCGAACATAATTTTTCCTTTTTTAACAACGGCAACCCATTTTTCAGGAGCACCTTTACCTTTACCTTGACGCATACCAATACCTTTTGCTGTCAAAGATAAATGTGGGAAAATATTAATCCATACTTTACCACCACGCTTCATGTAACGAGTCATCGCAACACGAGCAGCTTCAATTTGTTGTTGAGTAATCCAAGCTCCTTCTAAAGCTTGAAGTCCATATTCACCAAATGAAACTTGTCTATTTCCTCTAGCTTCACCTTCATAAGACAAACGGTGAGGACGACGATATTTAGTTCTTTTTGGTATTACTGCCATCCTTCACACCTCCCTTATTTGGTCTAGAAGGTTTTGCTTCTTTTTGAGGTTTAACACCGTCCCCAAGGATTTCACCTTTATAAATCCATACTTTAACACCAATCTTACCATAAATAGTATTTGCTTCTTTTAAAGCATAATCAATATCAGCTCTTAAAGTATGACGAGGAACTCTACCTTCTTTATAACCTTCTCCTCTTGCAATTTCAGCACCATTTAATCTACCAGATACTAAAGTTTTAATACCTTTAGCTCCAGATTTCATAACATTTCTAATCGCTTTCTTTTGTGCAATTTTATAAGAAACACGATTTTCAATTTGATGCGCAATATTTTCTGCAACTAAAGCTGCATCTAAATTTGGATTCTTAATTTCCTTAATAGAAATATGAATTTCTTCATTAGTTAATTTATTTAATTCTTTTCTTAATTTTTCAATTTCGTCACCGCCATGACCAATTACTACACCTGGTTTAGCAGTATTGATAATAACTTCGGTCTTTTCACTATTTCTTTCAATAAGAATACTTGAAACAGCGGCATCTTTTAACTTTTTCTCTAAACATTTACGAATCTTATAGTCGTTATTTAAGAATTTAGCAAAATCTTGATTTCCAGCATACCACTTAGATTCCCAAGTTTTATTTATACCAATTCTAAGTCCGACTGGACTAACTTTTTGACCCATGTATTACCCTCCTTTGCTTAATTTTTCTCACTCACTACCACTGTAACGTGGCTTGATCTTTTTAATATTGGTTTAGGGCTACCTTTGGCACCAGCACGGCCTCTTTTTAATGTTCTGCCCTCATTTACATAAGCTTCACTGACATAAAGATTATCTTCATTAAGTTCTAAATTGTTTACTGCATTAGCAGTAGCAGATTTTAAAACTTTACGAATCACTCTAGCAGCTTCTTTATTTAAGTTTGCTAAAATTGTATCAGCTTCCTTAACGTCTTTTCCACGAATTAAATCAATAGATAAACGCATTTTTCTAGGTGAAATTCTAATTTCTTTAGCAATTGCTTTAGCTTCCATTTATACCATCCTTTCCGGTTTATTTTTTCTTCTTATCGTCGCCGTGGCCACCAAACTTACGTGTCAAGGCAAATTCACCTAATTTATGTCCAACCATATCTTCTGTAACATAAACTGGGATGAATTCTTTACCATTATGCACAGCAAATGTGTGTCCAATAAATACAGGATAAATTGTAGAACGGCGAGACCAAGTTTTAATAACTTCTTTTTTACCAGATTCGTTTATTTTTTCAACCTTTTTCATTAAATAATCATCGACAAAAGGTTTTTTCTTTGTACTTCTAGCCATTTATAAGTCATCCTTTCTTATTTTTTTCTTGAGCGAACAATTAGTTTGCTTGAAGCTTTCTTATTATTACGTGTCTTAAAGCCAAGAGCTGGTTTACCCCAAGGTGTAACTGGGTGTTTACGTCCAACAGGTGCACGACCTTCTCCACCACCATGTGGGTGATCGTTAGGGTTCATAACAGAACCACGAACAGTAGGTCTAATTCCCATATGTCTCTTTCTTCCAGCTTTACCATAATTTACTAAACTATAATCTTCGTTTCCAACTTCACCGACAGTTGCTCGGCAAACACTTAATACTTTTCTAACTTCGCCACTTGTTAAACGAAGTAATGTATAATTTCCTTCGCGGCCTAAAATTTGAACACTAGAACCAGCACTTCTAGCCATTTGACCACCTTTACCAGGTTTTAATTCAACATTGTGAACTAAAGTACCTTCTGGAATATTTCCAAGTGGTAAATTATTACCAACTTTAATGTCGGCTTGTTCTCCACTTTCAATTTTCATTCCAACTTTTAAACCTTTTGGAGCAATTATGTATCTCTTTTCTCCATCATTATAATTAATTAAAGCAATGTTAGCACTTCTATTTGGATCGTATTCGATTGAAGCAACAGTTCCAACAATACCATCCTTATTTCTTTTAAAGTCAATGATTCTGTATTTTCTCTTAGCTCCACCACCGTGATGTCTTACAGTAATGATGCCTTGATTATTACGACCACCAGACTTTTTCATTGTTACAACTAATGATTTTTCTGGAGTTGTTTTAGTAATTTCATCATTTACTAAAGTTGTCATACCACGTCTACCATTAGTCGTTGGTCTATATGATTTTATTGCCATATTCGTCCTCCTTAAAGATTAGTTAAGTTCAATTGAACTTCCTTCTTTTAATTTAACAATTGCTTTTTTAACCTTGTTAGCTCTACCATAATAACGGCCAACTCTTTTTCTTTTTGCATAAGTATTAATTGTATTAACCCTTTCTACTTTAACATTGAAAATTTTTTCAATAGCTTGTTTAATTTGAATTTTATTAGCTTTAGGATCAACGCTAAATACTACCACGTTGTCTTTAGCTAAATCACTAGTTTTTTCAGTGATAATTGGAGCTTTGATAATGTCTCTATAGTTTTCCATTATTTATACGCCTCCTCTATCATTTCTACTGCTTTCTTAGTAATAACTAAGCCATCAGCACCGATAATATCTAATACATTAATTTCACTAGCTTCTAATAATTCTACCTTTGGAATATTACGAGTAGCTAAAATTAAGTTATCAGAAAGTTCATCTACAACAATTAAAGTCTTTTTAGGAGCTTTAATATCGTTTAATAATTTAATCATATCTTTAGTTTTTGGAGTTTTAACATCAAGTTCATCTAAAATGATAATTTCATTTTCCTCTACCTTATAAGATAAAGCAGATTTTAAAGCTAAAACTCTTTCTTTACGGTTCATTTTCTTACCGTAAGTTCTTGGATGTGGTCCAAATACTACACCACCATGATACCAATGTGGAGCTCTTGTACTACCTTGTCTAGCTCTACCAGTACCTTTTTGTCTCCATGGCTTTCTTCCGCCACCGCTTACTTCTGAACGTGTTTTTGTATCAGCTGTTCCTTGTCTTTGAGAAGTTTGCGCTAAAGTAATAGCATCGTATAAAACGGCATCGTTAGGTTTAATACCAAAAATGTTTTCATTTAAAGTAATATCACTAACTTTTTCGCCCTTAACATTAATTACATTATTCTTTTTCATAAGATTAACCCTCCTATGCTTCTGCACTTTCTGTATTTTCTACTTCTGCAGGTTTTTCTTCTTTATTATAATTAACAAGCTCTGCACGTTTATTTACTTTACCATTATTTTTAACAGCACTTCTAATAATAACTAATCCTTTTTTAGGTCCAGGAATATTTCCTTTAACCAAAATTGCATTGTTTTCTAAATCAACATCGACAATCTCTAAATTTTGAATAGTTACTGTATTAACTCCCATGTGACTTGGAAGTCCTCTACCTTTAAATACACGTTTAGGAAGCATTGTACCAAGTGAACCTACACCTCTATGATATTTAGAACCATGTCCCATAGGTCCTCTACTTTGATTATATTTTTTTATACTACCTTGGAAACCTTTACCTTTAGTAGTTCCTGTTACATCAACCATTTCACCAACTTCGAAAATGTCAGCTTTTACTTCATCTCCTAATTGATAATTATTGATGTCTACACCTCTGATTTCTTTAAAGAAGCGCTTAGGTGTCGTATTTGCTTTACTAGTAATTCCTAGAGAAGCTTTTGTCGCTAATTTTTCTCTTTTATCATCGAACGCAAGTTGAATAGCTTCATAACCATCGTTTTCTGTAGTTTTAACTTGAGTTACAACATTAGGAGTAACTTCAACTACAGTAACTGGAGTTAATTTACCATCTTGATCAAAAACTTGAGTCATTCCGATTTTACGACCTAAGATTCCTTTCATATTTTCATCCTCCTATTATAATTTGATTTGAATATCAACACCGCTTGGAATATCTAAATGCGATAAAGCATCGATAGTCTCCTTGCTTGGATTATTGATATCAATAAGTCTTTTATGTGTTCTTTTTTCAAATTGTTCACGTGAATCTTTATATTTGTGAACAGCTCTTAAAATTGTAATCTTTTCAACTTCAGTTGGAAGTGGCACTGGTCCACTAACTTCGCCACCAGTTCTTTTAACTGTATCAACAATTTTGCCACAAGCAGCATCCAAATTTTTGTGTTCAAAAGATTTTAATCTAATACGAACTTTCTTTGACATTATTGTATCCTCCTCTCGCCTATATCTAGTATAGACTTGCTCCGTGTAAAAACCCGACTTAAAGATTAAAATATTTTACAACTTAACCTGGTGTATCGGCAACCTCACACATCTAAGCACGTCACACACTCAAAATTATACAATAAAAATATATGAAAATCAACACTTTTTTATTATTTATTAATTAAATTAGAAAGTTCCCGTTTTATTTTATACGAGAATTTAGTTGTGAAAAGAGATGTCAATGGCGAACGAAGTGAGTTTATCTAGACCATTGACATCTCTTTTCAAATAATATAATAAATGTTACAAGCAAAGTTCACCTTTGCTTGTTATTAAATTACTTATAATATTTATTAATTTGCTTTTTTTAATTTTAAGTGTACTATATATGTCATTGGTTTGTTTGTCATCTAGTTGGAGGTATTTTTAAAATGACTAAATATAATCAATTATTAAAAGAACAAAGAGAGACTATCGAGTATATGATTGGTAAAAAGTATAACTTTACTTCTATTGGTAAAGCTATAAATAAAGATCGAACTACTATATCTAAGGAAATTAAAAGAAACAGATATGTCAAAAGTTATTACTATGACCCTTTTGATTCTAAAGGTATTAGTGAAGCAGAAAAAAAATGTCCTAAATTAAAGGATAAGCCTTATGTGTGCAATTGTTGTCCTTTTAAGAACAAGTGTAATAAGCATAAGTTATATTATAATGCTTCAGTCGCTCAAAAACACTATGAGGAAACTTTAGTTACTTCTAGACAAGGTATTGATATTACTCCTGAAATTATTGATGAAATTGAACATGCTATTGTCCCACTTATTAAAAAGCAAAAACAAAGTGTAAATCAAGTATACTCTAATCATTCTGACATATTGTATTTTTCAAAGGTGACTTTTTATAAATATGTTAATATCGGTGTTTTTTCACTCAAAAATATAGATTTGCCTAAAAAGGTTAGCTACAAGCCTAGAAAAAAGAAAGATGAATTAGAAGAAAAACAATACAAAAGAAAATTAGCTTTATTAAAAGGTCGTACTTATAATGATTATCTCAATTTTGTTTTAAAACACCCTAATATGAATATATGTGAAATGGATACTGTTGAAGGCAATAAAGAAAGTATAAAAGTACTCCTTACTATTATTATAAAAGATACTAAATTCATGTTTATTAGATTACTTGATAAGAAAAATGTTCAATCTGTTAATTATCAATTTGATTTATTTAAAAGTAAACTTAGTATTAAACTATATTCTAAAGTTTTTAGAATTGTACTGACAGATAATGGCTCTGAGTTTTTTGATCCATTACACATCGAATACGATTATGAAACTGGGGTTAAAAAAACTAATGTTTTCTATTGTAAACCTTACTCTTCTTGGCAAAAAGGTACTATTGAAAAAAATCACAAATATATAAGAGATATTTTTCCTAAAGGAACATCTTTTGATGATATGACTACTGAACAAATTCAAAGATTAGAAGACACTATCAATAATATTCCTAGAGATTCATTAGATGGCAAAACACCTTATGAACTTACATTAAAAAAATATCCTGAATTAATTAAATCTTTGAACTGTTCATACATCTCTCCTGATGATGTATGTTTAACCAAAAAAGCAATATTAGGAGTCAATAATGAAAAATAATATTGTCTACTCAGATTCATTATTAGGTACTTTTAATATTCAAGATTTAATATATTTTCTTCAAGATATTTTAAATAAATTAACAGATGAATCTTCTACTGAATCATCTTCTCAAGTTGCAATACAACAACTCAAATTTATAATTGATATTTTAAATGAAAATATTTAACTATCAACGAATGGGCAGATTTTATAATCCGCTTATTCGTTGGCAAACAAGCCAATCATATTGACTCATGTGCGGGAACTTAGTCGCGAAAAGACTAAAGGTCGTACACTTTTTTGCATGCAATAATTTCATTTAATGTTCTATATATTATCATATTTTTTTGATTTTTACAATTTTTTCCTAAAAAATCCTTTTCATTTTGGGATTTTACTCTTTTAAATGTTCTTTTATAATTTTACGGGAATTTTCTTTTTAATTCAATCCTTTTTTATTATTTTTTTAACAAAAAAATTCATGTAAACTGAAAAAGTAAATTACAGTTTCAATATATTAGACAAGAATTTAGTCTTACATAAAAATCCAGTTAAGAATTTGTAAGACTAAATTCTTTTTTATATAATATATCACATGGGTGTTTTGACAGTGAAAGAGAGGTATATTATTATGTCAAAACAAATCCATAATAATAAGCATTTAACTTTAGATGAAAGAAAAATTATTCAAACTGGGATAGAAAATCGTTCAAATAAAGTTGACATTGCTAGAACTATTGGTAAAGATCCTACAACTATAGCTAAAGAAATTAGAAAACATAGAACTTTTAAACCAAGAAATCAATTTATTTATCCATCCATCTGTGTTCATAGGCAAGAATGTGGAGGCTGTAAAAAAAGATGTTATAAATATGAAGAAATAAAATGTAATAAAAGAGATAAATCTCCTGGTGCTTGTAATAAATGCCCTAATATAGCTAAATGTCATTTAGATAAATATTTTTATTATGCAGCTCAAGCAGACGACGAATATAAAAAAGATTTAGTTGATTTTAGAGAAGGAATCAATTTGACCACTTTGGAAGCAAAAGAACTGGCGAATATTCTTAAACCATTATTAGACCAAGGACAATCTCTTTATCAAATTAAATCTTCTCATAATGAAATTAAACAATGTATTAAAACTCTTTACAATTACATTGAAATGGGAGTATTTAAAGAATATGGTATTGATAATTTTTCTTTAAAAGAACAAGTTAATCGTAAACAATTTAAACATAAATATAAAAAAAGAAAAGAACCTGCCAATTATGAAAACCATAAATATAAAGATTATTTAAAGTTTAAAGAAGATAATCCTATTGTTCCAACCACTGAAATGGATACTGTTTTAAATTCTAAATCTGGACCTTATATTCAAACTTTTTATTTTGAAGGCTCTGGCCTTATGATTGGATTTCTTCATGAAAAAAAAACTTCTGAATCCATGGCCAAAGCCTTAGATGATTTAGAAAATAAACTTGGTCATGATTTATATAGAGAATTATTTCCTTTAATTCTTACTGACCGAGGTATTGAGTTCGAAAAAGTTGATTTATTTGAATTTAATCAAGAAACCGGAGAATTTAGAACTAATATTTTTTATTGTGATGCTTATCAATCAAGTCAAAAACCACATGTAGAAAATACTCATAACTATATTAGAGATATTATTCCTAATGAAATGGATATATCTAATATCACTCAAGATGATTTAAATCTAATGTTCTCACATATTAACTCTACTCCTAGAAAGTCTTTAAAAGGCAAAACACCTTGTGAAGTATTTAGTTTTATGATGAGTACTTTCGAAAACCCAAACAGAGGCAAAGAAATTTTAGATTTACTAAATATTAAAGAAATAAAAAGAGATGAGGTTACCCTAAAACCTTATCTCATAAAACATAATAAGAATAAATAATTCTTATCATAAAAGTTAGAAACACCCATCTAATACCATAATAACAAACATTCAGCAAAAGGAATTTAGTCTTACATTTTTTAAAATTCTATAGCCTTTTGTCTTTTCGTCGTGGTTAAATTTCTAACATACTTTGTATTTTACACTATTTTTAATCAAATTTCAAATCATTAGAGTACTTAAAAACGCCCGTATTATGGACGTTTCTCATACATTCAAATTTCACTTTATAAAACTGTAATTTACTTTTTCATTTCACGAAAATTTAAAGTTAGTAAGATGTAAAACTAAATGCAACCCTAAAAATAATAAAAGTTGCAATTACCAGGTAAAACAATATAATAAATGCACTGATAGTACTTATAAGAAAGGAGTATGAATTATGTTTAAGCATCTATCACTAGATGAAGAATGGAAATAGAAAAATATTTAAACCAAAATAAATCATTTAAAGAAATATGAACATTAATAAGCAAAAACTGCACTACTATCTCTAGAAAAATTAAAAATCATTATGTCACTAAAAACACTGGAAATTAATACTTAAAAATGAAGATAAACTTTCTGATAAAAAGAAATATTTTAAATGTTTTAAAAAAAGTTTCATAGATTGATATTGTAATTTAACTAATTAATACAGATGGAAAGTTTTATAATACTTATCAAGTTTATCAAGGTATTATAAAAGCTAGCGACAGCAGAGATAAAGATAAATTTTTAAACATTATCCATCATTAACTTCATCACCACAATAAAAACATTTCTAAATATATGAAAAAAAGTCTAAAAACCTTTAGAAATATGGAAGAATATATTGTTAATGCTTTTGACTATGAATATTCAAACGGTAGGACTGAAGGGATGAATAATCTTATCAAGCAAATTAACCATACTGCTTGTGGTTATAGAAAATTTAAACATTTAAAAGCTAGCGTTATGCTTATTAAAGGCTTACTTAATCCAATCAAAGCATAATAAAAGAAGGTCAATTCTTGACCATCTTAACAATTTCATTTATCATTAGTTTTTAGTCACACCAACACTACTTGACATTGACACTTTTACTCCACATAATGTTACTAACTTGCCTAAAAAATAGTTATAAAGAATTGCCTATAATGAAAGTAAATTGTCTTTATTTATTCTTCATAAATAATAGTTTCATCATCTCTCAATATGCTTACATTATACTTATTTCTTTTTTTACAATCATCAACGTATTTCTTTCTATCATCTGTATAATGACAAAATAAAATTCCATCAAATAATCCTAAACCATTATAATCTTTTAATCCAACTGAATTATTATCAAACGGTAATACATGTTTGATATTTTTTGTAACAATATGTGCTCCTGCACTACCACCTATATAAGTTACCCCATTTTTTACATATTTGATAATTTCCTTATCAAACTTTGTATCTTTCAATATTTTTAACATACTGAAAGTATTGCCACCGCCTATATAGATTGCATCAATATTTAAGTTTTTAAATTTATTAGGTTCTTTATAATTAAAAACATATATATTTTCCCGTTTAAATCCATATTCTTGCAATCTATCATAATATTTATTGCTTTTTATTTTTTCTATCGTTGCATTCTCATTTGGAATATATAATATTTTGCACTTAGATACATCTTTTAATTCAGACAATATTTTATTCCTCGAATTATCTGTTAAAAAATCTGTGGAAGTAAGTATAAGTTTCATTTTAATAATTCAACTCCTTCATTACTTTTTTAAATACTTTTTGTACTACCTCATTCGAAATTTTTTCTTCATTTGAACTAGTTAACCCATCATAAAAAGAATTAAAATAATGATTTTTAGGTTCAATTATCTTTTTTGCAGGAGTCATTTGGTCTAAGGCAAAATTTCTACTTTTACGTAAATGATTTTTCCTTTCTCTATATCCCAAAATATATTTTTCATTTTCCATGTTATAATCTATTGCTGCTAACAAAATACCCACATTACCTGATAAAGAGAGTCTTTTATTTAAATCTCTATATAAATGTACAATTCTTTGAATATATTTTTTATTGTTTACATTTAAATTCATATAATAATGTCCAACTCTACCATCAGACTCTAAGCCATATATACTATAAAAATTTTTTTCACTTGGTAAATGAGTATAAATTCCTTCTATATTTTCTTCTAAAGCTAATTTTTTTAAATGAACATTTGGATACTTATCTATAAAAACTGATAACAAATTACTATAGAATTGTGGAAAAATAAAATCAACAGGCAATTTTGATATAACTTTAATATAAAGTTCTTTGTTATTTAATAATTTTTCTGATGTTCTATATGATAATCTACCATTAATAACAAGATTATTAATAACTATCTCTTTTAACTCCCATAATTCTTCATAACTGTGAATTGGTGACCAATTTTCGTCAAAAAAATTGTCAATATAAAATCCAATAGTTCCTGAAACATTTAGATTTTTAGTTATTTTAGGTAAATTATGCCCGTAAAAAACATATTGTTCTTTATCTGAATAAAAATCTTCGTTTGAAATAAATGCACTATAAATTAATGAAATTGATTTTTCTAAAGATTCAGAACTATTATTTAAAGAAACAAACGGTTCCATGTTACACCTCCTCAGTCATTTTAATTAAATCACTATTAAATCTGCTTAATGATTCTCTTATTATACTATCATTATATAATTCTTTTATTGTTTTATTATCTATTAAATTGTTATTAACTTCACGAATTTTATGGCAAATCTCATTTATATTTCTAAATGTATTTCCCATCATACAGGATTCATTCCCTTCAGCACTTAATAAAATCGTCGGTATCTTAAATCTTTTTGATTGAATCGCCGTTATATTGTATGATTCAAATATTGACAATTGAATATATGCTTTTGAATGATATAAGACATTTAAAAAATCATCTTCATTAAACTTTTTCATAAACACATCATTATTTTTCTTAACATAACTATTTACTCCTGCTACTAAAATATCATTTGTTATTTTTTCCTTTTTTGCTAACTTAACGAAATTGCTTATTCCTTTTGCATCATAATATGCTGGGCTTTCACTAGCACATACAGTTACAAATTTATTATAATATTTTTCTAATCTTTTTATATTTTTTCTGTAGTAATCATTATTTAAATTTCTTATTCCAATTTGAATAGTTTTTGCATCGAATCCATATTTTAAATATTGATTCGTAACTTCTTTTGATGGAGTTAATATTAATATGTGTTTTTCTTTACATATATTATATAATCTTGCTATAAAATTTTCTCTCTTTTTGAACACTTCGTAATTAATTGAAACATGCATAAAAATAAAAATTTTTTTATCATCAAAATATTTATCTAATTGATCTATATATATTGTTTTGTCTCTTCCTGTAGAATGTATTATAACTATACTATTTTTATCATTATTTATTTTTTGTATTGCTTCCTTTGTTAGACGATATTTTTTTAAATATGGAGTATATAAAATATTATTACTATATTTTTCACACAGCGGTATTAACAACTTATGAATTGAACCAAATCCATTATGATCAATTATATGATATATTCTCATTTTTTCCTTCCTCTTTTTAATATACAAAATCCAATTTCTAATTTTATGAATAAATCCTCGCTCATTCGATTAGAATATATTTTATAACTAAAAAATAGAAAAGTCAAATTAGTTATGGCATGGTCGCGTTTCAAAAGTACGGGAAATAAAAAAGCATAAAAAAAGAGTGATTAATCCCCGAAAATAAATTATAATTAAATTAACCAAAAAATAGAAAGAAATTAATCACATAAACATTTTACCATTAATTAAAACTTTTTTAAACAATTTTAATAAAATTCTGAAAATAAAACTAACTTATATGAACTAGAAAGCTATATTGTATCTAAAGGAAATGAACTTACAGAAAAATTATTAGTAGCTTTTATAGAAGGTATTGATTTAGAGTATAAAAAATCTAAAAATAGGAAAGAAAAATATTCTGTTAAGGAAACAAGAAATAGAACTTTACTTACTTCTATAGGTTATATTGATGTTAATTTTACTTTCTACAAGCATAAAAAAGATAAAACTTCATTTTGTTATATAAGAGACATACTCGGTCTTAAACCTTATCAAAGAATGACTGATATGGCTGAATATAAACTTGTCAAATATGCCATGGAAAACAATATGGCTTCTGCTGGTAGACATGCTATTAGAAATACAATTATTTCTAGAACTACTGTTTCTAGAAAAATAAAAGAACTTAAAGGTTCTCTTCACGAAAACATTAATAAATCTACTAATTAACCTAAAGTTTTGTTTATAGAAATGGACAAAATCCATGCCAATCTTCAAAATAAATAAAAAAATGACAAAATAAATTTTGTCATACGTCCCCTAAAGGGGACATTTTTTGATTATCTAAGTTTTGTCAAATCATAAAATTTATGGTATTATAAGCATGACAAAAAGAACTGAGTTTCCTCAATTAAAAAAAATTTAGGTAATTCAACTATTTGTTTTCATATAAACAATTCGAAGAACATAATTTGTATATAATCTTGCATAATTTGGTTTCGCATGCGATTATACACTTGTAATGATGTTTACTTTCGGATTGTTTTTTTCTAAAGAATAAATATATTGGATTAGTTTTATCTGTACGTGCAGATATTTGAAGTAATATTGTAACCACATTAAATAAAATGGTTCTACCAAACTTACATCCACTTTTGGAAATAGGACCATGATAAGCACTAACTCCAGATTGTGAAGTAACAGAATCAATTCCAATAAATGATATGAATTGATATTTATTATCAAATCTTGTTATATCTCCAACTTCAGCTAAAAATAAGGCAGTAGAAAAATCACCAAATCCAGGAATAGAATTAATAATTTTGAATAATTTTTTGTTTCTCATTTCATTGATTAATTGATTTTTAATTTTATTAATTTCTAATTTGTAATACATAATCAGTTCAATTACTTGAATTAAATTTTGAACTTGTATGGAATTAAATGATTCAGAACATAATGAATTAGAAGCTAATTTTTTCATTTTTAAAACTTTATTTTTAAATCTATATGCTTGAGTAGTACCATTTTTATTTTTTAAATAGTTTATTAGAAAATCACTTCGTCTATTAACAAATAACGATGGATGAGGAAAATCATGTATAAAATTTAAAGCCAAATCGTCATACAAATCATTAAAAATAAGGGTAAATTCTGGGAAAATAATCTCAATTAATTGTCTATATCTATTTTTTAATCTTGTTTGACCTTCAAGTAATGACCAATATTGTCTAGCTAGTGGATTATACATGAAATATTCATCGTTTTTGTAATAAAAATTGTCAATAGTACCCAAATAACATCTAGCTATTTTAAAGCAGTCTAGTTTATCGGTTTTGGATTTGTTCAAAGTATCTTTAAATTGTTTAACAAGTTTAGGATTAATAACAATTGTTTCTATACCTTTAAATCTAAAGTAATCTTCAACTGGCAGATGATAAATAGAAGTTGATTCCATAATAACCGTTAAATTAGGATAATCTTTAATTAAATTGAATAAATTATCAAAATCAGTTTTATTATGTTCAATAGTAGTAGCATCAATAATAGTATTTTTTAATTCATCAATAAAACAATAAACACTTTTTCCTTTGGCAATATCAAAACTTAAGATATGTTTCATAAAAATCTCCTTTCGTTAATATTTCGGCTAATACCATATTAAATTACCTACATTCCTACATGCTTAATCATCCGAACTTTAAAGTTCCATTATCTACAACCGAATTAATAAATAATTATATGGCAGACTTTCAAAAAAACGTACTCGAAGTACCTGTTATAATTCGTCTTTACCGATACTTGTTATAATAGCAAAAAACATAAAGAAATCAAAATCTTAGTTTGAAATCTTTATGTCCAAGATTATACATGTTATAATTAAGGTATGAAACATGTAGACATAGTTAATTTTAATTCATGGGCTAAAAAGCATATAACTGATGATAATAAATTTGATAAGGATGGATTTATTATTATGGAAAATAATAATAATTTTAAATCCACTGGTACTATTGCTAGAATTTTTGAAGATCATTGGGACAATTATTATAGTAAATATAAAGTCACTATAGATAATACAAGACCTAATGCTAATAAAGAAGTTAATAAAGTTATTTCTTGTTCTAATCATAAGTTAGGAGCTACTGTTTATTGTTGTAAAGATTGTGGAGAAATCATTTTTTCACATCATACTTGTAAGGGAAAACTGTGTTCTTCTTGTGGTATTAAGACTCAAAAAATTAGAACTGAAAATATTTTAGAAAAATGTATAAACGTTAAACATAGACATATTACATTTACTATTCCAGATGTTTTATGTCCTTGGCTTTTTCATAATCTAAATGATACTAGTTTATTATTTGAATCTGTTAATGATACTTTATACTCTATCGTTAATGGTAAAGTCAAAAAGAAAAAAACTAGAAAATATAATTTAAAATATACCCCTGGTTTCTTCGCTTTTCTTCATACTTTTGGTAGACCTTTAAACTTTAATACTCATATTCATGTTATTATTGCTGAATGTGTTTTTGACAAATTTAAAAATTATAAAAAATATGATTATTTTAATTATGATGCTTTATCTAAAAGATTTATGAAAATTTTGCTTGATAAAATGGAAAACCATTTTGGTAAACAAAAGTTTTCTAAAACTAAAAATATTATGTATCTAAAATACAAAAATGGTTTTTATGTAAATAATAGATTAGAAGATGATGGTTACAAGTTCAAATCAATAGAAGATTTAATTCGTTATCTTACTAGATACTGTTCTAGACCAGCCATGGCAGAAACTAGAATTATTAATTATGATGGCGAAAATGTTACTTTCTTTTATAGAGACCACAAAGAAGAAAAATATCACGAACAGACTGTTTCTGTTTTTGAATTTATTACTAAATTATTATGTCATCTATTACCTACTGGTTTTAAATCTATTAGAAGTTACGGTTTTTATAACAAATCAAATAAATTATGTGATAATATTAAATATGTTATTTCTAAAGAAAAAATTAAATTTAAACGACAGTTGCTTAAATGGAAAAATCTCATTTTAACTTCATTTAATCGCATACCCATTATTTGTCCTAAATGTAATCAAATAATGGAGCCTTTATTTGAAGTCTCGTGAAGGAGTGAATAGTATATGAGTTCTATGTTAAGAAAAATTAACAAAAAACAAAACATAAACTTTTCTATGAGTATCAAGTTTTTATGTCCTAAATGTGGAAATACAAAACTAATTCCACAAAGTACATTTCAAAAAATGAATAACGAAACGTTTAAAGACAACCCTATTTTTCTATGCGATAAATGTAAAATCAAAATGAAACCTATTACTGTTGAAGTTGATTATTAAAAACAATCTATTCTTGATTTTTAACGGATTTAATTGCCGTCTTTTTTAGTGTATTTATTACAACCACGCCTTTTTTACTTTTGCAAAGCAAATTCCTAGTAAAAAAAAATTCATAAGCATATTTACTTATGAATTTCGTGTTCTTTCTTTTGTCTTTCTCAATATACGACGAGTAGGATGAATTTCATCTAAATAATTTTCCAATTTATCATATGATGTAGGCTCATCATTTAAAAATTTAACTATTTCATCAGAAATTTCTTTACATCCTGTATCAGTTAATAAAATATTATGATGAACAGTATCTGCCACAATTAATTTTCCACCTAAATTTTTTGTAAGTGCTTTCACACCATTTCTTGATATAAATTTATCACCACGTCCATAAACAACTAAACTATTAATTCCATATAAATCTTTAGAAGCTTCTTCGGCAAGACTTCTAGTTTGAATAAATAACTTATACAAATCTGATTCATCACTTAACCCAGATTCAGAACTTTCTTCTATAGAATCATCATAAACGGTTATATGCAAGCTCAATGTAAATTTATCAAACCTATAATACAAACTAGAAATTTTATCAATAATTCCGGCATTTTGTAATTCTGGTGACATAAATACAGCATGCTTAATTTTTGATGACTTTTCTTTAGCTAAAATAAGACCTATATTACATCCCCTAGAATGACAAATTATATTGACATCTTCATCTACTGATAATTTATCAAACTGTGCACACAACTCATTTACTAATTTATCATCAGACAAATTTTTATACTGCTGATACATACCAAAATCAAGAACATCAGTAATGCCTTTTTCCTCCAAAACAGTACGCATTAATTCAAAATTATTTTTATTATAACCTAACCCAGAAAACAAAATATTTTTCATAATATCACTCCTTTGTCGCTTTATACTATACTTTTTTTAATAAAAAGTCAAATCACAACATCTAATAAACACTATAGTGTTTATTATCACCTGCAGTTGTTAAGATTTTCTTAACAACTGATTTTTTATCAAGCTCACTTTCTAACTCCTACATTCAAATTCCCTATAACATACATTTTCTCATAAGCAAAGTTAAAATTGTACATTAGTTTGAATATTTGTTGCTGTTATAAAAATAGTTACATAATTATTAAAAACAGGATATAGTATTCTTAAAGAAAAAATGATTTTATATATCATAAGATAATAAAGAATAAATAAAATTTATTTTTCAAAAAAATAGCATATTAATAAAATAAATATTATACTGATAACAATTTTGATAAATTAGTTCGGTTTAGCACTATTGTTCCATACTAGACTAATTTTTTTAAAGGTAAACCATAATTATAACTTACTCATTTTAACAATCCACTCCTTTAAAACATTATATATAAACATACTCAACACACCTTTGACGTAAAATAATAAAAAGCTAATCACAATTGATTAACTTTCGAAAATATTACAAATTGCACCCATAATCTTTATAGTTTAAGTCATTATACATCGCATATGTCAAACACTTTAATCCACCATGACAAACCTCAGAATGTTCACAATTTATGCATTCATCAGGTATCTTCTTCTTCCTTAAAGTTTTTAAAACATCACTGTTTGTATATAAATCGTACATACTTCTATCAAATAAATTACCTATAACAATCGGCATTCTTCGGCAAGGAACCAAATCGCCATTTTCCATTACTGTAAGTAATGTATCACCAGCTGTACATCCATAAGCAAAATCATTTGTCATTTGAAACTGTAATGCCCTATACATTGAAATAGTTGTTTTATTATTTTTAATCTTCTTTAACTTATTTCTTTCCTTATTCATAATTTCTAAATATTCTCTAGTCTGTTCATAATTCAAAGCTAAAGACTTATCAGAATCACCAAGTGGTATAAATCTATCTGACCAAACATTATTAACATCATACTTTTTCGCATAACGAACAACCTTCGGAAACTCCTTATAATTTAAACTCGTCGCCGTAAAAGAAATTGAAGTAAATATATCTTCTTTTCTTAAATTAACAATACCCTCCGCAATTTTCTTATAAGTTCCTTTACCTCTAATATAATCATTAGTTTTTCTGCCACCTTCTAAACTAACTTGAACATATAAAGGATTATAAGATTTAATCTTTTTAGCTATCTTTTCATTAATAAGTGTTCCATTAGTTAAAATAGAAAACGAAATAAAATCACTATCCTCTTTAATTAAATCCAATAGTTTAAATAAATAAGGATTACAAAGAGGCTCACCACCAGTAATATTGATATGCCCCTTCATTTTCTTTTTATTTAAAAGTTCTTTAAACTGCTTATATATTATAACTAACTTATCGAACTCTAACTGAATAGGTTTATGATTTTCTTGATAACAATGTAAACATTTCAAATTACAATTTTCACTCAAATGCCACTGCAAAACAAACTTTTTTACCAAGACCCTCCGCCTCCACAAGAAGAGCATCCACCACCACATGATGAACAGCCACCACCGCATGATGAACTAGAAGAGCCAGAAGAACTTGGCGGATAATAAACATGATCATATATAGAATAGAAAAAATTGTCACTACCATAATCAAAATTACCCATATCCATTTCCGGTATTTTAATATTTTCAAACTTTTGAATCCACTTCTTAGAAATATTTAAAACATAAGTATATGGCAAAATATTGTAAAAATAATAAGGATTCTCAGAAACCAACTGTTCTAACTTAGATTTTTCCGCTGTCACCAAAAACTCCCTAAATCCCATTACTTTAGCACTTATCATCTCACCATATTTTGTCTTTCTACCCATCAAAGTAGTAAATAATATATTAACTAAAATACACCCAAATGATAAATAATATAAAATACTAAACTTTGGATCCATATCTTCTATAACTTTATAAGATATAATACATAATATCAAAATAAGTAATGTCCTTGCTATAGCATAAAACCTTTGTTTACTAGATGTCTTATCGTAAACCTTATCTTTAAAATTATCTTTTAGTGTTTTTTCAACCTCACTAAAAGCCCTATAAAATGTTTTGTGTTTACTTAAAATGATTTCATCCTTAGAATTAAATAGCCTATCATAAACAATTTTCTCAAACACACTAATTTCCGGCATCTTAGAGATTTTTTCATTATACTCTGTCATTTGTTTATCATAATTTTTAACACTATCATCATATGCTTTTCTTTTTTGCTTAATATCTTTTAATCTTTCTTCCTCATTATCACTAATAACCTCAATATATCCACCATTAACTAAACTATCTTTAACCTTTAAAAATCTATTAATATTCGTTTTTAATTTCTTAACATCACCTTTTTTAAACAAATGAACCATCATCGTCGTCTCTGATCTGCTTAATTTATCATCAGCTTCTTTTATTTTTTTAACTTCTATCTCCCGTTTAGGTAACATGTCGTCAAACGATCCTATTTTTTTAGGTTTAATCATCAAATTAGTTATTTTAATATCATCTTTAATCTCATCTATTTTAATATATCCTTTACTAGCTAACTGAACAATAAGTGAAATAGTTAATTTCTTATTAGCTTGTCTTTTATTATAAACATATCCAATCTCTGCCGAACTAAGACCCTCAGGAGGATAAAATTCAACCGTCTGAACATTCTTCGCATAATTTTTTCCAAATTTAAACCACTTATAAATCGTATAACCCGTTACAATAAAAACCAAAATAGAAATAAATATTGAACCAAAACCATAATTATAACTTCCACCTTTAAAATATCCTTCAGGTAATTCAACATCAACCGTAAGTGATTTAGAAAGCGGTTCATAATCATATTCAAAATCAGAATAATCACACTCTTCACCATATTGTTTATAATGTTTCTCACAATATTTTTTTAACTGAAGTTCATAATTTTTATTTTCATTAAAATTAGCCTTTAAAGTGTTACCATCTATAGAAAAATCAACCGCTTCATTCACATTTTCATCTCGATATTTATCAGTAAAAAAGTTAACATTATACCCTTCTATACTTTTAGGCATATTTACCTCTATAGAAGCATTCTTAATCTCCGTTCCCCAGTAATCTCCATAAGCATGAAAAATAAACTCATCAAACCCATTAAATGGATCTTTACCCATATCATAAGTATATTTAATTACATAAGTTTTTTCACCCTTACTGACATACTCATTCGCATCACCAATTTTTATCCTAGCTTTCTTATTAACTCTATCCACAGTATAAATATCATTATCCGCCCTATAATCTAAAACATTAGACTTTCTTTTTATAACTTTACCATCCTTACCTTTATATTCTAGCCACTCAGGCGTATATTTATAAATACCATGTTTATATGCACTTGTAAAATTAACAGTTAAATTTTCAGTAACATCAACCTTATTATCTTCTTTAACATCTAAAATTACATTATATTTTTCAATAGTAAATCCATCTGCTAAAGAAATTTTTTCTTCCTCATTCAAAGACTCAAACAAAGAACCAATAAAACCAAAAATAAAAGGTATTCCAAAAAAAATAAACAAAATAACAATACAACCTATTTTAAATTTTGAATAAACCTTATCAAAAAAATACTTTACTTTACTCATTCTCTCACCCAAAATCTTTATTACATTCTATCATAATAAATAAAATTTTAAAACTAATCTACACAAAAATAATTATATATAAACACAAAAGAATAAACCCTCAAAGTTTATTCTTCCTCTCCACCAAGAACTTCGTATTTTTCTAAAATATATCTAACACCATCTTTAACAAAAGTATATCTATATCTAGTTCCTGTATTTTTTAATTTATCAAAATTATTTTCATAAGCCGCTGATAATTTAGTTAAATCAATATCTTCACCATTATCAGTAGTATGCATATAATCATTAGCATTATAAATCTGATTTATACCAGCAGGATCTGTAGTTATATAATCACTTTTTACCGGATCGTAATATAATTTATTAAGAACCAAAATTATCTTATCATCATCTCTTCTAATACTATTTACTTTAGTATAAAGGGGCTCTGTCGGTAAACTTCCATGATTAGCATGCTTACTATCCCAAACAAACCTATTATTTTCACTATCATACGTATAAAGCACTCCATCATTAACCGCACAATTAATATTTGAATAAGTTACCTCTTTATTAAACACATTCTTAATATATTTTGTAACTTCATCACCTTCAATTTGTGTACAATTGTCAACACCTGTACAAATTTTATTTATAGCAACCCTTACAATACCATCCATACCATAAGCATCTAAAGCATCTAACTTATTTTCATCCATAAAATTCTCAAGTTCCAAAGTAATCTCATCCAAGCTCTGTTTTTTCTCAACTTCCTTTTCCACAACCCTTGTACCACTCATAGCCAAAATTATAATAATTAAAACTAAAAATGCAATTACACCAGCTAAAATCATAATAAGTTTCTTATTATCCTTTGGTGGTTGTTTAACTAAATTTTGTAATTTTGGATTTGGTTCATATTCACTCATATTATTCATATCATCGTCTCCTATTTCTTATTTTACTAGTAAACATTTTATAAAATATCCATACTGTACAAATACCGCCAAGTATTAAATATACATAAAAAATAAATGGCAACTTATCATCACTTTGCATAACAATTAAACTTGTTCCTAAAATATAAGCCACATCTAAAATTGTAATCAAGCATAAATGTACAAGCTGTTCTAAATTACGCATCTGATGCTTAGAATCATTAATTTCTATATTAAATCTAAGTTCTCCACTATTAACACCCTTCAAAAAAGAAAGGACCTCATTTGGTAAATAAACTAAATCAGTACTACTTTCAACACCTTTTTGTAATAACTTACTAACCTTTTCCTTATTTATAGCTGTACTCGGTTTAATATAACTGCTAAATATCTGCATCAAATTAATATTTGGACTAATACTTCTAAGCACACCCTCAAGTACAATCATACCACGCATAAGCATTGTAACATCCCTAGGTAAACTAATATGATTATTAGAAAGCATCATTAAAAAATCATTCATAAAATCTTTAACATCAATATTTGACATCTCCTGAGTCTTATTTTTATCTAAAACTCTTTTAATATCATTCTTTAAAGTCATATGATCTATAGTTCCCCTAGTTTTACCAAAAGCAAGTAATATATGAGAAATTTCTGTCACATCATCTTTTAAAATAGCTAAGATACATTGATTTAAAAGATCTCTATCACGTGAAGAAAGCCTACCCATCATTCCAAAATCCAAATAAACAATTTTACCATCTTTAATTTTCAAATTTTCGGTATGTGGATCCGCATGAAAATAACCATCTTCAAGTGCCTGTTTAATATAATTAACAGCTAATTTCTGTCCAATCTCATCACGGTCATATCCAGCTTTTTCTAATGCCTCAAAATCATTTATTCTAATTCCATCCATATATTCCATAACCAAAACTTTACTAGTCGTAAACTCGTTATAAACCTTTGGTGAACGAATATATAAAACATCTTTATTCTTTTCATAAAATTCCTCAGTATGTGAAGCTTCAATCAAGAAATTCATTTCTTCCTTAGCTGTTTCAAACATCTCATCAATAATATCTTTAAAATTAAAAACTGAATCAAAAATCTTATCAATTTTAAATATATCGACTATATTCTTAAGTAATTTCACATCCATTGCCATAAGTTCATAAATATTATCTCTTTGAACCTTAATAACAACTTCTGCCCCTTCATTTAAAACAGCCCGATGTACTTCTGCAATTGAAGCCGAACCGATTGGAACTTTATCAATTTTAGAAAAAATATCTTCCGTTTTACCATCATATTCTCTATCTAAAATTTCCAAAACTTTATCATAACTCATCGGCTTTACTTGATTTCGTAAATGTGAAAGTTCATCACAATATTCTTTAGGAATAACATCATCACGTGATGCCAAAATTTGCCCAAGTTTAATAAATGTTGGACCAGCTTCCTCAATTGCCAAACGTAAATTTTGTGGATTTATCTTCTTTAATAAATCATATTTCTTAATAATACGAACAATCTCTACTAATCTATCTTTACTACTTAACATTATTTTTTATCTTTCTTAAGTAAATTCAAAATTTCTTTTTTATCTTCTTCACTAAGTTCATTAATTTTAGAAGCAAGTTCCTCTTTTGTTAAGTCAGCCGGTTCCACAGTCACCGTCACATTTTCTTTAATCTTATCTGCAATATTATGTTTTAACTCCTCATTCAAAGCTTGACCATGTGCATAAGCTTCTTCACCCTTTTTTAAAAGTTCTTCTTTTAACTCATTAGCTTTCTCACTAGTCATAACCATCGCACCTAATCCCATAAGCATAACATTCTCTAAAGTTTCCTTCATGGTATCCACCTCCAATATTATAATAATTATACCACGAACAAACCTTGTTTGAAAATATATTTTACTTATGATAAAATGAAAACAATGTAGAAAAGAGGAAAATAAATGAAGATTACTGTTTTAGGCGCTGGCGCTTATGGATGTGCCTTAGCTAAAATACTTAATGAAAATAATAATAAAGTTACTTTATGGACTCCATTTGAAGAGGAAGAAAAAAACATAATAGAAACAAGAACAACTCCTAAACTTCCAAACATAAAACTAAGTAATAATATAAATATAACCACTAACTTAGATAAAGCCTTAGATAAAACCAAATTAATAATTATTGCCATACCAACGGCTTTCTTATCAAACACTATTAAAAAAGTAAAAAAATATTATCAAGATACTCCAATATGCATTGCAACTAAAGGTATTGAACAAAACACAAATTTATTTGTCTATGATGTTGTTAAAAATATTTTAAATACTGAAAAAATAGCTGTTATTTCAGGCCCTTCATTTGCCATTGATATTGCAAATGATTGCCCAGTTGGTCTAACCTTAGCTTGTCAAAACAAAGAAACTATTGAATTAACCACTAACGTTCTAACAAATAATCATTTTAAACTAAGAAAAAGTTATGATATCATTGGAACAGAATTATGTGGCTCTATCAAAAATATAATTGCCATTGCCTCAGGAATTTTAAAAGGTCTAAACATGCCAGAATCAACTTCTGCTATGCTTATAACTGAATCATTACATGATATCAAAGCCCTAATCAAAGGTTTAGGCGGTGATGGTTCCACAGTACTTTCTTATGCAGGCTTTGGAGACCTACTTTTAACTGCTACTTCTCCTAAAAGTAGAAATTACTCTTTTGGATATCTAATTGGAAAAGGTGCATCTAAAAAAGAGATAGATAACTATATAAAAAATACAACCATTGAAGGACTATACACCTTAAAATCAATCTGTGAACTAGTAAGCAATAAAGATGTCGATATGCCAATTATCAATTTAATGGAACAAATTATCTACCAAAATAAAAACCCTAAAGAATTAATCAATTTTTTGATTCAAAAACCATAAAACCCTATTTCAAGAAGAAATAAGGTTTTTCTTTACAAAACATTTAACAAATGCATGTCATAACTATAAAACATCCATTTTAAAGTCGTACAAATATTCTTTTGTTTATTTTTACATTTACAATATTCCAAAAATTATTTTTCAGCCATGGCGAGGCATTCGCCCCGCTACCAAACTCCTATAGGAGTTTGCGAAATTGTTCTACCGACTGTTTTATACTTAACTCAAAATATATGGATCTGACGCTGTTCCTATACCTCCCGTGATTTGGACTTCAGAAGAAAGAGTTATAGCGGGCCTGACTGCATCGCCTGAATCGGCCGCATGGCTGCTGTTGACGTAGCCATCGCTGCTCACGTAGAACAAGGAGCTAGAGCCGTCAGAACGAGGCGACAAGGTCCACCAATAATCGCTAGAATAATACATCCAATCTGAATTTTTACATGTACTATAATTATTATTATTTAAACTAAATGTTCCACACTGTTCTTTATTTGAATTGGCTCTTATATATTCACTTAATGTTGGTAAGGCTACTTTTACTTTTGATGTCCTTACTTTTTCATCACTTATTTGATCTTGTATATCATTATTATAATAATTTACTCCACCCGCATAATATGTTCCCTCTACTATTTGACTTTGAGCAGTACTACTTAAACTATTATAATAATTACCATTCAAATAAGTATTTAAAGTTGCAGGACGGTTCCAATTATTTGAAATTGATGTGTCCCATGCAATATTTCCTATACTTGCATCCCTCATTATCTTTATTGTTCCATCTGAATTTATGGATATGATTCTCCAGCCTGCTTCCTCATTATTAAAGGTTACATAATTATTGGGATTGGCTCCTTTATATGTATATTTTCCTTCTTCATATTCATCGGCGTAAAGGCCATCACCTGATGTTACTATATCAGTATTATCTAAAATTGCATCTCCACCTGTTTTTGGTGGAAAACAAACATTATAAAGTTCATCTATCGCTCCTTGAACATCAGTCGCCTGCATTCCACTTGTCCCATTTTCATACGTCACTTGATTAGACGGAAAATACGTCGCCGCTATTACACTTACTCCTCCAAATACTATTATTCCTGTTATAAAACCTGGCAAATATCCTAACACTATTTTCTTTATTTTTTCTTTCATGTATACCTCTCCTATTCTATTCATATCCAAGATATCACAAAAAAAAAAAAAAAAACAAGTAATATTTTCGATAAATCACTCGCTATTTTTTCGCTTGACACTTTATACAAAAAAAGAAACCAATTACTTAGTTTCTGTAGTAAATCCATATTTTTTATTGAATTTTTCAACTTGACCAGCTTTTTTAACTGTTCCTTGTTTTCCAGTAAAAAATGGATGACATTTATCACAAACTTCAACCTCTAACTCTGGTTTGTTTGATCTTACTGTAAATGTATTACCACAAGCACATGTTACTTTAGTATCCATGTATTCTGGATGAATTCCTTTTTTCATACTATCTTCTCCTTCCGCCATGACTAAAACAAGTCATAGAAATTTAATGCAAATATATTCTAGCAAACTTCAAAACAAAAATCAAGTTTCAAATAAACTTTTACTCATTTTATTAATTACTCTATTAGACAAAACCTCATAAGTATAACCATTCATCTCATTAATATCACTCAAATCAACATAAATAGCATCATAATCTAAACACACATCTTGGCATTTTTCATTAAAATATTCATAAACATCTAACTTATCTGACTCATCAATAAACGGATTATAAGGGCCAACCATCACTATATCTTCTTTACAATATTCTCTCATCAACTTAAATAAACGTTCTAAATCATAAGTTAAATCATCAATATAATCATATACATCATTATATACCACATCTTTCTTATTAAGTTTATTATATACATCTTTAAAACTAATATTTAGTGTAATTAAATCAGCTTTTATTAAAGCATTTTTTAAACTAAAACTACCTTTATTAGTTTTTATCTTTTTATTACTATTAATATCATTAATAACATCAGTAATTCTCGTATCAACTTTAGCAAAATCATCAGAATATCTTTCAAGTAAACCTTCATCTTTTAAATATTTCTTAATATAATGAGAATATCCATAAACCTCCTCATTATTAACATACACTCGCTCTAAAGAATCACCTAAAGCTACATAATAAACTTTTTTGTCCATATTAGCCAAATAAATCAAAAAAACAGAAAGCAAAACCAAACCAATAATTAATATTTTTTTCATAAAAACCCCCAAAAAAAGTAGACATCAATCTACTTAAATATATTAATTATAAAATTTAATTATTCATCTATAAGCCATATTTTAGCTCCAACATTAGTTAATTTCTTTATCAAATCACTATAACCTCTAAGCAAATGTTTAATATCAGTAATTGTCGTTTCCCCCTCTGCTGAAAGAGCCGCTAAAACCAAAGCTGCTCCAGCTCTTAAATCACTAGTTTTAACTAATTTACCTTTTAAAGAAGTAGGTCCGTAAACTTTAATCGTATCTCCTAAAACTTCAATATTAGCACCCATCTCATTCAAATATTTTGTATTTTGAAACCTATTTTCATAAATTGTCTCCCTAAGTATACTTACCCCTTCAGCTTGCAAAAGCAAAGTAGTAATTGGTTGCTGTAAATCAGTTGCAAACCCAGGATAAACAGCAGTCTCGATTTTCACCGGTTTTAAATGTAAACTCTTATTCGTAATAACTTTATCGCCTTCAATCTTATAACTAGCCCCCATTTCATCTAATACTTCAAAAAAACTAGTTAAATGTTCAGGCATCACATCACAAATTTCTAAATTATTACCATTCATAATTCCAGCCAAAATATAAGTCCCAGCCTCAATCCTATCTGGAATAACCTTAACCTTACCACCACTCAATTTAGAAACGCCTATAATTTCTAATCTGTTTGTATTAACTCCTTTTATTTTTGCTCCCATACTATTTAAAAACTCAATTAAATTTCCAATCTCTGGTTCACTAGCCGCGTTATTAATTATAGTTTTGCCATTAGCCATAACTGACGCCAATATTATATTAACCGTTGCCCCAACACTAGGAAAAGGTAAATCAATAACTGCGCCTTCCAATTTATCTGCTTCAATTATATATAAATTATCTTTAACAGTCACCTTTGCACCCAATTTTTCAAAACCATTCAAATGAAAATCAAAAGAACGTGTTCCTATATTACACCCACCAGGTAAACTAATCTCCACTTTTTTAAAACGTCCAAGCAAAGCTCCCATAAAATAATAAGATGCTCTAAGTTTCGTTGAATATTCTTCCGTAATAGGTTTGTTAACCATTTGTGTACTATCAATATGAATAGTTCCACTTTCTAATGAAAATCTAACATTTAGAAATCTTAAAATTTCCTCTAAATTATCAACATCTGAAATATGTGGAACCTTTTCAATAACACATTCATCAGACAAAATTGCGGCAGGAAGCAATGAAACCACACTATTTTTAGAACCACTTATATATATTTTTCCACTTAAAATTTGTTTTCCTATAACTTTAATTTTATCCACAAAAAATCACCTTTCAATCTATTTTAACACATTCACACAATTTTACAAGTAAGTCACATTTTATTAACGCACTATAAAGCAAAAACAAGCCCAATTAACGTTAAAATAACTCCTCCAACAATAGTTGCTATTTTACCTAATAATTTTTCGATTTTATTACCTATAGATAAGCCAGTAAAAGTAAACAAACCACTAAATAACGCAAACATAAACGGAGCAAAAACTCTATTAACATCAAAATTTGGTAAAGTTATGCCAAGTGTTAAACTATCAATACTCACTGCCAAACCAAATAAAAACAAATCTGGTAATTTTAATTCAGAAACTTCCTCATCTTGCTTAAATGAATTCACTATCATTTCAATTCCTATAAATGATAAAATTATCGCTACCAAAATATCATAATTAAAATGAAATGATGACGAAATAAACTCACCAAAAAGCATACCAATTAAAGGCATAATAAAATGATAAACTCCAACTATAAAAGATAAAAGTATTTTATATTTTTTACTTATACCAAGTGTTCCATATACAAGTGCCAAAGAAAAAGCGTCCATACTTAAACTAATTGCCATCAAAAAAACTAGTAGCACAGAATCCTTCACCTCTTATAAAATCTTATGGTACTAGTTATAATCTTAGGACAAATATTTTTCTATTATTTCCATAACAATAGATTTATATTCAACCTCCGTATTTTCTTCCCCCTCAATTAAACATAAAGGTGGAAATAACACACACCACCAATTATCCCCTTCTCCCTTACCTAAAGTAATAAGCAAAGATTCATAATAACCTGCTTCGTATTTAACACCCTTATACGTTTTCTCAGGAAAATAATTCTGACCAAAATTTATCTTATAACCTTTATCATAATTTTCCTCACTAAGTATTTTCTTAACATCCTTATCCACAAGTTCTAAATTATTCTTAATAATTTTCTCCGCCTCTTTAGAACTTTTCGCATCTTTAAGCAAATCATACATCGTAATTTCTATTTTATCTTTTACTTTAGCTTTCACATCTTGGTCAAAAGCCGAATTACTATTAGGAATAATCCTTATTCTAATTGCATCATCAGGAATTGTTAATTTCTTAGCTAAAGCATCACTTACAAATATATAAAAAATACCAATAATAAACAATAATATAATAGTCTTTTTCATTTAAAAACCACCCTTCAATTTAATAATGGGTGGTTAATTATTTTTTTATACAATTAATATTATTTATGATAATTCTCATTATTATTTATTTTATATGCCCGATAAATTTGCTCTAATAACAATACTCTAAACATCTGATGAGGAAAAGTAAACTTAGAAAAGGATAATTTATAATCACTTCTTGATTTGACAGAATCATCCAAACCATAAGAACCACCTATTACAAAAGTTAAATTCTTATTACTATTAAAATTATTATCTATCTTTTTCGCAAACTCTACAGATGATAAACTATTTCCTTCTATTTCCAAAGTAACAACATAATCATTATCCTTAATTTTAGAAAGTATCCTCTCGCCTTCTTTTTTCATAGCCACACTTTCTAAAGCCTCATCAGCAACTTCTATAATTTCCAACTTTGTATATTTAGAAATTCTCTTACTATATTCTTTTATAGCATCCACAAAGAACTTCTCTTTAACTTTTCCAACACATATTATCTTCATAACTCTATTAACTCCGTACTTTCCCTCTGCATCGCAATCTCAACATCTGGAATTTTAATATCATTTTTTTCAAATGTATCAAGTAATGTCTTTAAAGCAAGTTCTGGTTTATTATTTTCTTCACTTAAATGGATTAAAATAATCCTTTCAGTATTATCCCCAATAAATTTTGATAAATAATATGCCGAATCTTTATTAGATAAATGTCCTTTATCACTTAATATTCTTTGCTGAAGATAATAAGGATACCTTCCTTCTCTAAGCATTCTCACATCGTGATTGCTCTCAAAAACATAAACACTCTTATTTTTTAACTTATCAAAATTTCTAACATGAATATAACCAGTATCTGTAATATAAGCTGCTGATTTACCTCTAGAAGAAAACACATATCCATTACTATCAGCCGCATCATGAGATGTTTTTATAACCGTTACATTCAAATCTTCAATAGTCATATCCTCATTAATATAGACTTTATCTTCGATATCAAAACCTATTTCTTCTTCCATTTTCTTAGTTAAATAAACTATTGGATGATACTTCTTTAAAAACACTTTTAAACCAGCCACATGGTCCGTATGTGCATGCGTGATAAAGACCCTCTGAATTGAAGAAGGGTCTACACCAATATTTTTCAAAGCCTTAGCTACATAACCAGCACTCATACCTAAATCAACAAGTGACTTAGTCTTATCAGTTTCAATATATGCACTATTACCTTTACTACCGCTAGCTAAAACACATATTTTCATTAGTACATACTCATCGGATTAATTCGGCAATAATCGCAACCTTTCCATATTTCATAATGAACATGTGGCCCTGTTGCTACTCCAGTCATTCCGACTAAACCTATAACATCCCCTCTAGCCACAACCTGACCAACTTTAACTTTTATCTTTGACATATGTGCATATAAAGTCAAATAACCATTATTGTGATCGATAATTACATGATTACCATAACTATAATGATAACCAGCTTCTTTAACACGTCCATTATTAGTCGCATAAACATTTGAACCATATCCAGTACCACTAATATCTAAACCACCATGTAACTCACGCTTGCCACTAACTGGATTAGTACGCCATACATAACCACTACTTAAAGTCCATCCACTATCAGTAGGCCATCCCCAACTAGTAATACTACCTACATCAGGAATATACTTATTACCTTTCAAAATAATCTTACTAACCGGCTCCTTAAGTACCGTTTTACTTTGTGGATCAACATAATTAATAACTCCATTAACTTTTCTAACCCTTTGAGCAACGCGCACTAAACCATTCTCTCCTTCTTGAATAACCTTATCTTGTCCAATAACTACATTATTATCATATCTTTCTTCAGTCGTATATTGACTTTCCATATCCATGGCCACATAAGACTCTTCAACCACACTGATTTGCGGATTAGTTTCAACTATCCTTAATTTTTGACCAGGATATAATAAATTCGTTGTACTAGTTAAACTAGTATTAGAAATCAAAACTTCTTCCGGACTAATTTTATTATTAAAAGCTACATTTTCAATCGTATCACCAGCTTGAACAATATAATCTATTCCAGTTTGTTCTTTACCATAAAGCAAGTAATTTGCAAGGTCAGAAGCACTAGTATAAATTGTCTCGTCAACAGGTATCTTCGTTTCCTTAACTGTTATATCTTCATTAATATATACATTTTCAATATTCTCACCAGTTGTTTCAATTTCTACCTGTGTATCATCAATATAAGCTTGATACTGATCTGAACCAACAAAAGTCTTAATCAAAGTCTCTACCGCATCTTTAAAGACCTTTTTATCCAAAACATAAATGGTTTGGGTTGTAAGTTTTTCTTTAGCCTCAGTATCCTTCTCGTCAGCCGTTTTTTTAATAACAAATTCATATCCTTTAATAGTAAATGTTTCCTTATCAGAAATTTTTTTATAAACATCCTTTACAGAATCAACATCACCACTATATGTTGTCAACTTTCTAATTTGCAATCCCTTAGGTGAATAAACTTTATCAACATTAAATTTTCGTTTATAATATGCGCCATTCGCATCAATATAATCTTCAAGCTCTTTTTCTGACCTAATTGTTCCTAAAGACTCATCGTCTAAATAAACTTCATAATAATTGTTAGGCTCAGGCGTTGTTTTATATCCAAAACCAAGTACAAAAACACCAACAGTTATTATAAAAAGCATAAACATAATTGAAAACTTTTTCATCTAATCACCTACCTGACTATTTTCCATATTGAAAAATGAACTAGTATCTCTTTTAAATATCAAATTAACTGTTGCGGTAGGTCCACTACGATGTTTAGAAATAATAAATTCACTTTTACTAGTATTTTCATCAATCGCACTTTCTTTATTATAATAATCATCACGATATAAAAATGCGACAATATCAGCATCTTGCTCAATAGAACCAGATTCCCTTAAATCAGAAAGAAGTGGTCTTTTATCCTCTCTACCTTCAACACTACGAGAAAGCTGAGCTAAAGCAATAACCGGAATATTCAGTTCCATCGCCATTGTCTTTAAAGACCTAGAAATTTCAGACACTTCTTGTTGCCTTTGACCTGCATATCTAGCAGAACCACTAATTAATTGCAAATAGTCGATAATAACAATATCAAGTCCATCTTCAGAATTAGCAAGCCTTCTACATTTTGCTCTAATCTCACTTACTGTCATACCAGGAGTATCATCAATAAATATTTTAGTATCTGCTAAGCGACTAATAGCCTCATTAACCCGCTTCCAATCTTGATGCTCTAATTTACCTGTACGTAATTTCGAAGCTTCAATTTGTCCAACTGAAGAAAGCATACGACTAATAAGCTGTTCTGCACCCATTTCCATATTAAATAAAGCTACAGTTTTTTTCGCATTCATCGCCATATTAACAGCTAAATTAACCGCAAATGCTGTTTTACCCATTGCTGGACGCGCGGCAATTATAATTAGCTCATTCTCATGAAAACCAGCAGTTAATCTATCAATATCATAATATCCAGATGGAACACCCGTAATTTCACCTTTTTGTGATGATAATTTTTCTAAATCAGCTTGTGCCTTAAATAGCACATCCTGAATACTTTTAAATTCAGAACCACGTCTATTCTTAACTACATCAAATATTTTTTTCTCAGCTTCATCTAAAATATCGCCAATATCTTCTGTTGAAGAAAAACCAGAATTTGCAATATCTGTACCAGCCTCAATCAAATTACGTCTTAAAAATTTTTCTTCAATTATATTGATATACTCATCAGCATTAGCCGCCGTCGGCACTATATTAATTATTTGGGTTAAATACTCAACACCACCAACTTGATTCAGCAACTTTTTCTTCTCAAGTTCAGCCGTTACTGTCGTAATATCAATCGGTACTTTCTTATCAGCTAAATTTTTTATTGTTTCAAATATTTTCTTATGAGAATCCAAATAAAACATATCCTTATTTAATCTTTCAGTAATACGTTCTAAAGCCTTCTCACTTAAAAACATTGAACCAAGAATAGCTTGCTCCGCATCTATTTTTTGGGGCATCGACCTATCATTCATCTAATCACCTACTTTTCCAAATGTATTTTTAAAGTAGCCTCCACCTTTTTATGTAAAATCACTTTAACATTAGTCGTTCCTAAAGTATTAATTGGAACATCTAACTTAATCTTTCTTTTATCTATGTTAAAACCTTTTTTCTTAAGCTCATCAGCTATTTGTTTAGTACTAATTTGTCCAAACACTTGACCATTTTTACCAGTATTAACCTTAAAATTTAAAGTCATCTTCTCTAATTTACTTTTAATATCCTCACATTCTTTTAAAAGTAAAGACTCCTCAAGTGCAGCTTCTTCAGTTTGTTTTTGCAAAACCTTACTACTACCTTTAGTTTCTAAAACAGCCATTTTATTATTAATCAAAAATCTACCATATCCATCTTTAACTTCTATTATATCATTTTTCTTTCCTTGTTTCTTTACATCTTGAAGTAAAATAACTCTCATTTTATCACATCCTTAATAACTTTTTCTAACTCTTTAGCAACTTCGTCTATAGACTTATCTTTAATTTGGGCAGCCGCATCAGTCAAATGACCACCACCACCAATTTTTTCCATAATCTCACCGACATTAACTCCACCCATAGAACGTGCACTAACGCCAACAATACTATGAGATAGCCTTCCAATTGCAAAAGACGCCTTAATATCTTCAAACTTTAAAAGTTCCTTAGCAAGCAAAGCAATATCCACATTACCATGAATCTTATCATCCATCTTACACATAAGCACATCTGGAATCACTTCTACACTATTACTTATAAAGCCATACCTTTTAACCATTTCTTCTTTTGGTTCCTTAAGCAAATCCTGAATAATCACAAAATCTGCGCCATTTTTAGCTAAATAAGCTGCCATCTCAAAAGTTCTAGACGTTGTTTTTATATTAAAACTACTAGTATCAACAACCATACCAGAAAGTAATACCGTCAAAATTAATGGCTCGATATCCAATTTCAAATAATTCAAATACTCAGCCATTACTTCAACAATACTAGATTTATTCGCATCACAATATTTGTAAATTGTATCATCAATAGTATCTAAACTACCAATATGATGGTCAATAACAATCTTATCACAAATATAATCCAATACCTTATCAGACTCTACTAATTCTGGTTTTTGTGTATCTAAAATCACAAGTAAAGGTTTACTAAATTTACTATTTAATATCTCATCTTCACTTCTAAATTCAAATTTTATATTATTTTCATCTAATAATTTAATAGCCTTATCTAAAGAACGATAAAACTTTTCCTTTGGTGACACAATAAAACACTTCTTCTTCATAGAAGTAACTATTTTATAAAATGCGAGTGCAGACCCCATTCCATCTAAATCAGGTCTAGCATGTGTCATAATAATAACTTCATCATGTTTTTTTATATTTTCATTTAATATTTCGAAGAGTTCACGCATAATATCACCCTCTTATCATTATACTATAAATTATCATTCTTGTCTTGTCAACCAACCTCTAAAATAACAAAAATCTTGTGATAAATATATTTTTCCACAATAAAACTTGAAACAAAATTATTTCAAGTTAAATATTTTATAAAGAAAGTTTAAATGGATTACTTTGACTGCCATCTCCACCAGTAATTTGAACATTGGAGTTTAGATATAAGACTGGGCGGACCGCAAAGGAGCCGGCCACGGAATCGCCGTAGCGGACGCCACCAGGACCGTTCAGATAGGCCGCACTGGAACCATAACTGGCAAAAGGAGCCTGTAACCATTCGTTTAGTCCAATTGATAAATAATCACTATTTTTGCAACTAGAACTATATTTATAAAGTGCTGTTGATAGGCAACTACTTCCTGCCGCATATCCATAGTCACTTGGATACATTAAGCCTATATTTTGTGTTGTGCTTGTTGGATTGCCACTATATACTTGGCTGCTATCTCTTTCAGCATTGTAATAACCGCTTGCTGTTAACGTTTGGTAATTGCTTGAAGTCGGACCACCTAAATAATACGTTTCTGCTGATATCATATTTTTTGAAGTAGCTTCGATACTGTTATAGTATTCTCCATTTAAATATGTTTTTAATGAAGCATTATTCCAATTATTTGAGCTGGATGAATTCCATTGCATATTTCCTATACTTTCATTCCTTACTATTTTTATTTTTCCATCTATTACTCCTATTATTCTCCATAACTCATTATTAAAACTTACATAATTATTTGGATTTGCTCCTGTAAAGAAATATCTACACTCATATGGATCTTTTTCCAAGTCTACTTTATCTAATATTTGATTTCCTGCAGTTGGCTCTTTGGTACATTCTGTATAAAGCTCATCTATGGCACCTTGAACACTAGTTGATTCTAAACCACTTGTCCCATTTTCATATGTTACATCGCTACTTGGAAATGTAACTGCAGCGTATACTCCAAAGCCACTTACTATTACCATTGCTATTACAAAGCCTATTATATTTGTCTTGATATATTTGTTCTTTTTCTCTTTCATTCCTACTTCTCCATTCTTTATATAATTAAACTTTTTATATCATTTTCTTTAATATACCATTTTGGAGTATTCAAATATTTAATTACGCCGAAATGGTATATTTCTTATATAATCAAGGTCGATTTATATGATAGGAAAAGCATTAAAATATATGAGAAAAACAAAAAAATTAAAGCAAGATGTATTAGCCAAAGACGTTGGTATTTCCCAGCAAAATCTTTCGCGTTATGAAAACGAACAAAGAATCATCTCATTTGATACAATTGAACAAATTGCTAACAAATGTGATTATGAAATATATTTCATTAATAAAAAAACTAAAGATAAATTTAAAGCAAATGATTTAACTAGAAAAGACATTTAAAAAAACTGAAGTTATCCTTCAGCATCTTTAATTTTAATAACAATTTCTTTAGTTAGACCAGTAATTTTAACTATAGTATCTATATCAATGTTTTCCTTAAGCATATTTCTCACAATTTCCGTTTTTACATTTCTTTCTGTTCTAAACTTTTTAACTTGACTCTTATTTTCCATGCACTCAGTATACTCATCAAGACTCATAAATTTAACGCAACTAATCATTTTATCAATTTCTTTTTCAGAAAGAACTTGACGTAATAATTCATAAAGTTCTGAATATGATTCAGCTGTTAAAGCCGTAAGCCAAATAACATCTTTATCTCTAACTCCTTTTTCATAATATAAATATCTATAATATTTAGTATACTTAATAGATGTAACATCAACAACCGTATCTGGCTTTGCTTTCATAGTCGTCCAATATAAAATACGGTCAGTATAATCATCATTATAAATAAAATCCTTTCCCACAGGTTCTCCGTAAATTTTAAATTTATTAAGCTTATCTATAAAATCCTTTTCATTTAAAATATTTTCATCTAATTTAGTATCAATAAAAACATTATAATCTAAAACCAAGTGCATATTAAAATCATAATTTTTATACCGATAATCCTTAAGTACTTCATCAGTCGCTATTTTAATATCATGATTTTTTGGTAGTTTTACTCCAATTACATCAGATAAAAACTTATTTAAAATATCTGGAACCAACATGAACACTTCTTCAAAACTATACTCATCAGTCATCGGAACAACACCATAATTCTTGTCTAACAATTTACAATATTCTCTATTAGTCATTAAATGACCTCCTTTCCTAAGAAGTTTTTATCCTTCTATATATAAACATACGACGTAGAAATCTTATTTCCTTTTTTTCATTAAAAAAATACTGATTTTTTAATTTTCAGTATTTTCTAATGTTTGAATATCTTGGATAGTTAGACCAGTTACTCTAGAAATAACATCTTCATCAATTTTTTCTTTAAGCATGTTTTTAGCTATTTCTATTGTTCTTTCTTCGATTCCAAGGTTTTTGCCTTCTTCTTTAGCTCCCTCCATCTCATTTAATTTAACTAAAGCATCCATCTTCTCTTTCTGCCACTCATGAATCATAAATCCATCTTTACTCATATCAATAACCGCCTCCATTAACTTTTCTACTTTATCTTCATCTAATACTTGTCTAGCTAGTTCATATAACTCTGTAAATGTTCTCGCTGTAAACATTGTATACCATATTACCTCTTTACTTCTATCACCTTCATTGTAATATAAATTTCTATAAAGTTCAAGTGATTTAGTTAATGTATGCCTATTTGAATTATATATCTTATGAGTCTTTAATCCATATAAAACTATATCATCTTCCAAAACATCTTCATAGGGACTTTCGTTTAAATTAAGCTGATATACATACTTATATTTTAAATTATTGATATCTTCGCCTTTTTCAATAACTCTTGTAGATATTATATCTCCATATGAAAAGTTACGGTCAGATACATATTCAAATTTACTTTTATTCATCTCGACATCAATGTATATTCTATTATTAATGACGACTAGAATATCGACGGTTCTTTTATATTCATTTTTACTAGTAACAGGTATTTCACCATCTAAAAGATTTATACTATCGTTATCGTTTATATTGGTAGGAATAGTTACTTTTAAAAAGTCTTTTAAAATATCTAAATTTATTTTAAACACACTTTTAAAAGCTCTATCATAACTTAAGGGAATTAAAGTCATTTCTTGGTCTAATTTTTTATAATATTCTTTAGTTATATTCATATATCTCCTTTCTAAGCCCCTTCATATATAAACATACGACGTAAAAATCAAATTTCCTTTTTATCCAAATAAAAAAATCAAAAAACTTTTAATTTTCTGATTTTTCCTTCATCTTTAAAGCCAACTGTCTAATTTTGTTAAGTCGATGATATACACCTGATTTGGTAATTTTATTACCTGTTTCCACGCTTATTATCTCACTTAATTCCACAAGTGAAGCCTCTGGATATTTAACTCTATAAAAAGAAACCTCTTTCTCTTTGTCACTTAGTAAATCATAAACATCCATTTGCTTCAAAAACTCTATATCCTTAACCTGATCATTAGCCGTCTCAATAATCTTATCGACATTTGCTTGTTCACAATTATTAAGTCTATTAGTCATATTCTTATGGTCTCTATAAATACGGATATCTTCAAAATAAAGTACCGCTTTAACCGCACCTATTATCCTTAAAAAATCACCAATTTTTTCAGCTTCTTTAATATAAACAACATATCTATGTTCCCTATGTAAAATTTTACTATTTAGATTAAAATGATTTAAACATTTTTGAACAAACTCTGCATACTCCAAAGTATCCAAATTAAACTCCAAATGATATCTAGATGTCTTTGGGTCATTCACACTAGCTTTCATCAAAAACAAACCTTTTAAATAAGCCATCAATAAATCTTCATCCGCATATATAAAATCTTCAGGAACATCATTAAAAATACCCAAACTTTTCAAAATATCCGAAACTTTTCGCCTAACTTCCAAAGTATAAAGCATATTTTTATTATAATTATATCCCCTTTTAACACTTACTTTAGGATACACATTAAATAAATCTTTAAATAACGAATAAATAAGCCTTGCCACCGCATTATTCTCAGTCACAATCCTTATGTCATCACCATATTCTCCATTCCGAACAATAGCCGAAAGTTCTGAAATTTTTTCCGTCTCTGGTATATCTAATTTACTAACCTCATCCTTAACTGTCGCCGTAAATGACATACAATCACCTCTAATCAAGCAAATATGAAAGAATATCAATTGCTACTCTAAGCGTATTATGCCTAATCATTCCATTTTCAATCATAATATAATCATTTTCAATTACTTGAACATTCATCTTATTCAAAACATCATAATTGGCCTTAACCAAATCTTTTTGCTCTGTAGTTTCGTAATTTTTAACAATATTAGAATCAATCTCACCATTATTTAAAATAACCGCATCGATTTTTCTTTTACCTAAATATTTATTTAAAAGTTTCACATGGTCACCAACAGTAAAATTATCTGTTTCACCAGGCTGCGTCATAATATTACAAACATAAATAATTTTAGCCTTACTCTTGTCAATTTCTTTTTTAACTTCACGGCAAAGCAAATTAGGAATAATACTCGTAAACAAACTTCCCATACTAAGTATAATTGCATCCGCCTCTCGAATAGCTTTCAAAACATCAGGATTAACTTCTGGTGTTTTTTTATAATATACCTCTTTTATCCTATCGTCATATTCCGTAATAAGGTGTTCGCCCATAACTACATTACCACTTGCCATCTTTCCCATCAAAGTAACATCATCCTCTGTGAGGGGAATAACCTTACCTTTTAACTTCAAAAGTGAATTTACAAGTTCAATTCCATCAGATACATTACCAGTAATTTCAGCCGCACCAGTTAAAAGTAAATTTCCAAGTGCATGACCATCCAAATCACTTGATGTATTAAATCTATAATCAAATAACTTCTTTATTTCTTCCTCATTTTCAGACAAACTAATTAAAACTTTTCTAATATCACCAACCGCCGGTGTATGAAATTCTTCCCTAAGTCTACCAGTACTACTACCATCATCACACACCGATACAATCGCCGAAATATCAAAAGGTAACTTCTTAAGTCCTCGAAGCAACTGACTCATACCAGTTCCTCCACCTAAAACTGCCACTTTCATCATTAAACATCCTCTCTAATACTAAGTGCAGCCACCGCACCATCACTAGCGGCCGTAATAATTTGATAAAAATCTTTATATCTAACATCACCAACCGCATATAACCCCTTAATATTACTCTCCATTCTATCATCAGTTTTAATATAACCATTTTGCATATCTATATCTAAGTCCTTTAAAAATCCTAATTCAGGCACTCCACCTATTGCCACAAATAAACCATTTAAAGTAATATTTTCTCCATTATCCAAAACAATATTAGATAACTTATCATCGTAGCCAAGCCTGCTTACCTGAACATTTTTCATAACCACAATATTATCCTTATTTTTAACTCTATTTTGTAAAATCTCATTAGCTCTTAAATCTTTACGTACAAGTACATATACTTTGTTACATAAATCAGCTAAATATAAAGCTTCAGTTAAAGCACTATCGCCTCCACCAACAACAGCCACATCTAGACCACGGTAAAATGCACCATCACAAATTGCACAATAACTAATTCCCCTATTTAAAAGTTTATCTTCACCATCAAGATTCAATTTTCTAGGTGTTCTCCCAGTTGCTACTATCACATAATCTGCACTAATAGAATCCTTTTCCATTTCAATTTCAAATCTATCTTTTTTACTTACATTCAAAACCTTATCTTTAATTATTGTCACACCTAAATCTTTAACCTGCTTGCTCATCTTTAAAGCAAGCTCACCACCATCAATTTCCGAAAAGCCCAAATAATTTTCTATCTTATTTGTCTTAAGCATTTCACCACCAGGAACATCCTTCTCGATAATAACAACATCAAGACCTGCCCTTTTCAAATACAAAGCCGCATTCATACCAGCCGGACCACCACCAATAATGACACACTTACTCATCTAAAGCGCCTCCTTCATAATCTTTTTTCTTTCTAAAACTATATATAAATAAGATAATACCAATAATCACCATCGCTAAAGAAACCAATTGTGCCACTTTAAGTGACAAAAACATTAAACTATCAGTTCGCATTCCTTCGACAAAAAATCTTTCTATTCCATACCAAACTAAATAAAAACTAGTCAAATAACCAACTTTCATAAATTTTCTTCTTCTTAAAATAAGCATAATAACAAAGCCAATTAAACACCAAATTGATTCATACAAAAATGTCGGAATATAATAATTACCACCTATATACATACCATCAATAATAAACTGCGGTAAATGAATACTCTCCAAATAAGCAAGTGTTGTAACCGGTCCATGGGCTTCCCCATTAAAGAAATTACCCCATCTACCAATCGCCTGAGCTATAATAAGTCCAACAACCAAATAATCCAAAATTTTAATCAAACTAACTTTTTTCTTATAACAAATCACGGCAATAGTTATAAGCCCAGCAATAATTCCTCCGTGAATCGCAAGTCCACCATTCCAAACCTTAAAAATTTCTATCAAGTTATCTTTATAATAATCAAAATTAAAAATAACATAATAAATTCTAGCACCAACAATACCTAAAATAACAACTAAAAAAAGTATATTAACCATAAAATTTTCATCAAAGCCATGTCTTTTTGCTTCTTTAATTGCTAAATTAGAACCAAACAAAATAGCTATAAATAAAATTATTGAATACCAGTGAATAGATATAAATCCTATATTAATTATTGGTTCCATGTTTGTCCTCCTTAAATGTTAATCTTTTAAAAAATGTCATATCCAAAATAACATTAAGTACTGAAATTGAAATAGCCACCAACACCGCAAACCAAATACCATAAATACTAAAATGTTCACCCAAAATAAAGCTAACTATTTTTAAAATTATTAAATTTATAAATGGATAAAACAAACCTAAGGTAATACCTGTAATTGGAATAGTAAGCCATATCAAAAAAGGTTTAACTGTTTTATTTAATAGATATATCAAAATTGCTGCCACTAAACACCATAAACCATAACATGAATTATCAATATATAAAGTATTCTTAAATACCAAAGTCATAAGCATCAAAATAACTGTATAACCTAAAATTCGAATAACCCAATCAATAAACTTCATAAAATTATACTTACCTTTATGCATATATTTCACCACCTACATTATAGCATATTCCAAAAGAAGAAACAAAAGAAGATAAAAGAAAATAAAGATTAGAAAATATCCAATCTTTATTCACTTTGCATCTCAAATAAAGCATCTCGAAGTTCCATAGCCCTTTCAAAATCAAGATTTTTAGCTGCTTCTTTCATTTCCTGTTCTAAGTTAATCATTAAATGTTCTTTTTCTTTCTTACTCATTTTCTTCTTTTTCTTATCATTAACTTCAAAATTATTAGAAATAACTTCACGAATCTCTTTAATAATTGTCTTTGGAACTATACCATGCTCTTTATTATAAGCTTCTTGAATCTGTCTACGTCTATTAGTTTCCTTTATAGCACTTTCCATAGCTGAACTAATTTCATCCGCATACATAATAACTCTACCATTCGCATTACGTGCAGCTCTTCCAATCGTTTGAATTAAACTTCTCTCACTACGTAAAAATCCTTGTTTATCCGCATCCATAATAGCTATTAAACTAACTTCTGGAACATCAATACCTTCACGAAGCAAATTAATGCCAACAACCACATCATATTTACCAACTCTTAAATCATGAATAATCTGCATTCTCTCTAAAGTTTTAATCTCATTATGTAAATATGCAACTTTTATATCTAAATTTTTCAAATAAACAGAAAGTTCTTCCGCCATTCTTATTGTTAAAGTTGTAATCAAAGTACGCTCATTCTTTTCAATCTGCTTATGTATCTGACTAACCAAATCATCAATTTGATTTTTAGTAGATTTAACTTCAATTTTAGGATCTAATAAACCAGTTGGTCTAATAATTTGTTCAGTAACCTTATTATGAACCTTTTCCATTTCATAATCACCAGGCGTCGCTGAAACAAAAATAGCCTGCTTTATTTTTCCTTCAAATTCCTCAAACTTAAGTGGTCTATTATCAAGGGCACTAGGAAGTCTAAAACCATAATCAACTAACGCCTGCTTACGCATTCTATCCCCATTATACATTGCCTTAACTTGTGGTAATGTAACATGTGATTCATCAACCACCAATAAAAAATCATCACCAAAAAAATCAATTAAAGTTGTTGGCATCTCTCCAGGTTTACGCAAAGCAAGTGGCGCCGAATAATTTTCAACTCCCCTACAAGAACCAGTCTCAGAAAGCATCTCAATATCATAATTTGTCCTTTCCTTCAATCTCTGATACTCAAGCAACTTATTTTCACGCTGAAATTTATCCAACTGTTCCTCTAATTCTTTCTTAATATTTTCAATAGCAATCTTTAATTTTCCTTCATTAGTTACAAAGTGACTTGCAGGAAATAATGTATAAGTTTTTTTATCATGTACTAAAGCTCCAGTTACTAAATCAAATTCACTAATTCTATCAATTTCATCACCAAAAAATTCCACTCTAATACCATGAGAATGCTGACCAATTGGAACAACTTCTAAAACATCACCGTGTACTCTAAAAGTACCACGCTTTAAATCAATATTATTTCTTTCATAAAGCATCTCAATTAACTTTTCAATAATCTTATCTCTATCAACAGTTTCTCCAACATTTAAAAACAAAACCTTTTTCTTATAATCCTCTATTTCTCCAATACCATATATACAAGAAACAGAAGCCACTACTATAACATCTTTATGCGCAAGCAAAGACGCAGTCGCATAATGCCTAAGTTCATCAATCTCATCATTAATAGAAGCATCTTTTTCAATATAAGTGTCGGTTTTTGCGACATAAGCTTCCGGTTGGTAATAATCATAATAACTAACAAAATAGCACACGTGATTGTTTGGGAAAAGTTCCTTAAGTTCCCCATACAACTGTCCAGCTAGTGTCTTATTATGAGCTAAAACAAGCGTCGGTTTTTGCGTTTTTTGAATAACATTAGCTATCGTAAAAGTCTTACCAGTACCAGTTGCACCAAGTAATACTTGGAATTTCTTGCCTTCCTCTACTCCTTTAACAAGTTCATCTATTGCTTCTGGTTGATCTCCACTAGGATCAAATTTAGATACTAAATCGAACACAAAATCCCTCCTTATTATGATTACTATCAGCCTATATATTTCAAAAAAATAGTATTTTTTTACTCAAATTTTGACTATTTTTAGCTTTGCAACACGAAAAAGTCACAAACTTACTAAACACCAACTAAATAATATTACTTGAATCAAATAACATTAATTTTAAAGCTATTAGATATTTTATCATTTATAATAGTATAAAACAACTATCTACTTTTATACTAGATTAAGTTTCTTAAAACTCTATCAAAATTAATTTTCAAATCTAAAGAACTACTTTGATTATTTACTGATTTTATTTTATCTTATTTATATAACAATTTAATTCTTCCATACTTTATCATAATAAACATCTATTATTATTGAACTATATACTACATAATAAAAACAAGCCAAAATAAACTATTACTGTACTTTGCTTACTTTCATAATAATTTTATATATAAAGCAAATTAATACTGTTCAAAATATAATTGTCCTTTAGCAGTCGGTTCAAATTTATTTTCATAGAATTCAATACCAATTTCTTTTAAAGTATCATATTCAGCTTCATCAGTACAATAAATATCACAAATATCCTCGTGAGCCACAGAATATAACCAACAATACCCATCTTTAAAAAAGGCAACATCTTCAGGATAATTGGGATTTAACCAATTATACAAATTTTTATTTGTTAATAGAAAATCAGTTAAAGTATCATCAAATTTATAAAATTGTATTTCAGTTGCATCTATGGCATCACCTGGAAGATAATAAGATCTACCGGTAAAAACCCAATGATCACCTTCTCTAACTTTTAAAATTGATTCTTTCAGTTGTTCCTTTACCTTATTTTTTGTAATTTCCAACAATAAAAGTTGTTCGTCTCTAAAAGCTACTTTAGAAAAAACAAACATAACTGCATCACATCTTTTTGATGCATATCTTACTAAATCTTCATATATTTTTCCTTTAATATCACCTATTACTTGCATTTTATCACCACATATTTTGAAATTTACTTTATATTAGCATAATATAACATTAAAAATCAACATACTGAACATCTCAAAAATAAAATTGATTTTTTAGATATAAGCTCAGCTCATTTTTTCCCTCCTTCATATTATAAAATGTAAGGAGGAAAACATGAACGAAAACAATTATGATGAACTATTAAATAATTGTCGAAACAGTCAAAACAAAGATGAATGCTTATGCAAAGTTATAGACTGTATTTGCAAAAAAGGAAAACAAGGACCTACGGGTCCAACAGGACCAACCGGCCCTAGAGGAGCTACTGGCGCAACCGGTGCGACTGGTGCTACCGGTACGACTGGACTTCAAGGCCCAACTGGTGCAACTGGTCCACAAGGCCCAACTGGTGCTACCGGTGCTACTGGGGCTACCGGCGCGACTGGACTTCAAGGCCCAACCGGTGCAACTGGTCCACAAGGCCCAACTGGTGCTACCGGTGCTACTGGGGCAACTGGTGCGACTGGTGCCACCGGCCCAGCGGGAACACCAGCCGAAAATTTCAATAGCTATGCCATGGTACACGATGAAACCGATTCATCTGTCCCAATAGGTCAACCTGTAATGTTCCAAACGACAAACATATCTAACAAAATTACTTATGATCCAAATACTGGTGACTTTTCAATTCCAGAAGAAGGTATTTATATTGTTCACTGGTGGATTAATGTAAGACATAATGATAACAAAAATTCAAACTGTGAACCAAAAACAATTGGTATCGAATTCCACCAATTCTGGCCAAATGACGTTTTAATTGCTCATTCTTCTACTCACAACAAATTGACTTGTTGCGATACCGGAACTGTAAGTGGTAACGCTATATTCACTGCTCTACCTGGTGCAAGTTATAGATTTATCAATACATCTGACATTGACATTAGACTAGTACCTAATGATTTATATTCAGGTTCTGTATCAATTACTAGAATATTATAAACATTTAAGTAGTGTGCTTATAAAAGCATACTACTTTTAGTATACAAAAAGTAAAATTTCATAATGTAAAAAAAATTATTTATCTACCATTATTTAAAAATGGTATAATTATAATGGAGGTAAAATATGAAAGCTGCAATAATTGAAGATGTAAAAAAATTTAAAATCACAGACATTGATAAACCAACACCCGATAAAGAAAAAGTAATAATTGACATTTTAAAAACAGGTATATGTGGTTCTGATATTCATTATTGGGATGCCGGTGAACCTAAAGGATTGGTCTTAGGTCATGAATTCACAGGAAAAGTTGTTGATTCAGGAAGCAGATATGATTTAAAAGTTGGTGACAAAGTCACAGCACTACCTATTTCTCCTTGTGGTCATTGTGAAGCTTGTGAAACAGGAAATCCACAATATTGTGCCGAAACGTGGTTACATGCCGTTGGACTTTCTTTAGATAATCCTGGTGGATTAACTGCAACAATCGCCGTTAGACCAGACATGGTTTTAAAACTACCAAATAATATTAAAGAAGAAGAAGGTGCTATGGTTGAACCTACTGCTGTCGGACTCCACGCAGTTCATCTAGCCAATATCAAAGTTGGTGACAAAGTATTAGTTGTTGGTGGCGGAATAATAGGTCTAGTATCTGCCATGTTTGCGAAATTAGAAGGTGCTGAATACGTTGCTGTTAGTGAAACAAATGAAGCTAGAGGCAAAAAATCAGTAAAATTAAAAGTTGCCGATGAATGGTTAGATGCTAAAGACCCAAATTTTATAAAAAATGTTATAACTAAAACAATTGATGGATTTGATATTGTCATTGATTGCTCAGGAAATACCAAAGCCGTAGACAGTGAATTAATGAGTGTTAAAGCAGGAGGAACCATTATTTTAGTTGGAGTTTCACAAAAACCAATTGAATTTGCTTCAATTTTAGCCGTCATGAAAGAACTTACAATTAAAGGTTCAATAGCTTATACTAAAGAAGAATTTAAAGATTGTATTAGCTTAATTGCTAATAAAAAAATCAACGTAATGAAATTTGTCGATGACATTGTTCCATTAACCGATGTTCAAAAAGCTTATGAAAGATTAACTAGTGGTACCGATGATGCTGTAAAAATTATGGTAGACCCAAATAAATAAAGCAAATAAATTAAAAAATGGATTAATCAAAATCCATTTTTATTTTACTTTTTTTTCTTCTAAACTGTAAATAACATTACATTGATAACCATCTTCAAGTTCAATTCTTTTATTATAAATATTCATACTTACATCACTTGGTAAACAAGTAAGCGGTAAATTACAATCACTCATAATTTGCTTTAAATAAGCATCTGTTCCCACTCTTTCAAAATATTCACCATCAGATGTCCAAAGCATAATTTTATTCCCATTAGTTGGAAAAATTTTCAATATATAATCATTAAATGCTTCCTTAAATGCCTCAATATCATTTTCACTAAGCTCAATCATACCATTACCCATTTGATAATTAATTTGTCCTTTTCCAGCATTCATAATTGCATCTGCCCAATACTCAGAAGCAAAACTTACTATCTTTTCATTTTCAGAAATATCTTTTTTCTTAATATCAAATAGACCCAAAACATTTTTACTTTCCATTTTACTAAATTTCATAATAATTCCCCCCTTCTGAATACGAGGTATATTATATAACATCAAAAAAATTTGTCAAATTCAGTTTTTTTTAATTATTTTATCAAAATACTCTTTTACAAAATTACTATCATTCAAAACTTTTTCTACATACTCATTAAAACTATTTTTATTTATTTCACTATTATATACTATTTTAGAATACTTAGGATAATTTTCCACAATATTACTCCTACTTACATAATAAGATGAACCACTAAAATTATAAGTAATATTATCCAAATTATCAATTAAACTAAACAAAGAAATACTATTATATATTAAAGCTTTATCAACATATAAATCATCATTATAATACCAATCTGTCATATAATAATCTATTTTCAAATTAGTATTATCAATTTCAAACACATAACCATAATTTGCAAGCGGTAAAGAATTAAGTAAATTACCTGTATTACTATTATCGCCAACATATTTACTTTTATATTTAATAATGTTATCTATACCACTAACACTTCTATTAAAAGGACTTTTTGGGACTGTAAAAACATTATATTTTTTTGAATTATCCACAATATAATATTCATTTGGAGTGTCATGATTTATTCTAAATACCTTATAAAACAAAGTATTATATTCTAATACATCTTCACTAGTATAAGTAACCGACAATCTAAACCTAGGAACACTATTATTCTCTATAACATTCACATAATCAAAAAATAATAAACACCCTAAACTCAAAATAGTAACCCCTAAAGTCAAAACCCACTGCCAAATAATTTTATACTTTTTTAAACATCTATTAAAACAAATTATAAACATACAAAGTCCAATAGCAGTATAAATTGCTCCCCAACTACTCTCTGGTGAAGTAACAAGCAAAGCCGATATAATCAAAAATAACCCAAAAAACATTATAGCAACATAAATATTCTTTAAAACCTTACTAATTACTAAATTAGAATAATTAGTAATATTAGAAATATTTTCATCAGCCTTCTGAAAAGTAATATCTTTTTCTCCACTTAATAGTTCATTTAAACTAACCCCTAGAACTTCACTAAGTGGTTTTAACAAAGATAAATCAGGCATATAATTTCCATTTTCCCATCTCGATACTGTTTTATTAGTTACGCCTAAAATCTTAGCCAATTCTTCTTGTGTCATCTTTTTTTCATTTCGCATACGTGCAATAAATTTACCAATTTTTAAAGTATCCATTTTTCTCACCTCAAAAAAAGGATATCAAAATATATACAATTTTAATACCCCACAAATAGCGAATCAGTAAAAATTAAACAACATATTTTTACACTTTATTACCTTACATATCAAAATATCATATTTTTTCAAAAATATAAAGAAACTATCAAAAAATTATAAAATTATTTCAAGGAGCAAAAAGTAACATTTTAAAAAAATAATAAAATAAAATAGAAAAATGTAAATAAAGTGTAAATTAATTCCTTCTTATTTTAATCTCATCATCATCATTCAAATAGCCAACTAACAATGAAGAAGCATCATCATGATTTTTAATATTTGCATTTACCTTTTTCTCATCATAATTTGCATAACAATACTTACAAAAATGACTACATGTATTATAAACTCCAATATCAACCATCTCTGCGCACCCACAATCCCTAGCCTTCCATTTTGGAAACTTCTTACCAGTCAAACTAAGTGCAAGTTCCCTAGAAACACAAGGACTAGAAATAAAACCATAACATGATAAATCATTTTTCTCAAAACAAGTTTGAACAGTCATTCCATTTTCTCTCGCAATCCTACTAAAATTTTGTCCAATAATTTTATAAATACTAGCATCAATTTTTTTTAATTTTAAAACATACATATTATTTCTAACATTTTTATAATCATCAACAAAAGACACAATAATATGTTTTATATACCCATTAAGTTTAATACATAAACTTTCAAAAGCTTTAATATGAAAATTAACATCATACTTATCATTTATTAAAATAGGATCATATCTTACATATACATTATCCACACCAACTATTTTAGATAATCTTTTTATAGCTTCTATAATTTTACCTTTAGGCATCACATTAGGTTCGATATCCTTACCATAAGGCGTTAAAGTCACATGAAAAATAATTGGCTTATCAATCTTATCTAAAAAACTTAAAATAGGCAAAGGATTTTTAGTACAAAACACAATTAAATCCACATCATCAAAATATATCCTACTAACAAATTTAGGATAAAAAGGATTACGCACATCCAAATAACCTTCTTTATATCTATTCATAAACCACTTGCTATAAAAAGCTACTATATCTGTTCTACCACTAACATTTAATATCATAATAAAATTATATCAAAAAATTAGGTATTAACCTAATTTGTCATATTCTTCATCACTAACAGACTCTAACCATTCATTTGAAGTATCCTCACCAGGCACCTCGATAGCTATATGACTAAACCACGAATCTTTTTTAGCCCCATGCCAATGCTTTACATTAGCAGGTATTGTAATAACTTTACCAGGTTCTAGAGAAATAGCTTCTTTACCTTCCTCTTGATACCATCCATATCCAGCAGTACATATCAATAATTGTCCACCACCCTTAGAAGCATGATGTATGTGCCAATTATTTCTACATCCTGGTTCAAAAGTAACATTAGCTAAAAATAAACTTGTCTCTTTTGAATCAGTTAATGGATTCAAATAACTTTGGCCAATAAAATACTGTGCAAAAGCATCATTAGGTTTACCTAATCCAAATACATTTACCTTTTCAAATTCTTCTTTATTCATCTTTATAAACCTCCTTTGCCATTCTAAAAGCTGCCCAAGCATTTGGCCATCCAGCATAAAAAGCTGCATGAGTCAAAATCTCAGCCATCTCATCTTTCGTAATGTCATTTTTCTTCGCATTAATTAAATGACTTTGAAAACTAGAATCTAAAATTCCTTTACTCATCAAAGATACCACTGTTACTAAAGAACGATCTCTAAGTGATAATTTATCCTCTCTAGACCATACCTCACCAAATAATACCTCATCATTAAGCTCGGCAAACTTAGGTGCAAAATCACCTAAAACATCTCTACCTGCAGTTTGTTTAACCATAATTAATCACCAATTCTTTCTAAAAAATCATTAAATTTATCTTCTTCTGTTAACATATCTTGATCATATTTTAAACTAAGCTCCTCTTTAACATTCGCACCACTTATTCTTTTAACATCTTCAAAAGTATGACCAAGCCATCCACCATTAGTTGCTACTAAAATAATATTTTTGTCTTTCAAATTAAATTTATGTAAAAAAGTATTAACCGGTGAAGCAACCGTATACCACCAAACAGGTGTCATCAATATAATTATATCGTATTTATCCAAATTAATACCCAACTCTTGTATCTCGGGTTGGTAATTCATATTAACTTCTTCCTGCGCATCACTCACAACTTTATCATAATCATCACTATAAGGAGTTACTGGTTTAATCTCACATATATCATAACCATATTTATCTTTCATTTTATAAGCCAAAGTTCTAGTATTTCCAGTATAAGAATAATAACATATTAATTTCATTATTTATCCCCCTTTCTCTTTTCATATAAGTCAATTTTATAATTTAAGTAATTCAAAATTTCCTGCTTTTCCTTAATCTCACTTTCCAATATCGTTCTTTGTTTTTCAAGTATATTAATTCTTAAATCTAAAGTATCATCACCCTGTTCATAATACTTTAAAAATTTCTTTATATCTTTTAAAGAAAGACCAGCCGACTTAATACATAAAATGAACCTTAAATCTTTAATATTCTCTTCACTATACTCTCTTTTACCATTAACTTTATTAATTTCTTTAATCAATCCCATTTTCTCGTAATAGCGCAAAGTATCAATAGATAAATTTAATTCCTTAGCCACTTCTCCTATATTCAATCATATCACCTTCTTACAGTATTATTATATAATCTAGAGCCAACTCTAGGTCAAGAAAAAAAGAAATATTTTTAATATTTCTAATCTCCAAACATATCGAAAATTTCACCAAAAATAGACTCTTTTTTTCGTTTCGTATGTTTTCCATTTTTTACATATTTTGAATCTTTATCATATTTGTCATAATCACGAGTATCATAATCATGACGTATAACTTCATTTTCCTTCTCCAATAATTTTTCAAGTTCCCCTCTGTCGAGCCAAATTCCACGGCAATCAGGACAATAATCAATTTCAATACCTTTCTTCTCGCTCATAAGTAAAGTCACATCTTTACAAACTGGGCATTTCATATAATTCCTCCAATCTATATTTAATATATCATATTTTTATGAAATATTGCTGAAAAAATTAAACTTTTATAAAAGAACTTCTATTTTAATACTACTATTGGTATTTTCTATAAAAGTATTTACATCATTAAAATCACCAACAACCATTCCGTAATGAATTGGAACTACTACTTTAGGTTTTAACTTATTCACAAATTTACTTGCTTCTAAAGCGTCCATTGTATAAGTTCCACCTATTGGAATAAATGCCACATCAACTTTGATATTAGTATTTTCTTCTAATCCATCAGTATCCCCAGCCACATAATAACTTTTACCATCAAATTTTAATACATAACCTAACCAACCATTTTCTTTAGAATGAAAAGGTTTATTTACATTATAAGCTGGTACAGTTTTAAAGTTAATAACTCCAAAATCATATTCCTCATTTGGTTTTACTCTCACAACCTTTTCTTCATTAAAACCAATTTTTAAACAATCATCATAAATATCATAAGGACACACAATTACCGTTTTATCATTTTTTATATTTAAAATATCCTCTTTAGAAAAATGATCATAATGTGAGTGAGTAATAAATATATAATCCGCATCATATTTTTTATCTATTTTTATCGGATCAAAATATATTTTTACATTACCACTAATCAATATACTACTTTGAACATTTACTGATATCATATAATCCCCCTATATCAAATTATTTTTTTCTAAGAAATCATGTGCAACTACATCAGGAGCTTTACCAAGCTCATCAACCTCATAATTAAGTTCCTGAACACTATCATTAGTTAAATAATTACCCAAATTATTAAGTAACCCTTCAAGTTCAGGATACTTTTCTATTACCGAATTTCTAATAACAGGAACTGCATAATAAGGTGGAAAAAAATTTTTATCATCTTCTAAAACCACAAGTCCAAATTTTTTAAGTAATCCATCCGTCGTAAAAGCATCAATTACTTGACTATTATCATTCATTAAAGCCGTATATCTTGGACTACCATCTATCGCAATCACATCAGAAAAATTAAGTCCATAAACTTTATTAAGTCCAGATAAACCATCTTCACGATTAACAAACTCTAAAGTTGGTGATATTTTTAACAAAGAAGCATAAGGTACCAAATCAGAAATAGTCTTTAAATTATACTTATTAGCCGTATCTTGGCGTACTGCCAAAGCATAAGTATTATTAAAATTCATTTTATCTAAAACCGTTAAATCATATTTACTATCAAATTCTGACTTAACTGTATCATATACCTTATCAACATCACTAATTGGCGAATATTTTAAAATATCAGTGTAATCTGTTCCTAAGTAATCAACATATAAATCAATATCACCTCTTTGAATAGCAGAAAACACAACCTGCGCACCACCTAAATTACACTTTCTATTAACTGAAATATCACTATTAAATTCTATATAATCAGAAACCATTTCACATAAAATATTCTGTTCAGTAAAATCCTTACCACTAACCGTTATCGTTTTAGCACTCTTATCACTAACCTTAATTGAACTTAAAAATACAAGTCCCACCAAAACAAAAATTACAAATAACATTACCTTTTGTCTTTTTCGTTTATTAAGTACTTCTTCTCTAGATAAATCCTTCATTTGTAAACTAACCGGTGTAACTAATTTTTCAATCAAACCAAAGAAATAATCAACAATTAAAGCTAATATACACGCTGGTATTGCTCCTGCTAAAATCTGATAGTTATTAAGTGTTCTAATACCCGAAAAAATTAAATATCCAAGTCCTCCACCACCAATAAAAGCTGACATTGTCATTAAACCCACTGCCGAAACTGCTGATATTCTAATACCCGCCATAATTACAGGTAAAGTTTGAGGGATTTGAATTTTAAACAAAATTTGACTTTTCGTAAGTCCAATTCCTTTTGCCGACTCAATCATTGTCTCACTTATACCATTAATACCAGTATAAGTATTTTTTATAATTGGTAAAAGTGAATATAAAATAACTACAATAATAGCCGGAATCGTTCCAATACCCACAAATGGAATTAAAAAACCTAATAAAGCCATTGATGGAACTGCTTGAATCACACTCGAAAGTCCCAAAATAGGTTTATCTAACTTTTTAATATAACTAATAATTATTCCAATAGGCACACCAATTAAAATAGAAAGTCCAACCGCAATAAAAGTAAGTTCAATATGTTCCAAAAATAAAGAAATAATTTGTTCATGATTTTCAACCACATAATCTATAAACTCCATATTATTCCTCCTCATCTAAGAACTGTTGACTTAAAGCCATAATTAAACTACTTCTAGTAATAAGACCACACAAATGATTTCCATCATCTAAAACTGGAATATTTGAAAGTCTACTTTCCGTAACCAATTTAGCAAGTGTCATAATTGAATCACCTTTTTTTACTATCGGTATATCTTTAAGCATATATTCAGATGCTTTTTTATTAACACTTTCTTTGTCAGTAACACTCTCCGCATATAAAACACCTAAAAAATTTTTATTTTCATCAACAACCATTAAACTATCGACTTTCATCATCTTCATTTTATTTAAACAATAAAACACCGTATAATTAGGAAAACAAGTAACAGGTTTATCAATCATAATATCCTCAACTTTAATATATTTAGGACTCGTCCATATTCTCTTTTTACCAACAAAATTTTTTACAAAATCATTTGCTGGATGCTTCAAAATATTTTCTGGAATATCATACTGCACTAACTCACCATCATCAAATATAGCAATTTTATCAGCTAATTTTATTGCTTCATCCATATCATGCGTCACAAACACAATTGTTTTATGTAACTTATCTTGTAATTTTAAAAGTTCATCTTGCAACGACACCCTACTCATTGGATCCAACGCACTAAAAGGTTCATCCATTAAAATAATATCTGGATTTGTAATAAAAGCTCTAGCTATACCAATGCGCTGTTGCTGTCCACCTGAAAGCTCATTAGGATATCTATCTAATAATGATTCATCTAGACCTATCATATTCATCATCTTTAAAGTATCTTTTTCAACTTGATCATCTGGCATCTTCAAAACTTTAGGAATAATAGTAATATTTTCACGAACTGACAAATGAGGAAATAAACCTGTTTGTTGAATAACATACCCCATACTCCTACGTAACTTTATCTCATCTAAATCTTTAATATTTTTTCCATCAATAAAAATATCTCCTTTAGTTGGCACAATCAGTTTATTAATCATCTTTAATAAAGTAGTTTTCCCACAGCCAGATTCACCAATTAAAACAGTAAACTTTCCTGTATCAATTTTAAAAGAAATATCTTTTAAAACAACATTATTTTTATACGCTTTAGAAACCTTCTTAATTTCTATCATCTAATCATCTACCTCTATCATAATTATACCATGACCATAATAATATAACTCATTAAAGAAAAAAACTAGACACTCAAAATGTCTAATCTAATTCAATTTCACCTTCAAAAACCGTACGAGCTGGACCGGTCAAATAAACATGATTATCTGCTTTATCCCAGCTAATTTTAAGCTGTCCACCAGGCAAATTTACTAAAACATATCTATCAGTATAACCATTCAAAATACTCGCAACAACTGAAGCACAAGCACCAGTACCACAAGCTAAAGTTTCACCAACTCCACGTTCCCAAACACGCATATTAATTTCATTTTTACTAACAATACTCACAAATTCAACATTTGTTCTGTTAGGAAAATTTTCATCATTTTCTATAGACGGTCCAATAGTATTAATATCAATATCATTAACATCTGTAACAAAACAAATAGCGTGTGGATTTCCCATAGAAACGCATGTAAGTTGTTCTATTTTATTTTTTACTAATAAATCAATATCGGCATTTACAAACTCTATCCCATCTAATGATTCTTTCTCTTTATAATTAATCACAGGAATTTTATCTGGTTTTAATATTGGCACGCCCATATCCACCTTAACCATAGAAACATAATTATTAACTAAAGTAAGTTCTAATGTCTTGATTCCCGCCAAAGTCTCAATTGTAACTTCTGTCTTATCAGTTAAACCTTTGTCATGAACAAATTTGAAAGCACATCTAATACCATTACCACACATCTCAGCTTCAGAACCATCAACATTATAAATATTCATTTTAAAATCAGCGTGTTTGCTTTTACTAATTAAAATTAATCCATCAGACCCAACACCAAAGTGCCTATCACTTATCTTTTTAGCAATCTCGCTCGGATTTTCCACTTTCTGATTAATAGCATCGACGTAAACATAATCGTTGCCAAGTCCCTCCATTTTTGTAAATCTAATCATATTCATCACCTCAATGCTTTTTCATTTTACTTTTAAAATCATACTTTGTCAATTTTTTAAATAAGAGTCAATATAATTAGCCGCATCACGGCCCAATCTTGATGCACGTGCAACAGTTCTATCTTGTCCAATTAAATCACCACCAGCAAACACTCCAGCCATTGAAGTCATCTGCTTTTTATCAGTCTTAATATAACCTTTTATATCTAATTTTAATCCCAATTTTTTAGTAACTTTATCGTCAGCTTTGGAACCAATTGCAAAAAACACATAATCACAAGGATAAACATACTTAAATCCTTTAGCATTAACTAAATAAGCTTTGTAATTATCTTTATTTTTAATAATCTGTTTCAAATTAGTATTAAAAAGAAATTCGACTCCTTCTTTCTTAGCTATATTAAATTGTACCTTATCCGCTTTCATATTTTTTTCTTCACGATAATATACAACTAAAACATTAGCCCCCCATTTTTTTGCTGTCCTTGCCATATCCATGGCCACATCACCAGCACCAATAACTAATATATTCTTATCATTTAACTCTAATACTTTTCTGCTTTCTAAAAACTCATTAGCTCCATAAACATTCGGTAAATTTTTTCCTTTAATATTAGGAATCTTAGACTTATTAGCCCCAAAACTTAAAAATACAGCATCATATTTCTTTTTCAATTGCTTAAGTGTAACATTTCTTCCAAGTTCTTTATTAAATTTAACATCTATTCCTAAATCAATAATCTTATTAAAGTTTTCTAAAGCAATTCCTCTATCCAACCTAAAATCTGGAATACCATGACTAATAATTCCACCTAAATAATCATATTTCTCAAAAATTGTTACATCATAACCATATTTTTTCAAAAAAGTCGCACAGGTAAGACCAGATGGGCCCCCACCAACTATAGCTACTTTTTTACCATTAGCTTTCTCAATATTAGAAAATATAGGATAATTACTCTTTATAAACTCATCACCAATATATGCTTCAATTGTACCTATTTGAACAGAATCACCTTTTAATCTTCTAACACAATTACCTTCACACTGTAAACTTTTTGGACAAACTCTACCACATATAGAAGGTAACACGGTTGTTTCACTAAGTATATTAAAAGCATCTAAAAACTTTTGATTCTTAGCTGCTTTAATAAAATCTGGAATATTATTTCCCAAAGGGCAACCTTTCTTACAAGGTTTAGCAAGACAATCCAAACAATAATCAACTAACTCTTTAAAATCCTTCATAAACTTAATCCTTATTAATTGTAAATGTTACTTTATATTGATTTCCTATATCAAGTTCATCGACATTCACATAATATCCACTTTGTTCAATTTTATTGGCGCAATCTCTAAGCATTTTAACAATATCAGCAAAATGAGATTGATTACTAACTGGTTTAACATCTTGAGTAATTGTACTAGCCATTGTTGGTTGTACATTCAAATTAACATTCATATTTTCACTTAATGTATTATCAGCAATTATATCCATATCTGGAATATTTGATGTATTAGAAACTGGTTGACTAGCTTGTACTGTAGACTCAGTTGCTGGTGGTGTTGGAATTGTACTTGCTAAATTATTACGAGCTTTATTTTCATTGTACTTCTTAAGTGCACTAGCTACTGCACTAGATATCACCTTTCTAGTATCAGGTGAAACCTCATCATCTTCTGGATTAGCATAAATATTTGGAGCACCATTACTATTCAAATTAACATCAACTTCAGGAATAGAAAAGCCAACATTAGAACTTACATTTTCCTGACTAATTGGAGTAACAGATTCAGCAACAGATTGTGAAACTGGTTCAGGAGTAACTGATACGTCATTAGAAAAAGGTGGATTTACCTGTGAAGTATCAGCCATAACTGAATTTTCTATAAGTTCACTAGATACATTAGGTAAATCAAAAGATGGAGCTACATTTGAAGTAACATCAGCAGACTGATTACTATTAATATTAGGTGCTACTGTAGAATTCACATTTTGTGGTTCTACTGTTGGTGTTGCTTGTGTAATATGTTGATTAAATACACTATCAAAAGTAACCCCATTATTAGCCGGTTGAACTGGTTGCTCTTTAACTTCAGGTTGTGGAGATACATTTATAAATTTATTTGCCTCTAAATTTGAATCTTCTAAAGGTACTACCTCTGGCATCGGTTGACTTGGTTGATTAACCGCACCACTTGGTGTCATTAAATTTGATATATCTTTAGGCTGAGATGTTACATTACCATTTATATCTTTTGCTTCACGCATAATCCTATCTATATCCATATTATTTCCCCTTTCTTCTTCATCATCAAATAAACTTTCAATTTCCTCATGAATATTTTGATTTACAGTTGGTTTTTCCATCGTCATAATAGGCTCACTTTTAACAGAAATATCCAAATCAATTGGTTGTACTTTTTTTTCACTTTCTTTTAATTTCGCTATTTCTTTGTCTGTTTGTTTAACTGTAAGTCTTTCATCTACAATTCTATGAAGCATTTCTACTTGTTTTTCCTTATCAGGAATTCTAAGTAAACTTCTAGCATGTCTTTCAGAAATCCTATTATTAAGTAAATAACTTTGTACTTCATCATCTAAATTAAGTAATCTAATCTTATTAGCAATCGTAGACTGTGACTTACCAATTTTTCTAGCAAGTTCTTCTTGTGTAATATAACCCATATCCAAGATACGTTTATATGAAACAGCTTCTTCAATTGGACTTAGTTGCTGTCTTTGTACATTCTCTAAAAGTGCAATTTCTTCACTATCTTTATCAGATAAATTTACTAATATAGCCGGGATAGTAGATCTGTTCGCAAGTTTACTGGCTTTAAAACGTCTTTCACCAGCAATAATCTCAAATTTATTGCCCACTGGTCTAACAACAATCGGTTGAATAACACCATATTTACTAATAGAATCAGCTAATTCCTCTAATTTTTCTTCATCAAACTTAATACGTGGTTGAAATCTATTAGGTAAAATATCTTTTATATTAAGTACCGTTAACTGACCATTATTGAACATAATCCACCCCTCCCTTCTATTCTTTTATTTTATCATACTATTTTTCGGGAAATAATTCAACCAAAAAAACATAAAAAAACAATATTAAATTAATATTCAATACTGTTTTACAAAATTACAATGTTTTCTTTTTAATATCCGAATATCTTCTAGGATATTTCAAAGAAGTTTTACTTAATTTAATAACATCAACTAATGTTCTCTGACTATTTTCATAAGGTAATTTAAACTCTAAAACACCATTAATCTTTGAATTTAATACCTTTAAAGCATTTATTCCATCATTACTATCATCAAATCCACGCATCGCAATCAAATGACCATTAACCTTAAGCAAAGGAACTCCATACTCTAGTAAAATAGGAAAAGAAGAAAGTGCTCTAGCTGTAACTACATCAAATAATTCTCTATTTTCTCTTCCATATTCTTCAGCTCGTGCATGAACTAAAATAACATCTTTTAAATCTAATTCTTTAACTACAATATCCAAAAAATTAATTCTTTTATTAAGTGCATCAACTAAAGTTAATTTTAAATTAGGAAAAAATATTTTAAGTACAAGCCCAGGAAATCCTGCTCCTGTTCCTAAATCACATAAACTAGACACTTGTTCCAAATCTATTATTTTAACTAATGTTAAACTATCATAAAAATGTTTCAAAAACACTTGGTCTTTTTCAGTTATCGCTGTTAAATTAATCTTCTCATTCCATTCTTTTAATAAAAAAGCATACTTTTCTAATTTATTTATCTCTTCATCAGTAACTAAAATACCTAATTTTTCTACTTCTCTTTTAAATTCATCTATATTCATATTAACCTCGCTTCATATACATCGTAAGTATTGAAATATCAGCTGGATTAACCCCACTAATTCTCATAGCTTGTCCAATCGTAAGTGGTCTAACTTCTTTTAATTTTTGTTTAGCTTCACTAGCCAAATTATGCATCACATCATAATTAATATCTTCAGGTATCTTTTTATTTTCCAAATGTTTTAATTTTTCAGCCTCTTTTAAAGACTTATTAATATATCCTTCATATTTAGCTGAAATAGATACTTGTTCCAAAACCTCACAGTCATATTCATTATCTAAAAATGTAACCAAATCTTTCACTTTAATTTCAGGCCTTCTAAGTAAATCATATAAAGAAACGCCATCTTTTAACTCTTTAGTTCCTAGACTAATTAAATAATCATTATTTTTAGGAGTTAATCTCTTCTCTTTAAACTCTATAGTAGCTTTGAAAATATTCTCCTTCTTATTCAAAAATCTTTCATACTTTTCATCTGAAACAAGTCCAAATTTATGACCATATTCTCTAAGTCTTAAATCCGCATTATCTGTTCTAAGAAGTAACCTATATTCTGCTCTAGAAGTAAGTAACCTATAAGGATCTCTTATACCTTTAGTAATTAAATCATCAATTAACACACCAATATAAGCTTCATCTCGTCTTAAAATAAATGGCTCTTTTCCTTCTAACTTCAAACAAGCATTAATACCTGCCATTAATCCTTGACAAGCAGCCTCCTCATATCCGCTAGTACCATTAATCTGACCTGCTGTAAATAAATTTTCGATTAACTTAGTTTCCAAATTAAATTTTAATTGTGTCGGATAAATAGCATCATATTCTATTGCATAAGCATACTTTAATATCTTAGCATTCTCTAACCCAGGTAAACTGTGAACCATCTTCTCTTGCACATCATAAGGCATACTAGTTGAAAAACCTTGTAAATAAATATCATCATAATATAAACTTTCCGGCTCTAAAAATAGTTGATGCCTTTCCTTATCACTAAATCTAACTATTTTATCTTCAATCGAAGGGCAATATCTTGGACCAACACCTTTAATATCAGATAATCCCCCATACATGCTAGACTTATTCAAATTATCATTAATAATCTTATGTGTCTCATCATTAGTATAAATCAAATAGCAAGGTACTTGTTTATCTATATCATACATCGGTTCATTATCAAAACTAAAAGTGTGATAAACACTATCTCCATCTTCTCTTTTAGCTTTCGAAAAATCAATACTATCTTTAGATATTCTAGGCGGCGTTCCTGTTTTTAACCTTTTAATAACAAAACCTTTTTTAGCTAAATTATCACTTAAATAATTAGAAGGCTTTTCACCATGAGGTCCTTCCCTATGGCGAGTATCTCCAACCATAATATCCGCATTCATATAAGTACCAGTCGTTAAAATAACTGCTTTAGCTTTAATCTCCTCACCATCCTCAAGTAACACTCCACTAACTTTATTACCAGGAGTAAGAACATCTTTAACTAAAGCTTCCTTAATATCTAAATTATCTGTACTTTCCAAAGTTTTAAGCATATTTTTAGGATAAGTAATTTTATCCGCTTGCGCTCTTAAACTACGAACAGCTGGCCCTTTAGCCGTATTAAGCATCTTTATTTGCAGTAAACTCTTATCCGCATTATTTCCCATCTCTCCGCCTAAAGCATCAATTTCTCTAACAACTATACCTTTCGCACTTCCACCAATTGATGGATTACAAGGCATATCCGCAATATTATTAATATTTCCTGTAACAAGTAAAGTCTTGTGACCTTTGCGTGCGCATGCTAAAGCAGCTTCACATCCCGCATGACCACCACCTACTACAATAACTTCATATTCCATAAAATCACCACCAAATACTAGAGTTAATTCTACATCAGAGAAACACTTTAGTCAAATAAATAAAACTTTTATTTAAAAAAAATAAATCTCATTATATTTTATATAACTATTCGTTATAATTATATCAAGGAATATTCAATAAGTTGGGTGTACCAATTCTTAATATAGAATTGGAGGTGATGCGAATGACTCAAAGAGAAAAAGCTCTTTATGCCATCATATCACTTCTATTTATCTTAATATTCATAATATTATTTAAATAGAAAAAAGCACCTAACTTAAGCCTCGCAGCTTGATTTAGGTGTACAAAATATTTTGGTACATCCAACATTGGCGTATTGAACATTCCTTTTTTATTTTATGAAGTTTCCTTCACCTATATACATTTTATCATAAATTTAACTTTATGACAAATTAATTTTACTTACCCACACAAAATCTACTAAATAATTGATCTAATAACTCTTCATCATAACTCTCGCCAATTATCTCACCAAGTAAATTCCATATATCCTTTAAATCAATTTCCACCATATCAATTGGATAATTATCTTCTATACCTTTTCTAACCGCTTTAACACTCGCCAAAACCTTTCTAAGTATAGCCCCACTTCTCGCACTAGTTAAATAAGTTAAATCAGTCGTCTCTATCTTCTCCAAATTGAATATTTTTTTGATTTTATTACCTATTTCATCAATATTATCATCGTTTAAAGCACTTACATAAACCACATTGGACAGTTTTTCATCATCAATTTTCTTCTCTAAATCCGTCTTATTAACTATTGTAATATAATTTTTACCTTTTAACTTATCTAAAATAACTAAATCATCGCCACTCAATTTTTCATTATAATTAACTACAAACAAAATCAAATCTGACGCGTCTATTAATTTTAAACTCTTATCTACACCAATACTTTCAACAACATCATCTGTTTTTCTAATGCCCGCTGTATCAATTAAATTCAAAATCAAATTATCTATACGTAAAGTTGCCTCAACACTATCGCGTGTCGTCCCCTTAATATCTGTAACAATCGCTTTATCTTCACCAATAAGTCTATTAAGTAAACTACTCTTACCAACATTAGGCTTACCAACAATCGCCGTTTTAATACCATTAGTTAAAACTTCACCTTTTTTACTTTCTTTCAAAATCTTATCTATTTTACTCTCAAGTTCGCTTAAATTAGAATTAATCTTATCAATCGTCATTTCTTCTATATCTTCATACTCTGGATAATCAATATTAACTTCAATATTTGCAATTATCCCAGCAAGCTCATCTCGAAGCTTACTTATCATATTAGATACCTTACCACCAACTTGATTCAAAGCTATTTTCCGGGAAATATCTGTTTTTGAATTAAGTAAATCCATAACCCCTTCTGCTTCCGTCAAATCAATTCGGCCATTCAAAAAAGCTCTCTTAGTAAACTCACCAGGCTCAGCTAACCGACAACCATTCACAAGCAATAACTCTAAAATCTTATCAGTTGTCATAATTCCACCATGCGCATTTATCTCCACAATATCTTCTTTAGTAAACGTTTTAGGAGCCCTCATAATAGTTACTAAAACCTCATCTACCTTCTCATCACCATCCATTATATAACCATAATGGATAGTATGACTTGGCGCATCATAAAACTTTTTATTAGAAAAAATCTTACTAACTATTTTTATAGCAAAAGCACCACTAACCCTAATAATAGAAATAGCTCCAACGCCCTGAGCCGTTGAAATAGCTGCTATTGTATCTTCCATCTAATCACCTTCTTCTAAAAAACTTCTTAACATTATATATAAACCTCGCCATTCCTAAATATTTAGGTAAAGCCTTTATATTAACAACAACATCCATAGATAATCTTTTATCCGCATAAGTAACAACCCATCCCTCTTTATATTTTGGAGGAATAATATTAAGTGGAAACATATGCCTTTCAATTATATTTGCAATCCTATCATTCATAAGTTCTGGAAAAAATTTATAAGCATTCTCCATCGCCTCATGTGCATGAACAAAACCATGTTGTTTAAAAAAAGGAACCTTTTCATGAACTCGATTTTGCCATGGCCTTAAATAAAAATCATGTAAAAGCCCACCAATAGCTGCATCTTTATAATTCCACTTTCTTTTTTTACATATTCTATATGATAAATAAGAAACTACTAAACAATGCTCATATAATGAACAATTTTCATGATGTGCCCAATTCTTTCTCTTTTTAAATTCATTAGACCCTAAAATAGGAGCAACTATTTTCAAAAATTCATCATCACGAGCAATCTCCTTAGTTATATCCTTCTTACGCATGAAAAACTCCCAACTCCTTTTCATCACATGTATTATAGCACACACCATTCAAAAAGGTAAACAATTAAATGTTTACCTACACAAAGAACTTTTCTAAATAAAATATTGGTTCACATGTTAAATTAACTCTAAGTCTTTTTAAAATATTAAACTCCTCACTATCTACTATAAAAGATGCGTGAGCTTCCAATCCAGATAACTTACTTAAATTTTCTAAAGCCCTCTTAACATCTTCATTATTAACTGAACAAATACTAAGAGCAATCAAAACCTCACTTAAATTCAAAACAGAAGAAGGATGATTACTAAGTGGCTTCAATTTTAATATAGGTTCTAAAACCTCATCACTAAGTAAATCAACTGAATCTTTAATTCCCGAAATTTCCTTAAGAAAATTCAAGACTAAAGAACTCACTGGACTAAGTAATTTAGTCTTTTTACCAGTAATAATCTTACCACCTTCAAGTTCTAAAGCAACTACCGGAACCTTTTCACGCATAGCCTTTTCCCGGGAAATACTAATTATCTTTCTTTCCACTAAAGGATTAATATTAATCTCATTCATTAATAACTTAAGCTTTTCACAAACACTCTTATCCTCTATTCCTTTTTTATAATCACATAAAGACGTATAATACCTTCTAATAATCTCTTGTCTACAGGCCTTACATACTAAATCATCATCACTAATACAATATCCAATCATATTAACACCCATATCCGTTGGTGAATAATAAATATCTTGACCAATAATCCTATACAAAATAGACTTCAAAATAGGGAAAACCTCTAAATCTCTATTATAATTGACTGCTGTAACACCATATTTTTCCAAATGAAAAGAATCAATCATATTAACATCCTTTATATCAGCCGTAGCAGCTTCATAAGCCATATTAATAGGATGTTTTAAAGGTAAATTCCAAACCGGAAAAGTCTCATATTTTGCATAACCAGCCCGCACTCCTCTTTTATATTCATGATATAACTGTGATAGACATGTAGCTAATTTACCACTTGCTGGACCAGGTGCTGTAACAACCACCAATTTCTTAGTAGTCTCTATATAAGAATTAGCGCCATATCCTTCATCACTAACTATTCTCTCTACATCTGTTGGGTAACCTGCAGTTGGCGTATGCACGTAAACTTTAATATTATTTTCTTCTAATTTCTTAATAAAACTCTTAGAACTTTCCTCACCACTATATAAAGTAATAACCACACTGTTAACAGATAAACCTAATTTCTGAAATTCACCAATCAATCTTAAAACTTCCATATCATATGTAATTCCATAATCAGCCCGCATTCTTTTTCTTTCAATATCCTTCGCACTAATACATATAATTATCTCTGTTATATCCTTTAATTTTAAAAGCATTTTCATCTTAGAATCCGGCTCAAAACCAGGAAGTACTCTTGCCGCATGATAATCATCAAATAACTTACCACCTATTTCCAAATAAAGCTTATCAAAATCATCTATCCTCTCTTTAATTTTCTTACTCTGAACCTCAACATACTTCTTATTATCAAATCCTATTTTCATTACAACCACCCAATATAAATAATATCATAAATCCAAAACAAAACACTTTTCATAAATAAAAAAAGACTAAAATATACATCATTGTACATAATTTAGTCTTTATATTATTCAGAAATCACATATGGATTAGATTGCGTGCCATTTCCTCCAGTAATTTTAGCTTCTGTACTTAAATAAAAAACCGGTTTAACTTCATCAAAATTACTAACAAAAGCTTGATCATTAACACCCATACCACCAGAACTAGATATACTCATTACTTGATAACTATTATCTGAAAGTGACGTAATTGTCCACCAAAAAGTATCATCAACTAACCAAGTAGTCTTGCCACAGTCCTGACCTTGATAAACCAATTTATTCAAATTACCACATTGACTTTCGTTTGTATTACTTCGCGCATATTCGCTAGCTGTAATAAGACCAATTTTACCATACCACTTAGAAGTATTCTCCTCATTTATAGTATTTTGTAAATTTGTCTCCGCAAAATCTACTTTACCGGCATTAAAATATTTATCCACAATTACACTTCTAGATGTAGAATTTAAAATATTATAATAACTATTATTCAAATAAGTATTTAAACTAGCTGGACGAGCCCAATTATTATTATTAGAACTATCCCAAGCCATTGCACCTATACTTGAATTTCTTATTATCTTTATTGTTCCATCATTCTCTATTGAAATAATTCTCCAGCCTGCTTTTTCATTATTAAACGTTACATAATTATTTACATTTTTTCCTTTATAAATATACCTCCCACTTTCATATTTATCTGCATATAAACCATCACCAGAAGTTACAACATCTACATTTTCCAATAAACCATCGCCACCAATAATAGTTGGTGGAAAACATGCATTATAAAGTTCATCTATAGCCCCTTGGACATCAGTACTCTCTAAACCACTTGCTTTATTGTCATAAGTTACTTGATTACTTGGAAAATATGTTGCTGCACACACTCCAACAGTCCCAAATATTAAACCACCTAATACAAATATAAATATTCTGTTCTTTAATACTTTTTTTAATTTATTTCTCATCTTTATCACCTCATATAAATATCACATATTGTGAGTTTACCTTAACAATATATTAACTCACATCTTGTGAGATGTCAATAACTAAATATCACAAAATGAGATAATTTTGTTGGTGATAAATATGATTGGTAAAGTAATAAGATATATGAGAAAACAAAAAAAATATAAACAAGAAGTACTAGGCGAAATGATTAAAGTAAGAGGTAATACCATAACCCAATATGAAAAAGGACAAAGAAATCCTACATTTGATACAATTGAAAAAATAGCCGAACTTTGCGACTACTCTATTTATTTTAAAAATAACATTACAGGAGAAGAATTTACCGCAAAAGACTTAGATAGAAAAGATATCTAAGTCTTTTTATCAGCAAAAAAGAAAGAAATTAATCTTCCTTAATTTTAATAACTACATATCTATTAGGAGCTTCTCCTTCACTTTGAGTAGCTAAACCATCATATTCAGAAATAATTGTATGAACAATTCTTCTTTCATAAGAATTCATTGGATCTAATTTTGCCTCAATTTTAGTTTTTAAAACTTCTCTAGCTATTTTCTTAACTTCTCTTTCAATATTCTTTTCTCGCCTAGCTTTATAACCAGAAATATCTAAATTAACCTTAATATCAAAATTTCCATATTTTCTAAGTGACTGTCTCAAGATAGTTTGAATAGCATTCAAATTTTTACCTTCCTTACCAATCATAACACCACTATCATCAGTAACAATAATAGCCGAAATAACCCCATCATTTTCGTTAACTTCTACATTAAAAGAAGTATTCATTTTTACAGCAAGCTCATTCAAAAATTTCTTAACATATTCTTTCACATCATACTTAGTTACAACATAAGCTATATATTTTTTCTTACCAAAAAGTCCAGCTTCTCCTTCTTCTATATAATAATATACTTCATTCAAATTAACATTTAGTTCCTCTAAACACCTAGTTAACGCTTCTTCTTGGTTTTTTGATTCGTTTTTCACTACCTCTAGCATTTTCCTTCATCCTCCTAATAACTTCAGCTTGAACAATGGTAAATAAACTACCAGTTATCCAATATATAATAATACTTGTTGGCATTGTAAATGAAGTAATTACAATAAATACAAGCATTACATTCATCATAGTTTTCATTTGGTGTTGTTGTTCTTCACTTCCACTACTAACACCAGAATTTAATTTAAACGAGAAGAATGTTGTAAGTCCTACTAAAATTGGAAGTAATAAATAAAGCCAACCACCATTAGTAAAACTATCTGCAAATACTGAAAAATCAAAACTTCCACCAAATAATTTAACAAATGGACTCATACCCAAATTAAATCCTAAAAACTTACCTTCAAAGACAATTGGAAGTCTATTCAAACTTTCCAAAAAAGCAAAGAAAAGTGGCATTTGAATAAAAGCAAATAAACAACCAGCCATCGGATTAATTTCATATTTTTTATAAATTCCCATCATCTCTTGAGCTTTCATCATCTGATCTTCTTGACTATCGCGACCTCTATACTTTCTCTCTAACTTTTCTAAATCTTTTTGAGCAAATTTCATATTTTCTGATTGCAAAGCTGATTTTTTACTAATTGGAAATATAATCAAACGAATAATCAATGTAACAGCAATAATTGCCAAACCATAATTCCCAAGAATTTCACCAACTTTTACAATAAACCAACTTAAAGGTTTAATAAATATTGTTTCCCAAAGTCCGCCATACTTTCCAGACGCTGGAGTAAATTCCGAGCACTCAGGTAAATCATCAATATCAACCTTATTTTTCTCATAAGTTTTTAAAACATCTTTATTTGTAGGCTTACAAAGTATATTAGAAGCAAGAGTCTGTCCTGTAGTTGCCTCTTTAACTGCATTACCATTCTCATCTTTAACATAAGTTGTACAACCTGACAGTGACAAAGTTAAAATTCCTATTATTAATAACAGTCCTATCTTCTTACGCATCTTTTGGCTCCTTTACTAAATTTAATTTTTTTAAAGCAAAATTAAGATTATCACGCATTTCTTCAAAATTTCGACTTAAAATTCCCTTACCAACTATTATAATACAATCGAAATCATTTTTATAGTGATTTTGTGAAACTATTGCTTTTATTTGTCTTTTTACACGATTTCTTGTTACTGCATTGCCAACCTTTTTACCAACTGAAAATCCAAATTTATAAACAGATGGTTCTTTTTTATCTATATATATAACATAATCTTTATATTTAAAAGGCCTATTATTCTTTATAATTCTATTAAAATCCTTATTTTCTTTAACAATATTAATTTTTTTCATACACTAACCTTTAAAAATTACTAATAAAGCCACTGCTTCGCCAGCAGTGGCAATTTAATGAGATAATACCTTGCGGCCTTTTTTTCTTCTTCTACTTACAATTCCAGCTTTCATTCGCGCAAAAAATCCCATTTTCTTACTTCTTCTACGAGTATTTGGTTGAAAAGTTCTTTTAGACATCTATATACACCTCCTAAATAAATTCATATCGCTTTATAAATTATATAGATAAAAGACCCATTTGTCAATTTATTAAATAAAATAAATTAAAAATTGCCCAAATTATACCAAATTTTTCTAAAAAAATCAATATTTGAGTTTTCCACAGTAAAAAAATTTTCAAAATTATCCACTTTTTATTTCCACATCAAGTAGCCCTATATTATAAACCATTTTTTCTATTTTTCAACATATGTGTAAAATTAAAACTTATACACAAATGTGCAAAAAAAGTTATCCACAAAATATGTGGAAATTCTCCATTAACCTCCATTTTTCGACAAAAAATACCTGTTAATAACTTTTTTTTTATTTTTCCACAGTTTTTATAGAAAAAAATGTAAAAATAATGTAAAATATTTATAGATTGTCTATTATTGGGGGTAGTAATATGGATTTAGAAAGTATTTGGTCCGTTTTTTTATCTAAAATTGAAATAAAATTAAAACCCGTTTTATATCAAACTTGGTTTCAAGAAACAAAACTAATTGATTTAAACAATGAATATGCAATTGTTGAAGTTCCTTTAGATGTTCATAAAAAACACTTACAAGAAAACTATAGTGAATTAATAAAAGAAACATTTATGGAAGTTACCGGATCTATCTTCAAATTTAAGTATGTCACACCTGACGAAATAACAGAAGATAAACCCCAAACAGAAACAAGTGAAAATAATGAAGCAACTTTTGAAAGTGGCCTAGATAGTAAATATACCTTCGATAACTTTATATCTGGCGAAAGTAATAAATTTGCTAAAGCCATTGGTTTAGCAGTTGCTGAAAAACCTGGCGCTATGTATAACCCATTATTTATATATGGAAACAGTGGTCTTGGAAAAACACATCTTATGCATGCCATTGGTAACTATATAGTAGCTACTTCAAATAAAAAAGTTTTATACGTAACCAGTGAAAAATTTGTTGATGACTTTCTTAATATATATAGAAAAAATGAGACAAGTAACTTCAAAGCTGTGGATAACTTTAAAAGAAAATATCGTGACATCGACGTCTTAATGATTGATGACATTCAATATCTTGAAATTGCTAGTAAAACTCAACAAGAATTTTTCAACACGTTTAATGAACTTCACACACAAAATAAACAAATAATTATTTCTTCAGATAGATCACCTGATGATTTAAAAAAGCTAGAAGAAAGACTTAGAACAAGATTCAACTGGGGATTAACAATTGATATATTACCTCCAGACTTTAACTTAAGAATGGCCATATTAAATAAAAAAATTGAAGCTCAAGGCATTGGTAGTTATGTTCCAGAAGAAGTTAAAGAATATATTGTTGGTAACTGTACAACTGACATAAGAAAACTAGAAGGTGCTTTGACTAGAGTTTTTGCTTATGCTACTATAATGAATGGTTCTGAAATAACATTAGAACTAGCCGTCGAAGCATTAAAAGACTACATTGGTAAAAATATTATATCTAGAAATAAAATAGACCAAGTAATTCAACTAGTCGCAAACAATTACAATATTACTGTAGAAGATATAAAATCCAAAAAAAGACTATCCAAAATATCTGTACCAAGACAAATTGGTATGTATATATGTAGAGTACATTTAAAAGAATCTCTACCTAAAATTGGCAGTGAATTTGGAGGAAAAGACCACACAACAGTAATGCACTCAGTTGCAAAAATAAAAAGAGAACTAAAAAAAGATAAAAACCTAGAAGTGGAAATTTCAAAAATTATCAATCAAATAAAATAGTGGAAAATATAAATTTTATCCACACTTTTCCACAAAGTGTAAACCTATAAAAAAGCCATAAAATTCAATGTAAAGTTATACTTTTCCACACTTTTCCACATCAATAATAAAAAATAAACTATAAATAATAAAATAAAAGGAGTGAAAAATATGAAATTAGAAATAAAACAAAACATCCTTTTAGAGCACCTAAACTATGTTATAAAAGGTATATCAACAAAAAACTTAAGACCTATTTTAAACTGTATAAAATTTGAATTAACTGATAATGGTCTATATTTAATGAGTACAGATAGTGAAATTTCAATAAAAACATTCATTGATAAAAAAGATATAAATAAAATAGACACAACTGGTGAAATAGTTGTATCAGGAAAATACATATATGAAATAATTAGAAAATTACCAGATGAAATAATTAATCTAGAAGAAGTAATTGATTCTAAATTATATATCACAACAAATAATTCATCATTTACTTTAAACTGTAGTAATGTAAATGAATTTCCAGATTTAGAATTAGAATTTAATCAAAATCCAATAATTTTAAATCAAAAACTTTTTAAAACAATTATAAATCAAACAGCATTTGCTACTTCAACTAGTGAAACAAGACCTGTATTAACAGGTATTAATTTCAAAATCGAAGGAAATACCTTAAAATGTACAGCCACTGATTCATATAGATTAGCAGTTAAAACAATAACTTTAGAAAATAAAGCTGTAGAAAACTCAAATATTGTGATTCCAACCAAAAACCTAAATGAACTAGTAAAACTTATGAATGAAGATGAAGATAATCTAGAAATGCACATATTTGCAAATAAAGTAGTCTTTAAATTTAATCAAATAATAATGATGACAAGATTAATAAGCGGTACCTATCCAGATACATCGAAATTAATTCCTGAAACCTATGAATTAACCATGAGAGTAAAATATAATGACCTATATAGTGCAATTGATAGAGCATCTCTTCTTACTAATGAAAGTGATAAAAACACAATTAAATTTGAAACAACTAACGAAACAGCCATAATTTCATCAAATATACCAGAAATCGGTAATGTTGAAGAAAAAATAACTGTGGAAAAAGATAATAATAATGAAATAAAAATAGCTTTTAATTCTAAATTTATGATGGAAGCAGTTAAATCATTAGAGTCAGAAGAAATAGAACTAATGTTCAACAGTGAAATAAAACCAATAATTTTAAAAAGTATTGAAAGTGATGATCTAATTCAATTAATTCTACCAATAAGAACTTACTAAAAAGTTCTTTTTTTTAAAAAAAATACCTTTATATGACAAAATGTAACATATTTCGACTCCTTTTCTGAGTATAAGAGAACTGTCTTTTTTAGACAAAGGGAGGAATTATGGATACAGAAATTTATGAAATTAATAGTAAAACATGCGCACTTATTCAGGAAAATACTTTTTCCACAATAATAATTGATAATAATGAAACAATTACAATTAACTACCCTATTAATAAAGTTTTAAATTATAACTGCGCATATTATGGAAGTTCATTTAAAGGAAGATTAGAAGGAACTAAACAGTTACTAGGTAGTAAATACAAACTTCCAATAATTATTGAAGAAACAAGAGAAATAATATTTTTTCCAACAACTTCATATCGCAAAGATAAATGTATTTGGTTGTCTTTAAAAAATATTTCTAGTTACAAAGAAGAAAATAATAAAGTAATTGTAACTTTTATAAATAAAAAACAATTAAAGTTAAATATTTCATATGATTCTTTTGAAAACCAACTACTTAGAGCCACTAAATTACTATTAATTTTACAAAATCGCAAAAAAAATACAAAATAACATAAAAATAGACCTTATTTCGTCTATTTTTGCGCTTTAAACGCCCATTTTGTGATATAATGGTTATGAGGTATAGGAGTATGCTAGACACTATAATTTAAAAATTAATAGCTTAAAAACAGGTAGTGAGGTAAATCATGATTATAAAAACACTTGATATTAAAAATTTTAGAAACTATAGTTCGCTAACTCTAGAATTAAATGATAGATTAAACATCATTTATGGGCAAAATGGTCAAGGAAAAACAAATCTATTAGAAAGTATTTACCTATTAGGTTTTACAAATTCCCACCGCTCTTTTACTTCTGAAAATTTAATTAAATCAGGTGAGGAAAAATCAATAATAAAAGGAAAACTCATAAAAGATATATCCTATAACTTAGAAATAGACCTCACTAAAACAAAAAAACAAGTAAAAATTGATGACAAAGTCGTAACCAAAATTACAGACTACATAGAAAAGATGAATGTCATAATTTTTTCATCTGAAGATCTTGATTTAATTAAAGGAAGTCCTGGTGAAAGAAGAAAATATTTTAACCTAGAATTATCCCAATTATCTGTTAATTATTATAGTGCCCTAAACGATTTTAATAAATTATTAAAATTGCGAAATGAATATTTAAAGGAATTAAGTTTAGATGTTCAAATTGATTTAAACTATTTCAATGTATTAACTGATTATTTAGTTAATAAAAGTATCTTTATCTATCAAATGCGTAGTAAATTTGTGGAAAAATTAAATAAGATTTGTCCACCAATCTTTGAAGAAATTGCTAATATTAAAGGCTTTAATATTAAATATCATCCTTCAGTTGAACTAAAAAACTTTGATAAAGAAACTATAAAAAAATCCCTAGAAGATGCTTATAGCAATCATCTAGACAAAGAAATAAAGCTTAAATCTACATTATATGGCCCTCATAGAGACGATTTCTCTTTCAACATAGAAGATAACAACTTAAGAGAGTTTGGCTCTCAGGGACAGCAAAAAATGGCTATTATCGCCTTAAAACTATCTGAAATAGAAGTTTTTAAAGACTTCAAACAAACTAGTCCAATAATATTACTTGATGATGTCTTTAGTGATTTAGATAATACTAAAAAAAATAATCTATTAAATCATATTCAAGGTGAAATGCAAGTAATAATAACAACAACCGACTTAGATAGTATTGATAAAAAACTCCTATCCAAAGCTAAACTTATCCATATTGAAAATGGACAAATAAAGAAAACAGAGGTGGAAAAATGAACGAAAAAGAACAGCACTACGACGTATCCGACATTCAAGTCTTAGAAGGATTAGAAGCAGTTAGAAAAAGACCAGGAATGTATATTGGAACAACAGATGTAAAAGGATTACACCACCTAGTTTGGGAAATTGTTGATAATAGTATTGATGAAGCCCTAGCTGGGTTCTGCGATGCCATCGAAATTGTAATTAATAAAGGTAATTCTATAACTGTCAAAGATAATGGTCGTGGAATTCCTGTGGGAATTCATCCCAAAACAGGCTTATCAACCGTTGAAACTGTTTACACTGTCTTACATGCCGGTGGTAAGTTTGGTGGCGGTGGATACAAAGTATCTGGTGGACTCCACGGAGTTGGTGCTTCAGTTGTAAACGCTCTATCAAGCTGGACAACTGTCACAGTTTATCACGATGGCAAAATTTATGAAGCTAAATTCAAAGATGGTGGACATATTGACCAAAAATTAACTGTTATTGGCGAATGTGACCCTAATAGAACAGGAACAACAGTTACATTTAAACCAGATGCTGATATATTTGATACAGATATTTTTGATTATGAAACTCTAATGGTTAGGACAAGAGAATTAGCATTCTTAAATAAAGGTTTAAAAATAACATTAAGAGATGACCGTGATGAAGAAGATACAACCGGTGAAACATTCCATTATGAAGGTGGTATTAGTGAATATGTTAAGTATCTAAACAAAAACAAAACACCAATTCAAAATGATATTATTCACCTTGAAGGTGAAGATGAAGGTGTTTTCTTTGAAGTAGCTATGCAATATAATAATGGTTATCAAAGCAACATCTACTCTTTCGTAAATAATATCAACACACATGATGGTGGAACTCATGAAGAAGGAGTTAGAAGAGCCTTAACAAGAGTTTTAAATAGTTATGCTAGAAAAACAGGAATGCTTAAAGATAAAGACGACCCATTAAGTGGTGATGATGTTAAAGAAGGACTAACTATGATAGTTTCTTGTAAACACCCTAACCCACAATTTGAAGGACAAACAAAGGGAAGATTAGGAAACTCAGAAGTTAGAAAATTAGCTGATAAAGTATTCTCAGAAGGATTTGAAAGATATCTTTTAGAAAATCCTGAAGAAGCAAAAATAATTGTGGAAAAAAATATGACTGCTGCTCGTGCTAGAGTTGCAGCAAAAAAAGCAAGAGAATTAACCAGAAGAAAAAGTGATTTAGATGTCATTAATTTTGGTGGAAAACTAGTAGATTGTAAAGATAAAGATCCTTCAAAATGCGAAATCTTCTTAGTCGAGGGAGATTCAGCTGGTGGCTCAGCTATTAAAGGCCGTGATTCAATGACTCAAGCCATTTTACCTTTACGAGGAAAAATCTTAAATGTGGAAAAAGCAAGACTAGATAGAGCCTTATCAAATGAAGAAATAAGAACTATTATAACTGCATTTGGTACCGGAATTGGTCAAGATTTTGATTTGAAAAAATTAAGATATCACAAAATAGTCATCATGACCGATGCCGATGTTGATGGTTCTCATATTAGAGTATTATTACTTACTCTATTCTACCGATTCTTTAGACCTATAATTGAAGCTGGACATGTTTATGCTGCCCAACCACCACTTTTTTGTATTAAACATGGAAAAACAATTAAATATGTTTTAAATGAAGAAGAAAGAGATAATTATCTCGCATCATTAAACCCAAATACTAAATATGAAATAACTCGTATGAAAGGTTTAGGTGAAATGGATGCTGAAGAATTAAATGAAACTACAATGGATATAAATAAACGAGTACTTAGAAAAATAACCTTAGATGACGTTATGGAAGCCGATGAAGCATTCTCTAAACTTATGGGTGAAGAAGTCGCTCCAAGAAGAAAATTCATCGAAGAAAATGCTACATACGCCGAAACAATAGATGTATAGGAGGTAACTTATGGATCATACAAGAGATAGATTAGAAGAAAATAACATTGTAAGTGAAATTGAAACATCATTTATTGAATATTCCATGAGTGTCATCAAATCAAGAGCTTTGCCAGACCTAAGAGATGGTTTAAAACCTGTACATCGTCGTATTTTGTATTCAATGTATGAATCAGGATACACTCCAGATAAACCACATAAGAAAAGTGCAAAAACAGTCGGAGAAGTAATGGGTAATTATCACCCACATGGTGATTCCAGCATATATGAAGCAATGGTTCGTATGGCCCAAGACTTTAGTTATCGTTACCCATTAATTGATGGCCATGGAAACTTTGGTAATATTGAAGGTTATGGTGCTGCTGCAATGCGTTATACCGAATCTAGATTAGCCAAAATATCATTAGAATTATTAAGAGATATTAATAAAAATACTGTGGATTTCACTACAAACTATGATGAAACAAGAAAGGAACCAACCGTTTTACCATCACGTTTTCCAAATATATTAGTTAATGGAACAATGGGAATTGCCGTTGGTATGGCAACAAATATTCCACCGCATAACTTAGGTGAAGTAATAGATGGCTGCATTGCTTATATTGATAACCCAGATATTGATACAGACGGATTAATGCAATATATCAAAGGCCCAGACTTCCCTACTGGTGCAACAATCTTAGGAAATAGCGGTATAAAAAAAGCCTATGAAACAGGTCGTGGAACAATTACAATTAGAAGTAAAGCCACCATTGAAGAAAAAAATGGACGTCATTATATTATAATTGATGAAGTTCCATATGGTGTTAATACCTCAGATTTAAAAGACAAAGTTGCCGAACTTGTTCACACAAAAGTAATAGATGGTATCTCAGATTATCATACAGATTTAAAAAATGGTATAAAAATAACAATAACCCTAAAGAAAGATGCCAATCCACAAGTTGTTTTAAATAATTTATATAAACACACACAATTTCAAACAACCTATGGAATTATCCTATTAATGCTTGATAATAATACTCCACGCACTTTAGGACTAAAAGATATAATTTCAAAATATGTAGACTATCAAAAAGAAGTTATTATTCGAAGAACAAGATTTGACTTAGATAAAGCGGAGAAAAGAGTTCACATATTAGAAGGTTATAAAATTGCCCTTGATAATATTGATGATTTCATTCAAATAATAAGAGATGCTAAAACTGATGTGGAAGCTAAAACTAAATTAATTGATAAATATAACTTAACGGAAATACAAGCTGAAGCTATATTAGAATTAAAATTACGTCGTTTAACCGGCTTAGAAAGAGAAAAAATTGAAGCTGAATTAAATGATTTACTTGAAAAAATTAAATATTATAAAGAAATTCTAGCATCTGAAGCCAAAGTATTAGAAATAATTAAAAACGAAATGCTAGAAATCAAAAATAAATATGCCGATGAGAGACGTACAAACATAGATATGACAGCAATTGACTACATTGAGGACGAATCACTCATACCTGTGGAAAACATCGTTGTAACACTAACAAATAAGGGTTATATTAAACGTATGACTAGTGAAACCTACAAAACCCAAAACCGTGGTGGTGTCGGAATTAAAGGTATGACTACAAATGAAAATGATTTTGTGGAAAAATTAATCTCAATGACTACTCATGATTACCTAATGTTCTTCACAAACAAAGGTAAAGCATATAGAGTCAAAGGTTATGAAGTCCCACAATATAGTCGTCAATCAAAAGGAATTCCAATAGTCAACTTATTACCTTTTGAAAAAGGTGAAGAAGTTACCGCAATGCTAAAAATTAAACAAGAAGAAAACAACAATAATATTGTATTTTGTACACAAAACGGATTAATTAAAAGAACTGCCCTTTCTGAATTTGAAAATATTAGAAAAAGTGGGAAAATAGCCATCTCATTAAAAGAAAATGATCAATTAATCTCAGTCAAAAAAACAAATGGGGAAAACGAAATAGTAATTGCCTCATCAAACGGTCGAATGATTAGATTTAATGAGCAAGAAATTAGAATAATGGGTAGAACAGCCTCAGGAGTTAAAGGTATCGATTTAGGTGATGGCAAATGTGTTGGTTGCGAGATAGCCTCTCCAGATGAACAAATCCTTGTAGTAACTGAAAAAGGCTATGGAAAACGTACTAATATTACTGAATATAGAATGACACACCGTGGCAGTAAAGGTGTCAAAGCCTTAAATATAACTGAAAAAAATGGTAATATTATATCATTTAAAATAGTTAAAAGTGATGAAGACTTAATGATAATTACAAACAGTGGAATAATCATTAGATTGCCAATTGAACAAATTTCTACAACCGGCAGAGTTGCTCAAGGGGTAAGATTAATTAACTTAAAAGATAATCAAACAGTTAGTAGCATTGCCCTATTAGATAAAGAAATATCTAAAGAAAATCAAGATGAAACTCAAAACAAAACAGAAAATTAATTCAATGTTTCACGTGAAACATTGTTCAAAAGCGGCAGCATGCCGTTTTTTTATATACTAAAAATTTGCTCCCGTAAAAAGCAAAAAAACGTTTATAAGAACAAAAGTTTGCAATATACTCAATGTATCAAAGAAATGAGTTGAAACTATTAATATTTAATTTAAACAAACATTAAGAATAAGTAGTTATCTATTATACAATTAAATATAAAACAATTGTTAAATTTTACTTTGTCATTTAAAAAAATATGTTTCACGTGAAACATTGAGTACCACTACTCTATATATAACAAATATAATAGTTTTCAATATATATAATAGTCTAAATATAATGTAATGTTTATATTTAGATTAAATAATTATAAATAGAATTTTAACAAATAATTTTTCCTCGATAAATAAAAATAGTTTTCCACAAGCCAATGTTTCACGTGAAACATTGGCTAAATATATAAAGCAAATTTGTAAATAAAGCAATAAAATATCAAAACATAAGTTATTAATATATTATATTTACTAATATATTAATAGTTAATAAAGAATAATAGTCATATGTACTATATTTTTTTCCACAGCACTAATGTTTCACGTGAAACATTGAGTACCACTACTCTATATATAACAAATATAGTAGTTTTCAATATATATAATAGTCTAAATATAATGTAATGTTTATATTTAGATTAAATAATTATAAATAGAATTTTAACAAATAATTTTTCCTCGATAAATAAAAATAGTTTTCCACAAGCCAATGTTTCACGTGAAACATTGGCTAAATATATAAAGCAAATTTGTAAATAAAGCAATAAAATATCAAAACATAAGTTATTAATATATTATATTTACTAATATATTAATAGTTAATAAAGAATAATAGTTATATGTACTATAAAAATTTTTCACAGACTAATGTTTCACGTGAAACATTAGTCATAAAACAAAATATATAAAGAATAGTATTATAAAATATATATATTAAACACAATGAATTATAAAAAAATTTATATAATCAAATAAATATAAATATATTAAATTAAAATATGTGGATAATTTTTAAATATATCTCAGTCCATACGCACAAAGTTTTAATTAATTATATAGCACCTATGTTTCACGTGAAACATTGGATATATATATTTTTTTTAAAATTAATTGTAGTTAAAAAATCATCATCCAATAAATATAATAAATAAAAGTATAAATATTTAACCAAATATACTATAAATAACACTTAATATATGTCAAAATTAAAAATTATAAATATCAAAAAAACAAACTATGTTTCACGTGAAACATTAGTAATAAGATTAATTAAATTTAAACAATAACAATTTTTACTAAAAAAAATCGTATATGTATATTTTACATATAAACAACAAGCAAAAAAATTAACTTATTCTAAATCACACTTTCAATGTTTCACGTGAAACATTGAAAAAAAGAAATACTGTGGAAAAGTCGTTTTTGTAACAAAATATATTGAAATTTTATAATAAATATTATAATATATTAGTGGTACAACATTTATGGACGAACCAGGTCAGAATCGGAAGATAGCAGCCTTAAGGCCCTCTAAATGTGTGTACCTTTTTTATATAGGTGATAATCTGAAAAAAAGTTCAAGGTTTTCATTCCTATGTGTGCCTTGAACGTAGTGAAAGGAATGAAACTTACTATGAATAAATATATAGAAATTGCCTTAAATGAGGCAAAAAAAAGTTTAAAAACCGATGACGTTCCCATCGGAGCTGTAATAGTAGAAAATGGCAAAATAATAGCCAAAGGACATAACACAAGAGAAAAAACACATATAATAACAAAACATGCCGAAATAAATGCCATAGAAAAAGCATGTAAAAAGAAAAAAACATGGCACCTAGACAATTGTATTTTATACGTAACATTAGAGCCCTGTAAAATGTGTTTAGAAACAATCAAACAAGCAAGAATAAAAAAAGTAATATATATAGCAAAACAAGAAAAACATGCAAATTTAAAAGAACCTGAGCTAATTTATCTAAAAAATGTGGAAAACTCTAGTATATTATTAAAAAACTTCTTCAAAGATAAAAGAAATAAGTGATTTAACTCAAAATAGGACTAACTTATTTCCTTTTTTTGTGGATAAATATGTTATAATAATACAGATAGAGGTGGTAAAATGTATCAAGCATTATATAGAAAATATAGACCAAAAACATTAGACGATATATGTGGACAAGATGTCATTGTAAAAATAATTAAAAATTCTATAATAAACAATCAAATAAACCACGCTTATTTATTTGCTGGTCCTAGAGGAACAGGAAAAACAAGCATTGCTAAAATATTTGCTAAAATAATCAATTGTGAACAACCCGTTGATTGTAAACCCTGTGGTAAATGTATTAGTTGTACTCAAGAAAATAACAGTGATATCATCGAAATAGATGCAGCCAGTAATAATGGTGTAGATGAAATTAGAGAATTAAGAAATAAAGTAAATCTATTACCAGCATACGGGAAATATAAAGTTTATATAATAGATGAAGTCCATATGCTAACTCAAGGTGCATTCAATGCCCTTCTAAAAACATTAGAAGAACCACCCGCTCATGTAATTTTTATACTTGCAACCACTGACCCACATAAAGTAATCGAAACAATATTATCTAGGTGCCAAAGATTAGACTTTAAAAAAATAAGTGATGATGCAATTGTGGAAAATCTAGATAAAATTGCCAAAAAAGAAAATATTGATATTGATAAAGAAGCTCTATATGAAATAGCTAAATTAGCTGATGGTGGAATGCGTGATTCTGTTGGAATGTTGGACCAAGCTAGAGCTTATACTGAAGGTAAAATAACTGTTAATGATATACACGATATAAACGGGACCTTAACAGAAAAAGATTTATCTGAACTATTAGAAAATATTTTAGATAATAAATTAGATGAAATCCTTGAAAAAATTGACAATTATAATGATAAAGGCAAAAATTTTGTAAAACTAATAGAAGAATTCATTAATTTTGTAAGAAACACTATTTTGTATAAAGAAGCTCCAAATTATTTTAAAGAAAGAATACAAAATGTGGAAAACTATAAAAATATTTCGAAAAAAATAACTGTAAAAGAACTATTTTCAATAATTGAAATCTTAAATAAATATTCATTTGAAATGAAAAACAATAATAATAGTAAATTATTATTTGAATTATCATTTATTAAAATAATTTCTGAAAAAAATAAGAAAAATGTGGAAAATATACAAGAAATATCTAATAATTTTCCAAAAATACCTTCACCAATAACCAAGAAAGCAGAAAATGTCCCAAAAATAGATAAAAATGTGGAAAAACAAGAAAAAAGTGTGGAAAAATCAGAAATAAAACAAACAAGCTATGATGAAAAAGCAAACATACATTCACTCGCACAACAAAATAACCAGAAAAACATACTCCAAAAAACAAATTCCTCTAATACTTCACTAAAAGCCAACATTGAAAAAATCAAACAAATAAGAATTGATAATACCCTAGCCCGCTTTAGTAAACAAGAAGTAAGAAATATTACTCCGTCTTTAGAATTATTAAACGACTTACTACTCGATCCAGAATATAGTCATGCCGCATCAATTATTCTAGATGGTACCCTTAAAGCCGCTAGTCATGATAACTTAATCTTTGTGTTCAAAACAAAAAGACTATCAGATTTGTTTAACGAAAATTTGATAATTATTGAAGAAACTATTGAAAAAATTTTAAATAAAAAATATAATTTAATTGCAACCGATTTTGATGAATGGGAAATAATAAAAAATGATTTCAATCATAAATTAAGACCATTTATTTATAAAGAGGAACAATTTAATTTAGAAGATATCTTTAAAGAGGAAGATAATAAAAATAATATTGAATCCATGTTTGAAGATATCATAGAATACAATTAGAAAGAAGGAATAAAAATGAACATTCAAGCTATGATGAAACAAGCACAAAAATTACAAAACGATATGTTAAAAGCAAAAAAAGAAATTGATGAAAAGACATATGAAGGAAAATCATCATTTGTAACAGTAAAAGTAAAAGGAACTAAAGAAGTAATTGAAGTTAAAATAGATGCAGATAATTTAGAAAAAGATGATATAGAAATGTTACAAGACATGATATTAGTTGCCATAAACGATGCCAATCACCAAATTGACTCTGAAACAGAAGAAAAAATGGGAAAATATACTAAAGGAATGCCAGGTTTATTCTAATGAATTATCCTAAAACAATATTAAATTTAATAGAATGTTTTAAAAAATTTCCAGGCATAGGTGAAAAAACCGCTGAAAGGCTAGCTCTAGCAACCCTAAATATAGATGTGGATGTCATAGATTTATTTAGTAAATCTTTAACAGATAGTAAAAAAAAAATAAAAAAATGTTCTAGATGTGGAAGTTTAACTGAAGAAGACTTATGTCAAATATGTAATGACAAATCTAGAGATACCTCTACCCTTTGTGTCGTTGAAGAGTGTAAAAATGTTATATTATTTGAAAAAATAGGCTCTTTCAAAGGAATTTATCATGTACTAGGAGGTTTAATATCTCCATTAGAAGGAATTAATCCAGAAGATATTCACATTGATAAATTAATAAAGAGAATCAAAGATGAAAACATTAAAGAAGTTATACTTGCCATTAAACCGAGCGTTGAAGGAGAAACAACCGCACTATATATAAGAAAAATGCTCGAAGGTACTGATGTAAAAATATCTAAAATAGCTCATGGAATTCCTATGGGCGCCGATATTGACTACATTGACCCTCTAACCCTCGAAATGGCCATCGAAGATCGTACAACAATCTCATAATTAAAAAAAATTATTATATAATTTATTGAGGTGTTTCATGCTTAATAAATTATTTAAAATCTTTAAAAAATTTATCATGAGTTTTTTCATGTTATATGGATATAATGTTATAGTTCCAATGGCTGCTATTATACCAATTAATCTAGTTACTGTTTCACTCATTACAATATTTAGTATTCCAGCATTTATATTTTTAATTATAATAAGACTTATCGTATATTAGGAGGATTTATAGATGTTAGATGATTATAAAGAATCACAACCAATAGTATACCAAATATTAAAAAACGCTATTATTAACGATAAATGTTCTCACGCCTATTTAATAGAAACAGGCGGTTTTTATGATTCTTTTAATTTTACCATGTCATTTATAAAATCACTTTTATGCCCACAGAAAAAACTTACAAAAGAAAATTGTGGAAATTGTCATCAATGCGAAGTAATCAATTCTAAAAACTTTCCTGAAATTGAAATTATTGCTCCAGACGGCTTATGGATAAAAAAAGAACAGCTACAAAAATTGCAGAAAGAATTTAATACAAAAGCTCTAATTGGAAATAAAAGAGTTTATATTATAACCAAAGCAGATAGACTAAATAAATCAGCCGCAAACTCCATTTTAAAATTCCTAGAAGAACCAGATAATAATTTAGTAGCTATTCTCTTAGCTGATAATATATATAATGTTTTATCAACAATTAGATCAAGATGCCAAATTTTAAAATTAAAATCATCAAATATATCAAAGGAAAATCTTACACCAATTCAAAAATTAAAACAAATTACTATCACTCAAAATAGTATTGTTGATGAAAACATTGATAACAAAATTGAAAAAGTAATAACTTTTGTAAATTACTATGAAAAAAACCACCTAAATGTCTTACTATATATTGGAAAATTGTGGAATGAGTATATAACAAGTAAAGATGAATACGAAATTGCCTTTGAAATAATGATAACTTATTATAAAGATATTTTAAATTATATTTTAAATAAACCATTAGAAGTATTTGAAATAAATGAAGATATACAAAATATTGCATCTATAAACACCAAAGAAGAAATCTGCCGAAAAATAAATAAATTAGTTGAACTAAAAGAATTAATTAAATATAATATCAATACAAGTTTACTAATGGATAAACTAATTATGAGCTTAGAAGGAGTGATATAATGACTAAAGTTGTTGGAGTCAATTTTAAACCACACGGACAAGTCTATTACTTTGACCCGGATAAATTTAATTTAAAAAATAAAATTACTGTCATAGTTGAAACTGAACAAGGCTTGCAATTTGGAACAGTTGTCAATGAAAATTTAGATATCCCTGCTTCTAAAATTCAAGGAAAATTAAAAAAAGTAATTAGAATAGCTAATAAATCAGATTATATAAAAAATAAAAAAAATATAAAAGATGCATCACTTGCCCTAAAAAAATGTCGTCAAATAGTTGAAAGTGACAACCTAAAAATGCATATCATTGATGCCAGTTACACATTTGACCGAGACAAACTTATTTTTAGATTTCTAGCTGATAATCGCATCGACTTTAGAGAACTTGCTAGACAGCTCGCATCAATATATAAAGTAAGAATAGAATTAAGACAAATAGGCGTTCGTGATAAAGCCAAAGAAATTGGTGGCTACGGTCCATGTGGTCAAAAACTTTGTTGTGCAAGATTCTTAAAAGATCTAAATGCTGTTTCCATAAATATGGCTAAAAATCAAAACATCGCTTTAAATCCAAGTAAAATTAATGGTGTTTGTGGAAGATTAATGTGTTGCTTAAAATATGAAGATGACTGTTATACAAACTGCCGAAATAACATGTTAAAAATTGGAGATAAAATAAAAACTGAATATGGTGAAGGAATAGTCATTGGGCTAGATATTTTAAAACAAAAATATAAAGTAAATGTACCAAATCATGGGATAGTAGAAGTGGACAAAAATGAAAGTAACTAATTATCTATTAGGATATGAAAACCTTAAAATAATTCAAGATAATGAAATGTTTAACTTTTCATTAGATTCCGTACTACTTCCCAATTTTATAACCATCAATGAAAGTACAAAAAATATTTTAGACATAGGTTGTGGCAACGCCCCTATTCCACTTATATTATCTACTAAAACAAACGCTCATATTACTGGAATAGAAATACAAAAAGAAGTAAGTGAAATGGCTAAAGAATCAGTACAATTAAATAAGCTAGAAAATAAAATCGACATAATAAACGAAGATATAAAAACATTTTATAAAACTGCCACACCAGAATTTTATGATATAATAACCTGTAATCCACCATATTTTGAAGTTAAAGAAACATCAAGATTTAATAAAAACGATTATAAAACCATCGCCAGACACGAAGTAACATTAAAACTAGAAGATATTCTGCAAATATCTAGAAAACTACTAAAAAATGGTGGTACTTTAGGTTTAGTTCACCGTCCAGAAAGATTAATAGATATTCTAACAACTATGAGGAAATATAATATTGAACCAAAGAAAATAAGATTAATCTATCCAGGAAAAAATAAAGAAGCCAATATCTTATTAATCGAAGGTAAGAAAAATGGAAAAAAAGGTCTAAAGGTATTACCTCCTTTATACAGCCATAATCAAGATGGTACATATACTGAAGAAATTCAAAAATATTTCAAGTGAGATGATGAAAATGATTCAAAAAAGTTATGATGGCTCCCCTACTTTATATATTGTTCCAACACCTATTGGAAATTTAGAAGATATAACTATAAGAGCCTTAAATATATTAAAAGAAGTTGATGTTATATTTGCAGAAGATACTAGAACAACAAAACAACTATTAAATCATTTTGATATTAATAATAAACTTATCTCTAGTCACCTATATAACGAAAATCAAAATGAAGAAAAAGAAATCGACTATTTAAAACAAGGGAAAAATATTGCCATTGTCAGTGATAGAGGAACCCCCGTAATTAGTGACCCTGGATTTATCTTAGTTAAAAATGCCATTGAAAATGGTTACAATGTTGTTTGTCTTCCAGGACCAACTGCTGTAATCCCCGCTCTTGTTATGTCAGGCTTAAGTGGTGGCCCATTTACTTTTTATGGATTTTTAAATAGTAAAGAAAGCAAACGAAAAAAAGAATTAGAAAAACTAAAATCACAACCTTACCCAATTGCTTTTTATGAAGCCCCACATAGATTAAATAAAACACTAAATAATATATATGAAATATTTGGTAATAGAAATATCGCCATTGTAAGAGAAATAAGTAAGAAATATGAAGAAGTAATTAGAGGAACTGTGGAAAACATCCTCAAAACTGTGGAAAACTTAAAAGGTGAAATTGTTATTGTTGTTGAAGGTAATCAAGAAACCCAAACCTTTGATAACCTATCTATTAAAGCCCATGTCAATTTATATATTGAAGATGGCTTAACTCCAAATGAAGCCATAAAAAAAGTCGCTAAAGAACGTAATGTTCCTAAAAGCGAAATCTATAATGAATATCATAATTTATAAGGTTTAATAAACCTTATTTTTTTTCATCTAAAAAATCAACCATATCTTGTAAATATGCTTCCACTTTAACTTTATTTTTATTATCTAATTTTCTATAGTTTTCGATTAAAGCTAATTCATTTTCATCAAGTTTAAAATTAGAAGTAATTACATCATCAGTTAAATCTAATAAATAATCAACCGAAACATTTAAAATTTCAGCCATTTTAATAATAATAGATAACTTAGGACTTATCTTGCCACTTATATATTGACTGATAGCTTCCTGTGAAACACCTAATTCAACAGCTAATGAAGTCAATGATTTATTTCTAGCTTTCGCAATCTTCTTTAAATTCTTCATATATACTCCTTATTAATATTTGTAAAAATTGAATTATATACAAAAATTATATAATTATTACTTCAAATATTTTTGAAGTATGATGTAATTGAATTGAAGTAATAATTATAAAAGGGGCTTATTATGAAAAAAATAAAAGAATTCTCAAAAAAATATTTAATAGGATTTACATTAGGATTAATTTCAGGAAGTATGGCAATGGTTTATGCACAAACATATTTTCCTAGTAACCAAACAACATATGATAATAGTCAAAGTGGGCTAGTAAGTACTGATGTTCAAAGGGCAATCGACGAGCTTTATAATGTTTGTTTTCCACCAAAAACTGGAGGAGAATGGGTATTAGATAATGTAGATATAGTAAATTCAGGCGATGGACTTTACGCCGATGAATATGAAGACGGAAAATATACATATAAAGGAGCCAATCCCAATAATTATGTAACATTTAATAATGAAAAAGCAGGTTGGCGAATCATATCAATAAATTCGGATAAAACAATAAAGATAATGAAAGACGAAAGTATAGGTGGTATGGCATGGGATCAAAGTGGAGGAAACTATGGGTCAAATAATTGGAATCGTCCAGCCGATTTAAATACATATTTGAATAATACATATTATAATGGACTAAGTGAAAAAGCTCAAAATCAAATAGTTACAGCCATATATAATGTAGGTTCAGTAAAAGCGGATAATGATAATATGAACGAACAAATAAAAAATGAAAAATCAACTACATCAAAAATCAAAGTAGCCTTGCCAGCAGCCAGTGAATATATAAAAGCTAGCTCAAATCTAAATTGTAGAACATTTTATACATTCAATGATTATAATATTAATGATATATGTTCAAATAGTGATTGGATGTATATTAACACATCATGGTGGCTATTATCGCCTGTTTATGGTAGCTCTAGTGATGTGTTTGCTGTAGTTAATTATGGTAATCTAAGTCATGATGGTGGTGCAGATAGTAAAGTTACAGAAGTCCGTCCTGTAGTGACATTGTCATCAAACATCAAAATTACTGGAGGAGATGGAAGTCAGTCAAATCCATATATAATTCAATAAAAAAGTATAAAAGATTAACCTTTATACTGTCCTCCATTAATATGAAAAATTTGTCCAGTTGTATATGAAGAATCATCACTTGCTAAATAAACATATATAGGTGCAATTTCATATGGATCAGCACTTCTTCGCATGTCAGAATCAGAACCTAATGTTGGAATTTTATTAGGCATCCAACAACTAGGCTGTAATGCTGTCCAAAAAACTCCAGGTGCAACTGCATTAACTCTAATATTTTTAGTAGCTAAATTAGTCGCTAATGCTCTAGTAAATCCTACAATTGCCCCTTTACTAGTTACATAATCAATAAGTTCCGGTTCACCATAAAAAGTAGTTATTGAAGTAGTATTAATTATTGAACCACATTTCATATATTTCAAAACTTCCTTAGTCAAATAAAACATCGAATAAATATTAGTTTTCATCGTATAATCAAATTGTTCGTTAGAGATATCCTCTAACCTTTTTTGTTGATACTGTACCCCTGCATTATTAACTAAAATATCCACTTTTCCAAACTTATCCACAGTATTTTTCACAGCCATCTTACTAAATTCTGGATTTTTTAAATCACCTGAAATAAGTAAACATTCCCCACCCAAAGCCTCTATATATTTTTTAGTATATTCTGCATCAATATGTTCATTATAATAAACAATAACAACTTTAGCCCCTTCTTTCACAAAATAAACAGCTACTGCTCTACCAATTCCAGAATCACCTCCAGTAATAATAGCAACTTTATCCTTAAGTTTACCACTACCCTTATAATTTGGATTATCAAATATTGGTTTTGGTTCCATTAAATATTCCATGCCTGGCTGAACAGTTTGATATTGCGGATATGCCTTAATCTTAAACTCCTTACCAACCACCCCATCATTACATTCACTCACACATAAAAGCCCATAATTATCTCCTATCTCACATGATTTGCACCCATATTTATCATTCAAATAAATCCACCTCTTTTCTAAAGTATTCTATTCATAAATAATTAAAATGACCATATATTTTAAAATATGGTATAATATTATCGTAAAAAAGAAGGTGACTTACATGAAATTAATAGTTGGACTAGGTAATCCTGGCAAAGAATACGAAAACACAAGACATAATGCCGGTTTTAAATTCATAGATAAATTTGCTAAAAGTCAAAACCTAGAATTTAATAAAGAAAAATTCAATGGTTTATACACTGAATTTAATTATCAAAATGAAAAGATAATTTTATTAAAACCTCAAAAATATATGAACTTATCTGGAGAAGTTGTCATAAAGTTCAAGGATTTTTACAAAATAAACTTAGAAAATATTTTAATAATATGTGATGACTTAGATACTGAGTTAGGTAAAATAAAAATTAAATATAAAGGGTCATCAGGGGGCCATAATGGACTTAAAAATATTGAAAATCACCTTCATTCAAACGAATATAAAAGAATAAAAATAGGCATTTCTAATAATAAAGATAAAGATAGAATTGATTATGTCATCGGTAAAATGCCTAAAGATGAATTAGATATATTAGAAAAAGTAACCGATAATGCTTCGCAAATACTTAATGATTATCTAAATCTAACTTTCGATAACCTAATGAATAAATACAATAGCAAGGAAGTGATAAAATGACCTTCTTTGATAAAATATTTGATAAAGTACCAGCAGAAGAATTAATAGGATTAAATAATGAATTAAAAAGTATTTATATTTATCAAAAATTTAAAAATACTAATAATTCGGTTATCTTAGTCACTTCAAATCTTCACGAAGCTGGATTAATTTATAACTCACTTACCCACTATACTGACAAAGTATGGTTTTTTCCCATGGATGATTTTATAACGAGTGTTGCCATTGCTGTTTCTCCTGAATTTAAAATTACTAGATTAGAAACCATGAACTCTGTTTTAAAAGAAGATAAAGCAATTATTATAACTAACCTTATGGGCTACTTAAGATATCTTCCTTCTAAAGAAAAATTTAAAGATAGTCAAATCCATTTAAAAAAAGGAGATTCCATCGAATTAGACTCGCTAATAGAAAAACTCTTTAACTTAGGTTATAAAAGAGAAACTACTGTCAACATGACTGGAGAAATTGCTGTAAGAGGATATGTCATTGATATATTTCCAATAAATAGTGATAATCCAATAAGAATAGAATTTTGGGGTGATGAAATAGATTCTATCAGAACATTCAACATTGAATCACAATTAACTATTTCCAAAATAGATGAAGTAACTATTTTTCCAAACACTGAAACATTATTAGAAAACTATAAATTTGGTTCCCAGCACCGTGAAATGCAACACGAAAAAAACATCACAAATATCACAGGTTATCTCAATAACCCAATAACGATTTATAATAATTATCACACCCTACTCGTAAACTATAACCTTCTTCTAGAAGAAATCAAAAACTACAATTTAAGTATTGATTTAAATCCAAACACCAAATACATGTTTGATTTTGAAGAAGTTCAAGAAAAAAAAGCTATAATCTTTGAAGAATTCCATAATCAAAAGGCAAACACAAAAACAAAAATTTTCACTAAAGTTGATATAGAACAATTTCCAAAAGATAAAAAACAAATAAATGATAGATTAAATATCTATTTAAAAACAGGCAAACAAGTAATAATTTGCTTAGATAGCCGTTATCAAGTAAATAAATTAATTGAATTTTTGGAAAATAATGATTTAACATTCACAAATGAAAATGAATTATTTAAGGGTAAAATAAATTTAATTATTAAAAAAATAAACAGCGGTTTCATAACCGATGACTATATCATTATTACAGAAAAAGAACTTTTTGGTAAAAAAGAAGAAAATGGTTATAAAACAAAATTCAAATATGGTACTAGAATTAAAGACATCACTAAATTAGAAGTTGGTGACTATGTCGTTCACGGTATCCATGGTATCGGAAGATACGACGGCTTAAAAACAATAGTTAAAAATGGTCTAAAAAAAGATTATCTCACTATTACTTATAGAGATAATGATAAACTATATATTCCAGTCGAAAAACTAGATTTAATTACTAAATATTCATCAGGTGATGCTTCAGTTCCAAAACTAAATAAATTAGGTAGTCATGAATGGCAAAAAACTAAAGCTAGAGCTAGAAAAAAAGCCGAAGACATTGCCGAAGACCTACTTAAAATGTATGCTGTTAGAGAATCTAAAAAAGGATTTGCCTTTGAGAAAGATGGAAAAGAACAAATAGAATTTGAAAAAGAATTTGATCACACCGAAACTAAAGACCAATTAAGAGTTACTGAAGAGATAAAAAAAGACATGGAAACAGATAAACCAATGGATAGACTATTATGTGGTGATGTTGGATATGGAAAAACCGAAGTTGCCTTTAGAGCTATATTTAAAGCCATAATATCAGGTAAACAAGCAGCCATTCTCTGCCCAACCACTATTCTCTCTTCTCAGCACTTCCAAAACGCTATCGAAAGATTCAAATCATTCCCAGTTGATATTGCTTTATTAAATAGATTTGTCTCTCCAAAAGAAGTGAAAGAAACCTTAGAAAAATTAGAAAAAGGTCAAATAGATTTATTAATAGGTACTCATAGAATCTTAAGTGATGATGTTAAATTCAAAGATTTAGGCCTACTTGTAATAGATGAAGAACAAAGATTTGGTGTTAAACATAAAGAAAAAATAAAAGAATATAAAAATAATGTTGATGTCTTAACCTTATCTGCAACCCCAATTCCAAGAACCTTACAAATGTCCATAGCTGGCATTAGAAGTTTATCACTAATAGAAACTCCGCCAGTTGATAGATACCCTATTCAAACTTATGTATTAGCTGAAAACAAACAAATAATTAAAGATGCCATCTATAAAGAATTAGCTAGAAATGGTCAAATATTTATTTTATATAACAAAGTTGCTAATATAGATATTGAACTAATGGAAATTCAAAGTTTAGTTCCAGAAGCTAAAATTGGTGTTGCTCATGGTCAAATGAATAAAAATGACCTTGAACAAGTCATGATGGATTTCACTAATAAAAAATATGATATCTTGCTTTGTACAACCATTATAGAAACAGGTATTGATATTGAGTCTGCCAACACTCTAATAGTAATTGATGCTGACCACTTTGGCTTATCACAATTATATCAAATTAGAGGAAGAATCGGCAGAAGTAATAAAATAGCATATTGCTACTTAATGTATGCCCCAAATAAAATTTTATCAGAAGTCGCAACAAAAAGACTAAAAGTCATCAAAGACTTCACTGAATTAGGTAGCGGTTTTGCTATAGCCATGCGAGACTTATCAATAAGAGGTGCCGGAGATATTTTAGGTAGTGAGCAAGCCGGTTTCATTGATAGTATAGGTATTGACCTATTTATGCAAATGTTAAACGAAGAAATAGCTAAACTAAAAGGAGAAACACAAAAAGAAGAAGAAACCAAAGATACCCCACCACTAATCGACGTTGAAACATCTATAAATGATAACTTCGTTAGTGATGAAGATTTAAAAATCGAAATTCATAAAAAGATATGTAGTATTGATTCTTATGAATCATTAAATGAAATTAAAAATGAATTAGAAGATAGATTTGGAAAATTATCAGAAGATTTAATCATATATATGCACGAAGAACTATTTGAAAAACAAGCTAAAGAATTAAATATAAATCATATTAAACAAACTAAAAACTCAGTAGAAATAACATTAGATAAAGATTTAACCAATAAAATAGATGGCGAAACACTATTTTTCGAAACATCTAACTTATCTAGAATGTTTAGATTTAGTATGAAATTTGATAGATTAACTATAATATTAGATACGATTAAATTAGATAAACATTTTATTTATTATCTATTAGATTTATTAAAAATAATAAAAAAGTCAATAAAACAATAATTTGACAAAAGGTAATAAAATTGCTAATATATAGCACAAAAAGAAAGAAGGGGTTTATTCATGAAAGCACAATACTCCAAATATTCAAATATTAATCTAAATAGATTTCGTGAAGCAAAGCTTGAAAAATATCAATTAAGAAAAAACATAAAATTAGTTACTAATGATATTAAAGTAGCCCTAATAACTACACCAACAGCTTTATTAATAGGCTTACCAATGGACCAAACAACATTATTACCAAATTGTTTATATGTTATAAGTGGCTGTTCATTAGTTTATGCTGCAACTAATCTGTATCTACATAAAAAAGAAAAACAAAAAAGGTTCACCCTAAGGTGAGCTTTTTAAATACTATTTTCTTTTATTAACTAACTTATCAATAGGTACTTCTAAAACAACACTAATTCTATATAAAGTAGGAACACTTATACCTTGATTAACTTTACTGCTCTCAAGTCCACCAATCACAGAAGTTGAAACACCAACCTTCTCAGCTAATTTCTCTTGTGTCATCTTCTCTTTTTCTAAACTATATAATCTTCTATAATAACTAACATTTTTACCAATCGTATCAAACAAATCATTATCCGACATATAATTACCCCATATCTTATTCTTTCTAAGATAAATTATCTCATTAATATAAAAAGTAAACTATTAACAGAAAACGATAAAATATCATTGTCAGTATATAAAAAAAGAATAAGAAAAATGCTAATATTAAACTAGGATGAATAAGCAAATGAAAGAAAAAATGAAGAAATTTATATTAGGATATTTACCAGGATTTATAACAGGAATAATAGTATGTGGGACAGTAAGTGTAATAGCCGCGACATATTTTCCAAGTAATGATGTAACATATAATAATGGGACAAGTGGAATGACAGCGACTGATGTTCAAGGAGCGATAGATGAACTATATAATACATGTACAGCAAAACCACCTGCAACAGACACAATAACAGATTTATTACCATCAAATGCAGATGAATTATATGAAGATGAGCACGGAGATATTAGATATTATGGAGCAACTCCAAATAACTATGTAAGTTTTAATAATGAACTATGGCGGATAATCGGAGTCATAGATGGAAAGATAAAGATAATCAGAAATGAAAGTATAGGTAATATGCCATGGGATACATCTAATTCCAATAATTGGAATATTACGTCATTAAAAAGTTATTTGAATGGAGACTATTATAATTCAATAGATAGTACATATAGAAATATGATATCAGAGGAAACGTATTATTTAGGAGGAATAGGTACAACGGTTATAATACCAAGTGCCGCTTATGATTTAGAAAGAGGTAATAATGTGTATGCTGATAATCCAACAAGTACAAAGCAGAACATAGGCTTAATGTATCCAAGTGATTATGGATATGCGGCAGGAAGTAGCTGTTTATCAACGACAATTGATACTTATAGTAATAATTGTAAAAATAATGATTATTTATATGTTGGTGAATCTGAATGGTTGCAGACGCCATATTATAAAAATAGAGGAATCGCAATGTTTATCTCTAATATTGGTAATGTTGGTCATAGTTTCAATGTTATAGACATGAAATATGTAGTTCGTCCTACATTATATCTAAACACAAATGTCCAAATTACAGGAGGAGATGGCAGTCAAAGTAATCCATTCCAAATTTCGTTATAAACTTAATTTATATAATAAAATAATATGTCAAATAAAACCTATGATTTTTAATAATTTAAACTATAATTATCTAAAATAATTCAATTTCCATTCCGAATTATTGACATTTTTGCCACAAATTCGGAGTCAACATTAATTTATGCAATCATAATAAATATATGATAAAATTATTTTTCCACAATAAAAAGCGATTCAAAATAAAGAACCGCTTTTAAAATACTTAATTATCCATATAATTCATTAATTTTGGAACAATTTGTTTTTTACGAGAGACAAGTCCCTCAAAGAAATGACCTTGTTCAATATTTTCAACCCCAAATGAATGAGAGAAAATATCTCTAGCTTGTTCATTAAAGAAGATATAAGAACCATTTTTCAAAATATCTGTAACAAATAAAGCAATAGCTGTATATCCTTCATTAGCCTCTTCATTTAATTCACTAATAAATTCCTCTTGCATGCTCATAATCTCATCAGTACTCATCGTAGAAACTTGACCAATTCCCACTTTTTGATTATCCACAGTAAAGTTTTTAAAATCACCATGAATAATTTCAGAAACCGTCTTACCCTTCATAGAAGAACCAGCCTTAAACATTTCCATTCCATATTCTCTAAAGTTAACTCCCGCAATCTTAGAAAGTTCTTCCAAAGCTTCCTTATCGACATCAGTAGTTGTTGGTGAAGTTAAAAGAAGTGTATCAGAAATAATTGCTGACATCATAAGACCCGCATACTTTTTAGGAATTTTAATATTATGTTCTTTAAACATTAAATATAAAATTGTACCAGTACAACCTAAAGGCATATTTCTAAAATTAATAGGAATATTCGTACCAATATTACCAATCTTGTGGTGGTCCACAATCTCGATAATTTCAGCTTCATCAAGTCCAATAACACTCTGCTCTTTTTCATTATGGTCAACTAAAATAACTTGTTTAGGATGACGACTATAAGCCATACTAACTCTAAACACACCTAAACATTTACCATCATTATCAACTACTGGATAATTACTGTATTTTTTCTTATTCGCTAAATCCAAAACTTCTCCTAAAGCATCATTCTCATTAACAAAAACAATATCTTTAGTTTTCATTTTTTCTTTAATATAATTACTCAAAACTACTAAATTTGCCGTAGTTAAACCATCGTGTTTTGTACTAATAACATCCACGTGATTCTTCTTCGCAATCTCTAAGTGCTCCTTCTTCATCTTAACGCCATTAGTTAAAATAATAATAGATGCACTATTCTCTACCGCGTATTCAATAATTGAATGACGGTCACCAGTAATTAAAACACTCTCTTTATCAATCTTAATATTCTCTTTAAAAGTAGTACTTCTATAACTTGGTGAAATAATATTTCCTTTAATTTCCTTATCAAATCTAAGTATTTCCTTACCATTTAAAGCTTCAAGTAAATTATCATAAGAAGTATTAATCTTTCTTAAATCATTATTAATTAAGTTACTCGCAACATCCTTCATAGATACCGCACCTTTGTACTTACCGTCTACATCGACAACTGGAATAGTACCAATGCTAGTCTCATTCATATACTTGTAACCTTTATAAATAGAATCATTTTCATTTAAAAAACAACCTTTAGTATAATCAACATCCTTAACCTGTAGTCTAACATCATTTAAAAACTTAGGTCTATCAAATTTAAAATAATCTAAAACAAATTCAGTTTCACTATTAATATCACCTAAAACTCTAGGCTCAGTGTCCATTCCTAATTGATTTTTTAAATAAGAAAGAACTAAAGCTGATGTCACACTATCTGTATCCGGTTTTTGGTGTCCAAAAATTAAAACTTTACTCAAGTTAAATATCCTCCTTCCTAAGCACAATTATATCATTTTTTTCTTTGTATTTAAAGTATAAATAACATATTTGAGTACATACTAACACCTAGAAAGAGGGGAAAAAATGAAATTAGCTGGAATTGTAAGAAGAATAGATGAACTTGGAAGAATTGTTATTCCAAAAGAAATAAGAAAAACATTACATATTAAAAATGGAGAAAACTTAGAAATATTTATAGATGGCGAAACTATCGTTTTAAAAAAATACTCAGAACTAGGTAACCTAAAAGAACTTAGTGACACTATAACTGAAACATTATATCAAACCATAAAAGCCAATATCTTAATTACAGATACTGATAAATTTATTAGTATTGCTGGTAACCTAAAAAATAAATATCTTAAGGAAGAAATAAGTGAAAGTATCTTAAAATATATCAATGACCGAAAAGTAATAATATTAAAAAACCAACCCGTAAACCTTACTAAAGAAAAAAAAGAAATGGGAAATATAATTATATCCCCTATTATTTCAAATGGTGATGCCTTAGGCTCAGTAATAGTTATAACAGATAAAGACATAACCGAAAATACCATAAATACAATTAATATCATATCCACTATTTTAGCCAAACATATTGAATCATAAAAAAAAACATGCTATAATAAAGCCACAAATGCACTGAAAGAAAGAAAAGTAGGTAACTTTATAGAGAGTTTATGGCTGGTGGAAATAAACAAGGTGACTACTCCGAATGGTTCTGAAGCAGTCTAGTCGATATGTAGGCTAGAACGGTCACATCCGTTACATGTTAAGAGGTAAGCAAACGCTTATAAATTAAGGTGGTACCACGTCCAAAAACGTCCTTATTCTAAGGATGTTTTTTTGTATAAAGGAGGAAAAAATGCGTAAATTTGAAAAAATATCATTAAAAGAATTTATAAAAGATACAGGATTAACTGAAAAAGAATATAATGAAATAACCCTGCCTCAAAGAGCAACCCAAAATAGCGCTGGTTATGACTTTCATCTTTTAGAAGATTTAACTTTAAAACCAAATGAAATAAAAAAAATTCCAACTGCTATAAAAGCTGAAATGAATCATGATGAAGTACTAATGATTTATATAAGAAGTAGCTTAGGCTTTAAATATAACATGCGAATGTGCAACCAAACTGGTATTATTGACAGTGATTATTATAACAATCAAGATAATGAAGGACACATATTCATTAAAGTTCAAAATGAAGGTACTGAAACAATTAATTTAAAAGCCGGCGATAGATTCGCCCAAGGAATTTTCATAAAATATCTAACAGTCGAAAATGAAGAAGAAATAAAAAATAACCGCCAAGGCGGAATTGGTAGTACAAACGAAGGAGGAAAAAAAAATGAAAGATAAATTTTATATAACCACATCTATTTTCTATGCATCATCTAAACCCCATATTGGAAATACTTATGAGGGAATTTTAACCGATGCAATTGCCAGATATAAAAGATTAATGGGTTATGATGTAATATTCACAACCGGAACCGATGAGCACGGAGAAAAAGTTCAAAACAAAGCTAAAGAAACTGAAAAAAGTCCACAAGAATATGTCGATGAAGTGTCTTTAGAAGTAAGAAGAATTGACGATATCATGAATATAAGCTATGACAAATTTGTTAGAACCACTAACCCACATCATGAAGAAATAGTTGCTAAAATATTTAAAAAACTATATGATAATGGTGACATCTATAAAGGAAAATATGAAGGATTATACTGCACGCCTTGTGAATCATTCTTCACCGAAAAAGAATTAGTAGATGGTAAATGTCCAGATTGCGGAAGAGAAGTTCATAAAACAAGCGAAGAAGCCTACTTCTTAAAACTAAGTAAATACAATAAATGGTTAGAAAAGTACATTGAAACCCATCCAAACTTCATCATCCCAGAAAGCAGAAAAAATGAAATCATAAATAACTTCATAAAACCAGGAGTACAAGATTTGTGTATCTCTAGAACTTCATTTGACTGGGGAATCAAAGTGCCATTCGATGAAAAACATGTAATTTACGTCTGGTTAGATGCTTTAACTAACTATATTACATTTATTGGTTATGATCCAGATGGTAGTACCGAAGAATTTAAAAAATATTGGCCAGCCGACGTTCATATTATCGGTAAAGATATCTTAAGATTCCATACCATTTACTGGCCAGTAATTTTAAAAGCTCTAGATTTACCAATGCCAAAATGCATCTTTGGCCATCCTTGGATACTATCATCAGATAGTGATAAAATGAGCAAATCAAAAGGTAATGTTTTATATGCTGATGACTTAGCTAGCCTCTTTGGAACCGATGCTATTAGGTATTATTGCCTTCACGAAATTCCTTATGGATATGATGGTAATATTGGTTATGACTTAATTATTGATAGAGTAAATTCAGATTTAGCCAACACTTTAGGTAACTTAGTCAATAGAACAGTCAGTATGTCACATAAATATTTTGATGGAGAAGTATTTAAACCGTCAGCCTTTGAAGAAATAGACAAAGACTTAATTGAAAACGCTAAACACTTAGGCGACAGAATTGAAAATAAAATGAATGATCTCAAAGTAGCTGAAGCCATCGAAGAAATCATTGGATTATGCCGTAAAAGTAACAAATATATTGATGAAACAACACCATGGTTACTAGCCAAAGATGAAACAAAAAAAGAAAGATTAAAAACTGTTTTATATAATCTACTAGAAAGCATAAGAATTGCTAGTGTTTATCTTCAAGCATTCTTACCAGAAACAGCTGATAAAATATTCAAACAATTAAATACTCAAAATCGTTCAGTAGAATCCACAAAAAACTTTGAAGGTATGGATCCCGGTATTATTCTAAATAAACCAGAGATATTATTTGCAAGAATTGATAAAGATGAATTCGCAAAAAAATTACCAAATTAACGTAAATTGTTGTAAATTGTCGTAAGATTTCTAAGATAATCCCTTGCTTATTCAATAAACGATATGTTATCCTTAAAGAGGACGAATTAAAAATAGAGAGGGATACAAATGAACAAACATATAAGTGGAATCGGTGTGATGTTTGTTTTAATAATAATTTACTTGACTATGAGTATTATAAATAAATTTAACTATCTAGACCTCGCCTATTTATTATTTATAATCGGTTGCTTCATTAGATTTATCTATATCAAGAAATTTGATCATAAAGAGAACTAACAAGTTCTTTTTTTCTCTTTCAAATAAAAAATGTTATAATGAATAAGGTGATAAAAATGATGATTGACACGCACTGTCATATTAGTAAAGAAGACTATAAAAATCCAGAAGAAGTCATAAAACATATGGGAGATAATATAATGATAGTAAGTACTGCTAGTCCACAAGATATTGAAGAAGTAATTAACCTCTGTGAAACTCATAAAAATATCTATGGAACTATCGGTATTCATCCTGAATTCGCCGATACATATACAAAGGAAGATTTAAAAAAACTAGAAAAAAACTTAACTCATCCTAAAATAGTTGGTATTGGTGAAATAGGATTAGACTATCACTACACTAAAGAAAACAAAGAAAAACAACAAGAACTATTCATCAAACAAATAAATCTCGCAAACATTTATAAAAAAACTATAGTCATACATAGTAGAGATGCCATCGAAGATACATATAATATAATAGAGAAATACAAAAATAAAGACATCAAATGTAATATGCACTGCTTTAGTGGTAGCCTAGAAATGGCAGAAAGATTTGTGAATTTAGGTGTAACTCTTGGTATAGGAGGTGTTTTAACCTTTAAAAACGAAAAGAAACTAAAAGAAATAGTTTCCAACCTAGATATCCATAATTTTGTTTTAGAAACCGATAGTCCATATCTTACACCAGAGCCTTTAAGAGGTCATCAAAACGAACCACAAAACATCAAATACATTGCTGCCAAAATATCCCAGTTAAAGGGTATAGAATACGCAAAAACCCTTGAAATTACAACGGAAACGGCGATTCGCCAATTTGACTTAAATATATAAATATGGTATACTTTAAATGGTTTCAATTTTGAAATATGAGGTGAAATATGAAGAAATATCACCTGCGATATTTAATGATACCTCTATTAATAAGTATCATAACTATCACAGGGTTAATCACATCTGGTAACCTAATTTCAGAAAAGAAATTTGAAGTAAAAAATTTAAACCAGACAAAAAATTCCGTGGCTTTAACTAAAGTCATAGAATATGATACAGTCAAAACCTATAACAAAAAAATTCCTACCGGTGTAACTATTACAAAAGAGGAGGGGCAAAATGGACTTGCTTATGTCGATGAAAATGAAAATATTCAAATCATCGAAAGTCCAAAAAATGCAGAAATCGAAATTGGAACTGGTGACAAAGCCGATTATGTAGGAAAAATGACTGGTTATGGTGCAGACTGCCAAGGTTGTTCTGGACTAGGAACTCTAGCTTGTAAAACAAAAAATGGTAGTTATTATAGCTTAACCCAAAACGGTATGAACTATACCGATGATGAATATGGAGAAGTTAGAATAATTGCCGCAGCTTTAGATAAATTCCCATGTGGAACAATTATAAAAGTAGATAATCCTAATTTGGGCACCTTTAACGCTATCGTATTAGATACTGGTGGAGCTATGCAAAATGCTTGGGAAAATGGAATAGTGCACATGGATTTAGCCTATGTAACTGAAAACGATCCAGCAATTCACTTAACAACAAGTTCTAACGTTAAATATAGCGTTCAAAGATGGGGTTGGTAAAACCTCGTCTTTTTTCTTAAAATTTTCTTAAAACACCTTAATAATTAATTAAAAAAGTTTATAATTTTAATAGTATATATTAATATTGCCTTAGAGGTGATATTAATGAAAAAAATTTTAACACTCATAATTGGAATTTTATTAATAGTCTGGGTATACTACTTACAAAAACCATATATTAATTCCAAAGTTAATGCCATAAGTGAAATTAATCCTTTAATATTAGTTAATAGTGAAAACGCTTTTCCAGATAATATTAACTTAAATCTAGTAACCTTTCAAAAAAGTGAAGTTGCTGATATAATATATAATGACTTAGTGGATATGTATAATTCTGCTTTAAATGAAAACATAACTTTAAAAATAAATAATGCCTATCGTTCTAAAAATGAACAAACTCAAATATTTGAAAATAAAATGAAAGCTTATAAAAATGAAGGTTACAGTGAAGAAAACGCTTATAAACAAACAACCTTAACCGTTCAAGTCCCAGGTTATTCCGAACATGAAACAGGCCTTGCAATTGACTTTAGTAACGAAGGTCATTATGATGAAAATGAAAAAATGTGGGAGTGGCTAAAAAACAATGCCTATAAATACGGTTTTATATTAAGATACCCAGAAGATAAATATGAAATAACCAAAATAGATTATGAGCCATGGCACTATCGTTATGTTGGGAAAAAAGCTGCTAAAGAAATAACCGAACAAAACATAACCTTAGAAGAATATTTAGGAGGAAATGTATGAACATACTAGTTGTTGATGATGAAATAGAAATAGCCGATTTAATCGAATTATATTTAAACAATGAAGGATATAATGTATATAAAACATATAGTAGCGAAAAAGCTTTAAAAATAATTGACAAAAGACAAATAGATTTAGCTATTTTAGATATCATGATGCCAGAAATTGATGGCTTTACCCTATGCCAAACCATAAGAAAAAAACATAACTTTCCTATAATCATGGTTACTGCCAAAATTACCGATGCTGATAAAATTAAAGGTTTAAATATTGGAGCAGATGATTATATAACTAAACCATTCATGCCCCTAGAACTCATAGCTAGAGTTAAAGCTCAATTAAGAAGATATACAAGTTATAATCAAAACCAAAATAAAATAATTGCTATCAAAGATTTAGTTTTAGATAAAGATAAACATGAATGTTTAAAAAATGGTAAAAAAATAGCACTAACCCCAACCGAATTTGCAATTCTATATCTTTTAGCTGAAAATGAAAACAAAGTAATAACTACCGAAAAAATATTTGAAGAAGTATGGCAAGAACCTTACCTTCAGACAAGTAGTGCCACTATCATGGTTCACATTCGTCATTTGAGAGAAAAACTAGGTGAAAATGATAAAATAAAATATATAAATACAATATGGGGAGTAGGTTATCAAATTGAAAAATAAATATGGAAAAGAATTAACCTTTAAATTTTTAAAAAGATTATTTAAAGTAACTGTTTTATATACAATTTGTTTTATCATTTTTTATATGGTGGGTTACCACTTATGTTCTAGTATAACTTGGTACCCTGATGACCCATTATATGTTTTACTTACTGGAATATTTTACCAAGGATTTTTCTTACTCATAATATGGTTTATAGGTTTTATAATTATATTCACAATAACCTTAATGAAATCACTATCTTATATTGATGCCTTAGTTTCTGAAAGTCGTAAACTAATTACTAAAACTGATGAACAAATAAAACTTCCAGACGAATTAAAAGAAGCCGAAGAAACAATGAATCAAATAAAAAAAGAAGCTTTATTTAATGAACGTTTAGCTAAAGAAAATGAGCAAAAGAAAAACGATTTGATTGTCTATCTCGCCCACGATCTTAAAACTCCCCTAACCTCTATTATCGGTTATTTATCTCTTTTAGATGAAGAAAAAAACTTAAGTACCAAACAAAAAAACAAATTCATCAAAATAGCTTTAGAAAAATCAAATAAACTAGAAGAACTTATCAACGAACTATTCGAAATAACTAAATATAATTCTGAAACTTTAACTATTAAAAAAGAAAAACTAAATTTAACTTTATTAATCAATCAAGTAATTGATGAATTCTACCCTATTTTAAAAGAACAAAATAAAGAAATTAACTTTTCCACCCAAAAAGATATTTTTATCGAAGCTGATTCTATTAAAATGGCTCGAGTTTTCAATAATCTAATTAAAAATGCCATAAGTTATAGCTATGAAAATAGTCCAATTAATATTGAAATAAAAGAAGATAAGGACTTAATCATAACCATATCTAATAAAAGTAAAACTCTAACCCAAGAAGAGTTAGATAAACTATTTGACAAATTTTATCGAGTAGATTATTCTAGAAACACCAAATTAGGCGGTTCTGGACTTGGACTAGCCATTGCCCAGGAAATAATCAAATTACATAAAGGAACCATAACTGTTAAAAGTGAAAACGAAGAAACCACTTTTACTATTACCTTACCCAAAAACTAGCTAACCCTAGGTTATATAATATAATAAAAAAATAACTTTATTAAAGGAAGTGATTGGAAATGAAATTAGTAAATCCAACAATTAAATATAAAGACTCATATTTAGAATTAGTTAAAGCCGCCAAAGTAAATGGCGATATAAGTGAAATGGGAAATGCTTATCGAGAGAATGAAAGTTTTGATACAATGGTTAAAAGATTAAAAGATAGAACTCAAGGTAAAAATATTGCTAAACTTGATGTGCCATCATCGATGAAATGGATAATTGAAAATGGTGAATTAGTCGGTACAATAGATTTAAGACATGTATTAAACAAAAATTACTTTGAAAGACTCGGACACATTGCTTACTACATTCATCCCCAAAAAAGAAATAGAGGTTATGCCACTAAAGCTTTAAGTTTAGCTATTAAATGGTATAAAAAAATGCCAATTAATAAAATTTTAATTACTTGCTATAGTGATAATGAAGCCTCTAAAAAAGTTATTTTAAATAATGGTGGTGTCTTTGAAAAAGCTACACAAGATAAACAAAGCAATAAAACAATCAACCGTTATTTAATAAGTATAAAAGATGATAAACTATCATGATTTTTTTAAAATTTAATTATATATACTAAATTGTTAAAACTTTCTAGAACATGATATAATGTTTAAAGCAAAGCAAATTTATATAAAAAGATTGGTGATTTATATGGAATATTCTCCTAAAAAAATGACAGAAGAACTTAATAAGGAAAATTTTAACTTTAAAAAGAAATTTGGTCAGAACTTTATTGTGGACAAAAACATTATCCACAGTATAATTTCAAAATCAAATATTGATAAAGATACTTTAGTAATTGAAATAGGTCCAGGTGCTGGATCACTAACAACTGAATTAGATAAAGTATCAGGTCATGTTCTTGCTTACGAAATAGATAAAACTTTAAAACCAATATTAGAGAAACATAATCTAAATAATACTACTATTATTTATGAAGATTTTTTAAAACGTAATGTTGAAGAAGATTTAAAAAATTATAATTATAAAAAAACATATGTTGTTGCTAATCTCCCCTACTATATTACAACGCCAATAATAATTAAATTAACCCAAGATAAATTAAATATTGATAAAATAGTTGTTATGGTTCAAAAAGAAGTTGGTGATAGGTTTAAAGCAAAACCAAACACTAAAGAATATAATTCACTTTCAATCTTTTTAAACTATTACTATACTGTGGAAAAACTTTTAGATGTTAGTAAAAATGTCTTTATTCCAAAACCAAATGTTGATAGTATTGTCGTTGCTTTTACCAAAAAAGAAAATAAAGTCAAAGTCGATAATGAACAAATTTTCTTTAAATTAGTTAGAGATTCTTTTAAACAAAAAAGAAAAACACTAAAAAATAATTTAAAAGGATATAATTTAGAAAAAGTAGAAGAAGTTTTAAAAAGCCACAATTTAGATTTAACTGTTAGAGCTGAAGCTTTACCTATCGAAATATTTGCTGAAATAGCTAATAATTTAAATAAGTAATTTAAAATAAATAAATTGATGTAAAGACAAGTGGTTTATCGAAAACATTACTTGTTTTTTTTTTTTTTTTTTTGATAATATAAGGTTAAACAAAGGAGGAATTGAAATGAATAATAATGAATATATTGTTCAACCAAATGAAAAAGGGGGCTATGATTTAATTTTAGGCGGAGTTGGATTAGGTGCTCATGAAACAATGGATTTAATAAATGAATTAAAAACAAAAGGAATTGTTCCTGTAAGTGCTGAAGTAACACCATATATTAATGGAGATGTAAACATGCCTCAAATTAATGACAATGCTCAAAAGTTCACAGACGAAAGGTTAGAACAAAACTACAACATGTCAACGGACCCAGATGCCGAGCCAGGATTAAAACCATCAGCAGAAGAACCAATGATATATAGATCCGAAGCCTTAGAACAAAATTACAAAATGTCAATGGACCCAGATGCCGAGCCAGGATTAAAACCATCAGCAGAAGAACCAATGATATATAGTTCTGAAACATTAGAACAAAATTACAATATGTCAATGGACCCAAATTCTGAACCTGAATTAAAGCCAATAGAAGAAGGACATCACAAAACTAGATAATACTTTACCTACCAATTATTGGTAGGTTTTTCTTTTAATTTACAAAGAAAAATGTTACAATATATCGCGAGAGGTGCAGTAATAATGATTAATAAAAAATGGGATGAACTTTTAAAAGATGAATTAAGAAAACCTTATTTTAAACAGTTAGGCGTTTTTGTTAAAAATGAATATGGTAAAAAAACAATCTATCCAGAATATAAAAATATATTTAATGCTTTGAGATTCACCGATTATGATGAAGTAAAAGTCGTTATCTTAGGTCAAGACCCATATCACGGTCCTAAAGAAGCTCATGGTCTATCATTTTCTGTTGAAGAAGGAGTTAAAAGACCACCTTCATTAGATAATATTTTTAAAGAATTAAAAAACGACTTAGGTGTCACTAGAACAAACAACAATCTAACCGACTGGGCCAAACAAGGTGTTTTCTTACTTAACTCTATTATGACTGTTGTTAAAGATACCCCGCTTTCTCATAAAGATAAAGGATGGGAAACATTTACTGATAATTTAATCAAACTATTAAACCAAAGAGAGAAACCCATTGTCTTCATATTATGGGGGAGTTTCGCCAGAAGTAAAAAAACTCTAATCACCAATCCAAATCATTACATTATTGAAAGCCCACACCCTTCTCCCCTATCTGCGCATCGCGGTTTCTTTGGTAGTAAACCATTTTCTAAAACCAATAATTTCTTAGTTAATCATGGTATTACTCCAATCAAATGGGGTGATGAAGATGAATGATATTTTAGATAGATTAAAAAAAGAAATCCCCAATAATTCTAGTGTTATTATCGCTACATCAGGTGGACCAGATTCTATGGTGTTATTAAATCTGTTATCCACAGTAAAAAAAGAAAAAAAACTAAAACTAATCTGCGCCCATGTTAATCATAAACTAAGAAAAGAAAGTGAAAAGGAAGCTGAAATGGTTAAACAATACTGTACAAAAAATAATATCATCTTTGAATATATGACCATTGAAAAATATAGTGGCAACACCGAAAATTATGCCAGAAAAAAACGTTATGATTTTTTTGAAAAATTAATAAAAAAATATTCATCATCACACCTATTAACCGCCCATCACGGTGATGATTTAACGGAAACTATCATAATGCGTATAATAAGAGGTTCATCATTAAAAGGATATGCCGCTTTTAGTGAAATAACTGAAAAAAAAGATTATAAAATATATCGTCCTTTAATTACAAAAACAAAAGAAGAATTATTAAACTATGCAAAAGAAAATAATATTCCTTATGCCATAGACAAATCTAACGATAGTGATGAATATACAAGAAACCGTATAAGAAAATATATTCTTCCAAAACTAAAAACAGAAAACAAAGATGTTCACCTAAAATTTTTAGAATTTAGTCAAAATATTTTAGAAACCGAAAATTATTTTAAAGAAGTATTAAAAAAAATAATGCCTAATATTTATAAAAATAATAAACTAAACATTGATTTATTTCTAAAAGAAGAATCATTAATTCAAACAAAAATCCTTCAAAATATTTTAAAAAATGTATACCAAAACAAAATAGACTTAATAAATACAAAACATGTTAATATCATTATGCACGCCTTAAAAAATAAAAAGCCCAATATACAAATAAATCTTCCAAATAATAAAAGCTTTATAAAAGCATATAATTATGCTTGGATAGAAGATTATAAAAACATAGAAAAATATAATCTAATTTTAAAAAGCAAATTAGAATTACCAAATAACCATATAATTGAAATCATAAGTAATACATCAGATCATTCAAATTACATCACTAAACTAAACACAAAAGATTTCAAATTACCACTTCATGTAAGAACCAAAAAAAATGGTGACAAAATCATTTTAAAAGGCTCAAATCAAACAAAAAAAATAAAAGATATTTTTATAAATGAAAAAATACCAATCAAAGACAGAAAACTTTGGCCAATCTTAACAGATGACAATGACCAAGTTATTTGGCTCCCAGGCCTAAAAAAAACTAAATTTGATAGAGAAAAAGACCAAAACTATGATATAATAATTAGGTACCAAAAGAAAGGAAGTTTGTAATGAATAAAAAAGTTGTTAAAAAAGGATTATTTCCTTATATATTTCTCGCAATTTTCCTATTTTGTATGTATGCCCTAGTTGGCACCATGAATACAAAAGTAAATGAAATCACATATGGTGAATTCATGGAAGCTGTAAAAGAAAAAGAAATAAAAGAAGTTAACGTTGTTCCAAATAGTCAAAGTAGCGTTTACACTATTCAAGGTAAATTAAAAGACTATGCCGATAACGAAACCTTTGCTTTTAATATGCCATTAACAAATGAAACAATGGTTAAACTATTAGACGCTGAAGATGAAGCTGGATTTGAATTAACAACCTCAACTGATCCTAGCTCAAGTCCATTCTTAATTTTCTTAATCAATATTTTACCAATGCTTATTATCGTTGGAGCTGCCTTCTATTTTATAACTAAACAAATGAGTGGCAGTGGAAAATCTATGGACTTTGGTCGTTCAAAAGCTAGGTTAAGTGGTGGAGAAACAAAAGTAACATTTAAAGATGTTGCTGGATTAGATGAAGAAAAAGAAGAAATGTCAGAATTAATTGACTTCTTAAAAAGCCCTAAAAAATTCCAAAAAATGGGCGCTAGAATTCCAAAAGGTGTTCTATTAGTAGGCCCTCCAGGAACTGGTAAAACATTGTTAGCTAAAGCTGTTGCCGGTGAAGCTAATGTTCCATTTTATTTCATAAGTGGTTCAGAATTCGTTGAACTATTCGTCGGTGTAGGAGCATCTCGTGTTAGAGACATGTTCAAACAAGCTAAACAAAGTGCTCCATGTTTAGTATTTATTGATGAAATAGATGCTGTTGGTCGTCAAAGAGGCGCTGGCCTAGGCGGTGGACACGATGAAAGAGAACAAACATTAAATCAATTATTAACTGAAATGGATGGATTTGGCGCTAATGAAGGAATAATAATCATTGCCGCAACTAACCGTCCAGATGTCTTAGACCCTGCCCTACTTAGACCAGGAAGATTTGATAGACAAGTTACAGTTAATTATCCAGACGCTAAAGGACGTGAAGAAATATTAGCTGTTCACGCTAAAGGCAAAACCTTTGCTCCAAACGTCACTCTAACTAACATTGCTAAAAGAACTGTTGGTTTCAGTGGAGCTGATTTGGAAAACTTACTTAATGAAGCCGCTTTACTTGCAGTTAGACGAAACAAAAATGCAATTACAATGGCTGAAATAGATGAAGCACATGATAGAGTATTAATGGGTCCAGCTAAAAAGAGTCATAAATATACTGAAAAAGAAAAGCGTACTGTCGCATACCATGAAGCCGGCCATGCCGTTGTAGGAATCAAATTAGATGGTGCAAATGATGTTCAAAAAATCACTATTATTCCAAGAGGACGTGCAGGTGGTTACAACTTAATGTTACCAAAAGAGGAAACATATTTGAGAACTAAGAAAGAATTACTTGATTCAATCAGCGGATTCCTAGCAGGTAGAGTTGCTGAAGAAATAATGTTTAATGAAGTAACAACTGGTGCTCAAAACGATTTTGAGCAAGCTACTAAAATAGCAAGAGCCATGGTTACAGAATATGGTATGAGCGATTTAGGACCTATTCAATTTGAAGAACAACAATCAAGTGTATTCTTAGGCAGAGACTATAATAAAGCCCAAAACTTTTCACACGAAGTAGCTAAACAAATAGATGAAGAAGTAAGAAAAATCATTACAACACAATATAAAGTTACTAAGAAAATCGTCAGTGAAAACATGGATTTATTAAAATTAATTGCTGAAACATTATTAGAATACGAGACAATTACTAAAGAACAAATTGATTACTTAGTTAAAAATGGTAAAATGCCAGATGAAGATATAAAAGCTCACGAAGAATTTGAAAAAGCTACAAAAGAAGAAAAAAATCATGAAGAAAATAATAAAAAAGAAAAAATAAAAGTAGCTAAATTAGAAGACTTAACTTTAGAGGACCTTCAAAGCATTGCCAAAGAAGAAAAAATAAAAAATTATGATAAATTAACAAAAAAAGAGTTAATTGATAAATTAAATGAGAAACAGGACAATTAGGCCTGTTTTTCTGATATAATAATATAGGTGATAGTTTGAAAAATAAAAATAGAAATTATTGCACGACAAAAAGAGTTTTAGTTCACCAAATTTTAGAAATTTGGAGAAATTAAACAATAAGTTCTTTGAAAATAGTTTAATTATTTGCAGGATTAAGATTAAGGATAGAAGTATCTATTCCAAGTTTAGATAATGTTTTAATAGCATTATCAATAATTTGTTCACGTTTAGATTCGAAAACAGCTTCGGGAATGTCTGAATAATTAATATCAATGGGATTAAAAGTTTCACCAGTTTGAAAAATTTTATAAATACAAGTAAGCATCATTCTAGCAATAGCAATAATAGCTTTCTTGTGTCCACGCCTTTTCTTAATTTTAAGATATTTATTTCTAAAATATGGTTCCTTGGTAGATTTAATCGCCGCATTGGCACATTGAACTAAAATAGGCTTAAGATAAACACCGGCACGAGAAACTTTAGTCGATTTCTTTTTACCGGCACTCTCATTATTCTGAGGGGTAAGACCAGCCCAGTTACAAAGCTTTTTAGAAGTGGAAAAAGCAGACATATCAATACCTATTTCAGAAACAATGACCTTGGCAGAGTTATCAGAAATACCAGGAACAGTTTTAGCTAAATCTACATATACTTGATATTCAGAAGAAATTATTCTATCTACTTCCTTATCAATAGAAGAAACAGTATTTTGAATAGCTTCAAGATGAATCCTAGAAGATTTAATTTTAACAACAGTAGAATCAGGTATACAAAAACCCTTGATTGATGTTATAATATCATCAGATTTTGTTTTAGCAGATTTACAAAGAAGAGTTTTAATAAATTCTTCATTAAAATCTTCAGGTTTATCTAAAGATAAAATGTAATCAAGTATATTAGAAGCAGATTTACCAAAGATATCTGATAAGACAGAATCTAAAGTAATATTAGAGATGGTAAGAGAATTTTGAATACGGTTTTTTTCAGAAGAAGCCATATTAACAAGTTTAACACGATATCTTAAAAGTTCTCTTAAACATCTAGTAGATTTTGGTGGAATAAAAGACTGTGGACAAAGATCATGTTTGAATAAATCGGTAATCCAAATAGAATCTTTTTTATCAGTCTTTTTTCCTTTGACCGCTTTAATATATTTTGGATTAGCGACAACAACGTTAAAATCATCTTCTAAGATATTAAATATAGGGATCCAATATTTCCCAGTAGATTCCATACAAACATCATAACAATTATTAGATATTAACCATCTTTTAAAAGAATTAATATCTTTGTTATGAGTATAGAAGTTTTTGGTCTGATAAGTTGTTACTCCATGATTATCAGTAGTACCAATAGAAGCAACAATGAATCTTTTGTGAACATCAACACCACAGCAAATAGGACGAACTATTTTAAGCATAAAAACAACTCCTTTAAAATGTAAATAATAAAGAAGCATTGACTGAAAATCCAGGCACTGAACATCAAGGATAATTCCAATGATTAGTTTACGGACTCGAAGTACCACTTATTTGTGCTTGAGAAGGATAATCTACACATGTTAAAATACAGACTTATTGTCAAAGAGGTGACAATTTCTACTCACCTCGCCGTGCTTTGTAGTTGCTTCCTTAAATTTACAAAGAGATATTATATATTAAAAATTAAAATAAATAAAATATTTTTCATAGCGATTTGTGTCGGAGCGACATAGTCGCGAACGAAATGGAGGTTAAAATGAAATACGATGTTATTATAATAGGTGCTGGACCAGCTGGTCTATTCACCGCCTATGAATTAATTGAAAATAATAAAAAAATAAACATCCTACTTTTAGATGAAGGAAAATTTGCTAACACTAGAACCTGTCCAATGAAAAAAACAGGAAAATGTATTAACTGTAAACCATGTAATATCTTATCAGGCTATGGTGGTGCTGGAACATTTTCTGACGGTAAACTAAACTTCATTCCAAAATTAGGTAAAAGTGACCTATTCAAATACATGGATGAAGATACCGCAAATAATTTAATTGATGATTGTGAACAAATATTTAATAAATTTGGTATGGATAGTGAAATATATCCATCAAACTTAGATGAAGCATCTCAAATCAAAAGTAAAGTTGCCTTAACTGGTGCTAGATTACTTTTAATAAAGCAAAAACATTTAGGAAGTGACAAACTGCCTAAATATATTGAAAATTTTACCAACTATTTAAAAGAAAAAGGTGTTCATTTATTAGATCAAACTAGAGTTATTGATATCAAAAGCATTGATAAAAACACACATGAAGTTATCTGTAAAAATAAAAACAAAGATGTCACATATAAAGCAAAAAAAATCGTAGTCGCTCCAGGTAGAACTGGAGCTAAATGGGTTCAAGAATTAGCTGATAAATATCAAATTCCATATTTATCACAAAGTATCGAAATAGGTGTTAGAGTAGAAGTTAGAAAAGAAATATTAGAAAAATTATGTAACATTATCTACGATCCAACTATATTTATAAAAACCGACACGTATAACGATGAAATAAGAACATTTTGTACTAACCCAGGAGGTTTTGTAGCAAAAGAAAACTATTATGGATATATATGTGTCAACGGTCACGCTTTAAAAGATATAAAATCAAATAATAGTAATTTCGCCTTTATTTCTAAAGTAAACCTAACTGAGCCAGTTACAAACACTAGAGAATATGGTGAAAGTATTGCCCATATAGCAAACGTTTTGGGTGACGGAAAACCAATTATTCAAACATTAAAAGACTTAAAACAAGGTAGACGTAGTAATTGGAATCGTATAAACAAAGGTTTTATAACCCCTACTTTAAAAGATTGCGTTGCCGGTGACCTTGCCTTAGTACTTCCATATAGAATAGTAACCAACATCATAGAAGGACTAGATAAACTAAATGAAATCATACCAGGAGTTAGTAACGGTGAAACATTATTATATGGTCCTGAAATAAAATTTTTCAGTAATGAAATTGAAACAGATAACAATTTTAAACTAAAAGATTATGATGTCTATTTTATCGGTGATGGTGCTGGTAAAGCCGGAAACATTGTTACAGCTGCCGCAACTGGATTAGTTGCTGCTAGAGATATATTAAATACCAAAGAATAAATTTCTTTGGTATTTTAAAATAACCTAACAAATATAAATTTCTAAATAAAAACACGGTATTGCTTTGTTATTTAATATAATCTACATCAATAGAATGCTCTCTAATGTGGCTACCGTCCGCATAACCCAAACCTATACCTACAATAGGCACAAACCCTGCTGGTAAATTAAATTTATCTAAAATTTCCGTATGTTCTTTAATAAGTCCTATAACTAAATTCAAATAAATAGACCCTAAACCTAAAGCTGTCGCCCCAAGTAACATATTCATAGCCACACATGCACTATTTTCTTTATCTAAACCATGTCCATCATCCTTAGCTGATATAATAACTAAAGTCGGCGCATTATAAAACACACTTCTATCAGCTAAACCACTAATTTCATCCAACAAATCTTTATTTTGAATCACTGTAATATGCATATCTTCATATTTACCTCTACCAACTGGTGCCTGCATACCAGCTTTTAAAATCTTACTTAAATCCTCATCACTAATTTGTTTTTCTAAGAACTTTCTGTTCGAAAAACGACTGTTAATTGTATCAAATAATTCCATTATTTATCACTCTCCTATTTTCATTATATAACTATTTTAAAATAAAAACTAGTTTTGTGATATAATTAAATAAAATAAGGAGGTTCATTATATGCGTGAATATCTAGGAGAATATGTAAAAAAAATTGATAAAAAAATAAAAGATAAAAAAATAACTGAACAAGATATTGAAAACCATCTAACAAAAATACAGTTTTTCCAGCACGAACGCTTAATACACTTATTAGTAACTCTATTTTATGGAGTATTCGTCTTTCTTTCAGTTATAATATCATTCAAAACTTGGTTATTCTTAATAATTCTATATCTCGCTTTAATTATTTTAATTTTTTATGTCAGACATTACTTCTTCTTAGAAAATCATGTCCAGTATCTATACAAACAATATGATAAAATGAAAAATATTATAAACGAAAATACCAAATAAAATAAGGTATTTTTTTCATATATATCTTTTTACCATAGATTTATTTTACTTGTTGTGTTAAAATGTATATAGCTATAAATATGGAAACTGGTGGTATAAATGGGAAAAATAATTGCACTTGTCAATCAAAAAGGTGGCGTTGGAAAAACAACATCTAGTATTAACTTAGCCGCATGCTTAGGTTATTTAGGTAAAAAATCTTTACTTATAGATTTAGACCCACAAGGAAATAGTACAACTGGCCTTGGAATTGACAAAGGTGATATCAAAAAAAGTATATATGATTTATTAATTGGCGAAGCAACTGTAAAAGAAGTTATAAAGAAAACTAAATTCAAAAATCTTTATATCATTCCAGCTACAATTTCCTTAGCTGGAGCTGACTTAGAATTAGCTGAAAAAAGTCGTTTAGACCCTGAATTTTCAAAAAACAAACAACTAAAAAATCAGTTAGAAGGTGCAAAGGAAATATTTGATTATATTATAATTGACTGCCCTCCTTCACTTGGACTTTTAACAACCAATGCTCTAACAGCTGCAAATTCTGTCATTATTCCTGTACAGTGTGAATTCTTTGCTCTAGAAGGAATAATGCAACTACTAAATTCAATCATGCTTGCTCAAAAAACATTAAATCCTACATTAGATATTGAAGGTGTACTATTAACAATGCTTGATAATAGAACTAATTTAGGACTAGAAGTCGTACAAGATATTAAAAGCTATTTCAAAGAAAGAGTCTATGACACAATCATCCCAAGATTAGTCAGACTATCTGAAGCTCCAAGTCATGGCAAACCGATTATTAACTATGATCCAAAAAGTCGTGGAGCTGAAGCTTATATAAATTTAGCAAAAGAGGTGATTTCTCGAAATGGAAAATAGAAGAGCCCTAGGTAAAGGCCTAGAACAATTATTTGATTTAGATAACTTAAACGTCAATAACGTAAGTGATTTTGAAAAAAACATATATGAAGATACAAAACACGAAGAAATAGTTGAATTAAACATTGATGAATTAAGACCAAATCCATATCAACCAAGAACAGTATTTGACGAAGATGCCTTAAATGAATTAGCAAATTCTATTAAAGAAAATGGTGTTTTTCAGCCCATCATCGTCAAAAAAAGTATTAAAGGATATGACGTAATTGCTGGAGAAAGAAGGCTCAGAGCCAGTAAAATTGCTGGCAAAAAAACTATACCAGCAATCATTAGACAAATAAGTGATGAAAAAATGGCTGAAATTGCTTTATTAGAAAATCTCCAAAGAGAAAACTTAAATGCCCTAGAAGAAGCTAAAGCATATAAAAGTCTAATTGATAAATTAAACTTAACCCAAGAACAGTTAGCTAAAAAAGTAAGTAAAAGTAGAAGTCATATCACAAACATGTTAGGACTACTTAGATTACCTGGAGAAGTTCAAGATATGATTCAAACAGGAAAACTTACAATGGGTCACGCTAGAGCTTTAAGTAAAATTGAAAATAAAGAAGAAATAGTTAAAATGGCCACTGATATTACTGAAAAAGGTTTAACAGTTAGAGATGTTGAACAGCAAAGTGAAAATATTCCTAAAAAACATCAAACAGTTAGAAAACCAAAAAACAATGAATATAAATATGTTCAAGATATGCTTAGAGATAAATTAGACACTAAAGTAAAAATTAAAGACAAAAAAATTGAAATATCCTTTACAAACAATGCAGACTTAAATAGAATACTAGAAATTTTAAATATAAAGGAGTAATTAAATGGAAAACATATTAACCAAAGAAGTAATTACAACTATATGTATTATTATCAGTGCTTTAATTTTATATATTATCATCAAACAAGTCATGAGCAATTTCTTTATCAAAAAAGCCAAAACTCGTTCAAATAAAAAAGCACTTACAATTTTAACAATTTTAAATAATATAATTAAATATGTTATCTTAATCATAGCCCTGCTTACAATTTTAGCTACATGGGGTGTTGATACAAAAGCCTTAATTGCATCATTAGGAGTAGCTGGAGCTGTAGCCGGATTAGCTATGCAAGATATGATTAAAGACTTCCTTGGTGGAGCTGATATTTTAACAGAAGATCAATTCAAAGTTGGCGATAACATTCAAGTGGGTACATTTCGTGGTAACGTTATTTACTTAGGTATGAAAACAACTAAAATTAGAGCCTATACCGGTGAAGTAAAAATAATTGCCAATCGTAACATTACCGAAGTAATTAATTATAGTATTATGCCAGCTGTTTGTGTCATTGATGTTGAACTTTCATATGAAAACTCAACCGACCAAGCTGAAGCAATATTAAAAACAGTAATTGAAAGAGTATCTAAAATGGTCAATTACCTAAAAAGACCAATAACCATATTAGGTATTGAGGAGTTAAAAACTGAATCAGTTGTCTATCGAATTGAAGCCGAAGTGACAGCTATGAAAAATTTTGAATTTAATCGTATCTTTCTAAAAGAAATAAAGAAAGAAGCCGAAGCTAATAACCTAACCCTATCTTATCATAAGGTGGATATTCATAATGTCTGATTATAAATTAGGAAGTATTGTCGTTATGAAAAAAGCCCATCCATGTGGCCATAACGAATGGGAAATAACAAGGTTAGGTGCCGATATTAAAATAAAATGCTTAGGCTGCGGACGCAGTATTATGCTTCCAAGAATCGAATTTAATAAAAAAATGAAAAAAATAATTAAACTGTAAGGAGGTAAGCCATGAAAAAAAAGAAAAAGTTACTACTCGGTCCAGTCATAACAATCATCATTATTACTCTTATAATCATGATAATAAGTGGCATATGCTCCGCTTTAGGTGTTCAAGGAGAAATAACAAGAATAAACAATAATAGTCTAGAAACATCAATGGTTACTGTTAGAAGTGTCTTTTCTGAAGAAGGATTAAAATACTTTTTTTCCTCTCCAGTTGATACATTTAAAACATTTGAACCATTAGTTCTATTAATAATTTCCTTAATGGCTGTATCAATTGGTAAAGCAAGTGGATTATTCAAAGCTATGTTTACTCCATTACGTAGATTAAAACCAGGTGTTGTTACCTTCTTCACCTTATTTGCTGGAATTATTTCTTCATTCTTAGGTGAATATGGTTTTGTCTTAGTTTTACCATTAACAGCTGTAATATATCAATATTTAGGACGTAACTCCATGCTTGGTATATTAACTGCCTTCATTGGTGTCAGTATGGGTTATGGTGCAGGCTTAGTATTTAACTATGATGACTATCAGTTGGGATTACTTACTAGAGCTGCAGCTACCGTCGATGTCGATGAAAACTATATATTTAATGCCTGGTCTAATTCATATGCAATGATTGCTGCCACTTTAATTCTTTCTTTCTTTGGAACTCTCATTATTGAAAATATTTTAAGACCAAAAGTTAAAGAATCAATAAAAGAAGATGACGATTTAATCATTTCTAAAAAAGGTTTACTATTTAGTACCATCGCCTTTGTAATATTAATGTTAGTGTTTATCTATACAATCATTCCAGGTCTACCAGGTTCAGGAATCTTATTAGATACTAGCCAAACCGACTATGTCGCTCAGCTACTAGGACCAGATGCTCCATTCACTGATGCCTTTGCCTTTGTTTTCTTAATCATTATGATGATTTGCTCAGGTATCTATGGATTTATCTCTAAAAACATTAAAAACACCAATGACTTCAGTGTCGGTCTATCAAAAGAATTTGATAACCTAGGCTATATGTTTATTTTAATGTTCTTTGCATCCCTACTTGTTAGTATTCTAAACTGGACTAACTTAGGTACTGTTGTTGCCTCATGGTTAATTTCATTTATGAGTAATCTAGAATTTACCGGACTCCCACTTATTACAACTATGTTTATTGCTATCATTATAATGTCTTTCTTAATTCCAGATGCCATAACCAAATGGACCTTAGCCTCACCTATCTTAGTCCCACTATTCATGAAAGCCAATATCACCCCAGATTTTACTCAGTTTATATTCAAAGCAGCCGATAGTGTTGGAAAAGGCATGACACCATTCTTTGTATACTTTATCGTCATGCTTGCATTCCTAGAAAAATATAACAATAAAGAAAGTAATAAAATAACCGTCTTTGGCACTTTAAATCTACTTAGACCAACTGCTTTAATATTTGCCGTATTATGGTTCATCATTGTTATAGGATTCTTTGTCATAGGTCTTCCTCTTGGACCAACGGCCGCCGCTCCAACTTTATAGTTGGAGTTTTTGCTAACTTCTGATAAAATAAATTAAAAGGAAGTGATTACTGTGAAAAAGAAATTCAATAAAATAATTATAACTATAGTTATAATACTAATAATTTTAATTATAACTAGCCTTGTTATTTATCTAAATAATAGAATTGTCGATGATAACTCAGGATTCACCTTAAAAGAAAACCTTCAAACCGAAGTTTATACTAAATCAAATGTTGAAGATTATATAAATTCTATTGAAGGAAAAATATTAAAGCAAGATAAAGTTAATACCAATAAACTTGGTAAACAAGATATCACCTTTATCTACCTAAATAAAAATAATAAAAAAAGAAGAGGTACCTTTCAAATTGAAATAAAAGATACCGAAAAACCATTAGTATGGGTCAGTAGTAATTATTCTACCCAAATAGGACAAGAACCAAATCTAGATAATATTATATGTGTTGATAACTATGATAATAAACCAACTTGTCAAATCGAAGGAACATATGATATAAACACACCAGGAACTTATAATTTAAAATATATAGCCAAAGATAGTAGTAATAATACCTTTGAAAAAAACTTCACTGTAACCGTAAAAGAACCAGTAACTCAAACACCACAAACACCTCAAACTCCATCCCAAGAAACAGAAGCCACCTATACTGACTTCCAAACCATATTAAATAATTATAAAGATGAAAATACCGAAGTTGGTATAGATGTATCTAAATGGCAAGGCGATATTGACTTTGAAAAAGTAAAAAATGCTGGAGCTACTTTTGTCATGATTAGAGTTGGTAGTCAAAAAGGTACTAACGGTGAATATATCTTAGACCCATACTTTAAACAAAATATAGAAAATGCTTTAAAAAATAATTTAAAAGTTGGTATATATTTCTATTCATATGCTGATAGTGAAAAAGAAGCTCAAAAACAAGCAAAATGGGTCATAAATCAAATTAAAGACTATGAAATAACCCTTCCTGTCGTCTTCGACTTTGAAAGTTTTACAGCTTTTAATGATATGGAATTAAGTATCTTTGGATTAAATCAAGTAGCTAATACCTTTATTCAAACAATTAACGATGCTGGATATGAAGGCGTTCTTTATGGAAGTAAAAACTATTTAAACGCCATTTGGAAATACCATGAAGCTCCAGTTTGGCTTGCTCACTACACTGATAACACCGATTATGATAAAGAATACTTCATGTGGCAAATGTGTGATGATGGTAAAATTGATGGCATAAATGGTTATGTCGATATAGATATTCTATACAAAAAAATCTAGTAAAAACTAGATTTTTAAATGCAGTAATCATGAACACTAACTTGTACACCAACTTGTACACTAACTTGTACACTACACTAGTCGCAAATAGTAGCATAATTATACTTTTTTTACTTTTTGGTAATATATTTTTGATTGCTTGACCTGACATGTTTTTTATTTGTATATTCCAATAAATTTAATTCTATTAGTGGCTTTAAAATTTTATTATTTACATATTGTCTTGATTTAAAATTCAAAAAACTCCTAATCTCTTTAGCAGATTTTGGTGTAGTACAATATTCTAGAACTGTATCTTTATATTTTGTAAGTAAATCTGTTTGATTTTTGGTAAATTGTTTTTCAATCTGCTGGTCTATATGTCTATCTATTTGTTCTTGAGTTGTTCCAAAACTATTTCTAAATATAACCTTAAAACTTCCTCTTTCTTCGTAAAATTCAGGTTCTGGTAAATTATATTTACTCATTTCTCTCTTCATTGTAGGAATGCCAGAATGCCTGTTTTCAATAACAGAGCCTTTTTCTTCTAAAATTCTAACAATATTTGGATTTCTAACTTCCATAATATTATCCGTACCTAATTTTTCTAATTTATTTGTACCATATAAAGCTCCAGGACTTATAATTTCTACTCTATCTTCATACATATATACTGAAATATAAGCATTTTCGGTTTGAGTACTATAATCTCTATGTATGAGAGCATTTGCAACTGCTTCTCTTAATGCTTCTATAGGATATTCTAGTCTATCACTACGTATACCGTTATTATCAATAATGACCATAGTTCTCATGTTTCTTCTTAAAAAGTTAATTGTACTATCTAGCATTTCTTCTATAGTACCTTCAACCATTTTATTATCTATAAAACGTTCTCCTAATTTACCTACATCACCAAGCTTTGTTCCAGGCACAACAACACAGGCAACAAATAACTGCGGATAATAACTTTGAGGATATTCTCCAAATATCATTGTCCCAGCTAAAGTTGGATATAAATTGCCATTAGCTGTATCAACTATTCCACAAAGTTTTAAACTTTTTTCAAGTGGACTTTTTGCGAAATTAGGTTTATTTATTTTAACTTTATTAATATATTTAACAAGTTCATATTTATTCAAATCTTCAATTGAGGCATTTTTATTAGGCCTTTTATCTTCAATAATATGATCATTATAACTTTGTAAGGCATAAATTTCATAATCTGTCATTAACAAATCACTATCACCAACTCTAGTATAAGAGCCACCTTTCAACCCTTTAGGTTTATAATAGCAAGGTTTCTTATTCTGTGGTAATTCATTTATTTTAACAGCTAATATCTTTTTGCCTTCAAATTCCATTGGAATAATTTCAGCTCTAATTTTTGGCTACATTGAATCATTACATAATGATGATATTTGTTTTTGTAAATCTTTAATATCATATACATTTTCTGTAATAAATCCTTTATCCTCGTTTATTCCAAAAATAATTAGTCCTCCATTTTTATTAGAAAAGCTAGAAAATGTGTCATAACATTTTTTAGGAAAACCGTTAGCTGCACTTTTAACTTCAATCATATTAGTTTCGCTTTTATATTTTCTAATTAGTTCAATAGCTGTAATAACTTCCTTTTCAATCATTTAAAACACCTCCGTTTTATATCATTATACATTATTTTATAGCAAGATTTGTAAAAATAAATAAAATTTTAAAATAATTGATTTTCTTTCAAAAAAACTCATTTTATAGTATAATACTTACTGGTGATGAAAATGAGTTTAACTGCAGGAATTGTTGGCTTACCAAACGTTGGTAAATCAACCTTATTTAACGCAATAACAAAACAAAATATTTTGGCCGCCAATTACCCTTTCGCCACCATTGAACCAAATGTCGGAATGGTAACTGTCCCAGATGAAAGAGTAACATTTTTAGAAAATATGTATAAACCAAAAAAAACTATTCCCGCAACCTTTGAATTTACTGATATCGCAGGCCTAGTTGAAGGTGCCTCTAAAGGTGAAGGTTTAGGTAATAAATTTTTATCTCATATAAGAGAAGTCGATGCCATCTGTGAAGTAGTTAGATGTTTTGAAGATTCAAATATTACCCACGTATCAGGTAATGTTGATCCAATTAGAGATGTCGAAGTAATAAATGTTGAACTAGAACTAGCCGACTTAGAAGTAATTGAAAATAGATTAAATAGAATGGGAAAAAAAGCAAGACTTGCAAACGATAAAGAAGCTTTAAAAGAAGCTGAACTACTAGAAAAATTAAAAGAAAATCTAGAACAAAACATCAATCCAAGAAATTTAGACTTAACTGAAGAAGAATTAAAAATATTAAAACCATTTAATCTATTAACTCTAAAACCAATAATCTATGTAGCCAATGTAAATGAAGAAGAAATAAACAAAGAAAATGAATATGTAAAAACATTAAAAGAATATGCAAAAAAAGAAAATGCTGAAGTCGTAGTTATATGCGCTAAAATAGAAGCCGAACTATCCGAACTAGATGAAGAAGATAAAAAAGAATTATTAAATGACTTAGGAATCGAAGAAAGTGGCCTAGATAAATTAATTAAATCATCATATAAACTTCTAGGACTTTCAACATATCTAACCGCCGGATCAGATGAAGTCAGAGCTTGGACCTATAAACAAGGCATGAAAGCCCCAGAGTGTGCAGGTATTATTCATACCGATTTCCAAAAAGGTTTCATTAAAGCTGAAATAATGTCCTTCGATGATCTAAAAAAATATGGTTCAGAACTCAAAGTAAAAGAAGCTGGAAAACTTAGACTAGAAGGAAAAGATTATATAATGCAAGATGGCGACATCTGTCACTTTAGATTTAACGTTTAAAAACAATTAAAAAAGACATACTAATACTGGTGATTAATATGTACTTACTTAATTGTTTTTTTATATACTCCATTTTAGGTTTTATATTAGAAGGAACATACACTTTAATAACCTCAAATCATTTTTCTAGTGGAATTCTATATGGACCATGGACCCCAGTTTATGGCTTTGGAGCAATATTAACAATCATAATCTCTCAAAAGATATTCAAAAAAATGCATAAAAGCCGTTTTACAGAAACCCTAGTTACATTCATAGTTTTAACCATCGTTCTCACTTTAATAGAATGGCTAGTAGGAATAATAATTGAAAAACTATTTCACGAAACACTTTGGAATTATAAAAACTTTCAATTCAATATTGGCAAATATATATCTTTAGAAATGGCATTAATATGGGGACTAATCAGTATATTTATAATATATTTTATAAAACCAATAATAGATAAAATTGAAAAGAAAATACCAAAATCACTAACCTATATCCTATTAATATTATTTATCATAGATGTCATAATAACCATAATTACTAAAATAAAATAAAGCCAATTCAATAATTATGAATTGGACCCCAAAATTCGGACAAAGAAAAAAAAACACGTCAAAGCTATGATAAATAATGAAGGTATCATAGCTTTTTTGTGATAATATATCACTGAGGAGTGATAGAATGTCAATAATAATTTTTACAGATGAGCAATTAAAACAATTGCAAGATAATCCTTATGTAAAAAATGTTTCTTCGAAAGCGATTACTTATACAAGAGAATTTAAAGAACTATTTTTACGAGAATATGATGATGGGAAGAAACCAACTGAAATTTTTAGAAATGCTGGATTTGATACAAAAGCATTAGGAAGTTCAAGAATTTTTAGCTTTTATCATCGCATAACAAACAAAGGTATTGAAGATAATAGAAAAGGACATAGTGGTAGACCGTTTACTAATAGTAAAAAAGAATTAACTTTAGAGGAAGAATTAAAATTAGTAAAGCATAAAAATGCTTTACTTGAACAAGAAAATGAATTTTTAAAAAAAATGATATTTTTAGGGAGAGAAAATTTTTGGCTGAAGTCCCTACAAGAAAAAGATACGAAATAATTAGCCAAACTATAAAGAATGATAATAATGAATTAAATATAACTTTATTATGTAAAATAGCCCAAGTATCTAGATCTGGTTATTATGAATTTATCAAAAGGCAAAATGAAGATAATCCAATAGAGCAAAAAGATAGAAAAGACTTTGAATTAATATTAGATGCATATAATTATAGGGGTTACAAAAAAGGTAGTCGAAGTATTCATATGAGATTACTACACAATGGCACACCTATGAATAGAAAAAAGATACAAAGATTAATGCGAAAATATAATTTGAAATGTCCAATAAGGAAACCCAATCCCTATAAGAAAATGTTAAAGGAGTCAGAAGTGTCTGAAGTTGCCGAAAATTTATTAGAAAGAAAATTTAGAGAATATGGTCCAAGATATGTACTGTTAACCGATATTACTTATCTATTTTATGGTCGAGGAAATAAAGCATATTTATCGAGTATAAAGGATGCCTATACAAAAGAAATATTAGCTCATGTAGTAAGTTCAAATATGAAAGAAGATTTTGTTTTAGAAACTATTAATATATTAATGAATAATCATAAACATGAATTAAAAACCGATGCTTTAATACATTCTGATCAAGGTATACACTATAAAGCATATACGTTTAAAGAATTATTAAATAATTCGCAACTAAGACAATCAATGTCTAGAAAAGCTAATTGTTGGGATAATGCCCCACAAGAGTCATTTCATGGTCATATGAAAGATGAGATAGATTTAAGTAATTGTAATACTATAGAAGATGTCAAAAAGGTAATTGATGATTATATTGATTACTATAATAATGATAGGTATCAGTGGAATTTAGCTAAATTATCTCCTAGTGAATATTATAAATATACAATGACAGGCGACTATCCACTAAAAAAGGACTAGTCAAGCCCTTCATAAAAATCTTTAAGAACCACATTTTTATAATCAGATATTATTAGTTGCATTAAATCAAATAAACTCATATTAACTTTAATACCATTAATTTTTAACGGTATAGGAATATAATAGGATACAATTATTTCTGATATTTGATTTTCCAACAATTGAATATTTTTTAAAATTTGATTTAAAGCTATTTCTTTATCATTATAATACATAAACTGATTTCTCCTTTCAAAATCAGTTTATAATAATTTCAACTTGGACAATAACTTGCTTTTTTTATTGTCCATTAAATGGGGTCCAGTTTATTAAGAGTTGACTTTCTTTTTTTCTTCTACTTCCATATTAGCTAGTGCATACTCACATGCTTGAATAACAAATGCCGAAAAAGTAGCATTTTTCCCAACTAAAACTTTCTCAATACTATTAATCAATTCTACAGGAAATCTAATAGTTTTATTCTCAGTTTCTTTTCTATCTGGTTTTAATTGAAACATATCTTCTCTCCTCACTAATAAACATAATGCATATTCTAATACAATTTTAATATAAATTTAAGCACATTAACATAAGGCGTTTTGCATTGCAAGCATCTTGCACAAAACAACATTTTATGATATATTAAAAATAACAAATAATATGACAAAAATAGACAAAGTCCAAACACTATAATATAAATAATTTACAATAAGGAGTTAATTGTTAATATGTTAGGAAAAACAATATAATTTTTAAAAGCTACTTAATATGATTTATATTAGTCATAATAACAGTCAAGTATTTAGAACTATAAAAAAAGATAGGAGAGAGTAAAATATGAAAAAATTTAAAGAGTTTGCGAAAGAATATTTAATAGGATTTGTAATAGGAATAGTGGTGTGTGGAGGCGTAAGTGTAATAGCAGCGACCTATTTTCCAAGTAGTGAAGTAACATATGATAATGGGACAAGTGGTTTAGAATCAAATAATGTCCAAGGAGCCATAGATGAACTTTATAAAACATGTACAGAGGAACCGTCAGGTTCAGATACTATAACTGACTTGTTACCAAGTAATCCAGATGAACTATATGAAGATGAACATGGTGATATTAGATATTACGGCAAAAGTCCAAATAATTATGTTAGCTTTAATAATGAGTTATGGCGAATATTAGGAGTAATAGATGGAAAGATAAAGATAATTAGAAATGAGAGTATAGGAAAATACGCATGGGATTCAAATAGTAGCAATAACTGGAATAATGCATCATTAAAAAGTTATTTAAATGGAACGTATTATAATTCTATAAATGAAACTTATAAAAATATGATATCAAATGAAACGTATTATTTGGGAGGACCAACAAGTAGCAATTCCACAACATTAACAGCAAGCGGGTATTATAATGCCGAAAGAGATAGCAGTCAAGTATATGGTAGTAACCCAGCAAGTACAACACAGTATATAGGATTAATGTATCCAAGTGATTATGGATATGCGGCAGGAAGTAGTTGTTTATCAACTGCACTTTATAATTACGGCAGTAGTTGTAAAAACAGTGATTATTTATCAATAGGAGTAACTGAATGGTTACAGGCTCCTTATGTCAGTATTAGTTCCAGTGCGGCTGCATTGATCAGTTCTGGCTATGTCGTTGGTGACAGCGGCGTGGCCTACTCCGGTGCGGTCCGCCCTGTCTTATATCTAAACACAAATGTACAAATTACAGGTGGAGATGGCAGTCAAGGAAATGCATTTCAATTGGGATAAAGCAGCGAAGCGTCCCCTGTAAGGCGAAGTCTTACGGGGACAGGCCCAAATTTCAAGGCAAAACAAATTGTAAACATAATGTAAAGAAAAAAATACTAAAGGTGGTGATGTGAAGTTAAGTGCGTATAATAGATATGTATTTTTAAAAAAATTACACAAAAGAGATTTAATAATTATTAAAAGGAAAGAAAAATATTATAGTTTTAGTTATGATAAAGAAATATTAAAATTAATTAAATTTACAAATAGTTTTAAATTATTAGATAAATATAAAATTAGTTATAAAGTTATTGATAACTTAGAAATTATTAGAAGTAAAAATTTTGATAATAACAATTATAAAAAATATTTATATATTGTTAAAATAAGAAAAGTATTAGATAGAATGTTATCTAATATTTAGGGTAAACTGAAAATATTAGGGCTCCTAATGCCAGTAATAGTTCCAATGCGGCTAAATTGAACAGTTCTGGCTATGTCAATGGTAACAACAACGTGACCAACTCCAATGCGGTCCGCCCAGCTTCTTAAAAAATGCGCTTATATGATTAAGGTTATATAATAGAATTATAAGAAACAAAGTTTATCCTTGGATTTAATCCTAAAAAAGAAATAAAGATGGTTTATGCATACGTGCAGGCCTATACACTTTATTATAAAAGCAAAGCAGTATTGTGATATGAATTATGCTCTCATTAAAACTTATAGAGCCATTTAATTCATATTGCTTAATACTGCTTTTAATTTTAAATAAGTAGAGAGGTAGGATGATTTATGTTTGTAGTTTTTAGAAAAGTTGGTGGTTTTTATCATGTATTTGATGGAGACTGTTATATATTAAATTATTTATTTAATTATAAAATTGTAGGTAATAGAGTTGGGTTTCCTATTAACTCTATCAACAAAGTAGTAAATATTTTAGAAGATAGAAAAATTAATTATGAATTAGATGGTAAAAAGGTCAATTTTAAAAAGAAAAATAATTATGAAAAATATTTAGAAAAGGGTAAAATTAAATATAATTTTAAAAGGGATGTTGAAAAAGTATATGACAAACTAGATAAATTAAATTCTAAAGACTTAAAGGAAATATTAAATTTTATCGAAAGTAAATTAGATGAATGATTTCTTAATAGTTAAAAATATGAAACAGTTTATTATGTCTTTAGATGATATTATTGTAAATTATCCTAGAAAAGAAAATGTTATTAAAGATAGATTATTTAATGATAGTTTAGATATTTTGTACTTAATTTATAAAGCTAATTATAGTAAAGATAGACGAAATATCCAAATTGAAATTCTAAGTAAAATTAGTATGCTTGATTTCTATTTAGAAAGAAGTTTAAAAAACAAATATATTAGTGAAAAACAATGCTTAAAAAAATCAAATCAACTACTTACTATCACTAAAATGGTACATGGATGGATTAAAAGTGATAAAAGTAAGTTATAAAGATTTATTAGATATTTATGAAAATGAAATATCCAAGAATGTTAAAAACAAGAAAAAACTATACAATTTTGAAAAATACAAAATTCAAAATATTACTAGAGCTATAAATAAAATAAACAATTTTGATAAAGAAAAATATAATATTTTTTTAATACGCGAACCAAAAGAACGCATTGTCATGAGTTTAAATCTAGTAGATAAACTAATTAATCACTATATTTCTAGAACGATATTAATACCCAAATTAGAAAAGTATTTAGACATTAGAAATGTGGCCACTAGGAAAAATATGGGCACTAGCTATGCCATTAAATTATTAAAAAAGTATTTAAACTTAAATAAAAAACACGGTGAGTTTTATGTTTTAAAACTAGACATTTCTAAATATTTTTACAATATTGATCACACTAAATTAAAAAGTATGATTAAAGATAAATTAAAAAGCGACGAATATAATTTGATATCTAAAATAATTGATAGTACAGACTATAAATATGTGAATGAAAAAATAAAAGTAATTAAAAAAAACAATAATGTAAATCATATACCTTACTATGCAGAAGGTAAAGGTCTGCCTATTGGTGGCTTATCCTCACAAATACTATCTACATATTATTTATCAGAAATAGATCACTTTATTATTCATGATTTAAAAGTTAAATATTTCGTGCGTTATATGGATGACTTCATTTTAATTCATAAAGATAAAGAGTATTTAAAATATTGTTTAAAACAAATAGAACACAAATTAGAACAATATAGCTTGAAATTAAATAATAACAAAGCTGAAATCACAAACATAAAACACGGATTTACTTTTCTAGGCCACTATTTTATCTTAAAAAACAAATTAATAATAAAAAAATCAAATAGTGCGAAATATAAAATAAGAATAAATATCAAACTAAAAACAAAACTTTATAAACAAGAAAAAACTACCTTTCAAAACTACTTCTGCTCTATAAATTCATACAAAAAGTAAACATAAACAGTTTACTTTTTTCATAAATTTTGGTATAATCATAGCCGAGTAATTAAATTACTCCTTGCTTTTTTATGAAAAAAGCCGAATAGACCACAAGGAGGTGTAAGAAATGAGAAACTATGAAATCATGTTTATCGTAAGACCAACATTAGGTGAAGATGAAGTGAAAAAAGTAGTTAAAGACTTTTCAGAAATCATCACTAAAAATGGTGGTAAAGTAACTAAAGAAGAAAACATGGGACAAAGAGAATTAGCTTATGAAATCAAAGATTTTAAAAGCGGATATTATTTCGTTTTTGAAGTTGAATCTAAAGACGACAAAGCTATTAAAGAATTTGACCGTTTAGCTCTTATCAATAATGACATCGTACGTCATTTAATTACAAAAGTAGAACAGTAAGGAAAGAGGTAGTTTTATGAATCGAGTATGTTTAGTTGGTAGATTAACGGCCAAACCAGAATTAAGATATACAGGAAGTAATGTTACTTATACTAGATTCTCTCTTGCAGTCAACCGAACTTTTAATAATGCAAACGGAGAAAGAGAAGCAGACTTCATAAACATCGTTGTATGGCGCCGTCAAGCAGAAAACGTTGCCAATTACTTAGATAAAGGTAGCCAAGTTTCTGTTGAAGGAAGAATTCAAACAGGTAGTTATACAGCACAAGATGGTAGTAGAAGATATACTACAGATGTCGTTGCTGATAACATTCAATTCTTAGATACAAGACGCCAAGCTGAAGCAAGAGCTAATAACACTACACCATATGATTATAATGATGCTCCTGCAGCCGCACCTATGAATGATGTCGATATTGCTGATGATCCTTTTGCTGATTTTGGAGACAATGTCTCAATTGATGATAATTTCTTAGAATAGGAGGATAAATATGGCAGAATTTCGTAGAAGAAAAAGAAAAGTATGTCAAATGTGTGCAGGAAAACACGTTAGTTATAAAGACGATACTGTAAAAAAATATATCAGTTTAGATAAAGGTAAAATTTTACCAAGAAGAATCACTGGTGCTTGTGCAAAACACCAAAGATATATTGCTAATGAAGTAAAAAAAGCTAGATTCATGGCTTTACTTCCATTCGTAAAATAAAACATTTGCTGAAAAAAGTAAATGTTTTTTTCTTAAACTTTTCACAAATAGATGATATACTTATAAAAAGGAGGATGGGTTATGGAAGAAAAAGAAACTTCTTTAAAAGATATTGTCAAAAATGATTATCAAGAAAAAACAATCTTAGACTTAAATATTCCTGATAATAAAATAGGAATTGCTAGTGATCATAGAGGTTATGATTTAAAACAAAAACTTACAAAATATTTAACTAAAAAAGGATATACTGTTATTGACTATGGTTGTGATGATAAAACCAGTCATGACTATCCTGAATATGGTTTCAAATTAGGAAAAGCCGTTCGTGATGGCAAAGTTGAAAAAGGTATTGCTATATGTGGTAGTGGTATCGGTATAAGCATCGCTTGTAATAAAGTTAAAAAAGTAAGATGTGCTAAAGTAGATAATATCAAAGAAGCTAAATACACTAGAATTGACAACGATGCTAACATCATAGCCATTAACGGAAATATGCCACTTATTAGAGCTAAAGACATTACAGATGTATTTTTAAAAACCCCTTTTAGTAATCAAGAGCGTCACCAAAGACGTATTGAAATGTTAGATAACTATAAAGAATAATGGCACTAAAAGGACTTATATACATTGTAACCGTCATAATCACAATTTGGGCTTTAGAAAGTCTAAATATATCCGGCATATTTAAAAAGAATAGATACTATTCATCTAGGGTATTATATCTAATAGTCGCTATGGCTTTATCATACTTAGTCGTTAATTTTTTCTATGATTTCTTCGAGAGTACGAAATTTATATAGAAAGGAACTAAGATATGAAAAAGCTCATTATCGTAACTCTATTAGTTATTATAATACCTTTTTTGTTTGTAAAAATTTTTATCCAAACCGATGAAATAAAATTCAAATATGTCACCAATAATACTATTAGAGTCAAAAATGAAAAAACAGGTCAAATAACTAAAATACCTTTTGAAGAATATATAAAAGGTGTCGTCGCTGGTGAAATGCCTGCCACCTTTGAATTAGAAGCTCTAAAAGCCCAAGCTGTTGCCTCGAGAAGTTATGCTATGTACCAAATGACAGCTACCAAAGATAAAGATTACGATGTATTAAATACTACTGCCAACCAAGTATATTTAACCGATGAAGAACTAAAGGCAAATTGGAAAGATGAATATCCAGAAAAAATAAATAAAATAAAAACCGCCATTGCTGAAACAAGTGGTGAATATTTAACTTATAAAGGTCAAATAGTAAATGCCATGTTTTTTTCAACTAGTAGCGGTAAAACGGAAAATAGTGAAGAAGTTTTTGTCTCCGCCCTTCCCTATCTAAGAAGTGTAGACAGCATTTGGGACCAAGAATCCCCTGTTTATACCGATAGCTATACATTTGATTTAAAAGATTTTTATAACAAATTAAATTTACCTTATAATGAAAAACTCACAATTGAAGTCACCGAAAAAACATCGACTGGTAGAACCAAAAAATTAAAAATAAATAATCAGGAACTAAATGGTAGAGACGTTGCCACCAAATTATCCCTTCGCTCAAATTATTTTGATATTCATCAAAACGAAGATAAAGTAACTATCACTACTAAAGGTTTTGGTCACGGTGTTGGCATGAGTCAATATGGCGCGAATGGCATGGCCAAAGAAGGATATAAATATGACCAAATATTAAAACACTATTATCAAAATACCGAAATAAAAAAAATTTAGTATAAAATACCCAAAACTATCCAAAATGATAGTAGAGGTGAAAAAAATGAAAAAAGTAAAACTAAAAAAACCAGTCGTTTACAGTATGTGCATCATGGTAAGTGCCCTTCTATTAGGTGGCCTATGGTATGCTGATTTATCACAAAAATCTCTAAAAGCTCCAGAAGAAGATTTAAACTATGTATCTAGACTATTTGAAGATAATGTTGTATCCGTTGTCAGCACATCTGCTAGCATCGTAAGACCTTATACTAATCAAGAAGTAAAAGCATTAAATAACTTCTATGATTATCAAAGTGATGAAAAAACGCAACAAAATGCCATCATTAATTATGACACAACTTATATTCAAAATAATGGTGTTGCATACGGTGGTATAGATGATACCTTTGACGTCGTAAGTGTTTTACCAGGTACAGTAACTTCAATTAAAGAAGATAAACTAATGGGTAAAATCGTTACCATCCAGCACGATAACAATGTTATAACTACATATCAAAGTCTAAGTGAAGTAACCGTTAAAGAAGGCGATAATGTAGCCCAAAGCACAGTCATTGGTAAAGCTGGTGAATCAAATTTAGAAAAAGATTTAGGTAAACACGTTTTATTTGAAATAACTGTCGATGGAAAATATATTAATCCTGAAAACTGCTTTGATAAAACAATCGACCAATTAAAGAGTAATTAACACTCTTTTTTTGTAATTAAATGTGAAAAAATCGTAAAATAATTGCTTTTTTTAACAAAATTAATGTATAATACCATTCACAAATGTGAAAAAATAGAATATAATTATACTAAGGAAAGGTGGCTATTTTATGTTAATGGGGTTTAAAATAAAGAACTTTAGGTCATTTAAAGATTTGCAACACTTCTCAATGATAGCAAGTAAAGTAAGAAATAACGAAAATCATATTATTGAAAAAAACAGTCATAAAATATTAAAGTTTTCAGGTATATTTGGTGCAAATGGCTCTGGAAAATCCAATCTTATATTAGCTATGAGTATTGTTCAAACTTTAATTAAAAAAGGAATACTATCATTAATAAACAATCAATATTATAGAGGTATAGATTCAAATAAAAATGATAATTCATATTTTGAATACGAATTATCTCTTAATAATAAATTATATTCATATGGTTTTGAAATTAATATTTTTAAAAGAGAGATAATCTCAGAATGGTTAATTGATATGACCAAGAAAAAAGAGAAAAAAATATTTGAAAGAGATATTATAAAAAAGGAATACTATTCAGATATTTTAGACAAAGAACATTATACTTTCATTAATTGTTTAGAAGAAATGAGACAGAATAATCAAAATTTATTTCTAAGTGAAATGATTAGAAGGTTAATAATGTCCGGAAATATTGATACTTATTTTGAAGATATTTATAACGTTTATAAATTTATTATACAAGATACAGTAATTATTAGACCAACTACTTATAAATTATTTGATATTGATTATATCAAAAATAAAAATAAAATCATTAAAATTTTAAAAGCATTAGATATAAATATTACTGATATAAAAACAGAAGAAAATAATATGAATAACATTAAATCAAAATTATCTGACCAAGATTATGCAAATTTATTAAACGAAATAGAAATGTTATCTATGCGATATAAAAATCTAATGTGCACACTAAGAATAGAAAATGATTTATATACAATTGAAAAGAAAACAGATAATTCATATGAAGTTCGCACTTTAAAATTTTTACATGAAAATAATAGCAACACTTTTGGCGCCTATGATGAATCAGACGGTACTATTAGAATATTAGAATTAATAGATGTTTTACTAACTAATAATAAATTATTTTTAATCGATGAATTAGATAGTAGCCTGCACCCACTTCTAGTTGAAGGATTATTAAAAATCTTTTTAAATTCTAATACAACTAACCAATTAATAATCACCACTAATGAATTAAAAACTCTTAATTTTAAATTGGTTCGTAGAGATGAAATTTGGTTTACTGAAAAAGATAAAAACGGAGCTTCAAAACTTTATTCTTTAGAAGAATTTAAAGATGCTGCACGATTTGATAAAAAAATAGATAAAGCATATTTAGAAGGAAGATTTGGCGCTATCGCCAAAATAGATTTTAATTATGAGGATTAATGAAATATTCGCAGCTAATAGAAAATCCGAAACAGAAAATGTAACAATTATAAATATATTAAGAGATTATGCATCAATTAATAATAGTCATCCCACATTTATTGTAAAAATCATTAAGGAATTTATTTTAAATAATACACAAGGAGAAATAACAGTCTTAGAGTTAAAAAATAAAATAGATAATTTTATTCGTGAAAATGATTATGAAATAGATATTAATGCTATACATCAAGATTTAATAGCAATATATAAAAATGATAATTACAAAATCAAAAAAGAAGATTTAGACGAATTATTTCTAAACTTATTTAAAAGTGAAATTTATAAGGATTTAGCGCAAAATTTTCCAGTATATTATGCAGCTCAAGATGTCACATATGTAGAAGATGTTGATAAAATAAATATTGTTATCGATAGAGATAAACAAAATTTCAAAGATTATCAATATGATGAGGTCGTTAAGTTTTGTAAGTATAATAATGTTAATTTATATGTAAGTAACCCTACATTTGAATTTTGGCTTATGCTTCATTTTCCTGAGGTCGAAACAGAAGATAAAACCAAAATGTATGAAAATAAATATGTTACATCTTCAAAAAGATACTTAGAAAAAAGGCTACATGACATATGTCAATATAAAAAAGCCAAACTTAATTTTAAAAAATTTGAACCAAACATCAAAGATGCAATTCAAAGAAAAAAACATTATGCTGAAGATTTGCCAACTTTAAAAAATCAATTAGGAAGTAATGTTGGAGTAATGATAGCTAAAATGCTAGAGAGTAATTAACCTCTAGTATTTTTGTAAATTCATAAAATTAATACCAAAAAAATCAGTTAAAATGAATAAACATTAATTAAAAAAACATAATAAATACTAAACGAGACTTTTTTTCTTTTCTTTAAACATGAAACCATATTCAAAACTATATACTTAAACTAAAGGAGGTTTCATGGAAAATAGAGTTAAAGAAAGAGTATATAATGAAGCTAATTATATAATCAATACTAACCATACCCTAAGACAACTTGCCCAAGTATTTGGACTTTCCAAAAGCACTATTCATAAAGATTTAAAAGATAGACTAAAAACATTAAATAATGATTTATATAAACAAGTTATGAAAATTTTTCAGTCTCACCTACAAACACGCCATATTAAAGGCGGCCAAGCAACTAAAAAAAAGTATAAAAAAACACATTAAAAGTATCCAAACAAAGTTAGGTATGATATAATATTTTAAGAAAAAGGGTGATAAATATGTTTTCAAAAGATATCGGAATAGATTTAGGAACAGCTAATGTTCTTATTTATATTAAAGGTCAAGGAATAGTTTTAAATGAACCAAGTGTTGTTGCTATCGACGAAGAAACCAAAAGACCAGTCGCCGTAGGAACGGCTGCCAAAGAAATGTTGGGTCGAACTCCAGGACAAGTCAAAGCCATCAGACCAATGAAAGACGGTGTCATTGCCGACTTTGAAATTACCGAAATAATGTTAAACAATTTTATCAGAAAAGTAAATGGTAAAAGTTTCTTTGGTAGACCAAGAATTTTAATTTGTTGTCCTTCAAACATTACACAAGTTGAAAAAAATGCCATCAGAGAAGCAGCTGAAAAAACAGGCGCTCGTAAAGTTTATCTTGAAGAAGAACCAAAAGTTGCGGCTGTTGGTGCTGGTATGGATATTTCAAAACCAAGCGGTAACATGGTTATTGATATTGGAGGAGGAACAACTGACGTAGCCGTTTTATCATTAGGTGGAATCGTTACATCTTCATCAATTAAAATAGCCGGCAATGTTTTTGATAATGATATTATTAAATACATTAGAGAAAAATATAAACTTCTCGTTGGTGATCAAACAGCTGAAGAGATTAAATTCCAAATTGGAACTGTATTTCCTGGCTCAAAAAATGAAAAAATGGAAGTTCGTGGACGTGACTTAGTTACAGGTTTACCACATTCAATAACTTTAACCTCTGAAGAAGTTGAAGAAGCCTTAAGAGAAAGCGCTTATGTTATTGTTAATACCGCTAAATCAGTCTTAGAACAAACCCCACCAGAACTATCTGCCGACATTATTGATAAAGGTATTGTCATTACTGGTGGTGGTGCTTTACTAGACGGTATTGACCAATTGTTAAGTCATGAATTAAAAGTTCCTGTTTTCGTTGCAGAAAGTCCACTAACATGTGTTGTTGAAGGAACTGGAGTTTTATTAGAAAACATTCCTTTACTAGAAAGTGGTTTAAATAAACGTTATTAGTCCATAATATAACTAGAAAGGAGTTTTTATGGAAAAAACAAAAACACAAATTTTAAAAGAAAAATTATTCAGACCTAAAAAAAACGGTTGGGAATCTAAAAACATTGATAAAAATAAAATTATGAATTTTGCTAAAGACTACATTAACTTTATCAATAAAGCTAAAACTGAAAGAGAATGTGTTCAAGAATTTACCAAAATTTTAGAAGAAAATGGCTTTAAAAACATTCAAAGTGAAAACAATTTAAAAGCTGGTGATAAAGTCTACTACATCAATAGATATAAAAATATATATGCCGCTATAATTGGTAGTGACGATTTAACAAGAGGCTTTAACATCGTCGGAGCTCACATTGATAGTCCAAGATTAGATTTAAAACCTAATCCTCTATATGAAAGTGCTGAACTAGCAATGTTCAAAACTCATTTTTATGGTGGCATCAAAAAATATCAGTGGGTTAATATTCCTCTAAGTATGCATGGCGTCATCATGACTAAAGATAATAAAAAAATCGAAATAAACATCGGAGAAAAAGAAGATGAACCAATATTTACAATAGCTGACCTTTTACCACATTTATCTTCACAACAAAACAAAAAGAAATTAGACGAAGCAATTAGTGGTGAAGATTTAAACATCTTAGTCGGTAGTATTCCTTATGAAACTGATGAAGAAATTGATGAAAAAGTAAAATTAAATATTTTAAACTTATTAAATCAAAAATATGGTATTGTTGAAAGAGATTTTGTCAGTAGTGAAATAGAATTTGTTCCAGCCTTAAAAGCTAAAAGCTTAGGATTTGATCAAAGCTTAGTTGCTGGTTATGGTCAAGATGATAGAGTATGTGCCTATACTAGTTTAAAAGCATTATTAGATGTAAATAATCCAAAAAGGACTGCCATTTGCTTATTAGCCGATAAAGAAGAAATTGGTAGTATGGGAAATACTGGTATGTCATCAAGATCATTTGAATATTTTTTAGGACAAATATTAGATAAAACTATCGGTAATAAACCAGGACTCTTAGATGAAATATTTCAATCAACAAGAGTTTTATCAGCTGACGTTACAGGTGGATATAATCCAAACTATCCAAATACTTATGAAAAAAACAACGAATCATACATTGGTCACGGTATCTCTGTAATTAAATATACTGGTAGTGCCAGTAAAGGTGGTGCCTCAGATGCTAACGCTGAATTTGTTGGATATGTTAGAAACCTATTTGAAACAAATAATGTAGCTTATCAAAATAGTGAAATGGGTAAAATTGGTATTGGTGGTGGTGGGACCATCGCCTATATCTTAGCTGATAAAGGTGTTGATGTTATTGACTGTGGTGTCCCAGTAATCTCTATGCATTCACCTTATGAAATAACCAGTAAATTTGATATATATAATGCTTACAAAGCCTATGAAGTATTTTATAAAGACGAGTAATTCGTCTTTTTTCTTCTTAAAACACAAAAAATTCTTAACATATGGTATAATATAATTAAATAAAGATTTATTGTATAGCATTAGGAAGTGAGTTGAATGAATTTAACCAATATTATGGCCTTGATTATCGCTATAATTACTTGTTTCTTTGGTTATAAATTAAATAAAGCTCTTATCACAATTTTGGGTTTAATCTTAGGATTTTGGCTAAGTGTAACCTACTTGCCAAGTATAATTGATAGCCAAACAATTATCTATATAATCTCAATAATTATTGCCATATTTGCTGGTTTAATTTCTTGCAAACTGTATTTAGTTGGTATATTCTTTCTATGTTTCATTGCTGCATATATCCTATGTGAACCACTTGGATTAACTGACAATATTCAAATAATTTTTGGCTTAATTGTTGGAATAGTTGCTGGAATTTTAGGTGTCAAATTCACAAAACCACTTATGATTATATCAACAAGTTTAAGTGGTAGTTCAATAATTTCTAAAACATTATTTAGTATTTTAAACTTCCAAAATAATATTTTAATCTTTATCATTTCTATAATATTTACCATTTTAGGTATAACATATCAATTCAAGCAAAAGGAAACCAATTAGCATTTTTATGAAAAATATGCTAAAATATACTCCACTAGAGGTGAAATTTACATGACACAAAATGAAATAACAAAAATATTTTTAATGATAATTACGACATTCTTATTTGTTGCAATTCTAATTCCGTTTATAAAAAAAATAGCAATCCACGTTGGGGCTTTAGACATTCCAAACAAAAGGAAAGTACATAGTAAACCAATGCCAAGACTAGGAGGACTCGCCATATTCTTTGGCTTCCTATTTGGATACATTCTTTTTGGTGAACCAAGTAGTACTATGAATTCCATTTTAATAGGTAGTTTTATCATTGTTTTAACTGGCGCCATTGACGATATAAAACCATTAAAAGCCTCAGTTAAATTTGTCGCCCAATTAATGGCTGCAATAGTAGTAACTTGCTATGGTAAACTACTTATTCAAGACATTACAGCTTTTGGATTTTACTTAGATTTAGGTATATTTGCCTACCCTATTACTATATTTTTCATCTTAGGATGTCTTAATTGCATAAATTTAATTGATGGTTTAGACGGCCTAGCAGCAGGTATCAGTTCCATTTACTTCGCCACTATAGGTATTATTTCAATTATTATGGGTAAAACCGGATTAGATTTTATTCTAACCTTTATCATGTTAGGGTCAGTTTTAGGTTTTCTTGTTCATAATTTTCATCCGGCAAGTATATTTGCGGGAGATTCTGGATCACTATTCATGGGTTTTATGATAGCAGTCATAGCTTTACTAGGATTTAAGAGTGTCACCCTAACCTCTTTAATCATTCCATTACTTATTTTAGCTATTCCAATTTTAGACACTGTATTTGCTATTATAAGAAGATTATTAAAAGGTGAAAAAATTTCAAAACCAGATAAATCTCATCTCCACCATCAATTATTAAACAAAAACTTCTCACATAAAGCGACTGTATTAATAATTTATGGTATTGATATACTATTTGCCGCAGCCTCTATCATCTATGCCCTTCACGACCAAAAACTAGGTTATATAATTTATACAATTTTAACAATTATAGTTGTAATATTCGTTTTAAAAACCGATATTATTGTGGATAAAGCCAGTCTTCACAAAAAACATCATAAAGAAAAATAATTATCATCGCATAATTATTTTTTTAATGTAAATAATATAAATGGTGATTTTATGAGCAAGGAAATAATGGAAATACTAGATGTAATATTGAGATGTCTAGTTTCTTTAGTTACACTTTTTTTTGTAACCAAAATGATAGGTAAAAAGCAAGTATCTGAATTTAGTTTGTTTGATTATGTTATCGGTATATCAATTGGTAACTTTGCCGCAGAAATGGCCATCAACCTTGACTCTGAATATCTTCATGGAACTGTAGCAGTTATTGTCTTTGGGCTAGTCGCCTACCTTGTATCCATCATCACACTAAAAAGTCTAAAAGCTCGTAAATTCTTTATTGGTGATCCTAGTATTGTCATCGAAGATGGTAAAATTCTCTATAAAAGTTTAAAAAAGAATAAAATTGATATCAATGATCTATTAGAAGAATGCCGTATTAATGGATATTTTGATATATCAGAAATAGACTATGCTCTAATGGAAGCCAATGGAAAAATAAGTTTTTTACCAAAACCAGATTACATGCAACCAATTAACAAAGATTTAAAAATAAAAAACGAAAAAACCGGTTTATGCGCTAACCTAATCGTCGATGGTCAAATAATCACTGAGTCGTTAAAAATAATGCACAAAGATCAAAAATGGCTTATGCATGAAATTGAAGTTAAAGGTTATAAATTAGAAGATATCATTTTAGCCACTTTAGATCTTAAAGAAAACTTTAAAGTTTACGGAAAAAACGTAAATTCAAAAACTTATGATATTTTAAACTAGTAATATATTTTTTTGTTTGCTATAATTATTTAGGTGATAAACATGAGACATTTTTGCGCATCAACATATGTTATTAATCCAGAAAATAAAAAAGTATTGCTCGTAAAACATAAAGACTTTAATAAATGGCTTCAACCAGGTGGTCATATTGAAGATAATGAAACACCAGAAGAAGCTGCTATTAGAGAAGTATATGAAGAAACAGGTATCAAAATCACTTTAATGGGTGAGCATTTTCCAAGAGAAGATGATTTAATTAGACCACTTGGTATTCAGTGCAATCGCAAGGAAAACGGAGATAGAATGATAGATATTCTTTATGTTGGTAAACCAAACAATCCAGATATACCATTAAAGCTAAATGATGAAAGTGCTGATATTGGATGGTTTTCGAGGCATGACTTAGATGAAATGCCGGTTTTCCCAGATGTTAAAATAACTGTTGATTATATATTGAGAAACTATTTTGGTGTCACCAATGATTAAAGTAATAAAAATTCAAAATAAAGCAGCTTTAGATAAATTTTATCGTAGGCTCTTTTTTTATAAAAGATTTTGGTTTAAAAAAACTAAGTTTGTTTTAGATAGTCATTATAATGAATTAAATCCCATAATTGAAGCCTTAAATATAAAAAACAAAAAACAAAGAATAACTTATATATATGATAAAGCATGTGAGCAAATAGACGACTACTATCAAAATAAAAATATATGTGGCTTTAAAAATAATAAATGTTACGTCCAACAAAAATTAAACAACGGTACCATTAATGGGTGCTGCAGAATGTGCAAATACCAAAGTAAAAAAGGATGTACAACCAAAAACCTAACCTGTAAATTATTTACTTGCTCTGAAGTTGAAAAAAGATGTAAGGTAATAACCTTTGATGATTTAAAAATACTTAACCTATTATCCTTTAGAAATCGAATGATTTTAAAGTCCGATTATTTCTCTAAAAGAGAAGATGTAATAAATGATCTTTATATTGGCAGTATGTTTATGTGGTGCATCAAAATAATTGTTAGAATGATAAATACTATTTATGTGTTAAAACGTAAGAAAATTGAAGAAAAATAAACATTTACAATTGTTTTTAATCGTGATATAATTATCCGAGTAGCAAAGAGAGGTAGTATTTATGAAACAGAGAAATATTGCGATAATTGCCCATGTTGACCATGGAAAGACAACATTAGTCGACCAATTATTAAAAAGTTCAGGAACGTTTAGAGAAAATGAAGAAGTTCAAACTAGAGCTATGGATTCTAATGCCCTAGAAAGAGAACGTGGAATAACTATTTTAGCCAAAACCACAGCTATTAACTATAAAGGCTATCGTATAAATATATTAGATACCCCAGGTCATGCTGACTTTGGTGGCGAGGTTGAACGTATTATGAATATGGTTGATGGTGTTTTATTAGTGGTAGATGCTTATGAAGGAACTATGCCTCAAACAAGATTTGTTTTAAAAAAAGCCCTAGCTGCCGGTGTTACACCAATCGTTGTTGTCAATAAAATAGATAAACCATCTGCTAGACCAGCTCAAGTAGTTGACGAAGTAATGGATTTATTTATTGAACTAGGAGCATCATTAGAACAACTAGAATTTCCAGTTTTATATGCATCAGCTTTAAATGGAACATCTAGTGTATCAGCAGATTTAAGTACTCAAGAAAAAACAATGGAACCAATTTTAGATGCTGTAATTGAAAATATTCCAAAGCCAAAAGTTGATGAAAATGGCCCATTCCAATTTCAACCAGCTTTACTGGATTATAACGACTTTGTTGGCCGTATTGGTATTGGCGTCGTTAAAAGAGGACATATTAAAGTTGGCTCTAACGTAACATGTATGCGTTTAGATGGTACAAAAAAACAATTTAGAATTCAAAAGATTTTTGGTTATCTAGGACTAAACAAAATAGAAGTAAACGAAGCTCATGCTGGCGATATTGTTGCTATTGCTGGTCTTCCAGATATTTCTGTTGGTGAAACAATATGTGAAATAGGACATGAAGAAGCTTTACCACCTCTTAGAATTGATGAACCAACCTTGCAAATGACTTTTGGTGTCAACACCAGTCCATTTAGTGGTAGAGATGGCAAATTCTTAACTGCTAGACAAATCGAAGATAGATTGATGAAAGAAACAGAAAAAGACGTTTCTTTAAAGGTAAAACAAATTGACTCTGAATCTTGGATGGTCTCAGGTAGAGGTGAATTACATCTATCAATTTTAATTGAAACCATGCGTAGAGAAGGTTATGAAATAGAAGTATCAAAACCACAAATTATTATTAAAGAAATTGACGGTGTAAAATGTGAACCTTATGAAGATGTAGAAATTGAAGTGCCAGAAGAATATGTTGGCTCAGTCATTGAATCATTAGGTAATCGTGGTGGAACCATGGAAAATATGAGAGCTTTTGATAATCAGACAAAATTATTATACACTGTTCCATCTAGGGGATTAATAGGATTTACAACTGAATTTATGACCTTAACTAAAGGATATGGTATATTATCCCATGCTTTTAAATCATATGAACCACTATCAACTGGTAATATTGGTGAAAGAAAAGCCGGAGTATTAGTCTCTATTGACAACGGTAAGTCAACAGCTTATGCTTTAGGTTCTTTAGAAGATCGCGGTGTAATGTTTATTGCTCCAGGAACTGATGTTTATGAAGGTATGATTGTCGGTGAAAATAATCATGAAAATGATCTAGCTGTTAATGTTACAAAAGGCAAACAATTAACTAACACTAGAAGTGCTAATAAAGATCATACCGTTGTATTAAAAAAACCAAGAGAAATGAGTTTAGAGGTATGTTTAGACTATATTAATGAAGATGAATTAGTTGAGGTAACTCCAGTTACTTATCGATTAAGGAAGAAAATATTAAACACCAATGAAAGAAAAAAATACGAAAATAAGAAAAATTCAAAATAAAGCAAATCTTTCCTAAAATGGAAAGATTTTATGTATAATTTTACATTTTAAAATTAACCTTATATTAATTTTATGTATTATTATCTTTTTTATGCTATAATATAATTAACAAGATATTCTTGTTTAGAGAGGAGTAAATATGAAAAAAGGAGTTAAAACATTTTTAGGAGTGTGCGCTTTTTGTACTTGTTTATTTCCATTAACACACGCTGATGCTAAAACATTAGTTAACGGCCAAGAATATGATAACTTACAAGAAGCAATAACTAAAACAAGTGCTAAAACAGCCACATTTAAAATTAGTAGTGATGAAATAGGTAATCCTACAACCATTAATATTCCATCTGGAGCTAATTATACTATTGATGGAGGTAACTATACTGTCAATTACAGTTTCTCATTAAATGCAACATCTAGTGAAAATAGTACCCTTAATATAAAAAACTTAATTATGGATGGTAACAATAAATTAGGAATGGCTATCAAATCACAAAATCAAGAAACTAAACCTAACGAATTAACTTTGTCAGTAGTTGATTCCACTATTAGAAACTATACATCTAAAGGAATCTATTTAACCAATATAAAAAACTTACTTATTGATAATGTTAAATTTAATGATTTAGCTACAACTACCCAAACATGGTGTACTGGTGATTATGCCTTAGATGTTAACTTAATTGGTGTTCAAGATGCTAAAATTACCATTAAAGATTCTACATTTGCTGGTAAATCTGGTGGAAATGCTCCAATTAAAGTTACCCAAAGAGGTGGTGTTGACGATATCAACACTGATATCAAATATTACCCACAAGGTCATAAAAACACTCCAGCCAGTATTGAATCATTTGTAGTAGAAAACTGTGATTTTACAAATGTTACCGGTAACAGTAAAGGTGATGTAATTATTGGCTCAAGACCTAATGCTGATGGCAGTGCTAGAACAAGTGCCACATTATATGATTATAAAATTGTTGCCAAAGAAGGAACTACTACAGAAGTATATACTAGAAGTACTACTTCTAATGAAGCAAGTAGTGATTATAAACCAGTAGTTGTTACTGATGAAGCTCCATTAATGCAAGTAACAAACCTTGTTTTACATTCAGATGATAAAAACATAGACTTAGAATTAAATAAAGAATATAAGTTAAATTATTATTTTGGTGACAAAGGTTCTATTGTAACAAATGCTCCAAAAGTAACTTTTGCAAGTAGTGATGAAAACATTGTTTCTGTAACAGAAGATGGTATCATTACAGCCAAAAGTACAGGAACTGCCACTATTACTGCTAATTATGACGGCGGAACTTATGTTTGGACCATTAATGTAAATGATCCTAACAGTGAAAAAGTAGAAAATCCAAAAACTTCTGATTCTATTTTATTGATTGCTGCCACTTTATTAGCTAGTGTATCAGTTGCAATAATTACTGCTATAAAATTAGCACACAAAAAAATATAATAGTTAATACAAAATAACCTCGTTAATCATAAACGGGGTTTTATTTTGAGGCAAAAGAAGTATCAAATTCTATTTTATCTGTATCATTATTATATCTAGGAATAATAGAAACTAAATAACCATATTTATTTTCAAAAGATATTCTAATATCAGGTATATCATAATTAATACTTTTTCTAATAATAACCGTACTCTCATCTATATTATCAGAACTATAAACCAAATCCACATCACTATACTTGTCATTTGCTTGCTCAATTTCATTAATTTTAAAATTTCTTACCTTTTCACCAAAATTTATAACAATATAATTAGAAGTCTTATCTAGTAAAATTGTCTTTTCATCGTTATTAGCTTCATAATTTTTCATATAATCTATCGTATAAAAGTCCATATTTGTATACTTGTCAGTCAAACTTTGTAAATACTTATTAATTTTTTTATTTTCTGTAACCTTTCCACCATATTTTAACTTATCATCATTTAAGGAAAAATAATATATATCATCAGTTGTTTTAATTGTCAGTTTATTAGCTAAATCTTTTTCTTCCTCTTTTTCATAAGTATTATTAATTAGTTTCTTGACCTTATTAAAATCATCTTTATTAATTAAAATATCATTGTATTTAATTTCTGTAATTTTCCCATTAATATCTAAGGTGCTTGAACATCCGGCCAATAAAAAAATTACCAGCAACACTATTATTTTGCGCATCCACATCACCTATCATTATTATGTATTTATTTATAAAAAAAATACTTGTAAAAACAAGTATAAAATATTAAATAAAAATCTTATTTTAAAGTATTATTTTTAATTTTTAAATAATAATCACGAAGTTCTTTAAATCGTTGATAATGAACAATTTCTCTTTCCCTTAAAAATGATAGTGGACCTAAAATATCAGGATCGTCAGTTAAATCCATTAAATGTTCATAAGTTGCTCTTGCTCTTTGCTCTGCTCCCATATCACTTTCAATATCTGCAATATAATCACCAGACACTTTAATATAAGTCATATTAAACGGATTACCAAAAGCATCAGATGGGAATAAATCCATACCAAATTGTGCATACTGACTATCTAATCCTGCTGCTTTTAGTTCTTCCTTAGTTGCCCCTTTCATAAGTTGATAAAGCATACTCGATATCATTTCCACGTGCGCAAGTTCCTCTGTGCCAATATCTGTTAGTAATGACTTTCCTCTATCATCTGGCATATTATATCTTTGGTCTAAATATTGCCATGCAGCTGCAAGCTCACCTGCAGGTCCACCATATTGTGTCAAAATACATTTTGCCATCTTTAAGTTTTTCTTCTTAATATTTACAGGATACTGTAATTTTTTTTCATATTTCCACATATAAACCTCCTACATATTCTCCCATGGCCAAGGCATATTGTTCCAAGTCCAAGGATAACCCTCATTTGAATTTACTAAAAGTGGTCCATATTTACTTTCATATTCATTTTTAGCTGTCCATGCATCCGCACTAAATTGATTAAATAAATCAATCATATTTCTATCATTAGGGTGTGTATCTAAGTATAAATTGATATCATGTGCTGCAAAAGAATAAGCATCAACTTTTGTTAAAAGCTCAGCTTGTTCATTCATTCCCTTCACATCATAAGGTCTTGAAAGTTTATATTGATTATATAAATTTGGAAACATATTTCCTCTAATAAAGCCATTATATACATCATATAATTCATTTGGTGTTGTCTTGCCATCAAAACCACACTTGTTGAAATTCATATTGTCGCCAGCCTGCACACTTAATTTTTTACTAAGTTCACTATTTTGAACTGGTATTTTTGCTTGAGGCATTGCTTCTGGATATGCAATCATAAATTCATTCGGAAACATACCTCCCATATTTGTATAGTTATTCATCTAACTTTCCCCTTTCGTGATATCTTATGAAAATCAAATGCATAAGTATAGGCAAAAGACTTGTTTTTATAACAATTTTTTAGTATGATAACATTTGAGGTGAGTTTTATGCGTCTTTATGATAAAGTTATCAAAATTTGTGGCACTACTGACTTTATGAAAGGTTTAAATTATCAGGCCAACAAAATACAACTAATTAAAATGGAAGATACTGCTTATTTAAGAAGGGCTTATTTTAAAGTTACTTCAGAAAGAATAAACCGTGATTATGACGTGCAGGTATTAGTAGATAAAGATGACGAAACTATAAATGACTATTCATGCACATGTCCCCAATATGAAAAGATGGACACCTGTAAACATATAGCTGCCGCCATTTTAAAATATCAAGAAGAATTATTTATGGATGATCCCCTAGATCCTGTTGCCTATCAATTAAATATTGGTTCGCAAATTTTAGATAAATTTTATGAACCTAAAAAATCCACAATAAAAAAGAAATTAAATTTAACCATTGACCTAGAATTATCTGAAAGCTATTACTATAATGATTATATTAAGGTAAAATATAAAATAGGTTTAGATAGAATGTATACCCTAAACAACAAATATCATAATTTTATGTACGCATACTCTCAAAATAGACCATATAAACTAGCTACTAAATTAACCTATGATCCTCATGAGCACTACTTTGATAAAATAGATAAAGAAATACTTGATTATAATATTCATATATTTCAAAGAGGTTACTATGAATGTGTCATCAGGCCAAATGACCTAGATAGTTTTATGGAACTATTAAAAGATAAAGACTATACTATAGATTCGCGAAAATATCGTGGATACACTTTAGAAAATCCTTTTCATATCAACCTTACAAAAGACGGTGATAACTATACCTTAAACATTGATAATATCAAAGAAATAACACCTTTACTTGAAGATGCCCCATATTTTTATGATAGTCAAAAAGTATATAAAGTAGACAGTAATATTTATAAACTCTATAGATTACTAGCTGATAACGATTTAGAAATGTTTATGTTTTCTAAAAAAGATCTAGGTAAATTTACCGGTGGTTTATTATCCTTATTAAAAGATAACATTCACCTAGCTGAAAATATCACAGAAATAACCATACCAACCGCTCCAACAGCTAAACTATATTTTGATTTTTATTATAATGCCATAGAATGTCAAATAAAATTAACCTATGGAAATAAAGAAATTGACTACTTTAGTAAAGATCCTGGTATTGCGCATGATAATGAATTCGAAGGTAACATAATTCAAAGATTATCGGATTTTGGCTTTACTGTAAATAATGAGCACATCACATTAGAAGACATCGATGAAATTGGTGAATTTTTAGAAAAAGGCGTCTATGAAATCAGTGAAGAATATGAAGTATTCACATCCAAAAAGATTAAAGACACAAACATTGTCAAGCAAACCCAAAACAGTGTTTCCTTCTCTATTGGTAAAGATAATATTCTATCCTATAACTTTAAACTAGATGGCATTGAATCAGATGAACTAACTGATGTCTTAACATCATTAAAATCCAAAAAACATTACCACCGCCTTAAATCAGGCGCCATCATTGACTTAAATGCCGATACTAACTTGCAAAATCTAGGTGAACTAACCGACAATTTGGACCTTACTAAAAAAGAAATTACCGAAGGAGAAGGCACTATTCCTAAATACCGTGCCTTATACCTAGATAGCCTAAAAAATAACTACTCTACCCTAATTAAAACTAATAATAGTTTTGATGAGTTAATCAACAAATTCTTAACCTATAAAGATAGTGATATAACTTTAGATAAAAAAGAAATCAAAGTTTTGAGAGACTATCAATTAACAGGTGTGAAATGGTTATATAACATTTATAAAACAGGCTTTGGTGGCATTTTAGCTGATGAAATGGGTTTGGGAAAATCAATCCAATTAATCTACTTAACTAAATTAATCATCAAAGAAAATCCCAAAGCTAAAATTCTCATCGTTGCCCCTACTTCACTTATCTATAACTGGCAAAAAGAATTCGATAAATTCGGTTCAGAATTAAAATATAAAGTATTTGCCGAAAATAAAAGTCAAAGGTTAAACGATTTGGAAAACACAGACGATATAAACATCATGATAACATCTTATGGTCTAATTCGAAATGATTTAGAAAAATATAAAGAAATGTTCTTTGAACTAATTGCTATCGATGAAGCTCAAAACATCAAAAACCCTAATACAGGCATATCAAAAGCCGTAAAAAGCTTAAATGCCAATGTTAAATTTGCCCTAACTGGAACTCCTATTGAAAATAGCTTACTAGAACTTTGGAGTATCTTTGACTTCATCATGCCAGGATATCTTGCTAGCCGCGATAAATTCAACTCCTTATATAGTGTCAAAGACATTGAAGAAGAAACAGATAACCTAAAAAGATTAAATACCCAAATAAGTTACTTCATATTAAGAAGAAAGAAAAAAGATGTCGTTAAAGACTTACCTGATAAACTCGAAAATAATATTTATATTGATTTGGGCAAAACTCAGAAAAAAGTTTATGCCGCTGAAGTACAAAAAACTAAAGAAGAATTAGATGAACTCATTCAAACCGAAGGTTGGACTAAAGCTAGATTTAAAATACTTCAGTTACTAACTAAATTAAGACAAATATGTATTGATCCATCAATTATCTTTGAAAATTACAAAGGCGACAGTGCGAAAATCGATGAACTTTTAAGAATTGTTGAAGAAACTAAAGCTAACGGTCATAAAATGTTAATCTTCACAACCTATAAAAAAGCTTTAGATTTAATAATTCCTAAACTAAACAATATAGGCATATCTTCATATTATATAGATGGTAGTGTATCATCTAAAAAACGTATGGAACTTGTCGATAAATTCAATAATGATGACACCGATGTATTTATCATAACTTTAAAAGCCGGTGGAACTGGTTTAAATCTAACCTCTGCAACCGTAGTAATTCACCTAGATTTATGGTGGAATCCGCAAGTTGAAAATCAAGCAACCGATAGAGCCCATAGAATAGGCCAAAAAAATACAGTAGAAGTTATAAGACTAATTACTAAAGGCACTATCGAAGAAAGAATTTTAGAACTTCAAAATAAGAAAAGAAAACTTGCTGAACTATTAATCGATAATGAAAACCATACTGAAAACAGCTTTTCTAAACTTACTGAAGATGACATTAAAATGTTACTTTCTATGGATAATGAGTAACATTTTAGATAAATCATACAAAATAACTTGAAAAAAGGCAGATTTATTGATAAAATATATTTGTCTTTTCAAATGGCGGAATTGGTGAAGTGGTTAACACGGCGGATTGTGGTTCCGTTATGCATCGGTTCGATCCCGATATTCCGCCCCAGATTGGAGATTAACTAGGATATTATTTCCTAGTTTTTTTTGTTATTTATTTTACATAAAAAGACTTTAATTCTTAGAACTAAAGTCCTCCTGTTTTTCCTTATTTTGTTTATCTTGTTTAATATTATCAACATTTTCTTCTTGTAAATTAATTGCTTTAGTTTCAGAATCTCTTTCTTTTTCCTTATCTTTACTGTTTTTACCTAAAAATTTATCCAACTGGTCGGTAGCAACTAAAAAATCAAAAAGCTTATCATTAAAATCCATCAATTATCTAAATCCTCTCTAATTTTGATTATATCATGTATAATCTTAAACATAAAGATTTCACAAATATTTGATGCTACATATATAATATAAAATATATAAATCAAAGCTTTAAGTCATATGAACTTAAATTTATGTTTATATACTAATATGTTATAATGGTTATAGCCAAATAATAATTTGTTCTAAAAAATGTTAATTTATATTATAAAGTGAGGTAGTAGCATGAACATAAAACCATTAAAAAAGCTTTATTAGAGTGTTATTCAAAGGATTTGTGTTATTATAAAGTCAAAGATAATTGGAATGAAAATAATAAATGTTTAGGTATGTGTGCTATAACCTCTTTGATTATTAATGACTATTTTGGTGGAGATATTTGTAAAATGCATGTTGATGGTATCAGTCACTATTTCAACCTAATAGATAATAAAGTAGTAGATTTAACCTCTAGTCAGTTTAATTATGAAATAAATTATAATGATTATCAAATTATTGATAGAAACAAAATGTTAACCAAAGACACTAAACAAAGATATAACAAACTAAAATCAAAATTAATAAATAAGTTATTAAGTGAAATAGATAAAGAAGTATACAATTGCCATAAATGTGAAAATTTAGTTGAAAAGTTTCCTAATGACAAAACAGTTTTTCTAGGAAAAGATAATGATATAGTTTTGGTAGGTGAAGCTCCAGCTAATAATGGTTGGAGGAAAAGTCATCAACTTTGGAAAGATATAAATTGTAAAATATTACCAAGTGGAGTAGTGTTACAAAAACTATTTGATATTATAGATAAAGATATCTTTGAAACAACATTTTTAGAATCAGTTAAATGTTATCCACTTGAAAGAAAAAATCTAAAAGTTTGTTCTAAATATTGTAAAGATATAATGTTAAAACAATTAAGAATATTAAATCCTAAATTGATTATTACATTAGGCGAATTTCCAACCAGAAATTTATTAAACTTTAAATTTGGTAAATTTGCCGATGTAGTAGGGAATATATATGAAGTTGAAGGCTTTAAAGTATTACCTATTTATCATCCAAGTCCAATATCACCAAAGAGTTATAAAGGTAATATACCAATATTTGAAAAATTAAAAGAAAGCAAGATTAATGGCCATTAAAAATGTTATGAAAAAATAAAGTTAGAATGATAAAATGTAAGTAATATAATAATGAAATAAAAATTTCATCAAAAACGTGTTAATTAGAAAGAGGTAAATATGAAAAGTATTGTTTTAATTGGTGCATCAAGAGCAGGCAAAAGTACTTTTGCAGGGATGCTATCAAAAGAACTAAAATCATGCCAAATTATATCAGGAGACTTAGTAAGAATCGCCTATAGAGATGAAATTTATAAAAACAAAAATATAAAAGTGAGTTTAATGAAAGAAATTCCTGAATATCGAAACTTTTTAAAATCATATTTCGATTATACAATTAAATATGATAATAGTATTTATACCATTTTAGATACTGTTGATTTTAAGCCAAGAGATTATGAATTATTTAAAAATAGCTTAATTATAGTTTTTGGTTATCCAAAGCTGACAAAAGAAGATTGCTTAAATAATTGGCGAACCTATATAGAGCCTAATGATTGGACATTACACAAAACGGATGAAGAACTTTTGAATAAAGCCCAGAGAACAATTAATGAAAGCAAACAGTTTTTGCAAGAATGTAAAAAATATAATTTAAAGTTTGTAGATACTTCATTTAATAGAGAAAAAGTATTAAAAGATTTACTAACATGGACTAAAAAGAAACTAGAAAAAAGTTAAAAAATATTCAGTTATTTCTTGAGTAAAGATAGTTACAAATAAAAATATAGGAGTGAAATTATGGTCATAACAATGCAAGAAGAAGGTACAAGATTTAATGCTAGAGTAGGAGCAATTATTTATAACGAAGATAAAACAAAAATACTAATTGAAAACCAACATGATAAACGATATATGTTTCCTGGTGGTAGAATAGACGTTCATGAAGAAAGTAAAACAGCTATTGAAAGAGAGTTAATCGAAGAGTTGAATTTAAAAGCGAACTTAAATTTAAAATATATTATGGAAATGTTTATAAAATCACCTAAAACTAAATATCATGAAATAGGTTTTTACTTTGTAACCCAAATAAAGGAAAGTTTAATAGAAAACCATTTTAAATCATTGGATGGTGATAGTTATTTTATGTGGGTTTCTATAGATAATTTAGATCAATATAATATACTTGCTAAACCAATACAAGATAAAGTTATGAATAATGAAATAAAAACAAATGTTCTCGAACACTTAATTTATAGAGAATATTAAGAATGATATTTCATTTCTAAATTTAGTCGTTAAAAAGGTTTATTGTAACTTTTATTATTTTGAAAATTTATTGAATTTTACAATTCTATTTTAATTGTTTCTGATTAAATGAAAAATTAACAAATACATGATATAATTATATTAAAATGTGAGTGTTAATTAATATGTGAGGTAGGATGAAGTATGAATAATGATTTAACCTTTTTTACTAATGAACCCGAAAGAAATCTAAATGATAGATTTAATAAAATTTTAAAAAGGGATACGCAATTTTTTGATGCATTGGTTGGTTATTTTAGAGCGAGTGGTTTTTATTTATTACAAGATGCTTTAAATAATGTAGAAAAAACAAGAATATTAATTGGAATTAATACAGATGAACAAGTATTAAAAATGTATAAAGAAAGTCAAATGACCATTGATGAAATTAATTTTAATACTTATCAAACAAAATTAAATTATAAGAATAAATTAAAAAATGAGTTTGATGATTCTGAAGATTCCGAAATGGCAGAAACAGGGGTACGTAGATTTATAGACATGATAAAAGCTGGAAAATTAGAATTAAGAGTCTATACTAAACAACCAATTCATGCAAAAGTATATATTATGAGAAATTATCATGATTGTGCAGATTATGGAAAAGTAATAACTGGGTCAAGTAATTTTTCTAATAGTGGATTAGTAAATAATCTAGAATTTAATGTTGAATTAAAAAATCATGTTGATGTTGAATTTGCTTATAATAAATTTGAAGAATTATGGAAAGATTCAGTTGATGTTAGTCAGGATTGTATAGATACTATCGAAAAAGAAACTTGGATAAAAAATGATATTACCCCTTATGAAATGTATTTGAAATTTTTATATGAATATTTCAAAGAAGAAATAAATGATGACCAATCATTTAAATTTCATACTGATGAATATCTTATTGATGGTTTTCGACCACTACAATATCAGATGGATGCTGTTATTCAAGCAAAAAAAATGTTGGAGAAACATAATGGAGTGTTTATATCAGATGTTGTTGGTCTTGGAAAAACATATATGTGTGCTTTATTGGCTAATGAACTAACTGGTGGAAAATTGTTTTTAGTACCTCCTGTGTTGGTTGATTATTGGAGAAAAGTTTTAAGGTCATTTGGAGTGAGAAATTTTGAAGTTTATTCTAGTGGTAATTTACGAAAAATATGCGAGGAAAAAATATATAAGAATTTTCAATATATATTTGTAGATGAAGCACATAAATTTAGAAACGATAATACTGATAATTATACATATTTATATGAAATATGCACTAATAAAAAAGTAGTTTTAATTACTGCAACACCACAGAATAACTATATTACTGATATAGCAAATCAATTATATTTATTTGAATCAAAAACAAATTCTACAATACCAGGTATTAGAAAACTTGAACAATTCTTTTTAAATTTGAAAGCGGAAGTTAATAAGCATGAAAAAGGTACTAAAGAATATTATAATGCATTAGAAAAAGCATCATGCAAAATAAGAGACAAAGTATTAAGAGAAGTCATGATTAGAAGGACAAGAACTGAAATTCAAAAAAATTATAAAGAAGATTTAGAAAAACAAGGTTTATCTTTTCCAAAGTTAAATAATCCTATTAAGGAAACTTATGAGTTTGATTCAGAAACTGAAGCTATCTTTGAAGAAACAATCAATTCAATAAAAGAATTAACCTATTCTCGTTATAAACCGTTAACTTATGTTAAATCTGAATTTTTGACTAATGAAATGAACACTTTATTAACTGGTCAAAGAAATATGGGCGCCTTTATGAAAGGAACTTTAGTAAAAAGATTGGAAAGCAGTAAATATGCATTTATTAAAACATTATCAAGATTTATTGAATCCCATAAAAGTTTTATTAAAATGTATAACAATGGTGAAGTTTGGATCAGTAGAAAATTAAATGTTGATGATTTGTTGGATCGTGAAGATTTTGAAACATTAATTGATGGTAAAGAACATGGTAAAGCTTTTTCGTTTAAATCAAATGAATTTAATGATGACTTTATAATTGACTTACAAAAGGATTTAAATATATTAATTCATTTAAAAGAAAAATGGGAATCTTTAGATCATGATTGTAAATTGGACTATTTTTTGAATTTATTAAAAACTGATAAAAATCTAAAAGGCAAAATAATTATATTTACAGAATCAAAAGAAACTGCAGAATATTTAGCCGATAACATAAAGAATAAATTAAAAAGAAATGTTATATTATTTTCAGGATCTATGAGTGATAATATAAAAAATGAAATCAGAAATAATTTTGATCCAAATGTTGAAAAAGAACTTGTGAGAGATGATTATGATGTATTGGTTACTACAGATGTTTTGGCTGAAGGTATGAATCTTCATAGAAGTAATGTAATAATTAATTATGATTTACCTTGGAATCCTACTAAAATAATGCAACGTGTTGGTCGTATTAACAGGGTTGGCACAAAACATACAGAATTATTTGTATATAATTTTTTCCCAACAACTAATTCAAATGATTTGATTCATCAAAATGAGAATATTATTAGTAAAATTCAAATGTTTCATAATATTCTAGGAGAAGATTCAAAATTTTTAACAGATGAAGAAAATATCTCAACGCATGAATTATTTAAAAAGATGACAACTATTGATGAAGAAGATGAAACAGGATTAAATACAGAATTGCAATATTTAAAATTAATTAGAGAGATAAGAGATAAAAATCCTGAACTATTTGGTAAAATTAAAAGATTACCAAAGAAGATAAAAATTGCTAGAAAAAATGACTCAGAAAAATTAATAACCTTTTTTAGAAAAGGATATGTAAAGAAATTTTATTTATCAACTTTAATAAATACAGATGAAATAACTTTTGATGATGTTATAGAATTTATAAAAACTGATATTAACGAAAAATCAGTACCAATTAATTCAAAATACTATACTTTGTTAAAGAAAAATAAAGATTCATTTAATAATTTTGAATTAGAAGAAAATCAAGATGAATTTTCAGAGGTTGAAAAAAGAAAAGGATCTAGCAATGCTAAAAATATAATATACGCTATTAAAGAAACATTAAAAATTGATGATGTTTTAACAGATGAAGAAATAGATAAAGGAAATAAATTATTAATATTATTAAAGAATGGTGAGTTACCTACTAAAATATTAAAAGATGCAAATAAAATATTGAAATTAAATGTAAAAAGTCATTTTGATTTAATAAAATTTTATAAGGATTTTTATAAAACTATTCCATCAACATATTTTGAATTAGAAGATAAACAAAATCAAAATGATAATAATATTACTGAAATTATTTTATCAGAGTTATTTATAAAATAAGGAAGTGAAGTGATGTTTATGAATTATAGAGAAAAAGAATATTTAGAACTATTAAATAAAAGATTTAATGAATCAAATTTTATAGATTTTATAAAAGATTTATTAAATCTTAATCAATTTGATATTGCTAGTAATATTGAAGAAAGAAAAGATATTCCTAAACAATACCATGATTTCATTGAATACTATAAATATATTGCTAAATATAATGATGGCAATAATGATGATATTGGTATATTAATCGTAAAATTAAGTAACAAAACATCTACCAATGCAAGAACAACACAAAGAAATTTTATTGCAACTATTTTATCAAAATATGATTTAGATGCGTCACTCGTTGCCTTTTATTCTGATAGAGAAAGTAATTGGAGATTATCATTTGTAAAACAAGAAATTGATTTTAATGATAAAGGCTTTAAAATAGAATTAAGCCCTGTAAAAAGATATTCTTATTTAGTTGGTGAAAATGAAGCTGTTCATACAGCAAAAGAATATTTATTAAAACTACTAAAGATTAACGATAGAAAAATAAATATTGATGATATAGAGCAAGTTTTTGATGTAGAAAAAGTTACTAAAAAGTTTTTTGAAGAATATAAAGAAAAATACTTACAGTTAAAAGATTTTTTAGATCAAAACGAAGAGTTTTTTGTTGAATCTAAAAAAGCTGATTTTACTTCTGTTGAATTTGCCAAAAAATTAATGGGGCAAATTGTTTTCCTCTATTTTTTGCAAAAAAAGGGATGGCTTGGGGTACAGCTTGTTCCAAACAAAATAAACCAATATGAATTTAATGAATTATTATCTAAAAATGATATTGTTTCACAAAATGTTTTAAATATGTTTTATGAATTAAAAGCTGATTCCTATGTAATTGAAAAAACCAAGTTAAGATTATCAGAATTGGAAGAAGATATAGTTAATTTATCTAATATTTTTAAGGGTACTAAATACGATATGGCTTGGGGAACTGGGGAAAAAGATTTTATACGATCTATATATAAACAAGCTATAAAAGAACATAAAAATTTCTTTGATGATTATCTTGAACCATTTTTTTATAAAGGATTAAACGAACAAAGGGATAATCAATATTTTGCACTATTTAACTGTAAAATACCATTTTTAAATGGTGGCTTATTTGAACCAATAAATAATTATAGATGGTCTAGTGCACATTTTAGTATTCCAAATAGTTTATTTAGTAACAATGAAAAAAATGGGATATTAGATTTTTTAGATTTATATAATTTTACTATTGATGAGGAAGAACCATTAGAAAAAGATATAGCAGTTGATCCTGAAATGCTAGGAAAAATATTTGAAAATTTATTAGAGGTTAATGATAGAAAGTCTAAAGGTGCATTTTACACTCCAAGAGACATAGTTTATTATATGTGCCAAGAAAGTATAGCAAATTATTTAGTTACTAAAGTTCATGTTGATTATGATGAGATAACAAAATTTATAAAATATGGTGACTTGATTACTCAGTTAGATTGGAAAACTCATATAAACAATAATAGAAATTTTTGTCTTAGTGATACAATATTTAATAATATTTTAAATATTGATAAAGCTTTATTAGATGTTAAAATAGCAGATCCAGCAGTTGGTTCTGGTGCATTTCCATTAGGAATGTTAACCGAAATAGTAAAAATAAGAGATAATTTATCTATTTATATGATGATACAAAATGATTTAAAAATAATTGATTTAAATTCTATATATAATACTGAACTTAATAAAAGAGGATTGTTTGATATGAAATTACAAACAATTGAAAATAGTATTTATGCTGTTGATATAGAACCGAGTGCAGTTGATATTACTAAATTAAGATTATGGTTATCACTAATAGTTGATTTTCCTAATGATGAAGAGCCAAGGCCATTACCTAATCTTGATTGTAAGATAACGCAGGGGAATAGTTTGTTAGATGAATATGATGGAATACCTTTATTCAATTCTAGAATTTTAGATAATCATTTAAAAAATTATCATAGAAAGGAATTTCAAGAAACTGTTAAATCAGTTAGAGTCCAATTTAACCTATTTTCTGATGAAGAAAATTTAGACTCTCAAATGAAACAATTAATTAAATATCAAAAAGAACTTTTTACTACTTCTGATTCTCATAGAAAAAAAGAGTTAAAGTCAAAGATTGAGAAAATTCAGCATGAAATGATTGTGTTATCATTAGGTAATGATATGAAAAAAATCAAAGAAATTACTAAGGCATTTAAAAAACATAAAAAAGAATGGTTTATATGGAAATTGGAATTTTATGATGTATTTAAAAATAATCATGGTTTTGACATAGTGATTGGTAATCCACCATATGGTGCAAAATTAACAAAATATGAAAAAAAATTTTTACAAGCAAAATATCCAACTGTTGCTGATTATGAGTCTGCTAATTATTTTATAATGATGTCAAAAAGTATAATGAAACAAAATGGAATTTTATCTTTTATTGTTCCAAATATGTTTATGTCGAATGTTAATGCTAAAAAATTTAGAGAAAGTCTTCTTAAAGAATGGAATATGATGAGAGTTGACAATTTTTCTGATTACTCTATTTTTGAAAGTGCTAACGTTAGAAATTGTATAGTATTTTTAAAAAGTATAAAAACTAAAACAAATAAATGTTTATTTACAAAAATGGTATACAATAAAACTTTGACAATAGATAAAAGTAAAAAATATAGTGATATTGATTTGAAGGAAAGAATTGATAATTGGTTAGGAATTTTGGATGAAAACGAAGAAGTAACATTGATATTAAAAAAGATAAGATCAAACGCAATACCTCTTAATAAAATTGCAGATATTTCTCAAGGCTTAATACCATATGATAAATACAGAGGACATACTAAAGAGCAAATAGATAATAAAGTTTGGAATGCAAGTTACAAAAAAGATGAAACATACAAAAAAGAATTACGTGGACGAGATGTTAAAAGATATTCTTTGATATGGAATGGTATTGATTGGATTAGTTATGGTAGTTGGTTAGCTGCACCTAGAAAAAAAGAATTTTTTACCGAACGTAGAATATTAATACGTGAAATAACTAATCCAAGAATTTATGCAACAATTACTGATGAAGAATATTATAATACTCCATCAATTATAAATTGTATTAATTTTCAGATTGATTCATATTATACTTTAGGAATTATAAACTCTAAATTAATGACGTATTATCATATGTTTTCTTCTCCAAAATCCAATAAAGGAATGTTTCCAAAAATATTAATTACTGATGTAAAAAAACTACCTATAATTATTTCTGATGATGAAACAATAAACTATTTATCAACTCTTGTAAAAGAAAATTTAAAATCTTTTAATAAAGATATTGATAATAAAATAGATCAAAAAGTTTACCAGATTTATAAATTGAATGAAAAAGAAATTAATTGTATAGAAACTTTTTTTAAAATTTATAATTAGAAGTAAGGGTGTATATACACTTGATTCTAATTTTAATTGCTAAAATATATATAATTTTCAAAAATATTATTTCTTTTTTACTTTATCAGAGTTAACATCACAACAGGAGAATATTTTTATGATAAGAGATGATTTTGATTTTATATCTGATGAAGAACTTGACCAATTAGTAGAACAATTTAACAATACTTTTATTAAGTATTTTAAAGATAATAATATTTTGGAAAAGTATGTTAGTTATTATATTGCAGAACGGATAAATTGTAATTTTCTTTTTAGAGAGAAAATGGATGATATTATTTTTTCAGCACTTAATGATTTATCACAATTTTGTGTTATTGATTGTGATTATAATAAAATTAAGCAAATATTACATGAAAAGTATAAATTAGAAATTACTAACGATAATCCGTTAAATGTTTTATAGTATAGGCCCTTTATCAAATAATGTTTGTAGATATTAAATGATACAAGTAACTGTGAATGGAATGATGATGAAAATCATCATTTTATCATGTCAGAAACAAGGAATACTCTAGCTACAAAATAATCATAATCCCTGTAACTAAAAGCAATTTTTTTAATGCATTTTATAAGATTATTCTTTTCTTCAATAATCACATTATTAACATCATATTTAAAGAAATTTTCAATATATTGTATATTTGAGCCTTTAATATTTAATAATTTTAGCATATAATTATTATTAGACATATAATCACAACCTTTCAATGTTTTAAACAAATTACATTGTACCAGATTACATGTCATTTTTATACTAAAATAGTGTCAATGATTTTTTGTTCACCAACAATATTTACAGTACAACCTAAAATGAGATGTAATTGCTGTCTCATTTTTTTTGTTAAATAAATATAAAAAACCATTGTAGCAATTACAAAGTTATGATAAGATGTTGTTGGTATAAGATAACACAAAAAACATGTCAATGACATGCTTTACTTGTACCGGTAGCTGGTAACTACCAATCAAAAATAGACATGAGAAAAATAAATAACGATAAAGAACAATAAACAATAGATTGACTTATGCTATCTCTATTCTCAATTTTAATGATACACAAAAAATTCTTTTGTGTCAATGGGTATAATATCAGATTTTAACATATTAGTCAATTCTTATGTAAATTTTGTCTTATCAAGAGGAGGGATGCTAATATGTTTTTATTTTATTTCAAGTTTTTAAATAATAAGTAGTTACCAACTATCTCTAAAAATATAAATAAGGAGAAAGTTAAAGATGAAATTAAAAGTTTTAAGTTCAAAAAACTATGAAGATAGTGAAAAAAATTATGGTGACTGTATAATAATTGATACGGGATTTAAAGCAATGGTATACGATTGTGGAAGTGAGGAACATGCACAAGAAGTGATAAAATATTTGAAAAATAATCAGTATGAAAAAGCAGATATAATTCTATCACATAACGATAACGATCATTTTGCTGGGTTAAAGTTTTTGATTGATAATGATAAAGTTAATTCTATTACTACGATATTACTTTTAAAACACATAGATGATATTTTAGATGAAATAAATGATAATAGAAGAACGAGAGAAAGTATAAAGAAACAAATTGCAGATTATTTTGATAATATTTATAGTCTTTCAGGTAATAATTTAAATGATGCATTAGATGAAAATTTAGTGTTAGATTCTTACTTGAATTTTGTTGGGCCTAACTATGATTATTTATTGGAAGCAGTTTCAAAAGCCCTAAAAAATACTGAATCAGATAATATAGATATGGAGACTATAATAAATGCAATTAGTGTACAGGTAGAATTAATCATAGGTAATCATAAAGTCTTATTAACTGGAGATGCTTCTTATCCTGCAATTGAAGGTAAAATTAGAGAATATGATGCAATTCAACTACCACACCATGGGAAATATGACCAAGCAATCAAAATATTTGATGAAAATGATGGGAGAGAGGACGTTATTTATATTATTTCAGATAATACCGGTAATTCTAATGGAGGATCTGATGAATTAATGAATGATTGTATTGGTAAAAAAATCAAAAATACCAAAAATGGAGAAATTATTATTGACAATAGTTCCTTTACAAATTTTAAAATAGGAAGTTATGGCAAATGAGATATATAGTTTTAAATGAAAAGTTATCACATAAAGAAATGCAATCTAGAAAAAAATACATAGAAAAAGTTACAAATATGTATTTTATACCATATGACATTGATGGAGGAATAGAATTTAAATCTATTCCTTCTACGAGTATTGATTGTTTATTTATTGTTGGACACAATTTTAGCGTTAAGTATTATCTTAAAAATAATATTGTATCGGAAAAGAATATAGTTATTGTGTCATGTGGATTTGTAATAGATAATACAATTAAAGCAGGAAAGACTATATATCTTTCGTATACCAATGAAGGTAAAACAGAGTATTATGATGGAACTGAGTGGAATTTAAATTTTAATGTTTCGAAAGAAGAACTAAAAATAATAAATTCAAAAGGCTCATTTATGGAGAGAGTAAGAAAAATTTTTAGGAGGAGTGTATAATGGAAAAAATAATTGAAAAGATAAGTGGTTACAATTTATTTACTAACATCATCCCAGGGTATATAATGTTGATGCTCAATATGTATTGGTTTAATTTTCCTACTTTAAATATTGGTGAACAAATTATTTTAGCATATTTTATTGGTTTAACTTTAAATAGGTTAGGTTCAATATTGATAGGAAACATATTGCTTAAAATTACCAAAGAAAAAGGTGAACCATATGATAAATATGTTTTAGCTGCCGATAATGATAAAAAAATTAATCTTTTATTACAAGAGAGAAATACTTATAGAACATTTTGCGCATTATTTATTACGTGCATAATTGAATTATTGTTAAGTATAATAGTTGATATATTTAACATTTCAAATAATATATTATTTATATTGACTTTTATAGCATTGACAATTATCTATGCCATTTCGTATTGTAAATATAATAAGTATATTGCTGATAGAGTTAGGATTTATAATAAGAAAAGGTAAATTGTAATTGTTAAATGACATAAATTTGGTAAAAAGGTTAAAATAATTTGACTATCTATGTAAGGAAAAAAGTTAAATCATTTTATAAGGTGCCTATTTTGAGATAGAGTTCTAATTTTTGATTAAATTTCTTGATTTTTTTAAAACAGAGCTAACATACAACACAAGGAATCGATTTTTACTTAATGATTTTAAAAGATAACTCTCATCAGCCATAATAATTAAAATAAAAACACCATATAATAATTGGGGTTCTTCCGAAAGTTTGCGGAAAACCCATGAATATTGAGTAGGATATTATCCTACTTTTTTTCATGAATTTAATATTTGCTCAACAATCTCTTCTATGGCAAAGTTGTCTAAAGTTGACAAAAAACACAAATAAGTTTTCTTAAAAAGGTTGCATAATTTTTGTTTTCCGTATACAATACGTTTGATAAGTTTAAATTTGTTGTTGTTGCCTTCAACAAATCCTGAATTTATCTTATAAGATATTGCGTTTTTGATGGCGGCAATATCTTTTTTTAATCCTTTACAAAAAGTCGGAATATTTAGTTTATATAACTCTATAAAGATATCTAATAATTCTGTATCTTGGCCAAATATAACATCGTGAAAATCCATAAATATATTTTGTATAATTTTTACTATTGGATATTTTTCTATAATAATCGGCAGATATTTTTCTATTTCTTTATTCTTTTTATTTTCATTAATAGTGAGTAAATGCTTTAATAATTCTTTTCTTGTAATTACTGTAATATCACTTGGATAAACCATATTTGAATAAACTGCATTAATTTGATATCTAAAACCATTATTTTTAGCAATTAAATTAATATGATCTTTTGCATTTATGACAGTACCTTTAAAACCTTGTTTTATTATATAAGCTAAAATATACTCTTGAGAAATATTATCTTTTAACATCTTATAGATAATATTACGAAAATCATCTAAATCACTTTTTCTATCTTTATATTTTTTTATAAAAGCAATATTTTCAATTTCCGTATCAGTCATTTTAGAATATTTTAGTAATGAAGTATATGAGATATTAAATTCTTTAGCTATTGTTTTTTTATCATGGCAAGTATCAGTCTTTAATTTTTCTTTAAGTTTCTTTATCATCATTTGTTTTTGAATTCTTCTTTCTGCTTGTTCTTTATATTGTTTTGATTCTAAATTTCTATGTTTATTATCAAACAATATAATATTACCATTTTCATCTATTGGTGGTGAATTATCATAATGTAATTGATTTAAAAATTCTTGATCTATATTTTTTAAATTTTCTGGCACTTTCTTAATATTTTTATCTATAATTTTTCCATTTTTTATAAAGATTTTACTAGGAACTTCATTGTAAAAAATTTCCTTTAGATATTCAATTAAATTTTGAAATAAATGGAATCTATCAGCTACTTGTATACAATCAGGCAGTATTTCATTAATAGCACAGGCATACTCACTAGCTCTATCTCTAGCAACTTTTTTAATTTTAGGATGTTCTTTTAACCATTCTTTTACAGTATCTGCATTTCTTCCATCTAATAATGCGATTAGATGATGATTTTCCAAGTCATAAATAGCTGTGGCATAATTTTGACCTTTTCTTTTAGCTACATCATCAATTCCAATTCCTTCAACATTCTTATTATCCTTTATTTCTATTTTTTTAATAATATTATCTATTGTGTCAGCACTTACTTTTACTCCTAAAAAAGAAAGTATTAATGAACTACAACTTGAACTTAAATACATTGAAATAGCTAGAATAAATTGAACTAAAAAATCGGTCATTACTTTATGTTTTCTTACAAAATCTATTTCTTCTGAAAAAACTTTAACGTGACACATCGGATTACTACATTTATATTTATGACATCTTATTTTTAGCCATACGGTATTATTATGTATTGGGGTATCTTGTATAGTTCTAATATAATGTCTAGTAGGTTATAGAAGTTTTTGGTTATAAAAAACTTCTATAACTTTATTGTGGCAAATCGCAAGCGAAGATATATAGGGGAAAGTAATTGTTTGTGATTTGTGACAAAAATAGAAAAGTCTGCTTTAAAGTGAATATATATATTTATATGTAGATATTTTAGTAGATTTGGGTATAATGCCCCTTACCCCCAAATATATGTGGATATGAAATATTATTATTTAAGCTAATTATGCGGATCGATAATGAAAATTATAGTAAAATTTTGTTGAGCCACATTCTTGGCATTTATATTGAAATAATTTTTTTGTTTGTTTATATAAAAATTGATTTGTTGATATTTTTGAAATAAGAACTCTACATAATTTAAGTAGACTTTTTTTATTTCTATTAGCTAATAATCCATAATGTTTAATTTTAGTGAATTTACTTGGAAGAACATGAAGTAAAAATCTTCTGATAAATTCATCAGCTGTTAAGGTCATTAATTTAATTTTGCCGTTATCTTTATAATCTTTATATTCAAAAGTAATAAAGCCATTATCTATATTTTTAATACGACTATTAGAAATGGCAACTCTAAAAGAGTATCTACCAATATATTCTATAACATTTTCTGGTGAACCTTTAGGTGGTTCGATATAAGTAACCCAATCTTTATTATAAAGTGGTCTTAGGAAATCATTAAATGTTTTTAAATCTTTAAGATGAGATAAATGTTTAGGTAAAATTAAATTTTCTTTTTTTAGTAAAGCTAAAAACTTATTTTTAAATAAAGAAGATAAGACTTCAACTTTGAATAAGTAACCATCTTTACAATTAACCCATTTATTATTTTTAATTCCACCGCCAGTAACAATAGAATGAATATGAGGATGGAATTCCATAGTTTGTCCCCAAGTATGTAAGATAGAAGTAATACCTACTTTGGCTCCAAGCCATTTAGGGTCATTCGCTAAAGTCAAAATAGATTCACTAGTAGCTTTAAATAAAATATTATAAAATACTTTTTGATTATATAAAGCAATTTCATTAAGTTCAGCTGGGACAGTAGTTACAATATGAAAATAAGGACAATTTAAAAGATTATTGTTTTCTTTATCTATCCATTTTTCTTTCGAATAGTTTTGACACATAGGACAATGTCTATTTCTGCAGCTATTAAAGGCAGTTATAGTTTTACCGCAATGTTCACAAGTAATAGTATGATAGCCTAAATTTTCAGTTTTACAGTTTATAATGGCATTATAAACTTTCCATTGGTCTTTAGATAAATTGTGATTTTTAATATATTCTGGTCCATAAGTTTTGAATATATCACTAATCTTATAATGCATTATTTCACCACCTCATCTAACGGCGAAATAATTTCAGTAAAATCTTCAGCTAAATGAAGATACATCATAGTAGTATTAATAGAGGAGTGACCAAGGAATGCTTTTAATTTCCAAATATCTCCATCATTTTCAATATAATGAGTAGCGAAAGAATGTCTTAATGTATGAAAGGTATAATCATACGAAAAATCACATTTAATTAATAAGGCTCTAAAACTGGCAGCCATGGCTCCTGAAACTAAATATGGTTTCTTACTGTTTTTATGGCTTGCAGGAAAAAGGTAACCACCAGATTTTTTAATAATAGTTTCGTTTCTAGAGTAATAAACCTTTAATAATTTTAATGTAAAATTTGGAAGAGGAGTATATCTTTCTTTGCCACCTTTTCCTAACACTTTTATGCGTTTATTATCTAAATCAATATTTTTAATATTTAGAGAAACCACTTCAGTAATTCTAAGTCCAGAACCATAACCAAAACAAATCATTAATTGTATTCTTAAAGATTTAGAATTTTTTAATAAAGTAATAATATCGTTTTTGGAAAAAACTTTAGGTAATTTAGATATAACTTTACAAGCTGGAAGTAAAGCATTTTTAAAATCTTTATTAAAAACAACAAGATAGTAATATTTAATAGCAGCTCTATTGACATTTATGGTAGAAGCATTCCCACCTTTATTAACGAAGTTGCTTTTTAAATATTCTAAAATTTTTGTTTCTGTAAAATTTTCAATATCTTCTCCTTCATAATGTTTTTTGAACCTTTTAATCGCACTTATATAATTGTTTATAGTTTGTTTACTACAATTTCTAAGTTTTAAAAGGTCAATAACTTTTAATAAATCTTCTGACATAAAATAAAACCTCCAATCTGAAAGAAAATTTATATAAACTTTCCGAAAAGAGGTTGAAATCCGTTTAAATTTATGATATTTTATATACCGAACGTGATTAACTTTTCTTGGTCGGAAAGTTAGTGGTAGATATTCTACCACAAATCACGTTCTTTTTGTATACTTAGTTTATAGTTTTGCCTTTTAGATTACTAGACTTCGCGTCAGCGATTTGGTACAATATTCATGAGTTGTTTCACTCTCATTTCCACATATTGGACACTTCTGTGTTTCTTTTTTTGATTCTAACTTTAAAATTATTCCTAATTTACTAATTTCCTTTTCTACAATCGGGTAATTATTTCCATATAAAATTTTTTCTTCCATTCTACTATACCTCTATAATAACAGTAACATAATTTCATGAAAAAAAGTAGGATATTATCCTACTCAATATTCATGGGTTTTCCGCACACTTTCGGAAGAACCATAATTGGTGTTTCTTTTCATTTGTGATATACTATTTTTAAATTGATATTGATGGAGTTTTAATATGTTAAAAATTTTGATTGATGGTGTAGATAAAACAAAAGAAATTGAAAATTATCAACCAATTAATGGTGGATATTCTATTAAATATAAAAATAGTGATAAACAATATAATTATTCAGAGAAAAGAGTTCAAATAGAAGGTAATAGCAGTTGGCAAAACAACTTAAAATATTTTAAAGAACTTGCTTCTAAAATCAGTATTGTTATTGAAAATTATAATGTTTTAGAAGATAGATATAAATATTTAAGTAATTTAAATAAAGAAAGTATACTTAATTTTTATTTAAAAGGAACATTGCCATCTTTTCATAGGCAAGTAAGTCACGTAAGATTTCCTTTTGGCTTTAATCAAAGTCAAAAATTAGCTACAGAAAGAGCTCTTAAAAATAGAATAAGTGTTATTGAAGGCCCACCAGGAACAGGTAAGACTCAAACAATATTAAATATCATTGCAAACTTAATTATGGATGGCAAAACAGTTGCTGTTGTTTCTAATAATAATCCAGCTATTCAAAATGTTTATGATAAATTAAAAGATAGAAATCTAGATTTTTTAGTAGCCTTATTAGGAAAAGATAAAAATAAGACAAAATTTATTGAAAATCAAAAAGAGTTACCTAATCTAGAATCTTGGTTGTTAGATGATAATCAAGCTGAAGAAAAAGAAAATATTTTAATAAATAAAGAGATTGAACTAAACAAAAAGCTTGAAGAACAAAATAAACTCGCACAAGATATTCAATATTTAGATGCTTTAAAATTAGAGTCAAAATATTTCTTTGAATATTATAAAACAAGATCAAAAAACATTAAAATAAAATTGTGGAGAAAAATACCTTATAAAAATGTTTTAAGGCTTTGGATTGAACTAGAAAATTCAAATAATACTACATTATGGTCTAAAATGAAATACTTTTTTAAATATGGTATTTATTCATTTGAAATATTTAAATATGACAAAAACGATATAATACTTGAATTGAAATGCCTGTATTATAAATCACGTATTGAAAAATTAACACAAGAAATTGATCATTTAAAAAATAGTCTAGATCATTATAATATTAATGAAGAAATGAAACATTATACAGAAATGTCGCTAGAAATATTTAAACATAACATCGCTAAAAGGTATCAAAACGTTAACCGAAAAAAATATGAAAAATCAGATTTAAAGAAACAATCAAATGAATTTATTAAAGATTATCCAGTTATATTAAGCACAACTTATTCTTTAGTTTCAAGTTTATCCAACAAAGTTATGTATGATTATATAATAGTAGATGAATCTTCACAAGTTGATTTAGTCACAGCTGTATTGTCATTTTCATGTGCTAAAAATGCAGTTGTTGTTGGTGACCTAAAACAACTTTCAAATGTTGTTAAAAGAGAAGAAGCAATTTTAACTGATCAGATTTGGTCAAAATATATGGTTGATCCAGAATATAGATTTAAAGATCACAGTTTATTATCATCAATCACGGAATTATATCCTAATGTAACAAAAACAATGCTAAAAGAACATTATCGGTGCCATTCTAAAATAATAAACTTTTGCAATCTAAAGTATTACAACAACGAACTAATTATATTATCTGATACAAGCCCACATAAAGATGTTTTAGAGATGTATATTACTAATGAAGGAAATCATGCTAGAGATCATATCAATCAAAGACAAATAGATATAATTAGAAATGAAATTCTTCCATCAATTAAAGTAACAAATAATGAATCAATTGGAATTATTGCACCCTACGTAGACCAAAGTAGTTTACTAAAAAAAGAGTTTAAAGCTAGCCCGAATATTCAAGTAGATACAGTTGATAAATTTCAAGGAAGAGAAAAAGATCTAATTATATTTTCTAGCGTTGATAACAAAATCAAAAGTTTTACTGATCAACCAAACAGATTAAATGTTGTAGTTTCGAGAGCCATAAAGAAATTTATTCTAGTTGTAAATAACTCTGCTATTACAAATGATAATGGTAATATTCAAGATTTAATCAAATATATCAAATATCAGGATGGTAAAGTAGTAAACAGCAAATTAAGAAGTTGCTTTGATTTATTATATAAAGAATATTATGAGGAAAGAAAGAAAATAACTAAAATAACAGGTATTATAAGTGAAGATATCTTTTATGAAACTCTATCTAGTTTGTTAAAAAATAACGATATAACAGGTTATGATATTATTACTCATGTACCACTGGACGAAATCATAGCAGATCTACCTTTATTAACCTCAGAAGAGATGAAATACAAAAAGAATCCGAATACACATGTTGACTTTTTAATTTTAGATAGAGCCACTCATGAATATCGTTTAGCTATTGAAGTAGATGGTGGTTACCATAATCCATTTAATCCCCAAAACAGTAGACAAGTACATAATGATGGATTAAAAAATCAAATATTCGAAAAAGCAGGATTACCTTTAATTAGATGTAAGACAGATGGTATACCTGATGAAAAAGAAATTATTAAGTATTTAATATAAATGTTAAAAAAATAAAATATATCAATTCAATATTCAATGTCTCTTCTATTATGTTATAATTTTAGTAGGTGAAAAAATATGATAACAGTAGTAGCAGCACTCATTAAAAAAAATAATAAATATTTAATTGCTAAAAGATCTACAGGAAGTGAAGATCTAACAGGTAAGTGGGAATTCCCTGGTGGTAAAGTAGAAAAAAACGAAGATGAGATGAAAGCCATTGAAAGAGAAATAGAAGAAGAATTTGAATTAAAAATTAAAGCTAAAAGATTTTTAACTAATAATATATATAAATATCCTGATAAAGAAGTTAATTTAAAATTATATGAATGTGATTATATAAGCGGTGAATTTCATCTTCATGATCATAGCGAATATAAATTTGTTAATAAAAATGAAATACTAAATTATGATTTATGCCCAGCCGATATAAAACTCGCTAATTATATAAAAGAATATTATCTAGATTACATCAGTAATTTTGATGCAATAGACAAATTAATCATCGGAAATATTTATTCTAATAAAGATATCGCAAACAACTTTAAATGTTCACTTATGGGCGGCATGCGAAGATCTAAAACGACAAACTCACTAGTTTTAATTGCTAAACATGATAATCCTTTATATGATGATGAATGGACTGAAGATGGTATTTTAAACTATACTGGTATGGGTACTATTGGTGACCAAAGTATAGATTTTGGGCAAAATAAAACTTTAAAAAACGCAAAAAAGCAAGGAATCAAAGTTTATTTATTTGAATCATATAAAGAAAATGAATATTACTTTTGTGGTGAAGTTGAATTATGTGGAAAAATATATAGTGCCTATGAATTAGATAGTGAAGGAAATAATAGAAAAGTAATAAAGTTTCCCCTAAAGAAAAAAGATAATAAGATTAAAGTATTGGTTGATAAAGAAGATCTTGAAAATAGTGAAAAAATAAAAGAAAAAAAGGCTCAAAAATTATCTAAAGAAGAATTAAAAGGTAAACTTAAAAACGTAAACCCTAAAGTAACTAGCAAAGAAGTAAAAACAATTTATAGAGAAAGAAACCCTTTAGTAGCTGAATACACGAAAAAAAGATCAAAAGGTATATGTGATTTATGTGGTAAAGAAGCTCCGTTCAAAGATAAAAATGGTAATCCATATTTAGAATCTCACCATGTTATTACCCTTTCAGAAGGTGGGCCAGATGCGATTTATAATACAGTTTCCATCTGCCCAAATTGCCATAGAAAAATTCATGTTCTAAAAAGAAAAGAAGATATAAAAAAATTAGAACAAATAATATTAAAATATTTATTAGAAGATGAAGATACTGAAAATATAAAAAAATACGAAGAATTATTTGAACATAATAATTAATTCAATATTTATATATTAAAAATTAGGTGGTTGTATGGAAATAAAAAATATAGACAAGTACTTTTCTTTTGAAATATTAAGAAGAGGTTATGATTATTATAAAAAAGGAAGAGTAAAAAATATTACTAAAGTAAATAATGAATACATTGCGAGTGTTAGTGGCTCTAAAACATATCAGGTTACTATAGATATCAAAAGTGATCATTATGATATGAAGTGTACATGTCCCTATGCCGAAAATGCTAATTGTAAACACATGGCTGCTGTTTTGTATTGCTTAAAAAATGATAGTATCCCAGTAAAAGAAAGTAGAGTCCAAATAAATAGTGAAGATTTAACTGGTTTTGAAAAATTCAAAAAAGCCTTTAAAAAGGAATATAATAAATTATTTCACGGTAGAACCTATATACATGAAAACGAATTAGAAGATTATATAGAGTTAATTGATGCCTTTATAAAAGAAACTTCAAAATATATAGGTAAAGATAATGAATTAGCTTATAATATTTTTGAATATTTAGTAATCAATGTTGATGGCTTAGACGTATATGATATGTACGGAGAAAAAGAAAATATTTTTGAAAACTTATTTAAAACTTTTAACAAAATATTTGAGGAAGAAACCATCTTTATAAGTTTATTAACATTCATAAATATGTTCTACGAAATAGATTCCGATATATTTTACTTCGAACATAAAGAAAATATATTAAATTTATTATATAGTTATATTAAATATAAATGGCAAGCCGAAGATACATTAGTTCTTCTAAACAAACTAAATAATAGTCAAAATACATCTAATTATCAAAAGAGAAAAATTAAAACCCAAATTATCTTTTTAAACTACTATTATATAGATAAAAATAAAGCCTTAAAACTTGCGAACGAAAATTTAGATATAAATGAAATATGTGATTTTTTATTAGATTTATACAAAGATGATAAAGATAAAAAAATAGAACTACTAAAGAAAATGATTAATGCTAATAAACCTTATTCTAATGACAAATATTATAAAAAATTATTATCAATTTATAAAAAAGAAAGTAAAGAAAAATATTTAGCTTTATTAGACAATTATTTTAAAGAACATGAAAGTATGGAAATATATAAGCAACTTAAAAAAGCTTATACGAAAAAAGAATGGGATACTAAAAAATATGATTACATATCAACAATAAGCAATGAGCCATTATATAGAGATATTTGTGCCACAGAAGGTCTTTATGATGAACTTCTAACACAATTAAAAACAGCTTATATTGAAGTCATTAACAAATATTTAAATGAATTAATTCACCATAAACCAAAAGAAATTTTAATTTTATATTCAAATAAGCTAAAAGAAGAAATCGATTATGCTTCTTCTAGACAGCATTATCAAAAAATTTTGACTTATTTTAAAAACATACTTAAAATACCGCATGGTAAAGAAGAAGTACAAAAACTAATAAAATATATTAGAGAACACTACAAAAATAGAAAAGCCATGCAAGAAGAAATAGATTTTTTTGAAGAAACATTTATGCAGTAAATGTGTATATAGAGTAGTTCAAATAAAAAGATACTTTTCAAGGTAATTACTTAAAATTAATAATAAAAGGAAAGAAATATACACAAAAAAATGATATACTTTTTACAGGTTAATATTTTTAAATGAGGTTGTATAAATGAATAAGCAAGAATTTCAAAAAGAACTATTCAATAATTCAAAAGAGTTAAATGATTCACAAGTTGGTGAAATTATTTATAGTTTAGTAGATGAACTTCCATGCACGAGTTATGAAAGAATATTATGTAAAATCAAAAATAAAAGCGGAACATTAAAACCAGATAAAGAAAAATTCAAAAAAATAGAAACCGAAATAAAAAGCTCATATAAACGAATAAATAACGGAGAAATATGCTTTAACTGTTATTCATATCCAAATGGTAGTTATTCTTATTATGAAGAAGATTACGACATATATTATTACAGTAATAAAGAAATAGATGAAGTATTAGATAAGACCTATGAATTTGGAAAAACTTTAATTTATCATAAAGAATATGCCAAAGCTATAGAAATGTTTGACTTAATTTTATTTACAGATTATTCTTGTGAAGAAGTTGGCAATCCAGAGTTTGATAATTCTGGTGATGTGTATGACACTTTTGAAGTTGATATTACTCACTTGAGAGAATCATTAAATTTTGATTTAGACTATATCTGTTTATATGGAATATATGCTGTCCTAGCAAGCAACTATCCAAATAAATGTCAAAAGGTTTATAAATATTTAAAAAAATGTTCTCATCATAATTTAGAAGATGCCCTAGACTTAGGAATTGAACCAATATTAGGCCTCCAAAGTTTTAAGGAAAAATATAAAACCTATTTAAAAGAAAATAATTTACGATAAATTTTGTTATTAAAAAATAAGCTATACAAAAAAGGAGTTATAAAAATGAATGAAAAAACTAAAAACAAGTTGTTTGAAAATATAGGAGATGCATTTAGTGGAAATATAAATGCAATATGTGAGTTTGTTTTAACCTTATTTGAAAAGCCCACAGGAAATTTAAAGGACTATTTGAATAAATATGATTCCACACAATTAGAACTAATTTTTGTTATGTATAATGGGGACAATAAAGATTCGTTTACACAAATGAGTAAAGAAAAACAAGTTACTTTTTTAGAGAAAAAAATAATGGATACTGTCAAAAACGGATTAAGTCAATTAACAATTGGTGGTTTAACTGAATTAGAAGAACTTATGAAAAATCCAAATTATCACCTTCAAAATAAAACATTATTAGGACTAGGTATTGTCTTTCGCTCGGTGGAAGATGATGAAGAAAAATACTATATACCAGTAGACACAAAAAAAGAAATACAAAAAAGTTTATCAAAAAGTACTATTATTGACGCAGAAAAAAATGATGTTAATTTATTTTTATTTGCAGCTCACAGCATTTATGGACTAGTTTCCAAAAAATTAATTATTGATATTTATAGAGAAAAAAATCCACAGTCAGAGAACATAAAAAAAATATTTAAATTATTAAGTGATAATTATTCCACCATAAAAATAAATAATGAAGAATATTTTTGGCCAAGAACTTATCCTATAATTGAAGAGGCAAAAACATATCTAGATAATCAATTAAAATTATCTTATGAGGAAATAATGGCATACTTCCTTAATCTCACTCTCTTTTTAAATGACATATCTAACATTATAAGTAAACCAACAGAAAATCAAATAGATAATCTGCTATCTAAAATCGCTGTGAAAGAAAGAAAAATAAGTGAAATAATAAATGATTTTTCTAACTCTTTTTCCTTAAAACGATACCAAGTAGATGAACTTTATGATGTTTTTGCACGAATGCCTGAAATTAGATATTGGTCTTTAGGGGGAAAAACATCAGAAGAAGACTTAGCTAACCACTTTATATTAGAAACAAAACCAACAAACGAAACTTTAGAAAGTTGTTTAAAAGTCTTAAATGACGAAGCAAAAGATATTTTATGTCAAATATATGATTCAAATAATCAAAAAAATTTAAAAGAAAAAATAATTCAAGGATTAATAGAAGAGAATTTATCTTCAGAAGATAAACAACTCATTTTGAATGAGCAAAAGAAAGAATATAAAAACATAGTACTTGGCCCATATGATATTGTACATGGATACGCTTACCCATACAAAGAAAATGGTATAACAAAAATACTTGTTCCAAAAGAAATAGAAGAAATTTTACTCACAGAAAATCAAAATGAAATGGATGCAGGCGACTTAATCGAAGCATATATGATTTTAAATGGAATAATTAGAAAAGAAGAATTACAAAAATTATTAAAAAACAACCATGGTCAAGACCTTTCAATCGGAGAACTGGATCATGAAATTTTAAAAGATAATCATTTTATAATAGATGAATATTATTCAGTCATGAATGATTTGAGTAAATTTGAAAAAGAAATTATTTTAACGCCAAAGGCCGGAAAAGAATATAAAATTGTTGACAAAGGAACATCGAAGACTCTTGATTTAGTGGATGATTTATATGAAGAAATAGAATCATATTTAGAAAATATCAAAATGAATGAAATATCTAAAAAAGAATTTGCTGGTACAGCTCTAATGCTTCTTCATACGGGAATCTATAGTCCAGAAGCTCTCAAAGATCTTATGGCCGAAAACGATTTCTATTTAGACAAAACTAATTTTCGTAAAATAATAGAGTGTATTAACAAATATAAAAATGATATACCACTATGGACCTACAATGGATTCACTAAAAAAGAACTGAATTCTCGCCCTAAAAAAAACAAAATTGGACGCAACGACCCTTGCCCTTGTGGAAGTGGAAAAAAATATAAAAAATGCTGTGGAAAATAATTCAAGTGAAAACTCTCAATCATAAAAATAGTATTGAGAATTTTTATAAAAGCTTTGATACTTTTTAGTAATAGAAAATTAATTGAAAAAATACAAATCCATTTACAAAAAACAAATATTTGTGAAAAATTTTTGCAAATAAAATTATTTCGTTATCAAAAAGAAGATTATTTTAATTCAAAGTCTAAAAATTTGGTTTCTGAAAGTAGACTAAAAAAATTAGATAACATAAAATTACCAGAATTAAAGCAAATAAAAGAACTTTTGAAGAAAGAAAAATTATCAGCTTACCAAGAAAAAACATCCAAAATATTGAAAATTATATAAAAAAGATAATTTAATTAAAGGAGTAGATTATGGAATATCGTGATTTATATAACAAAGATAGAAACTTAACAGGCAAAACTATTTCTAAAGGAGAGCCTATTCCTAAAGGCTATTACATTAAAATTGTTGTTGCTTCATGGAAAATAGTGAAGGAAAATTTCTAATGCAAAAAAGATCGTTACAAAAAGATGGACTATGGGCCACAACTGGAGGACATCCAAAATCAGGTGAGGATTCACTAACCGGCATGCATACTGAAATATTAGAAGAATTAGATCTAGACATTAACCCAAATGAATTAAAATTAGTTGTTACAAATCAAGATGATAAACATATCTGTGACATATATTATTTAAAGAAAGATATTAATCTTAACGACATAACAATGCAAGAAAGTGAAGTAGCTGATGTTAAATATTTCACAAAAAATGAAATAGAAAAAATGTACCAAAATGGTGAATTTAAAAAGAGCCATTACTTTATGTTTCAAAACTTTTTAAAGCACAATTTGCCAAAATAAAAATAAATGATATAATATCACCCAAAAGGAGTAGTATGTTTATGAAAATATTTGAAGAAATTAATTACCGTAGAAAGGAATTTGTATTTGAACAGTATACCAGAATTGTTGAAGACTTTAAAGATTATGATAAAGTAACCAGAAAACAAATGATCAAGGAAATATATAAGGTATATGAAAATCCACAAAACATCATTGATATATGCACAGAAAGAGAATTAAGATATTTAAAAATGTATTTAGATGGTGATAAAGAGTATCTTTCTGAAAAATATGAGTGGGAAAGAACAACGCTATGCCATAAATATCTTATAGGTACCGTATTTGAGCCAAGGTATGGCATTGAACTATACGAAGAGAGTACTGACTTAATAAAGAAGGCCATATCAATGGTCAAATGGTCTGAAGTAAAGAGAAAAGATAAATTAAATGAATTTTTAGTTAGTATTTGTAAAATAGAGGGAACATTCCTTTTACCAGCGCTCGTAAACCTCGCATCAGGATTATTGCAAATAGATGAAGAAACCATATATAATCATATAGAAAATAATAGAGTATTTAAATATTATGTCTGTGAAGAACCCTTTTATATAGAAAGTATTGGTAATTACGTAAAAGAATTAATATTTATTGATTACTATGAAGTAAAAGACGCTCTAGAAGAAGAACGAATGAAACAAGGAACTGCTAGTTTTCCAAAGTTAACCATGGAAGATTTTAAATCTATATTTTATAATGATTTTAATATGAATAACAAAATAATCAAAAAATTTTATAACGAGTTAAATAAACTTCCATTCTTTGCTTTCAGTGCTATCAAACCAATCCAAGAATATGCCCTTTTAAATAAAGATAGAACCAGTTTAAAAAAAGCAATTGCTAGTGTCCCTGCCCTACGTAATTATAATCTAACTGAATTCTTTAAATTAATGGATGAAGCCATGGATGAAATGCCATCAGGAGCTTTAAATGGTATAACTCCAAATGAGCTAAAGAAACTCAATAAAGAAAAAGCAAAATTAGAAATAAACAAGATCAAAAGATATGTTAAACAAACAAATGCTCATCTAAATCAAAAAGATGTTAGGCTGTTTTATGATTTATATTTTGGCTTATTGGATTATACAAATCAAAAATACCACATAAAACCTAACTATAAAATATATAAAAGAAAAGGTATCAATCCTAATGATATAATTGAGATAGTTTTAAAATTTTGGGAAAACAAAGAAACTATAGTTGATGAATTTTGTAAAGAAAATCCTTTTAGATTCAACAAAGAAGAAAGAAATCACGTTAAAGAATTTAAAAAAGGAATTAGAGAAACATTTACTTTAGCCAATTATGAAGAAGAATATACGGCTCTTATGACTGACAATAAAATATATATGATAAAAGGGCTAAATGATAACTTAGATAATATAATTCCTTACGAAAATTTACCTCAAATAATAATTACCTCAATCATTCCATATAAAGGTTATCTTGTGTATGATGGAATTATCCAAAGCTATCCAATAAGTTTTGGACCTGGAATTAACCAAATAGTAGAAGAACAATACGATAAACTAATGAAATATTATCATTTGTAGAAAGGTGAAAAATATGCAAAATAACATAAAAGAATTAACTCTGTTATTACTATATCTTACTTCTTGGGAAGAAAAAGGATATGGATATGATGATAATGGTAGACTAGATGAAGTTAAAATAAAAAGAAGTTGGAAAGGATATCCATTTGAAATATTAGATGAATTAGAAAATGATGGTTATATTCATCAAAGTAAAAAAAGTAAATCTGTAACTATATCTGAAAATGGTGAAGAAATCGCAAAAAAATTAATAGAAAAATATTTAAAATAAGAGGTGATTAGATGGAAGATTATGAAAAATTACAAGAAAAAAATGAAAAACGCAATAAAAAATACTTAAATGCATTTGAAAATTACTTAAAAAATCAAGGTTTAACAACTAAAACAATAAACAAACATTTAAGTAACGTAGATTTTTATTTAAATGATTATTTGAACTACTATGATATCATAAAAATGGAAGATGGAGTATCAGAAATAAATATGTATTTAGGCGATTGGTTCATTCGCAAATGCCTATGGTCTTCAAAAACATCTATAAAAGAAAACGCTGCCAGTATAAAGAAATTTTATAAATGTATGAGTGAATTAAATTACATACCAAAAGAAAACTATGATTTTCTTTGCTCGATAATTAAAAATAACATGGAAATATGGCTTGATAATTTAGAAGAATATGATAATGACACATATGATGATTTGTTTTAAAGTAGAATTTAATTAAATATTCTACTTTTTTTGCCCCAAAAAGGAAAAATATTAAATGTATATAGAAAAATCCCCGTATTTTTAGGAAATGAAAACAAAAAATTTCAAATATCTAAAATAAAACAAGGAGCAAAAAATAGAGAATATATTGATGTAATTAAATGGCTCAACAATGCGGGAATTATTAATATATCATATTGCCTAGAAACCCTTTCTTTACCTCTAAAAGGTAATTATAATCCGGATAACTATCGAATTTATTTTAAAGACACAGGTCTATTAATAGGTAGTCTAGATGATGAAGTTCAAGAAGATCTTAGAAATAATAAAAATTTTAATACATATAAAGGGGCAATTTATGAAAACATAGTTGCTGACATGCTAGTTAAATCAGGTTATTCACTATATTTTTATAAAAATAAAAAAGGCACTTTAGAAATGGATTTTCTATTAAGAGATAAAAATAACCTCGTTCCAATAGAAGTTAAAGCAACAGATGGCAGTACTATTTCACTAAATAATATGATAAATAGCAAATATAAAGATATAAAATATGGAATAAAATTATGTAATAAAAATATTGGATTTAATGGTAAATTTTATACATTTCCATACTTTCTTACATTTCTATTAAAAAAGTATTTAAGTGAAAAAGAATAAATGTAGTTACAAAAACAAAAGTAAATGATATAATATATATGTAATGAAACCTTATAAAGAGTGATGGAGGGACTGGCCCTATGATATCACAGCAACCTATTAAGTTAGGTGCTAAAGCCGGACGATAAGGAACTAGAAAACAAGTTCCTCGCTTGTTTTTTTCTTTATTTTGTTTCATTATAGAGGGAGGTTTTATGAAATTATATTCAAACGAAATCGTATTTCGTGGTCATCCTGACAAAGTTTGTGACCAAATAAGTGATGCATTATTAGATGCATATTTAAAAGAAGATCCACATTCAAGATGTGGTATTGAAGTAATGGGAGGAAAAGGTAAAATATTTGTTACCGGTGAAGTAACAAGCAAAGCCGATATCAACATAGAAAAAATAGTCAAAAGAGTTTTAAAAGATATTGGCTATGGCACAAATTATGAAATAATAAATAATTTAGGTGGCCAAAGTCCAGACATTGCTCTAGGAACTAATGATAAAGTAGGTGGAGCTGGTGACCAAGGTATGATGTTTGGCTATGCTTGTGATGATACCAAAGAAATGCTTCCAACAGCCATGGTAATCTTACAAAGACTAAGTAGATGGTATGATAAAGAAAGAAAAAAATGTTCATATCTAATGCCAGATGGTAAAGCCCAAATAACTGGCTATTATGACAATGAAATGAAATTAAAGAAGATTAAACACTTCACAGTTTCTTATCAAAATGATGAAAAACATAGAGACTACACTGACAATTTAATTAAAGAAGCTTGCATAAACATTTGCAAAGAATATAACATAGAAATAGAACACTTTTTAATCAATCCAACCGGCAAATTTTTAATAGGAGGTTTTGATGGAGATGCAGGTCTTACTGGAAGAAAAATAGTTGTCGATAGTTACCATTCATTTGCCAAAGTTGGCGGTGGAGCCTTCAGCGGAAAAGACCCAAGTAAAGTTGATAGAAGTGCAGCTTATAAAGCAAGAGAAATAGCTAAAGAATACTTAAAACAATATAACTTAAAATGGTGTCAAGTTCAAATAAGTTATGCAATTGGCATAGAAGAACCATTGGCTATTTATATTGACAGTAATAAAGGTAGTATCGAGCCAAGTGAAAAACTATATAATGAATGTACACCAAAAAGCATTATCAAAGATTTAAAACTATATGAAACATGCTATGAAGATAAAGCCAAATTTGGACACTTTACCAATTAAAAATGAGTCAATATGCTCATTTTTTAAATACTAGGAATTTGTTTTGTAAAAATAAAAACACTATTTACAAGAACAAATGTTGTGATATACTGAATGCACCAAAGATTGAAGGTGATGATATAAATATATTAAAAGGTTATGTATTTAGAATGTATCCAACTAAAGAGCAAGAAAAGTTAATTAATAAAACTAAGAAGTAGAAAAATCTTACCGTGAGGTAAGCTAATACCAAAATTTATTTTGTCATTTTTTTTATATACTAGGAATTTGCTTTGTAAAAAAAATGTTTACAAGAACAAACGTTTGTGATATACTGAATACACCAAAGATTGAAGGTGATGATATGAAAATACTAAAAGGCTATGTATTTAGAATGTATCCAACTGAAAAGCAAGAAGAGTTAATTAATAAAACTATTGGATGCTCTAGGTTTGTATATAATTATTTTTTGGATGATAAAATTAAAGAATATAAAAAAACTGGAAAAAGTAAAAGTGTATATGATCAAATAAAATTAATACCATCACTTTCAAAAGAATATCCGTTTTTGAAAGAAGTAGATAGTTGCGCTTTAAGAACAAGTCTATTTAATTTAGAAGATGCTTATAAAAGATTTTTTAATGGAAACGGTTATCCTAGATTTAAAGCAAAAGGCGTTCATGAAAGTTATAAAACTAATAATATTAAAAGTAGTTATAAAGGTAATAATTATAACAGCATAAAACTAGATTTAAAAAATAAAACAATAACTTTACCAAAATTAAAAGAAGTAAAGATAAGAGGATATAGAAATAAAAATATTATACCTGGTGAGGTAAAAAGTGCAGCAGTTAAGAAAGATGCCGGTAAATATTATGTAAGTGTCTTAATCGAAGAAGAATTAATAAGGCCATCATTTGTACCAACAAGTATAATCGGTATAGATTTAGGAATAAAAGATTTAATAGTAACATCATTTAATGAAAAGATAGAAAACAAAATAAAACTAAATACAAAAAGAATGGTAGGTTTACAAAGAGGAATATCTAGATGTAAGTCTGGAAGTAAAAATAGATATAAGATGAAACTAAAAATCCAAAGATTGTATCAAAAAATAAGAAATGCAAGAAAACATATGATACATGATATAACAAATAAACTAATAAACGAGAATGACATTATAGTAACTGAGAATTTAGATGTAAAAAGTATGCAGAAAAATCACTATGTAGCTAAAGGCTTAAATGAAAACCCAATATCAGAAATCATCAGAGTACTTAAATATAAAGCTAACTGGAATAATAAAAAACTAATACAAATAGATAGATATTATCCAAGCAGTCAGATATGCAGTATATGTGATTATCAAAATAAAGAAGTAAAAGATTTGAAGTTAAGGAAATGGGAATGTCCAGTATGTCATACAAAGCACACTCGTGATTATAATGCAGCAGTTAATATAATGTTTAAAGGTTTAGAAAAATATATGTTATATCTAGATCAATCTATCTAATCAATAAATTTTGGTAAATAAATAATATAATTAGGGTAGCGACTATCCGATACTGGTCTATGGAGGAGTCTAAGACTGCTATGAAGTAGAAAGAGCTTACCGTGAGGTAAGCTAATACCAAAATTTATTTTGGTATTTTGTTCTAATAAAAACCTTCAAACCCAAAATTTTTTAACCTTTACTAAAGAACGGTAATGTGTATTTTTCTCATTTTTAACATACTGCTTTAAAAAGTCAAGTTTATCTCTATTATTATCATATATTAAATCTGCAAGCTCTAAGGCCTTATCAAAATTAAGCCTACTATATTCGTTAAATAGCTTATCATCCTGGACATCATATCCGTAAATATTAAAATATAATTTAGTTAAATCTAAATCATCATTAATAGCCGCTTTCAACAAATTACCAAAAAAGTTAACATTATTTTGCCAAATAACCTCTTCTAAAGTACCATTAGGTGTTCTCATTTCCACAGTATTTTTTTCAAGATTATCGTGAGTATAGTATAAGAAATAATTATTAAAATTTAATCCTAAATTTCTAGTAATATTTTTAAAAATAGATAAAAATTTATTAATATCATTAAATAGTTCATCATGCATTATAAAATATTCAAACACATTAACTGTCGGTCTAGCATATATATCTGCTGAAAATCTAGTATTAATTGCCTCACCATTACCAAATCGGTAAATAATATCTTCGTATGCCATCCATAAGTATATTAGATTCTTTAAATATTTAGTATTATCTTGAAAAATATCCGCTCCAAAATGAATATGACCACCACAATTACTATTAACAAGACAAAATCTTTTCAAATACTCACAAGTTTGTCTAATCTCATTCCAACATTCCACTGTATCATGTAATTTTGGACTTTTAAACTCAAACCCATTATGCCCAGCTGACAATTCTTTTTCTAATTTGAAATCAGAATAAGCATCATATCCATTCAAACATTCACTGTAAGGAACTTCACATTCTATCTCAATTCCAAATGTCATCTCATCATCTAAACCTAAAGAAGGCTTATATTCTATATAATAATTTTTTAAATATTTTAATAATCTTTTTTTATCCCTTACACGCATTTCACAAAAATGGTCATTCTTATCTAAATCATACATAATAATATTCCTTTCATAGTGTTAAATATTATAATACTAAAAAAACATATGTCAAATTAAAATTTCCAAAAAAATTCCAAAAATATCTAAAATATTATTCATAATAACATAAAGTTGTTGTATACTATATGGTAGAAAAACTTAAAAATGAAGTAGGTGATATAATGAAAAAACTGAATTATATCTTTTTAATACTATTTGCCTCATTTATATCTTTAAATACCGTCAAAGCTGACGAAGGTGTAGTATATAGTCCTAGAGAATGTTTTGGCGTAACCTATGGTATCCATAATAATCATTGGCACCAAGCTACCCTTCAAAACGGTCAGTACATAGCAACCGGTGACCCAATATATACATACCCATGCACACCATCTAATGATCCAACTTTAAAAACCCTAACCGTAAATGGAAATAACATCACTGTATCTGATAAAATGGAATTTACAACATATGATGAAACAGCCAACATCGTAGCCACACCAAATTATGAAGGCGCAAAAATCCAATATGAAAATAATAAACAACTTGAAATTGGAAATAATATCATAAATATCAAGGTAACTTCAGCCGGTGGATTAACCAAAACCTATGAACTAAATATCATTAGACAAAAAGTATTAAGTACCAACAATAACATAAAAAAAATAACTATAGATGGTAAAGAATATAAATTTAAAGATAACACTATTAAAGATTTATTTATAACTTCTAATAACAAATCTTTAAATATAGAAGTAACTCCAGAAGATGAAACTGCAAAAATAACCATCAAAGGAAATGACAATCTTAAAGCTGGCGATAACACAATTACTATAATTTGTAAAGCTGAAAATGGCGACACCCAAAAATATTATATAAATTATCACAAAAGTATGGTTCTAACAGATATCGTTGGAACCGCCATTGGTGTATTAATATTAGCCTTACCAATAATCATTATCATAGCCATAATCGCCCATAAAAAGAAAAAAAGATATATAAATAATAGCCATTATTATAAAAGATAATTATCAAAGAAAGGAAAGTGTAAAATGGTAGATTTCAAAAATAAAGGACTTATAAAATTAAGTGCTGTTAGTATTGAAGAAGGACAAAAAGCAGTTAAAGATATTTTAATAACTAATGAAGAGGTTATAGCTTCATTTAAATCAATGCGTGATCGTTTAATTTTCACAAATAAAAGAATTATTTCAGTAAATGTACAGGGAGTAACAGGCAAAAAAGTAGATTTTACTTCTTTTCCGTATTCAAAAATTCAAGCATATTCCATTGAAACAGCGGGAACTTTTGATTTAGATGCTGAAATAGATATAACCCTTAGTAGCATAGGTACAGTTAGATTCGAACTATCAGGTGCTACCAATATTAAAAAAATATATTCAACAATTTCAGAAAAAATCTTATAATATGCTAAACTTTAACAATTTATTACTTTTATTTATCAATAACCCTTAAATTTATGTTATAATAAAAGTAATAAAGGGCTAGTACAGACTTTATAGTTTTGTGCTAGTTTTTTTGTTTGAGGTGGGAGAAGTATGAAAAAAGTTGTAGGATGTATTTTATTAATAATATTTTTAATGCCGTTAAATGCTTATGCTACGCGTGGTTGTTGTTCGCACCATGGTGGAGTATCTGGAGCTTGCCGCGATGGAAAACAAGTTTGCAACGATGGAACTATAAGCCCAAGTTGCACATGTAGTGGCGGCACAGCAAGTTCTAGCTCTAGTTCAAGTTCTTCATCTTCAAGACAAGTATATACTCCAAGTTATACATATGGATGTACCGACAAAAATGCTATAAATTATAATCCAAGTGCAAACAGAGATGATGGTAGCTGTATAGCAAAAGTCCTAGGATGCACAGATCAGAGTGCTAAAAACTATAATTCCTCTGCAAATACCAATGATAATTCTTGTAGGTATGAAAAAGAAATTACAGAGACAGAGGAAATCAAGTATTCAATAAAATATGTAGATAATACAGACATGACTAAGGGAGAAGAAAAAACAAAAACTAAAGGAATTAATGGTAAAAAAGAAGTTACTTATTTAGTTATAGTAGACGCATATGGAAAAGAAATTAGTAGAGAAAAGAAAAACGAAACCATTACAAAAGAAGCCACTACAGAAATAATAGAAAGAGGAACAAATGATAGTGCTTCAACAACATTTGGTATATTATGGATTGTATGTTTAATAGTCGCATTTTATCAAGCATTTAAACATAAAGATGGTAATTTATTATTAAACAAAATTCAAAAACAAAAAAACGGAACGAAAGTAGTATTATATATACTTTATGTATTTACGGTTATACCAGCATTTATCGATGTAGTAAAAATAATTATTAATAAAATAAAAAATAAGAAAAACTAAGCGGCAAAAAGTCCGCTTTTTTAAATGCTATGTTATAATGAAAAAGGAAAGTAGTGATTATATGTTTGAACTAAAAGATGGCTTAATTATTGCCCCAAACCACATAAAAAAAGAAATACTAAAAACTATATCTAAACAAAAGAAACTTATTAATATAAAAATAATAACCAAAGAAGAATTTAAAAAAAACTACTATGGTACTTATAAAAAAGAAGCCCTTTATTTTTTAATGCAAAAATTTAACCTAAATTATAAAACTGCTCAAAAATACTTAGATAACATATTTATAAATAGTAAAGTAATTAAACCATATTTTGGTGTTTTAAAAAAAGAAAACTTATTAGAAGTAAATTCAAATTTCAAAGATAATCTAAATCACATCACCATCATCGGCTATGAAGACATAGACCCATATCTACTAAGCGAACTCAAAAACTATGATTTAGAAATTATCCACAGCAAAACCGGAAGTGAAACAAAAATTGTCCATGAATTTAACTCTCAAACAGATGAACTTATTTTCATTGCCGAAGATATTATAAATAAAATTCAAAAAGAAAATATTGATATAAACGATATCTTTGTATCTGGAATTACTAATGACTATAAAAGCGAACTAATCAGAATATTCAACCTTTTCAAAATCCCATTTAACTTCCAATCATCTGATTATCTTTATAGTTCAAAAATCGCTCAAGACTTCCTAAAATCATTAAATGAAACAAAAGACCTTCAAGCTTCTTTAGACCTCTTGCCCGCTTCCAATCTCAAAAACCAAATAATTGATGTACTTAATAATCTATCATATCCTAATCTTGATGACACCGCCATTCAAATCATAACTGCCAAACTTCAAAATATTACTGTGGAAAAAGAAGAAGTAAAAAATGCCATTCAAATAATAAATCTAAACCAAATAACAAATCCAAATAAACACTACTATGTTGCCGGCCTTAACCAAGGTATAATTCCTCATATATATAAAGATGATGACATTATCACCGATAAAGAAAAAGTCTCTCTAGGTCTTCTAACCTCACTTCAAAAAAACGAAATAGCCAAAAATCATCTAAAACACCTTATTAAAACATTTCCAAACTTCACACTCTCATATAAATTAAAAGATGCCTTTAATACTTACTTCCCATCATTTGTAATTAGTGAGCTAAACCTTGAAGTTCAAAAAGAACATCAAATCTCATATGAATATTCAAACGATTTTAACAAACTAAAACTAGGTATCCTTTTAGATAATTACTTTAATTATAATGAAAAAGACACCTCGCTCCCCCTTCTTTCTAGCGCTTACCCCTCTCTCCCTTACGGAACATATTCAAACGAATATAATAAGGTTGACCAAGCTCTCCTAAAAAAACATCTAAAAAATAATCTAACTTTATCATACACAAGCCTCAATAACTATGCCCTATGTCCTTTTAAATTCTATATAAAACACATATTAAAACTAGAGCCATATGAAGAAACATTTCCTTTATTAATCGGTAATCTCTTCCACAATACTTTATCTCGCCTATACGATGAAAACTTCGACCTAGAAAAAGAATACTATGGATATCTAAAAGACAAATCATTAACCCCAAAAGAAAACTTCTACATAGATAAACTATATCAAACCCTAAAACAAGATATCGACATCATCAAATGGCAAGAAACTCATAGCAAATACAAACACCACCTCACCGAAAAACCAGTTAAAATAGATAAATCAAAAGACATAAACATCACCTTCACAGGTATTATTGATAAAATAAATTACTTTGAAGAAAATAACCAAATAAATGCCATCATCATTGACTATAAAACCGGTGAAGTATCATCAACCTTAGATGACATAAACTATGGATTAAATATGCAACTTCCAACCTATATTTACCTAGTTCAAAAAGGCCTAGGACCAAATTACACCATTAACGGTTTTTATCTCCAAAAAATACTCACCCCTCAAACCCTTGATAGTAAAGATGCAGATAAAGATACTAAAAATAACCTAAAACTACAAGGCTATACCATCAATAACGAAGATGTCATCAGTAAAATTGATGACACCTATCAAAATAGTGAAATCATCAGCTCCATGAAAACAACTCAAAAAGGTTTCTATGCCTATGCCAAAGTAATTGATAAAAATGGTATTAATAAATTAGTAAATATTGTAGATAACAATATCAGTGCTACTATAGAAAAAATCTTAAATGCCGACTTCAAAATCGAACCTAAAAGAATTGATAATAAAAACATCAGCTGTAGTTTTTGCCCATTCAAAGATATTTGCTATGTCAAAGAAACCGACATAAAAGACTTAAAAGAAACTAAATTCAAAGACATAATAGGAGGTGAAGAAAATGCCTAAATGGACCAAAGAACAAGAAGAAGCCATCAATCAGTCCGGTCAAAACATTATCGTCTCAGCTGGAGCTGGTTCAGGGAAAACCGCTGTCTTATCCGAAAGAGTAATCACTAAATTAAAAAAAGGAATCAGCTTAGATAACCTTTTAATCCTAACATTTACTAATGCCGCCGCTGCCGAAATGAAAGAACGTATTCGAAAAAAAATCATCGAAGCAAACCTCAAAGATGAACTTGCTAAAGTCGACACCGCCGACATCACCACCTTTGATGCCTATGCCCTAGGACTTGTCAAAAAATATAGCCATTATCTAAATATCTCTAGCGACTTATCTATTGTCGATAGCTCTATCATGTCCTTAGAAAAGAAGCACATCATAAATAATATCTTTGATGAATACTATCAAAATAAAAATCCAAAATTTCTAAAACTAATCAGCGACTTCACTTTAAAAGATGATAAAAAAATAATCAAAAACATTCTAAAACTAAATGAAAGCCTAGACAACCTATATAATAAAGATGAATATTTAAAAACATATATAAAAAATTACTTTAACGAAACTCAAATAAATAATTACATCCAAGACTATCTAAACCTTTTAAACACCAAACAAAAAAGTATCAAAAACACCATTCATAGCCTAAGCTACTATACCGATGGCACATACATAGAAAAACTAGAAACCACATTAACTAATTTAATAAATGTCAAAACATATGAAGAAATAAAATTGTCCATTCCAGATAGACTTCCAAATCTTCCAAGAGGAAGTGAAGAAGAAACAAAATCCATAAAACAAGAACTATCATCTTTAATCAAAGAAATAAAAGAACTAACAAAATATAAAGATATAGAATTTATTAAGGAAACTATCTATCAAACCAAAGACTACACTGAAATCATCATTGATATCATCCTAAAACTAGATAATAAATTAACTAAATTCAAACAAGAAAAAAACGTCTACGAATTCATCGATATTGCTAGAATTGCCATAAACTTATTAAAAGAAAATAAAGAAATAAGAGAAACCTTAAAAGAAAAATATCATGAAATCCTAATCGATGAATACCAAGACACCAATGACATTCAAGAAACATTTATCTCATACATTGAAAAAAACAATGTTTATATGGTTGGCGACATTAAACAGTCAATTTACCGTTTTAGACACACAAACCCAGAACTATTCAAAACAAAATATGAAAACTATAGTGCTAATAAAGGCGGACTCAAAATCGACCTAAACAAAAACTTCCGTTCAAGAGATGAAGTCTTAAGCAATATCAATGAAATGTTTAACCAAATAATGGACTCAGACATTGGTGGTGCCGATTACATAACAAGTCATCAAATGATTTTTGGAAACACCGCTTATAATGAAATCCATAAAGAAAACTATAACATGGAAATATTAAATTACGAAACACCTGAAGATAAAACATACTCTAAAGATGAAATCGAAATATTCACCATTGCTAAAGACATTCAAACAAAAATCCAAAATAAATATCAAATCATGGATAAAGACACCAATAAAGCAAAAGAATTAGAATACAAAGACTGTGCTATCCTAATTGATAGATCATCTAAATTTGAACTATATAAAAAAATATTCGAATACCTAAACATCCCAATAACCATATACCGTGATAAAGCTATCAATAACTCTGATGAAATTATAATATTTAAACATATATATAACTTAATTTTATCAAATAAAATAGATACTAACTTCAAATATTCCTTCACTTCACTAGCTAGAAGCTACCTATTCCAAATGTCAGATAACGAAATATTAACCCACTTAAACAATAATGATTATAAAGAAACAAATATATGGGAAAAGTGTCAAATCCTAAAACAAAACATAGATGAACAAACCAACGAAACCTTAATAAGAAAAATTATTGATACCTTTAACCTATATGAAAAAATGATCACCATCGGCGACATAAACTCAAGAATAACCATTATCGACTCCTTAATAAAAGTAGCCATAAACTGTGATAAATTGGGTTACGAAATAAAAGACTTTTACGAATACTTAAACGAAGTCTTAGAAGATGGCCTAGATATAAAACTTGCCCTCAACAAAGAAGACTCTAACTCTGTTAAAATCATGACCATCCATGCCTCTAAAGGCCTAGAATTTCCTATATGTTACTTTAGTTCCCTCAGTAAGAAATTCAACATTGATGACCTCAAAAACCTATTTTACTTCTCAGATAAATATGGCTTCATCATTCCTTATTTTTATAATTCACCAAAAAGCACCATTTTAAAAACCTTATTAAAAAATAACTACATGAAAGAAGAAATCTCAGAACGTATAAGATTATTTTATGTCGCTTTAACTAGAGCTAGGGAAAAAATGATTTTAGTAACCAATATGGAAGAAGAAATAACCATTAAAGAAAACGGTGTAGTTGATGATAGTATAAGATTAAAATACCTATCATTTCAAAACATCTTAAATTCCATCCATAAATCATTAGAAAAATATAAAAAAGATATAGACTTATCCACCATAAATCTCACAAAGGATTATAATCTATCTAAAAAAGCCACTAGCAAACAAGACTTTTCCACCGCAAAACCATTATACATAAACGAACTAAATATAAAGAAAGAAGAATTATCTAAATCCCACTTCTCAAAAACCACCCATAATCTATACTCAAAAGAAGAAAAAACAAACATCGAACTTGGCCTTAAAATGCACAGCATACTCGAAAACATCAACTTCCAAAAACTTAACCTAGAAAACCTCACACCATTTGAAAAGAAGAAAATAACATCATTCATAAACTCAGGTATTTTAAAAGATATAGTAAAAGCATATAGAGAATATGAATTTATATATGAAGAAGAAAACCAAGAATATCATGGAATTATTGACCTACTTCTAATTAAAGAAAATGAAAACATCATCGTAGATTACAAATTAAAACACACAACTGATGAAGCTTATCTAAAACAGTTAAATGGTTATAAAAAATATATAGAAAATATTACCAAAAAAACTACAAAAATATATTTATATTCCATTTTAGATGAAAAACTAATAAACTTAAATGAAAAAACTCTCATAAATTAACATGAGAGTTTTTAATGTATTTTTAACATAAAATTATTCATAATAACTATAAGGAGTGTTGAAAAGTGACAAAAAAAGATAAAAGAAAAATTGTTCAAATGATCCTACACCAAAATTTAGAAAAACAAGATAAAGAAGATATAATTGACTTATTAGCCGATAGTTCAATTGCTGTTGATGTAGACAAAGAAGAAGAAAGAAATCTGACTTTTGCCGAAAAAGCAGCCGATAAAATATCCGAAATTGCCGGTAGTTGGACATTTATATTTATATCAATAATCTTTCTAATTGGTTGGATGATTATCAACACCTTTATTTTAAAAGATAAAGAAATAGATCCATATCCATATATATTATTAAACTTAATTTTATCTTGTATATCAGCCCTTCAAGCCCCAATTATCATGATGAGTCAAAATAGAGCCTCAAAAAAAGATAGTCTAAGAAATCAAAATGACTATAAAATAGATTTAAAGAGTGAATTATTACTAGAAGACTTACACCACAAAGTAGAAGTATTAATAAATAATCAAAATAGATTATTAAACATATTAGATAAAGCCATTACCGAAGAAGAATCAAATAGTCAAAATAAAGAAACAACATAAGGTAAAAGTTGTTCCTTTCATCACAATTTAAAGTAATAATTGAAATGGATTAAACTGACTGCCATCTCCACCTGTAATTTGGACATTTGTGTTTAGATATAAGGTTGGCCTAACTTCTTGGTCTGCAATAACACTTACGTCTGCGCCAACAACACTACCATTATAGCTGAGGTATGCTACGGCAATATCATTACCAATATAATGTGTCTGTAACCATTCAGTTAATCCTGATAAATAATCACTGTTTTTACAACTACTATTATATGTGAAAAGCGACGTTGATAGACAACTACTTCCTGCCGCATATCCATAATCACTTGGATACATTAATCCTATATTTTGTATTGTACTTGCTGGATTTCCACTATATACTTGACTGCTATCTCTTTCGGCATCATAATATTCACTTGCTGTTGCACTAATCCAATTATTGTCAGCTCCTCCTAAATAATAGGTTTCACTTGATATCATATTTCGATAAGTTTCATTTATAGAATTATAATATTCTCCATTTAAATAACTTTTTAATGAAGCATTATCCCAATTATTACTACCATTTGATGACTATACATAATTTCCTACACTAAACATAGAATTAAGACAATTATTCGATGACGTTAATTTAGATGATATAAACAAAAAATAACTTTTACACTTAAACAACTTTTGGGGTTCAGTTCAAAATAGTTGTTTTTTCTTGCTATAAAAAGTTAAGTAGTATATAATTAAAATAAAGGAGAGTGAATAATAATGGGTTTAATAAAAGCCGTAACAAGTTCAGTATCATCTGGATTTGGAGATCAATTTAAAGAATTTATCGAATGCCCACAAATCGCTAATAATGTTTTAATTCAAAGAGGAAAAGTAAATCATGGCGAAGGCAATAAAAATCCTGAAGAAGGAATTATAACAAAAGGAAGTCAAATCGTCGTTCCAGAAGGAATGGCCATGATGGTAGTTGATAATGGTGCAATAGCTGACTTCTCAGCTGAACCAGGAATATACACCTATGAACAAAGCAGCGAACCAACAGTCTTTGATGGTGGTTTCTTTAAAGGTGTTAAAGATACAATTAAAACAATAGGTAGACGTATTACCTATGGTGGACAGCCAGCCCACGACCAAAGAGTATATTATGTTAATACCAAAGTTATGTTAGGCAATAAATTTGGCAGTCCGCAACCAAAAAAAATAACCGATGAAAAATATGGAACACTAGAAGTTACCTTCTTCGGAGAATATGCTGTTAGAGTTGTCGACCCAGCTATCTTAATTGCTAGTGTAATTGGTACTAACCCTAAAGATACCATTACCTTTGATGAAGTAGTAGGAAGTCAATTAAAAACCAAATTTATTGAAAAAGTTACCGTAGCAATTTCAAATGTCATGCGAAATAAAAAAGTTTCATTTGGAGACATGGGACTTTATGGCAGTGACATCTCTGATGAAATGAATAAATGTTTAGACGATTCATGGAAAAAGCAATATGGCCTAATGGTTACCGACGTAGCAATGGGTGATATTAACTTAACTGAAGAATCAATGAAAAGAGTATCGCGTATTGATGACGCAAAAATTTTCTCTGATCCAAGCATGCAATCAGGTTTAATGGCTAGTGCATCTGCCGAAGCTATGACCCAAGCAGCCTCTAATGAAGCTGGTTCTATGATGGGCTTCATGGGTATGGGGATGGCTAACCAAGCTGGAGCTAATATGATTAACGCCGTTAATCAAAATATGCAAGCTCAAAACGCTGCTAGCCAAATACAACAAGCCCCTGCACAAACTACTACACAAGCTCAAACAGTAGTTGGTGCTGCTCAAACAAATGGTGCAGCCACTCCAAAATTCTGCAGTAACTGTGGTTCTCCATTAACTGGAAAATTCTGTAGTAACTGTGGTAAGGAAGCTAAATAATGAATGAAATATTAAAATATGATTCAGAATTCTCTGAAAGTAAATTCAAAACCTATGTCGATAATGTTTTCATTCAGTTACATATGGCAGTAGTTACTAAAGAATTAGAAAATGTCAAACATTTTTTATCAGATGAAGTTTATAATCTATACAAACAAAAAGTAGATAACCTAACTCAAAGACATTTGATTCAAATGTATGATGAAATCAATGTTGCTCAAACAGAAATATTGAACTATCAAGTAACAAATACCGATATGATAATCAAAGTATATATCCTATCTCGTTATTTAGATTACCTTATGGATGAAGATGGAAACTATGTAAGTGGGGACACCGATGTAAGAAATGAAAGAGCCAATTACCTTACATTTACCAAAAAAATCAATCATAAAGAAATGGGCTCTGTAAGAAAATGCCCAGGCTGTGGGGCTTCTATTGATGTTAACGCTAGTGGTAAATGTGCCTACTGCGGAACAATATATAATTTAGATGATAAAGACTGGGTTTTAACATCTATAGAAACCAAATAAAGGAGTTAAACTATGAATAAAAAGGTAAAAAGTGTACTATTAATTATTATTACCGCCCTTATTTTCATGATTCCAAACTATCATCCAGAAGCTGATTCAGGCTTTGATGGAAGTTACTCAGGAGGATCATCTGGAGGTTTCAGTTCAGGTTCTAGTTGGAGCAGTGGTTCGTCTTATGGTGGACATTATTATTCTAGTAGTAGTGGTAGTGCCGATCCTGTCACCACCATTATTACTTTAGCAATTTTTCTAGTTGTTGTAGCCTTTATACTTTTAAATGCTAAAAAGAAAATAGGACAAATGCCAACAACCGCCTTAAAAAATATTCCACCTTATGACCCAGAAAAATTCAAACAATTTGTTCCAGATTTTGATCCATTTGAATTCAAAGAACAATCATTTGAAATATATAAGAAAATTCAAATTGCTTGGATGAACTTTGATTACGAGAGTATTAGAGAGAGTGTAACCGATGAAATGTACAACATGTACAAATCACAATTAACCACATTAAAAGTCAAAAAACAAACAAACGTTATGAAAGACTTTAACTTATTAGGTTTCAATATTGTAGGAATGGAAACCAAAAACGATATAGTCTCTTTAACAGTAATAATGCAAGTAGAATGTTATGACTATATAACCGATAAAAATAATAAAGTAGTAAGAGGAACTAATAAACGAAAAGTGATATATAATTATGCTATGACCTTCAACAAAGGAATGAGTAAAAAAGATAATAAATGTCCAAACTGTGGCGCACCTTTAGAAAATGTTAACTCATCTAAGTGTCCATATTGTGACTCAGTAATTATCAGTAAAAACTACGATTGGGTTTTAGCTAAAAAACAAGTATTATCACAAAGATACAAATAAGGAAACGAATTAAGCCGTTTCCTTATTTTATTATAAATTTACCATTCTTAACATCAATAGTAACTGTAGAATTAAATTTAATATCCTCATTAATAATAGCTTTAGCAATCAAAGTTTCAATATTTCTACTTACATATCTCTTAATTGGTCTAGCTCCATACTTTTCATCATAAGAATTATCAATAATAAACTCTTTAGCTTTATCAGTTACCTTAAGTGTTAACTTCTTATCACGTAATCTATATTCAATCTCACTAATAATTTTATCTAATATTTCATGAACAACCTCTTTAGAAAGTGAATTAAAGATAATAATCTCATCAATACGGTTAATAAATTCTGGTTTAAATGTTCTTCTAAGTTCACTCATAACCATTTCTTCACTATCATTATGACCCTCTAAAATATAATCGCTACCTAAATTAGAAGTCATAATAATAATTGTATTTTTAAAATCAACCGTTCTACCCTGCGAATCAGTAATTCTACCATCATCTAAAATTTGAAGTAAAATATTAAATACATCTTTATGAGCTTTTTCAATTTCATCAAAAAGTACGATACTATATGGATTTCTTCTAACAGCCTCTGTTAATTGTCCACCATCATCATATCCGACATATCCCGGAGGAGAACCGATTAACCTTGCCACAGAATGTGGTTCCATATATTCACTCATATCAATTCTGACAATATGACGTTCATCATCAAATAATTCATAAGCCAAAGATTTTGCTACCTCAGTCTTACCAACACCAGTTGGTCCCAAGAAAATAAATGAACCAATAGGCCTGTTAGGATCCTTAATACCAGCACGAGCTCTTATAATTGCCTCACTAACTAAATGTAAAGCCCTATCTTGACCCTTAACTCTTTTTCTTAAATTATCCTCCAAATGAAGTAACTTATCCCTTTCTGTACCAACCAATTTACTAATTGGAATATTCGTCCATTTAGAAATTATAGCCGCAATAGATTCATCGTCAACCACATCACTTAAAATAGAATTCTTATTATTCTTCTTTAACTCATTTAATTCTTTTTCTAAGGCAGGTATAACCCCATGGCGAAGTCTAGCGGCAGACTCTAAATCATATTTGGATTCTGCATATTCCAAATCACGATTAGCCTTTTCAATTTCCTCCTTTTTACGGTTAATTGAAGAATTTATTTCCTTCTCATGTTCCCAAGCCTCTCTCAAATCTTTTTCTTTAGCCTTCAAAGAAGTTAATTTTTCATCAATCTCTTTAATTCTATTTTTAGAAAATTCATCTTTTTCTTTTTTTAAAGCTTGTCTTTCAACCTCTAACTGCATAATCTTACGTGTCAAAGTATCAAGCGAAGTAGGAACTGACTCTAATTGAACCTTAATAGTTGCACATGCTTCATCGACTAAATCAATAGCCTTATCTGGTAAGAATCTATCAGTAATATATCTATCTGATAAAGTAGCTGCCGCTACTAACGCTCTATCTTTAATTGTAACGCCGTGATAAACCTCAAAACGAGATTTCAAACCACGTAAAATAGTAATTGTATCAAGTACTGTTGGCTCAGATACTAATACCTTTTGAAAACGCCTTTCAAGTGCACCATCCTTTTCAATATACTTGCGGTACTCATTTAAAGTAGTCGCCCCAATACAATGAATCTCACCACGAGCAAGCATTGGCTTAAGCATATTTCCAGCATCCATAGCTCCCTCCAAAGCACCAGCACCTACAATCATATGAATTTCATCAATAAACATAATAATTTCACCATCAGAATTTTTCACTTCTTTTAGTACTGCTTTTAATCTATCTTCAAATTCACCACGATATTTAGCTCCTGCAATCAAAGACCCCATATCTAGTTCCCAAATACGTTTATCCCTTAAACTATTAGGAACATCGCCTTTAATAATTCTTTGAGCCAAACCCTCAACAATAGCTGTTTTACCAACACCAGGCTCACCAATTAAAACCGGGTTGTTTTTAGTCTTACGTGATAAAATACGGGTAATACTACGAATCTCATCATCACGACCGATAACCGGATCAACTTTGCCATCTTTAGCCGCTGCTGTAATATCTCTACCGTATTTCTCTAAAACATTTTGTAAACCTTCTTGATATGCTTGTTGTTCGTTCATATTCGTGCCTCCTTTTCATAAAAATTTAATCTCATGCAAGATTACATTATAACTATATCACTCTCTTTAGCACTTGTCAATAGAGAGTGCTAAAAATTAAAAAAAATATATTGCGTAAACAATCATAAACTGTTAAAATTAAATTAGAAAAATATCCATAGTTAAAAAGATATAGATTAAATATATATCATATGAATCTCGCAATATATAATACTCTATAATAAAAAAATAATGTCATATTGATTTAGCTATTCATTATTAATACAGAACAAAATACCAAAAATTTCTAATGTAAAATATACATAAAAATCAATTTTACTTTTATAACTAACCATGCTATACTACTTAATAGTTAACAAAGAAAGGGAATAAAGTATGTCAAAATTAAGTAATAGAACTATTGTCATTATTGCCTTTGTTGCCATAATTGGTGGTATATTATTAATATCTGCTGACTATTTAAAAGGCAAAAAAGAACAAGCATATCAAAAAATAAGTATTTCACTATTTAGTGAAGTAAATGATAAAACTCAAGATAACACACCTCAAAATATTGAACAAACAGAAGAAGAATATGTCCCAACACCAAATCCAAATGGTTATCTTGGTATTTTAACCATTGATAAAATTAACCTACAACAAGGTTTCTTTGACAAAGACAATGAAAATAATAATGTTAGTAAAAACCTAACATTCCTATCTCCTTCCAATTACCCAGATGAAAAAAACGGTAATGTTATTTTAGTTGCCCATTCAGGAACAACCCACATCGCATACTTTAAAAGCCTATATAAATTAACAGAAGGTGATACTGCTAAAATTGAATATAAAGGCCACCTATATACATATAAAATAGATAATATTTATAATGAAACTAAAGATGGAAACGTCACAATATATAGAGACACTACAAAACAAACCCTAACCATGATTACTTGTACAAAAAATGATAATACCAAACAAACCATATATATTGCTTACCTAGAAAGCGTAAAATAAACGCTTTATCGGGAAATAGCTTAGCTTGGTAAAGCGCTACGTTCGGGACGTAGAGACCGCAGGTTCAAATCCTGTTTTCCCGACCATTTAGAAAATAGTCCTTGAAAACCAAGGACTTTTAGTATAAATGCTTACCTATATTATATGCATCTCATCAACAAGTAAATCATAATACACAAAGTGTTATGTGCGATATGATATATATTTACTAAAAAAGGAAAAATAGGATTATATAATTATATCAAAGTACAAAATCCTAACGTGCTAGAAGGATATACAAAAGGAAACCGCCAAATAATAAATAAAAAATACAAAAATAACAATTAGTTAAATATATTAATTTACATTCACTTTATAAAACAGAACTGATTTTAGAATATGCTTACCTTTAGTAAAAGCAAATAAACCAAAGACTATATAAAACAAATTTTAACTAAAGAAATTGTCATAAACTTTCTATGACAATTTCTTCATAATTGTCTAAATTTTTACACTCTAATTTTACCATCAACCTCTAAAAAATAACAATTATGACAAATAATGCCATAATTTTCCAAAACAAGTTGTATAAAACTCATACTTTCAAACATATAATAATAGTGAGGGAAAAACACCCTTATAAATAAAGGGTAAAACCCCAAAATTGGGTTAGACAAAAATCGACTCAATTTGACGCATATACCAAAATATGCTAGAATAAGGCCTGTTTTCTGATTTCGAGGTTTACAGGAGAGGGTGAAAATGGAAACAAACCAATCGGTTAAGGCCAATATTATGGCCATAATCATTTTGATAGTAGTCTCTGCCTTATGGCATCCTACTATTGCTAAGGCTCAAAGCCTTAAAGAATTTCGAAAATCATTCATGACAAACACACTTATGCAAGGCAAATTAAAAATGAATGAAAAAGAAGAAACACCTTTGAATTTAAACAAGTTAGAAATAAAGCCAATTAATAGTGAACTATCACAAGATGTAGATTCATTAAAAATTGAAATTAACATCGAAGAATTAAGACAGATTAAAATTGCTCGTAAAAAAGCATTAGAATTAGAAAAGAAAAAAGAAGAAGAAAGAAGACAAGCTGAAGAAAAAGCTAAAGCCGACGAAGCAGCTAAACAAGTAACAGCGAAGTCAGGAACTAGTATATCTTATGACGAATTAGTTGCTAAATTAAATCGTTCATTAAATTCAACTTTAGCTGGAAAAGGGGAAAGCTTTGCTAAATATGCCATTGAATTAGGTATTGACCCTTATTTAGCCGTTGCCATAGTTCTTCATGAAACAGGATGTAAATGGAACTGTTCAACTCTTCTTAAACAGTGTAATAATGTAGGAGGAATGAAAGGCTCACCAGGATGTAATGGTGGATCATATAAAGCATTTCCAAGTTTAGATGAAGGGATTAAAGCCTTTATGAATAATTTATACAATAATTATTATGCCCAAGGTCTAACAACCCCAGAGACTATTGGCCCAAAATATGCCGCTAGTCCTACCTGGTCATCTAAAATACGTTCTTACATGAATGAGATAGAAGCAAAATAATTTTTTTGCTTCTTTTATTTTGTCCAAAGTCAACCTTAAATTTCAAGGAAAACTTAAATTGTACACAAATTTGACGCTTATTTTTTATTATGATAAAATAATTAACAGAATAGTAGGAGAGATGTAAATGAACGAGGTTAAAAAAGTAACAGCTGTTATAGTATTTGGAGTATTATTATCAATTGCTTTACCACATTTTACAAGCATTAATCAAACCCAAAGCCTAGAAACAGAAACTACACCAAAAACTGAGACAACTACATCTAGTAATGAAGTTGCTATCGCAACTACTGAAGAAGACGAATCAGGCACTCCAGTTGAAGTTGCACCAGAACAGCCAGTTCAAACTGAACCACAAGTAACTGAACCTGTTCAAGAGCCTGTTGTCACTGAACCACAAGCTGAACCAATAGTTTATGACGGCTTAACTATGAATGAACTAGTTGAAAAATTAAATCGTTCATTACATTCAACTTTATCAGGAACAGGAGCTAGTTTTGCTAAATACGCTATTGAAATGGGTATTGACCCTTATCTAGCTGTAGCTATTGTTCTTCACGAAACTGGTTGTAATGGCACATGTAGTAAACAAGTCAAACAGTGTTATAACGTTGGTGGTATGAAAGGTGGACCAAGTTGTAATGGCACATCATATAAACGCTTTAATAGTTTAGACGAAGGCATATATGCTTTCATGAGTAATCTAAAAGAAAACTATTATGATAAAGGTTTAACCACTCCAGAAGCTATGAATAAAAAATATGCCGCTAGTACTAGTTGGGCAAAAAAAGTTCATCATTACATAAATAAAATAAAAGCAGCTTAAAGGTGTTTTTATTTTTGTATAGACATGATATAATCAAAGTAAAGGAGAGTAGATTAATATGCAAAAGGGGTGCCCAAAATGTGGTAGAATGATTGATGCAAATGTAACTAATTGTCCATACTGTAATTATAGTTTTAAAGATATAGATAACTTTTTTAAAAAGGTTTCTGATGATAACTATATTGAAAATGAAAAATATGCCGGATTTATTAAAAGATTAGTCGCCGGTTTATTTGATATATTCTTAATAGGAACCATTACTTATTTAATCCTAATTCTTATTAATAATTATCTAATAAAAATAACGGCAGACAATTTTTATATTGCTTTAATTATTTTTATCCCACTATATGTTTTATATAATTCTATTTGTGAAAGAACTGCTTGGCAGGGTTCTATTGGAAAATTAATCTTAGATATTGCAGTTGTTGACCAATATGAAAATCCCGTCACTTTTCCAATTGCTTTAAAAAGAAATCTTGCTAAAATAGTCAATATTTTAACCCTTGGAATTGGCTTCATTTTCTCAGCCGTACCACCACAAAAACAAGCCTTAAACGATAAATTAGCCCGCACTTATGTTATTAATAAATTAATTATGAAAGAAGAAACAAGCTTAAGCTTCGCAAGCCCTATAAAGCGCTTAGTCGCTTTTGTAATTGATATTTTAATTATTAGTCTTATATGCTATGGTCTGCTCGCAACTAATAACTTAATTAGAATGTTTGATTTTTCTCAAGTCATGATAAATACACTTAGTGATGCTAGATATATCTTATGCCTAGTAGTTATATTTTTCTACTTTCCGTTTTCCGAAAGTAGAACAGGCGCAACAATAGGTAAAGGTACAATGCATATCAAAGTTGTTAAATTAAATGGTGAAATTCAAGGATTTATTGGTTCCTTCATTAGAGAGTTAATATTAGTTTTAGATTTCATCACATTAGGCTTTCTTTCATCATTTGTCACACAAAAAAGACAAACAATAAAAGATATTTTAACTAGAACCGTGGTTATTGATAGATAGGTCAGAGCTAATCTTTGACCTTTTTTCTTTAAAAATAAGCAAATATATGATAAAATGAATATGACCTATACTAAAAGGAGGCAGTAATATGTGTGGCTTTGTCGGATACATTAATAAAGAAAAAGATAAAACAAAAACTATCAAAAAAATGGCAGACCTTATTGCTCATCGTGGCCCAGACTCAGAAGGTTACTACTGCGATAAAAATATTGCTTTAGGCTTTAGACGTCTAAGTATAATAGATTTAAAAAGCGGCTCACAGCCAATTTATAATGAAGATAAAACTAAAGTTATTATCTTTAATGGCGAAATATATAACTTCCAATCAATAAGAGAAGAATTAATTGAAAAAGGACATACTTTTACAACTAAAACTGATACGGAAGTCCTTCTTCATGGCTATGAACAGTGGGGTGAACAACTATTAGATAAACTAAGAGGAATGTTTGCCTTCGTTATATACGATACTAAAACAAACGAAATGTTCGCAGCAAGAGATTTCTATGGTATTAAACCTTTTTACTATGCTAAAATGGGCAATACACTAATATTTGGTTCTGAAATAAAAAGTTTCTTAATACATCCACACTTCAAAAAAGAATTAAACACAAAAATGCTAGAATACTATCTAACATTTCAATATAGTGCAGGAGAAGAAACATTCTTTAAAAATGTATATAAACTAATGCCTGGTCATTATATGAAATATAAAAATGGTAAATTAGAAATAAAAAAATACTATGAAATCAAATTCCAAGAAGATGACACAAAAACTTATGAAGAATGGAAAGAAGGAATCAAAGAACGCTTACAAGATTCCATTAAAGCACATAAAATAAGTGATGTTGAAGTAGGTTCATTCTTATCAAGTGGTGTTGATTCTTCCTTCATTGCTGCAAGTAGTGATGTTGATAAAACCTTTACGGTTGGATTTAATAATAAAAAATATAGTGAAATTGACTATGCCAAAGATTTATCTAGTAAAATAAATACCAAAAATATAAATAAAATAATTACTAAAGAAGAATATTTCAAAAATCTTCCAAATATTTTGTACTATATGGATGAACCTTTAGCTGATCCATCATCTATAGCTTTATATTTCGTTACAAAAATAGCCAGTGAAAACGTCAAAGTGTCACTATCTGGTGAAGGGGCAGATGAAATATTTGGTGGCTACAATATATATCAAGAACCTCTAACAGATAGTTGGTATTATAAAATACCATATCCAATAAGGTTCACTATCGGTAAAATCGCAAACATTTTCCCACATAAAAGAGGTATTAATTTTTTAATTAGACGTGGAAAAAAACTTGAAGATAGATTTGTTGGTAATGCTTTTATCTTTAATAATAAAGAAGTAAGTAAAATTTTAAAAAACAAAAGACAGACAAAAGGTTTTCAAGACTTAACTAAGCCATATTATGACAAAGTAAAAGATAAAGATGATATAACTAAAATGCAGTATATTGACTTCAATTTCTGGCTTATAGGTGATATTTTATTAAAGGCTGATAAAATGAGTATGGCCAATTCTTTAGAAGTTAGAGTACCATTCTTAGATAGACCACTAATAGATTATGCTTTAGGACTTCCAACCGAATTTAAAACTGATAAATACAAAACCAAAAAAATATTCAGAGATATTGCTGGAGAAGTCTTAGAAGATAAAGTCTCAAATAAAAAGAAACTAGGCTTTCCCGTACCAATTCGTGAGTGGATGAAAGATGAAGATATCTATAAACAAATAAAAGCCCTATTTACTAAAGATAATAAATTTTTCAACACTAAAAAAATTGTTAAACTATTAGATGACCATTGTAAAGGTAAAGCTGATAATAGTCGAAAAGTATGGACTATATATGTATTCTTACTTTGGTATGAAATTTTCTTTGGAGGTAGCAAATGATATTTTTCTATATTTCCCTATCAACATATATTTGTTTTAATATCATAAAATATAAAAGAATTTTTTCAGTTCTTCAAAAAAACAAATATGATTTAAAATCTTATAGTAAATGGTTATCTAAAAATTCAAAAGAAGTATTTTTAAATAAAGAATTATTATTTATTATCATAATAGTCATCGCTTTAAATTTTAACCTAAAAGTCATAGGTGTTAGTACAGTTATTTTATATACAATATTATTCTTATTAGACTATAAAAAGAAAAATAAAATTAAAGTAGATAAAAAACTTAAAACCAGAATTGTCATTTTAGTTTTAATGTATCTAGGATTAAACATATGGTTTATTTTAGACTATATAAGTTATCACTACGCCGATATAATATTTGACAACACTGCCTTTTATTATATAATTGTAGTTACACTTAGTTATCTTTCATATTTTATCATTTGGCTAGTTAACCTAATTGCACTACCATTTGATAAATTATTTAAAAGCATAGGGGGTAAATATGCTAAGAGTAAATTCAAAAAAAGTAAAACCAGGTGATACCTTTTTGGCCCTAGAAGGGCCATACACCGACGGCCACGATTATATTGAAGAAGCAATTGATAAAGGAGCTGCCTGTATAATCGCTAGCCATGGAGAATATTCCGTAAAAACTATCATCACTGAAGACACAAGAACTTATCTTTCAAACTATCTAAAAGAATTAAATTTAGAAAAATTAGAAAAATTAAAATTAATTGCTGTAGTTGGAACATATGGTAAAACTGTAACAGCCGATTTAATATATCAACTATTAAATAACCTAAATATCAAAACCGCATATATAGGTACTAACGGATTTTATTTAGATGGTAAAATGCAAAAAACGTCATCGACAACACCCGACATTTATGAACTATATGAACTTCTAAATGAAGCTTCAAATGCCGAATGCGAAGTAGTAGTAATTGAAACATCATCAAACGCTATTGAGCAAAGACACATTGAAGGATTGAGATTCGACGCTGCCATTTTCACCAACTTTACAGCTAATCAACATACTGATAATCAAAACTATCTAAATGAAAAAATCGAGCCATTTAAAATGCTTAAAAAAAATGGTTATGCCATTATAAATAAAGCAGATCCATATTATGAATATTTTGTCTTACCACAAAATACCAATGTTTTATATGGTTCTGAAGATAGCAATTACCCAATAAAAATCACCAATATTAACTATGATTATACCGAATTTACAATGGAATCCATACAAATGAAACTACCACTAATTGGCTCTTTCAATGTATATAATTATGCTCCAGCCTACATCACTGCCAAAATTCTAGGTTTTGACGAAGAAACCATTAAATCCGCTACTTTAACCATTCATCAAGCCGATGGACGTTTTGAAGGTATTAAATATAAAGATAGCCTTATTATCATCGACTATGCTCATGATTTAGATAATATTAATAACATTATTCAAAAAACAAAAGAAATATCCAAAGGAAAAATTATCACTATCATCGGTTGCGGTGGTGAGCGTCGTGTAGAACAAAGACCATTAATTGGTAAACTTGTTTCTGAAAGCACTGATTATGCCATTTTCACCACTGATAATCCTCGCCATGAAAATGAAGATGACATCATTGACTCCATAACCACCGATATTCAAACAGATAATTACATCAAAATAACTAATCGTAAAGAAGCCATCAAAAAAGGAATAAGTATGTTAGAAAATGAAGATATATTATTAATATTAGGTAAAGGTCATGAAGACACTCAAATCATCGGTAGTGATGAATTTCCATTTAAAGACCGCGATGAAGTTATAAAATTAATTAAATAGCTTAAATTTCTATGTAAAATAAGTTACAAACAAAAAATTGTAACTTATTTTAATCTATTAGTGTGCTAATTTATAAAATAAATTTCAAACAAAGCAAAACATTTACAAAATAAATTGTATGTGCTATAGTGAATATATCAAGAGATACAAAGTGATGATATTCAAATATTTAAGTGTCATATTTTTAGATTTTAACAACATAAAAAGTATAAAGCACTAATTGACCAAATTTTGAGTGTTGAGGATTATATATAATTGCATATAAAAATACAAAAAGTTAATAATGTGCAAAAAAAATATTTTGACATTTTGTTCTATGTGATACACTTAAAACAAAGGAGGAAAAACATATGGAATGTCCAAGATGTGGTTCACAAGTTAATGAAGGAGACTTTTTTTGTAGTAATTGTAATTTACCAATAAATAATATTCAAAACGATTTTAATTCAAAAAATAAATATAATAATACTAAACAAAAACAAGCACTAAACCATAAAAAAATACCAACTAAATTAATAATAATAACTATCATAATAATTATTACAATTTTTATAGCAATAAATATAATTAAACATAATGAGTCATATCAAAAAAACAATAATTCTAATAATATAGAAGACATCATTGTAGAAAATGAAAATACCAATACGGTCACCTATAATGGATTCAATTTTAAAATACCGAAAGAACTAACCTCAACCCCATCAGAAGATGGATTATTAATTATTAATAATGATAAAAGTATTGCCATGGTAATTAAATATGACAATAGTGCAGAATATACAAATTATACACAAATGAAAAACTCACTTATTAACATTTTTAAAAAAAATAATAATAATTCAGTCGATTTTACCAGTGCTACAATAATTGAAAAAAAATACAACGGAACTAATTTTTTAATCACAAAAGATATAAAAAAAGGTAAAAGCGTAGCCGAACTAACCTATGTTGAAGCAAATAATGGAGTATTTTTAGTTTCTCTCGCTAAGCAAAATGAAAACATCACTGACAGCGATCGTACATTATACTATCCAATAATTGCCAGTGCTAATAACAATTAATAAAGGAAATAATCAAAACATCTCGTATGTTATATATAGAGGTGTTTTTGTGTGGAAAAAATAATTTTAGACAAATATCAAAAAAAAGTAATAAAAAACAAATCAAAAAATTTATTAGTCGTAGCCGGAGCTGGCTCTGGCAAAACTTTAACCATAATCCATAAAATTAAATATCTAATAGAAAAAAACATAAAACCAGATGAAATATTATGCATAACCTTCACTAAAGCTGCCGCATCTAGCTTAGAAAAAAAGTTAAAAAAAGAAAATATAACTATAAAAGTTAAAACTTTTCATAGTTTAGGATTTGAAATTATAAAAAAATCAGAAGTAACTTCATTAGTTAAAGAAAACTTTTTAGATAATCTAATCATTAAACATCTAAAAAAATATAAAAAGCTAACAAAAATAATAAATGCTAAATTCATAGAATTCGGTAAAGGTAACTCTGAAATTATAAAAAATAACATTCTCCAAAACTCATATTATCTGTATAAATTAAAAGATACAATAAAAACATTCATTAACCTTTTTAAAAGTAATAATTATAATATTACCAAGTTCGGTACATTCCACCAAATAAATAAACAAACAAATTTTTATAAAACCCAAACAAGGCATAAACTTTTTTTAAACCTTGTAAAAAACATATATGAAGAATACGAATATCAGTTAATTTATACAAACCAAATAGACTTCCAAGACATGATTAATAAAGCAACTAAAATAGTACAAAAAGAAGGTATATATCCTTATAAATACATAATAATAGATGAATATCAAGACTCATCATTAAATAAATGTGAACTAATAAAAGCCATTCAAAATCAAACAAATGCCTCTTTAATTGCTGTAGGCGATGATTGGCAGTCCATCTATCAATTTACCGGTAGTAACCTTGAAATATTTACAAACTTCAAAAAATACTTTCCAAAAGCCAAAATTATTAAATTAAAAAACACTTATCGAAATAGTAAAGAACTTATTAAAGTCACTCACAAATTTATTATGCAAAACAAAAATCAAATAAATAAAAAAATGTCCTCAAAAAAAAGTAACCCAACTCCAATTCATATATATTACTATAAAGATAACTTAAACGATGTATGGGATAATATTGTTAAATCTACAAAAAACAAAACCTTAATATTAGGGCGTAATAATGATGACATAAATAAAATCCCTTATCTAAATAAAAACATGTATTACATGACAGTTCATAAATCAAAAGGTTTAGAAGCTCCAGAAGTTATAATTATAAATCTCGAAAATTCCGTAACTGGTTTTCCAAGTAAAATCAAAAATAGTGAATATTTAAAATATGTTCTACCACAAACAGAAAAAAATCATAATGAAGAACGTAGACTTTTTTATGTCGCTTTAACCAGAACACAGTCCAAAGTAATTTTATTAGTCAATCAAGAAAACCCATCAATTTTTATTAATGAAATCATAAAACATTCAAGTAAATACATCAAAATGATTGATAATAATGACAAAACAGGGTATAATAAAAAACGCCCATAAAAATTTACCATTTTTTTCTAAATGATTTTTCGAACAATTTTTGTTCTAAAACCTATAATATATGATATAATGGGTAAGATTTAAAAGAAAATTTGTGCATTGTAAAAACAATGTATACGGCATTATTACACGAAAATGTTACCATTGCCATAGCGAGGAGCGTTCTACATGACAAAAAAAGAAGAAGCTGTAAAACTGATAAAAGAAAAATTAAATAACAAAACATTTTTAACATATAAAGAAATAGCATCCATAACCGGATATCATCCCAAATATATTTTAAAATTAAAAAAAGAAGTTATTAATGGAACTGTTAGCTTTGTACATGGCAATAAAAATAGAGTACCATCTAATATTATGAGTGAAGAAGAAAGAAAAAAAATAATTAACTTATATAAAAAGAGCAATGTTAGTATACGTAAATTTTGTAAATTTTATAATAGCCGAAGCTATTCATGCATCTATAACTTATTAAAAGAAGAAGGATTACTTAAAACTACCAAATAAAGGTAGTTTTTTTGTCGAGTAATAATCCACATAAATGTACAACCCTCCTAATATCTTTTGGTAGGAGGTGCTTATATGTACAAAGGTCTAACTAACGAAGAAGTAATTAAAAGTAGAAAAAAATATGGAAGTAATGAGATTAAAGCTTCAAAAAAAGAAAGTTTTATACACAAACTAATAGCCACACTAGGTGACCCTATCATCAAAATTCTAATTATTGCCTTAGTTGTAAAAACCCTATTCCTATTTCAAAACTTTGATTGGTATGAAACAATTGGAATCGTCATCGCTATTTTCCTTGCCTCATTTATATCAACAATATCAGAATATGGAAGTGAAAAAGCCTTTGAACAACTTCAAGCTGATGCCTCAAAGATAAAAATAAAAGTCATGCGTAATAACCAAATTAAAGAAATAAATATTGACGATATCGTTGTTGGTGATATTGTTCTATTAAACCCCGGTGATAAAATACCTGCTGATGGTCGACTAGTCAAAGGCACCATAAGTGTCAATGAATCTAACCTCAACGGTGAAATGAAAGAAAAGTGGAAAAAAGACGGTAGCGAAGTATTTCGTTCATCAGTTGTCTATCAAGGATTAGCCACCATGGAAGTTACTAAAGTAGGTGACCAAACATTCTATGGAAAATTAGCAAAAGAAGTAGGTGAAAAATCACCAACTAGTCCTTTAAAATTAAGACTAGTAAAATTAGCTGAAATAATTAGTAAAATTGGCTATATTGGAGCTATTCTTGTCAGTCTATCATACTTATTTTCTGTAACCGTTATTGAAAATAATTTTGAACCAGATGCCATTATAAACACAGTAACAAATTTTCCGTTAATGTTCGGTCATATTCTAAGAGCTTTAACTTTATCTGTAACCATTATAGTCGTTGCCGTTCCTGAAGGCCTTCCTTTAATGGTTACTCTTGTGTTATCATCTAATATGAAAAGAATGCTTAAAAGTAATGTCTTAGTCAGAAAACTAATGGGCATTGAAACCGCTGGAAATATTAATGTATTATTTACCGATAAAACTGGTACCATTACAAAAGGAAAACTAGATGTTATTGCCATTAGTGACGCTGAAGGTAATACATATAAAAGTATAAAAGAACTAAAACAAAATCCATCTTATTATACAAGAGTAAAACTATCTCTAATAGCCAATAATGAAAGCAAATATAGTGATGAAAATATACCAGTAGGAGGAAACATCACTGATAGAGCACTATTAAAATTTTTTAAATCATCAAATCTTAACTATAAAATAAAAGATAAAATTCCTTTTAATAGTGAGAATAAATATTCCTTAACTGAAGTAGAATATCAAAGTAAAACAATTAACTTTATTAAAGGCGCCCCTGAAGTAATTATAAAAAAATGCACACATTATTATAAAAACGAACAAAAAAGGCTCTTAACAAATAAAGCTAAAATATATACTCAAATAAAAAAAGCCACTGACCAAGGCATTAGAGTATTAGCCTTTGGAACAACTGCTTCCAAAAGAAATATTGAAAGAATTACTTTAATTGGATTAGTTTACATAAAAGATGAAATAAGACCAGAAGCAATCGAAGGTCTAAAATTAATAAAAAAAGCCCATATAAATACCGTTATGATAACTGGTGATAATATTGATACTGCTAAAGCAATTGGTAAAGAAGTAGGACTTATAACAAGCCCAACTGACATAATCTTATCCAGTGCAGAATTCAATCAAAAATCTGACGAAGAACTAAAAAAACTTCTTCCTAATTTAAAAATACTTGCTAGATCACTACCACAAGATAAAAGTAGACTAGTTAAAATTGCCCAATCAGCCGGGCTCATAGTAGGAATGACAGGTGACGGTGTCAATGACGCTCCCGCCTTAAAAAAAGCTGATGTCGGTTTTGCCATGGGCTCCGGCACTGAAGTAGCTAAAGAAGCTAGTGATATTGTTATATTAGATGATAATCTTCTTTCAATTTCAAATGCCGTTCTATACGGACGAACAATATTCAAAAGTATCAGAAAATTTATCATATTCCAACTCACCATGAATATATGTGCCGTAAGTATTTCTATAATAGGACCATTTATTGGTGTCGATGTACCAGTAACAGTAATTCAAATGCTTTGGATTAATATGGTTATGGATACCTTAGCCGGCATCGCTTTCTCATTCGAACCACCTTTAAAAGAATACATGGATGAAAAGCCAAAAACTAAAAACGAAAACATAATAAATCGGTATATGAAAGATGAAATACTTTTCACTGGAGCATACTCAGCGCTAATGTGTGTCTTTTTCCTAAAAGCCCCGTTTATTCATGATATTTTTAGAGATAGTAGTGATGATAAATATTTAATGACTGCCTTCTTTGGTCTATTTATTTTCATGGGCATCTTTAATTCATTTAATGCTAGAACCCATAGATTAAATTTATTTGCCCACCTTTCTAAAAATAAAGTTTTCTTAGTTGTCATCATCTTTATTTTAATCGTTCAAATATATCTAATCTATTACGGCGGCGACCTTTTTAGAGCCTATGGTCTAAACCCAACTGAATTTGAAATTATGTTGTTGCTTTCTCTAACTGTTGTTCCAGTAGATTGGTTAAGAAAAATATATTTGCGAAAACAAGGTGAAATCGGTGGTGTATAATTTGCTTTTTTTCAGGTATTTGTTATAATATAAGCGAAAGAAGGGATACCATGAATAAAAAATTATATCCAATGTATATGAAAGGATTAACCGCTATTTTCGGCATTGCTCTTGCTAGTACCTTAATTGGTTGTCAAACAACTAAAACAGAAAACAATGAAACTCAAAATAACGAAACAATTCAAAATACAGATTCAACCACTAACGAAATAAATGAATATTTAGAATCTCAAATGCAGAAAGATACCCAAGCTGAGGCTGCTATTAGTATGATGTTAGATGGAGCCAATGCTTTAAAAGAATCTGCTAGTGAATCAGCTAATAGCGAAGAAGTTCAATCCGAATTAAGTAAAGCTATGGATAACTTTAAAGTGCTAAGTGATTTTATATTTAATGGCGGTGAAATTGACGGAGTAACCTTCAGTGAATTAAGTGATGAGGGAAAAGAAAATGCCAAAAACGCCTTAAACTCTTTAGATAACACTATAAATGAATTAGTACCAAATTATAAAGAAAGATTTAAAGAATGGTTTACAGATAGTGCCGCAAAAGGACTAGATGCCCTTGACAGTTTAAAAGACAAAGGCAGTGAACTTTGGGATGAAATTCAATCAAAAAGAAAAACAAGATAAAAAATTCTAAAAAGGTAATATGTAAAAAAGTTACCTTTTTTATATTGTGCTCATCAAAAAAATGTGGTATATTTACATAGGTAAAATAAAAAGCTTAAATTAAGAGAGGGCAAGGTAAGATTTATGATAAACTTTATTATTTGTGATGATGTAAAACAATACCGTGAAATGGTTGAAAGAGTTATTGATACCTATATGATGAAAAATAAATTAGAATATAAAACTCATATATTTTATGATTATGATAGTAAATTTATGGAAATAGTAGAATCAAGACTATCATTTAAAATATATATACTAGACATTGAAGCTCCAACTAGATCAGGCATTGACATTGCAAGAATCATTAGAACAAAAGATGTAGATAGCGTTTTAATATTCTTAACCGGCCATCAAGAGTTAGGCAATGTCGTTATGAAAAATGACTTCTTATTTCTATCCTACATTAATAAATTTGATAACTGTGAACAAAGATTAACTAATTCAATTGATAAAGCATTACAAGTATTCAAAGTAAAAAGTGTTATCAGATTTAAAGATAACGGTGTAGTCTACACAATTCCTCAAGATGACATCTTATATATCACTAGAGATAGCGTTGATAGAAAATGTATAATCGTGACTGATTATAATGAATTTAAAGTAGGCAAATCATTAAGCGAATTAGAAGAAATGGTAAATGATAATTTCATTAAAACTCATAGAGCATGTTTAATGAACCGTAAACGCGTCCTCAGTTTTAGCAAATCGCAAAAACAAGTAACTTTTGATAATGGTATGACTTCTGATTTAGTCTCTACTAGGTTTGATAAGGAGTTGATATAAGATGACAGAATTGAACTTAGCAAACGTTATTATTAATTTTATTTCAAATGGAATGGTTGCTATATTCAATATAATATGTTGGCATTCATGTATGCAAACCAAATTAAAAGTAAATTTAAAAAAGAATATATTTTTAACGTTTGGAATAACTCTTTTTATTACAACATTTATTTTCATTTTTCCAAATCCTTTAAGACTAATCATTGTATTTTTATCTTTAATTTTAGTTTGCTATATATTTATTATAAAAAATTTAAAGCAAAGTCTTTTATTAGTTATTTGTTCGCAGTTAACTATTTGGATTGCAGAGAATAGTTTTATGATTTTGACATCATTATTTAAACTTCAAAATATTGAAAGTATTACATCTATACCAAGAATATATTTTTTATTAAATATGTGTGTTACATTAATTTCTTTTATAATGTTAAAATTAAAGTTACCACAAAAGTTATATAAATTATTGATTGATACAACTAAATCTGTTAAAGACAATGAAACATTAATATATTCATTTATTATAATTGCAATTATAGTAATTTCAATGATTGAAAATTATATGCATTTACCATCATCAGTTATTATAATTACAAATGTAACAATGGGAATTATATTTATTGGAATTATTTTTATGTCAAGTAAAATTAAAGCTAATTACAATAAGATAAGTAGTAAATATGAAACTAGTATTTATAGTTTAAAAGAATATGAAGTTATGATTGATAAATTTAGAGTTTATACACATGAAAACAAAAATGAATTTTATACAATCAGAAACATGTTAAAAAATGCTGAAGATAGAAACGAAGTTATTAAATACATAGATACACTAATTGATAATAAGATACAAGATAACGAGAAAATTATGGCAAAAACTGCTAAAATTCCATCTGGGGGTTTAAGAGCTACAATATATTCTAAACTATGTTTGATGGATAAATTAAAAATAAAATATAAACTAAACATCTCTAGAGATGTCAGAACAACTGATTTAATTGATTTAGACGAAGATTTAGTTTTAAAGATATGTAAAATACTAGGTGTATTTTTAGATAATGCAATTGAAGCTGTAAAAGGACTTAAGAAAAAACAAATTGCTGTGGAAATGTATGCTATAGATAACGATTTGTGTATAGACATAACCAATAATTTTAAAGGAAATTTAGATATAAATAAAATAAGCGAAGCCAAATATACAACCAAAGGTGATGGCCACGGTTATGGACTTACTTTAGTAAATCAAATTATAAATGACGAAGCTGGAAAATTAGAAAATGAAAAGAGTATCAACCGTGATACTTTTACTCAAACACTAAAAATAAAAATGTAGATGGATTCTTCTACATTTTTATTTAATTAAACTTTTTGGACATTCAGGTTCATCAAACCACATAAAACCGCAAGCAACACTACTTGCACCTGCAAATAGGCCTCCGATTGAAGATAATAATGATGCAATAAAACTCATTAACATACTCCTTTCTTTTTTTTTTATCTATGTTTAAATTATAAAAATTTAAACCTGTAATTAAGGCTGATAACTTTTATAGTTATCATAAGACTCACCGCAGATTTTGTATGTCGTTGGAGCCGTTAAAACACACTGTATGAGTAAGGCTAAAATAAATGCATTTGATAAAAAAGTATTATCTATAATTATTGCACAAATAACAAATATAATAGCCATAATTGTTGAAATAATTTTATAAATCATTCTTCTTTTTGGATTTACAATTGGTTTTTTTGCTGTATCAGCCGGACTATTTTTATACATCAATATAATTCCAACTATTCCAAAAATAACTTTAACATTAATCGGAATAATTGTATTAGCACTCAAATAAGATGCTAAAATAAATACTGTTGTTGAAGCAACTAAACATATCCAACTTTTAGGTGCATGCATTCCAAATGACGGAAGCCTTATAAAATTATATATTAATGTAAAGATTAATAACTCTTTAAATATTCCCAAAAATAAGGCAATCCCAAATATAATAATTGATTTAGAAATTAATAAATATAATCCTAATAATCCATATTTTAGTTCAGCTAACTTAACTTCATCATACTCAGGATAATATTTTTTAATAACATTCATTGAATTATTAATAAAAGCCTCTTTCATGAATTTTGTACTACCTCTCTTTACATTAACAATGATAACGCAAATTTTGACAAAAAATAAGCAAAATGCTTAAACGACACAAAATATTGCCAATTCGAAATAAAAGTATTCTACTAGTGACACTTGTTAGCATTCGGTCAAAATAAATATCCATTCAGACAAAGTTAAGCGCAGGCATCATTTCTACGTGTAAAATTAAACTCGTCGATGTAGTACTTGTGCACATTATTATAGAAGTAATAGTAGTAAAAATTTTGTCGGAAAAAGCAATACAGTTTTAATTGAAAAATTTTTGAGATTAAATTATACTGTTATTGTAAGAGATTTACTAGAAGGGAGATGTAATTGTGAAAGGCAAAGTAAAATGGTTCAACAACGAAAAAGGTTTTGGCTTTATAGAATACAACGATAAAGAAGATATATTCGTCCACTATTCAGCTATTCTTACTCCTGGCTATAAGACTTTAGTTGAAGGTCAGTATGTTGAATTCGATTTAGTCAGAACAGACAAAGGCTTGCAAGCAAAAAATGTTGTTGAAATAAAAACTGCGTTAGTGTAGTTTTTTTTCTGCAAAAAACACATAATTTCCCACATAATATCATATAATTTGTACATATTTTATGGTATAATGTAATTGGAAGGTGATGATATGAAATATATAATTCGTGGCAAAAAAGTCAAAGTCACAAATGACCTCAAAGAACATGCAGAAAAGAAGCTATCAAAGCTCGACAAATACTTTAATGAAGGAGAAGATTTTACAGCGACCGTTGCAATTAGGTCAGTTGAACCAAATTACAAAGTAGAAGTAACAATTCCTGTCAAAAAAGTAATCTTAAGAGCCGAAGAAAGTCATAAAGATCCTTTTGCTGCTATTGATTTAATCATCGACAAACTTGAAAGACAAATTCGTAAAAACAAAACTAGAATGAGCAAAAAAGTAATTAAGGATAAATTTTCTGGCTTTGTTACTGATTACAAAGTTGAAAAAACAGAAGATGATAAAAGTAAGATAGTTAAACGGAAAGATGTTGAACTTAAACCAATGAGCGAGGACGAAGCTATTTTACAAATGAATTTAATCGATCATACATTCTTTATTTTCAGAAATTCAAAAACTGGAGATATTGAAGTAATTTATAAAAGAGAAGACGGCAACTACGGGTTAATTAAAGAGAAATAATCGCCAAGTGCGATTTTTCTAATGTATTATCACCAAAACAAGAATAAAACAGGGTACAAAATTCAATTTATTTTGACTTTTTACCCTGTTTTTCTATGAATTTTACTTATTTTTTGGTAAAATACTATATAGACGAAAGGATGGACAGTATGAAATTTCTAAAAAAAGTATTTGATCATGAATATAAAGAATTAGAAAAATTCAAAAAAATAGCTGATGAAATTGATAGTTTAGATGCTGAAATGTCTGAACTAACTGATAAAGAATTAAAAGCTAAAACAACTGAATTCAAAGAAAGATTAAAAAACGGCGAAACATTAGAAGATATTAAAGTAGAAGCTTTTGCAGTAGCAAGAGAAGCTGCTTACCGTGTAATTGGTGAAAAACCATATTATGTACAGTTATTAGGTGGTCTTGCCATTCACTATGGTAATATAGCTGAAATGAAAACAGGTGAAGGTAAAACCTTAACATCTATCTTACCAGCATACCTAAACGCCCTAACAGGTGAAGGTGTTCATATCATCACTGTCAACGAATACTTAGCTGGTCGTGATGCTGTTTGGATGGGAAAAATTTATGAATTTTTAGGCCTAACAGTTGGTATTAATTACCGTGAATATAACCAAGCTGAAAAGAGAAAAGCATATAATTGTGACATTATGTATTCAACCAATAATGAAATTGGTTTTGACTACTTAAGAGACAACATGGTTGTACGTGCTGAAGATAGAGTACAAAGACCATTAAACTTTGTTATTATTGACGAAGTTGACTCAGTTTTAATTGATGAAGCTAGAACTCCATTAATTATCTCTGGTGGAAAAATGCAATCGGCAAATTTATATCAACAAGCTGATAAATTCGTCAAAACTTTAAAAGAAGACGAAGGATACATATATGATGAAAAAACAAAAGCAACATCATTAGATGAAGAAGGTATTAAAAAAGCCGAAAAATATTTCAATGTTAAAAACTTATATGATATTGAACATGCAACTTTAGTACACTTCATTAATCAAGCATTACATGCTAACTATAGTATGAAAAAAGACTTTGATTACGTTATTCAAGATGGAAAAATCGTTATTGTTGACCAATTTACTGGTCGTTTAATGCCAGGTAGAGCATTCTCAGAAGGCTTACATCAAGCAATTGAAGCTAAAGAAGGAGTTCAAATTAACGAAGAAACTAAAACTTTAGCAACCATAACATTCCAAAATTTATTTAGAATGTACAAAAAAATCTCTGGTATGACCGGTACTGCAAAAACTGAAGAAGAAGAGTTTAGAGAGATTTATAACATGTATGTTATTCAAATACCTACAAATAAACCAATTATTCGTGAGGACTATAGTGATTTAATCTTCGCAACAGCCGAAGGTAAATATCGAGCAATTGTCAACGAAATAAAGGAAAGACATTCAAAAGGACAACCAGTTCTAGTAGGTACTGTCGCTGTTGAAAACAGTGAAAAATTAAGTAACATGCTTAAAAAAGAACATATACCACACGAAGTATTAAATGCAAAAAATAATGCCCGTGAAGCAGAAATAATTGCTAAAGCAGGTGAAAAAGGAGCAGTTACTATTGCCACCAATATGGCTGGCCGTGGTACTGATATCAAATTAGGCAAAGGTGTAAAAGAACTAGGTGGATTATGCGTTTTAGGTACAGAAAGACATGAATCAAGACGTATTGATAATCAGTTAAGAGGACGTTCTGGACGTCAAGGAGATCCAGGAATGACTCAATTCTGTGTATCATTTGAAGATGATTTAATGGTTAGATTTGGTACCGATAGAGCTAAAAATCTACTTCAAAGAGTTGGCTTTGATGGAGAACTTTCCATTAGAAGTAAAGCCTTATCAAGATCAATTGAATCAGCGCAAAAACGTGTTGAAGGTAATAACTATGATACTCGTAAACACTTACTAGAATATGATGATGTCATCAATAACCAACGTATGATTATCTATGGTAGACGTAATCAAATCTTAGATAGCGATTCAATTCATAGTATAACTTTAGAACATTTCAAAAATCATATTAAAAATATTGTTAATAGTCACTTAATAGATAGCAATAAATTAACTGGCTTAGATGTCAGTGAAATCTTAGAAACAGTTAATGAAAACTTATTAAAAAATGATTTATCAATTGATGAATTAGAACAACTAGATCCAGAAAGTTTAACTGAAACAATCTATGAACATGTTTGTGAAGAATATGAAACTAAAATTGCTGAATTCCCAGACGAATTAAAAAATGAATTTGAAAAAGCAATTTCACTAAGAGTAATAGATACTCATTGGATGGAACACATCAATTCCATGAGTTTACTACGTGAAGGAATTTATCTAAGACAATACGCCCAAGAAAATCCACTTCAAGCTTATACTGCTGAAGGTTATGAGATGTTTGATAACTTACTAGCTACCATTGATATGGATATTAGTAGATACTTATTAAATGCTGAAATTAGACAAAATACTGAGAGAGAACAAGTTATAAAAGGCACACCAAATGAAGATAAAAGTAAAGCTAAAAAACAAACACCAAAGAGAGTCAAAAAAGTAGGTCGTAACGAACTATGCCCATGTGGGAGTGGAAAAAAATACAAACAGTGTTGCGGAAAGAACGCATAAAATAAGGGCTTGCGATGGTTTTAAAAATTAAAAAATAGTCGATTTGTTTTCAAAATTATGAAAATTGAAACTAAAACAATGTAAAAATTTTTTGATATAAAAAAGTTAGCAAATTATTGCTAGCTTTTTTCTTAATTATAACTTTGCTTACATCAAGCAAAAAAAGTTGCAAAATAACAGTGAAAATTTTCAAGGCAAAAACGTAGGTGACAATTGACACCGAAGAATAAAAAGTGTATAATTAATACAAATTATGAAAGGAGTCAATATGTAAAGGAGGCAACAATGTTTAGCACATTAGATATAAATAGTATTAATTCATTTTTAAATATTTGTAAAAAAGAAATAAAAAAAGGCAATCATTACTTTGCTGGTTATAGAAAAATAAATATCAATGGTAAAATAATATCCGCAAAACAAGCATTAATTGATATTGGAATTATGAAAGAAAAAGATATATGGCATCATATACTTTCTTTAGAAGCAAAAAATTGTGTTAAAATAGACCGTGATCGAGATTACTCTAGAGATATGAATTCTGAGGTGTATATTTTTAAAAAAATAATTAACAAAAAAATAGTATATATAAAATTAACTATGAATAGTAGAGGTATAATATGTATTTCATTTCATGAGAGTACCTAGTTGTAAAGGAGGAAATATGGAAAATAAAATATATTGCTTTAACTGTAATAAAGAAGTTACACCACGTTACACTATTCAAAATAATACATATGTTGTTCGTCATCAAAAAGTTCATGTTGAAGAACAAATTTTTACGTGTCCAATTTGTGGAAATGAATTAATTAATGACAATCTAGATGAGTCATTAAATAAAATTTATAATGCATATTTAAAATTATATGGATTAAGTTTTGAAAAATTGAAAGAAATACGCAAATCTTATCATCTATCACAAGAATTATTCGCCAAAGCACTTGGTTGGAGTAAAAAAACAATTATAAGATATGAACATGCAGAATCATTGCCCCAAAAGCAATATTTATCAATTTATAAACAAATTGAAAACAATAAAAATGCATTTGTTGAAATTTTGAAAAGTAATAAAGATTCGCTAAAAGAAAAAGAATATTATAAAATATATCATTTAATAAATGCAGAATTAGATTTAAAGACAATCAATGTATTTTTATATGTTTTAAAAAATAATCCTTTAACCAAGACGCAAATAATGAAAAATTTTTTTGCCATTGATTTTGAAGCAGTTAAAGAAACTAATCATCCAGTAACATCATTCAAATATGCTCATGGTACCTATGGACCAATTATAGATAATAAAGACGTGTACTTACAACTTCTCGTCCATCAAAATTATTTAGACTTTAGCATTGATGAAGAAGATAAAACATATTTTAAAACAGCACAAGATTGTGATTTGTCTTTATTTACAAAAGAAGAAATTATCATTATGGACAAGGTTCTATCAAAGTTAAAAAATAAAAGTGCCGCACAATTGACAGAATGGTCGCATTTATTTAAAGGCTGGACGGATACGAAAAACGGAGAAATAATCAATTACTCTTATGCAAAATATTTTGAACTTAAAAAAAACTAGTAATTCAATATAATATCTAAAAAATTAAATAAAAATATATATGTAACACTTATTGTTTTAACTAGTAATTAAATGTATATTATGTGATTATGGTAAGAAAAAAATAGTTGTAGAAAACACATAAACCTTTACTTAAACAATTTTTGATTATAATTTACACCAGTTTACATCAAATAAAATAAGTTTATAAAATATAATTGATTTTTTTAAAAAAACATGATATATTTAAAATACCTGATAGGGTAATTACAAATGCATAATAATTTTCTAATTAGGTTATACCTATTAAAAATTATTCTAAAGTAAATTTTAATAATTTACCATGCATTGCAAAACTATTATAATATTATTATAATTAGTTCTGCATCTACCGTTTATCAAGCTATTAGGTATTGTACGTACATGTGGGATCTTGATAACAACTATCATTATATCTGTCTATATAATGATAGTTGAAAAACCACAGAAAAAATGGGCTATTTGACAGATAGCTTGTTTTTTTGTATTCATATGACATCTTTATAAAAAAACATAATAAATCCTAAAAACAATGTCATTTATATTTAAAACGCACCCCCCCCAATTAGGATACATTTAGCTTACTCTAAATATTTTCTAAGGTATAATTTTAACAAAGTTAAATTCATTTAGAGGGGTGTTATATGAAATTTGTAATGAATGATTATGAACCAAAAGAGATTATGAAAATCATCAGAGAATGGTCTGAAATGACTCAAGAACAATTTGGTAAAACAATAAATAAAAATAGAAAAACTATCCAGCACTACGAATTAGGTGATAGAAATTATAATATTGTAACACTCTTAGAAATAGCCAAAAGACACAATTTAATAATTACTGTTGAAAAGAAAAAATAAGCTTTATGTATTTCCAATAATTTACATAAAGTTTTTTAATTATTTTAAATGCCCCCAAATTGGTGGTGTAAAATCAAAAATGTGCTATACTTTAATCAGAAAGTAGGGACAATATGAAAAAATAAAAGAGTTTACAAAAAATATTTGATAGGATTTTTTGCCGGAATTATAATATTCAGTATTTTTAGTGTTATAGCCATGACATACTTTCCTTCCAATCAGACAACGTATGATAATAGTAATAGTGGACTTTCTTCAACTAATGTTCAAGGAGCGATTGATGTGCTTTATAAAACATGTACAGAGAAACCTTCAGCTTCAGATACAATAACAAATTTATTACCATCAAATCCAGATGAACTATATAAAGACGAACATGAAGATATCAGATATTATGGTGCAAACCCAAATAACTATGTAAGCTTTAATAATGAATTATGGCGAATAATAGGAGTAATAGATGGAAAAATAAAGATAATAAGAAATGAAAGTATAGGAAATATGCCATGGGATACATCTAATTCAAATAATTGGGATATTACATCATTAAAAAGTTACTTGAATGAAGACTATTATAACGGGATAGATATTACATATAGAAATATGATATTAGAGGAAACATATCATTTAGGGGGAATAGGCACTACCGTTATAACCACGAGTACAGCCTATAATTTAGAAAGAGGTAATAATGTGTATGCTGATAATCCAACAAGTACAATACAAAATATAGGCTTAATGTATCCAAGTGATTATGGATACGCGGCCGGAAACAGCTGCTTATCAACGACAATCGATGATTATAGCAATAGTTGTAAAAATAATTATTGGTTTTATATGTTGGAGAATCTGAATGGTTACAAACTCCATCTAGTCAACACAGAGGCGTTGCAATGTATATCTCTAATATTGGTAATGTTGGTCATAGTTTTAATGTTATAAACATGCAATATGTAGTCCGCCCAAGCCTCTATCTATCCCCCGAAGTCCAAATTACAGGTGGAGATGGCAGTAAATCTAATCCATACACAATTGAATAGAAGATAATAACATCTTCTTTTATTGTGGAAAAGTTTAATTGTTTAAGCAAGCACCCAATTGTCAAAATTCTTTATTTATTGTATAATAAAAACAAATAAAGAGGAGAAAATTAATGAGAGATATAGTAAAAAATGCTATTTATAAGCACTTTAAAGGCGACTATTATATAGTATTAGATGTTGCCAAACATTCAGAAACTAATGAAGAGCACGTCGTCTATAGAGCCCTTTATGGAAATAACGAACTGTATATAAGACCATTAAATATGTTTCAAAGCGAAGTAGACCATAAAAAATATCCCAAGGTTACACAAAAATATCGTTTTGAACAAGTAACTATTGATAGTGTAAAAAAATAGATAAGAGGTAATAGTTTGAAAAATAAAAATAGAAATTATTGCACGACAAAAAGAGTTTTAGTTCACCAAATTTTAGAAATTTGGAGAAATTAAACAATAAGTTCTTTGAAAATAGTTTAATTATTTGCAGGATTAAGATTAAGGATAGAAGTATCTATTCCAAGTTTAGATAATGTTTTAATAGCATTATCAATAATTTGTTCACGTTTAGATTCGAAAACAGCTTCGGGAATGTCTGAATAATTAATATCAATGGGATTAAAAGTTTCACCAGTTTGAAAAATTTTATAAATACAAGTAAGCATCATTCTAGCAATAGCAATAATAGCTTTCTTGTGTCCACGCCTTTTCTTAATTTTAAGATATTTATTTCTAAAATATGGTTCCTTGGTAGATTTAATCGCCGCATTGGCACATTGAACTAAAATAGGCTTAAGATAAACACCGGCACGAGAAACTTTAGTCGATTTCTTTTTACCGGCACTCTCATTATTCTGAGGGGTAAGACCAGCCCAGTTACAAAGCTTTTTAGAAGTGGAAAAAGCAGACATATCAATACCTATTTCAGAAACAATGACCTTGGCAGAGTTATCAGAAATACCAGGAACAGTTTTAGCTAAATCTACATATACTTGATATTCAGAAGAAATTATTCTATCTACTTCCTTATCAATAGAAGAAACAGTATTTTGAATAGCTTCAAGATGAATCCTAGAAGATTTAATTTTAACAACAGTAGAATCAGGTATACAAAAACCCTTGATTGATGTTATAATATCATCAGATTTTGTTTTAGCAGATTTACAAAGAAGAGTTTTAATAAATTCTTCATTAAAATCTTCAGGTTTATCTAAAGATAAAATGTAATCAAGTATATTAGAAGCAGATTTACCAAAGATATCTGATAAGACAGAATCTAAAGTAATATTAGAGATGGTAAGAGAATTTTGAATACGGTTTTTTTCAGAAGAAGCCATATTAACAAGTTTAACACGATATCTTAAAAGTTCTCTTAAACATCTAGTAGATTTTGGTGGAATAAAAGACTGTGGACAAAGATCATGTTTGAATAAATCGGTAATCCAAATAGAATCTTTTTTATCAGTCTTTTTTCCTTTGACCGCTTTAATATATTTTGGATTAGCGACAACAACGTTAAAATCATCTTCTAAGATATTAAATATAGGGATCCAATATTTCCCAGTAGATTCCATACAAACATCATAACAATTATTAGATATTAACCATCTTTTAAAAGAATTAATATCTTTGTTATGAGTATAGAAGTTTTTGGTCTGATAAGTTGTTACTCCATGATTATCAGTAGTACCAATAGAAGCAACAATGAATCTTTTGTGAACATCAACACCACAGCAAATAGGACGAACTATTTTAAGCATAAAAACAACTCCTTTAAAATGTAAATAATAAAGAAGCATTGACTGAAAATCCAGGCACTGAACATCAAGGATAATTCCAATGATTAGTTTACGGACTCGAAGTACCACTTATTTGTGCTTGAGAAGGATAATCTACACATGTTAAAATACAGACTTATTGTCAAAGAGGTGACAATTTCTACTCACCTCGCCGTGCTTTGTAGTTGCTTCCTTAAATTTACAAAGAGATATTATATATTAAAAATTAAAATAAATAAAATATTTTTCATAGCGATTTGTGTCGGAGCGACATAGTCGCGAACGAAATGGAGGTTAATATGACAAATACAATTTATAATAAAATAAAAGACTTTAAAAAAAGATTCCCAACTACCATAGCTTGGCGATTAAAAGCTCATAGTAAAGTCGCTGCCGAGCACATCAATGACGATGAAGAAGTATTATATGCTTTTGCCGCTCAAAAACTTCCAAGTGTTTTCAATGTCACTTCAACTTACGTTATTGTTATCACTGATAAAAGAATCTTACTTGCCCAAAAACGTTTATTGTTTGGTTATTTTTACTATACAATCACACCAGATATGTTCAACGATTTAACAATTAAAATGGGAATTTTATGGGGTAGAGTTATAATTGATACAGTCAAAGAAACCGTTAATCTAACATTTATTTCTAAAGATGCCCTAAGAGAAATTGAAACCGTATTATCAAAATACATGATGCAAGAAAAAAGACAATATGAAAGCGAATTAACTGATGAAGAACATAATAAACTAAAAGAAGAATTAAAAGATATATCAAAAAACGGAGAACAGTAAACCTCCGTTTTATTATAGACAAACTAAAACCAATGATTTATAATTATTACTAGGAGGAAGCCGTATGAAGTATCTGTTTAAAACCCTAATAATTTTTACTGTAATATTTTTTGCCCTTAAATGCTTACTTTACTTATTTGATACAGGGCACAAAATTACCTATAATATTGGTAATTTCAAAATAAATGAAACTTTAGACACTAAAGATAATAATAATTATTACTTTGAATTAAATCACGAAAATTTCAAAATAAATTTTCAAATAAATAAAGATTATAAAAAAGCTGAAAAAGTCATTAGTAAAATCATATATAAAAAAATAGATGGCTATCAATGTATCTTACCCATATTTAAAAATAATACCATCTTAACTGATGTAATGTGTTTAAAAAATAACGAAATAACATATGCGAGTAACTTAAACAATGAAAAAATAAATAGCTACCTTAAAACTCTAAAAAAATATGGCTATAATCAAAACGACTATAAAGACAATGCCTCTGAAATAAAATTATCAAACACCCAGTCCATATATCAAGACAACTTCCTAGAAAACCACTATATCGCTATGGAAACATATAAAGGATTAAACCTATTTAATGGAAACACTAATAACGTTAAAATTTTCGAAAATGATGTATACACAAAGCCCCTTAGCTTCTTCACAGATAAATATTATATTGTGGCTGATTATACCCAAAACTATTCATTTAAAATTTTTCACGTTATAAATATTATAAATGGCAAACAGATAGATATAAGAAGTTATGACGAAATATCTTTCGACTCATATATTGAAGGTGCCATTGGGACAGATATTTACCTTTTCGATAAAGAAAATAGTAAACAATATAAAATAAGTATTGAAGATGAAAGTGTTGAAGAATTTCATGATAAAGACCATCTTCAAACCTATAATGGTAAATGGGAAAACATGAGTCTAAGTGATGCCATAAATGGGAAACTATTTAATAATTATTATACAGATGATATTAAAGGATATGACAAAGTAGACAAAGTTGGAAATTATTATTATCTATATCAAAAAGAAAACAATCACTATAAAGTCTATAGAGCAGATACTCAAAATAAAAAAATAAAAACATACCTTTTTGATACTACTGATATAAATAGTATAATTTATTTGGATGACACCATATATTACCAAAACGGTAATACCTTCTATTACCACACAAACTATGGAGAAAGAAAAGTCATCACTAACACAGAACTAGAATTTAACGACGATTTATCATTTGGCGTATATAAAAAATAGGATTAATTCCTATTTTTTCTCTTTAAATGAAAATCTTACATTTGGAAATGCATTTAAAAGCCTTTTAAACCACAAAGACTTACTCATAAGTATTGCTGTTACCTTCTTAGAAATTTCCTCTGTATAATCTTTACGAACTGAATCCACCGAAATCTTTAACTTATTAATAATATTAAATGAAATACAAAAATCAGTCAAAACAAGTAAAAGTAAAATTATTACAATCGCACAAAACAACGTTCTATTCATCATTGTAAACAATTCAAAAAGCATTGGATTTATAATCTGCACAACTAAAATACCGCCAAGTCCAAAAAAACAAGATGAACCAAGCCAAACTCGGCCATTTATATTAAATGGCAAATTAGAATAATCCCACCATCTAACTTTAAATAGTTTTTCCATCAAATAATTCACAACATATTCCAAAAAGGTTCCAATAAAAGCCGAAGAAATTGCTAAATTAAACAAACTGTCATATGGCTTTAAAATAAGTGTAATTAAAACAGCTCCAGTTCCCCAAATAGGAACTAAAGGTCCAATCAAAAAACCTCGATTTACAAATTTCTTTTGTTCAATTAATGTATACATCACTTCAATAATCCATCCAACAAAAGAATAAATTAAAAATAAAGCACTAAGCACAATAAAATTATAAAAAAAATCAAACATAGCTAACTCCTTCAACAATATTTTACCCTATTTAGAAGTCAAAGTCTAGACCTTATAAAGTGGTAAAAAAGCAAAGTTTATAGTATAATAAAACTGGAGATGGTATTATGACGAAATTAGGACTTGTTTTATCAGGCGGAGGCTCAAAAGGTGCATATGAAATAGGCGTTTATAAAGCCTTGAAAAAATTAAAAAAAGAAATAAATATAGTTACCGGAACATCAGTTGGGGCAATTAATGGCGTATTTGTCGCTCAAAATGATTTAAAAGGTTCCTTAAACTTTTGGGATCATGTCACCTTTAAAAATATATATGATGAAAATGAATTTCCCCAAGTAGAAGATGAAAAACTATCTAAAATATACCTCCAATATGCGAAAAGTTTCATAAATGAAGGCGGCTTAGATATTTATAAAATGAAAAATATTTTTGATGATTATTTTAAACCATCTAAATTTTTTAACTCTAATATAAACTATGGACTAGTTACCTATAACTTTACAAGCAAAAAACCAGTACTAAAAACAAAACAAGAACTCACAAAAAATAACATTAAAGATTATGTTCTAGCTTCCGCCTCATGTTACCCAGCCTTTAAACCATATCTAATTGATAATGAAATGTATATTGATGGAGGCTACTACGATAATCTTCCAATTAACCTAGCCATTGATTTAGGCGCTACTGAAATCATAGCCGTCGATTTGCGCGCTATTGGATTTAAAAAAATAATTAAAGATAAAAGTGTTGATATTACATATATAACCCCTCGTAATAAAATTGGCTCATTTTTAGTTTTTGATAAAATGCAAGCTAGAAAAGCTATCAAACTTGGTTATAATGACACTATGAAAACTTTTGGAAAATTAGAAGGAAACACATATACATTTAGAAAATATAATTTAATTAAAAACTATAATAAATATATTGATAATTTTGAAACAACACTAAAAGAACTCTTTAAAAATTCAGATAATAAAATATTAAATAAAATTTTTCAAACAGATATCTTTAAAGACATTTTAAATAATAAAACTTTATATAATAACTTTAATAATTTAATTGAAGAAGCCGGGAAAATATTCAACTTTGACGAATCAAATATCTATAACATAAAAAGTTACAATAAAGGGCTTTTAACCGCACTATCAAATGTTGAAGCCATTGAATTAGAAGAAATCTCTATTCAAATAAAAAATAAAAACCTAGAAGGACTAATTGATCGCCGAAAAATAGTTAAATATTTTTATAATCAAATAGAAAAAAAACAAATATCCTTTAAATTTGTCGTTCCATTCATTAATGAATTTCTTGTTGCTTTATACATATATATTATTAAAAGTCCACGTATGGTTTATTAAATTTAAAATAAAAATAGGAGGAATATCATGAAAAAACCATTAATCATTATATTAAGTATTGTTGGAGTAATATTACTAGTTGTTATAGGTATATTTGTTTATATCAAAGTTACATTTTTAACACAAAATGAAATCAAAGACATAATTATTAAAGATACCGGTCTAACCAGTAATGATATTTACTTTGAAAGTATTGATTTAGAAGCAAAAGATAATCGCTATGAAGTAGAATTTTATTATAATAATACCGAATATGAATATAAGATAGATGCTAAAAATGGACGTATCATTTATAACAACTTTAAAATTAATAACTCTAATATTAACGAAAATAATAATCAAAGTAGCAATTCTAATAATTCAAGTAAAAACAGTAATACTAATACAAACAATAATGTAATTACCCTAGATGAAGCCAAAACAATCGCTCTAAATGAAACTGGAGCAAATGAATCCAACGTAACATTTACAGAAACTAAAAGCGATTATGATGATGGCAGACAAGTCTATGACATCGAGTATATTTATAACAATTATGAATACAGTTATGAAATAGATGCCATAGCCGGTGAAATAATAAGTTATCAAAGAGAAAATATAAATCAATGAGTTAATATTCATTGATTTTAAAATAAAAAAATTACTTGTTGTAATAAAAATAATATAGTATAATTAAACAAAGGTGATGGAAAATGGAAAAACAAACAATTTTAACCGGAATTAGACCAACTGGACACTTACATCTGGGTCATTATTTTGGTGCCGGTAGAAATTGGGTCAAACTTCAAGATAAATTTGATACTTATATCGAGATAGCTGATGTTCAAGCTCTAACCGATAACTTCAACAATCCAGACAAAGTAAGAAGAAGCGTAAAAGATTTAGTAATAGATTTGCTTTCAATTGGTATTGATCCAAATAAAGCTACAATTTTTATTCAGTCAACCATCCCAGAAATAGCCGAATTAACCGTTTTCTATTCTAACTTAGTAACAATTGCTAGACTAGAGAGAAACCCAACTGTTAAAACTGAAATTAAACAAAAAAAAGAATTATTTGGAGAATCTGGTGAAGGAATTACATATGGCTTTTTAGGCTATCCAGTAAGTCAAGCTGCAGATATTACAGCATTCAAAGGAAACCTAGTCCCAGTTGGCGAAGATCAATTACCTCTTTTAGAACAATGCCGCGAAATTGTTCGTAAATTTAATCATATTTATGGTGAAACATTAATTGAACCAGAAGCTTATCTAAGCGATATTCCAAGAATTAAAGGATTGGATGGCAATGACAAAATGGGAAAAAGTCTAGGAAACGCAATTTTTCTTGCCGATGAACCAGAAGTAGTAACAAAAAAAATCATGGGAGCTGTAACTGATCCAAATAAAATAAAAGTCGATGATAAAGCAAATCCAGATGTTTGTATGGTTTATTATTATCACCAACTAATTGGCAACGAAAACCTAAAAACAGTATGTAGTGAATGTAAAGCTGGCAAACGTGGATGCGTAGCCTGTAAAAAAGAATTAGTAACTAAAATGTTAGAATTTTTAAAACCTATAGCCGAAAAGAGAAAATATTATGAAAATCATCCTAAAGAAGTTGAAAAAATTCTAAAAGAAGGCTCTAAAAAAGCCAAAAAAGTTGCCGAAGAAACAACCAAGGCAGTAAAAAATAGTATGAAAATTAACTATTTTGACTAACACTCTAACAAGAGTGTTTTTTCATATACTAAGAATTTGCTTTGCAAAAATATATTTTGGTATTTTGTTGCATATAAAAAGAAAGCTTAAGCTTTCTTATACACCATCTACAAGTGTATCATTTAAACATTTTAAAGCACATACACAATCTAAATTCATTGTGAAAAATGAATTAGTTGCCACATAAGGTCTTGTAGGTGATGTTGTTGGATCGGTATTTGCTGCAAGCACTCTGAAAGTTGCACACTCACCATCTACTTTTTCAACTCTAAATACACTAGAACATGTCGCACCTACAGATGAACAATCAATATTCTCTTTAGTAGTAGGCATACTCCATGGTGTACCATTGCCACCGCAAGTATAAAGCATTACTGGTCTTGTATTAAGTCCCAAAGTAGAAACAGTGTTACCTAAAAAACCACGGTCACAAGTGTCTAAACAAGTATCAGAGCATTGTGCATTACATTGCAAAATATTAATTACTGTTAATATTTCTGCAATGCATGAACTATCTTTACAATTATTACACATATAATCCACCCCTTCTTTAGTCTCAATATAACATATTCCAAAAACAAAACTAAGTACACATCAAAAACCCAAATAATTAATTTAAAGTAATTCTATAATAACAAATCTCATAAAATTAATTGAGGTGCATACTATGAAAAATGCCATAAACTACTATTATAGTCTATATCCTGATGATATTTACCAAACCGAAAAAGGCTACTATTTTATCTTAAATCAAACCAGATATTTTTTTACTAAATATTTAGGAGACACCAAAGAAATTCAAAAAATATACGATATGCACATGCACCTTTTAAGCCAAAATTTCTATGTTCATCCAATAATATTAAATAATCAAAATCAAATTTTAACTTACATAAGTAATGAACCTTATATTTTAATGATAACCATATATTACGAAAACAAAATAAATATAAATGATATAATTGCCTTTTCTAATTCCATAGCATATACCACAAAACCCAATAATTGGGGAAACCTATGGTCACAAAAAAACGATTATTTAGAATATCAAATTAGTATGCTTGGAACAGATCATCCATTAATACGAGAAAGTTTTAGTTATTATATAGGTCTTGGTGAAACAGCCATACAGTTAGTTAATTCTTTAGAAAAAACTAATGATTCATTAGTATATGCACATAGAAGGCTTGGAATCAATGATAGACAGTATGATTTGTATAACCCTTTAAATCTTACAATTGATTTTAAAGTTAGAGATATGGCAGAATATTTAAAAAGTCGTTTTTTCAGCGGTGAAGATATAAATGATGAACTTACATATTATCTAAATCATACAAAATTAAGCACACATGAATATCTTCTTTTCTTAGCTAGAATGATATACCCAACCTATTATTTTGACTTATATGAAGAAATAATTACAAATAGAAAAAAAGATGAAGAAATAAAAAAAATCATCATTAAAACTGATGATTTTGAAAATGTTATAAAAACAATATATCATTATTATAAAACCTTTTTACCAGTTCCTATAATAGACTGGTTAGAATAATTAGGTAACATTAACAACCTCTTTAACTTCAGGTACTTCCTCTTTAATTGCAGCCTCAACCCCATCTTTTAAAGTATAATCAATAAGTGCACAACCCGCACAAGCACCAAGCATTTTTATATAAACAATATTATTTTCATATTTAACAAACTCAATATCACCACCGTCGCCAATTAAAAAAGGTCTTAATTTATTTATAATTTCTTTAATTTTTTCTTCATTAGTCATATTCATCACCAAACTAATTATATAATAAATATTTATTAAGGTAAACTTTTTCTTTAAATAAAATTGTGTTATAATAACAAAAGAGGTGTTGTTATGACTAAATATATGAAAGGAAAAGTAGTTAAAGGAACCGTTACCTGTATAGAGCCATATGGTGCTTTTATGTCATTTGATGAATATTATACAGGATTAATTCATATATCTGAAATATCAAAAGGTTTCGTCAAAGACATTCATGACTTTGTAAATGTTGGTGACCATATATATGTTGAAATCTTGGATGTCGATGATGAAGAAGCCCATTTAAAACTCAGTATAAAGAATATTAACTATAAAATCAATGGAAAACCTAAACGTCGTAAAATTATTGAAACACCTCATGGATTTACTACATTAAGGCAAAAATTACCCTTTTGGATAACTAAACAAATAAAAAAGCAAAAAAATGAAGCAAATAGTATTGACAAATAATTCGATAAATAATATAATCATAGTTGTCTAGGGAGTTAATCGGGCGCTTAGCTCAGTTGGTTAGAGCACCTGCCTTACAAGCAGGGGGTCATAGGTTCGAGTCCTATAGCGCCCACCATTTTTTTTGCCGGAATAGCTCAACTGGTAGAGCAACTGACTTGTAATCAGTAGGTTGTGGGTTCAAGTCCTATTTCCGGCACCATTTTATATTGCCTCGTAGCCAAGTGGTAAGGCATCGCACTCTGAATGCGACATGCGCTAGTTCGAATCCAGCCGAGGCAACCAATAAGAAAATAATGTAGACCTCGAAATTCAATATTACTTGGAGAGGTAGCGAAGTGGCTAAACGCGGCAGACTGTAAATCTGTTCCTTCGGGTTCGATGGTTCGAATCCATCTCTCTCCACCACTTTTATTGCCTCGTAGCCAAGCGGTAAGGCACCACACTTTGACTGTGGCATTCGCTAGTTCGAATCTAGCCGAGGCAACCATTCGGTCTGTTAGCTCAGTCGGTAGAGCATTTGACTTTTAATCAAAGGGTCCCGGGTTCGAATCCCGGACAGGCCACCATTTTAGTAATCAAGCCTAAAAAGGCTTTTAATGCCTGAGTGGCGAAATAGGTAGACGCACAGGACTTAAAATCCTGCGGGAGTCAAATCCCGTGCCGGTTCAAGTCCGGCCTCAGGCACCACATGGAGAAATACCCAAGTCTGGTTGAAGGGACCGGTCTTGAAAACCGGGAGGTCGGAAACGGCGCGGGGGTTCGAATCCCTCTTTCTCCGCCATTTAGTTATATCGCGGGATGGAGCAGTTTGGTAGCTCGTCGGGCTCATAACCCGAAGGTCGTTGGTTCAAATCCAGCTCCCGCAACCATGGTTCCGTAGTGTAGCGGTTATCACGTCTGCCTGTCACGCAGAAGATCGCGGGTTCAATTCCCGTCGGAACCGCCATTTATGGTTTCGTAGCTCAGTCGGTAGAGCAGAGGACTGAAAATCCTCGTGTCGGCAGTTCGATTCTGTCCGAAACCACCACTTAGAAAAACCACCGTTGAAACTCAACGGTTTTAAAAAATTATGAAATTTAAAACCTAATATGTATATAATATTAGTAATGATTGAGTTTGACTATAATAATTGTTTGTGATAATATAAAGCTGTATCACAAATTTATGTGCGCCCATAGCTCAATTGGATAGAGCGTTTGACTACGGATCAAAAGGTTGCGGGTTCGACTCCTACTGGGCGCGCCATTATATCGGGAAATAGTTCAACTTGGTAGAGCACCTGGTTTGGGACCAGGGGGTTGCAGGTTCAAATCCTGTTTTCCCGACCATTTAGTTTATAAACCCTTATTTTATAAAGGTTTTATAATATAAACGATACTTAATCCCTTAAAATGCCCTTATTTCTATATTATTAAGGGGTTACATTTTATTAAGTCATTAATCATATTGATGGCTTTGTCCTCATCACGAGGCATTAAATGTGAGTAAGTGTTAAGTGTCATATTTATATCGGAGTGTCCAAGTCTTTGGGAAATGACTGTAATTGGAACTCCAAATGACAGTAATAAGGATGCATGGCTATGTCTTAAATCATGTATTCTTATTTTTTTTACACCTGCTAACGCACAATATTTATCTTTTTTCCTACCGATTGTTGTAGGAGCAAAAGGTTTAATACCACCAAATATATACCATTCATCATTAAAACCCTCATATTTTTTATAACTTTCTTTTAATTCATTGAGTAAACCTACTAAATGACTATCAATTTTAATTTTCCTAATGGAATTTTTTGTTTTTGGAGTATTAATGATATATTGACCATTTTCTTGTTCTTTTGATATAGTTATATATATATCTAAATAATTATCTTTAAAATCTTTCCAAGTTAGTACTAAATATTTTCCTTAACATAATATTAAATAAAAAAGACGTGGCACGTTTTGTTGAAACTATGTTTCAATGAAAGTGGCGATAGTCTTTTTTTACAATATAAAAACAACGCATTACCTTAATAGATAAATGCGTTGTTTTGGGTTTCCAAAGGGAAAGCCCTTTGGCACACACTAATTATAAAGAAGGTTATTTTAATACTAGTTGCTTATGTGTACCTCTGACAAACATTTCTTCAGAAGTGTGGACATAATCTTCTGAAGAGATTTCTAAAAGTTCTTGCAATTCTTCTAAAGATAAGTTATTTAGTACTTCTAAAGCCAAATCATATCCTGGCCCTTTCCAGCGACGATTAATACTTTTTTTAGCGTTTTTATCTCTATACTTCTTATCAGGATGTTCATCATCATGTAAATAACTGTCCATACTTTTCCAATGTTCATGACCATGTCCGGCATGTATGTCATCAGGTTTTGTATATGGATACCTATCAACACTTCCATTATCTTGCACCTCTGTTTTAGCAATAACATTACCATCGTCATCAGCACTAAACCATCCCCATTTGCCCATTATTTAACCTCCTTTACATCTATATAATCAACAACCTCATTGGTTTTGTCGTTGATTATCTCGATTCTATAAAAATCTGGTAGAAATCCTTTATAAGCTCTTACGGCAGTTTCTAGTATTTCTTTAGTTGTTACTTTATCTTCATCAAAATTATCAAATTCATCCCAATCTATTAACCCATCAAAGTCATTATATAATTCTTCTGGTTTTTCTGTTCGAATATCACTAAAATCAGTAGTTCCATCATTGTAATAGTACTTAAATTTATAAATGCAATTATCATAATTATCTTCAATTTTAGCGTCTACTGCTTCAAAACTGTTTGGATCATATAATAAATGTCCTTTTTTACCGTCAATTAAACATTCACTTTTATCGACATATCCTAAAATTTCATTAGTATTATTATCAATAATATCTATACGATAAATATCATTAAAATTTTTTTCATATTCATTTATTGCTAACTTTAAGAAATCATTAAAATCTTTTTTTCCAGAAAGAGTAGTTTTAAAATTCTTATTTCTTGTCAGATTTTGAATTTCATTATCAAAATTTTGGATGTCATTGTAAATATTATCACTTAATTTTGTACTACCATCTTTATAATAGTATTTAAACCTATACATATAACCATCTCCTTTAATTTGATTATATATTTATTTTTATTTAAAGTAAACGGTTCATTTTCCTTTTAATTAATTTTTTGTCTTGGCAACTATCAATAGATATTTCGGTATCTCTTAACAAATCTTCGAGTTTTATATTTCCTAATAAAATATTATTTATTTTTGAAACTATATTATCTTTGTCATTATTAGTTCCATATAAATATCTATCAAATAGCTTTTCTGCTTCTAAAATAGAAATAATACCCATGGATAATTTAGTTTTCTGATAAAGTGATAAATTTGTATTTTTATAGCTATTTATTGCTTTAAATAATCTTAGAAATCTTAATTTCTCATTAGTTTTTAGAGTTTCATAATTATTATCTACGTATAAAGCAGTTAATTTATCAAAAAATATAGGTAACACTTCACTGTGAATATAATTATTTACTCCATTATTAAATTCTAGTTGGGAAGGTACAACCTCATGTGCATATATTCCTGGTGTTAATATAGATAATTTATTAGTAATTACAAATTCAGTAAATATAAGTTTTTCTATTTCTCCGTTAATTCCTAAAAACATAGGGTTACAATAACCACCTTCAAATCCTAATGTATCATCAGATAGTATTGGAATATTAAATGGGTCAAGAGTAGTCAAATAATTATTAATTAAATCTATAAATGAATTAAAATCCATTTCTTTGTATTTACTAATTATTTCAAGTTTTTGTAATAAATCATAAGGTATAAAAGGAATTGTGGTTAAATCAAAAGAATTCAAAAACGGGAGTTTTCCTTTGTATATTAGCTCGTTAAAATCATCATCAGATAACTGTGATAGTCTAGGTTGTTTTAAATCTTGTAACATATCAGCAATATCTAACAAATCTGAAGTTAAAGATATTGGTTGAACTTCATAATATGATTTACTTTTAAAACCTTTTTTCATAGCATTATTCTCCTATTTAAAATATTGTTCTATATACTATCACAATAAGTTAGTTTTTTCAATAAAATTTTACCTTTTTTAAAAAATTGTAAGTAATATTAATGATAAAAGTTTTGATTATGTTATAGATTGTAAAACATATATAATAAAAACGTTAGAAACCGATTCTAACGTTTTTATATTATTGAAGTTCAACATCAATAATATCAGATAAAGGAATTAATTCATTATCAATTGTAATTAAATGAGTAGTATTACGACCAACAATTCTTTTAGTTACCGTACCATCTTTTAAAGTTAATTTAACATCAGCCTTATAAATATAATTTGCCGAATTAAATATTTCATTTAATTTTTGATTAACATTTTTTTCTTTTAATTTATTTGGAGAAGGAACCGTTCTTTCGTCTTTATCATCAAATGAGCAATATACATCATTATTATTACCAGCCTTTCCTTCAATTTTATTCGCATACACCTTTGGTAACTTTTTTTCCATATTATCACCTCTAACTAATCATATGAAATAAAATTTAGAACTTGCTAAAAAGATTATTAATTTTTTTGGTACCTATAATTCCAATGATAAAAAGTATAATTCCCATAATAAATTCTAAAATAGTAAAACTAATTGAAAAAGCATTTTTAATCATAATTAATAAAGAAGAAATCATAAATGCAAACACACCAGTATAAGCAAGGGATTTATAATGACTAAAAAGCCAAGAGATTAATTTAGATATTATAATAGTACTAATAATAAAGCCACCCAAAAACAAACCAGTAGTTATATCAAATTTTAAACATGACATCTTTTCAAACACATCTAAAAGATTTTCATACCATCCTAATGCCATAAATATAGCTGTACCACTAATACCTGGAACAATAGTCGTCAATGATTCAATTATCCCAATTACAAAAAACAATCCCGCACCATTTACTTCTATATTCATACCATTAATATTAATTAAATAGTAAACTAGACTAAAACAAATCACAAAAATTAACACTTTAGATAAATTTAACCTGTCTTTTCTCACCTCCAGTAAAACATCTGACAAACCACCGGTAATAAGGCCGGTAAAAAGTAATATAGTCGGAAAATACATCACATTTAGACACCATTTTACACCTTTACTAAGTAGACCAATTCCTAGTGCCGCGCCAAAGCCTAAAAAAATTAAAAATTTTACATCATTAAGCCTTATTTTTGTTGGCTTTGACATAATACTGACAAGTCTTTCGTAAACCCCAAAACTCATCGCAATAATAGCTCCACTAACCCCAGGTATAATTTTAGCTACTCCAATAATAAATCCTTTACATAATAGCACTAAATATTTCATATTAAAATATTACCCCCTAAAAAATAATATTCATAAAAATCAAAATTAAGTAAACATTCCTATTTAAAACTAATAATCAATAAAATTTTGGTGTATAATGAACATAGGGTGATATGTATGCAAAAGGTAATATCTAAAGAAAATATGAAAAAAAGTGATAAATATACCATTCAAAATAAAATTTCCTCATTAAACTTAATGGATAAAGCCGCTATTGCTGTTATGCAAAGCTATAACTTTGAAGGTAAAATCCTAATTGTTGCCGGCACAGGTAATAACGCCGGTGATGGTTATGCCTTAGCTAATCATCTATACAAAAATGGTCATCAAGTTGAAATACTATTAACTGAAAATAAATTTTCAAAAGATGGCAAACATTATTTTAATTTATGTTTAGAAAATAAAATACCAATTTATATACATGAAAGTAATTTTAATTTTCAAAAATATGACCTTTTAGTCGATGCAATATATGGAACAGGTTTTAATGGAACAATGCCAAAGCATATAGAAAATCTAATTAATCAAATGAACACTTCAAATAAACCCATCATCAGTATAGACATAAATAGTGGTCTTGACGCAAATAATGGCCTAGCTACTACCTGTATTCACTCTACATTAACTGTATCTATAGGTGCTTTAAAACCAGGTCATTTATTAAATATGGCTAAAGATAATATTGATAATTTAATTAACAAAAATATTGACATAGATATTGTTGGAGAAACCTATTACCTTTTAGAAGAAAGTGATTTTAAAAATTATATTCCTAAAAGATTAAACAATAGTAATAAAGGTAATTATGGACTAGTAGGAATACTAGGTGGATGTCAAAATTACAGTGGTTCTATAAAATTAGCCAACTTAAGTTTATTAGCCCTAACATCTGGAGCTGGAGTCGCTAGAATAATAACATCTAATAGTATAATTCCAAGTATCAGTCCATACCTATTAGAAAGCACCATTCATCCAATTCCAGATAAAGATGGCCAAATGATTTATAATAAAGATGCTATTGATAAATCATTAGAAAAAATCACCGCTTTATTAATAGGAATAGGTTGGAATCAAACTAAAGATAATGAGAAAATTTTAAACTATATTATTAATAATTATCATATACCAATAGTTATTGATGCTGATGGGTTAAACACCATTGCCAAAACTAAAACTTTAAAACCAGGTTTAATTTTAACACCTCATCTTAAAGAATTTTCTAGACTAACAGGTCTATCCATTGAAGAAATAATTAAAGATGAAATAAATATTGCTAAAAATTATGCTAAAACTAATCAAATAATTTTATTATTAAAAGGCCCATCAACAATCATTACAGATGGAAACGTTGTATATATCGTTAATACAGGATGTCCAGGGATGGCCACTGCTGGTAGTGGAGATGTTTTATCCGGTATTATAATTGGGCTTTTTGGATATTTAAAGCCAACTTTAAAAACAGTTGCTTTGGCGGCTTACATTAATGGTCTTGCTGGAATGCTCGCCGAAGAAGAAAAAGGCAGTGTTAGTATGCTTGCCAGTGATACCATTAATCATCTAAGCCAGGTTATTCAAAAATTCACTAAAAACTAAGCGTTTTCATTAAAATTTCATATCAAAATGTTGATAATAAAACCTCAAATATGTTATTATATAAAAGGAAAGAAGAGGTACAATATGAATGAAAACAAAAGAATGCTAATATTTTTTATTTCAATAATTTTAATTGTTGCAATAATATTAATAATTGCTTTATGGCCAGAGGCAGATAAAACATTTACGTGTAGCGTTAAGGCCGATAAGGATTACAGTAAATTAGGTAGTGTAAACTATAAACAATATGAATGTTTATCAAAACAAGATGATAAATACGCCTTAGCTATCTCTGATGGACTAAGTGACGACGAAAAGAAAGCTTTAAACAAAGCAGCCGAAGAAAGCGGTCGTGGTATTTACTATCTTAGTGATGAACTATCAAATTCTGATTTAAAAAATATAAAAAATGATTTAAAAACAGATAAAGTATCATATGATGATGCCGCTTTAGTTATTGCTGAAAACGGAAAAGTAACTGATGGTTTAGATGAAAACTTAGATAATAGTGATGATATTTCTAAATTTTTAAAAGATTCTGGATTTATTAAATTTACTTGTAATACTGAAACTGACGAAGAATATCCAAATCTTGCTAAACTAACTTATGACCAATATGAATGCCTATATAATAGTGATACACCATTTGTTATGATAGTAACTCAATCAACATGTAGCTACTGTGAACAGTATTTACCATTTGTAAATGATTATGCTGGTGAAAATGATCTTCCAGTTTACTTCTTAGAAATTGATACTATGGATAGTGGAGATGTTCAAGACATACTATCATCATTAAGTTATTTTGACGATAATTCAGATTGGGGAACTCCACTTACTTTAGCTATTAAAGATAAAAAAGTAGTAACTGAAATTAGTGGTTATACTAATCAAACTACTGATTTAGATAATGTATTCAAAGAAATAGGTTTAAAATAATGAGCAAATTAAGCTCGTTATTTTTTTATGTACTAGGAATTTGTTTTGTAAAAAATGTCATTTACAAGAACAAATATTTGTGAAACGCTAAATGAATTAAACATTAAAGATGATGGCGTAAAGAAATGGTAATGTCCGGTATGTTACATTATGTACAATCGCGATTATAATGCAGCAGTTAATATAATGTTTGAAGACTTAGAAAAATATATAAAAGGATTTGAACAATCTATTAAATCAATAAATTTTTGTTCAAAAAAAAACACTAAAAATTAGTGCTTACAATTATATTCATCATTTTCTAAAGCTTCCAAAGCTTCATTAAATGAAACATTTTTAGAAAGTCCTAAACTTTCTTGAACCTCCGAATCCATTTTACTATAATCGCCTTCAATTGTAATTAAAATATTATCGTCATCTTTTTTTACATTGTATTTTATGCCTTCCTTATTATCATACTCTTTAAAAGGAGATACTAAACTCTCAAAAAGCGTGCTTTTAAAATCATCATATTTATCATTAACTGTAAATTGCATACTAGCGCTATATTTACTAACATTATTATTTTCAAAAACAATAATTTGTTGTTCCACCGCTTTTCCAGATTCTAACTTCTCAGTTTTAGAACATTTCAAAGTCTGTTTGCCACATCCAGTTAAAAACAAACTAAAAAATAAAATTATCATTAAATTATGAATTTGTTTCATTTTAACCTCCATTTCGTTCGCGACTATGTCGCTCCGACACAAATCGCTATGAAAAATATTTTATTTATTTTAATTTTTAATATATAATATCTCTTTGTAAATTTAAGGAAGCAACTACAAAGCACGGCGAGGTGAGTAGAAATTGTCACCTCTTTGACAATAAGTCTGTATTTTAACATGTGTAGATTATCCTTCTCAAGCACAAATAAGTGGTACTTCGAGTCCGTAAACTAATCATTGGAATTATCCTTGATGTTCAGTGCCTGGATTTTCAGTCAATGCTTCTTTATTATTTACATTTTAAAGGAGTTGTTTTTATGCTTAAAATAGTTCGTCCTATTTGCTGTGGTGTTGATGTTCACAAAAGATTCATTGTTGCTTCTATTGGTACTACTGATAATCATGGAGTAACAACTTATCAGACCAAAAACTTCTATACTCATAACAAAGATATTAATTCTTTTAAAAGATGGTTAATATCTAATAATTGTTATGATGTTTGTATGGAATCTACTGGGAAATATTGGATCCCTATATTTAATATCTTAGAAGATGATTTTAACGTTGTTGTCGCTAATCCAAAATATATTAAAGCGGTCAAAGGAAAAAAGACTGATAAAAAAGATTCTATTTGGATTACCGATTTATTCAAACATGATCTTTGTCCACAGTCTTTTATTCCACCAAAATCTACTAGATGTTTAAGAGAACTTTTAAGATATCGTGTTAAACTTGTTAATATGGCTTCTTCTGAAAAAAACCGTATTCAAAATTCTCTTACCATCTCTAATATTACTTTAGATTCTGTCTTATCAGATATCTTTGGTAAATCTGCTTCTAATATACTTGATTACATTTTATCTTTAGATAAACCTGAAGATTTTAATGAAGAATTTATTAAAACTCTTCTTTGTAAATCTGCTAAAACAAAATCTGATGATATTATAACATCAATCAAGGGTTTTTGTATACCTGATTCTACTGTTGTTAAAATTAAATCTTCTAGGATTCATCTTGAAGCTATTCAAAATACTGTTTCTTCTATTGATAAGGAAGTAGATAGAATAATTTCTTCTGAATATCAAGTATATGTAGATTTAGCTAAAACTGTTCCTGGTATTTCTGATAACTCTGCCAAGGTCATTGTTTCTGAAATAGGTATTGATATGTCTGCTTTTTCCACTTCTAAAAAGCTTTGTAACTGGGCTGGTCTTACCCCTCAGAATAATGAGAGTGCCGGTAAAAAGAAATCGACTAAAGTTTCTCGTGCCGGTGTTTATCTTAAGCCTATTTTAGTTCAATGTGCCAATGCGGCGATTAAATCTACCAAGGAACCATATTTTAGAAATAAATATCTTAAAATTAAGAAAAGGCGTGGACACAAGAAAGCTATTATTGCTATTGCTAGAATGATGCTTACTTGTATTTATAAAATTTTTCAAACTGGTGAAACTTTTAATCCCATTGATATTAATTATTCAGACATTCCCGAAGCTGTTTTCGAATCTAAACGTGAACAAATTATTGATAATGCTATTAAAACATTATCTAAACTTGGAATAGATACTTCTATCCTTAATCTTAATCCTGCAAATAATTAAACTATTTTCAAAGAACTTATTGTTTAATTTCTCCAAATTTCTAAAATTTGGTGAACTAAAACTCTTTTTGTCGTGCAATAATTTCTATTTTTATTTTTCAAACTACCACCTATTTTTAAGTATATATGTAATTTCAATATTAATCAATATTTTTAATAAAATATAATTTTATTTCCACTAAATTTGTATTTATATATTTTTTTTCAATAGCATAATCAAATACTTTTTTTAATAAATTCAAAATTATAACTTTTAAAAGGATATATTTTATAATTTATATTCTTTTTAACACAAAAATCATCTACAATCTTACAAATATCCATCAAAAAAAATTCATTGTCATCACAGATGATAAAATTAATCATGTTACTCGCCTCGTATTATTCTTTTTTAATATATCAGTAAAAATAAAATAAAGCAACACAATTTATATACGTGAATAGTTATATAAAAAAATACAATTTTTCTATAAAAGCCTTGCATTTATTTCCAAAAGGTAGTATTATTAACAATAAATTATAATTAGTAGTGAGGTTGGTTTTATGAAGGAAGTGAATTTTGAAAATTTAATGAATAACATAAGAAATTACATCAATGATGAGAAATCTTTAGATGATATTACTAGAGCCTTTTGGTGTGCGAACAAAATGCATGAAGGGCAAAAGCGTCAGAGTGGAGAAGATTATATTGTTCATCCTTTATCTGTCGCTTTTATATTATCTGAAATGAAAGCTGATTCGGATACAATATGTGCAGCTTTATTACATGATACAATCGAAGATACTATCATGAGTAAAGAAAAAATAGCCGTTATGTTCAATGAAACTATAGCAGATCTAGTCGATGGTGTCACCAAAATTAGCAAAATGAATTTTTCATCTAAAGAACAGCAAGTCGCCACAAATACTAGAAAAATAATAACAAGTTTAGAAGAAGATGTCAGAATTGTTATCATCAAATTAGCTGATAGACTTCATAATATGCGTACATTAGAATATAAAAGTGAATTTAAACAAAAAGAAAATGCTCTTGAAACAATGGAAATCTTTTCTCCTTTGGCTTACTATCTAGGCGCATATCAAATTAAATCAGAACTAGAAGATTTAGCTCTCTATTACTTAAGAAGAGATTATTATGATGGTATATCAAAACAAATAGAAGCAATAAAAGATGATTTAGATAAAGTTATTTATCAAACCCTAGAAACAATAGGAAATGTTTTAGTTGATAATAACATTCCTTTCGAACATAAACAGAGAATAAAAAGCATATATGGTTTATATAAACAAGTTATTAGAGGTAAAAAAATTATTGATGTCCATGATTTAGTCGCAATTAAAATTATGGTAAATGATATAAACGATTGCTTTAGAACCTTAGGTTATGTTCATAGTGTCTATCATCCAATAAATAATAAATTTAAAGATTATATATTTAATCCAAAAACAAACATGTATCAGTCATTGCACACAACAGTATTTGGCCCAAATGATAGATTAGTTCAAGTGCAGATAAGAACTCATGATATGGATAAAATAGACACTTATGGACTGCCAGCTTATTGGGATCTGCACAAAAACGATGCTGAAGAAAGCATGCAAGACGATTTAAAAAATAAATATCAATTTTTCAAATCAATTACTGAATTAAATTCAATCATATCTGATAATTATGAATTCGTTAATAGTGTCAAAAGAGAACTGTTTAATACAACCATATATGTCTATACTCCAAAAGGTGATATTGTTGAACTTCCAAAAGGAAGTACCCCAATTGACTTCGCTTATAAATTACATACAGATATAGGAAATACAATGGTTGGCGCAATAGTTAATGACAAGTATGTAAGCGTTGATTATACCCTTCAAAATAAAGACAGAATAAAAATAATTACAAATCCGCTATCCTTTGGACCAAGGTTAGAATGGGAAGATAAAGTTAAAACGATAAAAGCCAAAAGATTAATCAAACAATTTTGCAAATAAAGCCACTTAAGTAACACATCTAAAAAGAATTAATTTTATCAAAGAAAGAAGGATTAACATGCAAGTTAATAATAAAACTATGTATCATATTCATAGAGAAAATGAACACGATGAATTATGGCAAATAGGTAATGAATTTATTGTAGATGATAATTTTTATTCTAATAGTGGTTTAAGTATACCATCGTTTAATACAAATGTCAGATGTTCCGATGGTAGCTATGCTAGCCTAGAAACTTACTTAAAAAAATATTTACAAGAAGATTCAGAAAATATAGAAACAACAAAAACTCTATTAAAAGATGCTTATAGAATAATCTGTAATGCTAATAAAACAAAATGTGAAGCAGCCTTAGAAATATGCCGTAGGAATAAATTTCAACTATATCCTAGTAGAATGCATTCTATTTGGGTTACAGATAAAGATAATCTAGATTATTGGCAAAACATACTTAAAGGAGAACATATTTTTGAACTAAGACTAACAGGAACACTATTCAAATCTAGTGATATTTATATTCCTAATAACAATTTATCTTTAATCCAAGCCATTGAAGCTTCAGAATCGTATTGGAATCCTGTTTTTACCAAAGAAGCTGAAGCAAAAAAAGAATACTTATTCCAAGGGAAAGTTTTTATAAAAAGAAAAATCAATTAAAATAACAATGCTTGAAACAATTAAAAGAAAAAATAAAACCATTTCCAGTCAAAGAAATGGCTTTTTGTGTTATAAAACACTATAATTTTATATGAACAGCAAACCCACCTATAAAATAGACAAAGTTCGCTTTAACTTCTAATGGTGGAGAATAGGAGACTCGAACTCCTGACCCCCTGCGTGCAAAGCAGGTGCTCTAGCCAACTGAGCTAATTCCCCAAGACAAGTTACTCATAAAGTATATCATTAAAAACAATAAAAAGTCAATATATTTTCACGTTTTTATCAAAAAAAGATGATAAAAACTATCATCTAAAGCTATTTTTAAGTCTATTTCTAACTTTCAACATCAATAATAATAGAATTACTAATATAACCAATATAAAATAAGTATACATTTTACTATTATCAACCTTATTAGAAATAGTTTTATTATTATCCATTTTTAAAACACTTTGGTATTGTTTAGGCTTTTCTTTATTGATATTAGGAACATCATTATCTACTATAACCTCAGGTATTTTTTTGTCGAGAAACTGATTTTTATTTTCAATTTTTTTAACTAGGTTTTTAACTTCACCATTATCCACAGTTTTAGTATCAGGAATATTACTAGCACTAATAGAAGTGGATTCATTGTCATTATCCAAAACTTCTTCTATAATATAATCGTTATCATCTCGGTAAATATAATCTTCAAAAGGTTCACTCAAATAATCAGGATAATATTCTTTTTCAAGTTTGTAAGATTGATATTGATAATCAAAGTATTGGTAAAGCTTCACTTGACCTTGATAAATTAAATTATCATCATTTTGTTCATCAGTAAAATAAACATTTTCAAAACTTTTTTCCTGTAATATACTTTGCGTACCTTTAAAAGTATGATTAGCACTCGGTCGTGCTGAAGTCTTAAGTGAACTTACAATAACATTATTAGATTTAAAATATAAAGTGACAAAATGGAAATTATCACCACCACCTGTTTGTAAATTAATTATTAAATCATTAATGTTGGTTGGACTAAATGAAAAATTCCCGGTTTCGTTACTATCTAAACTTCCGTCATTGTCACTTTTAAATTCAATCTCGCCATTAACCGAAGTAATATAAATATTATAAATATTAGAATTACTTCCAACTACTATCTCTAGCGAATCAATCATTGGAACTTTTAAATAATGATATCCATCAAATTCATATATCTCCCTTCCATCTTTTTCCATTGGTTTATTAATAGATAACTCACTTAGCTTTGTTTTAACTGGATTAGCTTCATCAATTAGTGGAAACTCCTCACTAATATCATCTTTAAATACCAAAGGACCCATTACCTTATTTAAACGGTAATACTTGTATTTAATGCTGTTTTCAAGACCATAAACAGGTACTGTCAAAACAAGCAAAAACACAACTAGTAAAAATTTTTTCATATAACTCCTTTCTAAGCCCCTTCATATATAAACATACTTCGTAAAAATCAAATTTCCTTCAAAAAATAAAAAATTTTCATAAAAAAGCAACAAAACAATTAGGAACTCATAAGACAAAAAAAGGCAAATCTTTACTTTTCACATTAATTTTGTTATACTTTAATGGAATAGTTAAGGTGATTCAAATGAAAATTAAATCCGTAGATCTAACAGTTTCGGCCATTCGTAGAAGTCAATACCCAACCGATAATAAACCAGAATATATGTTAGTTGGAAGGTCGAATGTTGGGAAAAGTAGTTTTATAAATACCATTATAAACAGAAAAAATTTTGCTAGAACTTCTAGTAGACCAGGAAAAACACAAACTATTAATTTCTATAATGTAAATGATGAATTTTACTTAGTTGATGCTCCTGGCTATGGTTTTGCCAAAGTAAGTAAAACCAAAAGAAAAAAATTTGGTTTAATGATTGAAGATTACTTAATAAATAGGAAAAACTTAAGATGTGTTTTTTTACTTATTGATTTTCGCCATAGACCAACCAATGATGATATTTTAATGTATAACTTTTTAAAATATTATAAAATACCAGTAACCATTGTCGCTACTAAAGTAGATAAGATAGGGATTACCGCAAGACAAAAACAACGCAACATGATTTTAAATGACCTAGATTTAGTTGTCGGTGATGAATTTGTAACTTTTTCAAGTATAACCAAAGATGGCAAAGAAGAAGTGCATAAAAAAATAGAAAGAATGATGTAGCTAATAACATCTATTTCTAAGTTTCATACACTATTTTAGGTGATTAAATGAAACTTATAATAGATGATAATATAGTAATTATATTAGGTAATTTTTATTTAAAAAACTACGATTTGAATGACTATAATCAAATTGAAAAAAAATTACTCAAAATATTAAATAAATATTCTGTTGAATTAAATGGTTATTATAATGTTTTCATATATCAAGATAAAAACTATGGATTAATTATTGACATGCAAAAAGAAGAACTCGAGTATTTAGATTATTTCAATAATCAAATAGAATTAAATATTGAAATTATCGAAGATTCTTTTTTGTATGAAATAGATGATATTTTCACATTGGATAAAAATATTTTAAAGCAGTTTACTATCTATCAAAAAGATTATAAATTTTACCTAGAAGCCGAAGAAAAAATAAACACTATAAAATTAGGTAAAATACTCGAAAATAGTAAAATAATATATGGAAAAAAAGGAAAAAGAATAAAAAGAGAAAGTAAAATCATAAAAAGTAGGTGATACTAATGAGAAAACAAATTGTCGCCCTAGTCGGAAGACCAAATGTTGGGAAGTCCACAATATTTAATCGTTTAGTTGGAAGTAAAATAGCCATAACTAATGATAATCCAGGTGTAACCAGAGATAGACTTTATGGAACTGTAAACTATTTAGATTATAGTTTTCATCTTATAGATACTGGAGGAATTGACATCGCAACTGGTAACTTCAATACCGAAATAAAAGGACAAGCTGAACTTGCTATCGACGAGGCTGATATCATTGTCTTTGTTGTTGATGGTAAAGAAGGTTTAACCGCTAATGATTATACAGTCAAAGATATTTTAAAGAAAAGTGGTAAACCAGTGATTGTTGCTATTAATAAAACAGATGCCAAAGCTTATCAAGAACATCAATATGATTTTTATGACTTGGCCTTTGATACCTATATTGAAATATCAGCCGAGCACAACAGTGGTATATCTAGTCTATTAGATGAAATAACCAAAAATTTTAAAGAAATAAAAGAAGAATATGATGAAAATACCATCAAATTTTCTATAATTGGTAGACCAAATGTTGGAAAAAGTAGTCTAGTTAATGCCTTATTAAATGAAGAAAGGGTAATAGTAAGTCCTATTGCTGGAACCACTAGAGATGCCATTGACACCCCATTTAGATATCATGACCAAGATTTTGTTGTTATTGATACTGCTGGAATGCGTAAACGCGGTAAAATATATGAAACCGTTGAAAAATATAGCTTACTTCGTTCTCTAAAAGCCATTGACAGATCAGACGTTTGTGTCTTGGTAATAAATGCTGAAGAAGGCATTATCGAGCACGATAAACACATTGCAGGATACGCTATTGAAGCAGGAAAAGCTATAGTTATTGCTGTAAATAAATGGGATACAGTAGAAGATAAAGATAAAGCTATGAAAACATGGAAAGAAGAAATCAAATACCAATTTAACTTCATACCATATGCAAAAATTGTATTCTTATCCGCATTAACCAAAAAAAGAATTCATACATTAATGCCAGAAATTATAAAAGCAAACGAAAATGCCCATAAAAAAATTCCTACAAGTGCATTAAACGATGTCATTACTGAAGCATATGCTTTGAATTTACCACCTTCATATAAAGGAAAAAGATTAAAAATATATTTCTCAGCTCAAAGTAACATATGTCCTCCAACCTTTAATATCCAAGTCAATAGTAAAGGACTAATTCACTTTTCATATGAAAGATATATAGAAAATAAAATCAGAGAAAACTTTGACTTTACAGGAACTCCAATAAAATTAAATTTCAAAAATAAAGGAGAGCAGTAGCCACCAAAAACCTCCCGCATATATTAATGTAGGAGGTTTTAAAATGGCATTTTCAGATAGCTTTTTCAAACGTGTAGAACAAAAAACTAATGTAAATAAAGAAACAATCTTAGATTTAGCCAAAAAATTACAAGAAGGTAATTTAAAAGATGAAGGAACCCTAAGAGAAGTCATCGGTGAATTAAGTAAAATGACTGGTAAAACAGTTTCAGAAGAAAACCAAAATAAAATCATTGATGCAGTCATCAATGATAAAGTACCAAAGGACATTGATAAAATGATTTAATCAATGCCCTTTTCTTTAAAGTTTTTTATGCAATTTTAATAATGAAATTAACATTTTATCACGATATTCAGCTAAAGAAGCATCATCATTACCAATTTCCTTAGGACGATGCTTCAAAGCTTCTTCAACACCTTTTCTAGCAATCTCAGGAAACTCTTCAGGAAAATCTTTAAAATCAGCCATATCATGAAGCCATAAACTAATTGAAGGGTTTAAATGTTTCATCAGTCCATCAATATGACCTTCTCCACCACCTAATTCAAATACTAAACTAGGTCCCATAATAGCCCATCTAAGCCCAGGACCATAAGTAACCGCCTTATCTGCATCTTCAATTGTGCAAACACCCTTCATAACTAAACTGCACACTTCTCGATAAACCGCCATTTGTATTCTGTTACAAATAAAGCCTAAAGCTTCTTTTTGTAATACAACAGGTTCTTTATCAATTAACTTAAAAAACTCTTTCGCACACTCCAAAACCTCATCAGTAGTTTTATCCCCTTTAGTAAGTTCGACAAGCGGAATTAAATGTGGTGGATTATAAGGGTGAGCTCCAATAAATCTTTCAGGATTTTTAGCATATTTAGCTATCTCACTAACAAGTAATCCAGAAGTTGAAGATGCAATAATTGTATCACTAGCTGTGTATTTTTCCATTTCTTCAGCCATCTTTTGTTTAACATCATAATTTTCAGGGCCAGACTCTGTAATAAATTGTACATCTCTTACAGCATCTTCCATAGAAGTAGTATAATTTATCCTGTTTTCAATTTCAGTAATTTCATCTTCAGTAACAACATTATTTTTCATTAAATTAAGTAAACTATCGTGAATCCTTTTTTTTGCCATCTCTAGCTTCTCATCAGTTAAGTCATAGACATTTACTGGAAACTTTTTCAAAGAATAATAAAGTGCCCAGCTATAACCGATAACGCCCGCACCAACACAGGCTACTTTTTTAATATCTTTTACTTCCATATCATCGCCTCCATTATAATTGTAGTTCCAAGAACCTAATAAAGCAATATAAAATAAAGCTTAGTAGTGTTAAATAATGTCTATAAAAGATTAAATTATTTATAGTATTTTCTTCATATTTAAAAATTTACCTCATATATTTAATTGAAGAAAGTAGGGATAATATGGAAAAAATAGACATTATCAAAAACATCACCGAAAGGACCGGTGGCGATATTTATTTAGGAGTAGTAGGTGCAGTTAGAACAGGAAAATCAACTTTTATAAAAAGATTCATTGAAAATTTAGTCGTACCTAATATTGAAGATGAATATGAACGAAAAAGGACCTTAGACGAAATTCCTCAGTCAGCCCAAGGAAGAACTATCATGACCACAGAACCAAAATTCGTTCCAAGTAATGCCGCAACCATTAAAATAGATGATTTTACAGCCAGTGTTAGATTAGTTGATTGCGTAGGATATGTCATTAATGGCGCAAAAGGCTATGAAGATGAAAATGGTCCAAGAATGGTTCATACACCATGGTATGAAGAATCAATTCCATTCGTTGAAGCTGCTGAAATTGGCACCGAAAAAGTTATTAAAGACCATTCAAGCATCGGCATTTTAGTAACAACCGATGGCTCAATTGGCGAATTCGAAAGAAGTGACTACGTTGAAGCTGAGCAAAGGATAGCCGAAGAATTAACCCAAATAGGAAAGCCATTCATTGTTTTAGTTAACTCTACTCATCCAATGCTACCAGAAACAGAAAACTTAGCCGAAAACTTGAGAGAACAGTATAACGCCCCAGTTATACCAATGAACATTGATAATATGAGTGAAAGAGATGCATATAACATTCTAAGAGAAGCTTTATATGAATTTCCAGTCACTTGTATTGATGTAGAAATGACTGATTGGGTAGCTTGCTTAGACCCCAATAATTGGTTAAAAAAATCATATATTGATAGCATCAGAGATAGTATTCATGAAATAGATAAATTAAGAGATATTGAACAAATAACAGGCAAATTAGAGCAGTGCCAATATATTGAAAAAGCATATTTATCAGAAGTAGATACAGCAACAGGAAACGTTAGAGTAACATTAAAAACTCCAGCTAACTTATATAATGAAGTATTAAAAGAAATAATAGGCGTTGATATAACTAGCCGTTCACAATTACTAAGCTTATTCCAAGACCTGGGCGAAGCCAAAAGAGAATATGACCAAGTCAAAGATGCATTAAAAATGGTCAAACAAACTGGATATGGAGTTGCTTCTCCAACCCTAGCAGACATGACTTTAGACACCCCAGAAATAATTAAACAAGGTAGTCGTTATGGAATTAAATTAAAAGCTGTCGCCCCTTCCATTCACATGATTAGAGTAGATGTTGAAAGTACATTTGAACCAATTATAGGCTCAGAAATTCAAAGTAAAGAATTAATAAATTATCTAATGAAAGACAAAGAAGCAGGCAGTGAAAATATTTGGAAAAGTGAAATATTTGGCCGTAGTTTAGATGTTATTGTTCAAGAAGGTATTCAAGCTAAATTATCATTAATGCCAGAATCAGTACGCTTTAAATTAAAACAAACACTCTCTAAACTTGTAAATAAAGGCTCAGGCAACTTATTTGCCATAGTAATTTAACAGTCAAAAATATTACCATTTAGACAAATTAAACAATTCCCTTTAAAAACAAACCATAAAAGTTCACAATTTTCCCTTGTGCATTTACAACATAAAACAGTAAAAAAAAGTCAAAATGTGTTGATTTTTATGGCCAAACATGGTACCATGTAAATGTAAGCAAGATAGCTTAACAATACAAGGGAGGTAAATTTAAAATGACAAAACAAAATTTAGTAAACTATATTGCCGAAGAAACAGGAATGACTAAAGCAGATGCTACTAGAGCATTAGATGCTGTATTAAATGGAATTGTAGAAGGATTAAAAAGTGAAGGAAAAGTTACTTTAACTGGTTTCTGCACATTTGCTACTCAACACAAAGAAGCTAGACAAGGTCGTAACCCAAGAACAGGTGAGGCTGTAACTATTCCTGCAAGAACAGCTGTTTCTATCAAAGCTGGCGCAAAATTAAAAGATGCATTAAACTAAGGCTTTGACGCCTTTTTTTGATATATATTTATGGAGATGAATCAATGTACGAAACCGCACTAAGATTATTGGAAAAAATAAGCAGTTATGGATATACAGCATACATGGTTGGAGGCTATCCAAGAGATTTATATTTAAAAAGGACCTTCACAGATATTGATATTTGTACTGATGCTACACCAATGGAACTTCATCAAATATTTTCTGAAGTCGTCACCACTAATTCAGAATATGGTTCTGTCACCATTGTTTTTGAAAAAGTTAAATTTGAAATCACAACCTTTAGAAAAGAATTCAAATATAAAGACCATAGAAGACCGGAAAAAATAGAATATGTTGACACCTTAGAAGAAGATATCAAAAGAAGGGACTTCACCATAAATACTCTATGTATTGATAAAAATGGCAAGGAAATAGATTTAATAGGCGCTAGACAAGATTTAGATAATAAAATAATAAGAACTGTTAGTAATCCAAAAATAAGTTTAAAAGACGACGCTTTACGTATTTTAAGAGCTATAAGATTTGCCACCACCTTAAACTTTACAATAGAGCCAAAATTAAAAACATACATCAAAAAATATGGATATTTATTAAAAAAAATATCTAAAGACCGTAAAAAAGATGAATTAGACCTAATCTTTTCAAGCCCAAATAAAGCTTATGGTATTGAACTTTTAATTGATTTAAAACTGACAGACCATCTAGAAATACCAAATCTAAAAAAAGCCAAAATAACTCCATCTATGATTGTCACTTGGGCTCAATTGGATGCTTTAAATAAATATAACTTTAATACCATAGAAAAAGAAAGCATTAGGAAAATCAATGAAGTTAAAGACAAAGACTTATTAGATAATCATACACTCTATAATTATGGACTTTATATATGTACAATGGCCGCTGAACTTAAAGATGTTGACAAAAGATTATTAAACGAAAAATATTCTAAAATTCCAATTAAAAGTAGATTAGATATTGCTTTATCACCAATGGAAATATGTGATATATTAAATAAAGAAGCTGGCTCTTTTCTAAAACCGATTTTAAAAGACATCGAAGATAAAATCTTAATCGGAAAACTACATAATGATAAAGATTCGATAACTGATTACATTATAGATGAATATAAAGAAAATCTACCTCAAAAGTAGATTTTTTTAATTTGTTCTTCCGCATAACCAATCAATAGAACAGTTATATTCAGTCGCAAACTTCCATATAAAAATAGTTGGAATTAAAACTTTACTATGTTCATAAGCATTCCAAGTAGAATGCGTTGTATTTAATAAATTCGCAATATTTTCCTGCGTCTTTTTTTCTTTCTTTCTAATAAACTTTAATCTTTCACCCAAAACCTTTATATCAATATTTTTATTTGCTAAAGTGTAATTCTTCACATTTGTTATTTCTAATACATAATCCATACTCAAACCAAATAAATTACAAAAATCAACTAAATTACTTAAAGGAATTGTATTAACACCAAGTTCCCATAAAGAATAAGCACTTCTATTGACATTAAGCCTACTTGCTATGTCAGATTGCGTTAAATCATTGTCTTCACGAATAGCCTTAACTCTTTTGAATTTCATATATATCACCTATAAAAATTGTACCTAGTAAAAATATGCTAATGAAAAAATGCTATTCTATACGACAAAAATATGATATACTATAGATAAAGTACAAATTATAATAGGGGATGAAGTATATATGAAAAAAAGTTATATTAAAACAAATATAATAGGGTTTGTAATAGCGATGGTAATAGTAAGTGGAGTAGCCGTGTATGCGGCAGTTACTTTTCCAAGTAGCGATGTAACATATGAAAATGGGACAAGTGGTTTAGAATCAACTAGTGTTCAAGGTGCCATAGATGAGCTTTATACAGAATGTACCAAAGAGCCAACTGCAGGAAATCAAATATTAGATAAAGTAGACTTGGAAAAAGATCCATATGAGTGTAGATATTTCTTTACAGGAGCAAATCCAAATAATTATGTAACTTTTAACAATGAAGAAGCTGAATGGCGCATAATATCAGTCGAATGTGATGGAACTATTAAAATTGTTCGAAATAATAGTATAGGAGAATTGACGTATGATTCTTCAATTTATGGTGGTAATACTAATTGGGCACGTCCAGCAGACTTGAATTTATATTTGAATGAGACTTATTATAATACTTTATCTGAAACGTCCCAACATCAAATTAGTAATCATAATTTTAGTATAGGCACGGTTATTGAAAATAATAATAACTTAGAAAATGAAATAAATAATGAAAATAGTAAAACATGGAATGGAAAAATAGCATTACCAACAGTAAGTGAATATATAAGAAGTAATTCAAATAAACAACAGTGTTCCACCATTAAATTAAATAATGATTATTATAGCTTATGTAAAACAACCAATTGGATGAATAATTCCAATATTAATGTATGGTGGAATTTATCACCTAGTAATGGATATACAAATATTATTTTTGACATATCCAATAATGGATATATCAGTGGTTTTGGTTTGACTGCAGATTCTGTCGCACATGTTAGACCAACTCTCTATCTCTCATCCTCAGTTCAAATCATAGGAGGAGATGGAACAGAGTCTAATCCATACACCATCAAATAGTCCATTTTTTGGACTTTTTCTATTCATTTTATTGTAAAATAAATAATATTTAAGTTATAATAAAAGACAAGGTGATGTAATATGACAGGAAAAATTTTAGAACTTTTAAAGCAAGGACATATAATGGTTCCAATGGCTCTACTTCAAAATTATAAAAAACTAAAATTAACCGATAAAGAATTAATCGTCTTAATTTATCTATTAGGTTCAAGTGAATTTGACCCAGAAAAAATATCTAAAGATTTAAACATTAAATTAGCTGATACCCTAAAATTAATAGATAGCTTAACAAGTAAAGATATATTAAAAATATCTGTTAAATCAGGCAAAGTTTGTGAAGAGTATATAGATTTAGATGAAATGTACAAAAAACTTGTTATGAGTATGATAAATGATAAAAAGGAGGCTCCTAAAACAACCATCTATGATAAATTTGAAAAAGAATTTGGAAGAACACTAAGTCCAATGGAATATGAAATCATCGGTGCTTGGATAGATAGTAATTACACTGAAGAACTAATTGAATTAGCCCTAAAAGAAGCAGTCTATAATGGTGTTTCTAACTTAAGATATATTGATAAAATATTATCAGAGTGGCACAAAAAAGGAATCAAAACGGAAAGTGACATCAAAAAAGAAAGAGAAAAGAGACAAAAACAAAAACCAAAGAAAGAAGTGTTTGAATATGACTGGCTCAACGAAAATGATTGAAGAATATCTAGATGAACTATTTCCAAATCCCAGGTGCGAATTAAATTATACTAAAGATTATGAATTGCTATTAGCAACCATGCTAAGTGCCCAAACAACTGATAAAAGAGTAAATTCAGTCACCGATATTTTATTTAAAAAATATCCAACCATTAAAGATTTAGCTAATGCAGATATAATTGATATTCAAAATATCATAAGACCAATTGGCACATATCATAAAAAATCACAAAATTTAATTGAAATAGCAAAAAGATTAGATAAAGAGCATAATGGTAAATTACCAAATAACAGAGAATACTTAGAAAGTCTTCCAGGTGTAGGAAGAAAAACGGCTAACGTTGTTTTAAGTAATATCTTTAATGTTCCATGTATTGCTGTAGATACTCACGTATCTAGAGTAAGTAAAAGACTAAACATAGCCAAAGAAAAAGATGAGCCCATTCAAATTGAAAAGAAACTAAATAAAATATTTAAACAAGAAGATTTATGTAAAAGGCATCATCAATTAGTATTATTTGGAAGATATCATTGCTTAGCTAGAAATCCAAAATGTGAAAATTGTAAATTAAAAGAAATATGTAAATACTATAAGCATCTACAAAAATAGGTGCTTTTAATATACAAAAAAGGAATAGATAATTCTATCCCTCTTTAACAATTACAGTTCTAGTTAAAGTAGTTACTGTCTCACCTTGATAAGTAACAGTATAAGTAAATGTATAAGTACCAGCAGTCTTACCAACAACAGAACCATAATTACTTATTGGTGTTTCTGTTGCATCAGTGACTGTAAGTTTAATATCAACATCACTATCATCAGTAATATCTTCGCCATCAAGGGTTACAGTAACTGGCTTTGTTGGTTCAGTATATATAGATCCAACAGTCAATTCCACAGAAGATTTACCATTTAAAGTTGCTGTAACATCGCTAGCTGAAACACCCTCATAATCAACCTTAGTTTCAGTTCCAGAGCTTTCCGCACCACTAAAGTTAGAATAACTTGCTTTGACCACTAAAGTAGGTGATGATGTATTAGGTAGTCTCACTGTAGCTGATGTACCACTCACTGTTGTAAGTAACTTAAGACCACTAGAATCCTTACTATAAACATTATATACAACACTACCAAGTCTGCCACTATTGTAAGACATTATATAAGATAAATAAGTATTTTGGTCCTTAGATAAAGCGAATGCTTTTTCAATAAGTGGACTCCAGTAACTTCTATTTAAAGCATCTGGTGTACCAATAGCCTTCCAAGTCAATGTAGCTTTATTACCATTTACTGTTGCCTTTAAATCAGTTACATTAGATAAAGTATTAAATCTAGCTGAAACCTCAGTAGGTTTACTATCTTCTTTAAATAATTCAGTAGTTTTCATATCACTTGGTGTATTCTCGCTAGGAAGCATAGAATAACCTGTATTTCTTTCAACTGTAACTTCAACAACACCATCTGGTTTTTCAAATTTCGCATCTTTATCAAAGAAATTTTTAGCTACTGTTTGGAAAAGCCTAGAATTTTGACTAGAACCAAACCTGTTATGACCATCATTCAAATTCTCATATCCATACCAAACTGCAATAGAATATTTAGAGTTATATCCAGCTACCCATAAGTCATTAACTGCATTACTTGGTAGATTTCTAGCTTCCATAGTCTTTTCATCAAAGTTTGTTGTACCAGTTTTAGCTGCAAACTCAGCACCATTAATATTATTATATCTACCTAATGCATCTTGACCAGTATCTACAAGCATATCAGTAACCATATAAGCTGTTTCAGGACTCATAACCTTAGTCTGTTTATAATCATTTTCATAAGTCTCGCCACTTTCATCAAATACAACTTTAGTAAATGTATGTGGCTCATTATAAACACCATTATTACCAAAAGCGGCATATGCTGCGGCTACAGTCATTGGAGATTCACCAGTATCTTTACTATCACCATATCCACCAATCGCATGAGCTTCATGAAGCATACCATTACTAGCAATTTCAGGAGATAAACCTAAATTAGTAACAAACTCTTTAATATCAGAATTTTTAACACTTTGGAATGTCTTCAAAGCAGGAATATTACGTGATTCAACTAACGCCTGTCTAATGGTAATAATACCTTTGTATCTGCCATCCCAGTTATTAATTTCTGTTCCATCACTATATGTTGATTTATCATCAATAATTGGATGATCTGTATTCCAATTTAAGTACTCAATTGCTGGACCATAATCATATAGAGGTTTAGCCGTTGAACCAATTTGCCTATGAATATCCGTTGCCAAATTGTTTGATTTAGCATCAGTTCTATTTCTTCCGCCACCTATAGCTACAATCTCACCAGTCTTTGTTTCCATTGCAATAATTCCAGCCTGTACCTTGTCATTTTCCCAATTATAATTAGAACCATCCATAATTGCTGAAATCTTATCTTGTTGCTCTCTGTCCATAGTTGTATAAATCTTCATTGAATATGAATATGGATCATAATCAGTTTTATCAGCCACCTCAGCAGCAACTCTATCTATAAATGATTGATATTTTGCATTACTAGTATTTGCACTACGACCTTTAATAACAATTTTATCAACAGTCATCTTTTTCGCAATTTCATATTCTTGATCGGTAATATATCCATGTCTTTTCATCAAACTAAGAACAACTAATCTTCTAGATTCAGTCTTATCAGGATTAATATTAGGATCATATGAAACAGGTGATTGGAAAAGTCCTGCAATCATTGCTGCCTCAGATATATTCAAATCCTTAGCTTCTTTATTAAAATAAGTCTCAGCAGCTTGTTCAACACCGTAAGCGCCACTACCTAAATAATATGAATTCGCATAAAATTCTAAAATTTCTTCCTTGGAATAATTAGGTTCTATTTGGAACATTGATATATAAATATCCGTAAATTTACGCTTAATTCCTGCAAAACCACTAGATACTGCTGATGTATATTGGTTTTTAGAAACTTGCATTGTTAAAGTTGAAGCCCCACCAGCATTCTGACCCAAAAGTTGTCCAAAAGATGCCTTCATAAAACGAGGTAAATCAAAACCATTATGTTCAAAGAAACGAGAATCCTCAGTCGCTACTATCGCATTAACAAGTTCTTCACTCATATCTTCATAATCAATCTTTTGTCTCATTTGTGTTCCGAGTTTTGCAAATACATTACCATCACTATCAAGTAAAGTACTAGCTTCTTTAGAATATAACTTATCAGGATCAAACTTACCAGCCGTAACCGCAATATATATGAAGAAAGCAATACCCAAAATAATACATATTAAGAAGAAAATCAAAAATCCAAGTAATATCTTTTTACTTAATTTAGTTTTCCCTTTTTTCTTATTTTTACTCTTGCGTCCCTTTTTAGCCATATTTTCACTTCTTTCTTCTAAAGCCATACTGACCTTATCAGCTTCTTCATCTAAAATTTCTTCCTTATTCTTCTTTTTTGCCTTTTTTCGATTATCCAATTTTTTCTTCCACTTAATAAATGGAAGAATCCAAAACAAATTGATAACTATAAATACTAATAAGGAAATTAAAAATCCTACCACAAATATTCCTATAATCAAAATAATAATCGACAAAATAAGAACCAATAAATTAAATTTGTCTTTTTTAAAAAAAGCAACTAAGTCCTTCATACATTACCTCCATCAAAATATAATTTGTCCAAGACCTCTAAATAATCAACTCTTGGATTGTATTTATCTTTAATTATATACCCGTTTTCTTCAAAATATGAAAGCGGAATCGATTTGCGCGAAGATTCATCTAAAAACTTCATCAAAGATTCAATTGGTAGTAAAAAAGTTTTGTTAATCGTCGTAAATCTAACAATTAAAAAACCAATACCTCCGTGCTTGTATATTTTATTCAAATGTTTAATTTGGTGTGGGTGAATATTGTTCAAAGGGAAAGAAGTTTTTAGTTTTGTCTCTTTAGCTTCAAAATCAATATACTTTCCTTTGTATATTCCATTGTAATCAGTTGTTGATGGGGTTTTAAAATAGCCTTCCTTAATAACCGCCTCACATCTTGAAGGATAATTAACCTTCGAAATAGTAATTGGCGTCGGTTTTTTATATATAACCGCCTTGTCATTAATAAGGTAATAATCATTACTAGCTTTTAAATCAGCCTCTAATGTCATTCCTCTATTAGCGTATGTATTTATATTTTTAAAACTAGTTGCCCCTGTAATCTTCGTCATATTAACACCATTCTAATTATACTATATTTACAAAAATTTGCCAACTTCTTGACAATAAAATTAAGAAGTTCTAAATATATCTATTATTGTCGAAATCATAGAAAATGTAAAATTCAAATGTTATCATAAAACCGGTGACCATTATGAATATAGATAAAATAAATGAAATATTTAATGAAATGAAAGAAGATGTAAAATATATCAAATTAAAATCATCTGTAATTATAAATCACAAAGAAAAATAGAAATATTGTCAAATAGAAAATTATAGTGTAAAATTACTCAAAAAGGCAGGTAGTATTATGCTTAAAATTTTCTATATTTTTATACTTTATTCTATTCTAGGCTGGTTTATGGAAGTAGTCATTGTATCTTCCAAAAAAAGAAAAATAACGGCTAGAGGTTTCTTAATCGGTCCATGGTGCCCAATCTATGGCTTTGGGGCGTTATTTATAACCTTATTACTCAGAAAATACTATAATGATCCAGTTGCCCTTTTCGTTATGTCATTTTTAATGGGAACTATATTAGAATACGTAACCAGTTATTTAATGGAAAAACTTTTTCACGCTAGATGGTGGGATTATAGTAACCATAAATTTCAAATAAATGGTAGGGTAAGCCTAACCACCTCATTAGGTTTTGGCGCCCTAGGAGTAATCTTAGTATACATTTTAAACCCATTTTTCCTAAGAATAATAAAAAATATACCCCCAATTGTCTTCACAATTATTATGATAATTGTATTATTAATTTTCATAACTGATGTTATTACTTCATATAAAATAATATCTAATATTAAAATATCAAAAGATGTAGATATTAAAGACCTTACAGACAAATATACTGAAGAAGTAAAAAAAGTCTTGCGTAATAAATCTATATTCAACCGTAGATTATTAAATGCCTTCCCACATCTAAAATTTATCATAAATAACAAAAAAACTCCCAAATAGCGGAGTTTTATTTTTGCCTAAAATATTCTATTAATTCTAAAACAATTTTAATTTCTTTTTCATTTAAACCATCTATATTGATAGCCTTATCATTTTTAAAATTAAGTAAATAGTCTGTAGAAACATCAAATAGGGTAGCAAGCTCAACAATGTACTGAGTTGAAGGAACAGAAATCCCTTGTTCCCATGCATTAACACTAGATCTAGTTATGCCGAGCTTATCAGCTAAAGCTTTCTGTGATAATCCCTTGTTTTCCCTTAATATTTTAATTTTATTTGCTATCATATAATCACCAATAAAATAGTAACATCTTCAAAATGACATTGCATTATCATAGTGATGTTTGCAATTGACAAAGTCAAATAAATATGATACCCTCTTAATAGAATATGGGAGGAATAACTATGAAAGAAAAATTAAAAAACTTTTTCAAAAGCAAAATCTTATTTCTAATACTTGGACTTTTTATAGGGGGAATTACTAGTGCCTATGCCGTAACCTATTTCCCAAGTAATCAAGTAACATATGATAATTCATCGAGTGGTTTAGCTGCTAAAGAGGTACAAGGAGCAATCGATGAACTTTATGGAAAAATTCAAGACTGTACACAAAATCAAAATATACCAATTGCATTAGGTTCAAACGCGAATTTCGTTTATTTTTCTAATTCTAATGGCATATATCGTATGAGAAGTGATGGAAGCAATTTAGAACAAATTTACCGATTATAACAATCAAAAACTCTAAGACCTCAAATCTTAGAGTTTTTCTATATAGTAAGCATAATATTCTTCTAATGTAATATCATCCTCATAAATTATCTTAGCCGCCTCTAATCCCACATATCTGTAATGCCAAGGCTCGTATTTATAACCGGTAATATCTTCCTTACCCTTTGGAAACCTTAAAATAAATCCATATTTATAAGCATTATCCTTTAGCCAATTAGCCTCATCAGTTCCATCAAAAGAATCGTCTATGATATTCAAATCAGAACATAACCCAGTTTGATGTTCTGAGTATCCAGGCCTCGCCGAATACTTATCAGCCGCTGCTTTGCCATCTCTTTTAATATATCTATTATATAGATTAACCTGATAGTCATAACTTCTAAAAGCAGAAGCATTATATAAAATAATATTATCAAGTTTAGCCGCATCTACCATTTTCATAAAAGCATCCGCAGCTTCCTTTCTCATCCTACTGTTTGCCCCTCTATTATACTGCCCACCTAAACTAACTAAATCTGAAGGCATATAATCATCTTTTAAATGGTAAAACTTATTTACTAAAACTAAATTATCAGCACCTAAGTTACTATCTAAACTCTCACTATAAAAACCTAAATCAGCTTTAGAATTAACAATTCCAATAACTTTTTTAACATCACAATCATGACTATTGCCATAATCTAAATATCTTGCTACATTATCATTTATATAATATTTTTCTTTTACCAAACTAGAAAGCAAACTGCTAGCTGGATAATCACTTAATTCATATCCAGAATTCACAATCGTAATGATATCGTTAATATTCGCATCTTTATTTTTCACATAATATTCTATGTAATTATTAAATTTACTTTCATCATAATCAGTAGAGGATAGTATATCAATTAAACTCTTATCATATCCAAGTTTTAAAATATCATCATAATCATCTTTAGAAATCTTTTTCAAAATAAGTGAAACATCTTCATCGGAATATCCCTTTTCCTTAAGTTTCTCATTAATGCTTATATTTGATTCTTCATTTTCATCGTTATTATAAAAAAAGAAAAAAAGTGTAAATAAAGAAATAATCAAAACTAAAATTCCCATAATTATCAACACTTTTTTCTTCATAATATCACCTTTAATTATCTAAATAATATGCATAATATTCATCGTAAGTTAAACCACTATCATAAACTTTTTCAGCAAGTTCTTTGCCAACATAACGGTAGTGCCAAGCCTCATAACTATATCCTGTAATATCTTCTTTACCTTCAGGATATCTCAAAATAAATCCATACTTATAACAATTCTCGCTAAGCCATTTGAATGTTTCTGTATCCTCAAAATTACTCATATTAGCTCCTGGAGAAAAAATATCTAAAGAAAGACCTGTTTGATGTTCTGAAAAATCGGGCCTAGCTGCATAAGTATCAGCATATTCTTGACCACGATTGCTTTCATAATCATCGTAAATCTCTTTTTGTTCCTCATAAGTTCTATAAGAAGAATTTACAATCAATGTATATCCAGCCTCTTTAGCAGCCGCACTCATTTCCTTAAATGCATCATAAACATCACTTCTAATTCTATTATTAGGATAAGCATACCAGTTACTCATCTCTACCACATCATCAGGTGCATATTTCTCTGGAAGTGAAGTATACTTATTAACTAAAATCGCATATCCTTTATCCATATCAGTCTGTTTAGTATTGGTATAAGGATCACTATCTGCCCCAACATTAACTAAAGAAATAACTTTAGAATAATCAACTTTCTTATCACCATATACATCATCAATGTATTTTATATATCTATCATAATTTTTCCAAATAAAATACTTTTCCTTCACTAATGGAATAAAATCATCTTCGTATTTATTTTCTATAGCATATGTAATATATTTTGAATCAAACTTTAAAATTTCTTTAATCTCACTTTCGCTATATCCAACCTCACCAAGTCTATATTCATCGCTTGTGTAGTACTTATATAAGTTTATGCCACATATAACCAAAATAATTATTAATATTAGTACTATAACCACAATAATTGGGCCTTTTTTTATTCTTCTTTTATAATACATAACATCACCACCATCATTATATCATCTTTCCATAAAATATACTATTAAGAAAACCTTAATTTATCTATTTACACATTGTCACTTTTTGAAAGTCTTTGGAGAATGTGACATCTCATAATATATAATGGTAATATTTAAGTAAGATAAGATAATAAAATAAAAAAATCAACAAAGCAGAAATGTAAATTTACATTTAATTTACAAATGTTGTTTTTTCACAATTTATCTATACAAATTTCAAAATAAATGGTACAATTAAAATGTACATTAATAGAGGGTGGTTATATTGAAATACTTAGGTCTAGATTTAGGAACCCGTACCCTTGGTGTTTCTATATCCGATATGACAAAAACTATTGCAACTGCTTATGGAACCATTCATTTTGAAGAAGAAGATTATAATGAAGCCATAAGTAAACTATCAACTATTGTGGAAAAAGAACCTATTGAAAAATTCATTTTAGGTTATCCTAAAAATATGAACGGCACAGTAGGTCCCAGGGCTTTAGTAACCTTAGAATTTAAAAAAAAATTAGAAGATACCTTTAATATTCCAGTTGAAATGCAGGATGAAAGGCTATCGACCAAAGAAGCCAGTGGTTATATGATAGCTGCTGACATGTCGAGAAAAAAAAGAAAGAAAAAAATCGACAGTTTAGCAGCCAATATCATTTTACAGACATATTTAGATAAAAGAAAGGACTGAAAAATATGCAAGAAACAAATGAAACAGTAAAATTCAAAGCTATTGACGAAGAAGGAAGACAATTAGATTGCGAAGCTCTATTCTTATTTGAATCACCAGAAACAAAAAAGAACTATATCGTTTATACTGACCATTCAATTGATAATGAAGGAAACACCAAAGTATATGCTTCAATTTATGACCCAAAAGATTTAAAATCTGATGAAGAAGGTGAATTTGCTGCATTACCACTAAAACCAATCGAAACTGAAAAAGAATGGAAAATCATCGAAACTATTTTAAACGAGATGCAATCACAAATTGAATCTGCTAGCAATGGCACTTCACAGCAAAATGCATAAGCAGAGTAGGGTTTTACCTTGAAAAAAGTTCGTAAATTTAAAGTAGGTAAATTCTTACTCTTTTTATTGCTCCTCATCATTGTTCTTATCCTAATTGTTATTGGAATATATAAATATGAAACAAGTCCAGTTAGTAACAACACTGATCCAAAAACCATAACCGTTGATGAAGGAGATAACTACTTTTCAATTGCTAGTAAATTAAAAGAACAAAACCTAATTAGGTCAGAAATGTTCTATAAAATATATCTAAAATTTGCAAATCCAACCTCATTATTAAATGGTGACTATGAATTAAACGAAGCCATGAGTGTGCAAGAAATTGTCAAAGTTTTAAGTGATAAAGATTCTCAGCAAGATAACACAATTAAACTAACATTTAGAGAAGGATTAAATATTACTCAAATGGCGAAAATTGTCGAAGAAAAAACCGGTATCAAAGCAGAAGAATTCATAAATCAAATTGCCGATGAAGAATATTTAAAACAACTTCAACAAGATTATTGGTTCTTAAGTGATGAAATATATAATAGTGAAATATACTATCCATTAGAGGGATATCTATTTCCAGACACTTATCATTTTATGCCAAGCGAGATAAATATTGATACTATAGTAAGAAAAATCCTAGATAATACAGAAACTAAATTAGAGCCATATAAAAATAATCTTCAAAATGGAACTTATACTACTCATCAAATCCTAACCCTAGCTTCAATAATAGAATTAGAAGCTATAAGTGATTCTGATAGAGCTATGGTCTCAGGAGTCTTATATAATCGTTTAAATGAAGGATGGTCATTAGGTTGTGATGCGACAACTTATTATGCCGCTAAAAAATCAATGACCGAAAGACTTACTCAAAGTGATTTAACAGCATGCAATGGCTATAATACCAGATGTACATCTTTAATAGGACTCCCAGTTGGACCAATAGATAATCCAAGTATAAGTTCTATTAAAGCCGCTTTAGAGCCAACAGAAAATGACTATTATTACTTTGTAGCCGATACCGATAAAAAAGTTTACTTTACTGAAAACGCAAGAAAACATGACCAAATAATTGCTAAGTTAAAGGATGAGGGAAAATGGGCAGCATAACAGATTTAGAAAAATATGCTAAGGAAAATAAAGTTCCAATTATAAGTAAAGATGGTTTAGAATTCATTGTCGAATATATAAAAGAACATAAAGTAAAAAAAATTTTAGAAATAGGCACAGCTATTGGTTACTCTGCCATAAATATGGCTAAAGTAGATGAAAACATTAAAATAACAACAATTGAAAGAAATGAAAAAATGTATGCTGAAGCCAGAAAAAACATTAGAAACTTCGGCTTAGAAAAGAGAATAACCTTAGTATTAAAAGACGCATTAGAAGTAAATGCAACCGGCAAATATGACTTAATATTTATTGATGCAGCTAAAGCTCAGTATATTAAATTTTTCGAAAAATTCAAAAGCAATTTATCCAAAAATGGGGTTATTATTACTGATAATTTGAATTTTCATGGATTGACCAAACATCCTGAAGAAATTCAAAGCAAAAACTTAAAAGCCTTAGTAAATAAAATAAACAACTATAAAGATTTTTTGAAAGACAATAAAGAATTTACTACTAAATTTTATGAAATTGGTGATGGTATTTCCATTAGTAAAATGAATTGATTTTCATCTCTTTTAAAAAAATATAAATATTTATAACCTAAAATTAAAGACTAAAAATAGTTTTTAATTTTTTGTTTAAAAAGGTAACTCATATGATATAATGATAATAGAAGAAAAGGGGTATGTATTATGCATGATAGTATTGACACTAGCAAAGTCAAAGCTAAAGCAAGAAAAAGTCTCAGTGGAAAATATGCCACACCTGTTGTTGCTGTCTTATTTTACTTAATCTTACAAATAATGTGTTTTGCGACAGCCATTTTAATTAAAGAGCCACCAATGGCCATGTTTTTAAGTTTAATCATTACAAGTTTGTTTTATATGGGATTATTACAAATAATGATCAAAATAGCTAGAAATAAGAAAACAAGTTTTAACGAACTTTTCCAAAGAACTGACGCTTTCTTTAGATGTGCTGCGATAACCATCGTTTTTCTAGCAATTAATGTTATATTCGCTTTATTAGAATACACTGCAGTTAATTCATTATTTGTCTTTATAACCTATCAAACCGATTTAAACATTGCCCTATCATCATTTATGATTGTTGTAGGCCTTGTCCTAAGTGTTGCCATAGCCGTTTTTTGGATAACCTTAGTACTTTGTTTATCTCAAAGCTATTTAATCTTGTATGACCATGAAGATATGCCATTAGGTGATATATTTAGATTAAGTATGGATATGATGGATGGACATAAAATAGATTATATTTTATTATGCCTAACCTTTATTGGCTGGTTTATCTTAGGTGTATTTACTTTAGGTATTATATGGCTTTGGATTATACCATATATGAATGTATCTATGGTTAATTTCTATGATAAAATAAAAAAAGATGTTAAAATTGAAGCTTAAAAGTGGTTGATAAAAATCACTTTTTTGTTTGCTAGGAATTTGATTCGTAAAAAACAAACCCTAAACAACAAAAACATTTGTTTGCAAAAAACTTTACAAAATAAGCAGTATGTGTTATAGTGAATACATCGAAGATAAAAGATGATTATATACAAATACTAAATGGTTATGTGTTTAGAATGTATTCAAATAAAAAATGTAAGAAAATATATTTTAATTTTAAGCGGAAACTAAATAGTTATAAATTTTGATTTATATTCTATAATCATAACTTGATTGGAGGAAAACCATGAAAATAGCGGAAATAATAAATAATATAAATCAAGCTAGTAAAACCAAAAACTATGTTGATGCCTATCTATTACCTATTCAAGATTTAAGTATAAACTATACAAGTGCATTTTCAATAGATGATATAAAACAAGTCAAAACCTTAAATAAAGAAGTCTTTGTCATATTAAATAAAAACATTCATAGTGATGAATTAAATAAACTAGAAAACACTTTAAAACAAATAGAAACACTAAATATAAATGGTATTATTTTCTATGATATTGCCATTGTTAATTTAAAACACAAATTAAAACTCAAAACTCCTTTAGTATGGGCTCAAGAACATCTAACCACCAACTATGGAACCGTTAATTATTGGTATGAAAAAGGCGCTGAATATGCCTACCTTTCATCAGAACTTACTAAAAGAGAAATAGATGAAATTAAAAATAATACTAAAGCTAAGTTATTTGTAAATGTTTTTGGATATATTCCCATGTTTACCTCTAGAAGGCATCTAGTAAAAAACTATCTAGATACCTTCAACTTAACTAGTAATTCAAATCTTCATGAAATAAAAAAAGAGGGTAAAATATACAAAATAAACGATACAGAAATCGGAACTACCGTTTATTCAAATTATATATTAAATGCTACAAATATAGATTTCAGTAATATTGACTATTTAGTGTTTAATAGTAATTTAATAGATGAAATAAAATTTCAAGAAGTATTAAAAAACTATAAGAATAAAAAAGAAAATAGTTTTCCAAAAGAAACCGGTTTTCTTTATAAGGAAACAATATACAAGGTGAAGTAATATGAAAAAGCCAGAATTATTAGCCCCAGCGGGCGATTTAGAAAGACTAAAAATAGCTTTATTATATGGCGCTGATGCTGTATATATTGGTGGAGCATTTAACCTAAGAGCTAACGCTGATAATTTCAAAATAGAAGATATTAAAGCAGGCGTAAAATATGCTCATAACTTAAATAAAAAAGTCTATGTTACCGTTAATATAGCCATGCATAATAAAGAATATGAAAAGATTGAAACTTACCTAAAAGAACTTGATAAAATTGGTGTTGATGCCATTATTGTAAGTGATCCAGCTATCATTAATTTAGCCAAAAACACAAAACTTCAAATTCATTTATCTACACAAAATTCAACACTTAATAAAGAAGCAGTAGATTTTTGGAAACAAGAAGGCGTTACAAGAATAGTTTTAGCAAGAGAATGTACTAAACAAGATATAATAGATATAAAAAACAATATTGACATCGAATTAGAAGTTTTCATTCATGGTGCCATGTGTGCCTCTTATAGTGGTAGATGTGTTCTATCCAATTTCCTAACTAATAGAGACTCTAACCGTGGAGGATGCAGCCAAATATGTCGTTGGGACTTTGACCTATATAATGAAAATAAACATTTAAAAGGTGAAAAACCATTTACCTTTTGTACAAAAGACCTATCTATGGCAAAGCATATCCCAGAACTTATAGATATGAACGTCGATAGTCTAAAAATAGAAGGACGCATGCGCAGTATATATTATATTGCAACTGTCGTTAAAGTATATAGAACATTAATTGATAATTATTGTCACAATCAAAAAAAATATGAATATAATTTAAAATATGAGGACATATTAAGAAGAGTCGCTAACCGTGACTCCATCACTCAATTTTTTGATGGTAATTTTGGTAAAAATGTTCAGTACTATAATGGAAGGCAGGAAATTACTAATCAAGACTTTCTAGGACTTATATTAGACTATGATGAAACAACAAATCTTGCCAAAATTGAACAAAGAAACTATTTCAAAAAAGGCGATGAAGTAGAAATATTTGGTCCAAAAACATCATTCAAATTCAAAATAACAGACATCTATGATGAAGATAAAAAAAATATAGAAATTGTAAGACATCCTAAACAAATAGTTTACCTAAAAGTTCCTCAAAAAGTGAGTGTAAATGATATGATGAAAATATGTTGACAAAGCATAAAATATGTAGTAATATTTTATGAAGTAAATAGAAAACCGAGGTGAAAACAATGACAAATACAGATGAAGTTTACGTAACTGAACAAGGTTTAGCTGACATGAAAAAAGAACTAGAATACCTTAAAAGGGAAAAAAGACCGGCAGTTATAGAAGCTTTAAAAGAAGCCAGAGCCTTAGGCGATCTAAGCGAAAATGCCGAATACGATGCAGCTAGAAATGAACAATCAGAAACAGAAAATCGTATAGCAGTCTTAGAAAAACAAATTGAAAAAGCAATCGTTATTAAAAACGTTAAAACCGATAAAGTTTCAGTTGGTAACACCGTTGAATTAGAATATGTTGGAGACGACGATAAAGATACATATACAATCGTTGGAGTCAAAGAAGCTGACCCATTTGCTAACAAAATTTCTAATGAATCACCAATCGCTAGAGCTATTATGGGCGCTAAAGTTGGTGACACAAGAGCTGTTGATAGTCCTAACGGTGAATATCAAGTTAAAATATTATCTATAAGCTAAAGGACGACTAAGTCCTTTTTTGTATACTAGGAATTTTCTCTACAAAAAAGATTCTATACAGTAGATATAGCTAAAACATAAGTGCAATTATAATGCACACTTAATATAAAGTTAAAAAAGTAAAAGGATATATACTAATTTTAAAATAGAACTAAACAGTCATAAAATTTTGTCATTATGTATATTAATAAAAATTACAAAAATTATTTTGCTTGACTTCTAGTTATATTACCTTTACAATAGAATTAGGGAAAAAGTTCCCGTATGGAGGTAAAATATGAATAATATTGTTTTCTCCATATTGCTGATCTTAATTGGCCTTTTTGTTGGTATTATCTTTATGATAATTTTAAATTCTATTAAATTAATGAACGCTTCCAAAAAAGTTCAAAGCTTGCTTGACAACGCCAAAAAGGAAGCAGATAAACTAAAACGCGATAGTATTTTAGAAGCAAAAGAAGAAAATCATAGATTAAAAGTTGAATTAGATAAAGAAACAAAAGAAAAAAAACAAGAAATTAAAGACTCCGAAGAACGTCTTTTAGCCCGCGAAGAAAGTATGGATAGACGTGATCAAACTTTGCAAAATCGTGAACAAATGCTAGAAGATAAAGAAAACAATTTGATACTTAAGCAAAAAGAAATTCAAGAAAAGCAAATGGAGTTAGAAGAAACAAAAGATGAGCAAATCAAATTATTAGAAAAGATTGCCGGTTATTCTAAAAAAGAAGCTCGCGAACTTATAATGAAAAAAGTTGAAGACATGATGAACTTAGAAATAACCTCATACATTAAAGACCGCGAAGCCGAAGCTAAACTTCAAGCAGATAAAAGCTCCAAAGAAATGTTAGTGGGAGCAATGCAAAGATATGCAGCAGATATAGCTGGCGAGCAAACAGTTACTGTAGTAAACTTACCAAACGATGAAATGAAAGGAAGAATTATCGGTAGAGAAGGACGAAACATCAGAACCCTTGAATCAGTTACAGGTGTCGATTTAATTATTGATGACACCCCAGAAGCTTTAGTCCTATCAAGTTTTGACCCTTACCGTAGAGAAATAGCTAGACTAACTCTAGAAACGCTAATCAAAGATGGCCGAATTCATCCAAGTAGAATTGAAGAAGTATACGATAAAACAGTTAAAGAAATGCAAGCTAATTTAATTGAAATAGGAAACAATGCTTTATTTGAACTAGGTATTACCAAAATGGAACCAGAACTAGTAGAAACAATTGGTAAATTGCAATTTAGAACAAGTTATGGTCAAAATGCCTTAAAACACTCCTTAGAAGTAGCTAATTTAGCTGGACTTCTAGCCAGTGAATTAGGCGAAAATATCACTTTAGCTAAAAGAGCTGGATTACTTCACGATATAGGTAAAGCTATCGACCATGAAGTCGAAGGTAGCCATGTAGAATTAGGTGCCAACCTAGCTAGAAAATATGGAGAAAATGAAACAGTTATCAACGCCATTGAATCACACCATGGTGATAGTGAACCAACAAGTATTATTAGTACTCTAGTTGCCATTGCTGACACTCTTTCCGCATCACGTCCAGGTGCTCGTAACGATTCCTTAGAAAACTACATCAAAAGATTAACCGAACTTGAACAAATTGGTAGTGATGTTGAAGGTGTTGAAAAAGCTTATGCAGTTCAAGCTGGTAGAGAACTTAGAGTTATCGTTAAACCAGAAGAAATTGATGATTTAGAAAGTCATAAAGTAGCTAGAGAAATAAAAAATAAAATTGAAGAAAACTTACAATACCCAGGAACTATTAAAGTTGTTGTTGTAAGAGAAACTAGAGTAACCGAAGAAGCAAAATAACGCTTCTTTTTTTCTTTACATTTTTAAAAAAAATGACAGTCTTTGGAGTATATTACTCTTAAATAAACAAAACCAATATTAAAAAATCAAGCCAAACAATTAATCAAACTAAAATATTATTTAATAATCATTTCTTTACACTTTCGTGGGAATTTGGCAATCTTTGAAGAATAATACCTAAATCGTTGAATTTTCTTCAGACGTAACATTACTACCAGATTTAACCCCAACATATAAAACAATTAGAGTTGCTATAAAACTAAGTACACTGGCCAATATTTGTAAATCAGCAAATTCGTCTTTAGAATTATATTTTTCTTTAACTGATTTATCTCTAATATTAATATAAATAAAAACTCCAGCCACAATAAACATTATTAATCTATTAAATATTAATATAATTGTAGCCTCTTTTTCAGTATAAAGAGGTTCTTTTTTCTCTAACTTCATCAAAAAATCATAAGACAAAGTAATAGATATAATTGTTGTAAAAAGCAGAATAACCGATAAAATTATTTGAACAACAATAAGTTCAGCTTCTTCTAAATCGTAATTAGTCATTCACTTTCCCTTAATTTTTTTAATTCCAAAAGTTCAGTCACAGTTACAAACTTATATCCTTGATCTTTTAAATTTTTCAGTATATCATCTAAAGAATTCAATGAATACTCATGGTTATCATGCAATAGTATAATACTTCCACTCTTTACATTAGGTAAAACATTTTTCAAAATCTTATCCTTAGTTTTTACCTGCCAATCTCTAGAATCAACATCCCATAAAACAAATTTTAAATCAGTATAACTTTTTAGTGTATTATTATATCCACCATAAGTTGGTCTAAACAAAGTAGGAGTAAAACCTGTAACCTTTTTAATAGCCTCTTGTGTTTTATTTATTTCCGCTTGAAATTCCTCCTTAGATAACCTTGTAAGTAACTTGTGGTCATAAGAATGGTTTCCAATTTCACTTCCTTCCTCAAGCATTCTTCTTAAAGTATCCCCATAAAACTCAACTTTATTTCCTATCAAAAAGAAAGTTCCAGACGCATCATATTTTTTCAAAATATCTAAAATTTTTTCCGTATATTTACTAGGACCATCGTCAAAAGTTATAGCTACAACCTTATCATCTAAAGAAACATTCTTCCGCTTTATTGATAAATAAGTATCACTACCTTCCGTCTTATCAATATCAATTAATAACTTCAAACTATCAAGTGGAATATCTAAATAAATAAGTTCATCGCGGTCACTTTTAATCTCTGCCGGATTAAAATAAATAGTCAAATTTTCATCATCTATTGTAAAAAAATCATAACTAACATTACTCAAATAATCCATATCCGCATCTTGATATTTTTCTAAAAGCTCTCTCTTTATCTCATAATCTAAACCATCTAAATCTTGAACTAAATCCTCCATAGTTAAAAACTTATCATTATGTTTATTATAAGTAAACGTTTTAATCTTATTAATTGTCTTATCTGTAACAATCTCCGTCTGTAGACTAACATTAATAATATCATTATTTATCTCTTTATAAGTATAAGAAATATTAAGCTCTGGTGTATCAGTAGAATCCATGTTTTTAAAATTATAATAAATCTTATTCACATAAGAACTAATCGCATCATCTAAAACATTAATATTTGTCACAGGGTAGTTAATAGATACATATTCATTATCCCCACTTATATAACTCTCAGTACTTTTTTCATTCGCACATCCACTAACCATTAAAATAACCATCAAAATAATAGATAATTTTTTCATTAAAACCACCCTTAAATAAATATATGATTTGTTTGCTACAAACATGTCAAAAAGCGAACATTCTACCTTTTAACCGCAAAACAAAGCAAAAATAAAACTGTGGAAAAATTACAAAAATAAAAAAACAAAAAAAACTCAAAAATTAAAAAAACACAAAAAATAGAAAATGCTTCAAAATATTCAAAAAAAACAAAAAACCTTAAAAATAAAAGCTAAAAACAATTTTATAACAGTATAAGTAACATATTCAAAAAATCAAAAAAATCAAAAATGTAAAAAAATATAAATTTCAAAAAAACTTTTTTCTTGAAAAATAAGGCTAGAAAAAACAAACCAAATTTTTTTTAAAAAAAGCGAACATTTTCTCTTGACTACCACATAATAGGGGTATATAATCTATTTAGAATATGGGAGGTAATTATGACAATTGAAGAAGAAAAATTAGACTATCTAACAGTCATAAAAAGGAGTGGAAAAAAAGTACAGTGGAATGGCACAAAAATAGCCTTAGCCATTAAAAAAAGTTTTGACAGTTTAGAAAAAGATGAAGAGAGACATTATTCTGAAAAAGATGTCAATAAAGTATATAACGCCGTTATTAAACGGATTGAAAAAGAATACAAAAATGAAGACAAAATAAAAATAGAAAACATTCAAGATTTAATTGAATCAGAACTTCAAAAACAAGGATATCCTGATGTATATAAAGCATTTGCTGATTATCGCGAACGCCGAAACATATCAAGACAAATATTCTTCGGTGAAAAAAAGCAACATAAATTTTTAAAAGCACTAGAAAGTTTAGGATTAAAATCAGCCCATGAAGAAAATGCTAAAAGAGAAAATGCAAACGTTGATGGTGATACAGCCATGGGGACAATGCTCCAATATGGCTCTACTGTATCTAAAGAATTTGCCAAAGCATATTTAATGAAACCAAAATTTGCTGAAGCTCATGACAACGGAGACATTCATATTCATGATATGGACTTCTTACCAATGGGTACGACAACCTGTTGCCAAATTGATTTAAACAAACTATTTAAAAACGGTTTTTCAACAGGACATGGATTCTTAAGGCAGCCAAAAGACATCATTAGTTATTCGGCCTTAGCCGCTATTGCTATTCAATCAAATCAAAATGATCAGCACGGTGGACAAGCTATTCCAGCCTTCGATTATTACATGGCACCAGGCGTTTTAGCCACTTTCAAAAAACAATTAAAACAAGCCATTTACGATTATTTAGACTTAATTGATTTAGAATATTATATAAACATGGATAGAGTAGCTAAAGAAATCGATAAAATAAAAACAATTGATATTGACTTAAGTATGTTTGATCCTTTTACTAAAGGTTCAAAGCAAGTAGAAAGATTATTTAAAAAAGCTTATGAAAAAGCTTATGAAAAAACTGATAGACAAACATATCAAGCTATGGAAGCATTTATTCATAACCTAAATACAATGCATTCTCGTGCTGGTGCCCAAGTACCATTTTCATCAATTAACTTTGGAACTGACACATCACCAGAAGGTAGAATGGTTATGAAAAATTACTTGCTCGCAACTGATGCTGGTTTAGGTAATCATGAAACCCCAATTTTCCCAATCTCTATTTTTAAAGTAAAAGAAGGGGTTAACTATAATGAAGAAGATCCAAACTATGATTTATTTAGATTAGCTTGTGAAGTATCTGCCAAAAGATTATTTCCAAACTTCTCGTTTATTGATGCCCCATTTAACTTAGAGTATTATGATCCAGAAAACTTTGAAACAGAAGTTGGATATATGGGTTGCCGAACTAGAGTACTAGGAAATAGTGTCGATCCAAATAAATCAATTACTCCAGGTAGAGGTAATCTTTCATTCACATCTATTAACTTACCAAGATTAGGTATTAAACACGGTATCGTTAGTGGCGAAACAGACTTAGATGCGTTCTTTAAAGAACTAGGAGAATTAATGGACCTAGTCAAAGACCAATTACTTGAAAGATTCGAAATTCAATGTTCAAAAAGAATATACAATTTCCCATTCTTATTAGGTCAAGGTGTTTGGATTGATAGCGAAAAATTAAAACCAACTGACCGCTTAAGAAAAGTATTAAAACATGGAACCTTAACTGTAGGCTTTATCGGATTAGCTGAATGTCTAAAAGCCTTAATTGGTAAACATCATGGTGAAAGTGAAGAGGCTCAAAAATTAGGCTTAAAAATCATTGGTTTCATGAGACAAAAGACTGATGAATATTCTAAAGAATATAATTTAAACTTTAGTTTAATTGCCACTCCAGCTGAAGGATTATCTGGTAGATTTACCAATATTGATAAAGCCATATATGGCAAAATAAAAGGTGTAACAGACAAGGATTATTATACAAATTCATTCCATGTCCCTGTTTATTACAACATCTCAGCTGTTAAAAAGATTCAAATTGAAGCACCATATCATGCTCTAACTAATGGTGGACATATAAGCTATGTTGAATTAGATGGAGATACAGCTATGAATGTTGATGCCTTTGAACAAATCATTAGAGTTATGCATGACAATGGAATAGGTTATGGAGCAATTAACCATCCAGTAGATAGAGACCCTGTTTGTGGTTATACAGGAGTAATCGGTGACTTCTGCCCTGGTTGTGGCCGTAAAGAAGGCGAAGGAGTACCAATGGAAAGAATAAAAAATGCAAGCTTAAACACTTGCGGAGGAAGATAGGAGGAAAACAAAATGAAAGCAGACGAAAAAAAAGTAGGAGAAGGAGTTAAATTCGAAAGAATAAGAAGAATTACAGGTTATTTAGTTGGAACAACAGATCGTTTCAATAACGCTAAAAGAGCTGAGGAACACGATCGTGTAAAACATAATACTGCTGGTCTTATGAAAGCAGCTAAATAATGAAAATTCGCTTAGCCAGTGACTTACAACCTGATAGTATAGTCGATGGCCCAGGAATTAGAACCGTCATTTGGACTCAAGGGTGCAGTCATAACTGCAAAGGATGTCAAAATCCTACCACCCATGATTTTAAAGGCGGCTTTTCTGTCAATATAGACGAAATAAATAAAGAGTTAGACACACTTTTAGGCCAGCAAGGTATAACTTTCTCAGGTGGTGACCCTATGTTTCAAGCTAAAGCCTGCACCCAAATTGCTAAACACGCTAAAGAAAAAGGATTAAATGTCTGGTGCTATACAGGTTTCACCTATGAAGAAGTATTAAAAAGTAAAGATATGTCTGATTTTCTAAAATATATCGACGTCTTAGTTGATGGTAAATTCGAACTTGACCAGTTTAGTCTAAATCTTGATTTTAGGGGTTCTAGAAATCAAAGAATCATTGATGTAAAAAAAAGTCTCAAAGAAAATAAAGTAATTTTAAAAGACGAATATATGAACGAACGTACTCATAAAATAGAAGTGCCTCGTAAAAAACATGTATATATATAAGGAGAAATATGAATAAAGAAGGATTAAAAAAAATAAGCTATGGAGTTTACATCATAAACACTGTAAATAGTGGTTGCGTCATCAACACATTAAACCAAGTCACAAATGATAAAATAACTGTTACCATAAATAAAGATAACTACACTAATAAAATGTTAAAAGAACATAAAAAATTCAATGTAACAGTATTAACCAAGAATACTGAAATGGAAATAATCCAAACATTTGGTTTTACCACAAGTAAAGAAAATGACAAATATGCAAATTTTAAAACTGAGACAGATAATAACAACATTCCATATATTAAAGAAAATATGGCAGCCCTAATCGAGGCCGAAATTACTAAGGAAATTGATGTTGATACCCATACTATCTTTGTCGCTAAAATAATTAATACAAAGAAACTATCCGATGATGAAGTAATGACTTATGACTATTATCATAAAGTCAAAAATGGTGTCACTCCACCAAAAGCCCCAACCTATGAAAAACCTAAAAAAGGCTATAGATGTAAGATTTGTGGCTATGTTTATGAAGGAAATGAACTTCCAAAAGACTTTGTTTGTCCAATATGTGGTGCTCCAGCTAGTGCATTTGAGAAAATAGAATAAACTATTTTCTTTTTTACTAAGAATCTTTTCAATTATTGACAAAAAAGCATTAGTCTGATATTCTAAAAGAGAAAGAAAGTAGGGGAGAATGTTGAAAAAAAGTTGTAAAATTTTATGTCTTATGCTAGTTATTTTTATGATGACGGGATGTATGAAATTTCAAACGGATATGAAAATAAATAAAGACAAAAGTATGGATTTTTCATTAACGTATGCTATAGCCAATAGCTTAGTAGAACAAGCAAGCGAAGGAGCATCATTAGGTGATGAAACCTTAGATAATGAAAGTATAAAAGAATTAGAAAAGCAAGGATTTAAAGCTGAAAATTTTTCCGATGGTTCAATGACTGGTGTTAAATTATCTAAAAACTTTGACAACATTGATAATGTTAGTAGTGAAAAAGAAGTGAATTTTAACTTAGAAGCTATAATGAATGGCTCAGAACAAACTGACATGTTCACTGTTAAAAAAGGTTTCTTTAAAAACACATACACTTTAAAAATGGAAAATAACACATCAGAAGAAGTTGAAAGTGAAATGAATAGTATTGATGATTCTAATGCCATAAATGGTTTAGAAGACCAGACTACTGATACCAATACAGTTACAGATAATACTCAAGATATAGTGCCAAATGAATCTAGTGATATGACTACCGACGATTCAACAACTGATAACCAACTTGACTTTTCATCTGATATAGATTTATCTATGCTTTCATCTTCTATGGACATGACATTTAATATTAATTTACCTTATAAAGCTATAAGTAGTAATGCAACTTCTACTGAAAATGATGGTAAAAATTTAAAATGGAATTTATTAGATACAAATCTTCAAAATATAAACGCACAATTTGAATTATACAATATGAATAACATCTATTTAACTATTGGTATTGCGATTGCTATTGTATTAATTATTATTATCATAATAATAATTAAAAAAAGAAAACCAAAAGCACCAGTAGGAACACCAATTACAGTAAATGATAATCAAGTAAATAATACTATTTCAAATCCAGAACCAGTCGTACCAACCATGACAGAAACACCTAGTATATCAGTAGCTGAAACAGATAATAATCAATCATTAAATGCCAAAGTTAATCCACAACAAGATAATGTAAATTCAGTAGAAACTTTAAATATGATTGCAACACCAGCAGAAAATAATGAACCATTAAACAATATAGCTCAAACATCAGAAACCACACCTAATGTTAATCAAAATAATATGAACATGTTTCAAAATACACCAGCACCTGTAAATCCAATTCAAAATGATACTGCTACTGTAGAAACTTTAGATGTTAATACACCAAATCAGACTACAATTCCGCAAGAAATACCAACACCAAGTATAACACCAACACCTTCAGTGGTACCACCTGTGCAAGAGCCTGAAGTAGAAACTTTAGATGTTAATTCAGAACCACAAACACCAGTGCAACCTTCAACAAACAATACATTCCTAGATGAAAAAAATAACATAAGCTAAAACGAGAGAGTCTATTATAGACTTTTTTTCTTCTATATATTTGAAAATTTGAGTAGATGTGCTAAAATGATATTATACGAGGGGTGATGACATGAAAAGAGAAACCTATGTAGACAAAGAAGGAAATACAGTTGATAGAGGACTAGAAAACAAAAGACCTTTATTAAATTTTTTCTTTGTTATTGGAACAATCCTTCCACTTGTAATTATAGTATTTATTATAATAGCTGTAGTCAAAAATAATGGCTGTCTAACAATATATAATTCCTTAAAAACAGCTAGTTTAAATTATGCTAAAGATGAAGGAACTGTTCCAAACTTAGAAGGTGAAAGTGTAACCATTCAACTAAACGACATGTATGAGGACGGTTATTTAAGCAGTACTAAAACTGATAACAGTAAGTGTTCAGGTAAGGTTAAAATAACTAAGTATAAAGATGATTATGTTTATACAATTGATGCAAGAAATTGTGGACAATGTTCAGTAAATTTAAAATATGGATCTTGGAGTAGTGAACAATCAACATACCCATCTGGAAAAGCAATTGTTGACGTAATACCTTATTATAATTATTACGACCGTGAAGTAAGTACTACCAAATGGTCAGATTATTTTGACGACGATGAGTTACAAGATGAAATATCAGAATATGGTATTAGACTACCAATGGATATGGAAAAAATTCCAGAAGTTCCAACAGATGCAAATATTATTAACATTGAAAGTGATAGTACATACTATTATCGTTATCGTGATCGTACTTGGAAATGGTATGATATCGAAGGCGATTACTCTGAATTTTCATCAGAACAACCGGCAGGATATGCTAATAAAGATGAAAATAGTTCAAGATATACTGAATGGACAGAATATTCATTGAATTATCCAGCAGAAAAAGATTATCGTACAATCGAACAAACAACAGGTTACAAATTCTATTACTTAAATGATAAAGGTGAAAAAATTTATTATAATAGTGGTAAATATAGTGCTAGAAGTGATGTTAATACAGATAAATATGATAAAACAGAAGATGACACAGCAACTCTATATCGCTACCGTGATGAACAATGGCGTTGGTATAATGGAACAAAAAGGAAATACAGCTCTCAATCCTCAACCGCACCTAGAAATAAACCATATAAAGATAGAGACACAGAAATGTTAGGTAATCCAACATCATGGAGCCCAGAAAGTGATGTTAATGCTGCAAATCAAGAATATAGAGTAGAAGAAAGAAAAATAATGACTAGATTCAGAACGCAATATGAAATGGTATCATTAAAAGTGTTAAAAAATCCTTTAACTCATGACAAATTTGAAGAAGAAGTAAGAATGTCTATTCCAGAATTTGCTTCAAACGAAAACTATAAACTAGAAGTGACATATAAGTTTAGGTATCGAAAAAGCTAAAACTACAAAGTTCTAGCTTTTTTTTGCCACTTTTTCCATTGTAACCTTTATACCTTTAATTCTACACCATTCCAAAAATGTATGTAGGTATAAATTACGTTCACCCGTTTCAATTTTAGTAATAGAAGAATAACTTTTATTAACCGAACTAGCAAACTTCAATTGTGATTCTTCAGACCATTCTTTAATAAGTAGTGCTACATCTTGTGGCGCCATATTTGTTATATCTGCTCTCATAAAGTCTCCTTTCACTAAAAGTGCTATCACTATTAGTATTGACATTGTACATTTTGTGCGATATAATTTGTTTGAAACTACCACTAATAGTGAAAGCAAAGAGGCGACTATATGAAAACTAAAAACAAAAAAATAAAAGAATTTTCCAAAAAGTATTTAATAGGTTTTACTCTAGGACTAATTTCAGGAAGTATAGTAATGGTATACGGACAAACATATTTTCCATCTAATCAGACAACTTATGATAATAGTAATAGTGGACTTTCTTCGACTAATGTACAAGAGGCTATAGATGAACTGTATAATACATGTTTTCCACCAAAAACTGGTGGGGATGCAATTTTAGATGAAGTGGATATAGTAACCTCAGGGGATGGACTTTACGCCGATGAATATGAAGACGGAAAATATACATATAAAGGAGCCAATCCCAATAATTATGTAACATTTAATAATGAGGAAGCAGGCTGGAGAATCATATCCATAAATTCAGATAGAACGATAAAGATAATGAGGGAGGCGGATATAAATACATCAGATAATTTAGCTTGGGATGCAACTGGAGGAACGTATGGTTCTAATAATTGGAATCGCCCAGCCGATTTGAATACCTATTTGAATAGTACATATTATAATGGACTTAATTCTACTGCCCAAAGTCAAATAGTAGAAGGAACGTATTATGCAGGTGCAGTAACTAATGAGAATAATGATATACAAGATCAAATAAGTGATGAAAAAGTAACGACATCAAAAGTAAAAGTAGCCTTACCAACATTAAGTGAATATTTAAGAGCAGGTTCAAATAAAGAACAGTGTGGAACATTTAGTTTAAATAATGATAATTATAGTACTACATGTAAAAATTCAGATTGGATGTATTATTCTAGCGATTATTGGTGGACCTTGTCGCCTCGTTCTGGCAATTCTCTCAACGTGTTCCGCGTGATCAGCGATGGCTACGTCGGCCACATCACTGCGGGCGCTACGGACGGTGCGGTCAGACCCGCCATAACTCTTTCTTCTGAAGTCAAAATCACCGGAGGAGATGGAAGTCAGTCTAATCCATATATAATTTCTCTATAGGCCTAAATAGGCCTTTTTTGAATATAATTTAATATGAATAGAATTAAATTAAAAAGACAATTTAAAATAAGAATAAAGCCAATCAACTTAATTGCTCTTTTTATTATCATATTTGTTATTGGAATCTACTTACTTTTTAGCTATATTAAAGGACGTATAATGCCTACCATTTTTAAATACGGCAGTCTTGAAGCAAAAAAAATCTCCAGCATAATCATAAATGATGCCATTGATAAATATATAACCAATCAAATAGATATGGATAATCTATTTCTTATAACTAATGATAGTAGTGGTGAAATAAAATCAATTGACTTTAATACATCTTTAATAAATAAATATCTAACAAATGCTACCAAAAGTATTCAAAAAAACTTAAAATATATTGAAAATGGTGACATTCAAAAAGTTGAATATAAAGCCAATCTCTTAGATACCTATGATGAAAAAGCTTTAAAAAACGGTGTAATTTATTATCTAAATAGTGGTTTTATTTTTAATAATCCTATATTTGCTAATTTCGGTAGCCAAATACCAATTAAAATAGCTTTAACTGGAGAAGTAGTAAGTAATATATCAACAGAACTTACCAATTATGGTATTAATAATGCTCTTATAAAAGTCTATGTAAATATCACCATAACCGAGCAAGTCATTCTTCCTTATTTTGAAAAACAAATTGAATTAAATACTAAAGTTCCAGTTGCCCTAAAATTAGTAAACGGTAGTGTTCCAAATTACTATGGTAACTTAAACACCACCACACCATCTTTAACTCTTCCGAATGAGTAAATTATGTTATAATGTATATGGTGATTAAAATATGAAAACATATAAAATAGAAAATAATGAATATGAACTAATTAAAGATTATAAACATGCTTTCGATTATGATGCCATAAAAGAGAGTTACACTGAATATTTTGATGATTATGATTACATATTAGGAGACTGGTCATATGGAAAACTACGTTTAAAAGGCTTTTGCAATCAAAACAATCCTAAATTTAAACCCTTAAACGATATTGATACAGCCGAAGAATACATAAAAACAAATGGTGCTTATGATTGTAAGTATTTCATACTAAAAAAGATATACAAATAATTTGTATATTTTTTCCATATAAATTACCTAGTAAAAAAGCAAATAATTTGTTATAATTAGATAATGATAGGGAGGGACGTCGATGGAACTAAAAGAAACAATAAATACATTAGAAAAACACCTAGATAAATTAAATCAATTATGGAGGTCACTTTGACCCAGAAAATAAACAAGAAAAAATAAAAAAACTAGAAGAGGAAATGTCATCCCCAACTTTTTGGAATGATAAAAAACATAGTGAAGAAGTAATTTCCATTTTAAATAGTGAAAAAAAAGTTCTAAATGATGTTAAAAGCCTATTAGATGAAACTAAGGACTACTTAGAAATGGCTAAATCTTTAAACCAAGACGACTTAGATAGTTTAAACTGGCTTGAAGAAGAAATAAAAAATTTAGCTAAAAACATCGAAGAAGTAGAGGTATCGGTATTATTAAATGGAGAATATGACAAAAACGATGCCGTCTTAGAAATACATTCAGGTGCTGGCGGAACAGAAGCCTGTGACTGGGCAAATATGTTATATAGAATGTATGCCAGATACACAGAAAAAAAGAGTTATAAACTAGAAATTGTAGACGAGCAACCAGGTCTTGAAGCCGGAATCAAAAGTATTACAATCATCATTAAAGGATTAAATGCTTATGGATATTTAAAAAACGAAAAAGGTATTCATAGACTAGTTAGAATATCTCCATTTGATTCAGGCGCTAGAAGACATACTTCATTTGCCTCAGTATCTGTAACTCCTGTCATCGACGATACTGTCAAAGTAGATATCAATGAAAAAGATTTAAAGATTGATGTTTTTCACAGTAGTGGAGCTGGTGGTCAAAGTGTAAATACCACAGATAGTGCTGTCAGGATAACTCACTTGCCAACTGGAATTGTTGTAACTTGCCAAAATGAAAGAAGTCAAGTTCAAAACAAAGCCAAAGCCATGCAGATATTAAAAAGTAAACTATACGAAATAGAAGAAGAAAATAAGAAAAAAGAATTAAAAGAATTAAAGGGTGAACAAAGAGATATTAATTTTGGCTCCCAAATTAGAAGTTATGTTATGCATCCATATTCTTTAGTCAAAGACCATAGGACAAACTGTGAAGAAACAAATGTAACTAAAGTATTGGATGGAGATTTAGATAAATTTATAAGTGCTAATTTAAGGAGGAATGACTGATGATATTTGCTAAAAAAAAGCAAATAGATACGACAAATTTGTTAAAAGAAATTACAAATAGTAAAAAACTTAAGCGTTATGTTATGTTTTTTGTCGGTGTATTTTTATCAGCAGTTGCTTTCAATGTTTTCTTAAAACCTTGTAATTTAATCTTTGGCTTAAGTGGCTTCTCAATCATCACAGAAAAATTCTTTAATATTGACCCATCATTAGTAATTTTACTAGGAAATATTCTTTTATTAATTGCTAGTTTTGTTTTCTTAGGTATAGATAAAACGAAACCAACCATTGTGGGTTCAATTTTATACCCTGTTTTAGTTAAAGTGACAGAAAATTTCCCAAATTACATTGACTTAGGGAATACTGAAACAATTGTTATTGCTCTTTGTGGCGCACTCATCAGTGGTATTGGAACAGGACTTGTTTTTAAAAACAACTTTACAACTGGAGGAACAGATGTATTAAAACAAATATTGTCTCATTATGGGAAAATGCCATATAGTAAAGCCAATATCTATTCCGAAGGATTAATAATGCTAGCTGGTGGAATCTTCTTCGGATGGCAATCATTTATCTATTCATTTATCACCTTATATGCCTCTGGCATGATTAGTGATAAAGTAATATTAGGTATTTCTGAATATAAAACATTAGAAATAATTACAACTGAAGAAAAAAACATCAAAGAATTTATCATGGAAAGTCTAAATCGTGGAGTTACTGAAATAGAAGCCCAAGGTGGTTATACAAATAAAAAGAAGAAAGTGCTATTATGTGCTATTCCGACAAGAGAATATTTTATTGCCACTGAAGCTATCAAAAAACTGGACCCTGAAGCATTTGTAATAGTCATTGATACATACGAGATACAAGGGCATAAATCATAAGTAGAAAGAAGTGATATAGTGGATTTAATCAAAATGACAAACGTCAAAAAAACATATAAAACCGGTGTTACAGCCATTCAAAATCTAAATCTAAGCATCGCTAAAGGTGACTTTGTCTTTATCATTGGTTCAACTGGCTGTGGTAAAAGTACATTAATAAAAATGCTTTACCGTGAAGAAAAACCAACATCAGGTCAAATAATAGTTGGTGGTATTGATGTTGGAAAATTAAGAAATGGTAAAGTTTATAAAATTAGAAGAAAAATAGGTGTTGTATTTCAAGACTTTAAACTCCTTCCAAAGTCAACAGTATATGAAAATGTCGCCTTTGCCTTAGAAATATTTGGACTACCTAAAGATGAAATCCATGCCAAAGTATTAAAAGTTTTAGAATTAGTTGGACTTAAAAATAAAATAAAAAACTATCCATCACAACTATCAGGTGGGGAACAACAACGTGTCGCCATCGCAAGAGCTATTGTTAATGGCCCAAAACTATTAATTTGTGATGAGCCAACAGGAAACTTAGACCCAACAACCGGTATGGAAATTATGGAAGTATTAGAAGAAATCAATAAATTAGGAACCACCATTATTATGGTTACCCACGACATTAACATCGTCAAAAAAATGAATAAAAGAGTTATTGTATTAGATTCAGGCAGAGTATTAAAAGATTATGAGAAAGGAACTTATAACAATGAAAACATTTAGAATTATTGGAAGAAACTTTAGAGACGCCTTCAAAGGAGTCTTCAGAAACTTTTCATTATCATTTGCCTCAATCTCATGCATTACTATAACTCTAATTGTCGTAGCCGTATCAATGGTACTATCTAATAATGTCGATAACTTTACTCAATTAGTTGAGAAAGATGTTACTATCGTTGCCTTCATAAATAATGAAGCAACTGATGAGCAAATAGAAGAAATTAAAGATGAAATCAGTACGATTAATAATGTTGACACTTATGAATTTCGTTCAAAACAAGAAATAACTACCGAGATGCGCGATTCATCAGATGTCTTTGATAGTATTATGAAAAACTGGACTGATGAAGAAAATCCAATTCAAAATACATTCCAAGTCAAGGTAAAAGACATTGAAAAAATCAAAAACGTTGCTAATCAAATTGAAAAAATTGATGGCATAACCTTAGTCAAATATGGTGAAGGAATGGTTGAACAATTAATATCTACATTTGATTTTGTCCATAAAATATGTATTGGAGCTGTCATCGCCCTAATCCTAGTTACTGCCTTCCTAATCTCTAACACCATTAAAATTACAATTAACTCTCGTCAAAGAGAAATTGGTATCATGAGATTAATTGGTGCTTCTAACTTAAATATTAGAATACCATTTATCATCGAAGGATTATTATTAGGAGCTTTAGGCTCAATAATACCAATCTTAACTACAGTTTATGGATATAATGCTTTATATAGAAACTTTGATGGACACCTATTCTCACAATTTATCAAACTAATTGAACCAGTACCATTTGTCTACACAACATCACTAATTCTACTCGCAATCGGTATAGCCGTTGGTATGTTTGGTTCATGGAGAGCTGTTAAAAAATACTTAAAAATTTAATTTGTAAACTCTGATTGATTTCAGAGTTTTTCTATACTTTATGAAAAAACTGTGATATGATTATGGTAGAGAGTAGGGGTTAAAATGATAGAGTTTAAAAATGTCAGTAAAATCTATAAAACTAAAAAAGGAGTAGAAACTAAAGCCTTAAATAATATAAATATAAAAATAGGGAATATTGGTATGGTTTTTATCGTTGGAAAATCTGGTAGTGGTAAATCTACCATGTTAAATTTATTAGGCGGACTAGATAATGTAACAAGTGGAGAGCTATTAATAAATAATCAAAACATCAGTAATTTTAAAAATAAACAATATGATTCATATAGAAATACATATATCGGTTTTATCTTCCAAGAATTCAATATTTTAGACCAGTATAACGTCTATGAAAATATTGAACTAGCTCTAAGACTTCAAAACAAAAAAACAGAAAAAGAAACAATTGATAACTTGCTAAATAAATTGGGACTAAATAATCTCGGCCAAAGAAAAACAAATGAACTATCAGGAGGCCAAAAGCAAAGAGTAGCTATTGCTAGAGCCCTAATCAAAAATCCTAAAATTATTTTAGCCGATGAACCAACAGGTAACCTAGATAAAACATCAAGTAAACAAATATTTGATTTATTAAAAGAAATATCCAAAGAAAAACTAGTTATAGTAGTTTCTCATGATATGGAGTCAGCCGCCACTTATGCCGATAGAATAATCGAACTATCAGATGGAAATATCATACACGATACGAACCCAGAAAATGAAATAAAAAAAGAAAACTTCAATCTAAAAAAATCTAAACTACCATTTTCTTATGCTATCAAAATGGCTTTAAAAAGCTTAACCATTAAACCATTTAAACTATTAATGACCTGCATCCTAACCGCTATGGCCTTAATTTTCATGGGCTTTACCATTAACTGTTATTTATTTAATGAACCAGAATTTATAGCTAAAACATTAAATGATAATAATAGACATGTCTATAGTATATCTAAAACAAAATTCGATGGTGATGGAGGTTCTTATCCCACACCTCTTACAGATAAAGATGTAAAAGAAATAGAACAAATAACTGGTTCAAAAGTAAATAAAGGGTATAACTTAAAAAATAATGAATACCCTTTAGACTTTGAATTTGGAGAAGTAGATCTAAATAATAGACCTCATTATTATATTAGAACTCCATTTATAATTAATTATATTGAATTAGAAGATAAAAAAATTCCAGGAAAAATTATTGGTAATCTTCCAACAACTGATAGAGAACTTGTAATCCATAAATATTTAGCTGAATACATGATAAAATACGGTGTTGTTGATAGTGATAATAACCTATATAAACCAGCAACTATCGAAGACTTAATAAACTCAAAACATGAATTAAAATTAGGTGAAAATAACGTAACAATAAGTGGGGTTGTTGATGATGATAATTCACCTTTAGAAAAATACAAAGATGGCTCTAATATATATGACTTTGATTTAAGAACTTTTTATAGTGATATATATGCTGATGCATCAAGTAATGTTTATGTAAAAGGTTTTACTAAAACTGTAAAATTAAATAATACTGCCATTAATCTTTTAGATGGAATATATATAGAAAAAGTAATTGATAAAAAAAATGAATACGATCAGTGGAATGGCGAAAGCGGTTTTAAAAATATTAAAGATAATGCCAAAGAAGTAATAACTAAAGATGGATTAAAGGTTATAAACACCTTATCTAAAGACGAAGTAGTTTTATCTCTAAAAGCCATGCAAAAATTAGACTCAAATTATGAACAAGGCCTAGCTAATTATCTTAAACAAAATATGAATACCTCTTATAGTATGGCTGTTCAAACATATACTCAAAATTATATGCAAACAGAAAATTTTGATAATATTAAAATTAAATTATATGATAACCGTGAAGGAATAGATGAAACTAGAGATGTTAAAATCATCGGCATCATCATTGATGAAAACTCTTATATCAGTAATGAATATGCTGAAGAATATGATATTCAAACAAAATATTTAAATAGCTTATTTGTTTATGATGATGATCTAAATCATCTAATAAAAATGTTTAAAAACTTTAAATACGATAATGGATTAAATATGACCCATGAAGGAGTAGAGTACACCTACAATGTTTATGGTGTAAGTGCAAACGATCTTAATGAAATCATTAGTACGTATATAGTTTTAAAAAATTATATTTTAATAGTAAGCCTAGTTTTCACAGTCTTTGCTATCTTACTATTCTCAAACTTTATCGGTGTATCAATCTCATATTCTAAAAAAGAAATCGGAATATTAAGAGCCTTAGGAGCTAGAAATAAAGACACCTTAAAAATATTTGCTTATGAAGCTCTAATTATTGGAATTATATCTTGGATTATATCAATAATTGGTTGGAATTACACTTGTGATTTATTAAATAAAAGTATGTTTGGTAACGCATATTATATTTTAAATGGCTTTGTTAAAAGTTCACTAATACCTATTGGAATGTTTATTTTCACCATAATCATATCAGTAATTATAACCGCAATTGCTATTAGAAAAACAAATAAAATAAAACCAATAGATGCTATATTAAATAAAAGGTAGGAATTAAAATGATAGAGTTTAAAAATGTCAGTAAAATCTATAAAACAAAAAAAGGTGTAGAAACCAAAGCCCTAAACAATATCAATTTAAAAATTGGTAATAAGGGTATGGTTTTTATAGTAGGTAAATCTGGTAGTGGAAAATCTACCATGTTAAACTTACTAGGTGGACTAGATAATATAACAAGTGGTAAACTATTCATAAATAATAAAGACATAAGTAAATTTAAAAACAAACAGTATGATGCATATAGAAATACTTATATTGGTTTTATATTTCAAGAATTCAATATCTTAGAAGAGTATAATGTCTTAGAAAACATTGAATTAGCTTTAAGACTTCAAAATAAAAAATCATCTAAAGAAGAAATTGATAATTTATTAAAAAAACTCGGACTAGAAAATTTAGATCAAAGAAAAATAAATGAACTATCAGGAGGACAAAAACAAAGAGTAGCTATCGCTAGAGCCCTAATCAAAAACCCTGAAATAATTCTAGCCGATGAACCAACTGGAAACCTTGACCAAACATCTAGTAAACAAATCTTTGATTTATTAAAAGAAATATCTAAAGAAAAACTAGTTATAGTAGTTTCTCATGACATGGAATCTGCAAAAAACTATGCCGATAGAATAATCGAAATATCAGATGGAAATATAACAAACGATACTAATCCAGAAACTGAAACAAAAGAAGAAAAATTCAATCTAAAAAAAGCAAAACTACCTTTTTCATATAGCTTTAAAATGGCCTTAAGAGGCTTAACCCATAAACCATTCAAGCTAGTGATGACCTGCATTTTAACTGCTATGTCTTTAATCTTTATGGGTTTCACTATAGGCTGTTTAATCTTTGACAAAGAAACATTTATAACAAATACCATGAAAGATAATAATAAATTTGTTTATATTATAGGTAAAACAAAATATTATGGACGTAGTGACTCAAAAATATTACCTCTTAATAATCAAGATATAAGTAATATAAAAAAAGCCACCAACTCTACTTTAAATCAAGCATATAGCTTATATGATAATGAACAAATGCTAGAATTTACTTACGGTAATCAAGATGAAAATACACAACAGTATTTCAGTATCTCTCCCATAATTAGAGATTATGTTGAAATAGAAGATAATAAACTTCTAGGAAAAATTATTGGAAGTCTTCCAACAACCGATAGGGAACTTGTAATTCATAAATACCTAGCTGAATATATAATAAAATTTGGTGTTATGGATAATGAAAATAAAATATATAAACCTAATAGTATTGAAGAGTTAACAAACTCAAACCATCAAATAAAATTGGGTGATAATTTTATCACCATAAGTGGAGTTGTTGATGATGACAATAGTTTATTTAAAGAGTATAAAAATAAAAAAGAATTTAAAAATGATAATTTATATGCTCACTATGAACAAACCTATGCAAGTTTAAGTTCTACCGCCTATGTAAAAGGATTCACCAAATCAGCTAAACTAAATAATAATAAAGAATTAATTTTAGATAAAATGTTTTTAACAGAAGTTATGAATACATATGGAATGTCATCAGAAGAAATGTCTACCGGCAATCTTAAAAATATAAAAAAGCCAGTTCAAGTATTAACTTCAAATGGTATACAAACCTTTGATAATTTAAATAAAGATGAAGTAATAGTATCAGTAAATGACCTACAAACATTAGATTATAATTATAATGAAGGTCTGCAAAATTATTTAATTCAAAGTAATAATATATCCCAGTTAGAAGCTATTCAAACATATACCGAAAACTATATAAAAAATGATGAAAGATTTCAAAATGTAAGATTAAAACTAAGAGTATTTAATTCTGAAACTAATAATTATGATGATACTCCAGTTACAATTAAAGGTATTACCTTGGAAGATAACTCTTATGTTAGTAATAAATATGTTGAAGAATATACTCCTCGTGAAAAAGTCCAAAACTATATTTACATATATGATAACGATGTAAATCATCAAAAAGAAGTATTTAATAATCTAAAATATAGATATGTCCGCGATTTTCCAAATGGCACATACTATTCCTATGAAATGTTTGGATTAAATAATAGTGATCTTTCAAATATTATAGGAACATATAAAGATTTATATATATATCTTCTAGTTGTAAGTCTAGTCTTTGTCCTATTTACTATTTTATTATTTTCAAACTTCATAGGTGTATCAATCTCATATGCCAAAAAAGAAATCGGAATATTAAGGGCCTTAGGAGCTAGAGGAAAAGACACCTTAAAAATATTTACTTATGAGTCCCTAATCATTGGCTTCATATCATGGATTTTATCAGTAATTGGTTGGCTTTATACTTGTAATATTTTAAATCAAAATATGTTTGGAAGTATGTATTATAAAGTAAATGGAATGCTGATAACTCCACTGGTACCACTAGGAATGTTAGTATTTACCATTGTAATTGCCTTAGTAGTTACCTTTACTATAATGAATAGTGTTAATAAAGTTAAACCAATAGATGCTATATTAAATAAATAGTTCCCGTGTGGAACTTTTTATAATAATTATGATAAAATATAGAAAGAAAGAGGTGCACGCATATGAAAGTAATTTTGATGAATAAAAACACTGAAATTTTAATTGCCGAATATAATGAACAATTAGCTGTATTCACTAAAATATATGAAATAAAAAATATAGACTATGCACCAGTTATTATAAATCAAACTTTAGAAACAAATCACAATGATATTTCCGCGCTCACTGAATGGTTTAAAGGACGCGGAATTCCAGATTGGCGTGATGACTTAGATTTATTGCTTTCAAAACTTGGAGTATCTACTCCAAATGAATTATTGGATAAAGCCTTCGGACTATCATTATCTGACCAATATTGGATAAAACCACTTAATAGTCATGTCAAGTATAAAAATATAAATTTCTTTGAAAATGATTTTAATTCAGCTGATTTTACTAACGCCACATTCTCTAATTCTAATGATTTTAATACTAAAATAAGTTTAATATCTCCAAATAATACAACTGATGGAAGGTTAAAAAAAACCTGGGTTATTCAAAATAGTAAAAGATATTTGTTAAAAGGTGCTTATAAAAATGAAGTTATGCAACCATTTAATGAAGTTTTAGCTTCCAAAATTTGTGAAAGATTAAATATTCATCATACTCACTATGACTTAGAAATTATTTCTGATAAAGTTGTTTCCAAATGTGAATGTTTCATTGATAAAGATACCGAACTAGTGCTAGCCTCACAAATTTTAAATAATTGCCATAAAGATAATGCCTATGAAGAATATATTGAAATCTTAGAAAGTCATGGAATTAACAATGCTCGAGAAAAATTAGAAGATATGTTTATTTTAGATTATATCATGATGAACGAAGATAGACACTTAAATAACTTTGGTATTATCAGAAACGTTAATACTTTAAAATGGCTAGATGTCGCTCCAATATTTGATAATGGGCAATCTCTAAACATTCTTGACTATAATGAAAAAGAAATTATTTTAAACGGTCAAGGTAGGTTTTTCTATAATGTTATGGATTTTGATGATATATTAAAAAAAGTTCAAGATTTTAACAGATACAACATAGAGAAATTAAATGGAATCACTGAAGAATTTGAAAATCTTCTTCATAAATATCAAAGCATAACAAAAATGACTGATAGAAGAATTGATAAGATATGCACCTTATTAAATAGTCGAATAAATAAATTAAAAAATATAATGCATAATCAATAGTTCCCATGAAAAGCTTTTTATGATAAAATAAAAAACTAAACGGAGGAATAATAATGGAAAAATACATTTTAAGCCAAATGTCAGACAAAAATTTTTCAAAAGCCGTAGCTGCTATATATATGCAGACCGCATATAACCATGACCAATATCCTGAATATTTAAAATGGTTTTACACCGTAAACTTACCAAGAATCTTTAAAGGTAAAGGTGATATAATTTTCTATTTAGATGGACTAGAAGTAGTAAGCCTATCCACCTTAAAAAATTCTGATGAAAAGAAAATATGTACTTTACTTATAAATGAAGATTATAGAAAAAAAGGTTATAGTAAACAAATCTTAGAAGATTCATTTGAATACTTAGGGACAGAAACTCCGCTAATTACTATTCCCACTAAAAGACTGGATGAATTTAGTAAAATAATTGATGCATATCATTGGAAAGAAACTGATAGAACCGATGAATATTATAGTGAAGAAGTTATTTTTAATGCCCCTAAAGTCTTAAAAAAATAAGACTTTTTTTGTTATAAAAAATAATCCCAAGCATATACTTATTTGGGTGATAATATGGAATTTAAAGTAGGTGATTTAGTAACCCGAAATTCACATAATAATGACATTGTTTTTAAAATACTCAAAATAGAAGGTAATATATGTGAATTAAAAGGAATAAATGTTAGATTGCTTGTTGACAGTGACATCAACGACCTAAAAAAACATGAAGGTGGTGATATTGAAGGAGAGGAACCTTTTTTAGAAAGAATCCATAACGCTGAACAGTTAGATAGAAACGATTTTTTCTATTTGCCAGGTAAAATCCTACACATCGACAGTGATAAAGACTTTTTAAAAAGGTGCTTAGACTATTATAAAGAAACAAACATTTGGGCCATGGGTATCCGTGAAGATGAAAAAAACATGCCTCTTCATATAAAGCAGTGGTTAAATGAGTATAAACCCAATATCGTTGTCATTACAGGCCACGATGCTTATTATAAAAGAAAAGGAGATACTAATAATATAGAAGCCTATAAAAATAGTAAATATTTCTCAGATGCCATTAAACAAGCTAGAGAATATGAAAATAGCCATGAAAAATTAATAATTATATCTGGTGGGTGTTCATCATATTATGAAGAACTAATCAGAGCTGGAGCCAACTTCGCATCAAGTCCTAAACGCATCAATATTCACGCATTAGACCCTGCAATTGTCGCCACTAAAATGAGCCTATCGGACATTAATAAAGACATTGACATTAAAGATATTTTAGATAAAACTAAATATGGTAAAGATGGTATGGGGGGAATCATTACGAAAGGAACTATGTATGTTGGTTATCCCCGCTAAACAACATTACAACATAAAGACAATTAAAGAAGCCATCAGACCACATCTAAATAAAACAGTCAAAATAAAATGCAATCTTGGACGAAATAAATATGAAACATATGAAGCAAAAATAATCAAACTATATAACTGTGTCTTCCTAATTGAACTTACCGAAAATAAAACTCTCAAATCATTTTCATATGCCGATATAATTACTAAAACCATTAAAATATACGAATAAACCAATATTCACTTGATTTTTCTAATAAAATATTGTATACTGAAAATGAAATCATGCTAGAAGGGAGAGGTTAGCTTGAAAATAACATCAGTCAACGTTCGCACAGTCGACAGTGAAAACCGTATGCGTGGTATCGTATCAGTAGTAGTAGATGACTGCTTCGCAATTCACGGAATTAGAATTATCGAAGGTGACAACGGCTTATTTGTAGCAATGCCAAGCCGTAAGAATAATGATGGCACATATCATGATGTTGCACATCCAATTACACCAGAGTGCCGTAAAATGTTCGAAGATGCAATTCTCGAAGAATATAAAAAAGTTAAAGAAGAAAAAGGCGAATAATTCGTCTTTTTTTTATTGCTTGGGCATATAATCTCTTAGAAAGGGGAAATAATTATGGACAAAATAGACAGTGTTATAACCTCATTAAATCATAGTATTACTATAAACGAAAGAAAAAATATTATTATCACTGGTGTTAAAAAAATTGAAAGTTTTGATGAAAATGAATTCTTTATGGAAACCAGCATGGGCAACCTCACCTTAAAAGGTGAAGATTTAGAAATCATTAAATTAGATACTTACCAAGGCAATGTTTCTATTAAAGGTAAAGTTGATAGTATTGCCTATACTGAAGACGGAAATAAAGAAAAAGACGGCGGGCTATTAGGAAAATTGTTTAAATAATGCCCCTTAATCTTCAATTAATATCCTTAGCCTTTTCCTTTGCCTTTGGAATCTTTTTCTCTTTATTTCTAGATATAAACCATAAAATAATCTATAATACTAAAAAAATAATTAAACTAATAGGAACCACCCTTGTAGTTTTTTTAAGTGTTTTAATCTATTTCATTTTACTTTTAAAAATAAATAATGCCACTTTTCATCCATACGAACTAATCATGATAATATTAGGTTTCATTTTTGAAAACTTTATAAAAACAAAAATATTCAAACATTTTAAATCAAGAAAGGCCCGTAAACAAATTGTCTAAAAATAAAACCTTCATTGTAAAAGAATGTAAAAAATGCTATACTTTTACTAGAAAGAAAGGTGATAAAATGGCTAAGAAAAAAGTACCAAAAAAAGCCAAAAGACGACTTATTGTCTTTGGACCTATAGCTATTTTTATCATCTTTTATTGTGCCTTCACATTAGTAACAACCACTATGGATTTATACAAATTAAAAAACGAAGAAGCTGAATTAAGTGAAAAATTAAGCACCCTAAAAACTGATGCTAGTGACTTAAAAACTGAAATAACTAAACTGCAAAATAAAGATTACGTTGCTAGATATGCTAGAGAAAATTACTTATACACCAAAAACGGTGAATATGTTATTAAAACAGAAGAAAAGACCAAAACAGAAAAAAAAGAAACTAAAAAAGACGAAACATATATCATCTATGCTTGCATAGCTACTACTATATTTATAATTTTATTTATAATAATTATTCACCATCGTCGTAAAAAAAAGAAAAGTTCCAAATAAGGGACTTTTTATAGTTTAAAATCATCGACAATTTCATCATTTCTATCTTTACCATCAAAATATAATTTGCTTTTAAACTTAAAAATCAAAGCAATTATATTGGTTGGAAAAGACTTAACTAATTTATTATAATCTGTAATGATATCGTTATAATATTTTCTAAAAGCAACAATTTCAGCTTCTGATTCATTTAATGCAATATCAATTTTCATAAATGATTCAACACTTTTAAGCTTAGGATATTCTTCTTTATACTTTTCAAACTCTTTTAACCCATCATATAATTTTCTATCCAAATCAAAATTACTTAATTTTCTAGAACGTAACTTCATAATTTGTTCTAAAACATCATTTTCCGTTTTTGTATTCGCCTTAATTACATCAATAGACTTATTTAGTAAATCAAATCTCTTTCTTAAAACTGCATCAATATTTGCTTCAGCTTCGTTAATTCTAATAATTAAAACTTGAAATTGATTATAACTGTTTGTTACCCAAATAACAAGCAAACTAACTGCAATTAAGACAGATGTTAAAACAATAAATATGCCCATACCATCACCTTAAAAACATTATAACAAATATCCTATTTCATTTCAATTATTTGGATAAAATTCAGGATCAGAAATAATCCTCTCATCAAACTTAATATAATTCACATATATAATTAAAATTAAATACCAATTACCACTACTCGGGTCACTTAAAATAATGTGATCACGACCTGATTGCTCAATTATACCAGAAAATATCTTATTGCGCCATTCATCAGAATCAGGGTAAGAAGCATAAATTTCCACCTTTTTACCACGATTTAATCTCAAAATATTTTCAATATAAGACTGCTCCGCTGGAACATTAAAATTCATCTGCGTCTGTTGATTCGGAACATTTCCACTATTTGTATACATCGGATTTCCCGGAAAACCTGTTTGGTTTACAAAATTATTGTTCATTTAATCATCCTTTCCATAATAATATATTCTCTAAACCTCAAAATATGTTATACTAAAAAAGAAGTTGGAAAAAAATTACCAAAAGGAGGAAAAATATGAAAGTAATTTTAGGTGTATCTAATCGACATGTCCATCTAACAAAAGATCATTATCACACTTTATTTGGTGATGAACCAATAAATAAAGTTAAAGACTTACGTCAACCAGGACAGTTTGCCTCTGATAAATTTGTAACTATTCAAAATGGTGATAGACAAATAAATCATGTTAGAGTTTTAGGACCAATTAGAAATTATACTCAAGTTGAAATTTCTAAAACCGACGCCTATACTCTAAAACTAAACCCACCAATCAGAACCTCTGGTGACCTAGAAGGTTCTAGCCCAATCACTATAATTGGACCAAAAGGTGAACTTCATCTAGATAAAGGCTGTATTTTAGCCAACCGCCATATTCACATTAGTCCAGAAGAAGTAAAGAAATATAACTTAGAAGGCGTTAAAAAAGTTAAAGTAAAAATAGATGGTGAAAAAGGTGGAGTTCTAAACAATGTTTATTTAAAAATTATTGAACCATCATTACTTGAAATGCATATTGATACTGACGAAGGCAACGCTTTTGGTGTAAAAACTGGCGACGAACTTGAAATTATCGAATTAGAAAGAGAGGAATAAAATGAAATTACAAAACAAAGTAGCCATAATAACTGGTGGTGCCATGGGTAATGGCCTTGGAATAGTCGAAGTATTCTTGAAAGAAGGCGCTAAAGTAGCTATATTAGACTATGATGAAAAATTAAATGAGACAATTAGTAATTTACAAAATCAAAAATATAACGTTTTAGGTTATAAAGTAGATATTAGAGATATAGATAAAGTTAAATTAGCCATTCAAGATATCCACAGTAAATTAGGTAACATTGACATTTTAGTAAATAATGCCGGTGTTTGCCGTTTAAAACCTTTTATGGAAATGGACGATGAACTAAGAGATTTCCATTTTGATATCAACATCAAAGGAACTTGGAATGTCACCAAAGCCACTTTACCATACATGGAAAAAGGATCTATAATAAATCTATCAAGTGTTACTGGACCAATGGTAGCCGATAGTGGAGAAGTAGCCTATGCTACCACTAAAGCCGCCATAATCGGTTTTACCAAAGGACTAGCTGCTGAACTAGTTGATAAAAATATTAGAGTAAATGCCATCATGCCAGGCTATATCATGACCCCAATGGTAAGCGGTATGGCCAAAGAATCAAATGCTGAAAACCCAGATAGCGTTGTTGATGGAATCGCCAAAGGCATACCTATGAAAAGGTTAGGAACCATCCAAGAGTTAGGAAATTTAGCTGCTTTCCTAGCTTCTGATGAATCTAGTTATATTACAGCTCAAGGAATTGTAATTGATGGTGGATCAACCCTTCCAGAAACAATGACCATGGGTGTTTAAAACTACATTATGTAGTTTTTTATTTACTAGTTTTAAAAACATCAGCCAACAACCTAGAATTGACTATATTTTAATAATTTGTTAAAATAGCATTCAAAAAGGTGATTTTATGAGTAGAATTATTACAAACCAAGAAGAATTATCAGAAATTTTAAAAGCATTATTTAATGATTATATAGAAAGAAAAAGAACAAGACAATTATATAAAGATGGGATTACTATTCCCAAAAGATTACTTATCTTTTACTATCAATTAACGCCAGAAAGACGTCATCTAAATAAAGAAGCTAAAGAATTTTTGAGACATTACGTTGCCTGTGAATCAATTTTAGAAAATGCTCATCTAGAATTTGAAAAGCAAGGATTAAAAGAAATGTACGACTACTTATTATCAGATGAGATAAATAATAGATTTGATATTTATACTTTACTTGATTTACATCGAAAATTATTTTCTAAAGCTCCATACCCTGATTTTGGAGGAAACATTAGAAATGGTGACGCTCATTTAGATGGCGTTCCAGTTGATTTGACACCTGCTAGTTATATAAGATATGAAATGAAAATGCTTGATTATGATTTAAAAGAAATATTAGATATGCAAAATGAAGTAAAAAATAATCCTAGTTTCTTATTTTCTTATATAGATAAATGCATTATGTTAAAATGTAGATTGATTAAAGTACATCCATTTTCAGACGGTAATGGCCGTTCCATTCGCGCATTTATTAATAAACTTTTCATTGATGTTGATGTTCCTCCAGTATATATTTCAAGTAATGAAAATAGAACATATAAAAAAGCAATGCAAAAAGCCATAGGTGAAGAAGAAGATTTCTCATCAATAATTAATTTTTATTACTTTAAAATTTGTGATTCTATAATCGAATTAGAGAATAATTATCATAGTAAAGAAAAGAAAAAATCTTCACCAAAAACTATTATGAATTTAGTAAAGAAAATCAAAGAACAAAAAAAGCAACTACCTGAACATTATAGTCTAGATGAAGAAATAGCTTCTATGGTAAAAGACTATTTAGATGAGAGAGACATTACAGCACAAATATTAAATGTATGCTTTTTTAACCCATTATTAAATCCTCATGCTTTTGTAGTAGCTAGTTACCAAGATAATAGTATAAATGGAACCAGTTTTATATTAATAGACCCATTATTTGACGATTTTATCCAAGAATATAACCTAAACCAAACAAATATTAACGATGGAATGATTGAAAATTTAAAAAATAATGGTGTAATTTTTGCTAATCAAAATGAAATATACAAATATATATTAATATTTAATCAAACATTAAAGAAAAACAAATTAAAAACAAAAAATTTCCCTAATTAATTGGGGAATTTTTTTCTTCGAAAAAATAAGTTATAGGTACATTAGCTCTTTCACAAAAAGCACCTAATAATTGAATAGAAGGAGTTTTAGGTGATTTTAAACTTAATAAATGACCCAAATAACTCTCGCTAAGTCCTAAAATTAAAGCCATTTTAGTAATACTCCATTTTCTTTCTTTTTTTAAACGTTTCAAATTTATTTTAACCAAATTACAGTAATAGTTGCTCAAACTGTCCTTCATTATATCACCTAATTAAATGATATCTTAATTAAAATAAAGATTTTTGTCCTATTAGGACAAAAAATATGATATAATAAGTTTGAAAATAGAAAAGGAGTAAAAAGATGGTGAAAAAAATTATAAAAGGGTATTTACCAGGATTTATAACAGGGATAATAGTATGTGGAACAGTAAGTGTACTTGCTATGACATATTTTCCAAGTAAAGATACCACATATGATAATAGTAATAGTGGACTTGAAAGTACAAATGTCCAAGGAGCAATAGATGAACTTTATAAAACATGTATGGAGGGACCTTCAGGTTCAGATACAATAACAGATTTATTACCAAGTAATTCAGACGAATTATACAAAGATGAACACGGAGATATCAGGTATTATGGAGTAAACCCAAATAACTATGTAAGCTTTAATAATGAGTTATGGAGAATAATGGGAGTCATAGATGGTAAGATAAAAATAATCAGAAATGAAAGTATAGGAAATTATGCGTGGGCATCAAATGATAGTACCAATTGGGATAATTCATCATTAAAAGATTATTTAAATGGAGATTATTATAATAGTATAGATGGAACATACAAAAATATGATATCAAAAGAAACGTATTATTTGGGAGGACCAACTTCTAAAAATACTACCACATTAACTGCAAGCGGTTATTATAGTACTGAAAGAGATAACGCTCAAGTATATAGTGGAAATCCAGCAAGTACAATACAATATATAGGTTTAATGTATCCGAGTGATTATGGCTATGCGGCCGGAAGTAGCTGCTTATCAACAGCACTTTATAGTTATAATGGTAGTTGTAAAGACAGTAATTATTTATTTAGTAAAAAAAATGAATGGTTACAAACTCCTTTGTCTGATGGTGATAATAGAGCGACTGTAATATTTAACACTGGGATGCTTCAAAATCCTATTCCTAGTGTTAGTTATAGTGGATATGCAGTTCGTCCTGTTCTCTATCTCTCATCAGATGTCCAAATCACAGGTGGAGATGGCAGTCAATCTAATCCATACACGATTGCAAATTAAAGAAGATTAAACACTAATCTTCTTTTTATTCTTCTAATTTCACCGTCGGAATAGATTCATCCAATGAAGTTTTATTTTCTGTTGGTTCAGTTCCTTTTATATAATATAAAACCTTAGCCTTACTACCATTACTAGCCACTTTACCACTTATAGGATCAATAGCCACGCCAACTACATTATTAGGTGTCTCATACCATGTTTCTTCATCAGTTTTTCCTTCCAAATAAATTTCCATTATATCCACCCAAGCATTTTTTAAATTAGAACTATCTTGACTAGATACATCCTTATTATCATCGTATCCTGTCCACATACCAACAACCAATTCTTTGTTATAACCAAAAATCAAATTATCTGTATTAGTTGTTCCAGTTTTCAAAGCGTATTTATGAGTCATCTTTGGCGCAATACTTAAACATGTTGGAACATTATAATCTTGAAACTCCTTCGCATAAGTCGTCGTTAAAAGTTCATTCAAAACATAAACCGTATTTTTATTTAATACATTTTCTAACTCTGGTTTGTATTCATATAAAACATTGCCTTCCATATCTGTAACCTTACTTATAAAATAAGGCTCAACCTTATATCCTTCGTTTGCAAGTGCACTATAAGCTGCCATCATATCCATCATATTAATCTCTTCAGCCCCTAATGCAAGAGAAGGTAAAGTATTCAATTCTTCATCAATACCAACCCTTCTTAAAATATCAGGAAGTGCATCATCCCCTAAAAATAAATGAGTCTTCACCGCATAAATATTATCTGAATAACTAATCGCAGCCGCTAAACTAATTGGACCATTCGCATATTCATCATTGTAATTTTTCGGAGTATAAGTTTTATTACCAGAAAAACTAAAAGTAGTTTTTTCACTAGTAAATGTTGTCGAAGGTGTAAAACCATTTTCTAAAGCTGAATAATATAAAAACGGTTTAATCGTTGATCCAACTTGTCTTTTAGCCATCGTCGCTCTATTATACTGACTCTTATTATAATCTCTACCACCAGATAAAGCTAAAACTTTACCAGTCTGAGGATCCATTACCACACCAGCCATCTGAATATCTGGATTAGTTATATTTTTATTTGCGCTATCTTCAAGAGCCTTCTGTGCCTTCATATCCAAATTAGTATAAATTTTAAGCCCTCCTGTTTCCAAAAAAGAAGAAGGAATCGTTTTAATAGAACTAAGCTCATCCATAACAGCATCTTGATAATACATCATCATCTTTAGATTAGCTTCTTCCTCACTTTTCTCATAATTAAGCGTTGTATTATAAGCTACATCAGCTTCATTTTGCGTAATATAACCATTTTTAACCATTGCATTTAAAATAATCTTCTGCCTTGTCTTCGCGCTATCTTCATCTATCAAAGGTGAATATTTACTAGGATTTTTTGGTATTCCCGCCAGCATGCTTGCCTCAGCTAAAGTTAAATTCTTCGCACTTTTATTAAAATAATATTTAGAAGCATTCTCAATTCCAAATATTCCACCATAATTTATTGTGTTTAAATAACCCTCTAAAATATCATCTTTACTATAATGACTCTCAAGCCTAATTGTAATCCAAGCTTCTTTAATCTTTCTATCCCAAGTCTTATCAAACTCTAAAAACAAATTTTTGGAATACTGTTGGGTAATTGTCGAAGCTCCTTGTAAATTTTCTCCAGACTTTAAATTAACAAACAAAGCCTTTATAATCCTTAAAAAATCAAAACCGTGATGTTTATAAAAATTTTTATCTTCAACCGCAATTGTCGCATTAATTAAATGCTGAGAAATATCACTCAAACTTACATCTTCATTAGAACTAGCTGTATATACTTCACCATTAATATCATATAAATGATATCCATTCGCCCCAGTTATTGGTAATTTTGGCTGCATTCTTGCATATAAATATATACCGAAGTAAATAATAATAAAAAAGAAAATAATTCCCAAAATAATAAATAACCATTTTTTTGATTTTTTACTTTTCTTAGTCTTTTCCTTTTTCATTAAATCACGTCGCTTTCTAACATTATTATTGGAAAAATTTTCAAAAATATAAGTAAAAAAATCATATATATGTTATAATCTTTGTGCGAGGTAATAATATGAGTAAAATATATATTGAAGCCACATTAAAAAACGAAAATGGTACTCACACATTTAAAGGCAAAGGAATCAAACGTAACAACCAAATTATTTATAATGATAATAACGTTCAAACAAAAATAACGATAGACGATATAATAACAATTGAAAGAAAATCTGAATATCAACTAAAAATAAACTTAAAAAAAGGTATAAAACAAACCGGAACATATATAACTAAATATGGAATAATTGAATTTGAAACCACTACAAATAAATTAATCAAAAAAAATAATGAACTAGAAATCATATATAAATTAAGGGCAAACGAAGATTATATCGACACCTTTACATATAATTTAAAATTTACCCTTGACACATAGATAGAATATGATACAATGTTCTAAGATTAATTCAGAAGTATTTAGGAGGAATAATATGAAATTATCAAAAATGTCTAAAGATGAATTAGAATTATATTCGTTCACAGATTTAGCGGCTATGATTTTAAAAGAAGAAAAAAAGAGTTTAAATACCTCAGAAATTTTCAAAAAGATATGTAAATTATTAGATATGTCAGATGAAGAATATACAGATAAAATAGGTGATTTCTATACAACCTTAACAACAGACAAAACGTTTATTCTATTAGATGATGCGACATGGGACTTAAGAGATCGTCATTCAGTTAAAGTAACCCTTGAAGATGAAACAGAAGATGAAGAAGATTTAGCCGAAACTGAGGAAGAATTAGACGATGAACTAGATGACATGGCCCCAGAAGACATGCACGATATGGATGATGATGCTGAGTTAGATGATACGGATTTAGACGATGTTGATGACGTTGATGATGATGATGAACTAACCATAATAGGAGAAGATGAACTTGATTAAGTTTATCTTTTTCCATAACCTGCATTAAAAAATAACCTTTTGATATTTGCAGGAAAGTTAAATCTATGATAAAATGTATATAGATGAGAGAAATCTCATAAAATAAAAAGGAACATTCAATACTTCCTTGTTGAATGTGCCTCAAGAATTTTTTGGGCACCTAAACAAAGCTTGCAGCAGGTGATCAAATATTAGATAATACTGATATAGTTTCATCAGGTGATGGATTATATAAAGATGAATATGAAAACGGAAAATATACATATAAAGGAACCAATCCCAATAACTACATAACTTTTAATAATGAAAAAGCCGGCTGGCGAATATTATCAATTAATGCAGACAATACAATAAAAATTATGAAAATAGAAAGTATCGATGATATTGCGTGGGATGATTCAAAATCTAATAACTGGTCAAGACCAGCTAGTTTAAATACCTATTTGAATAATACATATTATAATAGTTTAAATGAAACATCAAAAAAACAAATAATTGCTTATATATATAGTATTGGTGGTGTGATTTGGGATAATAATAATCTTAAAAGTCAAATTAATGACGAAAATAATACAATTTGGGCGGGAAAAGTGGCTCTACCAACAGTTAGTGAATATTTAAGAGCTAATTCAAATAAAAAACAATGTGAAACTATGAATATTAATTATGATAATAACTCAACATGTAAAAAAACAAATTGGATGTTCAATAATGATTTTTGGTGGACAATATCTATGCGCTCAAGCACAACAGATGTTGCATATTATGTATCCAATGCAGGACGTTTCGATTATAGTGGAAACTTAGTAAGTGATTCATCAATTGGGGTTCGGCCGACCATTACGCTTTCATCAAATATAAAAATTACAGGAGGAGATGGCTCACAAAGTAATCCATACACCATTGAATAATATTGTTACATGAAAAAAATATTAAAAAAACTGACAAATTTTAATACTTGTCAGTTTTTTGTGCTGTAAATAAACATCATATTAAATACTGAGAACTCTTATTTTATAATCGGCTAGTTATTTTTATCATCCGAAGGTTTACTATCTAAATTATTAAGGGCAAACTCTATACATTCATTAATAACTCTATTCACCGATAAATTACTTTCTTTAGCAACTTCTTCAACCTTCTTTAAAGTTGCAAACTTAATTCTAATAGTTTTTAAAACAGATTGTTCCTCTTCCACATTTGGTAATTTAAACTTACTCATAATCTCACCCCACTATTAAAATTATAAAATTATGTAATACAATTAGTAAGTTACACAAAAAGTAATACAAATGGTATTTTTTGTGATATAATTAACTTAAAGTAGAGAAAGGAGTTTTGAATGTGAAATTTAAGGAATTTTCAAAAAAATATTTAATAGGATTCGTAACAGGAATAATAGTATGTGGAACAGTCAGTGTAATAGCCATGAACTATTTTCCATCAAGTCAAACAACATATGATAATACTGCTAGTGGCATGACAGCTACTGATGTCCAAGAAGCCATAGATGAGCTTTATACAGTTTGTTCCACACCATCATTGGCTGGGGATATAATTTTAGATGATGTAGATATAGTTTCATCAGGAGATGGCTTATATGAAGATGAATATGAAGATGGAAGATACATTTATAAAGGAAAAAATCCTAACAATTACGTTACATTTAATAATCAAAGCTGGCGCATAATATCTATAGAATCAGATAAAACAATAAAAATAATGAAGAATACCAGTATAGGAGATAGGGTATGGGATAACTCAGATAGAAATGGAAATAATAATTGGAGTCGTCCAGCAGATTTAAATACATATTTAAATAGTACTTATTACAATAATTTAAGTAAAGAAGCTCAAAGCCAAATAGTAGCCAAGGAATTTAGTATAGGTGCAGTGGCTTATAATGATACAAGTTTGTCAAATAGTATAAATAGCGAAAATAGTAAAAAGTGGAATGGTAAGGTTGCATTAATTACAGCCAGTGAATATATAAGAAGCAATAGTAATCAAGAAAGCTGTGGAACAATGAGTAAAACAAATGATAATTATAGTAGTTGTAAAAACACTACATGGATGCGTAAATCGAACCTCGAACATTTTTGGACTTTATCACCTTGCGAAGGTAGTACTTATTTTACGACACTAGTTTACTTAGATGGAAGAATTGGTTATAGTATTGGTGGAACTATATATACAGGTGATACTTCTGCTGTTAGACCGGTTCTTTATCTTTCAACTGATGTAAAAATCACCGGCGGAGATGGCTCACAATCAAATCCTTACACAATAGAATAATCATAAAACAAGCTAAAACAAGCTTGTTTTTCTAATATTTGATAAAAAACATAAAATATAGTATAATCGAATACGAAAAAAAGGTGATGAAAATGTTAGAAAGATTAATTGCAATCGAAGAAAAATATAATGAACTATCTAGTGAATTAAGTAAACCAGAAGTCCTAAGTAACATCAAAGAAACCCTAAGATTAACCAAAGAGCAAGCTTCTCTAAAGGATGCTTATGATGCGTATCAAAAATATAAAAAAATTAATTCAGACTTAGAAGAAGCTAAAGAAATGACTAAAGATCCAGAATTAGGAGAATTTGCCAAAGAAGAAATTGCTAGATTAAATAAAGAAAAAGAAGATTTAGAATCCCAAATCGAAATCATTTTACTACCAAAAGACCCAAATGATGGTAAAAACGTTATCGTTGAAATAAGAGGTGCTGCTGGTGGAGATGAAGCCAATATCTTTGCTGGTGATTTATATAGAATGTACACTAAATACGCTGAAAAACAAGATTGGAAAATCGAAGTGTTATCTGAAGAACATTCAGACGCTGGGGGATATCCTTTAGTTGAATTCATGGTTAAAGGTGATAATGTTTATTCAAAATTAAAATATGAATCAGGTGCCCATAGAGTACAAAGAGTACCAGTAACTGAAACGCAGGGGCGAGTACATACCTCAACTGCTACTGTTCTAGTCATGCCAGAAGCCGAAGAAGTCGACGTTGAAATAAATCCAAACGACTTAAGAATTGATGTTTATCGTAGTACTGGAGCTGGTGGACAATGTGTCAACACCACCGATAGTGCCGTTCGTATAACTCACTTACCAACAAACACCGTTGTCACATGTCAAAACGAAAGAAGCCAAATTCAAAATAAAGAAAAAGCCATGCAAATGCTTAGAACAAGACTTTATGAAGCCAAACTAAGAGAGCAAGAAGAAAAACTAGGCTCAGAAAGAAGAAGTAAAATTGGAACTGGTGATAGATCAGAAAAAATCAGAACCTATAACTATCCACAAAATAGGGTAACCGACCATAGAATAGGTTACACTACTAAAAATTTAGATAGAGTTATGGAAGGAAACTTAGATGATATTATTGAAGCGCTAATTACCGAAGATCAAAACAGAAAATTAAAAGAGGCTTAAATGTCAGATACTGAATACTTAAAAAAATATCTTCCTAAAGAAAAATTAGAATATGGATTAAAACAATTAAAAGAAGGAAAGCCTGTTCAGTATATTGTTGGTAACGTCGATTTCTATGATGTTAATCTTCTAGTAAATGCAAATGTTTTAATTCCGAGATTTGAAACTGAAACCTTAGTAGAAAAAACCATTAATTATTCAAAACAGCTTACTGAACCTTTAGAAATACTAGATATTGGAACAGGTAGTGGAGCAATCGCCATAACTTTAGCCAAGCATTTAAATAGCAAGGTTACCGCCACTGATATATCTGAAAAAGCCTTAGAAATAGCCAAACAAAATGCTAAAAGAAATAATGTCAAAATAAATTTTAAACAAAGTAATCTACTTGATAATATTCAAGGTAAATTCGATATAATAATTAGTAATCCACCATATATTTCAAAAGATGAAATAATTGACCCTCTAGTAAAAAATAATGAACCACACTTAGCTTTATATGCTGATGAAAATGGCCTTTACTACTATAGAAAAATATTAGAAAATATAAAGCCATTTTTAAAAGAAAAAAGTCTCATTGCCTTTGAAATAGGTATGACCCAAAGTAAAGCAATTACTACTATTGCTAAATCATACTTTCCAAATTTAAAAATAACCACTGAACAAGACTTAACTGGTAAAGATCGTTATGTCTTCATTTTTAACAATTTCTAGAAATTATAAATAAACTATTGTTAATTATTCGAAAACTAGTTATAATGAAATTGTTAGGTGGGGGAAAAATGTCAAAAGAAATATTAAGCTATGAAGAAATAAAATCAGAAATTATGAAAAATGTCGATTTAAAGAAGCTTACATTAGACCAACTGCGCAAAGCTGCGCACATTAAAGGGGAAACTATGCAAGCTTCTTTTATTAATGCCTTAAATGAATTAGAAGAACAAGGCGAAATATATTTAGATGATGAAGGATATTACAAAAAATTTGATTGTAAAGGATTAGGCAAAGTTCAAGGTGTAATTCACATCAATCAAATGGGACAAGGTTTTGTCTTTATTGAACATAATGGACATAAAATAAAATACTTAATTAGAGAAGAACACTTAAATGGAGCCTTAGAAGGTGACATCGTCGTTTTAACTAATATTCATCATGGAAAAACTAATTATGCCGATGCCAATGTTGAAAAAATAGTCAAAAGAGGAAAAGGTAAAACCATCTTTGAATATGTTGGGGATGGAGAATTTATACCATATACAATCCATGGTAATGTAACAGTCATATGTCCAAAAGAGGAATTAAAAAGATTGGTTGTTGGAAGTCGCGTCCTAGTGGACATGGATAAAGAAAGAATCGCCATCATTGAAAATAAAGCAGTTTTCGAAGGCCATATTGATAAAGTTGTTGGCCATAAAGATGATCCAGATATCGAAATAGCCACAATCGCTGCTGAGCACGGTTTTCTAAAAGAATTCCCGGAAGATGTTATTAATCAGCTAAAAACCATTCCAGATGAAGTTCAAAAAGAAGACTTAGCAGGTAGAGAAGACCTTAGAGATCAAAGAATATTTACTATTGATGGCAAAGATACCAAAGACATGGACGATGCCGTAAGCATCGTTAAAACCATAGATAACCATTATATCTTAAGTGTTCATATTGCTGATGTAAGTCATTATATAAAAGAAGGAACTCCATTAGATATTGAAGCAAAAAAAAGAGGAACATCAGTTTATCTAGCCGACTCTGTCATTCCAATGTTTCCACATCAAATATCAAATGGCATCTGTTCATTAAACGAAGGCGTTGATCGTTTAACTAAAACCGTTGATATGTATATATCAGATGAAGGTGAAATTATAGATTATATCATTTATGATAGTGTTATTAATTCTAAAAAGAAAATGAATTATGATGACGTTAATAAAATATTAGAGCAAAACATCATTCCGAAAGGTTATGAACCATTTACAAATGATTTAAAAGTCATGCAAGAACTTTCAGAAATTTTGAATAAAAATAATACCAAAGAAGGTAAAGTTGACTTTGCTTCAGACGAAATAAAAGTCATTACAACTCCAACCGGTGAACCGATAGAATTTGAAACAAGAAAACAAAAAACAGCTGAAAAGTTAATCGAAAATTTTATGGTTGCCGCCAATAGTTGTGTTGCTGAATATCATAGATGGTTAGAAACTCCAGAAGTATACCGCGTCCATGGTAATCCAAATGATGATAACCTATTAAATGCTTTAAAGACTTTAAAACAAGAAGGACTATGTACTAAAGAAGAAGTTGATAGCTTAATCAATAAAATTAAAAATGGACACTATAACTCACAAGATTTAAACTTCTTCTTAGAACATTTTAAAGATAATGAAAACTACTTAGTAATCTCTAAATTAATACTAAAAAGCATGAGCAAAGCCAAATATTCAAGCTCATGCGATGGACACTATGGTCTAGGACTTAATTATTATACTCATTTTACTTCTCCAATTAGAAGGCACCCAGACCTTATGGTTCATAGATTAACTAATCCATACCAACACTATGAACCGTCACAGCTATTACCTTACTATAACCTTCTTCCAGAAATATGTGAGCACGATTCATTCATGGAAAGACAGGCCGATAAAGCCGAAAAAGAAACCTTAGATTTAAAAATGGCCGAATACATGCAAAGAGAATTTGAAGAAGATAGTGGTAAAATCTATACTGGAAGAATAATCAATATGACTCCATATGACACAGAAATAAAATTAGATAATAATATAATCGGTCATGTTACCCCAGCGGATTTAGCTCATGCTAAAGCTACTGGACATAATCATAAATTAAAACTTGGTGAAAGAGTATGTGTCCTAGTCAAAGAAGTATCTATTCCACATCGTGTAATTTACTTCAATCTAAACTATAAAGAACTATCAAAATCTAAACAAAAGGTTAAAAAATAGTTCTTTTTTCTATACATTTCATTTACACACTTCAAATAAGCCTTAAAACAAAATTAAAATATATCTTAAAATAATATTACCTATAGAATAATAAATAAAACATCAAATAATTGTAAAAACTACACTTAAAGCAAATGTAAAGCAAACTTTTATACGCTTTAATGACAAAAACGTAAAACCTTATGTTATAATAAAAAAAGGTGATTAAAATGGATGACAAATTAAAACTATTATTAAACCAAATTAACATGGATAGCCAGTATTTTGAAAACGGTAAATTAGAAAAAATCGTTTGTAATAAAAACAAAGACAAATATCTTTTCTGTTTGTCTTTAAATAATACTTTACCATCTGATATTTATGAACAGTTCATCCATAAATTAAAAAAACGTTTTAACACAGTCAAATCAGTAAGTGCTAAAATAACAAGTAAAAATTTTAATATTGAAACCTTAACCGATTATTATCACACATTTTTAAAAAACTATAGTCAAGAAGCCCCTTTGTTAAAAATGTTTATAAATATAGATTTAGCACTCGATGATGACAATCTCTTGATTAACCTAACTAATAAAGCCGAAGAAATGAAATTTAATAGTATTAAACAAACTCTTGAAAACGACTTAAACAAAGCCGGTTTTAATGTTAAAATAATTACAAAAATAGATGAAGCTAAAGCCCAAGAATTAAGAGAAGAAATTGAAAAAGAAAAAACAAAATTAATTCCCAAAACTCCTACAAAAAAAGAAAATCCTTTTATTATGGGCAGAGAAATAACCAGTGAACCAACTCCCATTAATTTAGTAACATTTGAAATGGATAATGTCACTGTCGAAGCAAAAATATTTGGAATTGATATTTTTGAATCATCTAAAAATAACTTTAAAATCATCACCTTAAAAATAACCGATGGAACCGACAGTATGTACTGTAAAATATTCTGCAAAGAAGACGATGAATTTAGTAAATATAAAAAAGCCTTAAAAGAAGGCAAATATTATATCATTAGAGGTTATACTAAAAATGATAAATACTCAGGCGAAATCGTTTTAAATGCAAGAGATATAAATATATCTAATAAAGAAGATACAAAAAGAAAAGATGAAGCACCAAGAAAAAGAGTTGAACTTCATGCCCATACTAAAATGAGTCAAATGGATGGAGTCGCCGATGAAGTAAAATTAGTAAATACCGCTATAAATTGGGGTCATAAAGCAATTGCTATAACTGACCATAACGGATGTCAAGCTTTTCCTCACGTCTTTAACTTAGTAACTAAATACAATAAAGGAAAAGAAGAAAAAGATAAATTCAAAGCTCTATATGGAACCGAATTAACATTAATTGATGATACAGTAAACATTGTCTTAAGACCATCAGATTTAAAACTATTAGATACGACTTATGTTGTTTTTGACTTAGAAACAACCGGATTTAATGCTGGAGGTACCGACTCAATTATCGAAATCGGTGCTGTTAAAATAAATAACGGTGAAATAATTGATAGATTTGATGAATTAATCAATCCAGGAAGAAAACTTCCAGCTAAAATCACCGAACTCACTAATATAACTGATGATATGCTAAAAGACAAAGATAATGAAGAAAATGCTGTCAAAAGATTCATGAAGTGGGCAGATAACCTACCAATGGTTGCTCATAACGCCAAATTCGATGTTTCATTCATATCTATGGCTCATAGTAAATATAATTTAGGTGAATTTAAAAACACCGTTATAGACACTCTAGAACTATCAAGAGCTTTAGATACAGGTTACGCTAGACATAGCTTATCTGCCTTAGTTAAAAGATATGAAGTTCCATGGGATGAATCTGCTCACCATAGAGGAGATTATGACGCCGAAGGAACAGCTTTAGTATTCCATAAAATGTTAAAAAAACTAGTATCTCGTAACTTTGAAACTATCAAAGATTTAGATAAACTAGTTTCTAAAGATGAAATTCATAAATATGGCGCAAGTTATCATGTTAATATAATTGCCAAAAACAAAAAAGGTTTAAAAAACTTATTCAAATTAATATCTCTAGCTAATACTAAATATTTATACAAAACACCAAGAATATTAAGAAGTGAAATCGAAAAACATAGAGATGGATTATTAATAGGTAGTGGATGCTACGAAAGTGAAATATTTATACTAGCTCGTAGTAAAAATGATGAAGAATTAGCCAACTTAATTAATTTCTATGATTATGTTGAGGTTCAGCCACCAGCTGTCTATGACCACTTGCTACAAATGGGAGATTTTGCAAATAAAGCCGAACTTTTAGAACACATCAAAAAAATCATCAGAGTTACTAAAGAATCCGGAAAAATAATTATCGCTACAGGTGACGTTCATCAAATAGATCCTGAGGATAGAATATATAGAGAAATTATCGTTAATCAAAAAGTTCCAGGTGGGGGTAGACATCCACTTGCGAAAAAGAATATCACTCAAATTCCATCTCAGTACCTAAGAACAACCGAAGAAATGCTAGAAGATTTTTCATTCTTACCTAAAGAATTAGCTGAAGAAATTATAATTGATAACCCAAACAAAATAGTAGATATGGTAGACATCATCGAAGTCATTATTGATACTGGTGGTATTCCTTTTGCCCCTAAAATTCCAAACTGTACCGAAACAACAACAGATATGGTTTATGATAAAGCAGAAAGTGTCTATGGTAAACCATTACCATACAACATTGAAGAAAGACTAGCTCAAGAATTATATGGTGAAGAACCTATGAACATCATCAAAAAACATGCCGAGAAAAAAGGCTTAAAAGACGAAGAATATAATAAATATATATACTCTGAACTTAATAAAGTAATGCGTAGTTACTATGATGGCGTAAAAAACTTTGTCAAAGCAGATATTAAAGAAACCAATCCAGATATACCTGATGAACAGATAGATAAACAAGCTGAAGACAAATTAACTGGTATTATCGGAGCTCACTTTGATGTCATATATTTGATTGCTCAAAAACTAGTAAAAAAATCAAATGACGATGGATACTTAGTAGGAAGCCGTGGCTCTGTAGGTTCATCATTAGTAGCAACTTTCATGGGCATAACCGAAACAAACGGACTTCCAGCTCACTATGTATGTCCAAATTGTAAGCATAGCATATTTGAAATAAATGGTAAATCATTATCACAAGATTACGATTGTGGATTTGATTTGCCAGATATGAACTGTCCAAAATGTGGAACTAAAATGAAAAAAGATGGTGAAGACATGCCATTTGCGACATTCCTTGGTTTCCACGCTGATAAAGTACCAGATATCGACTTAAACTTTTCCGATTTAAACCAAGCAGCTGCTCATGAATATACAAAAGTATTATTCGGTGTTGATAATGTTTATAGAGCCGGAACAATTGGTACTGTAGCTGCTAAAACTGCATTTGGTTATGTTAAAGGTTATTGTGAAGATAAAGGCATAAGCATGCGTACAGCTGAAGTAGAAAGATTAGCTGGGGGCTGTACAGGTGTCAAAAGAACAACAGGACAGCACCCAGGTGGAATAGTAGTTATCCCAGGATATATGGATGTCTTTGATTTCACTCCATTCCAATATCCAGCCGATGATTCAACTTCCGCATGGCGCACAACTCACTTTGATTATCATGCCATCGATCAAGATGTTTTAAAACTAGATATTTTAGGTCACTCTGGACCAACAAAATTAAGGCTTATTCAAAATTTAACAGGTGATGATGTCACTAAAGTTCCTTTAGATGATAAAGAAACTATGGGTATATTCTTGTCACCAAAACCTTTAGGAGTTACCAAAGAACAAATTTTGAATGATACAGGAACCTTAGGAATCCCAGAATTTGGAACCCCATTTACCTTACAGATGGTCAAAGAAACTAGACCAAAAACATTCTCAGAACTAGTTAAAATATCAGGTCTATCACATGGTACAGACGTATGGAATGGCAATGCTAGAGATTTAATAGAACTAGGAGTAGTCCCATTCAGCGAAGTTATAGGTTGTCGTGATGACATTATGACCTACTTAATGAAAGAGGGTATGGATAGATTAAAAGCCTTTAAAATAATGGAGTTTGTTCGTAAAGGTAAAGCCAGTAAGGAACCTGAACAATGGGCTGAATATGTCAAAGAACTAAAAGCAGCCGGCATAGCTGATTGGTATATAGAATCATGCAGTAAAATTAAATACATGTTCCCAAAAGCCCATGCTGTAGCTTATGTTATCAACGCCTTTAGACTCGCATATTATAAAGTACATAAACCAGCTATATATTATGCCGCCCAATTCTCTGCCGAATACGATGATTTTGATATTGAATCTATGATTAAAGGCTATGAAACGGTTAAAGCTAGAGTCATTGAAATAAATGAAAAAGGTTTTGATGCCACAAATAAAGAATCATCAATTCTAGAATGTTTAAAAGTAGCTTTAGAAGCCCTAGCTCGTAATATAAAATTTAAACCAATTGATTTATATAAAAGTCACTATCACGACTTTGTCATTGATGATGACGGTAATCTCATTCCACCATTTAGAGCCATTGATGGTCTAGGCGAAGTCGTTGCCAAAAAAATTGTTGAAGAACGCGATAAACAACCATTTATCAGCATCGAAGACCTTCAAAAAAGAGCAAAACTATCAACAACCTTAGTTGAAAAACTACGTTCAATGGGTATTCTAGATGGTATGGATGAATCAAGCCAATTATCTTTATTCTAAACAAATCATAAAATGTGATTTGTTTTTTTCTGAAATAAAAAGGAAATGATAACTTTAACTCGTATATTAAATATAGGAGGTGACAATGTTAAAATTATTAAATAAAAATAAAGTAAGACCAGTCATATATGATTCAGTATTTAAAAAAATCTTTAGCCTTCCTTGTAATAAAAAACTTATTTCCTATTTAATTAATAAAATTACCAAACTAAAATATTCTTATATTTATAATGACTTTAAATATGGAAATACTGAACTTTTAAAAAAGAATTATAGTGATAAAGGAAAAGTCACAGACTTACTAATTTATTTAAAAAATGAAATAGTTAATTTAGAAATGAATAAATACCTAAGTAAAGGTACCATTAAAAAGAACAATATTTATCATCATCATTTATCTGGCAATAATATAAAAAAAGGCGAGAATTATTGCCAAATAAAAAAGGTTATTCAAATAAATTTTAATGCAAAAGGAAATAAAAACAAAAATATAATTGAAGAGTCGAAGATGAGAAATAAACAAGGCGCAAACTGTACAGGTGAATATTACATAACTTATCACATAAATATGGAAATCGCCTTAAAAAAGTATTATAATGTCTAGTAGGTTATAGAAGTTTTTGGTTATAAAAAACTTCTATAACTTTATTGTGGCAAATCGCAAGCGAAGATATATAGGGGAAAGTAATTGTTTGTGATTTGTGACAAAAATAGAAAAGTCTGCTTTAAAGTGAATATATATATTTATATGTAGATATTTTAGTAGATTTGGGTATAATGCCCCTTACCCCCAAATATATGTGGATATGAAATATTATTATTTAAGCTAATTATGCGGATCGATAATGAAAATTATAGTAAAATTTTGTTGAGCCACATTCTTGGCATTTATATTGAAATAATTTTTTTGTTTGTTTATATAAAAATTGATTTGTTGATATTTTTGAAATAAGAACTCTACATAATTTAAGTAGACTTTTTTTATTTCTATTAGCTAATAATCCATAATGTTTAATTTTAGTGAATTTACTTGGAAGAACATGAAGTAAAAATCTTCTGATAAATTCATCAGCTGTTAAGGTCATTAATTTAATTTTGCCGTTATCTTTATAATCTTTATATTCAAAAGTAATAAAGCCATTATCTATATTTTTAATACGACTATTAGAAATGGCAACTCTAAAAGAGTATCTACCAATATATTCTATAACATTTTCTGGTGAACCTTTAGGTGGTTCGATATAAGTAACCCAATCTTTATTATAAAGTGGTCTTAGGAAATCATTAAATGTTTTTAAATCTTTAAGATGAGATAAATGTTTAGGTAAAATTAAATTTTCTTTTTTTAGTAAAGCTAAAAACTTATTTTTAAATAAAGAAGATAAGACTTCAACTTTGAATAAGTAACCATCTTTACAATTAACCCATTTATTATTTTTAATTCCACCGCCAGTAACAATAGAATGAATATGAGGATGGAATTCCATAGTTTGTCCCCAAGTATGTAAGATAGAAGTAATACCTACTTTGGCTCCAAGCCATTTAGGGTCATTCGCTAAAGTCAAAATAGATTCACTAGTAGCTTTAAATAAAATATTATAAAATACTTTTTGATTATATAAAGCAATTTCATTAAGTTCAGCTGGGACAGTAGTTACAATATGAAAATAAGGACAATTTAAAAGATTATTGTTTTCTTTATCTATCCATTTTTCTTTCGAATAGTTTTGACACATAGGACAATGTCTATTTCTGCAGCTATTAAAGGCAGTTATAGTTTTACCGCAATGTTCACAAGTAATAGTATGATAGCCTAAATTTTCAGTTTTACAGTTTATAATGGCATTATAAACTTTCCATTGGTCTTTAGATAAATTGTGATTTTTAATATATTCTGGTCCATAAGTTTTGAATATATCACTAATCTTATAATGCATTATTTCACCACCTCATCTAACGGCGAAATAATTTCAGTAAAATCTTCAGCTAAATGAAGATACATCATAGTAGTATTAATAGAGGAGTGACCAAGGAATGCTTTTAATTTCCAAATATCTCCATCATTTTCAATATAATGAGTAGCGAAAGAATGTCTTAATGTATGAAAGGTATAATCATACGAAAAATCACATTTAATTAATAAGGCTCTAAAACTGGCAGCCATGGCTCCTGAAACTAAATATGGTTTCTTACTGTTTTTATGGCTTGCAGGAAAAAGGTAACCACCAGATTTTTTAATAATAGTTTCGTTTCTAGAGTAATAAACCTTTAATAATTTTAATGTAAAATTTGGAAGAGGAGTATATCTTTCTTTGCCACCTTTTCCTAACACTTTTATGCGTTTATTATCTAAATCAATATTTTTAATATTTAGAGAAACCACTTCAGTAATTCTAAGTCCAGAACCATAACCAAAACAAATCATTAATTGTATTCTTAAAGATTTAGAATTTTTTAATAAAGTAATAATATCGTTTTTGGAAAAAACTTTAGGTAATTTAGATATAACTTTACAAGCTGGAAGTAAAGCATTTTTAAAATCTTTATTAAAAACAACAAGATAGTAATATTTAATAGCAGCTCTATTGACATTTATGGTAGAAGCATTCCCACCTTTATTAACGAAGTTGCTTTTTAAATATTCTAAAATTTTTGTTTCTGTAAAATTTTCAATATCTTCTCCTTCATAATGTTTTTTGAACCTTTTAATCGCACTTATATAATTGTTTATAGTTTGTTTACTACAATTTCTAAGTTTTAAAAGGTCAATAACTTTTAATAAATCTTCTGACATAAAATAAAACCTCCAATCTGAAAGAAAATTTATATAAACTTTCCGAAAAGAGGTTGAAATCCGTTTAAATTTATGATATTTTATATACCGAACGTGATTAACTTTTCTTGGTCGGAAAGTTAGTGGTAGATATTCTACCACAAATCACGTTCTTTTTGTATACTTAGTTTATAGTTTTGCCTTTTAGATTACTAGACTTCGCGTCAGCGATTTGGTACAATAAATGTAAACTTACAAGATTTGAAAAAATATTAGTCATGATGCAATTAGAAGACAAAGACGAACTACAAAAAATAGCCAAAGGAGATGAAATGCTTATGATATTTGAAAAAACTATTGAAGGAACTAGTGAAGAAACATTAGGTGTTTATGATAAAGAAGCTGCTGAAGAATTCGTAAGACAAATTGATATTGAAGATGCCAAAGTGCAAGGCATGAAAAAAGGACTCACCCAAAAAGCCAAAGAAATAGCCATAAATATGCTAAAAGCAAACATGCAAATATCAGAAATATCAAAACTAACCGGCCTCAAACCAAAAGAAATATCAAAACTTGCAAATAACCTTTAATAATAAGTATACTTAAAACAAACAAGTTATCTTTATTTTAAACAAATCATAAAATGTGATTTGTTTTTTTTCTGAAATAAAAAGGAAATGATAACTTTAACTCATATATTAAATATATGAAGAAATTTTATGCTACATACAAGAATGATAAACTTGTGCAACAATATGCTACATAAGTTCCTTGAGGACATAATATAGTATTAATTAATAAAATTTGTAAAAAAAACATAATTATTTGAATACATTTTAAATAATTACGCTATATTGTACTTTTAATTTTTCTATTTTATAAATATACTATCAATACTATAACTAATTGGAGCTTTACGCACAACCTCTAAATTATTATCATTACCATCTAAAGTAACTCTATAAAGAACTCCTTGTCGACCAGTCGAGTTTTCTGAAAAATATATATAATCATTTGTTACATATATACTATCAAATCTCGTACCTGCAGAACCTTTATACACAGTTTCTAAATTGTTACTATTATCATCCAAAGTAACTCTATAAAGAGTTGATGATCGTCCACCACTAGCATTTTCTGAAAAATATATATAATCATTTGTTACATATACGCTATCAAGGGTTGACCCAACTGGAGATTGATATATACGCGTTAAATTGTTGTCATTGCCATCTAAAGTAACTCTATAAAGAGTACTATAACCATTGCCTAATGAATTTTCTGTATAATACAAATAATTACCAGCTACTATAGAAGAAGAACAAGTACTATAAAGCTCATCAATTGCTCCTTGAACATCACTACTTTTTAAACCACTTGAACTATTTTCATAAGTAACTTGATTACTCGGAAAATATGTTACTGCATATACACTTGTTGTTCCTACTATCAAAGCTGTAAATACGAAATGGTTCTTCTCCAAGTTAGTTGAATTAAGTCGAAGTGTATGATACAATTATACTAGAATGAGAAGTGGTATAAAGTGAATATAGAAGAATTGTTAAAAGACTTAGATAAGGATTTAATAGTAACAGAAACTAAAAAAGTAGAAAAAACAATTTATATTACATGTGAAATTAGCAAGAATGAAAGTGAGTGTCCATTCTGTAATCATTCATCTAATGTTATTCATAGTAAATATATACGCACTATAAGTGATTTGCCGATACAAAATAATGAAGTCAAACTACTATTAGTTACTAGAAAATTTTTTTGTTTAAATCCCAAGTGTAATAACAAAACATTTAGTGAAAGATTTTGCTTTGTAAAGCCAAAAGCAGTGAAAACTAATAGATTAATTAATTATATTAATGGTATAGGTCTTAGAGATAATTCAATGGATGCAGTAAGGACTTTAAAAGATGGAGGTATAAATGTATCAAGTAATACAGTACTAAGAATTATAAAAAAAAACAGAAACCAATATAACTTATGATGCTAAAAATATAGGTATAGATGACTTTTCATCTAAAAAACGTGAAATATATAATTCCATCATAACAGATAATGATAAGCACAAAAAAATAGAAATAATTAATTCTAGAGAAAAAGATGATATTGTAGAAGTTTTAAAACTTTTCACTGATGTTGAAACAGTCACTAGAGATTTTTCTTTAACTTATAAAAATGCCATTACCGAAGCTTTGCCGAATGCTAAACAAATAGTTGATAGATTCCATATTTTAAAAAATTTAACTGATGATTTATGTAATTACTTAAAAAGAACTGTTAGTGATAGAATAAAATTATATAAACAAGATGATTTTAATACAAAAGAAGTTTTAACTAAAAGACAGCAAGATAAGATAGACACAGCCAATAGAAAATGGGAATTAATTAAAGAAGCTAAGCAATTATATCAAAATAAGCATACTAAAACATTTATAGCTAAAAAGCTAGGTATTACAAGGGTCACATTAAATATTTATTTATCTTTAGAGGAACCACCCGTAAAAGATAGTAACTGTATTTTAGATAATTATTTACCTTTGATTAAGCAGTGTATTATAGATGGTAAAAAGACTAAAGAAATTTTCGAGAAAATCAAAGCAAGTGGATATAAAGGTAAGATGACAGTTTTAAATATGCACATGAAAAGTATAAGAAATGAAGTCAAAAATAATATTTCTTATCTTAAAAGAAGTAAAATTAAAAAACTATTTTTTTACAATTTAGAAGATATAAAAAATGAGAACTTGAAACAAGACCTTATATTTTATTTAAATCAGAACGAAGAACTAAAAAAGATTATTGATTTAGAAAAAGAATTTAAAAATATTTTATTCTCAAAAAAATCAGATAAACTCGAATTATGGTTAGAAAAAGCAAAACAGCTAGACGTTATAGAATTAAATAGTTTTATCAACCTTATTGAAAGTGATATAGAGGCTGTAAAAAATGCAGTTATTTATAATTTTAGTAATGGATTAACTGAAGGTTTTAATAATAAAACAAAGGTTATAAAAAGGCAGATGTATGGTCGATGTAATTTCGATTTACTCCGCCTTAAAATTTTAGCTTAATTCAACTAACTTGGAGAAGAACCAAAGAAATATACGGTTTTTAAATAATTTTTTTAACATCTCTTTTTACTCCTTTTCTACTACTTTTATTTACTTCATTTTTAGTATAGCACATTTTAACAGAAAAAGCACCTAAAATGTCCCACTTTTTGACAAACAGAATGTGATAATTATAAAAAGAGGTGTTTATATGCACATAAAACAAGCATATCAAATGGAAGAAATTGCTGAAAATGTCAAAAATAGTAACCATGCTAAAGATCTCGCAGCCAATCTAAAAAAACTAAGACTCGAGCACTACAAAAAATATAAAGAATTAAATAATAAAATAGATAACCCCTATAGTTTAGATAACATCTCATCTTTACTAGGCATTTCTAGAAGGCATTATAGTAGGTTAGAAAACCCAAACTATACATCTAAAAACATAACTTTAGATAAATTAATAATTTTATCTAAAATTTATGAAATTAAAATAGATGATTTATTAAAACCGGACATGAAAGATTAAATTAATAAAAGTTTAATCTTTTTATTATGCAAAAGTTACATTCTCCAAAGACTCCCATTTTTTTACAAAGTGTAAATAAATAGTGTCAAGTAAGTTTTGACAAAAGTAATTTATAATACTATAATACACACTACAAAAAGAAGGTGCATTTATGAAAGGTACAGTAAAAACCTCATTAGAAACAGGCTACGGCAATACTGTTTTTTATCACCCTGATTACTTAAAGCCATTTGAAGAAGATTTATTATCTTTTCTAGAAGATAAAACATATATGCGTGAATTTAGGTTTGCTAAAAGTATGATGATGCCAGAAGAAATTCAAGCAAATAACAGTATTGAAGGCATTACTGATGATTTATCAGTTATTGGCGATGTCATGCAGAACAAAAAAATAAAACCACGAATTGCCAATTTATATAATGGATATCGTTACATTTTAAACCATAGACAAATTGATAAAGAGAGTGTCAGAAAATTATATGCCATTATCAGTAAAGATTTATTGAATGACCATGACCGTACTAACATGGGAAAGTATTACCGTACTAAACCAGTTTATATTTTAAAAGGTGGACGTCTAGATATTGCTCCATATTTAGGCGCCCCAGCCGATAAAATAGATTACTATATGAATGAACTATTTGATTATATAAATAGTGATAATCAAAATAATGAAATTGATAATTTTATTAAATCACAAGTAATGCATTTTTACTTTGTATATATTCATCCTTATTTTGACATGAACGGACGAACCAGCCGAACTTTATCAATGTGGTATCTATTAAACCAAAAAACTTATCCTTATATTATTTTAAATAGATCTATTGCCTTTGATAAACAGTCATACGAAAATAAAATAATTGCTGCTAGAGAGCGTGGCGATATAACCTTATTTTTAAAATATATGATGGTTCAGGTTTTAAAAGAATTAGAAAAAGAATATGTTATTGGTAATATTAGAAAAAATGCTCCCTATAAAATATCTAAAGAAGAATCACAAATAATAGAATATTTTATATCCTTAAATGGAAACCTAACTATTAAAGATTTAGCCACCATCTACAACACCTATAATTCTAAAAGAAAAATTTTAGATATTACTGAAGATAGAATTGACCCTTTAATTGAAAAAGAAATTCTTTTAAGTGTTGGCGATACTAAGAAATATATTACGGGAACTAGACACAATAGTACCTTAATTTTAAATCCTGAATTTATAGACGTAAACCCCAAAACATTAAAATATTTAAAGCTCGAAAGATATACTAAAAAGCGCTAATATATATTAAAACACTTGTTACAAAGTGTTTTAAAATGGTAAAATATTATTAGGTGATAAAGTATGAAAAAAATAATAATGATAGATGGCAATAACCTTATGTTTAGAAGCTATTATGCTACCGCCTATAACGGTAACTTCATGAATAACAGTAAAGGTTTTCCAACCAATGCCTTATTTGGTTTTGTCAACATGATTCATAAAATCATTAACGAAGAAAATCCCGAATATGTAATTGTCGCTTTTGACAAAGGAAAAACCTTTAGACATGAAGAATATGATGGATATAAAGATGGTAGGGTAGAAACTCCTGATGAGTTAAAAAAACAATTTCCTATAGCTAAACAGTTACTAACCGCCATGGGTATTAAATACTATGAAATAGATAACTATGAAGCTGATGATATAATAGGAACATTTAGTAAATTTTGTGATGATGACCCAGATTTTATCGGAACTATTGTCAGTAGTGATAAAGACTTACTTCAATTAATATCAAGTGATGTCGATATAAAACTTTTAAAACAAAAAGACTATATCAGATACAATGAACAAACCTTTGAAGAAGCTTACGGCATAAAACCTATAAATGTTATTGATTTAAAAGCCCTAATGGGTGATCCCTCTGATAACATTCCAGGTGTCAAAGGAGTAGGCGAAAAAACCGCTTTAAAACTCCTTCATGAATATAAAACATTAGATGGTATTTATGAAAATATAGATAACATCAAAGGAAAATTAAAAGAAAAATTAGAAACAGATAAAGAAAATGCTTATAAATCATATCATCTAGCCACCATAGTAAAAGAAGTTCCAATGGAAATCACCATCGAAGATACTAAATATTTAGGCGATGATACTGAAAATTTAAACAAACTATATGAAGATTTAGAGTTCTATTCTTTTCTAAAAAAAAGTCAAAAAAAGGAAACAACTAAAAAAGAAATAAACATTCAAATAATAAATAATGTAAATGATATCAAAATAGATGGCGATGTAGCTATATATCTAGAAATACTTGGTCAAAACTATCATAAATCAGAAATTTTAGGCATGGGCGTTTATAATGATAATGTAGCTTATTTCATCCCATTAGACATTCTAAAACAAAATCCAAAATTTTTAACCCAAAACACAAAATATACCTATGATTTAAAGAAAACCATTGTCGCTTTAAAATGGCAAAATGTAGAAATAAAAAACGTTACCTTTGATACCATGATAGCTGGAGCCTTACTAGACTACAACATGAAAGAAGATATTGCCTACTTAGCTAACCAAGTAGATTATTCATTAAACTTCTATGAAAAAATATATGGTAAAAACTCTACCTTAAAAAAGCCTAATGAAGAAATAATTGCTAAAGAATGTGTAAATAGAGCTAAATTCATCTACGAAACTAAAGAGCTATTTCAAAATAAAATAAAAGAAGAAAAAGTAGAATACCTATTTAATGAAATTGAACTTCCTCTAGCCACAGTCTTAGCTGATATGGAATTCACTGGAGTAAAAGTAGATAAAGACGTTCTAAGAAATATGGGTGAGGACATTCAAATAAAATTAGAACTTTTAACTAAAGATATATATAATAATGCCGGTTGTGAATTTAATATCTCATCACCAAGCCAGTTAAGTGAAGTATTATTTGAAAAACTAAATCTTCCACACAAAAAGAAAACCGCAAATGGTTATTCCACAGCCATCGACGTTTTAAAAAAATTAAAAGATAAACACCCAATCATAAATCAAATAATAGAATACCGCAAACTATCTAAAATATATGGAACATACGTCGAAGGCTTAATTAATACAATTAGTGAAGATGGTAAAATCCATACCATATATACCCAAAATCTAACTAGAACCGGTAGACTTTCATCAATTGAACCAAACCTTCAAAACATTCCCGTTAGAGATGATTATGGTAGATCCATTAGAAAGGCATTCCTTCCAACCTATGACTACATTTTAGGCGCTGATTATTCACAAATAGAACTCAGGATGCTCGCGCACATGGCCGATGTCAAATCCTTAAAAGAAGCCTTCCATAACAAATTAGATATCCACACAAAAACTGCTAGTGATATTTTTCACGTACCCCTTGAACTAGTCACTAGTGAAATGCGTAGAGTAGCTAAAGCTGTAAACTTTGGAATCATTTATGGAATTAGTAGTTTTGGCCTCGCCGAAAATGTCGGTATTAGACCTGCCGAAGCCAAAAAATTCATAGATACTTATTTAGAAACATACCCAGGTATTAAAGAATATATGGAAAGTAGTATTGCCCACGCTAAAGAAAAAGGGTATGTTACTACATTGTTCAATAGAAAAAGAAATATTCCAGAATTAAAAAACACAGTCTATACAATTAGACAAAGTGGTGAAAGAATAGCATTAAATACACCAGTCCAAGGTTCAGCAGCTGACATCATAAAATTAGCTATGGTTAAAGTTTATAAAGCCTTTAAAGAAAATAATTTAAAAAGCAAAATGATTATTCAAGTTCACGACGAATTAATCTTTGATGTTCCTAAAGAAGAATTAGAAAAAGTTAATCAAATAGTCACCGACATCATGGATAATGTCTGTGAGTTATCTGTACCACTAGCCATTGACATTCATTATGGTAAAAATTGGGCCGAGGCGAAATAATGGCAAGAAGAAGTAAAAAAGCCCAAAAAAGAAATATATTTATAACAACTTTAACAATAATTATAATTTTATGTATCGCATATCAAAATGAAATCAAAGACTTCATGACTGAACCACTAATAAAGCAAAAAGAAACATATCAATTAGAAAATCTCCCAGAGTATAGTGGTAATGCTTACACTCAAATAAATAATAATAAACCGAACTTCACTGATGAAGATTATACTAAAGAAACCTTTGAATCATATAGTGATTTAGATTCTTTAAATAGAGCTGGACAAGCTTTTGCCAAAGTTGGTAAAGAAACAATGCCAACCGAAGAAAGAGGTTCAATCGGTATGATCAAACCTACTGGTTGGCACACCATTAAATATGATATTGTAAGCGGAAAATATCTATATAATCGTTGTCATCTAATTGGTTACCAATTAACTGGTGAAAACGCCAATGAAAAAAACTTGATAACCTGCACAAGACAAATGAACACCGGAGCTATGCTAGACTTTGAAAACGAAGTCGCCAACTATATAGATGAAACTAATAATCATGTTTTATACAGGGTAACTCCAATTTATGAAAATAATAACCTACTAGCTAGTGGCGTTCAAATAGAAGCTAGTTCAGTCGAAGATAAATGTGGTAAAGTATGTTTCAATGTCTATATCTACAATGTTCAAGACGGAATTACAATCGACTATACAAATGGCGATAGTCATCTATCTTGATTTATAATCAAAATATTCCCAAATTACATAAATGATAAATCTAAATTGTTCCATTAAATAAAACATAGGAATTCCTCCTTTCATAAATTAACATACGACTTGAAAGGTGAAATTCCTTTTAAAATACAAAAAAACTGATAAGTTATTATCAGCTTTTAGGAACTAATTTTTCTTTTCCACCCATATAAGGCCTTAATACCTCTGGTATATTAACACTACCATCCTCATTTACATTGTTTTCTAAAAATGCAATAAGTCCGCGAGGAGTCGCAAGCACAGTATTATTTAAAGTCGTAACATATTCATTACCATTCTTAGTTTTCATTCTAATACCAAGTCTTCTAGCTTGCGCATCACCAAGTATTGAACAAGAACCAACTTCAAAATACTTATTCTGTCTAGGACTAAACGCCTCAACATCGCAAGACTTAACCTTCAAATCAGCCAAATCACCACTGCAGCACTCTAAAGTTCTAACTGGAACATTTAAACTTCTAAAAAATTCCACCGTATATTTCCACATCTTATCATAAAATTTCATGCCATCTTCAGGTTTGCACAAAACAACCATCTCTTGTTTTTCAAATTGATGAACTCTATAAAGCCCGCGTTCTTCAATACCGTGAGCGCCTACTTCTTTTCTAAAACAAGGTGAGTAAGAGGTTAGGGTAATAGGTAGTTCTTCTTCTTTAATAATCTGACCTTGGAATTTACCAATCATAGAATGTTCAGATGTTCCAATCAAATATAAATCTTCGCCTTCAATCTTATACATCATCGCATCCATTTCTTCAAAACTCATAACACCATTTACAACATCACTTCTAATCATAAATGGAGGAATGCAGTAAGTAAATCCCTTATCAATCATAAAATCACGTGCATAACTAAGCATCGCAGAATGTAATCTAGCCACATCACCCATTAAATAGTAAAAACCATTACCACTAGTTCTTCCCGCACTTTCTTTATCTAAACCATTAAGTCTTTCACATATATCCGCATGATGAGGAACCTCAAAAGAAGGAATAACAGGCTCTCCAAATCTTTCTAATTCCACATTTTTACTATCATCCACGCCGATAGGTACAGATGAATCCATAATATTTGGAATAACCATCATATCTTCGTGAATCTTCGCACGTAATTCATCTTCTTCTTTTTCTAATCTTGAAATTTCATCTCCATACCTACTAACTTCTGCTTTGACCTTCTCAGCATCCTCTTTTTTACCATCACGCATTAAAGCACCGATTAAAGCGCTTTTCTCGTTCTTTAAAGCTCTAAGTTCGTCACCTTTACCTTTAGCCTCTCTGCACTTAATATCTAATTCATATACCTCATCAACCAAAGGTAATTTTTTATCTTGAAACTTCTTTTTAATATTCTCCTTAACTAAATCTTTGTTTTCACGTATTAATTTTATATCAATCATTTTATCTCTCCTCTTCTAAGTCGCCTAAATATCCTAAAATTTTCTCATACTGAGGTTTATATTTAACCTCAATTCTATTCAAATAATCATCAGTTACCTCAATATCGTGTAAATCCATACTTTGTTCAATATCTACTTTCTTAATTTGTAGTGCTCTGTCATTTTTACTGCCAATAATTCTATTAATAAAATCATCGTAAGATTCATCTTTTTCTCTAGTCATTAAAACCACAGTTTTAACTATATCGCTAGGAAAACCAATCTCACTTAAATCATACGCCGTAATCTCCGTTTCTTTCATAATATCATGAAGCAAAGCAATAACCTTAGTTTTATCATCAGAAAATTTATTCGACACAGCAATTAAATAATCTAAATAAGGAACACCAGACTTACGCTTTTTTCCTTCAAAAACTCTCTCACATATTAAATATGCTTTTCCATAGAGGTTTTCAGCATTCATAAAGCCCGCAATTTCTTCTTTACTAAAATATTTTAACCAATTATCCATAATCATCCCTCCTTTAAAGCAAAAACAGCCTTGTGTTAGGAGTATATGTAATACGGTACCATCCTATACGGCTGTCTTAATTATGATAACGGTCATCCCGGAAGTTTTTAACTTCTCTCCAAAGTAGATTCATATAAAGCCACCGTTAGTTTTCACCAAACCACTAACTCTCTACCAAATAGCATTTATACTACTATTCTTTGTCATCGATTTACTAACATCATTCTATCAAATTTCAACAAATTCGTCAATATATCAAAATTTTTCCATAAACAAATAACTAAAATGTAGAGACTATAAAACTATAAAAACACCTATATTTATTTGAAATGACAGGCAAAGCATGTTATAATTGATGAGGTGATTTTTTTTGAACATTAATTTAAAACAAGTTTTATTATTTATTTTAGGAGTCATTATTTTATTCTTTTTAGCCAACCTTTTTATCTACATAGTAATATTTGCTTTAATATGTTGGTTTATATATACTTTATATAAATTCTTTAAACCATATATTAAAGATATCACAAAAAAGGTAAAAAAAGAAAAAACTAAAAAGGGCAAAGTAATCATCGAAGCCAAATACAAAGAAAAGTAGGTGGTATGCCATGCCTGAATTACCAGAAGTTGAAACAGTAAAAAACACATTATTAAAAGAAGTAAAAGGCAAACAAATTTTATCCGCATCAATATACTGGGATAACATCATTGCTTGTCCATCAGTCAAAGAATTTCAAAAACAAATCAAAAATCAAACAATAAACGACATCACAAGAAGAGGTAAATGGCTCATGTTTGAACTAGACGACTATTACTTACTAAGCCATCTTAGAATGGAAGGAAAATACTTCATCAGAAAAAAAGACGACCCTAGAGAAAAACATCAGCACGTCATCTTTCACTTCTCTGATGGAACAGACTTGAGATACCATGATACTAGGAAATTTGGCAAAATGTACCTTCAAAAAAAAGATAATGCTTATAACGAAAAACCATTATCTGAGTTAGGTTTAGAACCATGGGATAAAAACTTAACCCCAGAATACCTAAAAAAGAAATTCCATAAAAAACCGATTAAAACTGAACTTTTAGACCAAACTATAATTGTCGGTATCGGAAATATTTACGCCGATGAAATTTTATTCTTATCTAAAATAAATCCTAAAACTTTAGCTACAAACTTAACCATCAACGACTATCAAAATATTATTAAGTTTACAAAACAAGTTCTAGAAAAAGCCATCGAATATGGTGGAACAACCGTAAAGAGTTATACATCTTCTGAAGGAGTCCATGGCAGATTCCAAAACCATTTACTTGTTCACACCAAACAGGAGTGTCCCATTTGCCATAACCAAATATCTAAAATAACAATTGGCGGACGCGGAACTTATTATTGCGAAAAATGTCAAAAGGAGTGGTATTCATGAAAAAAACAAAAATAATTTGTTCAATTGGTCCAAGCAGTGCCAAATATGAAACTTTTAAACAAATGGTCTTAAACGGTATGAACGTTGCTAGAATAAATTTTTCTCATGCTACAGAAGAAGAAAAAAGTAATGTCTTAAGCCTAGTTAAAAAAGCAAACGAAGAACTAGGAACCTATGTTGCAGTTCTATTCGATACCAAAGGACCAGACTTCCGTACAGGAAATATGACAAATGATAAAATTAACTTAGAAGAAGGAAAAACAATTAAAATTATTAAAGATGATATCTTAGGAACCGAAGAAGCTATCACTGTAAATTATAAAGATGCTCTAGATAGCATCAAAGTAGGTAGTACAATTTTACTTGAAGATGGACTAATGCGCCTAGAAGTAACCTCAAAACTAGATAACGGAATTAACTGTAAAATAATTGATGGAGGAGTATTAGGCAGTAGAAAAAGTGTCAATGTTCCTGGAGCACATTTAAACCTAGATTTTATCAGTGACCAAGACAGGGAAGATATTATCTATGCTTGTAAACATGATGGTGATTTCTTAGCTCTATCATTCGTAAGCTCAAAAGAAGATGTTCTAGCAGCTAGAGCAATTTTAAAAGAGCAAGGTAGAGAAGACATGCAAATAATTTCAAAAATTGAAAGTCATACAGCTATTCAAAACATTGATGATATTATTGAAGTAAGTGATGGAATCATGGTCGCTCGTGGTGACCTAGGTGTTGAAATGCCAATGAAAGAACTACCAATATTGCAAAAAGAAATTATTGAAAAATGTCGTAAGAGAGGTCGTACAGTAATAGTTGCTACTGAAATGCTTGCATCTATGTATACTAGTAGTAGGCCAACTAGAGCTGAAATATCAGACGTTGCCAATGCTGTATTAGATGGAACAGACGCTGTTATGTTATCTGGTGAAACTACCATTGGTAAACATCCAGCAGACGCTGTAAAATATATGGCAGAAACATGTGAAGAAGCTGAAAGATATTATGACTACGCTAACCAAAAATCATATGCCAAAGAAAATAACATTCCAAGTGCTATTGCTCATAACGTTGTTGAAAGTGCTAATTTATTGCAAGTAAAAGCCATTATTGCTGCTACAACAAGTGGGTATAGTGCTAAACTAATTAGTACCTTAAAACCAAAATCACAAATTATTGCCGCTTGCCCAGATGATAATGTAGCTAAATCTTTAGCTCTAAACTATGGCGTATATCCAGTAATTGTAAAATATTATGATACTATTGAACAATTGATGGATAACTGCAAAGAAGAAGCAACCAAATTTATGGATTTACAAAAAGGCGACATCGTAATCGTAACAGGTGGTTTCCCAAGAATGCACCAAGTTAAAACAACTAATTTCTTAAAAATTGATACAATCTAAAAAGATGACTAATAGATTATAGGCTTATGCTTATATTCCTCTAAAAAGTCATCTTTTTTAATATTATAAATGTTATTAACCCTGCTTTCAATGCGCATTGCCACGTAGTTATCATCATATCCAGTAATAATAGGAAGCCTGGACTTCTTTTTAATATAATTCAAATAACATCTTCCATTACTATTAAAGCCTAACACTCTAATGTAATCTACATTCCTGCACCTTTCAGCCTCATCCTTTGTAAAACCACACAAAATATGTAAAAACATTCTTTTTAATTTATTATATGTATATCTTTTTGATTTAACTAAACTAATTAAATCTTCTATATTTTTAGCTTTTAATATATTTTTCTTAATTTTATTTTCAATTCCTTCATCGACCGTTTGATATATATTTAAATCAGTAGAAGAAATAATCTTATACTTAAGTAGTTCAAAATAATCATCTAAAAAATGTAAATCATCTAAATATTTATAACACAAATCAGGTACATATTCCTTAACGTCAACACCTTTTCTCAAAGCTTCTCTAATACTAGTCGCACTAGAAATTTTATCTAAATCTAAATCATGATATCCATTAGTTCGCTTTATAGCCCGCACATCTACATTCTTCAAATTTCTAATATACCCAATACCTAATAAATCATTAGGATTGTTTTCTAAAATAATATCAAAATCCTTTAAAGCCTTAGCCAAACTAGTAGGGTAGTTAAATCCTTCATCTAGATAACATTTAATTTTATCATTATATTTCTTACTTTCCTGAATTTTAACAATTTCTCTAAGCTTATCTATATTTGCACTTTCACTACCAAACACAAAAGCATCCACATCTAAAGCTTTTAAAATATCAGTAGCTCCTTTAGTAAAAATATCTGCCGCTTGCGTACAAAACACAAAAGGTAGTTCAATTACTAAATCTACATAATTTAAAGCAATCTCTGTTTTTTTCCATTTGTCTATTACACTAACATCGCCACGCTGTGTAAAATTACCACCAATAACTGCAATAATCACATAATCAGGAAATAACTCTTTTACCTTATTTATATGATATAAATGGCCATAGTGAAACGGATTGTATTCACAAATAATACCCACACTTTTCATAAAACATCACATCCATAAATATGTAATAAAAAATAGCAAAATTATTGCATTTAATATAACCATTCATTATAATCTTATTAAAAAAACTTAATAGCTAGAACAAATGTCAAAATAAATTTTGACTAGCTTACCTCACGGTAAGCTCTTTCTACTTCATAGCAGCCTTAGGCTCCTCCATAGACCAGTATCGGATGGTCGCCACCCTAATTTATATTATTTGTTTGTCAAAATTTATGACTATTTAGTTCTCATTTAAAAGTAACATATATTTTCTTACGCCTTCAAACATTATATTAACTGCTGCATTATAATCACGAGTGTGCTCTGTATGACATACTGGACATTTCCATTTCCTTAACTTCAAATCTTTTACCTTTCTATTTTGATAATTACATACACTACAGATTTGACTGCTTGGATAATATCTGTCTATTTGTATTAGTTTTTTATTATTCCAGTTAGCTTTATATTTAAGTACTCTGATGATTTCTGATATTGGGTTTTCATTTAAGCCTTTAGCTACATAGTGATTTTTCTGCATATTTTTTACATCTAAATTCTCAGTTACTATAATGTCATTCTCGTTTATTAGTTTGTTTGTTATATCATGTATCATATGTTTTCTTGCATTTCTTATTTTTTGATACAATCTTTGTATTTTTAGTTTCATCTTATATCTATTTTTACTTCTAGACTTACATCTAGATATTCCTCTTTGAAGTCCTATCATCCTTTTTGTATTTAGTTTTATTTTGTTTTCTATTTTCTCATTAAATGATGTTACTATTAAATCTTTTATTCCTAAATCTATGCCGATTATACTTGTAGGTACAAAAGCTGGTCTCATTAGTTCTTCGTTGGTTAAGACACTTACATAATATTTACCGGCATCTTTTTTAATAACCGCACTTTTTACCTCACCAGGTATAATATTTTTATTTCTATATCCTCTTATCTTTACTTCTTTTAATTTTGGTAAAGTTATTGTTTTATTTTTTAAATCTAGTTTTATACTGTTATAATTATTACCTTTATAACTACTTTTAATATTATTAGTTTTATAACTTTCATGTACACACTTAGCTTTAAATCTAGGATAACCGTTTCCATTAAAAAACCTTTTATAAGCATCTTCTAAATTAAATAGACTTGTTCTTAAAGCGCAACTATCTACTTCTTTTAAAAATGGTTTTTCTTTAGAAAGTGATGGTATTAATTTAATTTGGTCATATGCACTTTTACTTTTTCCAGTTTCTTTATATTCTTTAATTTTATCATCCAAAAAATAATTATATACAAACCTAGAGCAACCAATAGTTTTATTAATTAATTGTTCTTGCTCTTTAGTTGGATACATCCTAAATACATACCCTTTTAGTATTTTCATAACATCACCTTCAATCTATATTGCAATCACTATATCACGAATAGTTATATTTGTAAATAGTTTTGACGAACATTTGTTTATCGTTCAAAAATGCACTGTCCTTATATATAAAAAATGACACTCATTCTCATGAATCAGTGTCAGAACTAATTTTATTTAGGTAGACACTCAATGTAGGAATATTGAATGTTCCTTTTTATTGTGTGAAGCCTCCCTCATTTATATACATAATAACATAAAACCAAACCTAAATCAACTGTCTCAAAAAACTTTACACTCTCTGCAAAATAGTTACTATGCACAGTCCCTTTAAAATATCATAATTTGTTTTAATATATTTTTCTTAAGCTATGAATAGTAACTTTTTTTTTCAAAAGGGACAAGTAATTTAATAAGATATTACTTGTTTTTTTGTGGCAACTTAATAATAGTAATGAAAAAAGAAATAATGAATAAAATTTGCAATTTTTTTGGAATTTTAGAAGGAATTCTAATTTCTACGCCGTATGTTTATATATGAAGGGGCAAAGAAAGGAGTTATATGAAAATAGAACATTTAGAAAACCTAGACCAAACGTTATCTTTGATTCCTTTAAGTTATGATAGAGCTTTTAAAAGTGTGTTTAAAATAAATTTAGATATTTTAAAAGACTTTTTAAAAGTAATTATTCCTATCAATATAAACGATAACGATAGTATAAATCTTTTAGATAGTGAAATACCTGTTACAAGTAAAAATGAATATAAAAGAACCGTCGATATTCTAGTTGTAATTAATAATAAAATATTTATTGATGTAGAGATGAATAAAAGTAAATTTGAATATGTATCTAGCCGTAATTTTTCATATGGAGATATAATATCTACAAGAGTTATAGAAATGGGAGAAGATATAAATAATTTAAAATATAAATATGTATATCAGCTTAATTTGAATGAAAGCCCTTATGAAGATATACTAGAAGATGATATAGTTTTGTATGGATTAAAGAGTCATAAGATATATAATTCAAATAGGCATACATTAACTAAAGCCCTTGAACTTTATAGAAATTTATATTACAATGAAGGTGATAGAAGTAAAGAAGTTATTTGGTATACAATGCTTACAGCGCGAACGTTTAGTGAGTTATATGAACTAGCTAGACAAGTACTAGATGAAGATAAAGTTCAAAAGTTAATGGAGGCGGTTATTAATATGAGTAAAGATGAGTTTATTATTCATGAGTGGCAGAAAGAGAAGATGGATGCTTTAGTTAAACATAATGAGATGGAGGGAGCTAAAAAAGATGGAATCGAAGAAGGCAAAAGTATTGGAATCAAGGAAAGAACAATAGAGATAGCTCAAAATATGCTTAAAAAGAAAATGAGTATAGAAGATATTTCAGAAATTACCGGTCTAACTATCCAAGAAATCGAAAAATTAAGAAGCACTAATGAATAAATTTAGTGCTTTTAAAATTGAAGTTTACAATATATTTTCCTTAAGCCGTGAATAGTAACACAAAATATGGCAATCTTTGGAGAATCTAACCAAACATTATTGACACCTAAAAATAAAGCACGTATAATTTAAACTAGGTGATACCATGAAAAATAAAGGATTTACACTTATTGAATTATTAGCTGTAATTGTTATTTTAGGAATACTCGCAGCTATTGCTGTACCAACAATAGTTGGCCTTATAAATGATTCTAAAGAAGATACTTTAGAAGAACAAAAAAACACTGTCATTAAGGCAGCAGAAACATGGGGAACCGATAATTGGCGTAGTCTTCCAGAAGATACCTGTGACATCAGTGTTGATACCTTAAAAACAGAAGGTTATCTAGATAGTGAAAAAGATGTAATTGATCCAACCACAAATGAAACAATGACAGGATGCGTTAGAATCACTTATGAAAGTGTAAACAATCAGTATAAATATACATATACCGACACTTGTAACGTAAATGCACAGTGTAACTAAAGCTTAAAAAGCTTTTTTTTATATACTAGGAATTTGCTTTGTAAAAAAAATGTTTACAAGAACAAATGTTTGTGATATACTGAATACACCAAAGATTGAAGGTGATGATATGAAAATACTAAAAGGCTATGTATTTAGAATGTATCCAACTGAAAAGCAAGAAGAGTTAATTAATAAAACTATTGGATGCTCTAGGTTTGTATATAATTATTTTTTGGATGATAAAATTAAAGAATATAAAAAAACTGGAAAAAGTAAAAGTGCATATGACCAAATTAAATTAATACCATCACTTTCAAAAGAATATCCGTTTTTGAAAGAAGTAGATAGTTGCGCTTTAAGAACAAGTCTATTTAATTTAGAAGATGCTTATAAAAGATTTTTTAATGGAAACGGTTATCCTAGATTTAAAGCAAAAGGCGTTCATGAAAGTTATAAAACTAATAATATTAAAAGTAGTTATAAAGGTAATAATTATAACAGCATAAAACTAGATTTAAAAAATAAAACAATAACTTTACCAAAATTAAAAGAAGTAAAGATAAGAGGATATAGAAATAAAAATATTATACCTGGTGAGTTAAAAAGTGCAACAGTTAAGAAAGATGCCGGTAAATATTATGTAAGTGTCTTAATCGAAGAAGAATTAATAAGGCCATCATTTGTACCAACAAGTATAATCGGTATAGATTTAGGAATAAAAGATTTAATAGTAACATCATTTAATGAAAAGATAGAAAACAAAATAAAACTAAATACAAAAAGAATGGTAGGTTTACAAAGAGGAATATCTAGATGTAAGTCTGGAAGTAAAAATAGATATAAGATGAAACTAAAAATCCAAAGATTGTATCAAAAAATAAGAAATGCAAGAAAACATATGATACATGATATAACAAATAAACTAATAAACGAGAATGACATTATAGTAACTGAGAATTTAGATGTAAAAAGTATGCAGAAGAATCACTATGTAGCAAAAGGCTTAAATGAAAACCCAATATCAGAAATCATCAGAGTACTTAAATACAAAACTAACTGGAATAATAAAAAACTAATACAAATAGACAGATATTATCCAAGCAGTCAAATCTGTAGTGTATGTAATTATCAAAATAGAAAGGTAAAAGATTTGAAGTTAAGGAAATGGGAATGTCCAGTATGTCATACAAAGCACACTCGTGATTATAATGCAGCAGTTAATATAATGTTTAAAGGTTTAGAAAAATATATGTTATATCTAGATCAATCTATCTAATCAATAAATTTTGGTAAATAAATAATATAATTAGGGTAGCGACTATCCGATACTGGTCTATGGAGGAGTCTAAGACTGCTATGAAGTAGAAAGAGCTTACCGTGAGGTAAGCTAATACCAAAATTTATTTTGGTATTTTGTTCCTATAAAATTCAAACATTTTCATTTTTCGACAAACTTCGACACAATAATTTTGTAAAATATTGTCGGTGATAAAAATGAAACTATTCGATACAATAATTTTGGATGTTGTCTTAACTACATTTCCTTTAATGGTATATTTGCTATATATTGCATATACCAAAACATTTAGTAAAAAAGAAAATGACCTACTTTTTGTTGTAACCGTTTTCTCGGTTTTATATCTAATATTAAAATACACACACCCATTATATAAAGGAATACCATTTCTAATAATAAATATTCCATTAATCATTTCATATATAAAAAAATCCAAACTATCCATTGGAACAACTTCATTAATAATGATTATCTATTATTGTAGGTTTTATCAAAATTACCTATTGATAATAATATTAGAATACGTCGCTTATTACATTTTATATTTAAAACTATATAAAAAATTAAGTCCAAATACTTTAATTCTCACATTTGTTATAATAAAAACGACTATAACTATAATCCTTTTAAGTCACCAAAGTCATACTTTCCCAGAATATTTACCAGAAGTATTAATTTCTTCTTTATTCTTATATATTATAACTATCATAATTACAAACTTATTATATAAAACTGAAGATATTTTAAAACTACATATGAACATTAAAGAAATGGAAAACAATAAACAAATAAAAACATCACTATTTAGAATTACTCATGAAATTAAAAATCCTATCGCTGTGTGCAAAGGTTACCTAGATATGTTTGATATAGATAATTCTGAACATTTTAAAAAATACATTCCTATTTTAAAAGATGAGATAAATAGAACATTACTATTATTAGAAGACTTCCTAGCTATGAATAAAGTAAAAATAAATAAAGATATCATTGACATAAATTTATTAATTGAAGAAGTAATTAAAAATATCAAAATGTTATGTAAGAAAAATAATATTGAATTAAAACAAAATATTATTGATGATGATATTTATATAAACGCTGACTATAATAGATTAACACAAGTATTTATTAACCTTTTAAAAAATAGTATAGAAGCTATACCCAAAAATAAAAAAGGACATATTGACATAAAAGAAACAATCAGTAACAATAACATAATTATAACTATTAAAGATAATGGTAAAGGTATGAATAAAGAATTATTAGATAAAATAAAAGAGCCATTTTATACAACAAAACCAAAAGGAACAGGACTAGGAGTTTCCTTATCTGAAGAAATCATTAAAGCTCATGATGGAATACTAAACTATGAATCAGAAGAAAACAAATATACTAAAGTAACAATAACTTTGCCAATAAAAGAATATTAAAACGCCATTTTAGGCGTTTTTATTAGCTTTAGGGTAAGGTTTCTTCTCATTTGTCACACATAAAATATAATCAATACTTGTATCATAATAATTAGCCAACTTTTTTAAAATAGCTGTTGGAATATCATTGGTCTCTGTCTCATACTGTGAATATCCAGTCTGTGACATACCTAAAATCTTTGCAATATCTTTTTGTAATAAATCGTGGTCTTCTCTTAAATCTCTTAGTCTATTCATAAGTTCAACCTCCGATTTGATTGTACAATAACTTGTTTTAAGGTATTGATTTATAACTTAAAATAGGTTACGATAATATCGGATAACCTAAAATAAGTTACAAATCAACGATTAATTAACTTAAAATCAAGAATAGGGGATATAACATGAAAGAAAAGGTAAAAGAATTTTCAAAAAGATATTTAATCAGTTTTATCTTAGGAATAAGGACAGTAACAGTATTGGGAATATAAGGAGGGACAATACATGAAAAAGATTAAAGACAAAAAGAAAAAAAGTTTAAATAGGATATTTATATTTGTATTAAGTGGCTTAATATTTGGAACGATAGGAGTATATGCGGCAACATATTTTCCAAGTGATGATGTAACTTATGATAATACAGAAAGTGGTCTTTCTTCAAATAATGTACAAGATGCCATCGACGAATTGTATGAAAATTGTTCATCTACAGCGACATCAAGAGATTATATTTACTCTAAAGAGAGCATAAACAGTAATTATGATGGTGTGTATAAGATATCAGTAGAAAGTGGTAGTTCTACCGAAGTTTTAAGAACATCATCTGGCAATATAAAAAAATTGCTGCATCAGGAGATTATTTATACTATGTAATGTATGACAATGCCAATTATGATATATTATACAAATTGTCAATTGAAAATGGAAATTCAACACAAGTTTTTAGATTTTCAAGCAATAGCAAGGACTTTGTACACTAAAAAAGCAATTCATTTATATTTGAATTTATCTAAACAAAAACAGTTAAGAAATCATCTTAACTGTTTATTGCTTCAGGGTAATATTTGCTGTCAAAATTATGACCACTAGGGTCTAATTTTTGAAGTTCGCTATTAGTAATTAAGAAAAACTTATCTAGTAAAATATTTGAACCATCAGAAGTAACTGGGTCGTCCCAAGTTAAATCTAAATGAAGCCATTTGCCATCTATATTAACTAAATTCCAAATATGATTAGTATTAGATATCTTATAATTAGGAATACCTAATTTATCCAAATAAACCTTCATCGCATCACTATATCCACTACACAAAGCTATACCATGAAGTAAAGGACCAGTAGCCTTATGCGAATATCCTTCACCTGTATCTTGCCCTTTTTCAATTAAATCAGCTCTTTCTTTATCGTACACACTATTGTTAATTAAATAATCATGAAAAGCTTTAATCTTATCACGAACACTCATACCATCTTTAATACTAGAACTCTCAAACTCCGCAATTTTATTATTAACTTCATTAATTTCTTCATCAGTATATAACTTATCTATTTCAATATTAATCTCTCCATAAGAAGTTATTTTAAAATAAATCTTTTCATAACTATTAAAAGGCGAAACAAAATTATTAATAGTAGAAAGTAGTACCTGGTCTTGTGAAATAGAATTCAAGTCATCTAAACAAGAATCATAATTAGTATCACAATAAAAAGTAAAATTAGTCATACCATGATTTAAAATCGTATAAATAGCATTCAAAATTTCCTGCTTACTTTTAACATGAAAATCATCAGTTTCTTGGACAAAGGTAAATTCATAATTGTTAAAGTTAGACTTTTCACTAGGTAAGGTTACTTCCTTATTTTGAATAACTGATTTCATCACATAGTTAACAATATCTTCACGGTAAGTAAAACCTAATACAAACAATCCGCAAAATATTAAAACAGTTAAAAAACTCCAAAATTTTTTCATCTAATCACCCCTAATAAAAGAAAAAAGTAAATTACTCCATCGCATTTACTTTCTTTGTTAATCTTGATTTTTTACGAGCACTAGTATTTTTAGCGATTACTCCAGCTCCAGCTGCCTTGTCGATTCTTTTAATGGCAGTTTTTAAATTAGCAGTAGCTGCATCTTTGTCTTTTTTAGCAATAGCTCTTTCAACATTTTTAATTGCAGTCTTCGCACTAGCAGAATATTCATTGTTTCTTTTTTCTTTTTTAATATTAACAGAAACTCTTTTCTTCGCATTCTTTAAGTTGGCCATAATTTCACCTCCAAGCCACATGTATATCCATTTTAGCAAAATTCCAATTAAAAAGCAAGATTTTTTCACATTTTCGTATGAATTTTCCTTCTTTTGTTAAAAATAAAAAAGAGGTGAAAATATGAATCATGAAGTAGATTTAAAAAACAGTATTCTAAGAACAGACCTTGCCGTCGAATTAATTAAAACTCATCCCACTAAACAAATAGATGATATAAAAATTACAAATATTACTCTAAATAAAGAAGAAGCAGACAAAATAAATAAAAAGGAAGGAAATTATACCACTATTGAATTTGAAGATGTAACCGACCATACCAACGCCGAAAAACTTCAAACTATTTTTGCCGAAGAACTTCAAAAACTTTTAAAATTAGAAAACATTAATGATGATGATATGTGTTTAATTATTGGCCTTGGTAACGACAAATCAACTCCTGATTCTCTAGGACCACTAGTAATATCAAAAACCTTAGTTACAAATTATATATACCTTTATGGATCTTTAGACGAAGGATTTAGAAGAGTATGTGCAATCTCTCCAGGAGTAATGGGTGAAACAGGTATTGAAACAAGTGACTTATTAAAAAGCATCGTAAATACTATCAAACCAAACTTTGTCATTACCATTGATGCTTTAGCTGCCTCATCTGTTGAAAGAGTAAATAAAACCATTCAAATGACCGATTCTGGCATTAATCCAGGTAGTGGAGTAGGTAATAAAAGAAAAGAAATTTCCAAAGAAATACTAGGTATTCCAACTATAGCAATCGGTATTCCAACGGTTGTTGATGCCGCTTCAATCGTCAGTGACACAATCAAATATCTCTATGACCACTTTGCTTATCAAACGGCTAATATAAACAATCCTGCTACCAAGCTAACCGCTAATGTAAATTACCTAAAATTAAGTCAAAAATTCAAAATAAATAAAGAAGAAAAAGAAAAAATATTAGGCATGGTTGGAACATTATCAGAAGAAGAAACCAAACAGTTAATCTACGAAATATTAAATCCCATCGGCTATAATCTTATGGTTACTCCAAAAGAAGAAGACTTTGTTGTTGAAAAATTAGCTGAAGTTATCAGTACGGGATTAAACAAAGCATTACACAAACAAGTAAAACAAAGTAATTAAGCTTTGTTTTTTTCTACATTTTATTTAAACTCCATTTCATATAATTAAATGGAAAAGGGGTATGAATATGAAAAAAGTCAAACTAAAGAAAAAACGCAAATTCAAATTTAGGTTAATTGCTTATGCTTTCATTATGTTCCTAGGTTATGAATTATCATTCAATGTTATTATGAATATGAAATTAGTAGACTCCAACGAAGAATTCATCAAAGCCCTAATGGTTGATTCAAATTATCATCTTTTATATGAAAAAAAAGCTAGCGATATTTTTACTAAACTATTCTCAAAAATAATAGATGTAAATCAGCCAATTTCTATCTTAGAAAATACCCTGCACTTTACTCCTAATGAAGAAAATATGACCTATGTAAGTAATCCTAAATTAGAAGAAGTAAGTAAACTAGAAGTCAAACCAACCGTCTTTATCTATAACACTCATCAAACTGAAGCATACCAAGGTAATGCCCTAGAAGGATATAATATAAAACCTGGAGTCATGATGGCTTCATATATTCTGCAAGATAAATTAGCCACCCAAAACATCAAAGCCAACGTTATGGAAGATAACATAACTGACTATTTAAACCTAAACAACATGAAATATAGTAAAAGCTATCAAGCAAGTAGAGTATTTCTCCAAGATGCTTTAAATAAATATAAAGACTATAAACTAATTATTGATCTTCATAGAGATGCTCTTCCAAAAGATAAATCAACTATAATAATAAATAACAAATCATGTGCTAAAATATCCTTTGTCGTTGGGCAGGAGCACCAAAACTATGAAGCAAATCTCAAAGTAACTAATACTATAAATGATAAAATAAAGCAAAAATATCCAACCTTAACTAGAGGAGTTCTCACCAAAGGTGGCGAAGATTCTAATGGTATATATAACCAAGACTTAAATACCAATATTATCTTAATCGAAATTGGTGGACAAGAAAATACCATTGACGAAGTTTTAAACACCATTGAACTAATTGCTCCAATTATCGGAGAATACGTAAATGAAACATAAGAAATTAAATAAAATTTTTAGATATGCCATATTAGTAAGTTTCGTCACATTCTTTGCTTTATATTTATCCCAAAGCACCGGTTACTTTGAATATCGTAATAGTAAAAAAGTAGCTTTAACTAACCAACAAATCGAAAAATTTGAACAGGACGTCAAAGAAGGTAAAGACATTGACATTGAAGACTATATTGATGTAAATAATAAAGATTACCAAAACACTATTTCAAAAACAGGACTAACCATATCAAGTGTCACTGAAAAAGCTATTCAAAAAATAATTAATGGAAGTTTCAAAGTTTTAGGTGATTTAGTAGGCGAGTAACCTAGAAATGTGGTATTATATTTCTAGGTGATTTTTATGGAAGAATTAATTATAGGTAGCCACGTGTCTTTTACAAAAAACGAAGGCCTACTAGGTAGTGTAAATGAAGCTCTAAGTTACGGAGAAAACACATTTATGTTTTACACTGGAGCTCCGCAAAATACGGTTAGAGCCCAAATTGATAAAAAGAAAACTGAAGAAGCAAAGAACTTAATGAAAGAAAACAATATTGATATAAACAATGTTATTATTCATGCACCATATATTGTAAATTTAGCAAACAATAAAGATGAACAAAAATATAATTTTGCTATAAACTTTTTAAAACAAGAATTAGAAAGAGCTAAAATTTTAGGTATTAAAAAAGTTGTTCTCCATCCAGGTAGTCATACCGGCTTAGGGGAAGAAAAAGGCTTAGAAAATATTATTAATGCCTTAAATCTCATTCTAACTGAAAAAGAAGGAGCCATCATCTGTCTAGAAACAATGGCTGGAAAAGGCTCTGAACTTGGAACAACTTTTGAACAATTAAATAAAATAATTAATAGTATTAATAATAAAGATAGAATCCAAATATGTTTAGATACTTGTCATTTAAACGATGCTGGATATGATGTTAAAAATTTTGATGACCTATTAGACAAATTTGATAAAATAATTGGCTTGGACAAAATAGGTTGTATTCATATTAATGATAGTAAAAACGAAATATCATCTCATAAAGACCGCCATGACAACATCGGACTTGGAACAATTGGGTTTGATAATCTAATGAAAATTATCTATCATGAGAAATTAAAAAAAGTTCCTAAAATATTAGAAACCCCATACATAAGCATATCAGGCGGTAAAGACCGCACTTATGCACCATATAAATTTGAAATAGAAATGATAAAAAACAAAAAATATAATCCAAACCTTTTAGAAGATATTAGAAAATATTACAAAAAATTTTGATATTTGTTGAAATATTCTTCAAACAAATTTTTAATCTTCAAATATTTATCCTTATCAAATTCCTTTTCCAACCTTAAAAATACCCCTCTTGAATTTCCATATAATAATTCTTCCCAATAATTATTCAAATAGTGGTATAATATATCTACTTCATCACTTGACAGTCTGATATTATTTAAAATACCAAAATTGTAAATATCATCTTTTTTAATTTGTTTTATATAATTTTCAATTAATAGTTTATGCATAAATTCCCCCTATAATAAAATATGTACAAAATCAAAGTGAGGTGACAAAAAATGAAATTAAATGACAAAATAAAAAAATTCAAAAACAAAAGAAATTCATCATTAAAAATATCTAAACGCCAGCGCAAACCAAACTACAATTTTAATTCATATAAAGAAAATAAAGACATAAAAATTGAAATTGAAAAACGCTATAACATCTTAACATTTATCATCATTTTAGCTTTATTAATATTAGTTACCTCATTATTTCTCGTTCAAGTAGCTGGCGAGGAAAAATATAGCACAGAACTAGAAAACCTCACTAAAACAATCGTCTATGGTGAATCTGCCCCAAGAGGAAGAATATATGACCGCAATGGTAAATTAATTGTCGATAACAAACCATCTAAAGTAATTTATTATAAAAAGCCATCAGGTATAACCACAAAAAAAGAAATAAAAATAGCCTATAAATTAGCTAATATGATTTCTCTTGATAGTTCTAAATTAAATGATTATGACTTTAAAAACTTCTGGATTAAAAACCACCCAGATGAAGCTGAAAAAAAAATAACCGACGCAGAATGGAAAAAACTTGATGAAAGAAAACTAACCAGTGATGATATTTATGAATTAAAAATTGAAAGAGTTACCACCGAAGACCTATCAATTTATACAGACTTAGATAAAAAAGCTGCCTATATATATACTTTAATGAACACCGGTTATTCATACGACGAAAAAGTCATCAAAAACGAAGATGTAACCGATGAAGAATATGCTTTAGTTTCAGAAAATCTAAGTGAATTAGAAGGTGTAAACACCAAACTAGACTGGGAAAGAACATATCCTTATGGCGATATTTTTAGAAGTATCCTAGGTAACGTTTCAACTAGTAAAAGCGGCATCCCAGCTGAATTAAAAGACTATTACTTGGATAAAGGCTATAGCCTAGATGATAGAGTAGGAACTAGTAACTTAGAATATCAATATGAAGACATACTAAAAGGAAAGAAAAATAAATATCAAGTCATGAGTGATGGCTCTTATAAACTATTAGAAGAAGGAGAAAGAGGTAACGACATAGTTTTAACCATTGATATTGAACTTCAAAAGGCCTTAGAAGAAATATTAACCGAAGAAGTATTAAATGCAAAAAAAGAAGCTAATACAGAATATTACGATGGTTCATTTGTCGTTATAACCAATCCTAAAACCGGTGAGATTCTAGCCATGGCTGGTAAACAATTAGCCAAAGACGAAAACGGTCAATATAAAAAAGATGCAAATGGTCAATATAAAGTTATTGATTTCACATCAGGTGTAACTCAATCAACCGCTGTCATGGGTTCAGTAGTTAAAGGTGCTAGTCACATAGTAGGTTATAACACTGGTGCCTTAAAAATAGGCGAAGTCAGATACGATAATTGTGTTAAAATTGCTGCTACCCCTGAAAAATGTTCTTGGAAATATCTAGGCAAATTAAATGATATTACCGCCTTAGCGCAATCATCAAATACCTACCAGTACTATACCGCCATTAAAGTTGGTAAAGGAACATATACATATAATAAACCACTAGTTATTGATAAAAACGCCTTCAATATCTACCGAAATACCTTTGCTGAATTTGGCCTAGGAGTTAAAACAGGTATCGACCTTCCAAAAGAAATTACTGGTATCAAAGGTAATGATAGTACATCTGGATTATTACTTGACTTTGCTATTGGCCAAAACGACACCTATACACCAATTCAATTATCACAGTATATCAGTACTATTGCCAATAATGGTACTAGAATGCGACCATATTTATATAAAGGACTATATAATGATACATCTAGTTATGACCAAAATAAAAAAGAATTAAATAAAGTAAACACTGAACAAAAATACATGGATAGAGTTCACGAAGGTTTCCAAGCAGTCTTAAAATATGGAATCGGTGCGGGATACATTAATATGTCTTATAAACCAGCCGGAAAAACCGGAACCAGTCAAAGCTTTGTTGACACTAATGGAGATCATAAAGTCGATAAAGAAACCATCAGTACCACCTTTGTTGCTTATGCCCCTTATGATGACCCTAAAGTTTCATTCACTATCGTATCACCAAATATATCAAGACCAGATGGCCGAACTAGCCATCAATCTGCAATAAATAAACGCTTAGCTGATAGAGTTTCTAAAAAATACTTTGAAATTTATCCATAATTTGATATAATATTATAAGAAATGCGAAAAGGAGGGATAATTATGGCAAAAAAAGGCGAAGCTAGAGATAACGTAACTTTAGTATGTAGTGTATGTAAAAATGAAAACTACCGTGTAGAAAAAAATAAAAGGAATACACCTGAAAGATTAAAGTTAAACAAATATTGCCCTAAGTGTGGGAAACATACAGAGCACAATGAAAAAAAATAATTCATGGAGGTAAAGTATGATAAATATTAACGATATTAAAAATGGAATGACAGTTGTAATTGACGGGAATATCTATTTAATTTTAGAATTCTTACACGTTAAGCCAGGAAAAGGACCTGCCTTTGTCCGCATTAAACTTAAAAATTTGAGAACTGGTTCAACAATTGAGCAAACATTCAATACAAACATTAAGTTTGAAAAAGCAATAATCGAAAAAAGACCAATGCAATATCTTTACAGTAATGGTGACATGTATAACTTTATGAACATGGAAAATTATGAACAAATGGATTTACCTAAAGAAAGTTTAGGTAATGATGTTAAATTCTTAAAAGAAGGTCTAGAAGTAGAGGTAACTTTCTATAAAGGTGAAGTTTTGGGAATAACATTACCAGAAAAAATAGAATATGAAGTAGCTCATACAGAACCTGGTGTCAAAGGTAACACTGCAACTAATGCGACTAAAGAAGCAACCTTAGAAAATGGGCTTACAGTCAAAGTACCATTGTTCATTAATGAACATGAACACATTATTGTTTCAACTAAAGATGGTAAATACGATTCAAGAGCTTAAAGGTTATAAAAGAATAAAGAGGTGGAAATATGTTAGAAAAAGAAAGATTTTTAGCTATAAAAAAATTAGCGCAAGATATTAGAGATGATAATAAAAAAATATTCAAATCATTTAAAAAATTACCAATTGATGAAGCTGTTAAAAGAAAAAATGAATTTATTAATGCTGTAATTGAAAACATGGATATTGCTTTTAGTGATGGAGAACAAGGTAGGGAAGAAAAACAGATGTTTAGAGCAAATATCTTAATCCCTGATGATAATGAATTTTTAGAAACCTACACTCAAGACAAAAATATTCGTAATTTAATGAATAAATATGCAGTAGGCATTGAAGACATCATGAGTAAAATTACTGAACTAAATATCTATGGAAGATATCTAGAAGAAAATAGTAATGATTCAAGCGAATCAAACACTGTTGCAAACGAACCAGAAATGCCAAGCGATGATACTAACTTTGTTGATGAAATGGTCAAAATTTCTCCAAAAGAAGCTGAAAGTTTATTAGATGAAATTGATAATCTTTCTAATGTTATGGAAGATTTAGACTTAGATTCTGCTCCAAAAGAGGTAAAACCAGAATTGCTAAAACCAGAGGCTCCTGCTGTAGAAGAACAGGCACCTGAGGAAGACTTAGATGAAGTAACATCAGCTGTATCTAGTTTTGTTGATAAATTCGAAAACATGCAAAGTGAAATGGACGCTAAAGATGATAAAATCAGAAAATTACAACTAGAAATTGAAAAATTAGATCAATTAAATCATGAAATCACTAGTGATAAAGAAAATGCCATGAATGAAATTGCTAATCTAAAAACAGAAAATGATAAATATCGTGCGGATAATGAAAAATTACAAGAAATTAATAATAAATTAGAGGCAAAACTTGCTAAGACAGCTGAAATCATGAATAAAATATATAAAAGTATTTCTAAAAAATAATTTTATAACCAAAAGACCCGGTAACCACACCAGGTCTTTTTACATCATTTGATAATTTGAAGAATTATAATTATTAAAATTATTTTTATTAACCATATTTTCTAATCTAGTAACTCTTTGCTCCAAATTATTAACTTGATTAGTAAGATTATTCAAATCATTACTATTAATTGTACTTTGAACACTCGTTAAAGGCACATTAGTCATACCCATATTCATATTATTAGGCATTGGAATCATCTGACCAGGCATCACCATACCTCCGAAATTAGGTACCATCTGAGGATATACAGGGTAACCCATTCCACAATCGCGATCTTTTTTCATTATGCATGCTCCTTTCATACTCTAATTAATTATATGCTTTTGTTTATTTTTGGTGTGCGTTTATGTTATAATACTAAAGGTGATATGCATGAGACTAAAAAACATCAAAGGAGCAAAAGAAAAAATAACTCTATCTCCTTATATAATTCAAACCCCTGAAAACTACAAAGGAAAATATAAAACTCTTTTTAACAATAATAATCAAATTCATTTAGAGATAGGTATGGGGAAAGGCGACTTTATAATTGAAATGGCCAAAAAGTATCCAAATATCAATTTTATTGGCATTGAAAAATTTGATAGTGTTATTCTAAGAGCCACTCAAAAACTAGAAAACATTAATTTACCTAATTTAAAACTAATTAGATTTGATGCTACTGAAATTGAAAACATTTTTGATAAAGAAATTGATACAATTTATCTTAATTTTTCAGATCCGTGGCCAAAAAATCGTCATGAAGATAGAAGACTAACTAGTAAAAAATTTTTAGAAAGATATGATTCCATTTTTAAAGAAAAAAATCATATCATTCAAAAAACAGATAACAGACATCTTTTTGAATTTTCTTTAAAATCATTCACTAATTATAATTATAAAATCAAAACCATTTCCTTAAATCTTCATAAAGATGAAATTGATAATGTCGAAACCGAATATGAAAAAAAATTTGTAAGTTTAGGCTATCCAATATATATGGTTGAAGTAGAAAAGTAGACATAATTTTACATGTAAACCAAGTGCTTTATTAGGAAATTTAAGCAAAATTTGATATAATCTATAGTAAGCAGGTGTGTATATGAAGAAAATAATTCTTTTAGGACTAATTACATTAATTCTAACCGGCTGTACCATCGTTAGAATTGACACAACTAGTATTGATAATATTGTGAGTGTTGTATTATCCAAAGAAAATACTTTGTATAACCGTGTGGGACGTGGATATAAGTATTATGTGCCAAGAGGAGTAACTTATATCGACAGTAGTGGAACTAATGATAAATTATATTCAAATGGTGTGTATTATTATCTTTATCTAGACGAAATAAGTTATTACTATCAAAAATCAGTAAATTATAAAGTAGATAATAGTAAATATTATTCTAGAAAAATTAAAAATGGTGATAATATAGGTTATCTAGAAATAACTAAACAAGATGATTTATATTTAATCGAATTTGTTTATAACTATGCGAGAATTGAAGCCTTAGTACCTGAGCAAGACATTAACGATACAGTTTTAAACAGTTCATACATTTTATCGACAATAAAATACAACAGTAATATAATAAAATTATCATTAGAAGACGACTTTTTAAAAAATAAGGAAGAAAAATATAACGTATTTAGTTCAAAAAATAATAACAATGATAGCTTCTTACGTTATGAAGAAAAGTAGAGGTGTATTAAAATGGGACTAATGGATAAATTTAAAAATTTATTTACTGAAGAAGTTGAAGTAGAAGAACCTGAAACAAAAAAAGAAGGAGTACAAAAAGAAGTAATTCAAGTGGAAATTCCTTCACCAAAAAAAGCTCGCTCTGACAAATATGAAGACGTAGTAAAAGAAGAAGTCAAAGAAGAAATTGTACCCGAACCTGCCAAAAGTGAATACAAATTTCCATTTTTTGATGATAATGACTTTGATACAATTGATGTTAAACCAGAGCCAAAAGAAGAAAAAAGGACAAGAACTCAAAAGAAAGAAGTCTATAATCCACCAAAAGAAGAAAAGAGAGTCTTTAGACCATCACCTATCATCTCACCAGTCTATGGAATTTTAGACAAAGGTTATCAGAAAGATGAATATAACTCAAAAACTGAAGGACGTTCTTCATATTATAGTTCAAAAGAAGCTAATGTTGATGCCATCAGAAATAAAGCCTATGGAGGTCTAGAAGCCGATATTGAAACAACCTTATTTGGTGGTAATAGAGTACTTTTTAGTGACGAAGAAAAAAAACAAGAACCAAAGAAGTCAGAAAAAACTATAGAAAAAACAAAATCAATTGCTAAAGATGACTTTGATTTTGGAGCTAGTACTATCTCTGAGAAGCCAAGACATGGTGCACTAAATGAAGATGACCTAACCGATTTATTAGAAGAAGAAATGGACAAGCCAGTTGAAGGAGAAAAACAAAAAAAAGCTCCAAGAAAAATTAGTGACAAAGAATTATTTAGTATGATTGATTCATTATATGAAAAGGGGAATAAATAATGATGATTAGTTTTGCTGATGTATTATCTATATTTTTTTACATATTATTAATTGTATTAGTAATTGCCTTAATAATTTTAGTTATCAATGCCATAAAAACCTTAGATAAAATTGATAGACTAGTTGACGATGTTACTCAAAAGTCAAATAAATTAAATGGCCTGTTTAATATAATTGATAATACCACTGATGCCGTAGTTGGCTTCAGCGATACAATTGTAAATTTTTTATCGACTTCAATCGGTAAAATATTTAATAGAAAGAAGGAAAGTGAAAATGACGAAGAAAAGTAAAGGAATTGGTAAATTTGTTGTTGGCGCTGGAGTCGGTGCCGCTTTAGGACTACTATTTGCTCCTAAAAAAGGCTCAGAAACAAGAGAAGATTTAAAAAAAATGTTTGATGACTTAGTGGCTAAAGTAAAAAATATTGATATGGATGATGTAAGAGAAACTGTCGAAGCCAAAATTGAAGAATTAAAAGAAGGAATAGCTGAATTAGATAAAGAAACAGTTCTTGAAGAAGCAAAAAAGAAAGCAAAAAAGCTTAGAGATGCTGCCGAAGAACTAGTCAACTATACCATTGAAAAAGGCACTCCAGTTATTGAAAAATCAGCAAACGCCATCAAAAAGAAAGTAATCGAAGTTTCTAAAAACGTAACAGAAAAATTAGAAAAGGAAACAAAATAGTCACTTCGGTGATTATTTTTTATGCCATGAAATTAAAACATATTTTAATGCTAAAAACATTTATTAAAGTAATGTTAGGCTCTAAAAGTGAAATATCCGCGATTACTCCAGATAGTTACTATCCAAACATATATGAAATAGATTATTCTAAACTAAAAGAAAATAACTATAGTACATTATTATTTGATATTGATAATACAATCGCCAAAGTTGATGACTTAAATGTACCCCAAAAAACAATAGAATTATTTGATAGGCTAAAAAAATTAAATTTTAAAATATTACTTATATCTAACAATCACCAAGAAAGAGTCATACCTATATCAAAAAAACTAGATGTTCCAGCTTTAAGTGAAGCTAAAAAACCTGAAAAAAAACCTTATGAACAAGCTCTAAAACAGTTAAACTCCAAAAAAGAAAATGCCGTAGCCATCGGTGATCAATTACTTTCTGATATTATTGGCGCTAAAAAAAATGGAATTAAAGCTATATTAGTTGACCAACTATCAAATGAAAACAACATTAAAACCGGTATGGCCCAAAAACTTCAAAAACACATTATAAAAAAATTAACAAAAGAAAATAAATTCAGATATAAAAAATATTATTAATACTATAAAATAGTAATTCATAAATAAAGATGAACGTCGCTCTCATCTTTTTATTTTTTCAACATCTTGACAAAAAAACTAATCAGTCTATTATTGTAAAATGAATTATACTAAAAGTAGATATAAGTTTAAAAAACTATAATAGTTTAGTATGTTAGAAATAGTATTACAAATAAAAGAAAATTAAACAATCATTAAAGCAAAATTTATTTTGACTTTAGTCCATATGTGATACAATATAAATAGGTGATAAAAATGAAAGAAGTATTAGAAACATTAAAAAACATGAATATAAATTATAAAATTGTAAACCACCCTCCCGCATACACAACTGAACTTGCTGATGAATATGTCTCAGGCCACGAAGGAGTACTTTCTAAAACTTTGTTTTTAGCCGGTAAAAAAGACCGTAATTATTATTTAATTATTTTAGATGATCATAAAAAAGTTGATTTGAAACAATTAGGTCAATTAACAAATGATAGATTACATTTCGCAAGTGAAGAAGCCCTTCAAAACAAAATGCAATTAAAACCAGGAATAGTTTCACTATTTGGACTTATCAACAATAAAGAAAAAGATATTCAAGTATATATTGATAAAGAACTTTTAAATGAAAAAATTATAACTTTTCACCCAAACGAAAACATTGCTACTGTTTTTATATCTATTGATGACATGTTCAAATTTTTAGATAATCTAAATTTCCCTTATAAAATTATAGATTTATAAAATCAAGATGTGCTATAATCATATACGAAAGTAGGAACAAACATGGATTTATGGCAATATGAAAAAGAATTAAAAAATAAAGGCATAAACATTATTGGTGGAACCGATGAAGCTGGTAGAGGACCACTTTTTGGACCTGTTGTTGCTGCCTGTGTTGTTTTGCCTGATAACTTTGAATTAGAAGGATTAAACGATTCTAAAAAACTAAGTGAAAAAAAACGAAATAATTTTTATGAATATTTAATCAAAAATACAATTTATGGAATTGGTATAGTATCTCCAGAAGAAATAGATAAAATAAACATCTATGAAGCAAGTAGGCAAGCGATGATTAAGGCAATTAAAAAGGTTCAAAAACAAATAAATCTTGAATACGTCTTGTCAGATGCCATGCCAATAGATATTGACATTCCAGTCATGCCAATTATTAAAGGCGATGCTAAAAGTATGTCCATTGCTGCTGCTAGTGTCATTGCCAAAGTTACTAGGGATAATATTCTGTATGAAATTGACAAAAAATACCCAGAATATGGCTTTAAAAATCATAAAGGATATCCCACAAAAAAACATTTTGAAGCCATTGAAAAATATGGATTAATAGAAGGATATCGCAAAACATATGGACCAGTTCAAAATTATATTGAAACAGGTCACTGCAAGAAAGGAAACTAATATGATAATAAATGAAAATAATAAAAATACCATTTTACAAGGCATGGTTAAAAGAGGTTTGAATCAAGACCCAAATGAAATAAGAGAAAAACTTATGGAAGCCTCAAAAAACGCTCAAATAAAAGCAGAACCTCCTGCAGAACCAAAACTATCCAATAATGTTCAAAAAAACGTCAGAGATACTTTTAATAAACTAAGGAACCTTAAATGAAAATAACCCAAATTCCTGTTGGCTATTTAAAAGCCAATTGTTATATTTTAGAAAAAAATGACAAAATTTTAATTGTTGACCCTGGCGATGAATATGAAAAAATTAAAAATAATATTCAAAACAAAGAAATTGTTAAAATTTTAATAACCCATCACCACCAAGACCATATAGGTGCTCTAAATAATTTTGATAAAAATTTAATATTAGAAAATCCCAAACCTAAAACCTATACATTTGAACCATTCACTTTTGAAGTTATAGAAACAAAAGGCCACACTAAAGACAGTGTAACATACTACTTTAAAGATGAAAATATCATGTTCACTGGTGATTTCCTGTTTAAAGAAACAATTGGTAGAACCGATATGCCAGGTGGCAATATGGATGAAATGCAAAAAAGCCTAAATAAAATAAAAAAGTATCCAGATAATACTAAAATATATCCTGGACATGGAAAGCTCACTAATCTAAAACACGAAAAAGAAACAAACTACTTTTTAAACTAAAAATATTTCAAATAATTAAATGTCATGTTATAATTAATAAAAAGGAGGCTAAAAAATGTTTGAAGGAACTGGAATCTATTTTTTCTTGCTTTTTCTTGTCTTTTTCATAGTCTATTTAACCGTTAAAATATGTTTAGGAAAACTATTTAAAAAAATAAAAATACCCGCATGGAAAGCCTATATACCATTTTATAGTACTTTAATACTAGTAGATATCTTAGACATGAAAAAAAGTATTTTTTATAAATCATTAATTCCTATAGCCAATTTATATTACTATAAAATAATTATTGCCGAGCTTTTAAAAGCCTATCAATTAAATCCTAAAGAAGCTGTTTGGTTCGTTATTTTCCCAATGTATAAATTTCCTGAATTAATCTTTAAAAACCCAAAATTTATGCTTCATATGTATGATGAAACAGAAGAATTTTTAGTCAATCAAAATGCTCTTTACGAAACTGAAAAAACAAAAAAAGAACCTCAACCAGAAATATCCATAAACCCAAGCGATTACAATCAAACTTTGTCACAAACAAATGAGTCAAATCAAACAAATATCTATAGTGATAATGTTAATCAGATAAATCAACAAAATCAAACAAACTTAACGGAGCAACAAAATAATAATGAAAACAACACCGTTTACTTTAATAAATCACTAGAACCAGATGAAAGACATGAAACTTTCATTCAAGCTAAAACAGAAGAAAAGAAAGAAGAAAAACCTATTGTTATTGATAAAAGTAAACCAAAAGTATGTCCAAATTGTGGCACCAAATTATCACCAACAGCCACAACTTGTTTCCTTTGCGGCACAAAACTATTGTAATTTTAAAAAAAAACATGTATAATGAAAAACAAAGCCAAGACCAAGAGGAGTAAATATTTATCTATTTAAAGAGAGTTAGTATATGGTGCGAGCTAATAATAGAAAATATTGAAGGTAGCTTGAACAAGCTGATTTTCTGAAATTAAAGTAGGGAAATACGTCAAAGTGCGTTAAACTTAAATAAGGTAAGTCAAAACTTATAAATTAAGGTGGTACCACGTTCAAAACGTCCTTAAATTTATAAGTTTTTTTGTATACTAGGAATTTGCTTTGTAAAAAAAAATGTTTACAAGAACAAATGTTTGTGATATACTGAATACACCAAAGATTGAAGGTGATGATATGAAAATACTAAAAGGCTATGTATTTAGAATGTATCCAACTGAAAAGCAAGAAGAGTTAATTAATAAAACTATTGGATGCTCTAGGTTTGTATATAATTATTTTTTGGATGATAAAATTAAAGAATATAAAAAAACTGGAAAAAGTAAAAGTGTATATGATCAAATAAAATTAATACCATCACTTTCAAAAGAATATCCGTTTTTGAAAGAAGTAGATAGTTGCGCTTTAAGAACAAGTCTATTTAATTTAGAAGATGCTTATAAAAGATTTTTTAATGGAAACGGTTATCCTAGATTTAAAGCAAAAGGCGTTCATGAAAGTTATAAAACTAATAATATTAAAAGTAGTTATAAAGGTAATAATTATAACAGCATAAAACTAGATTTAAAAAATAAAACAATAACTTTACCAAAATTAAAAGAAGTAAAGATAAGAGGATATAGAAATAAAAATATTATACCTGGTGAGGTAAAAAGTGCAGCAGTTAAGAAAGATGCCGGTAAATATTATGTAAGTGTCTTAATCGAAGAAGAATTAATAAGGCCATCATTTGTACCAACAAGTATAATCGGTATAGATTTAGGAATAAAAGATTTAATAGTAACATCATTTAATGAAAAGATAGAAAACAAAATAAAACTAAATACAAAAAGAATGGTAGGTTTACAAAGAGGAATATCTAGATGTAAGTCTGGAAGTAAAAATAGATATAAGATGAAACTAAAAATCCAAAGATTGTATCAAAAAATAAGAAATGCAAGAAAACATATGATACATGATATAACAAATAAACTAATAAACGAGAATGACATTATAGTAACTGAGAATTTAGATGTAAAAAGTATGCAGAAAAATCACTATGTAGCTAAAGGCTTAAATGAAAACCCAATATCAGAAATCATCAGAGTACTTAAATATAAAGCTAACTGGAATAATAAGAGATTAATACAAATAGATAGATATTATCCAAGCAGTCAGATATGCAGTATATGTGATTATCAAAATAAAGAAGTAAAAGATTTGAAGTTAAGGAAATGGGAATGTCCAGTATGTCATACAAAGCACACTCGTGATTATAATGCAGCAGTTAATATAATGTTTAAAGGTTTAGAAAAATATATGTTATATCTAGATCAATCTATCTAATCAATAAATTTTGGTAAATAAATAATATAATTAGGGTAGCAACTATCCGATACTGGTCTATGGAGGAGTCTAAGACTGCTATGAAGTAGAAAGAGCTTACCGTGAGGTAAGCTAATACCAAAATTTATTTTGGTATTTTGTTCTTTGTATGGGAGGCAATCAAATGTATATAATTTATAGTTACAAAAAATATAATTCATACCGAGTCTCGAATTATCAAAAACAAAAATTAAAAGAAAGGAAAATGTAATATGTTAGAAAAAAAATACGACCATAAAAAAGTTGAAGAAGGAAAATATGAAAATTGGAAAAAGAAAGGGTACTTTACTGCTGGTGACATGAGTAAAAAACCATATGCCATTGTAATTCCACCACCAAACGTTACCGGCAAACTTCATATCGGTCATGCTTGGGATACTGGTCTACAAGACATTTTAATCAGATATAAAAAATTAAAAGGTTATGACACCTTATGGATACCAGGTATGGACCACGCTGGAATTGCTACTCAAGCAAAAGTTGATAAAAGACTAAGAGATGAAGGCATTGACCCAAGAAGTATGGATAGAGAAGAATGGTTAAAAGCCGCTTGGGCTTGGAAAGATGAATACGCTGAAAATATTCATAAACAATGGGCAAAATTAGGACTTGCTCTAGACTATACCAAGGAAAGATTTACCTTAGATGAAGGTTTGTCTAAAGCCGTAAAGAAAGTATTTGTTGACCTATATAATAAAGGATTAATTTATCGTGGTGAAAAAATAATTAACTGGGACCCAGTTCAATTAACCGCACTATCTAATGAAGAAGTTCTTTATAAAGATGAAGAAGGAGCCTTTTATCATTTAAAATATTATATTGATGGTACTGATGAATACCTAGATGTTGCCACCACTAGACCAGAAACTTTATTTGGTGATACCGCAGTTGCTGTAAATCCAAATGATAAAAGATATAAACATCTAGTTGGCAGAAACGTTATCTTACCAATCGTTAATAAAAAAATTCCTATAATAGCTGATGAACACGCTGATATTGAAAAAGGAACCGGGGTTGTAAAAATCACTCCAGCCCATGATCCAAATGACTTTGAAGTAGGACAAAGACATGGACTTGAAAAAATAATCATCATGAATCCAGATGCTACTATGAATGAAAAAACTGGTAAATATCAAGGACTAAATAGATTTGAATGTCGTGAAAAATTAGTTGAAGATTTAGATAAACAAGGTTTATTAATAGGTGTTGAAAAAATAACCCATTCAGTAGGTCATTCAGAAAGAAGTGATGCTATTGTTGAACCATATCTATCTAAACAGTGGTTCGTTAAAATGGATATTTTAGCTACGCAAGCCTTAAAAAACCAATATAACACAGAAACCAAAGTCAACTTCTTCCCAGAAAGATTTGAAAAAACATTAAATCACTGGTTAGAAATTTCACATGATTGGTGCATATCAAGACAACTTTGGTGGGGACATAGAATTCCTGCTTGGTATAAAGGTGATGAAACTTATGTTGGAATAGAGCCACCTAAAGGAGAAGGTTGGACTAGAGACCCAGATACTTTAGACACTTGGTTTTCATCTGCTTTATGGCCATTTAGTACTATGGGTTGGCCAGACAACACTGACATGCTAAAAAGATATTATCCAAATGATGTAATAATTGCTGGTTTTGACATCATCTTCTTCTGGGTAAGTCGTATGATATTCCAAGGCTTAGAATTCACTGAAAAAAGGCCATTCAAAGACTGTTTAATTCATGGATTAGTTAGAGATAGTTTGGGAAGAAAAATGAGTAAATCATTAGGTAATGGAGTCGATCCAATGGATGAAATAGATAAATATGGTGCCGATAGCTTAAGATTTTTCTTAACCACTTCTTCAGCGCCTGGTATGGATGTGAAATATGACCCAGAAAAAGTTAAATCAACTTGGAATTTTATCAATAAACTTTGGAATGCCTCTAGGTTTGTCCTAATGAATATTGAAGATGAATATCAAGAAACATTAGATAATTTAACTTTATCAGACAAATGGATTTTAACTAAATTAAATAACACAGTAAAAAATGTAACAAATAGTATGGAAAAATATGAATTCAATATTGTTGGAACAACTTTATATAATTTTATTTGGAATGACTTCTGTGACTGGTATATTGAACTTTCTAAAATAAACATGAACAATACTACCAAAACAGTATTAGTAAAAACATTAAAAGCAATATTAAAAATGCTTCATCCATTTATGCCATATGTTACTGAGGAAATATATACAAAGCTTCCAAACACCGAACAGTCCATTATGTTAAGCACATATCCTGAATATAATCAAGATGAAATCTATGAAGAATATAAAGATATGGAAAATATCATTAATCTAATTAAAAAAATCAGAAAAGCCAAATTAGAAAATAACATCAAAGATAATTACATTTACTTTACAAATGAAATCTTAAAAAACAACATCAATATCATAAATCAATTGTTGAAAAATAAAGAAATAAAAAATTATCAAACATTAGACACCATTGATTTTAGTTTCATGGGAGATATAGTTACTTTATACTATGATGCCTCTTTAAATAAAACAGCAGAAATCGAAAGACTATACAAAGAAAAAGATAGACTAGAAATGTCAATTAATAGAAGGGAAAAACTCCTATCTAATCAAAATTATGTAAGTAAAGCACCTAAAAATATCGTTGAAAATGAAAGAGAAACATTAGAAAAAGAAAAACAAGAACTAGAAATTATTAATCAAAAATTAAAATAAGAAAAAGATTGATTTATGAAAAAAAATGTGGTATATTGGTAACAGAATAGGGGCGAGGAGGTGAAATAGATGAGAAATAATTCAAAAGGTTTTACTTTGATTGAGCTATTGGCTGTAATCGTTATCTTAGCTATTATCGCCTTAATTACAACTCCAGTAATTTTAAATGTTATTGAGGACGCAAGAAAAAATTCAGCTGTTGATAAAGCGTGGGGAACAATCGACGCTGTCAGAGTTGCCTACACTAATGCTCAAGCAGGTATAGATGCCGTTGGTATTCCATACACTGTTAATTTCCCTAAAGGAAATAATAAAGGTACAGCAACTACTGACTATGGAACTAACACCGCTACTGGTGGTGGATATGGTAAAGGATATATCAACGACCAACCAGTTCAAGCAAGTGGTGAAATGCCACAAGCAGGCTTCGTTACCATTCGTTCTGATGGTAGTATAGTAGCTTATAAATTACAATTTGGTAAATACTATTGTTCAACAATGAAATCTGGAGATAAATCTGCATTTGATTCAAATTCTATGACATGTTCAAGAACTGTATCTGAAGTAGAGGTAGATAATTATCAAGCAGATAAAGTTGGTCCATAAAGAGCTATAGCAAGCTCTTTTTTTCTTATACCTTATCCCTTGCCTAAAAAAAATAAATATGCTATTATTATACTAGAGGCTGGTTATTATGAAAGAAGAAAATGAACAAAATAAAACAATTAGAATGGTTGAATATAGCATGGTTATTATTGTCTTATTAGTTGTCCTAATAATTGTATTACCTTCGTTATTTAAAATAATTTATAACATGTCTAAAGACTCAGCCATAACCAGTACTAAAAACACCATAGATGCTGTCAAATCTATTTATACTAATATGAATTTAAAAAATGAAGTTGGCCTACCATTTAAAGCAGTTTTTGATAAAGATGGCTACACTTTTTATGAAATGAATAAAAAAGCTAACTATGAAACAACAATCAATCTTGAAATTGAAGGTAAACTTCCAAAATCAGGTAGTATTACCATAAATGAAGATGGAACAGTAACTGTTAAAGACCTTAACTTTGGACTTGTAAAATGTAACCAAGTTAAAGACCAAGAACTAATATGTGATAAAAAATGACAATATTTGACAAGCTATATAAATTATAATGTAAAAAGTACGGAGGAGTTAGAAATGAAAGAAAGAATAAAGAAAATAGTGTTAGGATATTTGCCAGGATTTGTAACAGGATTAATTGTATGTGGAGGAGTAAGTGTAATAGCTGCAACGTATTTTCCAAGTAATCAAGTGACGTATGAAAATACGGCGAGTGGAATGCAGGCGAGTGATGTTCAAGGAGCAATCGACGAGTTATATTTAACTTGTACAGCAGAGAAAGTAGATGTTGGAGGGAAAGATGTTATTGTAGTAAATTCAGGAGATGGACTTTACGCCGATGAATATGAAGACGGAAAATATACATATAAAGGAGCTAATCCGAATAATTATGTAACATTTAATAATGAAACAGCTGGCTGGAGAATCATATCCATAAATTCAGATGGAACAATTAAGATAATGAGGGATGAAGATATAAATACCTCTAATACTTTAGCATGGGATACTTCCCGTTCAAATAATTGGATTCGCCCAGCAAGCCTTAATACCTATTTGAATGGAACATATTATAATAGTTTGACAACTACTGCTCAAAGTCAAATAGTATCTGATTATTTTAGTATAGGAGCAGTTACTAATGATAATGATGATTTAAGTGGTCAAATAAATGCTGAGAATAATAAAAAATGGTATGGTAAAGTAGCTTTGGCGACAGTAAGTGAATTTTTAAGAGCAAATTCAAATAAAGAACAGTGTGGAACATTAAGTTTAAATAATGATAATTATAGTACTACATGTAAGAATAGTAATTGGATGTTTTATCCAAGCAATTATTGGTGGACCTTGTCGCCTCTTTCTGGCCACTCTCGCGCCGTGTTCCGCGTGCACGACGATGGCAAAGTCGACACCGAAGGTGCGATCAGTACAAGCAATGCAGTCAGGCCCGCTATAACTCTTTCTTCTGAAGTCCAAATCACGGGAGGTACAGGAACAGCGTCAGATCCATATATTTTGAGTTAAGTATAAAACAGTCGGTAGAACAATTTCGCAAACTCCTATAGGAGTTTGGTAGCGGGGCGAATGCCTCGCCATGGCCGAAAAATAAATTTTTCGGCAATATATGGGGTAATACTAATATGGCTGGACTGTTTTGGTTGTCGCCTAATTCTGACGACTCTAACACGTTATCAATGTTAATATAGAAACTGATAACAATTTTAAAATTAAAACCAAATAAAACTTATCAGATTTAAGCTGTTGAAAAAGTCGATTTTCTAGATTGGCTTGACCATACAGCTTTTTATTTTTTCTAAAAAATGTCTAAAAAAGTAATTTTAATGATTAAGGATTTTTAATCATTTTTTTGACATTTTCATCTTACTTTGAATATATTATAAATCTTTTTCAAAATACACCTTTTGATTCAAAATTTATTTTGCCTTATGTTTATGATATAATTATATAAAGGTGATTTAAAGTGAAACAAGCAAACATAAGAAATTTTTCAATAATCGCACATATTGATCATGGGAAAAGCACATTAGCAGACCGTATTTTAGAATTAACCGGAGCCATTAGTGAAAGAGAAAAACAAGATCAACTTTTAGATAACATGGACATAGAAAGAGAAAGAGGCATAACTATAAAATTAAATGCCGTAAAGCTTCATTATCACTATAAAAACGAAGACTATTTTCTCCACCTTATAGATACACCAGGACACGTCGATTTTTCATATGAAGTATCGAGAAGCCTCGCTGCCTGTGAAGGTGCCGTGCTAGTTGTCGATGCTGCTCAAGGTATTGAAGCACAAACGCTAGCTAACGTTTATCTAGCTTTAGAAAATGATTTAACAATCATTCCAGTCATTAATAAAATTGACCTTCCTAACGCTGATATTCCCAAAGTAAAAAAAGAATTAGTTGACACCTTAGGATTTGACGAAGACGAAATAATTTTAACAAGTGCAAAAACCGGCGAAGGTGTTGATAAATTATTAGAAGCAATTATTGAAAGAATACCTGCTCCAACTGGTGATGAGAACGCTAAACTACAAGCTTTAGTTTTTGATAGTTACTTTGATTCATATAAAGGTGTTGTTGTTTTAGTTAGAATAAAAAATGGTAAATTAAAAATCAAAGATAAAATAAAATTCATGGCCACAGGTGCTACTTATGAAGTAACTGAACTTGGTGTTAGTACTCCTAAACATAAAAACAAAGACATCTTAGAATGTGGTGAAGTTGGATATATATGCGCTAGTATAAAAAGTATTAGTGACATCAAAGTCGGAGATACCATAACCTTGGAAAATAGTCCAGCAGATAAAAGTTTGCCAGGTTATAAACCAATGAGACCAATGGTCTTCTGTGGACTTTATCCAGTTGAAACAAACAAATATCCAGACCTTAGAGACGCCTTAGAAAAACTAAAATTAAATGATGCTGCTTTAGAATTTGAACCCGAAACATCAACTGCCTTAGGATTTGGTTTTAGATGTGGTTTCTTAGGCCTCCTTCATATGGAAATAATCGAAGAAAGACTAGAAAGAGAATTTGGTATTAATCATATTGCCACATCTCCATCAGTTGTCTATAAAATAACCAAAACCGATAATGAAGTAATATATATTGATAGTCCAGCTAAAATGCCAGATAGAGGAAAAATAAAAATAATAGAAGAGCCATATATAAAATCAAATATTTATGTTCCAAGTAATTATATTGGTAGTATAATGGAACTTTGTCAAAATAAACGTGGAACCTATATTAATATGGAATATATCAGTCAAAATAGAGTGAGTATTCATTACGAACTTCCACTATCTGAAATTGTTTATAACTTCTTCGATAAACTAAAAAGTTCTAGCCGTGGATATGCCTCATTTGACTATGAATTAATTGGCTATAAACCAAGTGACCTTGTTAAAATGGACATTTTATTAAATGGGGAAACTATTGATGCCCTAAGTCTCATCGTACATAAAGACTTCGCATATAACCGCGGTAAAGCCATTGTAAGTAAACTAAAAGAAATAATTCCAAGACAATTGTTTGAAGTTCCAATCCAGTGTGTAATTGGTTCTAAAGTAATAGCTAGAACTGATATAAAAGCCATGCGCAAAAACGTTCTAGCAAAATGTTATGGTGGAGATATAACTAGAAAAAGAAAATTACTTGAAAAACAAAAAGAAGGAAAAAAACGAATGAAAATGGTCGGTAAAGTTGAAGTCCCAAGTGAAGCCTTCTTAGCTGTCTTAAATATTGATGAAGAAAAGTAGGTGATTAAATGTCATTAAAATATGTTACCCGCATAAACTCAAAAAACAAACCTATAACTATTATTCCACCAACCCCAGATGAAATCATAGATGAAAACTTTGACTATCCAAGTTACATAGAAGATGCCTTAAACTTTGAAGGTGATTATGATAGATTTGTCGAACTATACAACAAAACTCATAGACCCATACCACCAAAAGAAGAAAACATTTTTAAAGAATTTGAAAAGCAAATCATTAAAATTCAAACCATATATGAAAACGATATAATGGCTGGTACTAGAACCATGGATTATAATGAAGAAATGAAAAAAATAGCCCGTTCATATTATCAGAAATTACAATCCCAAATCACCTTAAAGGCTCAAAAAGAAGAAAACTTTGCTGCTTTAATCGCTAAAAGAAAAGAACTAGTCTCTGTTTTAAACCAAATGTTAGAGGTCAAAAGAAAAATTGAATCTACATCTTCATCTCGTCTGCACGACTTTAATGAAGGAAAACTTTCTATAAAAAAATTATATCTCTATGATTTAAACAAATTTACAAGTGATGAATTAAATATGAAAAACCGCATGCTATTATCAGAATGCCGAAGACAAATCTTCTCATGCTTGCTTGAAAAAAAAGGCGTATACTATACACCTATTGAAAATCTCAACTTAAAAGGAATAAAAAAATGAGTATTTATATTCATATACCTTTCTGTACGCAAATTTGTTCATACTGTGATTTTTGTAAAGTATATAAAAACGAAAAATGGATAGATAAATATTTAATAGCCTTAGAAAATGAAATAAGGAACAACTACCAAGGAGAAAAAATAAAAACTTTGTATATCGGTGGTGGAACACCAAGTGCACTTTCTTTAAAACAGTTAAAAAAACTATTTAAAATAATTAGAATATTCACTTTAGAAAAAGATGTTGAAATAACCATTGAAACTAATACTGAAGACTTAACAAAAGAAAAAATAAACTTTTTAAAAACCAAAGTAAATCGTTTAAGTATTGGAATTCAAACATTTAATAGAAAAGTTTTAAATAAATTAAATAGAAAATTAAATATTGAAAATTTAAAACTAGCTTTCCAAAACTTTGATAACATAAATATAGATTTAATGTATGGTTTTCAAAATCAAACCAAAGAAGAACTAAAACAAGACCTAAACAAAATCTTAAAATTAAATCCAAAACATATATCTACATATTGCTTAATAATAGAAGCAAATACTAAACTTTATATTGAAAATTATAAACCATTAGATGATGATAGTGAAAGCAAATTCTATGAAATAATCACTAAAACATTAAAAAAACATAATTATATTAAATACGAATTCAGTAACTTTGCTAAAAAAAATTATGAATCAAAACATAACTTAGTTTATTGGAATAACCAAAATTATTATGGTTTTGGTCTAGGAGCTAGTGGTTATATAAACAATGAAAGATATGAAAATACTAGAAGTTTAACTGAATACATAAAAGGAAATTATAAATTAGAATCTCATGAATTATCGTTAGACGAAACCCTTCAAAATGAGTTTATTCTTGGTTTAAGAAAAATAGAAGGTATAAATAAAAATAAATTTTTAAATAAATATAAAATAGACATAAAAAAAATAACCCCAGTAAAAAAACTTTTAAACCAAAAACTATTATTAGAAAATGAAACAAACATCTATATAAATCCTAAATATTTATACATATCTAATGAAATTTTAATAAATTTTATTGATTTATCTTTACACAAACATTAGTTTGTGATAATCTTAAAGTAGGTGATAACATGGAAAAGAATTTTAATCGGGAATTAACATACATCAAAAATCCAAAATATAAAGAAGCAGCTAAACAATTAATTAGCCTTCTTCCAGATTATTTTTATGAAGTAGCCGCTAGTTCAACTGGTAAATATCATCCAACATTTAGTCTAGGAGATGGAGGATTACTTAGGCATACGAAAGTTGCCGTCAAAATAGCTCATGAACTACTAGAAAACGAATGCATTGGTTATTCGTTCAATAATGATGAAAAAGATTTAATGTTAATTGCACTTATAATGCATGATGGATTAAAACATGGTCTTACAAAAGAAAAATATGTTAGATTTGACCATCCAATTTTAATGGCAAATTATATAAAAGAAAACAAAAGTAAAACAAACCTTAACGATAAAGAAATAAGTTTTCTTGCAAACATCATAAGTAGTCACATGGGTCAGTGGAATACAAATCCCTATAGTGATGTCATTCTACCAGTACCATCCAACAAATATCAAAGATTTGTTCATATGTGTGACTACTTATCAAGCCGTAAATTTTTAGATGTCAAATTTAATAATAATGAAATAGAGGAGTGATTGAAATGGCTAAATGGGATAAAGACTATTTAGAACTATGTAAAAGAATATTAAACGAGGGCACAGAAGTTGAAAATAGAACAGGTGTTAATACTATCAAAATTCCATCTCATCATTTTCACTTTGATTTAGATAAAGAATTTCCAATTTTAACAACCAAACAATTATTTATCAGACAAGCTGTCTTAGAAATGCTTTGGATTTATCAAAAGCAAAGTAATGACGTTAGATGGCTTCAAGATAGAAATGTCCACATTTGGGACGAATGGGAAGTAGATGAAGATGGAATTTACCGTATTTATGAAGCACCAAGTGAACAAACACCATATGACAAAGATAGAGAAGTACCTGTCCTAGATCCATATAGTGTTCCTGCACATAATCATAACGGTAAATTAGACTATAAATATGATGAAAACGGAAATATTCTAACTGCCAAAAGTTTAAGTGAAGAAAATAGTATAAAAATGTTTCCAGATAGAGAAACAGTCAAGAAAAACATCAAAATGGCTAAGTTCTATGGTGAAAATTATGCCCATACAATTGGAACAGCTTACGGTTATATTGTTGGTAAATTCCAGTCTATTCAAAATTTAATAAATAACCTTACTGAAAAACCAAACGATAGGCGAAATGTCATTAGCTTATGGCAAGACGACTATGTCAACACTGCTGTTTTACCATCATGTGTTTGGTCAAGTGAATGGGATGTTACAAATGGAAAATTAAATGCTTGGGTTCATCAACGTAGCTGCGATGTACCTTTAGGTTTACCTTTTAATGTAACTCAGTATTCAGTCTTACTAAATATGCTTGCTAAAGTAACAGGATTAAAACCAGGAACTTTAGACTGGAGTATCAAAGATGCTCATATATATGTCAATCAAATTGAAGGCATCAAAGAGCAAATTCGTCGCGGTGAAGAATTAGAAGATTTAAAAGCCCCTGAACTATGGCTAAATCCAGATGTAACTGACTTCTTTGAATTTGATAATTCTAAAGAATGTAAAGATGTAAAACTATTAAATTATAAACATCACGGAAAAATCAGATTTCCACTTGCCCAATGAGATTATCAGTAATAGCTGCCGTTGGTAAAAATGGGGAATTAGGAAATAACAACAAACTTATTTGGAAATTTAAAGGAGATTTAAAATTCTTTAAAGAAACAACCTTAGGCCACACTATAGTCATGGGTAGAAAAACTTTTGAATCGCTACCTAAAATATTACCGGAAAGAAAACATATAATAATATCGCATCAAAATATAACTATTCCAAACATTGAGATTTATCACACTATTGAAGACTTTTTAAATCAATATAAGGAAAGTAATGAAGAAATTTTTAATATTGGTGGAGCAAGTATCTATAATGCTTTATTAGATTATGCCAGCAAAATATATTTAACTGAAATAGAAGATAGTGCTGAAGCAGATGCATATTTTCCACATTTTGACAAAAATAGCTTTACATCACAAATAATAAGTGCAGAAGAAGATGAAAAAACTGGTATAAAATATAAACATGTTTTGTATAAAAGGAGATAAAAATATGAAAGGGAAATTAATAACCATTGAAGGAACTGATTGTTCCGGTAAAGAAACACAAACTAATTTATTAATAAAAAAATTAAGAGAAGAAGGCTACCGTGTTCAAAACTTTTCTTTCCCTAATTATAATTCACCAACGGGAAAAATAATAGGTGGACCTTATTTAGGTAAAGAGGGTTTTGATTCTTGTTACTTTGAAGAAGGTTCATCTAAAGTAGATCCCAAAGTAGCTTCATTATATTATACTGCTGATAGAAAATATAATATAGATAAAATACTTTTTCTTCTAGACCAAGGTTATAATGTTATTTTAGATAGATATATATATTCTAATATGGCTCATCAAGGTGGAAAAATAGAAGATAAACAAGAAAGAGAAAATATGTATAATTGGCTAGATAAATTAGAATTTGATTTAATGGAACTTCCAAAACCTGATTTAACCATTTTCCTTCATATGCCATTCAGTGTTGCTGAAAAACTAAAATCAAGTCGTAAAGAAAAAGCTGACGGCCATGAAAAAGATGAAAATCATTTAAGAAAAGCCGAAAAAGCATATCTAGAACTAGCTAAAAAATATGACTTCATCACCATTGAATGTGCAGACGAATCTGGAAAGCCCAAAAATATTGAAGACATAAATCATACTTTGTACGAAATAATAAAACCATTTATGAACAAAAGGATATAACTAAAGTTATATTCTTTTAAATATTTAATAAAATTTTAATATGAAAATAATCGCTCATAGAGGAAATGATAATCTTCATCAAGAAAACAGCTTAGAAGCCATTTTAAATAGTTTAGAAAGCATCTATACAGATGGAGTAGAGTTTGATGTTAGATTAACCAAAGACAATAAACTAATCATTCATCATGACCCCTTTTATAAAGGTAACTACATAAGCCATACAAATTCAGTTAAACTTCAAAAACAAGGATTAAATACATTAGATGAAGTCTTAAAACAAATAAGCACTAGCAAAATAATAATGATAGAAGTTAAAACTGATAATAAAAGTATAAAAAAAATTACTAAAACATTGTTAAACACCATAAATAAATATAATCTAAATTTCTATATATGTAGTTTCAACTATGATTTTATAAATAATCTAAAAAATAAAACCCATTTTAAAATAGGTCTAATCATTAGTTTAAAAATAAATACTAAATATCTAAACAATAACTTTTCATTTAACTCCATAAATTATCTTTATAACAAAAAAATTCCTCAAAAGGAAAATTTTAGGTGGACTGTAAATACCAAACAAGACTTAAAAAAAATAAGTAAAAAAGATAATATCATCACTGACAATTCTAAAGAAATATATAAGCTTACAAAGGAATCTTAACCTTCTCACTTAAGATAAAAGCTTTATTATCCACATTTCTTATAATTTTAACAATCTTACTAGTTTTCTTTCTGGCTCCCGTAATCATTAAAATAGTTTTTTCATTATTATCACTCTTGATCTTTGAAACTTGAAAATTTTCTTTTTCTAACTGTTCAGTTAAACGCAAAGCATTATCACAGCTTACTTCAACCATAAAAGCATTAGTTCCAAGCGCAATTCTCTCTTCTAGTACACTTCCTAAATAAGAACCAAATAAAGCCCCCAAAGCAAAAGCAATAGCCTTAAATATATCTTTTTGTAACCCCATTAAAACTGTCCCTGTTAATATAATCCAAATTAAAGTAACTATAAATTGTAAAACCGCCCCTAATTTCTTCTTACCATTACTTACAACAATTAACCTTAAAGTAGCTAAAGCATCTTCAATAATTTTAAAAATAAATATTGCAAAGTATATTAAAGCATTCATATTTTCCACCTAAAATTATTTTGTCTAAAACCTTCAAAACTATACAAAACTTGAAAAGAAATCAAAAATAATATATAATGTTTACGGTGATTAGATGGAAATTGATTTAACTATTTTAAATAACAAATCAAAAATAGATGTAGACGGCAAAGTAACTTTTCCTAAAGAAGATTTAGAAAAAGCCGGAATACTAGACATGGGTGAAATAACTGTAAAAGGAACATTAACAAATAATGAAGGATACACATTATATTTAAACATCAAAGGTAAAATGGTATTACCATGTAGTCTTACCCTAGAACCAGTTGATTATCCATTCGATATTAAATTAGACGAAAATATAGACGAATTCATCGAAAACTCTAAAAAAACACAAAAAACTATTGATATTTTACCAATAATATGGGAAAATATATTAATGGAAATTCCCATGAAAGTCATTAGTCCAAATGCAAAAAACATGAAAACAAAAGGCGATGGCTGGGAACTTATAACTGATAGCGAAGAAAAAGGTGTAAACAGCCTAGCTAAGTTAAAAGATTTATTATAGGAGGTGTTATCATGGCCGTACCAGCAAGAAAAGTTAGTAAAACTAGTGGAAGAATGCGTCGTACTCATTACAAGATAAGTGCTAAAACTGTTACAGTATGCCCAAACTGTGGTGCTCCTGTAAAACCACATCGTGTTTGTAAAAATTGTGGAACTTATAAAGGTAAAGAAGTTATCGCTAAAAAAGAAAATAATGAAGAATAAAAAAATCAGGTAATCCTGATTTTTTTAATTTGTATAACGCATTTCCTCATTTGAAATATTAAATATAAGTCCCATAGCAAGCATATAACTTAGTAAACTAGAACCACCATAACTAATAAAAGGTAAGGTAATACCAGTAATTGGAAGAAGGCCAAACGTCATACCAATATTCTGAATTTGCTGATATAAAAGCATACCAACAACTCCAGCCACAACATATTTATTAATTAACTTATTCGTTTTTAAAGCAAGCGTTATCAACCTAATATCAAACATCGCAAGTAATGAAAGTAAAATAACTGAACCAATAAATCCAAAATGGCTCGCATATACCGCAAATATAAAATCCGTCTGAGCTTCAGGGAAATAAATTGGATTATTAGTTAAACCATGACCAAATAAACCAGCTGAACCAATCGCACTCAAACTATTTTCAAGCTGATATCCACTTTGATTAGACCAATCAAGCAATCTATCAACCCTTAAGAAAAAACTCGTACCAAATATCTTAATAAATAAATCTTGACTGATAAAATAAATTCCTAACACCAATAAAACAAAAACAGCCAAAACCCCAAAAATCATTACAAACCATCTATACCTAATTCCAGATATAAAAAGCATTACAAAAGTTATAAGTAAATAAATTAAAACAACTCCCGTATCCGGCTGCATAAAAGTTAAAACACTAGGTATCAATACCACTATAGCAACCTTAATTAAAAACATAAATTCTTCTCTAACACTAGGATTTGGAAATTCTTCATTAAACTTAGAAATCATCGAAGCATTTACAATAATTAAAATAATCTTCATAAATTCACTAGGCTGAAGCGTTCCAACCCCTTTAATCTCATACCAACACGTCGCATCATTAATCGTCTTACCAAAGAAAAATAATCCTATTAAAGCTAAAATACCAACTCCATATAATAACCAACTCATTCGGTATATATATGTATTACCAACAGTCATTATTAAGTAAATAAGAATAAAGCCAGCTACATACCAAATCATTTGATTAGTAACCAAATGACTCATCGTACTTGGTAAAATACTTCTAGCCCCATATAAAGTAATAATACTTATAAAAGCAAATATCAAAATTGGTATCAAAAGAGACTTGTCAATTTTATACTTAGAAATTTTTTTCATAAAGTATCACCAATAAATATAATACACTAAACAGATTAAACTTACAATTACTTTTAAACCAAAAAATTTTCCAAAATTAAAAGGAAAACCTCAAAAAAAAACGTATGTTAATATACGAGGAGGTAATAGTTATTCAAACTAGTGAAAAAATAAACCTAAATTACTTAAAAGAACTAGACAAAAAAATACCTTTCATTAATTTAACATACGATATTACCTTTAAAAGCGTTTTCCAAAGAAATAAAAACCTCTTAAAAGATTACCTAAATTCATTTTCATTTATAAATCTTAAACAAACATCTAAAATAAAATTCTTAAACAGTGAATTATATAAAGAAAATAAAAATGAATATCACAAAATAATCGATTTATACCTAACAATAGATAATAAATTATTCATTGATATAGAACTAAATAAAATGCCTTTTGAAATAGTCATGGAACGCAATAATTTATACTTAAATAAACTATCTAGTATGCTTTTAGAAACAGGTGAAAACATAAAAAAATTAAAACATTATCACCTGTATCAAATCAACTTAAATGCTAATAAAATAGACACAGATATAAATAAAACAGTAATACCTTTTGACATTGAAAATAAAAAAATATATCCTATAAACCAAAAAACAATTATAAAAAGTCTTGAAACTTACAGAAAGTTATATTATACTTATGGTAAGAAAAGTAGGGAAGTAATATGGAATGTAGCCTTAACTGCCAAAACCTTTACAGAACTATATATACTTTTAAAACAAATATTAAAACAAAATGAGCTCCAAAAATTTATGAAGGATGTGATAAATATGAGTAAAAGTAAATTTGTACTTCATGCTTGGGAAAAAGAAAAATTAGATGCCTTAGTTTTAGAAAATACTAAAGAATATGGTATAAAATATGGCCGAAGAGAAGGCCGCAGAGAAGGAATAAAATCAAATAGTATTAAAATAGCTAAAAATTTATTCAATATGAACATGAACATCCATGACATTTCTAAAGCAACAGGCTTATCTTTAAAAGAACTGAAATTATTAAAAGACAGTGCTGGTAATTAACCAACACTGTTTTTGTATAAGTGTTTTTTATATACTAGGAATTTGCTTTGTAAAAAATATGTTTACAAGAACAAATGTTTGCGATATACTGAATACACCAAAGATTGAAGGTGATGATATGAAAATACTAAAAGGCTATGTATTTAGAATGTATCCAACTGAAAAGCAAGAAGAGTTAATTAATAAAACTATTGGATGCTCTAGGTTTGTATATAATTATTTTTTGGATGATAAAATTAAAGAATATAAAAAAATATAGAGAAAAAGCAGGTTTAACCCAGCAACAACTAGCCGATAAAGCAGGAATTAGTATGAACTATATTGCAAAAATAGAAAGTAAAAAAATGCAAAGAGGCTTTACAATTGTTGTACTAGGAAGAATTGCTGACGCCTTAAATATTGATATTAGATTACTATTTGACGAAGTAAAATAAATTTTCTTTCAAATTTCACAAAATTTATAGTATAATGAATATGGGTGATAAACATGGATATGATATGGCAATATGTAATTATAATTTTAGTATTATTAATAATAGCTTTTGCTATTTTAAAAGCAAAAAGTAAAGACTTTAAATTAGAAGCTAATAAATTAATTGAATATTTAGGTGGTACCGCTAACATAATTAACTATGAGGTAAATAATTCTAGGTTTGTCGTCAATCTGCACAACATAGAACTTGTAAATAAAGAAGCGATCCAAAAGATGGGAGCTCAAGGTATCGTAGAAATAGATAATCAATTAAAAATAATCTTTGGCGAAGATGCTAAACAATTAAAGAAAAACATTGATGATTTAAAATAAGGTGTAGATTAAAGCTACATCTTTTAAATTCCATTGACTTTAAAAAATATATACATTATAATTTAATTAGAATAGGGTGGTAAACATGGAAAAAACAAAATTAATCGCAACTGTATGTGAAAGTAAAAATGAAAGAAAACAAATAGAAGAATTTATAAAAAGTGGTATTGATGTTATTAGATTAAATATGAGTTATTCTTCAAGAGATGTTTGCCGCAGACTTATTAGTATAATTGATGAGGTAAACCAAAAATTAGGTACCAATACAGCTGTCATGTTAGATTTAGAAGGACCATGTGTCAGAACTGATACCTTTATAGGTGGAAAAGCACATCTAAATACTGGCGATAAAATTAGAATATATATGAATGAAATAAAGGGAAATATGACGGGGTTTTCAGTTAACTATCCCAACTTAGTCAACGATTTAAAATACCATACTAAAATAAAACTAAGTAAAGGAAATATTCTACTTCAAGTAATTGAAAAAGGTTTAGATTACGTTGTATGTGATGTTTTAAAAGGCGGCGATGTTACCGATAATTCAAAAATATATCTACCAGAAACTAGAATGAACCGTAAATTCTTAACCAAACAAGACTATGAAGACATCCTATTTGCCCACGAAATGAATGTTGACTTTATTAGTGTATCTTCAATATCTTCTGCTGAAGATGTCCTCGAAATAAATGATTTATTAATTGAACTTAAAAACGAGCACATTGGTCTTCTTGCCAAAATTGAAAACAAAAGAGCCGTTGACGACATTGATAATATCATAAACATTGCTGATGGAATAATACTAGATAGAGGAGATTTAGGTATTGAAATGCCTATTGAAATAGTACCAAACATTCAGAAAAAAATTATTCACAAATGTTATCAAAAAGGTTGTTTAATAGTTATAACTGCAGAATTCAATAGTTTCTTAACTAGAAAAGCTGTACCAAACCGTGCTGAAGTATCAGACCTATCAACACTTGTCTCTGAAGCCATTGATGCCATTATGCTTACAAGTGAAACCACTATCGGTGCCCATCCAATTGATACTGTTAGAATTGTCAGTAAAATAATTAAAGAATCAGAAGATAGTATCGACTATGGATATTTCTTCCGTAACTCATTAAATGAAAAACAAAAAAGCATCACTGCCACAGTTTCATCAAGTGTTGTTTTAGGAGCTAATGAACTTGACTGTAAAGCTATTCTAGTTGCCACTAACTTTGGAAAAACAGCTAGAAGAATTAGTCAATTAAAACCACCTTGTCCAATCATTGCCGCCGCATCCAATCCAAGTGTTGTAAAAAGCCTGCAATTACACTTTGGCGTTCTTCCAGTAACAGCCGAAGGCAATACTTTAGATGAATTAACAGATAATGTCAAAAAAAGACTAGCAACGACTTTCAAATTAAATAAAGGTGATAAAATTATCATAACTGGTGGTTATCCATTTAAACAAGTAAAACATACTAACTTTATGCAAATAGATGAAATATAAAAGAATAAGGAGAGATACTCATGTATAACTTAGGAGAGCAATTTACACTAGATACTAAAAGAGCCATAGCCAATAAAAATAATATAATTCAAGGACCTAACTACCGATTTACAGTTTTAACTGAAAGATTAATCAGGTTAGAATATAATGATAATGGTCATTTTGTCGACGACCCAACTGAACTTGTTTTATATCGTGATTTAAAAACCCCTGAATTCAATTTAAAAGAAGATACAAATTTCATAATTATAACTACAAAATACTTTAAATTAACATATATCAAAGGCAAATCATTTTTAGGTGGAAAAGCAAATCCTGCTGCCAATTTAAAAGTAGAACTTTTAAACACTGATCGTTATTGGTACTTTGGTCATCCAGAGGTAAGAAACTTTGGACTTCCAAACACTTCACTCGCTGAAGGTGGATTAAAAGATAAAGGATTATACTCTGCTGAAGGTATGGCAAGTATTGATGATACAACATCTTTAGTATTTCATGAAGATGGTACTACATCTTCAAATAATGAACTTAGAATAGACACATATTTATTTATGTACAATAAAGATTTTGAAGCAGCTTTAAAAGACTACTATCAAATAACCGGCTTTCCAGCCCTTCTTCCAAGATATGCTTTAGGCAATTGGTGGAGTAGTAATGAAAATTATGATGACTTAGAATTAAAAACCCTAATTGACAATTTTGAAAGAAATGATATTCCACTTTCAATAGTTGTTTTAGATAAGGATTGGCACAAACGTATAAAATTAAAAGATAAACATCTAAGAACTGGTTTTACTTTTAATGACAAATACTTTACAAATCCAAAAGCAATGATAGACTATCTTCATAGTAAAAACATTAGAATTGGCCTAAGCGTTGATCCAACATCTGGTATTTATAATATTGATACATATTATAATGAGGCATTGAAATATATTCAAAACGATCAAAATGGTAAAATTCCATACAACGTATTAGAACCCAAATTTGTTGACGTTTACTTTAAATTATTCATTCATCCACTAGACGCTTTAGGTGTTGACTTTTATTGGTTAGACTTAGAAAATAAGCAAAACATAAACCAATTAACTTTATTAAAACATTATCATTTTTATGATATGCAAAGAAACTTTAAAAGAAGACCATTATTACTCTCTGAAGGGAAAACTATGGCTCCACATCGTTATCCAGTTTTATACTCAGGTAAAACTGAAGTTAGTTGGAGTACATTAAGAAAGATTCCATTTTATAATAATAATAGTTTCAATAATGGCGCACCTTTTGTTGCCCATGATGTCAGTGGCTACTTCAAAGGAACAGAAGATAATGAACTTTATCTAAGATCCATCCAACTAGGAGTTTTCTCACCAATTTTAAAATTTGGAGTTGATAAAGGACGCTACTATAAAAGAGAACCATGGAGGTGGGATATTAAAACATACACCATTGCTAAAGATTATCTACACTTAAGACATAAATTAATTCCTTATATCTATAGTGAAGCTTACAAATATCATAAATTCGGTGACCAATTAATAAAACCACTTTACTATTTAAAACCAAGTTTTTATGATGATGTTTTATATCGTAATGAATACTTCTTTGGGTCATCATTATTAATTGCTCCAATTATTACCCAAAAAGATGAAGTCATGAATCGTGTTGTACATAATTTCTATCTTCCAGAAGGTACTTGGTATGATTATGTAACTGGTAAAAAATTCCCGGGTGGTAAAAGTTATATAAGTTTCTTTAGGGATGAAGATTATCCTGTATTTGCCAAGTCAGGCGCAATTATACCATTAAGTAATAACCAAAACATTAATGATACAACTCCACCAACTGATATGGAAATAAACATCTTCCCAGGTCAAAGCAATTCATATACCTTATTTGAAGATGATGGTGAAAGTGACCTGTACCGTAAAGACTATTACTTATTAACCCAAATAGATTATACATATATGCCAAACAATTATAGCGTTGTAATTAGAGCAGTCCAAGGGAAAAGTGGTATTATCCCAGAAAAACGTAATTATAAAATAATCTTTAGAAACACCAAAAGAACTGAAGATGTAAGTGCCTATATCAATGAAACATCACTTTCATTAAAAACATATATTGATGGACCAAATTTCATAATTGAAATAAATGATGTTCCTACAGTTGGACAACTAACAATTAGCTGTAAAGGAAAAGACATTGAAATTGACGCCCTAAGATTAATCAATGAAGATATTGAACGAATCATTAGTGATTTAAAAATCTCTACTGAAATGAAAGAAAAAATAGATTCAATTTTATTTGGTAAAGATCCAATCAAGAAAAAGAGAATTGCTATCCGTAAATTAAGTAAAGTAGGATTAGATAAAAAATTCGTCAAAATGTTCTTAAAACTACTTGAATATATTGGTGAAATTTAATTGTTATAAAAAAAGTTATAGAAACATAAAAATTCTATAACTTTTTTCTTTCATCAATCCTTGAAAAATGAGTTATATGCGTTTTATCATAAATTACTAAATCTTCAGATTTTAACTTAGCTTTTTTATCATACTTATTTATATTACTCGCAAATTTATCAATCGTTGAGCACTTTACATCAACTTTCCCATTTTCAATCTGATTCAAGTAAGAAAGCGTAGTACCTAAAATTTCTGAAAACTTTTCCTGAGATAAATTATACTGTTTTCTATAAAACTTTAAATTAATTGCCAAATTTTCACACAATTTCATAACCTTACCTCCAAAAATACTTTAAAATTATTTTATATTTTAACGAAAGTAAAGTCTTTACTATCAAAGCGAAATAAAACATAGACAATTAATTCAAAATGTAGTATATTTATTATAGTAAAACGAAAGGAAATGAGTTAAAATGAAAGACAAAATAAAAGTATTTTCTAGAAAATATCTCATAGGATTTACATTAGGATTAATTTCAGGAAGCTTAGTAATAGTATACGCACAAACATATTTTCCATCTAATCAAACATCCTATGATAATTCTGCAAGTGGAATGGCAGCTACTGATGTTCAAGGAGCAATCGACGAGCTTTATAAAACATGTACAGAAAAATCGTCAGGAGAACAAATAATAGGAAATGCAGGCTTAGAAAAAGACCCTTATGAATGTAGGTATTTTTTCACTGGTGCTAATCCAAATAACTATGTAACTTTTAATGGAGAAACAGCAGGATGGCGAATTATATCTGTGGAGTGTGATGGGACAATTAAAATAATTAGAAATACAAGTATTGGCAATCAAAATTGGGATAGTTCTAGTTCTAATGATTGGTCTCGTCCAGCAACTTTAAACACATATTTAAATGATACATATTATAATAGTTTAACTAGTGTAGCTCAAAGTAAAATAGTTACAGGTAATTTTGGTATTGGTAAAGTAACAAATAATAATAATGATTTAGCAGATCAAGTAAATGATGAAAATAAAACAAAATGGAATGGTAAAATAGCACTACCAACAGTAAGCGAGTACATAAGGACAAATACAAACATAAGTCAATGTGGTAATCTTAATCTGCACAATAATAATTATAGTGTATGTAAAAATTCAAGTTGGATGTTTGATTTAACAGGCCTTAATTTAACTATTACACCAGAATCTAATACTAGTTTAATACGTGTGTTTTTTGTTAATTCAGCTGATAGCAGTAAAGGTGTAATTTCAAGTATTTTTACTAATATAACTACTAGCTATACTTTTTATCCTGTACTGTATTTATCCTCTGAAGTCCAAATCACGGGAGGAGATGGCACAAAGTCTAATCCATTTATAATTGAATAAAACTCAGATAATTTTCTGGGTTTTTCTAAATATCCAAAAATAAACTTTATAAAAATCATTAAAAATGATATACTTATAGAAAGGAGGAATTAAATGACAAATAAAATCATGCCAAAAGTATTTGGTTGGATGTTCATAGGATTATTAGTTACATTCTTTACAGGATATTATGTATCACTTCATCCAGAAACAATGGTAAAAATATTTGGTACTTGGTCTTTAATTTTAATAATTATAATTGAATTAGCTTTAGTTATTTTCTTATCAGCTAGAATTACTAAAATGAAACCAGCAACCGCCATAATCAGTTTTATCATCTACTCAGCAGTCAGTGGTCTCACATTTTCCACAATATTTGTAACCTATGAATTAGGTTCAATAATGTATGTTTTCTTACTGGCTGCAATCATATTTGCTGTTTTTGCCTTTATTGGCGCAACAACTAAAACGGATTTTACTAAAGTAGGACCATACTTATTAATAGGTTTAATAGCTATTATAATCTGTTCAATAATAAATATCTTTTTAAACAATTCAACATTCGATTTAATTGTTACAATCATCGCAATTGGAATATTTGTAATATATACAGCTTATGACGTTCAGCAAATAAAAAAAATTAAATGAACTAAGTTTAATACCAGAAGATAATTTAGCCATCTATGGTGCCTTAGAATTATATCTAGATTTTATTAACCTGTTCTTAAGATTATTACAACTATTTGGAAACAGTAATGGTGATGATTAATATGAACGATAACAATAAAAAATGTTTAGACATATTAGAAAGATTAAATTTACATCCAAGAGTTGTTACCCATGAACCAATTTTAAATTATGAAACTGCAAATAAAGTAGATGAAGAACTAGGTCTTACAGGAACAGAAACAAAAACGTTGTTTTTAAAAAGTAAAAAAGGTGATAACCATTATTTATTCATCACCCTTGCAACTGAGAGAATGGATAGTAAACTTTTAAAAAATATTTTAGGTGAAAAAATCACTATGGTTACTGGTGATGAAATGATTGAACTTACAGGTATGCAACCAGGTTGTATGACCCCATTCGGATTAAAAGAAGGACTAATTCAAAAAGTCGTTGTTGATCCTAAAATATATAAAGAAGATAAATTAATTTTAGCCTTTGGTTCAGAAACAATGTCAGTAGAAATGACCAAAGAAGACTTAAAAACAATCTTAGAAGATGTTTATTCAGACAAAATTCTTTATTTAGAAAATTAATCCTTGAACATAAAAAAAATATATATTATAATATTTAAAGTTAAAAGCACGGAATAAGAGCAGTAGTAATTAAAGGTTATTTAGAGAGAAAGTGGTTGGTGAAAACTTTCTAACACTAATTATGAACTTACTTAGGAGCTTTTTATATGATAAGTATAAAACGGTATGCTCGTTATCGCATTAGAGGTAATAAGTATTATAAAATAAGGTGGTACCGCGTTCGAGACGCCCTTATGTCCATAATACTTTTTTACATATAGGGAGGAAATTATGGAATATTTAATTACATTTTTATTTTGTTTTATCGTAGTTTATCTGTGTTATAGCTTAGTTGTTATATACCGAAAAAAAGGCTTTCAAAAATTCAAAACCAGTAAACAACTAATGTATTTTGAAAAAGCTTACAAAATCAATCCAGAAAAAATTAACTTAAAACATTTCGCTCAATCATTAGCTTTAACCAACGCTTTTATTATTGCTGCCACATGCACAATTATCGAAATATTTGATAACCTTATATTAAAGTTAATGGTTGGATTCGTTATATTAGTTCCGCTAATGCTTATAATGTATAAAATACTTGGAACAGTCTACAAAAAGAAAGAAGGAAAATAATATGTATGATTTTAAAAAGATAGAAAAATATTGGCAAAATTATTGGAATAAGCACCAAACTTTTGCTGCTAAAAACGGAAGTAAAAAAGAAAAATATTATCTATTAGTAGAATTCCCATATCCATCAGGTGCTGGTCTTCATGTCGGACATGCTAGAAGTTATACAGCTTTAGACACTGTAGCTAGACAAAAAAGAATGGAAGGATATAATGTTCTATTTCCAATGGGATGGGATGCCTTTGGAGCTCCAGCTGAACAATATGCCATTAAAAATCATATTCATCCAAAAGATGCAGTTAAAGCTAACATCAAAACCTTTAAAAAACAAATTGAAGAATTAGGTATATCCTTCGATTGGAATAGAGAATTTGCTACAACAGACCCTGAATATTATAAATGGACTCAGTGGCAATTCTTACAATTTTATAAACATGGTATGGCATATAAAGCTAAGAAAAACATCAATTGGTGTCCAACTTGTAAAACAGGTCTTTCTAATGAAGACTCTGCCGGTGGTGTATGTGAAAGATGTGGTTCTAAAGTAATTCAAAAAGAAAAAGAGCAATGGATGCTTAAAATGAGTGACTATGCTGAAGATTTAATCCAAGGACTAGAAAATACCAATTTTAGTAAAAGAGTAAAATTAGGTCAAATCAATTGGATTGGAAAATCAGAAGGCGCTGAAATTGATTTTGAAATTGAAAATGAAAAAGAAAAAATTAAAGTTTATACCACAAGACCTGATACTATCTATGGAGCCACTTTTATGGTCATCGCACCAGAACACCCAATACTTGAAAAATTAAAAAATAAAATAAGTAACTTAGAAGAAATAAAAAAATATCAAGAATATGCAAAAACAAAAACTGAATTTGAAAGAACTGAACTTGCCAAAGAAAAAACTGGTGTAAAAATAGAAGGCATCAAAGCCATCAATCCATTCACAAACAAAGAAATTCAAATTTGGACATCAGACTATGTCATGATGAACTATGGTACTGGAGCCATCATGGCCGTTCCTGCTCATGATGAAAGAGACTATGAATTTGCTAGTAAATTTAATATTGAAATAATCCCGGTAATCGAAGGTGAAACCTTACCTTATACTGGTGAAGGTAAATATATAAACTCAGATATTTTAAATGATATTACAAGTAAAGAAGAAGCTATTAAAATAATGATAGACGAAATTACCAAAAGAAAAATTGGAAATAAAAAAGTAAATTATCGTCTACAAGATTGGATTTTCTCAAGGCAAAGATTCTGGGGTGAACCAATTCCACTAGTTTACTGTGAAAAATGTGGTTGGCAGCCGGTTCCAGCAGAAGAACTTCCTGTTTTACTTCCAGATGTTGCCAACTATGAGCCAACAGATGATGGAGAAAGTCCACTTGCTAATATTGAAAATTGGGTAAATACAACTTGTCCAAAATGTGGTGGAAAAGCCAAAAGAGAAACTGACACCATGCCTAACTGGGCTGGTTCATCTTGGTACTTCTTAAGATACATGGACCCACACAATGATAAAGAATTTGTTTCAAAAGAAGCTCTAAATTATTGGGGGAAAGTAGACTGGTATGATGGTGGTATGGAGCACACTGCTCGTCACTTACTATATGCTAGATTCTGGAATCAATTTTTATATAATATTGGCTTAGTACCAAATAAAGAACCAATAGATATCAGAACATCACACGGTATGATACTAGGACCAGACGGCGAAAAAATGAGTAAATCAAAAGGCAACGTCATTAATCCACATGACATGGTTGAAGAATATGGCGCAGATGCTTTAAGACTTTATGAAATGTTTATTGGTGACTATGAAAAAGATGCCGCTTGGAGTACTAACAGTTTAAAAGGTTGTAAAAGATTCCTAGATAGAATTTGGAAATCTGGCGAAAAATTAAATGATAAAGAAGGATACACTAAAGAATCATTAGTTCACAAAACAATCAAAAAAGTAACTAATGATATAAAAACCATGAAATTTAATACTGCCATATCCGCACTTATGATTATGTTAAACGAATATGATAATATGGAAACTATTACCAAAGCTGACCTAAGAACTTTACTTCACTTATTAAATCCATTTGCCCCACACATTACTGAAGAAATCAATAAAATATATAATTTAGGTGAACCATTATGTGAATCAACATGGCCAACTTATGACGAAGATAAAACAAAAGATGACTCATATGAATTAGTCTTCCAAGTAAATGGAAAAGTAAGAGGTAAAGAAGTTGTAAACACTGATATTACTAAAGATGAAATGGAAAAGCTTGCTCAAAAAAATGAAAATGTTAAAAAGTTTATAGAAAACAAAACAATAGTTAAAATAATTACAATTCCTGGACGTTTGGTAAACATTGTTGTCAAATGATAAATCTAAATAAAAATATTATAAATTTACACCTAAACCCATTAATTATTTTTAAACTAAAAAAATTAGAGTTTACCAAAATCGGCGATTTAATTATGACATCTTATCCAGAACTATTTTATACCAAACTTTTCACAAACGAACAGCTAGAATCTATTCAAAATAGTCTAATAAATATTGGTTTAGATTATGTGAGTGAAATAGACCTCAGTAATTTCTCTTACTTAAAAAAAGAGTTATTAAGCTTTTGTTTCAATGAATATCAACAAAAACTATATGAAAATCACCATAAAATATATGATGAAACAAAAATCGAACCACTTAGATATTCAGACTCAATTCATATTGTAAGAAAACTTTTATTCATGTATGAACAAGCTTATTCAAAAAAAATTAAACCAGACACAAAGATTCAACTAGACAATTTCCTAAAAAAATATCCCTATATGACCATTGCTGATTTTGTAGACATTTATCCAAATGAAATAGATTTAAGTATCATAAATCTAATAGGCGAAGTATTAGGACTACCTATAAATAGAAAACTTTCCCATGACAGACTAATAGCTAGAGAAAATAGAATATTTAATCAAGAAAACGTTCAAAGCGAAAAAATACAATCATATATTGATAATTTTTCATCAAATGAAAAAATAGAAAACTTTGTAAATAATTCTAAAGGAAAAACTTTTAAAAAAACTATAACCAAGAACCATTGACGGTATTTTATAAATATGTTATAGTCATATTAATTGATGAAGACAAATACCTAGTAGTTATTTAACTAGTAAAAAGAAAGTTAGTGGCCGATGAAAACTAACCAAGGTTAAATAATGAAATACATATTTTGAATCAAATCGGACAGTCACCGTTATCAGATAAAGATGCATAGATACTATGAAATAAGGTGGTACCGCGGGCACGCTCGTCCTTATAATTCATAGTATCTTTTTAATATACTAGGAATTTGCTTTGTAAAAAAAATGTTTACAAGAACAAACGTTTGTGATATACTGAATACACCAAAGATTGAAGGTGATGATATGAAAATACTAAAAGGCTATGTATTTAGAATGTATCCAACTGAAAAGCAAGAAGAGTTAATTAATAAAACTATTGGATGCTCTAGGTTTGTATATAATTATTTTTTGGATGATAAAATTAAAGAATATAAAAAAACTGGAAAAAGTAAAAGTGTATATGATCAAATAAAATTAATACCATCACTTTCAAAAGAATATCCGTTTTTGAAAGAAGTAGATAGTTGCGCTTTAAGAACAAGTCTATTTAATTTAGAAGATGCTTATAAAAGATTTTTTAATGGAAACGGTTATCATAGATTTAAAGCAAAAGGCGTTCATGAAAGTTATAAAACTAATAATATTAAAAGTAGTTATAAAGGTAATAATTATAACAGCATAAAACTAGATTTAAAAAATAAAACAATAACTTTACCAAAATTAAAAGAAGTAAAGATAAGAGGATATAGAAATAAAAATATTATACCTGGTGAGTTAAAAAGTGCAACAGTTAAGAAAGATGCCGGTAAATATTATGTAAGTGTCTTAACCAACGAAGAATTAATAAGGCCATCATTTGTACCAACAAGTATAATCGGTATAGATTTAGGAATAAAAGATTTAATAGTAACATCATTTAATGAAAAGATAGAAAACAAAATAAAACTAAATACAAAAAGAATGGTAGGTTTACAAAGAGGAATATCTAGATGTAAGTCTGGAAGTAAAAATAGATATAAGATGAAACTAAAAATCCAAAGATTGTATCAAAAAATAAGAAATGCAAGAAAACATATGATACATGATATAACAAATAAACTAATAAACGAGAATGACATTATAGTAACTGAGAATTTAGATGTAAAAAGTATGCAGAAAAATCACTATGTAGCTAAAGGCTTAAATGAAAACCCAATATCAGAAATCATCAGAGTACTTAAATATAAAGCTAACTGGAATAATAAGAGATTAATACAAATAGATAGATATTATCCAAGCAGTCAGATATGCAGTATATGTGATTATCAAAATAAAGAAGTAAAAGATTTGAAGTTAAGGAAATGGGAATGTCCAGTATGTCATACAAAGCACACTCGTGATTATAATGCAGCAGTTAATATAATGTTTAAAGGTTTAGAAAAATATATGTTATATCTAGATCAATCTATCTAATCAATAAATTTTGGTAAATAAATAATATAATTAGGGTAGCGACTATCCGATACTGGTCTATGGAGGAGTCTAAGACTGCTATGAAGTAGAAAGAGCTTACCGTGAGGTAAGCTAATACCAAAATTTATTTTGGTATTTTGTTCTTAAAAGGAGGAAACAAAATGGAAATAGGAAAATACATTGACCACACAAATTTAAAAATGGACGCTAAAGAAGAAGATATTGCTAAACTATGTCATGAAGCTATCGAATATGGTTTTGAAACAGTATGTGTTCACCCATATTATGTCACTTTAGCTAAAGACCTACTTAAAGATACAAACATTGGAGTATGTACTGTAGTTGGTTTTCCACTTGGTATGAACACTCCAAAAGTAAAAGCATATGAAGCAATCGAAGCTACTGAAAATGGCGCTGATGAAATAGATATGGTTATCAATGTTGGAGCTTTAAAAGACAAAGACTATGATTATGTAAAGTCAGAAATCGAAGAAATTAGAGACCAAATAGATGGTAAAATTCTAAAAGTAATCATCGAAACATCTTTACTTACCGAAGAAGAAATTATTAAAATGACTGAAATTTGTAATGAAACATTTGTTAACTTCATAAAAACTAATACCGGTTTTGGAAGTCGTGGAGTAAGTTTAGAAGATGTAAAATTAATAAATAAACATAAAAATGAAGTATTAGAAATCAAAGCTAGTGGTGGCATAAAAACATTCAAACAAATGAATGAATTAATCAAAGCAGGTGCAACCAGAATAGGTACTAGTCATAGTGTAGACATCGTAACTCATATGAACTGTGACTGTGAAGAAAAATGTGACCACTGCCACTGTGAGGAGGATAAACAATGAAAATATATGATGAATTAAAATGGCGCGGTCTTATAAAAGATGAAGCCGGAGAAGACTTAGAAGAAAAATTAAACAACGGAGGACTAACATTCTATATTGGAACTGACCCAACTGCCGATAGCTTGCACTTAGGTCATTTATCTAGTTTCTTAATCAGTAAAAGATTAGAAAAAGCCGGTCATCATCCAATCCTTTTAGTAGGTGGTGCCACTGGTAGAATAGGAGACCCAAGACCAACAGAAGAAAGACAAATGCAATCTATAGAAGTTATTCAGCACAATTTTAAATGTCTAAAAAAACAAGTTGAAGATTTATTCGGTTTTGAAGTTGTTGATAACTATGAATGGTCTAAAGATATAAATTTCATCGACTTTCTAAGAGACTATGGAAAATACTTTAATATCAATTACATGCTAGATAAAGATATTATTAGAAGAAGATTAGATACCGGTATCACCTATACAGAATTTTCTTACATGATAATGCAAGCCTTAGACTTTCTTCACCTTCACGAAACTAGAAATTGTATGTTAGAGTGTGCTGGCTCAGACCAATGGGGCAATATCACCGCTGGTATTGATTTAATTAGAAAAAAAACTGGTCACGAAGTATATGGTTTCACCATGCCTCTAGTAACCGATAAAAATGGAAAAAAGTTTGGTAAATCTGAAGGCAATGCTTATTGGCTTGATAAAAATAAAACCTCTAGCTATGAAATATATCAATATCTATTAAACAGTGATGATGAAAAAGTAATTGAATACTTGAAGATATTTACATTTTTAACTAAAGAAGAAATTGAAAACATCGAAAAAGAGCAAACCGCTCATCCAGAAACTAGAATTGCCCAAAAAACTTTAGCCAAAGAAGTAGTAACCTTCCTACACGGTGAAAAAGAAGCCCAAAAAGCTAAAGAAATGAGTGAAGCTCTATTTAGTGGTCATGTCAAAAACTTAACCAAAAAAGAAATAGAAGATGTTTTCAAAGGTGTACCAACATTCAAAACCAAAAACAATGTCAATATCATAGATATGTTAGTAGAAAATAAAATAGCTTCAAGTAAAAGAGAAGCTAGAGAATTCGTAAAAGCTGGAAGCATCACCATCAACGAAGAAAAAATCACCGATGAAAACTATATCATCACCAATGATATTGCTATTGAAAATGAAATATTAGTGTTAAGAAGAGGTAAAAAGAAATACTTTATTGGTAAAATTGAACTATAAATATATAGTTCTTTTTCTATATGTGATAAAATTAAAACATAGGAGAGTGCTAAATAATGAAAAAAATAAATAATAAAAAACTAATCATTGCTATCATCATCGCCATTATCATTTTAATTGTTGAAACAATATATTTAATAAACGCAAGCTCAGAAAAACAAAATAATCTTCAGGAAAATAAAACAGAAATAGTAAATAACTATTTCCAAGACGAAAATTTTTCAAACTGTATTGCCAAGCAATATAATAGTAGTAATAATGCAAATTATAAAAACGCCAGTGAATTAACTGACAAGCAGCTAGCCAGTATAGAAGTTTTACGTTGCCCTATGCAAATTGTTCCTAATTTAGAAAGTGGAGTAATCATAGATGACCCAATTAAAGATTATAAAGGAATCGAAAAATTAACTGGTTTAAAACAGTTTGTAACATGGAACTCAGAGCAAGCATCAAACTTAAATCTTAGCCATAATACAAAATTAGTTAAAATTGACATAACATCCACAAATGAAAATCCTAAACTTGAAGTAACAGGCCTTAACAATTTAACTAATTTAAAACAATTGAGAGGTTATAATATTAAAATAGATGAATCAGATAATCTATCTAATTTAACTAATTTAACAAAACTAGAACTTTATAATGTGGATGCAAATATAAATGGTAATTTTACAAATCCTAATTTGCAAGAAGTTGAATTAGAAAATGTTAATCTAACCAATGTCGATGTTTCAAGTTCAAATTTAACAAAATTAACTCTAACTATTCCAACCTTAAATAGTTTAAATCTTGGAAATCAACCAAATTTAAAAGAAATAGTAGTGCAAGATGGCACTATCACCAATATTGATTTTAGTGGTTGTCCAAATTTAGAAAGAATTGAAATACCAGAAAAAATGCCATGTGCAAATATTGACTACTATACACAAGTCTCTAGAGCATATAAAACAAGTGATGGATACTCAGCTGTAGGTAATGGTGTCGTCATGACCTATGATGGTATCAATATGGATGGTAGAAATTTAATATGCGAGCATTAGAATCATCTAATGCTTTTTACATAAAAAAAGAGAAACAAAGTTCTCTTAATTTCTGTTGTAGTATTCGATAATTAATGCTTCATCAATATCCGCACTAAGTTCGCTACGTTCTGGTAATCTAACATATGTAGCTTCCATTTTCTTATCATCGTAAGAAATAAATTCTACTCTGTTATGTAAAGCTTCTAAAGAAGATTTAACAATAGCCATTTCTTTATCATTTTCCATTAAACTGATAACATCACCAGGTTTAACTTGATAAGATGGAATATCAACTCTTTTACCATTAACAGTTATATGTCCATGGTTTACTAATTGTCTAGCACCTTTTCTAGTAGTCGCAAAACCAATGCGGTATACTAAATTGTCTAAACGGCTTTCTAATAACTTAAGTAAGTTTTCACCATTGACACCTTTCATTTTAACTGCTTTTTCAAAAGTTTTCTTCATTTGCTTTTCACTAAGTCCATACATGAATTTAACCTTTTGTTTTTCTTGTAATTGAATACCATAGTTAGATAATTTTTTCCTACGTTCTTGTCCGTGTTGTCCTGGAGCATAAGGTCTTTTAGCAAGTTCCTTACCATTTTCTAAAATAGAAAAGCCAAAACGTCTAGACTTTTTGTAAGTAGGACCAAGATATCTTGCCATTTTTTTCCTCCTTCCACTAGCGCGAAAGGTTATTTTGCAAAACTTATAGGGTGGAATATATCAATACTTACTTTCGCAGCCAAATAAGTAACCCCTATAGGGAATATCCACATTATAATTTTCAAAATAACGCTGCTTTAACACGCTGTCATTAATTATATATGCAAATAACTTTAAAGTCAAGACTTTTACTTGTAAAATAAGGTTAAAACACCATAAATATTAAAAAAGTATAAACACCTCAAAAATTATAGCACAAAAAATAATAATAATTTGTGAAAAATAGTTAATATTAAATAAAAAAAGTGATTTGCACGTCAATTTATGTAAATAAACCATTTTAAATATATTTGACCAAAATTAAAGTCACAAAATGTGTTATCATGATATTATAAGGGAGGAATAAAATGAGTGCAATTGATGTAACTAGTGAAATTAAACCACTAAAAGAAGTATTACTTCATAGACCTGGAAATGAATTATTAAATTTAACTCCAGACACCTTAGAAAGATTATTGTTTGACGACATTCCATATTTGGAAGTCGCTCAAAAAGAGCATGATGAATTTGCTCAAAGACTAAAAGAAAATGGTATAACTGTTTATTACCTTGAAGATTTAATGACAGAAGTTTTAAACGAAAGACCAGACGTCAAAGAAAAATTCATCAAACAGTTTATCACAGAAGCCGGAGTTGACACTCCAAAATATAAACATTTAGTGTTAGATTATCTAAATAACATTGAAAATAATAAAGACTTAGTCTTAAAAACCATGGAAGGAATTAGAATAAACGAACTAGATTATACAAAAAGAAAACTAGATAAATCGTTAGTTGACCTAGTTAGTGAAGATTCAGCCTTTATAACTGACCCAATGCCAAACTTATACTTCACAAGAGATAACTTCGCAAGCATTGGTGAAGGAATCAGTTTAAATAAAATGTATTCTGTAACTAGAAATAGAGAAACAATATATGCTGAACATATTTTCAATTATCATCCAAAATTTGCTGGAAAAGTATATAAATATTACGATAGATATGAACAGTGTCATATCGAAGGTGGAGATGTTTTAAATCTAAATGAACACGTCTTAGCCGTTGGTATTTCACAAAGAACTGAAGCTGGAGCAATTGACCAGCTAGCTAAAAATATCTTTAAAAATAAAGAAAGTAAAATAGATACAATTTTAGCTTTCAATATTCCAAATAGTCGAGCTTTTATGCATCTAGATACAGTATTTACCCAAGTTGACTATGATAAATTCACATATCATCCAGGAATCATGGATACATTAAAAGTCTATGAAATCACTGAAGGTAATGACCCAAATAGTGACGAAGATTTAAACGTTAAAGAAATGACAGGTAGCCTAGAAGAAATTCTAGAAAAATATTTAGGCATAGATATAACTTTAATTCCATGTGCCGGTGGAGATAAAATCGCTTCAGCAAGAGAACAATGGAACGACGGTAGTAATACCTTAGCTATCGCACCAGGTGTTGTCGTAGTTTATAATCGAAACACCGAAACAAACAAAGTTTTAAGAGAATATGGACTTAAAGTAATCGAAATCAGCAGTGCCGAATTATCGAGAGGTCGTGGTGGGCCAAGATGTATGAGTATGCCATTAGTTAGAGAAAAATAAGAAAGGAATAAAACATGAATTTAAAAGGAAGAAATTTTTTAAAACTATTAGATTATACCCAAGAAGAAATCAGATATCTTTTAGATTTATCTAAAGAATTTAAAGAAAAAAAACAAAACCATATACCTCATAAATATCTAGATGGGAAAAACATTGTTTTACTATTTGAAAAAACCTCAACTAGAACAAGATGTGCCTTTGAAGTGGCTGGTCATGATTTAGGTATGGGAGTTACTTATCTAGAACCAGGTAGTTCACAAATGGGAAAAAAAGAAAGTATTGAAGATACCGCTAGAGTATTAGGTAGAATGTATGATGGAATTGAATACCGTGGTTTTGATCAAGAAATAGTTGAAACCTTAGCTAAATATGCTGGTGTTCCTGTATGGAATGGGTTAACCACCGAATTCCATCCAACACAAATGTTGGCAGACTTACTAACAATTGAAGAAAACTTTGGACACTTAGAAGGAATAAACTTTGTATTCATGGGTGATGCTAGAAATAATGTCGGTAACTCTTTAATGGTAGCCTCTGCTAAAATGGGTATGAACTTTACTTGTTGCGCGCCTAAAGAATTGTGGCCAAGTAAAGAGTTAATAAACACATGTATGGAAATAGCCAAAACATCTGGTAGTAAATTAAATTTCACTGAAGATGTTCAAGAAGGAACTAAAAATGTTGATGTTATTTATACCGACGTTTGGGTATCAATGGGTGAACCAGATGAAGTCTGGGCCAAAAGAATCAAATTATTAACCCCATATAGAGTTACTAAAGAAGTCATAAAAAATGCGAGTCAAAATGTAATATTCATGCACTGCCTACCATCATTTCATGATTTAAAAACCCAAATAGGTAAAGATATAAATCAAAAATTTGGTTTAACTGAAATGGAAGTTGCGAATGAAGTATTTGAATCAAAAAACTCTAAAGTATTTGATGAAGCCGAAAATCGTATGCATACAATCAAAGCAATTATGTATGCCACAATGAAGGAAAGCAATGAGTAAAATAGTAGTTGCTTTAGGTGGAAATGCCTTAGGAAACAATGCTTTAGAGCAACAAAGTAAAATTGAATTAATCGCACCAATGTTAGTAGAATTAATAAAAAAACACGATGTAATTATTACCCATGGAAATGGACCCCAAGTAGGACAAATATTTAATGATATGCAGACAATGCCATTTCCAGAATGCGGAAGTATGAGTCAAGGATATATTGGTTATCAACTTCAGCAAACCATTCAAGATGAACTAAATAAAAAACACATTCCTAAAATTTGCCTAACCGTTATTACCCAAACCCTAGTAGACAAAAATGATAAGGCATTCTCTAACCCCACTAAACCAATTGGTAAATTCTACACCAAAGAAGAAGCCGAAAAAATTTCTAAAGAAAAAGGCTATACATTTGTCGAAGATTCTGGTAGAGGATATCGTAGAGTCGTTCCGTCACCTATACCCAAAAAAATAATCGAAGAAAATGTCATAAAAAAACTCAATAATGATGGATACATTGTTATTGCCTTAGGTGGTGGTGGTGTACCAGTTACCTATGATAAAGAAAAAGGTTTAGAAGGAATAGACGCTGTTATAGATAAAGATAAATCTGCATCATTATTAGCGCGTAAAATTAATGCAGACGTATTGTTAATTCTAACAGCTGTCGACAAAGTATGTTTAAATTATGGTAAGGAAAATGAAATCAAATTAGATACAATGACAACCAGTGAAGCTCATAAATATATTGAAGAAGGGCAGTTTGCCCAAGGAAGTATGCTTCCAAAAGTTGAAGCGTGCCTAGATTTTGCCGAAAAGCATCATGGCACAGCCATTATCGCCTCACTAGAAAACGCTTATGCTGCTTTAAACGGAAAAGCTGGGACTGTTATTAAGGAGGGATAAAATGACAGAAAATAAAAAAAGTAAAAATAAAGTAATGTTATCAGCTTTTTCAATAATTTTAATCTTGATTTTTGCCTTAGGAATTCTTTCATATATTTTACCAATCGCTAAATTTAGTGGAGATACCATCATAAATGGTAGTGGAGTTGTTAGAGCCAAATTATCAGACATCTTAATGTCGCCAATATTAGGCTTTGAAAATGCCATTGACGTATGTATATTTGTCATCATACTAGGTGGATTTTTAGCTATAGTTACTAAAACCGGCGCCTTAGAAACAGGAATAAAAGTTTTAGTTCAAAAGTTAAAAGGTAGAGAAACTATACTAATTCCAATTCTAATGTTTATATTTTCATTAGGTGGAACAACTTATGGAATGCTTGAAGAAACAGTTGGATTTTATGCCTTATTAGCCGCAACTATGGTTGCTGCCCGCATGGATACCTTAGTTGGAGCCTCAATCGTCTTATTAGGTGCAGGATCTGGAGTTTTAGGATCTACAATTAATCCATTTGCTGTTGGAGCTGCCGTCAGTGCTTTACCAGATGGTATTACTGTCAATCAAGGTATAATAATTGGTTTGGGTGCCGTTCTTTGGCTAACAACCCTTGGAATATCTATTTTCTTTGTAATGCGTTACGCCAAAAAAGTCCAAAAAGAAAAAGGATCTACCTTCTTATCACTTCAAGAACAAAAAGCTATGCAAGAAACTTATGGTAAACAGACAAAAGAAGAAAAAACACAGTTAACAACAAAACAAAAATTAACCCTAGTAATATTTGCCTTAACATTTGTTGTTATGATTGTTGGATTCATTCCTTGGGGTGAATTTGGTGTTAATATATTTGAAAAATTCACAGGATGGTTAACTGGAACCCCACTAGGAAGTTGGTATTTCTATGAAGCTGCTTTGTGGTTCTTAATATCTTCTATAATTATTGCTATAATTAATTCATATAAAGAACATGAATTCGTTGAAACCTTTGTTAATGGAACTAAAGACATGATGAGTGTTGTCCTAATAATTGCTATAGCAAGAGGAGCTAGTGTCTTACTTCAAACCACATATTTAGATAATTATATAATCTATAACGCATCTAACTTGTTAAAAGAAGTACCTGCTGTTATATTTACACCATTAAATTATATATTACATGTTGTATTATCAGTATTAGTCCCATCAAGTTCTGGACTTGCTACTTTATCAACTCCAATTATGGGGCCACTTGCTGTTAATGTTGGCTATAGTGTAGAAACTACAATTATGACCTTTGTTTCTGCCAATGGACTTGTAAATTTAATAACCCCAACTTGCGGAGCTATTATGGGTGGACTAGCCCTAGCCAAAGTAGAATATACAACCTGGTTTAAATGGGCTATCAAAGTTGTTTTGACAATTGCCGTAGTAAATATATTAATATTAACTTCCGCAACTATTATCCTTTAAAGACTATTGATTTAATTCAATAGCCTTTTTAAATTTTAAAAAAACGTAAAGTATGATATAATTCTAATTAGAAAAAAGAAAGTGTGATAAAAATGAATTTATTTAAGTCAAGTATATATAAACAAATCTATAAAAAAATAAAAAAAGCCAATACAATAATTATTGCTAGACACGTTGGTCCAGATCCTGACGCCCTAGGTAGTTCACTAGGTTTAAAACAAATAATTATAGATAATTTTCCAGATAAAAAAGTTTATGTTATAGGTTCACCAGCTGCTAAATTTAGATACATTGGAGAATTAGATAAATTACCAGAAAATATTGACAATGCATTACTAATTGTCACAGATACTCCTGATCATAAAAGAGTAGATGGACTAGACCCAAGAAGAATTAAAAATTCTATTAAAATAGATCATCATCCATATGTCGAAACTATGTGTGAACTCGAATGGATTGATGATAAATCATCAAGTGCTTCACAAATGGTTCTAGAACTAGCCTTTAAAACGAATTTAAAAATAACAACGGAAGCCGCTGAAAAACTATATATTGGACTAATCGCTGATACCAATCGCTTTATGTTTTCATATACCAATTCCAAAACTTTTGCTATTGCAAGTAAATTATTAGAAAAAACCAATCTTGATATAACTAAAATATATAATGAATTATATCTAAGACCATATAAAGAAATAAAATTTCAAGGATATATGGCTCAAAATTATCAAATAACTGAAAACAAAGTAGGGTACTTAATCATTAATGATGAAACTTTAAAACAATATAACGTCGATGCTGCAACCCCAGGAAATTTAATTAATAGTTTTAATCATATAAATGAAATGTTAGTATGGGTAACAGCTACCGAAGATAAAGAACTAGGCTCATACCGTGTATCCATTAGATCGAGAGGGCCAATAATAAACGAAGTAGCCGCAGACCATGGTGGAGGTGGACATATTTATGCTAGTGGTACTAGATTAAAAACCAAAGAAGAAATTATGTCTTTAATTACAGATTTAGAAAAAGTATCAAAACAGTACATAGAAAAAGTCTCAAACTAGAGACTTTTTCTTTAACGATAATAATATGGATAAGGTCCATAAGGTGGATAGTAAGGATAATACATAGGACGATTATTCCAAAAAAGTGGTGAAATAAGACCTCCCGTAATTCCCCCTAAAATGAAAGGTCCTAAAAATCTTCCTTGATTATTCATTGGTGGTCTACCTGGACCTCCAGGACCACCAGGTCTTGGACCAGGACCCATTGGCTGTCGATTCATATCATAAACATAAAACTGCTCGTTCATCTAGAATCCCCCCTTCATAGTATAATATGAAGCCCAAAACAAAAAGTGAAAAAATCATACTAAACAAAATTAGTCATATAATTTCATAGGGTGAGAAAAATGAAAAAATTTTTTCAAATAATAGGTCTTTTAACTTTAATGATTGGTAGTTTTATATACACTGAAAAAGTTGGCACCACAGCAAAATTAAGTGACACATTATTAACTGAAATTAAAAGTAAAAAAGACGGCTATAAAGAAAATGCTATTGAACCAATTATAAATGAAGACACCATAATTCCAGGTGTAAATGGCAAAGAAGTCGATACCCAAAAAAGCTATGAAGCCATGAGCAAAATAGGTTATTTTGATGATAAACTCTTAGTATATAAACCATTAGAGGTAAAAAATACCTTAGACAAAAACAAAGATAAATATGTCATTAACGGAAATAACACTAAAATGGAAGTAACCTTACTTTTTAAAACAGACCCCAAAGATGATTTGACATCTATCATAAATACTTTAAATCAAAGAAAAATTAAAGCCACATTTTTTATTGAAAGTACATACTTAGAAAAACATCATAACCAAATAATAAATCTTATTCAAAATGGTCATACCATCGGCAACCTAAGCAATAACGAAAACTATAATGATAGTGATTTTGTGTGGATGAAAACCATCATCACTAATATTGGCCCTCAAATATATAACTATTGTTATACGGAAAAACCTAAAAAAAGCATGTTAAAAATATGCAATATTCAAAACTCTATCACAATCATGCCAAAAATCATAATTAAAAAAAATCCTCTTTTAAATATCAAAAAGAAAATTCTACCAGGTTCTATCATTTCCCTAGAAGTCAATAATTCTCTAATCACCGAATTAAATGCCATACTAAATTATATTCAATCAAAAGGATATCAAATAAAATCATTAGAAGAACTTTTAAAAGAATAGGCTATATATAGTCTATTTTTTTAAACGGTAAATATCCTTGCATAACTTCCATAGATAGTTTATAATCTCAAGTTTGACACTTGTAAGAAATTAAAAAGTCCTAATCCCTTTAATTTCAAGGGAAAATAGGACTTTTTAATTTCAGAAAAAATGCGTACCTAAATTTTATTTTCTTGTTCATCAAAAATTTTTTTAATTTTTTTATAAGTTATTATTTCTGTGTCTGTTTTAATGCCTAAAAAGCTGTGTAAATCATCAGTTAAATTATCTCTAGTTTGTATTGGCTCAAAACCTTTTCCTTTATGTTCTAATAATTTCATTTCTTGTAGTTTTAATATTATTTCACTAACTGTATATTTGTCATTTAATTTATGTTCTAAATATCTGTAAATAAATAAGGCTAAAAAACAAGTTATAAAATGGCCTTTGATTCTATCTTCTCTTGATAAGTGTACTGTCCCAGAATCGAAGTCATCTTTCATAATTCTAAACGATTCTTCTATTTCCCATCTACCATTCATAACTTTGATAATTGTCTCGGTGTCATCAATTAAATTTGTTGTTATTCCGTATAAGCCATTATATTTTTCTTCATTTTTATAAATCTCTTCATCAATTATATATTCTATATTACAAGCAACTTCTCCTGTATCAGTGGTCTTTATTTCTTTGACAAATCTTTTAGGGTCATTTTGATTTTTACTAGATTTAATTTTTTCAATATCTTTTTTCTTTGTAACATTTTTGTTTTTCCTATTAGCTTCTTCAACCATTTTTCTGGCTCTTTCCAATTGATGGGTTTTGAGCTTATGTTGATATGCTTGGTATTTAAATGAAAAGGTTACTATTAAAGCTTGTTTAACTGATTTGGTTTCACATTCTATTTCTTTATAAAAAATAGTATTGTAATATTTCTTTTTAAGCTCTTCATTTTTTTCAATATCTTCCAAATTGTAAATATCCATCAAATTTCCTAAAATACGCCATCCATTTTTATCTAAAGCGAACTTTTGTAGTTCATCACTTAATTTTTTTATTGATTGAGTTATTACAAAGCCTCTACCTTCTTTAACATTAAACTTTTTAATTTCATCAGTACACATAGCTGCATCGGTACATACAATTATATTACTGCCTTTCATATTGTATTTCTTCAAAAATTCTTTTTCTGTTGGAATCATAGTTTTAGTCTCAGAAGTATTACCAGGATTTATATTCATGGCAAAAGGGTATCCATCTGCATCCATAAATAATCCCATTTGTACAAGTGGATGTGGTTGATGTTGTTTGCTTATACCATACCTTTGAAAATCGTTTTCCTCTGTATAAAAGAAGTAGTTTGTACAATCATAATATATGACTTTATAATTTCTATCAATTATTTTATTACTGTAATCAAATAATTCTTTTTGAATATTATCTATCTCTTTTGATAGATAGGATAAGGTTCTATAAACGTGTTGTAATTCAAAATCATAACTTCCAATTAATTGTTTAGATTGTTCAAATGTAGATAGTTTAGATGATGGCCATATAATACGTGAATAGAGTAAACATTCAACTATCTTATTTATATCAAAAGTAAATTTGTATTTCTTTTTAATATTTTCACAGATTTTATCAATTCCTAAATCATAGTAAATTTTTCTTAAAAATATATGTCCAGAAAAAAAGGCACGATTAATATCTTTTTCAATTTGCTTATTTGGATTTAAAGTTATATGAACTGGAAGTTCTTTACCATCTTTTATCATTTGATTTAAAGAATTGATATATTCTTGCAGTTTGTCCATAGTATGTTCTGAACCAAAACGCTCCTTTAATTTTTCATCATTGCCCAATGCTTCATAAACATAAGAGGATCTTTTGCCTTTAGAATTTTTATAGTCACCAATAATACAATAAGTAGTATTACTTTTTGTTTTGGTCATTTTAAGTCTCATAACATCACTACCTTAATTACATTATATCACTTACGAATTAAGTACGCAATACTAAATAATAAAAAAAACTAGGTTTTATAAAGCCTAATCCTGTATTTTTTCTTAAAAGTGTCAAAGATGGGGCTATATATAGTCTATTTTTTTAAACGGTAAATATCCTTGCATAACTTCCATAGATAGTTTATAATTAAAATAATAGATAAAGTAGGGTGAAAGAAATGAATAAAAAAGGATTTACATTAGCTGAAATATTAGGAGTAATAGTAGTAATTTCTTTACTATTATTACTAATAATGCCCACAATTATTAATAAAATAGCTGAAAATAGTGATAAAGCTGGTAATGCAGGTGATAGCTTAATATTTGATGCAAGTGATAATTATATTAATGAAAATGCCAGCTCAAATAAATATGGTACATTCTGTATTCCAATTCAAGATTTAATAGAAGATGGAAAACTAGTTGAACCAGTAGTTGATGTCGAAACTGGAGAAGATATATCAGACAAAACAGTTCGAGTCACAGTTGAAGAAAATGGTAATATAACCCATGAAATAGTAGATGAAGATGAATGTGACCCAACGTCAATCATTTATAAAATAGATTTTATTATAAATCCAAGTGGTAATAAATGGGTTCATGAAAGAAAAGTAATAATCTCTTATCCAAAATTAGGTGATGGTTATACTTATCAATATCAAATAGATGATGGAGAGTGGAAAGACGCCAAAGAAGGAAACTACGAACTAGAACCATTTAGACAAATATCAACCCTAAGAGCTAGAGCCGTTGGGGCAAATGTCATTACCAATGAAACCGATATTATTAACATTGATAATGAAATACCTAAAATAAATAGTTTGTCAGTCATTTCAAATTCAAGAATACAAATAAAAGCAATTGATAATGTCAGTGGAATAGTTGGATATTATATAAGCGAAAAAAATGAAACACCAGATGTCGATGATGATAACTGGGTTAAAACGGACATAGATGCAAATGAAGAAGCAACATTTAAAGTTAAGAAAAATCAAGGAACATATTATGTATTCGTTAAAGATAGAGCTGGAAACATCTCAGAAAATAAAAACAACAGTATCACCCTAACAAATAGGAAAGTAACTGCCAAATTTGTCAAAGGAGAAAATGTAACTTCAATAGATAGTACTTCAAAAAGTTGTACAATCCTAGCTGGAAATACAAGCTGTAATATAACTTTACCAAATATTGTCGCAAGTAAAGAACATGTTTCAGATGGTTGGTATAATGGAACTACAAAAGTCGGAAAAGCCAAAGAGAAATATGCCATAAGTGAAGATGTTACATTAACTGGAAGAGCCATTGAAGATGTTATAACTCTAAGCATATCTACAACAGTTACAACAAATTCAATCACCGCGATTGGTAATGCCACAGCTTTAAGTGACATCGTAAAATATGAATTTTCGGTAGATGGTGGTAAAACATGGATTGATAATAAAGATGATAAGATTCATAAATTTACCAAATTAACTCAAGGAACCACATACAACATAACCCTTCGTGTAACAAGTGAAAGTGGAAAACAAGCAACAACTACTAAAGCCGCAACCACTAAAACAATACCATTACCGACATTCACCGAAAGTGGAGTTGATCCAAAAACAGTAACCATTACATATCCAGATGGATGTGGAGACACTTATAAATGTTGGTATCAAAAAGATAACGGCCAAGAAGTAGAAGTAACAAGTAAAACAGCCAATGTAAAATTTACCGATGATGGAACAGTAATTGCCAAAGTAAGTGATGGAACAAATAGTGTAAGTAGTAGTTACAATGTTATTATGTGGATTTATGCAACCTATCATCCAGAAACATGGACATGTCCAAGTGGATATACCAAATCAGGAAGCGGAAGTAGTACAAGATGTTCTAAGACACAAACCACAAATAGATTATATAGTTCATCATACTACTCATGTCCATCAGGCTATCCAAATAGAAGTGGAAGTACTTGTTATACAAGTTGGATTAGAGTTACTGGAACTGTAACTTGTGTTGACGGTCATTTAACACATACAGATTATCAATCACGTTATGATGAATGTGATGGATCAAGATATCAAGAAAATGGCGATCACTGTGCTAGTCCAGGAAGTTATACATATCATCCGATTGCTTATTGCCGAAATTCAACAAGCGCTATATATCATAGTGGATATTACTATTGTCCAAGTGGATATACTTCATATGGTAGTGGAAGTAGTATGACCTGTAGAAGAACAGTAACTACAAGTCCAAATCATACATCTGCATACTACTCATGTCCATCAGGATACACCTTGTCAGGTAATCGTTGTTATCCAAATTAGAGTATTTTAGATAAATTTGTTGCATGCAAAAGAAATATTTGTTATTATTTAATTATAATAGAAGATTAGAGAATAAGGATTTTACCTTATTCTCTAAATCAACAGTTATAAAACTAATAAAAGTAGGGTGAAAGAAATGAATAAAAAAGGATTTACACTAGCTGAAATATTGGGAGTAATAGTAGTAATTTCTTTACTATTATTACTAATAATGCCCACAATCATTAATAAAATAGCTGAAAATAGTGATAAAGCTGGCAATGCAGGTGATAGCTTAATATTTGATGCAAGTGATAATTATATTAATGAAAATGCCAGCTCAAATAAATATGGTACATTCTGTATTCCAATTCAAGATTTAATAGAAGATGGAAAATTAGTTGAACCAGTAGTTGATGTCGAAACTGGAGAAGATATATCAGACAAAACAGTTCGAGTCACAGTTGAAGAAAATGGTAATATAACCCATGAAATAGTAGATGAAGATGAATGTGACCCAACGTCAATCATTTATAAAATAGATTTTATTATAAATCCAAGTGGTAATAAATGGGTTCATGAAAGAAAAGTAATAATCTCTTATCCAAAATTAGGTGATGGTTATACTTATCAATATCAAATAGATGATGGAGAGTGGAAAGACGCCAAAGAAGGAAACTACGAACTAGAACCATTTAGACAAATATCAACCCTAAGAGCTAGAGCCGTTGGGGCAAATGTCATTACCAATGAAACCGATATTATTAACATTGATAATGAAATACCTAAAATAAATAGTTTGTCAGTCATTTCCAATTCAAGAATACAAATAAAAGCAATTGATAATGTTAGTGGAATAGTTGGATATTATATAAGCGAAAAAAATGAAACACCAGATGTCGATGATGATAACTGGGTTAAAACGGACATAGATGCAAATGAAGAAGCAACATTTAAAGTTAAGAAAAATCAAGGAACATATTATGTATTTGTTAAAGATAGAGCTGGAAACATCTCAGAAAATAAAAATAATAGTATCACCCTAACAAATAGGAAAGTAACTGCCAAATTTGTCAAAGGAGAAAATGTAAGTTCAATAGATAGTACTTCAAAAAGTTGTACAATCCTAGCCGGAAATACAAGCTGTAATATAACTTTACCAAATATTGTCGCAAGTAAAGAACATGTTTCAGATGGTTGGTATAATGGAACTACAAAAGTCGGAAAAGCCAAAGAGAAATATGCCATAAGTGAAGATGTTACATTAACTGGAAGAGCAATTGAAGATGTTATAACTCTAAGCATATCTACAACAGTTACAACAAATTCAATCACCGCGATTGGTAATGCCACAGCTTTAAGTGACATCGTAAAATATGAATTTTCGGTAGATGGTGGTAAAACTTGGATTGATAATAAAGATGATAAGATTCATAAATTTACCAAATTAACTCAAGGAACCACATACAACATAACCCTTCGTGTAACAAGTGAAAGTGGAAAACAAGCAACAACGACTAAAGCCGCAACCACTAAAACAATACCATTACCAACATTCACCGAAAGTGGAGTTGATCCAAAAACAGTAACCATCACATATCCAGATGGCTGTGGAGACACTTATAAATGTTGGTATCAAAAAGATAATGGTCAAGAAGTAGAAGTAACAAGTAAAACAGCCAATGTAAAATTTACCGATGATGGAACAGTAATTGCCAAAGTAAGTGATGGAACAAATCGTGTAAGTAGTAGTTACAATGTTATTATGTGGATTTATGCAACCTATCATCCAGAAACATGGACATGTCCAAGTGGATATACCAAATCAGGTAGTGGAAGTAGTACAAGATGTTCTAAGACACAAACCACAAATAGATTATATAGTTCACCATACTACTCATGTCCATCAGGCTATCCAAATAGAAGCGGAAGTACTTGTTATACAAGTTGGATTAGAGTTACTGGAACTGTAACTTGTGTTGACGGTAATTTAACACATACAGATTATCAATCACGTTATGATGAATGTGATGGATCAAGATATCAAGAAAATGGTGATCACTGCACTAGCCCAGGAAGTTACACATATCATCCGATTGCTTATTGCCGAAATTCAACAAGTGCTACATACCATAGTGGATATTACTATTGTCCAAGTGGATATACTTCATATGGTAGTGGAAGTAGTATGACCTGTAGAAGAACAGTAACTACAAGTCCAAATCATACATCCGCATACTACTCATGTCCATCAGGATATAGATTATCTGGCACCAAATGTTATCCAAATTAAAGTATTATCAATTAATCAATAAAAGAATAGACCATATTTTTGTCTATTCTTTTAAATATGATTAATATATTCACTTGCACATCTTCCGTGAATAGTTTATAATTATTATAGAAAAATATATTATAGGAAATAATAATAAAAGTAGGGTGAAAGAAATGAATAAAAAAGGATTTACATTAGCTGAAATATTGGGAGTAATAGTAGTAATTTCTTTACTATTATTACTAATAATGCCAACAATCATTAATAAAATAGCTGAAAATAGTGATAAAGCTGGTAATGCAGGTAATAGCTTAATATTTGATGCTTCCGATAACTATATTGATGAAAATAATGGTTTAGATAGCGAAGGAGTATATTGTATTCCAATTAGAGATTTAATAAGTGATGGAAAATTAGTTGAACCAGTAGTCGACGTTGAAACTGGAGAAGACATATCAGATAAAACAGTTCGTGTCACAATCGAGAAAAATGGTAATATAACCCATGAAATAGTAGATGAAGATGAATGTGACCCAACGTCAATCATTTATAAAATAAATTTCATTATCAATCCAAGTGGTAATAAATGGGTTCATGAAAGAAGAGTAATAATCTCTTATCCAAAATTAGGTAATAGTTATACTTATCAATATCAAATAGATGATGGAGAGTGGAAAGACGCCAAAGAAGGAAACTATGAACTAGAACCATTTAGACAAATATCAACCCTAAGAGCTAGAGCTATTGGAGATAGTATAATTACCAATGAAACCGATATTATTAACATTGATAACGAAATACCTAAAATAAATAGTTTATCTGTTGCTTCTAATTCAAGAATACAAATAAAAGCAATTGATAATGTCAGTGGAATAGTTGGATATTATATAAGCGAAAAAAATAAAATTCCAGATGAAAATGATGATAACTGGGTTAAAGTAGATGTAAAAGCCGGAGAGGAATCAGATATCAAAGTTTCCAAAAATCAAGGAACATATTATGTATTCGTTAAAGATAGAGCTGGAAACATCTCAGAAAATAAAAACAACAGTATCACCCTAACAAATAGGAAAGTAACTGCCAAATTTGTTAAAGGAGAAAATGTAACTTCAATAGATAGTACTTCAAAAAGTTGTACAATCCTAGCCGGAAATACAAGTTGTAATATAACCTTACCAAATATTGTCGCAAGCAAAGAACATGTTTCAGATGGCTGGTATAATGGAACAACAAAAGTTGGAAAAGCCAAAGAAAAATATGCCATAAGTGAAGATGTTACATTAACAGGAAGAGCCATTGAAGATGTTATAACTCTAAGCATATCTACAACAGTTACAACAAATTCAATCACCGCGATTGGTAATGCCACAGCTTTAAGTGACATCGTAAAATATGAATTTTCGGTAGATGGTGGTAAAACATGGATTGATAATAAAGATGATAAGATTCATAAATTTACCAAATTAACTCAAGGAACCACATACAACATAACTCTTCGTGTAACAAGTGAAAGTGGAAAACAAGCAACAACAACTAAAGCCGCAACCACTAAAACAATACCATTACCAACATTCACTGAAAGCGGAAGAAAACCTAAAGTAGTTACAATTACATATCCAGATGGATGTGGAGACACTTATAAATGTTGGTATCAAAAAGATAACGGACAAGAAGTAGAAGTAACAAGTAAAACGGCTAAAGTTAGTTTTACTAATGATGGAACAGTAATTGCCAAAGTAAGTGATGGAACAAATAGTGTAAGTAGTAGTTACAATGTAATTTTATACATAAATGCAACTTATCATGCTGAAACTTGGACATGTCCAAGTGGATATACCAAATCAGGTAGTGGTAGTAGTACAAGATGTTCTAAAACAACTTATACAAGTGCAACTTACCATGCAGCCCAATCAATCAGTTATACTGTTACAGGTGGATGTAATTGTACTGATGGACATAATAATGGTTCATGTACAAATTATGTTTGTAACGCATCGTCTTATCCAGGTTGGACAGTAACTAAACTATCAGAATATTGTCCTACAGCATGTCCGTCAGGATCTTCATATGTCACTTGTCGTAATCAATGCCGTAGAACTAAAGCTGCCTATTATTCATGTTCATCAGGTACATTAGTTGGATCAAGATGTCGTCATAATTATAGTGCTACACCAACTCATACACCTGCTCATTATACTTGTCCATCGGGTTATACGTTAACTGGTAATCGCTGTTATCCAGTTTAATAAAAAACTAACAATGAAAAGAGGATAAAATATGAAAAATGAAAAAGGATTTTTATTAGCTGAAGCCCTAATAGTTTCAACATTTGTTTTAACCATATTAATAGTACTTTTTATACAGTTTAGTAATTTAACAAACAATTATAAAAATAGTTACAATCATAATAATGTTGAATCAATTTATGATTTATCCTCTGTTTCAAACTATTTAACAACTAATGCCTATGACCTATCAAGTGGACTTACTGTAGAAAAACCTTATGTTTTAGTTTATTCTAATAATAGATGTAATATTGAAGCAGGTATAACCGATACTTTTTGTGATGATTTCATGAAAAACATGGGAGCTAAAACAATCATATATACATATTCTGATGTTAAGCCAATTCAGTATTATGTAAATAATAATGAAGATGAAAATATCGGACAAAGGTTACGCGAATTTATCAGTAAAATAGATGCCAAAGAAATTCAAAATAAAGGAAGATTATTTGCTGAATTTGAAAACGGTACCTTTTCAACAGTAGCCTTCGATACAAATTCATATGAATATATAGATTCGACCTTAGAATGTACTCCAGAAAACGTCGTAACTGAAGGTGATGGACTATACGAAGATGAAGAAGGTAAATGTGTTTTTAAAGGAAAAAATCCAAACAACTATATAAGATTTAACAACGAACTATGGAGAGTTATTTCTTTAGAAAAAGATGGAACCATAAAAATAATGAGAAATGAAAGTACAATTAGCCACGCCTTTGATGAAGCTAATTCTAGAAATGAAAACGCAGGCACATATTGTGCAAACAGCGAAAATGGTTGTAATGCTTGGACAACATCAGATAACTTTGTTAATGGTGACACAAATGGTAACATTTTAAAAGACTCTACTTTAAATACATATCTAAATAGTACATATCTAGATCAAATAAGAGAAAATAAAATTAATATTGCCACGCATTCTTGGAATATTGGACCAATTACTGCTAATAATGATGACTTTGTAAATCAAAAAAATGATGAAGCTAAAATTAAATGGAATGGTAAAATTGGACTAATATCAGTTTCAGAATATTTAAATGCCAATAGTAATGCAAATCAATGTGGCACATTAAGCTTAAATAATAACAATATAGAGGATTGTATAAAAACAAATTGGATATATGATATCGCACCTATAGAAGGAAACACTTGGACAATAACACCAAATGAAGGGGATAACTATAGTATATTTGTAATCCAAAAATTAGAAACTCCAGGGAATGTTCATTTTATTAATGCTTCGGCAACCGAAGCTTATGTAGTCCCATCATTATATCTTTCAGAAGATACAATAATTAATGGAGGTAATGGTACTAAAGAAGACCCATTTACTATTGATGAAGCCAGTGCAAGAATAGAATTACTTGAACCTACATTTAAAGAAGAAGGAACTGGGCCAAAAACAATTACCATTACTTTCCAAGAAGAATGCAAAGATTCATTAACTTGTACTTATCAAATAGATGGTGGTGAACCAGTAACTGTCAAAGACACAACCGCTGAACTTAGAGTCACAAAAAGTAGTAGTATTCTAGCTACAGTGTCTGATGGTGAAGCTATGATAAGTAATACTTACGATGTTGATTTATCATCCTTTGATGATAGTATAAATTTAGTTCTTTCAACATCATCAACATCTCATAGTATAACTGTAATTGCCAATGCCACATCACAAGTAGATATAACAAAATATGAATACTCTAGAGATGGTGGCCAAACTTGGATAAATGGTGGAAGCAAAAATACCTATGTTTTTGAAAATCTAAATCAAGGTCAAACTTATAACATTGTAGCTAGAGTTACAAATGAAAATGGTAGAACTGTTACTGAAAGCAAAAATGTTACGACATTAAATTTAACTAAACCAACATTTACCGAAAGCGGTGTATATCCAAAAACAGTAACCATAACATTCCCAGAAGGCTGTGGAACATCTATCACATGCACTTATCAAAAAGATAACGAAGCAGCTGTTGAAGTTAAAAGTCAAACTCAAGAAGTTGAATTTGATTATCATGGATCAGTTGTTGCCACCGTAACAGATAATACCAACACCTTAAGTAGCTCATATAATGTTGTAATATCTTTAAGAGCCGTTGACTTATCATATGATAACAAAAAAACTGGATTAGATTGTGAAGATGCCCAGTGCGCCATTGATGAAATAGCTAAAACTTCCAATTAAGAAGGTAATAAACCTTCTTTTTTTTGCATAAAAAGAGAACAAATCAAGCATATATATTCAGAATATATATTCAATTTTTTTAAAAATTGTGTTATAATTTGATTAAATACGACAATATCCGATAGAAGACAAGCATTATAATTTAAACAAAGATATTTATAACATAATAAAGGAGTAAGAAAATGGGTAAAATAAAAGAGTTTTGTAAAAAATATTTAATAGGATTTACCTTGGGATTAATTTCAGGAAGTTTAGTAATGGTGTATGCACAAACATACTTTCCAAGTAACGATGTAACATATGATAATTCAAGTAGTGGAATGGCAGCAACAGATGTTCAAGGGCGATAGATGAATTATATAAAACATGTACAGCACTGCCACCTGCAACAGATACCATAAAAGATTTAGTATCAACAAATACTAATGAACTATATGAAGATAATAAGGGAAATATCAGGTATTATGGGACAAACCCAAATAACTATGTTAGCTTTAATAATGAGTTATGGAGAATAATAGGAGTCATAGATGGAAAAATAAAGATAATCAGAAATGAAAGTATAGGAAATATGCAATGGGATACATCTAATTCAAATAATTGGAATAATGCTTCATTAAAAACATATTTAAATGGAGAATACTATAACAGTATCGAAGCTACTTCAAAAAATATGATATCAGCAGAAACGTATTATTTAGGTGGTCCGACTTCAAGCAATTACCAAACGTTAACAGCAAGCGGTTATTACAATGCTGAAAGAGATAGCAGCCAAGTATATATTGGCAATCCAACAAGCACAACACAAAATATAGGCTTAATGTATCCAAGTGACTATGGATATGCGGCAGGAAGTAGTTGCCTATCAACAGCACTTTATAAATATAGTTCTAGTTGTAAAAACAGTGATTACTTATTTAGTGGAGCAAATGAATGGTTACAAGCTCCTCATGCCAGTTATAATCGTGCGATTAATCTGATTGATAGTGGTTCTGTCGGTGGCAATGGTAGTGGCATGTTTTACTCCTATGCCGTCCGTCCGGTTTTATATCTAAACACAAATGTACAAATTACAGGAGGAGATGGAAGTCAAACTTCACCATTTGACCTTGCTTAGTACTGGACAGTTTTGAATAAGGTATTGAAAATAAAGAGGAAAGAGGGCAGAAATGTTCGCCCGACAGAAAAAAATACATAGGTTTTAGAGTGAATCTATGTATTTTTACATGATAAAAATAAGTAATAAAATGCTTCAAAAAATATTCAATTGGTAAATATTAGGTAAACAATTAATAGACATTTTAAATAAAATAAGCCCATCTCTAAATCTAGATATAACACGGTATCTATTGTTAGTTTTAGATTTAGAAAAATTACGAAAACTATTTACAACATTCTCTAAATTTATTATAAATTTTTATGTTGACATTTAAATATATAGCACAATGATTAATAAAAAATAATAGACTCCATAGTTATATAAAAAACAAAACATAAGTATCGTTTTATCATAATTTACTTCACATAATTTAACGTTTTCATTTGTTTTTTAACGTTTTTTCTGTTATAATTCTAATGGTGATGATATGGCAAAATATGATGAACATTCAATAAAAATATTAGAAGGATTAGAAGCAGTTAGAAAAAGACCAGGCATGTATATCGGATCAACAGACAAAAGAGGTCTGCACCATCTAGTTTGGGAAATTGTTGATAATAGTATTGATGAAGCAATCAATGGTTATGGAGACAAAATAAATATAACCATTCATAAAGATGGTAGTGTAAGTGTTGAAGACTTTGGTAGAGGAATACCAACTGGAATGCATGAAAGTGGTAAATCGACACCTGAAGTTATATATACAGTTCTTCATGCTGGTGGAAAATTTGAAACATCAGGTTATAAAGTATCTGGTGGTCTTCATGGTGTAGGTGCATCTGTAGTTAACGCTTTAAGCAAATGGATGGAAGTTACGATAAAAAGAGACGGTGGAGAATATTTCATCAGTTTCAAAAATGGTGGACACTTAGATAAGCAATTAAAAAAAATTGGCAAAACAAATAAAACAGGTGTTAAAGTTAGATTCATGCCTGATGATGAAATTTTCAGTGTAACTACATTTTCATTTTCAACGATTTGCGAAAGAATGCAAGAAAGTGCTTTTTTACTTAAAAATATCACTATTGATATATATGATGAAGCAACCGATAGAAAAGAATCATATCATTATGAAAAAGGATTAAACTCTTTCGTTGAATATTTAAATACTGATAAAAAAGTTCTGCACAAACCATATGATTTTCACGGTATAAAAGATGGTATTAACGTTGAAATAGCTTTCCAATATACCGAAAGTTATTCAGAAAATATTATATCTTTCGTAAACAATGTTAAAACATCAGATGGTGGAACCCATGAAGTAGGTTTTAAAACAGCTATCACAAGAGTATTTAATGATTATGCCAGAAACAATGGCTATCTAAAAGCTAAAGATAAAAATTTTGAAGGCCCTGACACTAGAGAAGGATTAACCGCCATCATAAGTTTACAAATACCAGAAAAGCTCCTTCAATTTGAAGGACAAACTAAAGGTAAACTAGGATCACCAGCTGCGAGAACCGCTGTCGACAATATAACCACTGAACAACTTCAATTCTTCTTAGAAGAAAATAAAGAAACAGCCACTAAAATTTTAGAAAAAATGGTTAAATCTAAACAAGTTAGAGAAGCTGCTAGAAAAGCTAGAGATGAAGCTAGAAACGGTAAAGGAAAAAATAGAAAAGAAAAATCTATCAGTGATAAATTTACCCCAGCACAATCTAAAAATCCAAAAATAAACGAATTATTCTTAGTCGAAGGAGATTCAGCCGGTGGTTCAGCTAAACAAGGAAGAGATAGAAAATTTCAAGCTATATTACCTTTAAGAGGTAAAGTAATAAACACTGAAAAAGCCTCATTAACTGATGTTCTGGCTAACAACGAAATAAACACCATGATTAGAACCATAGGTGCTGGAATTGGTAGTGATTTCAAAATCGAAGACTGTAATTATGATAAAGTAATAATCATGACCGATGCTGATGACGACGGTGCCCATATTGCCATATTACTTTTAACATTCTTCTATAGATTCATGAAACCATTAATTGAAAACGGTCATTTATATATAGCTATGCCACCTCTTTATGCCCTAAAAAATGGTAATAAAGTATATGGTTATGCATGGACCGATGAACAAGCCGAAGAAATTAGAAAGCAAAACAAAGTAAAACTTGAAAAACAAAGATATAAAGGTCTAGGTGAAATGAACGCTGAACAATTATGGGAAACAACAATGGATCCAAATAAGCGTAGCTTAATTAAAGTAAATCTTTCTGACGCTAGTTTAGCAGAAAGAAGAGTAAGCGTACTTATGGGAGATAATGTTGAACCACGTAAAAAATGGATTGAAGAAAATGTTGAATTTACCCTCGAAGATAATTACGCAAGGTAGGTGAAATAAATTGGAAGAAGCAGTAAAAAGAATATACGACTACTCATTAGAATACATCATGGGTGATAGTTTTAGTAGATATGCTAAAGCCATCATACAAGATAGAGCCCTTCCAGATGTTAGAGATGGTTTAAAGCCAGTTCAAAGAAGAATTTTATATGGAATGTATAAAGATGGTAATACTTATGATAAACCAACAAAAAAATCAGCCAAAGCTGTTGGAAATATCATGGGATTCTATCATCCACACGGTGATTCAAGTATCTATGATGCACTAGTTAGAATGAGTCAGTGGTGGAAAAATAATTTATGCTATGTTGAAATGCAAGGTAATAATGGTTCTATGGACGGTGATGGTGCCGCTGCCATGCGTTACACTGAAGCAAGACTAACCAAAGTAGCTGGAGAACTTTTAAAAGACATCAATAAAGATACTGTTTTAATGAGTTTAAACTATGATGACACCTTATTAGAACCAACCGTCTTGCCCGCTAAATTTCCAAACCTTTTAGTCAATGGAGCAACCGGTATTTCTGCAGGATATGCCACCAATATTCCACCACATAATCTAGGTGAAATAATTGATGCTACAATTAAAAGAATTGATAGCCCAAACTGTAGATTAGATACAATTTTAGAAATAGTTAAAGGCCCTGATTTTCCAACCGGTGGAGTTGCCGAAGGATTAAAAGGAATTAAAGAAGCCTTCACTACCGGTAAAGGTAAAATAAATGTCAGGTGTAAATATGAAGTAACTGGTCCAAAATCAAAAAGACAAATTATAATATCTGAAATTCCTTATGAAGTAAATAAAGCAGCTTTAGTCAAAAAAATTGATGACATTAGAATTGAAAAGAAAATTGAAGGAATTGCTGAAGTCAGAGATGAAACCGATAAAAATGGTCTACAAATAGCCATAGACTTAAAAAAAGACGCTAATGAAGATTTAATAATCAACTATTTACTTAAAAATACCGACATGATGATTTCTTATAACTATAATATGGTTGCTATTGTAAATAGAAGACCAATGGTTTTAGGTATTCTAGATATTTTAGATGCTTACATTGCTCATCAAAAAGAAGTTATTACTAGAAGAACTGAATTCGATTTAAAAGTTGCTAAAGCTAGAATGCATATCTTAGAAGGTTTAATCAAAGCCTTATCTATTTTAGATGAAGTAATTAAAGTAATTAGAGCATCTAAAAATAAAGCTAATGCCATTGAAAACTTACAAGTAGAATTTGACTTTACCAAACCTCAAGCTGAAGCTATTGTCAATTTACAACTATATAAATTAACCAACACCGACGTTACAGAACTTAAAAAAGAAATGGAAGAAAAAGAAAAAGAAATAGCCATATGGACGGGAATTCTAGAAAATGAAGAAGCCTTAAAACACGTCATGAAAACTGAACTTAAAATGATAAAAAAAGAATATGCAACTCCAAGAAAAACAGAAATTAAAGATGAAGTAACTGAAATTAAAATTAGTGCTACATCATTAATTCCAAAAGAAGATTGCATAGTAGTAATTACTAGTGAAGGTTATGTCAAAAGAGTATCCCTAAGAAGTTACTCAGCCTCTAATAATGATGAAACAGGATTAAAAGACAAAGACTATAAAACAGCTATGTATGAAGCAAACACCATGGATACTTTACTATTATTCACATCACTTGGAAATTTCCTTTACGTTCCAGTTTACGAACTACCGGATTTAAAATGGAAAGATATGGGTAAACATATCAGTAACATCATTAAAATCAGTAGTGATGAAGAAATTGTTGCCTCTTATTTAACGAAAAACTTTAAAGAAAATGTAAACTTCTTATCATTCACTAAAAACGGTATGGTAAAACAAACAAACATCAAAGATTTAAAAGTTCAAAGATACTCTAAACCAGTAAATCTAATGAAATTAAAACCAAAAGATAAAGTAATATCAGTTGTAAAAGCCAAAAATGAAATTTTAGTGTCAACTCATAATGGTCTAGCCCTAAGATATTTAACTAATGAAGTGCCAGTAACCGGTCTAAGAGGTAGTGGTGTCAAAGCTATAAACTTAAAAGATGATTATGTAATTAGTGGTGGGTCATTTAACGAAGCTGAATATGTCTTATTCATCACAAATAAAGGAACAGCTAAAAGAGTTAAAATAGAAGAATTTGACATCATGACAAGAGCCCGTAAAGGATTACTTGCCATTAGAGATGTTAAAACTAACCCTTATAAATTAATTAAAGCTTTTGTCATAAATCAAAAACAAGAGATTGGTATTTTAACAAATGAAATAATTTATCACAAATTATCAGAATTTCCAATCTGTGACCGCTATCAAACTGGCTCTACAATCACCAAAGATAAAATTAAAAATGTTTTCATTAAAACAGAATTAATTTCAGCAAAAGATTTAGAACAAGCCTCTGAAAAAGCAGAAGAAGTTCCTCAAGAACAACCTAAAGAAGATAAAACAACTCCAAAAACAAAACAAGATAAACAAATATCCCTAGACCAAATTGATCAGCAAATATTAACCATTGATGACTTTTTAGAAGATTTTGATAAATAAATATATTAAAATTAAAGAAAATACTGACTAAACATCAGTATTTTTTCTTCCTGTTAAATAATCTATTGAAACTTCAAATTTACAAGCAAAATTAAATAAAAACTCAAGTGGGATTTTTCTATCACATCTCTCATAACTACTATAAGTCATTTGCGGAATATTAAGTAAACTTGCAATCTGCTCTTGAGATAATTTATTATTTAAACGGACCTTTTTTAATCTTTTACTTGTAACTAAAGAATCATATAAATAATTACATTTAAAAATCTTATTATCACTCATTTTCTTTTGTGATAAATCATTGTCAACTCTCATATCATGAAACTGCTTAAGATTAAATACCATAATTACACCTCTATATTGATTGTAAATGGTATTTTTTTTATATACTAGGAATTTGCTTTGTAAAAAAAATGTTTACAAGAACAAATGTTTGTGATATACTGAATACACCAAAGATTGAAGGTGATGATATGAAAATACTAAAAGGCTATGTATTTAGAATGTATCCAACTGAAAAGCAAGAAGAGTTAATTAATAAAACTATTGGATGCTCTAGGTTTGTATATAATTATTTTTTGGATGATAAAATTAAAGAATATAAAAAAACTGGAAAAAGTAAAAGTGTATATGATCAAATAAAATTAATTCCATCACTTTCAAAAGAATATCTGTTTTTGAAAGAAGTAGATAGTTGCGCTTTAAGAACAAGTCTATTTAATTTAGAAGATGCTTATAAAAGATTTTTTAATGGAAACGGTTATCCTAGATTTAAAGCAAAAGGCGTTCATGAAAGTTATAAAACTAATAATATTAAAAGTAGTTATAAAGGTAATAATTATAACAGCATAAAACTAGATTTAAAAAATAAAACAATAACTTTACCAAAATTAAAAGAAGTAAAGATAAGAGGATATAGAAATAAAAATATTATACCTGGTGAGGTAAAAAGTGCGGTTATTAAAAAAGATGCCGGTAAATATTATGTAAGTGTCTTAACCAACGAAGAATTAATAAGGCCATCATTTGTACCAACAAGTATAATCGGTATAGATTTAGGAATAAAAGATTTAATAGTAACATCATTTAATGAAAAGATAGAAAACAAAATAAAACTAAATACAAAAAGAATGGTAGGTTTACAAAGAGGAATATCTAGATGTAAGTCTGGAAGTAAAAATAGATATAAGATGAAACTAAAAATCCAAAGATTGTATCAAAAAATAAGAAATGCAAGAAAACATATGATACATGATATAACAAATAAACTAATAAACGAGAATGACATTATAGTAACTGAGAATTTAGATGTAAAAAGTATGCAGAAAAATCACTATGTAGCTAAAGGCTTAAATGAAAACCCAATATCAGAAATCATCAGAGTACTTAAATATAAAGCTAACTGGAATAATAAGAGATTAATACAAATAGATAGATATTATCCAAGCAGTCAGATATGCAGTATATGTGATTATCAAAATAAAGAAGTAAAAGATTTGAAGTTAAGGAAATGGGAATGTCCAGTATGTCATACAAAGCACACTCGTGATTATAATGCAGCAGTTAATATAATGTTTAAAGGTTTAGAAAAATATATGTTATATCTAGATCAATCTATCTAATCAATAAATTTTGGTAAATAAATAATATAATTAGGGTAGCGACTATCCGATACTGGTCTATGGAGGAGTCTAAGACTGCTATGAAGTAGAAAGAGCTTACCGTGAGGTAAGCTAATACCAAAATTTATTTTGGTATGGGTGTGTCAAGAAAAGTGTGTAAGTAGTTAATACCTCACATATAAAATTGTCAAAGAACTTAATTACAATATTTACGAAACCTGTCTTGAAATTTGGGATGGGCATCTAGCTCATTTCTAACCATAGCCCAATTATAAATAGTAGAGTTATCCCATTTTTTATAAAGTTCAGTTACCCGTAAATATAATAATTTAAATAGTGCGTTTTCATTAGGAAAAGCGCCTTTTTTTGTAACTTTTCTAAATGAAGAATTAATAGATTCGATAGCATTAGTCGTATACATAACTCGTCTTATGGTACTAGAATAATCAAAAAGTTGTTCTACGTGGTTAAAATTTCTAACCCAAACATCAACGGCTCCAGAATATTTTGACCATGTATTTTTAAATTTTTCAAATTCTGCTTGAGCTGTTTTTAAATTAGGAGCTCCATAAATTAATTTTAAATTGGCAGTAAATTTTTTATAATCTTTACTAGGAACATATTTTAAAGAATTTCTTATCAAATGAACGATACATCTTTGAACAACAACACCTTTAAATATCTCTTTAGCCCCTTGTTCTAAACCACTAACTCCATCCATAGATATAAAGAATATATCTTCAACCCCACGAGATTTTATTTCATCGAATATCTGCATCCATGAATGTTTAGATTCTGTTTCATTTAACCAAATTCCAAGTATATCTTTATGACCATCTATATCATAGCCAAGAATGGTATAAACAGCAGTTTCTTTACTTTCATATTCGTATCTCATGGTTACATACATACAATCTACAAATACAAATGGATAACATTTTTTTAGTGGCCTTGATTGCCATTCGTTTAACTCATCTAAAACACAGTCTGTTATTTGTGAAATAGTATCATGTGATATTTTAAAGCCATATATATCTTCAATAGTATTAGATATATCTCTCTGACTCATACCTTTCGCATACATAGATAATACTTTTTTATCAATATCAGAAATGTCTTTAGTTCTTTTAGGAACTATTTGTGGTTCAAATGATCCATCTCTGTCTCTTGGAACATCTATTGTCATTTCCCCCATACTAGTTTTAACATTTTTACTAATATAACCATTTCTTCTATTATTTGTCTGCTTTTCTCCTTTATCATTATTTTCGTAGCCTAAATGATTATTCATTTCCCCTTGTAACATCGCTTCAAACATAGGGCCAAAAATATCCTTTAATGCATCTTGTACATCTTTGGCTGTCTCTGGTTGATATGTATCTATTATTGCCTTTACTAATTCATTTTTACTTTTATTTTTACTTCTCATATTTTTACCTCTTTCTTATATTTTATCATACTTAAAAAGTATGTAAGTTTTTTTACTTACACACTTTATTTTACACTCTCTTTGGTATTTTGTTCACAGACTCACACACCCGTTTTGTTAATGTAAAAAAGCTCTATTTTAAAGCTTTTAACTCTTTTTGTGATAAACCAGTTATTTTAGAAATCATATCTAAAGCTATATGATTTTCTAACATTTTTTTAGCGACTTTTAAATTATTTTCTTTTTGACCTTCAGTATAAGCTTCAGAGGCTAGTGTTTTAATTAATTTTTCATTTTCTTCTTCTGGCGTCATAAATTCAGTAAACTTTTGATTCTTATTTAATCTTCTAACTTCTTTTTCAAATAGTTCCATATATTCATCACCCTTACACATTTTATCTAGCTCCTCATTATCCGCATCTAATGCGGCAATAAAAGCTAAATCTTTATTACCACTATACCACATTTCTTTTATTTTATCTATATTGAACTCTATTATTATTAAATTATCTATATACACTTTATCATTATGTTTATTTTTTAATGTATATATCTCTAAACTTCGGCCATTCTTACTTAAGCCTTTAGTAAAATTAATTTGAATAAATATTTTCATCTTATCATATGTCTCACTTACTTTAGTTTCTTCTGAATACTTACTAAATATATAAGCCGCATTTCTTCTATGTAATGATGGATAATGTTCACTATTGAGTTCAATATTATAAACCTCTGTTTTTGTCTCGGCTAAAACATCTACTGTTTTACCTTTTATACCCGCATTATTTTTAGGTAACTCTGATGATAGTATTTTTAAATCATCTAAATTAATTTCTAATATTCCCTTTAAACTTCTTTTTATAAATTCTTTTAATAAATCTCTATTTCTTTTTGGGGTAAATATAGCTTTAAATACTTGATCATTTGTCGCTTTATAAAACTTTTTTTCTTTTAACTTTGTCATAACCTCTCCTTTCAGAAAAGTAATATATACAAAGTAAAGAGAGTAAGCAAATGATTAATTTCAGGTTTTGAACATACTTAATATACCCAATTTTGGATTTTTATTATATAAAATTCCGGTTTTGGTATATACTTTTTTAACAGATTTAGGAATTTGGTATTTTGTTCATATATTATACTTTTTTGAATTTTATTTTTTCCTAATCAATATAATTAATAGGAGGCGATATATGTATAACGTAATAAACTTGCCATACCCTTATTATGCTTTAGAACCAATCATCGACGAAAAAACAGTAAATATTCATTACAATAAACACCATAAAAAATATATGGAAAATCTAAACAAACTTACAAATTATAAAATGCCACTCGAAGAAATACCAAAAAGAATAGATGAGTTTTCTTTAAAAGATAGAGGAAAAATATTGTATAATGCAGGCGGAATATTAAATCATAATTTATACTGGCAAAGTTTAAACTCAAACCAAACCTTACCTAAAGGAAAATTATTAAATAAAATAAATGAAACATATGGTAACTTTAATAACTTTAAAAATAGCTTTATAGAAAAATCCAAAACATTAGTAGGATCTGGATACACTTTCTTAGTAACTGATAATGATGGTAATATATCGGTAATTAACATGGCTAACCAAGAAACACCACTTTCTTATGACCTCACACCACTTTTTACAATCGACCTTTGGGAACACGCATACTATTTAAAATATCAAAATAATAGAGATGCCTATATTGAAAACATATGGAATAAAGCAAACTTTGACAATGCCAGTCAAATATATGAATCATTATTTTAAAAACATAGACATATAATTATTTAGGAGGAGATACCATGAAAAAAATAGTACCATTTAAAAAAGACTTAACCTTTGATACAAACATCTATGAAATTAGTAGTATTTCACTTGAACACACCTTAAAACTAAAAGAAGAAAATCAAATATCTGGGCAATTCATCATCAGCGGAACTTATAAACTAACAGAAGCCAGTATCAACGTTGACCCATTTGAATACAAATTACCATTTGACATCAGCATAGATAAAAAATATGATACTAAAAACATCGATGTCGATATAAACGATTTCTACTATGAACTTATCAACAATGAAATTTTATCTATTAATATTGAAGTCATCATTGATGGTTTAGAAGAAAGGGAGGAAATTATTATGCCAGAGGTAAAAGAAGTAACACCTTTACCAAAAGAAGAATCAAAAAAAAATAAAGAAGAAACTAGACAAGAGATGGAAAATGAAGAAACCCAAACCGTCAGCCAAACAGTAGAAGAAGTAGATAACACAGCTAAATCAATATTTGAAAACTTAGATGAAAACGAAAGATACTCTGTCTATAAAGTTCACATTGTAACTGAAAATGATACCATTGAATCAATCTTACAAAAATATCAAATAAATAGAGAAGAACTAGAAGCCTATAATGATTTAAGTGACATGCAAATAGGTAGTAAGTTAATAATTCAAGCACATGAAGATTAACCAAATTTTAAAAAGTAAAGGTTTAATTGCAAGAAGTTATCGTAAACAAGGTAAAGTAACCATTATTGAAACTAATGATGGTAAATACATATATAAAGAAGGAAAGTTAAATCCGCAAATTTTAAACTATTTAAAATCGCGCAGTTTTGATTACTTACCCTTCTTTTTAAATAAAGAAAATGACCCATATCAACTCACAAATTATATTGATAACATGGACATTCCAAATGAACAAAAAATACTAGATTTAATAAGACTCGTCGCACTCCTACATAGTAAAACCACCCATTATAAAGAAATAGACTTGGATTACTATGAAAAAATATATGAAGATTTAGATAATAACTTAAACTATTTATACTTATATTATACAGATATAATAACTCTAATTGAAACTAAAGTATATATGAGTCCTTCAGAACAATTACTAGCTCGAAACATCACTAAAATATATGACCACATAAGTGATACCAAACAAAAACTAGATTATTGGCACACCCACATTAAAGAAAAAAGAAAAGAACGGCGAGTCGTTCTTCACAATAACCTAAAACTAGATCACTTTATAGAATCAAAATCCCCATATTTAATTAGTTGGGATAAAGCTAAAATTGGCAGTCCTGTATTTGATTTATACAAACTATATCAAACCCATTGCCTTGACTTTGATTTTGAAACACTACTTCGTGAATATGAAAGTCATTATCCTTTAAAAAAAGATGAAAAAGAATTACTATTTATATTAATAAATACCCCAGAATTAATTGATTTTAAACAAACAGAATATCAAAATTGCATGCAGATAAGTAAAATGATAGATAAACTTTATAAAACAGAAAACTTAATTTCACCAAAAGAGTCTAAAAATAGCACAAAACAATAATATCATAAATAAAAAAATTAAAAATACATTAAATCTAGTCACGATAAAAATGGTAATTAATATTTGATAAAAGAGAATAATCATACTAATCAAACATATAAGAGTCCATTTACCACGCCCGCACCAAAAATTCCGCATAATATCACCTATAATAATTTATTAATTATCAAAAAGGTTAATCATATTATAAGCCCACCTCTTGTATAAAAAAAATAATTAATGTATAATTTAATTAAGAATAGGGGATGAGCAAATGAAACAAAACGGCTTTATTACCTCCGCACTTTTATATGGTATATTATCATTGTTTTTAATATTAATTTTAGGTACCGTATCAATACTAGCTAACCGAAAACTAGCAAACGATAAAATAAAAGAAAGTGTCTTAGATGATGTTCAAAAAATAGAAACAAGTCCTAGATGTTTCCAAACACAAGCTAGTGAATTAGACATCAACAACCTACAAATAACAGGATATGATTCTACATGTGAAAAAACTATATACATACCAAGAACAATCTATGGACAAACAGTAGATTCTATTGGCCCAAATGCTTTTGCCAATAAAGAAATAATCAATATAACCATGCAAAATAATATCAAACAAATATATGTCAATGCCTTTACAAATAATGATAACATAATATTTTATATGAGAACTACCAGTGACCAAGTTAAAGGTACTGGTAGTGATGAAGAAATAGCAAATGCTGCTGGAACCACTTGGGGTGCAAAAGATGCTACTATACATTGGGATGATTAATCCCTTTTTTTCTTGTTATAAAATAATAAATATTGTATAATAAACTTAAGAAATGAGTGATTTTATGTTTATAGATGAAGCTGTAGTCGAATTAATTGCCGGCAGTGGTGGAAATGGATGTCTTGCCTTTAGAAGGGAAAAATACGTTGCCATGGGTGGACCATTTGGTGGTAACGGTGGTAAAGGTTCAGATATCATTTTTAAAGTAGATTCAGGACTAAATACCTTGGTTGATTTCAAATATAAAAAAATAATCAAAGGTTATAAAGGTGAAAATGGAATGGGAAAAGGAATGCACGGTAAAAACGCTGAAAATATTATCATCCCTGTCCCACCAGGAACTGTTATTACAGATTATGATACTAATTTAGTCATCGCTGATTTAACCAAAGAAAATGAAGAATATGTTGTCGCCAAAGGTGGCAGAGGTGGAAGAGGAAATATGGCCTTTGCCACTCAATCTAATCCCGCACCTCATTATGCTGAAAATGGTGAACCTGGTGAAAGAATAAAAGTTAAAATTGAATTAAAATTAATGGCCGATGTTGGCTTAGTTGGAATGCCAAGCGTTGGAAAATCTACATTTATATCAAAAATATCTGCATCTAAACCCAAAATAGCTGACTATCCATTTACAACCCTAAAACCTAATTTAGGTGTTGTTAAAACAAATGATAATCGTAGTTTTGTGGTAGCAGACTTGCCAGGATTAATCGAAGGAGCATCCTTAGGTCATGGCCTAGGCGATAAATTCTTAAAACATACTCAAAGAACTAGAGTAATTGCACACATCATTGATATGAGTGGCTACACAAATGACCCATATCAAGATTACATAACAATCAATAAAGAACTAGAAAACTTTGATAAATCATTAATAAAAAAACCACAAATTATAATTGCTAATAAAATGGATATGCCTTCATCTAAAGAAAATCTAAAAAGTTTTAAACAAAAAGTAAATAAAGAAGTATACGAAATGTCTGCGATAAAAGGTGAAGGCATAGATAAAATAATTTTAAAACTAGCTAATATGTTAGATGAAATACCAAAAGAAAATTTATATAAAGATGAAAAATTTGAAAGTCATGTTATCTATAAATTCAAAGAAGAAAAACCATATAAAATAACTAAAGAAAATGATACCTGGGTTATTAGTGGTAAAGAAGTCGAAAAACTAATCATTATGAGTAGATTAGATACTGACGAAGCCATATTGCGATTCTCAAATAAGCTAAGAAAAATGGGAATTGATGATGAATTAAGACAATTAGGCGCAAAAGACGGTGACCCTATCAGAATTATGGAATATGAATTTGAATTTAAAGAATAAAAACATAAAGCAAGAATACAAATAACCTTCTTAATGATATTAAAAAAAATAATGCAGTTAAAAATTTCTAGCAATTATTAGATATAATAGATATAATAAAAAGTCTGAAGCACTTAATCCTCAGACTTTATTTTTTCATTAAAACTAGCAACTCTAGAAATCTAAGACTTGTAACCTTTATAAATTCCATATATAAACATACGGTGTAGAAATCAAATTTCCTTCAAAAAAAATAAAAAAAACTGAAAAATCAGTCTTTCTTTAAACACTCCTCAATCATACTGATAACCACATTATTAAATGAAGTATTATTATCTTTTGCAATCTTTTCAATTTGCTTTACAAGTTCCTCTCTAATATATATAGATTTATATGTAGCAGCTACTTTAGCTTTAGTAGGTTTAGGTTTAAAAGCCATATCCATCACCTATAAATATTTTAATATATTAGAATAATAAATGATATATCAGAAATTTCTGATATATTTTTTGCCTTTAGAACATTTTATAATTAAAATAGCAAAGAAAATAATATTGGAGGGAGCAAAAGTGAAAAGGTTTAAAGAATTTTCCAAAAGATATTTAATTGGATTTATCACAGGCTTAATAGTATGTGGTGGGGTAAGTGTCTTAGCCATAACCTATTTTCCGAGTAGTAGTACGACATATGATAATAGTAATACTGGAATGAGTTCAACCAATGTTCAAGGAGCCATAGATGAACTATATAATACATGTTTTCCACCAAAAGCTAGTGATAGTATATTAAATAATGTTGATATAGTAGAATCAGGCGATGGCTTATACGAAGATGAATATGAAGAAGGAAGATATATATAGAGAGGAGCTAATCCGAATAACTATATAACCTTTAATAATGAGACAGCAGGCTGGAGAATTATATCCATTGAAGGCGATGGAACAATAAAAATAATGAAATCAGAAACTTTAGGTTCTTATGCATGGGAAATGTACAATTTTGCAACAGATTGGGCTCGACCGTGTTCTATTAATTCATATTTGAATGAGACATATTATAGTGGACTTAATTTGTCAGCTCAAAGTCAAATTGTAAAACATAATTTTAATATAGGAAAGGTCCAAATTTTAAATAATGATTTAGGTGCTCAAATCAATGATGAGAATAGTGTGAAATGGGAAGGCAACATTGGCCTAGCTTCAGCAAGTGAATATATAAGAGCTGACAGTAATATAAGTAGTTGTGGGACTTTTAGCTTAGTTTATAATAATAGATGTAAAAGTACAAATTGGATGATTACAAATACTTATGATTGGTGGACAATTACAGTTTCTAAAAATGATGTTAATGTATTTTCAATACTAGATGATGGTGGATTCGCATATGCATACTCTAGTGGCACCTCACCTCATCAATCATATATAGATATACGCCCTGTTATTTACCTTTCATCATCAGTCAAAATAACAGGAGGAGATGGAAGTCAGTCTAATCCTTACACAATTGAGTAACATATAAATTGATGTTTCACATTTTCCGAAACATCTTTTTCTATAAAACAAACCGTAAAACCTACTATTTTACAAAAACTAGTCAAAATTTTACAAAAAAAGACAAAATTATGGTAAAATTATACTAGGGTGATATACATGGATAACATTGTAGTAATAATAGGCGCCTCAGTTGGTACAACTTTATTAGTTGTATTTATCGTCTTAGGTGTTCTAAAAAGCCGCAAAAAAAAGAAATATAAAAAAATAATTGAAAACCTAGACTATAAAAAAAATCAACTTGACACTTCACCAGTTGGCCCAGAACTAGCAAAAGTTGAAAGCTATGTAGGTAATGAAAAACTAGAAGTACTATATAACAACTGGAAAGAAAGACTAAATGATATTAAAGAAATAAAAATCCCTAAAATAACCGATATGTTAATTGAAGCTGAATATTCATTATCCCAAAAAGATTATAAAAGTACCATGTATAAAATTGCTAAACTAGAAATGGAAATATACAAAGTAAGAGCTTCATCTGCATTTCTGTTAAATGAAATAAAAGATATTACTAATAGTGAGGAAAGAAATAGGGGAAGTATTACTAAATTAAAAGCTAAATATCGTGAACTATATGAGAAGTTTGATGAAACAAGAAATGAATTTGGACCGTTCAAAGATGTTGTGGCTATGCAATTTGAAAATATTACTAAAAGATTTGAAGACTTTGAAATCTTAATGGAAAATAATGAATACACTGAAGTGCCAACTATTTTAAAAGCAATCGACGAACTATTAAAACATATGGAAGTAGTTATTGATGAATTGCCATCAATCGTTCTAATCGCCGAAGGCATATTACCTAAAAAAATGGAAGAAATATATAGCATATATCAAAAAATGGTGGCCGCAGGATATCCTCTAGATTACTTAAATGTCGAATATAATATAGAAGAAGCAAAAAAGAAAATTGCTGATATTCTAGACAGAGCCAAAGTTCTAAACCTAGAAGATAGCTTATTCGATTTAAAAGTATTAACCGAATATTTTGAAAATCTATTCACTGACTTTGAAAAAGAAAAAGTCATTAAATCAGACTATGATGACGCCAACAAAACATTATATACAAAGCTAAAGAAAATAAATACATTAGTCCAAGACATCTTCGAGCAAATGGATGACCTAAAAAAGATGTATAGTTTATCTGAAGATAGTATTAAAGCCCTATATGAAGTAAAATCTGATCTAGAAAGCTTAAATGAAGACTACGCGACTTTGATAAATCATACAAGTAATCATAGTTTTGCCTATTCTAAACTAACCGAAGAAATAGAAACTCTAGTTGTTAGACTATCAAATATTGAAGCAAAATTAGATAATACCTTAAACATTATTGGAAACATGCATGACGATGAAATGCGCGCCCGTCAACAACTTTCTGAAGTTGAAGAACTCCTTAAAAATGCCCAAAAACAAATTAGATCATTCAACTTACCAGTCATTCCTAATCGTTACTACGTTGAATTAAAAGAAGCCAAAGAGGCTATGAAAGAAATAATTAAAGAATTAGATAAAAAACCAATCACCATCGAAACATTAAATACTAGAGTTGATACCGCTAGAGACCTAGCCCTCAAATTATATGGTAAGACTAAAGATATGATGAAAACTGCCATGTTTGCTGAAATGGCTATCGTCTATGGCAATAGATATCGTTCATCTGAAAAAGATTTAGATCGCAATTTAACATATTCAGAAATGTTATTCAGTAAAGGTGATTATAAAAAGTCTTTAGACTTAACAATTAACTCATTAAATAAAATTGAACCAGGAATTTATGACAAACTATTAAAATTATATGGTGGAAAAGAAAGAATGAGTGAATAACCAAAAACAACCATTGAATTGGTTGTTTTACTTTGAAAAAAATCAAAAACATAGTATAATTACAGAGGTGGTGAGAAGTAATGCACGAATTAATAATGATTAAATATGGCGAATTAACAACAAAAAAAGCCAATCGTAAAATTTTTATCAACATTTTATCGCAGAACGTTGAAAAAGCCTTAAAAAATGAAAAAGTAGAAATATTTAAAGATCAGGTAAGAATGTTCATAAAATGTAATAATGCCAATAAAATTGCCATTAAATTACAAAAAATATTTGGTATACATGGTATAGTCATCGCTTATAAAGTAAATAATAATATCGAAGATGTCCTAAAAAAATCATTAGAAATAATGAACAAAAATAAGCAAACTTTTAAAGTTGTCACAAAACGTGCGGATAAAAACTATCCAATTCATTCAATGGATTATAGCCGTAAATTAGGTGGATTAATTTTAAAAAATTCAAATTTTAAAGTTGATGTTCACACTCCTGATATAACTTTAACTGTTGAAATAAGAAGTGAAGGGACATTTGTTTATACAAATGAAATCAAAGGAGCCGGTGGATATCCAGTTGGCGTCGAGGGCAAAGGTTTACTAATGTTATCTGGTGGTATAGATAGTCCAGTCGCTGGATACTTAACCTTAAAACGTGGAGTCAATGTTGAATGTTTATATTTTGAATCTCCACCACACACCAGCACTGAAGCTAAAAATAAAGTCATCAAACTAGCCAGCATAATAAATGAATATTCAGGAAAAGTAAAAGTTCATGTCGTACCATTTACCGAAATCCAAGAAGCCATTTATAAAAATTGCCCTGACATTTATATGATAACCATTATGAGACGAATGATGTATCGAATCGCCGCACTTTATGCGGAAAAAATTGGCGCTAAAATATTAATCAATGGTGAAAGCATTGGACAAGTTGCTAGTCAGACATTAGACAGTATGGTATGCATAAATAATGTAACTAATATGCCTGTAATTCGTCCAGTTGCCTGTTTTGATAAATTAGAAATAATTGACATTGCAAAAAAAATAAACACATATGAAACAAGTATTTTACCATATGAAGATTGTTGTACCATCTTTGTTCCAAAACATCCAGTCATCAAACCAGAACTTGAAAAATGTATAGAATATGAAAGCAACTTCGATTATCAAACATTAATTGAAAAATGTATAAACAACATCGAAACAATAACCAATTTTGAAGAAAATTTTGATGACCTTCTTTAACAAAAATTACCAATAAAAAAAATGCATTAATTCTCCAAATGTACACAATATATAAATGTACAGGAGGTGAAAATGTATGACTAATAATAGTAATCGTTTAGTAGTTCCTGGCGCTAAACAAGCAATTGAACAAATGAAATACGAAATTGCTAACGAATTAGGCGTTAAAATGGGACCAGATGCAACTAGTAGAGCTAATGGTTCAGTAGGTGGAGAAATTACTAAAAGACTTGTACAAATGGGTCAACAACAAATTTCAGGTTCTAATTATACTAAATAATTAACCAAAAATATATAGAGACAGTGTAAATTTACTGTCTTTTTTCATTTTAATATCAATTTTTTAAATTAGTAAAAAAACACATACAAAAACCAAAATTTTATATAACAAAAATCTGAAATTGGGTATATTAAGTATGTTCAAAACCTGAAATTAATCATTTGCTTGCTTTCTTTACTTTGTATATATTACTTTTCTGAAAGGAGAGGTTATGACAAAGTTAAAAGAAAAAAAGTTTTATAAAGCGACAAATGATCAAGTATTTAAAGCTATATTTACCCCAAAAAGAAATAGAGATTTATTAAAAGAATTTATAAAAAGAAGTTTAAAGGGAATATTAGAAATTAATTTAGATGATTTAAAAATACTATCATCAGAGTTACCTAAAAATAATACGGGTATAAAAGGTAAAACAGTAGATGTTTTAGCTGAGACAAAAACAGAGGTATATAATATTGAACTCAATAGTGAACATTATCCATCATTACATAGAAAAAATGCGGCTTATATATTTAGTAAATATTCAGAAAAAACTAAAGTAAGTGAGACATATGATAAGATGAAAATATTTATTCAAATTAATTTTACTAAAGGCTTAAGTAAGAATGGCCGAAGTTTAGAGATATATACATTAAAAAATAAACATAATGATAAAGTGTATATAGATAATTTAATAATAATAGAGTTCAATATAGATAAAATAAAAGAAATGTGGTATAGTGGTAATAAAGAATTAGCTTTTATTGCCGCGCTAGATGCGGATAATGAGGAGCTAGATAAAATGTGTAAGGGTGATGAATATATGGAACTATTTGAAAAAGAAGTTAGAAGATTAAATAAGAATCAAAAGTTTACTGAGTTTATGACGCCAGAAGAAGAAAATGAAAAATTAATTAAAACACTAGCCTCTGAAGCTAAAACTGAAGGTATTAAAATTGGTCAAAAAGAAAATAATTTAAAAGTCGCTAAAAACTTGATTAAACAAGGTGTTACCTTAGATATTATTATGAATGCTACAGGCCTATCAAAAAAGGAATTAGAAGCATTACATACAAATTAAAAGTGATTTATATGGAAAATATAAACCACTTTTTCTATATTACCTTATCGACCAGACCATAATCTAAAGCTTCACTAGCCGATAAAAAATAATCCCTTTCCGTATCATTTTGAATCTTTTCCAAGCTTTGTCCTGTATTTTCACTTAAAATCTTATTAAGTTTGGCCTTTAATTTTAAAATTCTCTCAGCCGCAATCTGAATTTCTGTAGCTTGACCCTTCGCTCCACCTAAAGGCTGATGAATCATAACTTCACTATTTGGTAGACAATATCGCATACCATGTTCACCAGAAGAAAGCAAAAATGCTGCCATACTTGCTGCCATACCTATACAAATCGTCGACACTTTACTCTTAATATAATTCATCGTGTCATATATCGCCATACCAGATGTGATACTACCACCAGGCGAATTAATATATAAATTAATTGGATCGTGATTAACTGAATCTAAATAAAGTAATTGAGCAACAATTGAATTTGCTAAGCCATCATCTATTTCACCACTTAAAATAACAATCCTATCCTTAAGTAACCTTGAATATATATCATAAGCTCTCTCACCATCACTACTTTTTTCAACCACACTAGGTATTAAATTCATAAAAATCCCTCCTATAAATATAATAGGTGTAAAGAAAGAATATTATTCTATAAAAAACATGACAAAATAATATATTTGTGTTAAGCTAAAATATAGAAAATAAAGGAGGCTCATCAATGAGAAATCTTAAACTAAAATATAAAAATACATACTTAGAAGAAATCCCTGAAGATACCACATTATATGAAGTATCAAAAAAAGTAAAATCAGATTTTAAATATCCAATCGTTGGTGCTAGATTAGGTGCTTTTCTAGTTGGTTTAAATACTAAAGTAACAAACAATGAAAAAGTTGAATTTTATGATTTATCTAGTCAAATAGGAAACCGTATATATTCTAGAAGTTTAGAATTTCTTGTCACTGTTGCTACAAAAAAAGTATTAGGTGATGAAACTGATATTCTAATTAACTATTCTTTAGAAAACGGTATATACTGTGAAATAATAGGTCAAAAAATAACCAAAATAACTGCCGAAAAAATTGAAAAAGAAATGCGAAAGATGGTAGATCAAAAATTCACCTTCAAAGAAATGATTGTCGAAAGATTTGATGCTATAAACTACTTTAAAAAACATCATCAAATGGATAAAGTAGATAGTTTCAAATATATGACTAATCGTACAGTAACTTTATATTCATTAGATGGTATATATGACTACTTTTATGGCCCATTAGTTTACAATACCGGTTTATTAGATAAATTTGGTATGATATACTTAAAAGAAAATAGTTTCATCTTAACTTACCCAAGTGTTCAAAATCCAAACAAAGTTGATAAATATATCCACCATAAATTAACCTTTGACACTTATAAAAGTTTTCAAAAGTGGGGGAGAACCATAAACATAAGTACTGCTCCAGACCTAAATGCTATATGTACAAAAGGAAAATATACCGATATGTTAAGACTGTTTGAAACCCATTATGAAGACCAGCTATCTCTACTAGCCGAAGAAATATATAAAAAGAAAGATACCATAAAAATAATATTATTAGCTGGCCCATCTTCTAGTGGAAAAACCACTACAGCTAAAAAACTATCATTATATTTAAAAGTAAAAGGCATTAACTGTCATAAAATATCCTTAGATGATTACTTCGTAGATAGAATAAACGCTCCAAGAGATGAAAACGGTCAATTAGACTTTTCCAGCATCGAATCAATAGATACCACACTTTTTGGTAACCATCTAACTAAATTACTATCAGGGCATAAAGTTTTAATGCCAACATTTGATTTTATAACCGGGAAAAAAGAATTTAAAGACAATTATCTAAAACTAGAAGAAGGCGAGATATTAATCATTGAAGGCATTCATACCTTAAATGAAAAATTAACCCAAAACATTCCAAGAGAAAATAAATTCAAAATATTCATGAGTCCGCTAATTCATTTAAAATTAGATAATCATAATAGAGTTCACACAACTGATGTTAGAAAAATTAGAAGAATAGTTAGAGATAATCAATTTAGAGGCACCGACGCCGAAACAACTCTAAACATGTGGCCTAATGTTGATAAAGAAGCAAGACTAAGTATTTATCCTTATCAAGATGATGCCGACGCTATGATAAACTCTTCATTAGGATATGAATTAAGTGTCCTTAGAATATATGCGGAACCATTATTATATGGTATAGATAGTAATAGCCCGCAGTACCCAGAAGCTATGAGACTAATAAACTTATTAAGAAACTTCCTACCAATCACCAGTGAAGTCGTACCAAAAGACTCAATTTTAAGAGAATTCATTGGTGGTAGTGTTTTTGAAGAATAAAGAAAGGATTTGATAAAATGATTAAAGTAGCAATCAATGGATTTGGCCGTATTGGCCGCTTAGTATTTAGAATAATGGAAGAAGACAAAGACATGGAAGTTGTCGCAATTAATGACCTAACTGACCCAGAACAACTCGCATACCTACTTAAATACGACACATCTCATAGAAGATATTTACCAAATGAAATAACCTATGATGAAGATGGTATCATCGTTAAAGGTCGTAAAATAAAAATATATAAAGAAATAGATCCAAACAATTTACCTTGGAAAGAATTAAACATTGATGCGGTATTTGAATGCACTGGAAAATTTACAAGTAAAGAAAAAGCCATCGCTCATATAAATGCTGGAGCTAAAAAAGTAATAATATCCGCACCAGCCAAAGGTGATTTAAAAACAATTGTTTACGGTGTAAATGAAAACACATTAGATGGAACTGAACAAATTATCAGCGCCGCATCATGTACCACTAACTGTCTAGCACCAGTAGCCAACATTTTAAATAATGCCTTTGGTATAAAAAAAGGTTATATGACCACAGTTCATGCTTATACCAATGATCAAACAGTATTAGATGTTCCACATAAAAAAGGTGCTAAATCAAGAAGAGGTAGAGCATCCGCTGCCAATATTATCCCAACCTCAACCGGTGCCGCTAGTGCCTTAGGTTTAGTTATTCCTTCTTTAAATGGTAAACTTGATGGAAATGCCATTAGAGTTCCTGTAACAACTGGCTCCGTCGTTGACTTAACCTTAGAATTAAATAAAAAAGTAACTAAAGAAGAAATAAATGAAATTTTCAAACAAAATCAAAATGAAACTATTGCCTATACAGAAGACCCAATTGTTTCAAGTGATGTTATTGGTGAAACTCATGGTGCCATAGTCGATGGCCTTTTAACTGACGTTTTAGAAACAGAAAATGGTGATTTAGTTAAAGTCGTTGCTTGGTATGACAACGAAATGAGTTATTCAGCTCAAATGGTTAGAACAGCTAAATACTTGTGTAAATAAAAGAAGATATAAAAAATTATCTTCTTTTTCTAAATTCTTCAGTTTCTTCATAATTTTCTAAGTTTTTGTTAGTTCCTGTAAATAAAGACGTCAGACTTCCAGTCCCATTTCTTTTAATATCATCCATATAATTACCAAATGATACAATTTTATCCGCCTTACTCATAACTATTCCTTCAGGAGAATAAGATTGGCAAATAGAAAAGTGTTTATACTTTAATCCACGGTTACTAGAAAAAACAATTAAATTTTTAATCCTATCCGGTATCTCATCTAAAGCATCTTCGTTTTTTAGCTCCATTGGACTACCATCAAACCTTTTAACTGGAACAGGAAACATATGGTGAATAACCCCATCAATTATTTTAAATGTCTCATCACCTTTAAAATATTCTGGGTACCAACTAACTGCATTAATAATCGCTTCAATTGGATGTCTAAACGCATGACCATTGTAATCATATTCTTGAAAAGTTTCCACATTATTTTGCCAATTCAAAGTATATAAATCATGAAACATCGCAATTATAACAGCTGTTTTTCTATTAAAAAATGCCTCTTTAAACTTTTGCTTTTCCGTAAGCTTATATGTATAAATCGCATCTGATAAAATATGCTCACCCAAAGTAATCTCTCCATGATGTCTAAAATCCATACTCATTCTTTTTTGAAATTCATCATGTTTAAAAATATGCTTAATAATCTTCCAAAATTCCTTTTTCTGAATATATGATAAATCATAGTAATCCAAAATTTCATTAACCTTCTTTTCATTTTCTTTAATACCCATAACACATCTCCCTTTTTAGCGTATATTATATCATATTCGTATTTTTACTCAAATTTGTAAAAAAATATAAAAAGGTTATAATATTACTAAGAGAGGTGATTATCCATGATATACTGTCCAAAATGTGGAATGGAAAATGATGATGATTCTTTATTTTGTAAAAAATGTGGTTTTCCCTTAGATGAAGATCCTAAAAATTATAATGAACCAAGTAATAAAAAAAATAAAGACAAAAAAGTCAAAACTAAAACCAAAACAAAAAATAAACACCATAGTAAAACTAAAACAAAATATAGAAATAATAATGAAAAACAAAAAGGTAAAATGAGCTTTTTTCAATCATTTATGATGTTTTTCTTTATATTATTAAGTATTTGTGCTTTAGGTGTAGCCGCTTTTCTAGGTTATTATATCTATCAAAATAGTAATATCGAAGTACCGGATGTCACTGGCTATACTTATGAAAACGCAGAAAGAACATTAAAAGATTCAAAACTTCAAGCTCAAATGGTCGAAGAAACAGTCACTGATGAAGATAAAGTAGGTATTGTCATCAAACAAAATAAAAAATCTGGCTCCAAAGTAATGGAAAACACCGTAATCAAACTAACTGTTGGTGTATTAGATACCAAAGTAACTGTGCCAGATGTTGAAGGATTATCACTAGATGAAGCTGTAACCTTATTAAATGAAAATAATATTAAATATGAAATAAAATACGAAACATCAGATGAAGAAAATAACATTGTTTTAGACCAATCAGTAAAAGCAAATAAAAAGATTGAAAACACCGAAATTGTTATAATCACTGTATCTAAAAAAGAAGAATTAAAACTCCCAAATCCTGATGAAAATAATCAAGAAGGAAATAGTAATAACACCCAAACTGATGATCAAACCACTAACCAACAAGGCACTCAAAATTAACTCATTTTCAAAAGAAATGAGTTTTTTCTAAATGTAAAACAAAAGTTATAAAATTTACGATAATCTTGTTAATATTAAAAAAATGGTATAAAATAAAAATAGGTGATAAGAATGAAAAAAGGGTTTACACTAATTGAACTTTTAGCTATTTTGGCCCTCTTAGGAGTCATTGTTTTGGTATCTGTTCCAAGTATCATTTCCACTAATAAAACCACACAAGAAAATAACTATAAACAGTATATTGCCAATATTCAAACTGCGACTGAAATATACATTGAAACCCATGCGGATAAATACGAAACCTTAAAAAAAACAAACGGTACTACGGAAACAATCACCACTAAAACCCTAATAGATGGAGGCTATATTCAAAGTTCACTTAAAAATCCCAAAACAGATAAAACCATAAGTGAAGAAGCTGGCTCAGTTACCATTACCAATCAAAATGGCACACTAGTATATGAATATAATGCAAGTTAAGGAGGAAAACATGAAAAAAACAATCAAAGATTATGAACTAAACGGGAAAAAAGTCATCATTAGATGCGATTTAAACGTTCCAATCGAAAACGGAATTATCAAAGATATAACTAGAATAAAAGCCAGTCTAAAAACCATTAGATATGCTAGAAAAATGAATGCTAAAGTTATATTACTATCGCATCTAGGACGAATAAAAACTGAAGAAGATAAACAAAAAAATACTTTAAAGCCAGTTGCCGAAGAACTATCTAAACTTTTAAGAAAAAAAGTAACATTTATAGATCAAACTAGAGGTGAAAAACTAGAAAACGCCATCAAAAACATGAAAAATAGAGATGTTATTCTAATTGAAAATACAAGATTTGAAGATTTAGATGGTAAAAAAGAAAGCAGTAATGATAAACAACTAGGTCAATATTGGGCAAGCTTAGGAGATATTTTTATCAACGATGCCTTTGGAACCATTCATAGGTCACATGCCTCTAACTTAGGCATTGCAAGCAACCTACCAAACGGTATTGGTTTTCTAGTTGAAAAAGAAATAAAAAACTTAACCAAACTAACAAATAAACCTAAAAAACCATACACTATCATTTTAGGCGGCTCTAAAGTTAGTGATAAAATAGGTGTCATCAGTAATCTAATTACCAAAGCTGATTATATCTTAATCGGTGGTGGCATGGCATTTACCTTCTTAAAAGCAGCCGGTTTTGGTATCGGTAGTTCAATATGTGAAAAGGAAAAAATATCTTTCTGTAAAGAATTATTAGATAAATACCAAGATAAGTTAATTTTACCAATTGATATTATTACAGGCTCTGAAATAAAAGAAAACACATCAATTCATGAAAGATTTATCAATGAAATTGAAGAAGACGAAATCGGCTTAGATATTGGGCCAAAAACTATCGAAGTATTTAAACAATATTTAGATGATTGTAAGACAATCTTTTGGAATGGTCCAGTTGGCTATTTTGAAATTAAAGAATTTTCAAATGGTACAAAAGAGTTGTTAAATATAATTACTAATACTAAAGCTTACACCTTAGTTGGTGGCGGCGATACCGCTAGAGCCGCAGTAACTTTTAATTATCAAGATAAAATAAGTCATATTTCAACCGGCGGTGGAGCATCTCTCGAATTCTTAGAAGAAGTAAGCTTACCAGCTTTAGATATTATTGATGAAAAATAATAAAAGAAATTTTATAATCATATTTACTATCACCGCCATAATTTTATATTTTGCTCTAAAAGATAACTTTGCTGAAAAAATAAAGTATTTACTATCATTTGATATTAAATGGTTAATAATATCTTTTGCTTTAATTTTAGCTTATTGGTTTTTAAAAGGCTTCGTTTTATATTACTGTGCCTCAAAAGTAAATAAAGATTATACTGAAAAAAAGGGAATTCTTCTTATGGTAACCACCCAATTTTTCCATGCCATAACTCCATTCGCATCAGGGGGTCAACCATGGCAAATATATAAATTGAAAAAAGATGGACTTTCATTAGGCGAAGCCACTAATGCCGTCATTCAAGATTTTATCGCTTATCAAATTGCCTTAGTCATGTTAGGTGGTATTGCTATAATTTCTAATTATATATTTCACATCTTTCCAAGTGATTCACTTTTAAAAAGACTAGTAACAATTGGCTTTATTATTAATACAGTCGTAGTTATTGTTTTATTCTTAGTCGCTTTCAGTAAAAAATGGAATAAAAAAATTATCGACGGATCTATATCTTTTTTATCAAAAATAAAAATTATCAAAGATAAAGACGAGAAATTAAAAAAATCAGAAAAATTTATTCATAACTTTCATCGAAGCGCTATTATTTTGTTTAAAGATAAATTTAACATGTTTAGAATAATTTCTTTGAATTTTATTGCCTTAGCTGGCCAATATTTAATTCCCTTTACCTTACTAATGGGACTCGGTATATATATAAATCCATTAATTGTCATAATCACATCAGCTTATGTTATGTTAATCGGTTCAATGGTCCCAATACCAGGTGGAACAGGTGGCCTCGAATTTGGCTTCATGGCTTTTTTCAAAAACTTCATAACTGGACCAGAACTATCCATCGTTATGATTGTTTGGCGTCTAGTCACATATTATTTTGGAATCATTGTTGGTGGACTTACTTTAAACTTTAATAAGGAGGCTAAATAATGCGTATTGGAATTTTTACAGAAACATACACTCCATATATTAGTGGTTTAGTCACTAGTGAACTAATGTTAAAAAATGCATTAGAAAAAAAAGGCCACGAAGTTTACGTTGTAACAGCCAACCTAACTACTTCTAAATATGAGTATGATGAAAAAGAAAGAGTCCTAAGAATACCGGGAATTCCAACTGGTATATACGATTCAAGATTAACCAGTATTTATCCGATTAAAGCAATTAATAAAATCAAAAGTTGGAATTTAGATGTTATTCATTCGCAAACTGAATTTGCCATCGGCACCTTTGCCAGACTATTTGCTAAACAATATAATATTCCAATTGTCCATACATATCACACAATGTATGAAGATTATGTTCATTATATTACTAAAGGGCATTTCGATAAATCTAGTAAAAAATTACTTGAATATTTAACTAAATTCTACTGTGATAGAACTATTAATGAACTTATTGTTCCAACAAAAAAAGCCTATGATCTATTTAAAAAGAAATATAATGTCGAGCGCAATATTCATATCATTCCAACTGGAATTGAAGTTGAAAGATTTTATAAAGAAAAAATTGATCCTAAAAAAATATCCAAATTAAAAAAACAATATAATATCTCTAGAAAAGATTGTGTCGCTGTCTTTGTCGGAAGAATTGCCGAAGAAAAAAACATCCCATTTTTAATAAACATAACTGAGGACTTGATTAAAAATAGGCCAAACTTCAAACTATTAATTATTGGTGATGGACCAGATAAAGAAGCCTATGAAAAAATGTCTAAAGAAAAAGGGTGTGACAAGAATATAATATTCACTGGTAAAGTTCCTTGGGATGACATTCCAATTTACTATCAACTTGGAACATTTTTCATCTCAGCTTCTCAAAGTGAAACCCAAGGATTAACTATTATCGAAGCCATGGCCGCATCACTTCCTGCACTATGCATTGACGATGAAAGTTTCAGAGATACAGTTGTTGATGATTTAAACGGTTTCTTATTTAAAGATGAAACCTTATGTAAAGAAGTTATTAATAAAATAATGGATGACAAAAAATTGTTAACTAACCTCCAAAATGGTGCTAGAAATAGTGCAGAATTGCATTCATCTAAATACTTTGCTGAAAAAGTTCTAGATGTCTACAAATTAGCCATTAATAATCGTAAACCAGGTTATAAAGAAAAAATCACCAATTTCTTTAAGAAGGTGTTCTCATGAGTAAACTTGTTTTAGCCAATTTAAAAATGTATCAATGTACTAAAGAAGAAGTGAATGATTATATAAATAAATTAAAAGAAGTAAAAAACAAATTCATAGTTTTTCCTTCCGTAATCTATTTAGAAAAATTCATTCAAAATAATTTTATTTGTGGTGTCCAAAATGCTTCTGCTCATAATCCAGGACCATACACTAGTGAAGTTTCGATTCATGCTCTAAAAAACATAGGTGTAAAGTATGTTTTGTTAGGTCATAGTGAAGTTAGACAAAATATGGCTGAAGATGATGAACTAATTAATCTTAAAATAAAACAAGCCTTAGATAACCATTTAAAAGTTGTTTTGTGTGTTGGTGAAAACTTAGAAGCTTATAATCAAAGTCAAACTAAAGATATTCTAAAAAATCAAATAAATAATGCCTTAAAAAATATAAACGAAGAAGTAATAATTTCTTATGAGCCAGTGTGGGCCATTGGTAGTGGGAAAACACCTACCAATAGTGAAATTGAAGATATTGTAAGTTATATTAAAAGTTTATTTAATTATAATATAAAAGTATTATACGGCGGTAGTGTGTCAGATAATAACATTGAAACTTTAAATGAAATTCCAAATGTCGATGGTTTTCTAATTGGAAAAGCCGCCACTAAACCAAGTAGTTTAATAAAAATTATAGAAGTTGCTGAAAAGTAGCTTCTATTTTTTTGAAAAAATCATTCGACAAAACTAGCTATTTTTTACTCTAGAAAATAGTGTCAATCTTTTGTATAATTTGAATATAGTAAAGGGGAATGAAAATGGAAAGAATAAATATTTTAATGATTGATGATAATATAAACCTAATAGAAATGGTTAAAGAATATTTTAAAGAAAATGATAAAATAAACATCACCTATGAAGCTCATGATGGCGAAGAAGGAATTAACGAAATCACTAAAAATAGTGATAAAATTGATTTAATTATCTTAGATTTAATAATGCCAAACAAAGATGGCATATATGTCTTAAGCGAAATGAAAAAACGTGGCATAAATAAAAAAGTCATTGTCGCCACTAGTTATAATGCCGCCGAAGTAATTAGAGAAGTCTCTGAATTTGGCGTAAGCTATTATATCTTAAAACCTTTTGACTTAACTGACCTAGAAAAGAGAATCTATGATATTACTAAAAAGGATAAAGGTAATAAAAATATTGACTTTTATACTAGCAACCTTCAAGTTTCAATTACCAAAATGCTTCATGAATTAGGTATACCTTCACATATTAAAGGTTATCAATATATAAGAGAAGCCGTAAACATCATCTTTGAAAATCCATCAGTAATTGGTGGTATCACTAAAGAGCTATACCCAGAGCTAGCTAAAAAATTTAACACCACAACCTCTAGAGTTGAAAGAGCCATAAGACATGCCATTGAAGTAAGTTGGAATAGAGGAAACTTAGACTTCATGGAAGAAATATTTGGTTATAGTGTTGATATTGATAAAGCCAAACCAACAAATTCAGAATTTATGGTTACAATTGCTGATAAATTAAGATTAGATTTCCACCAGGTAAACTAATCTTTTTTCTTTCAAAATAATATCATCCATGTTATAATTAATACAGTAGGTGAGAATATGAAAAATAAAGGATTTACATTAATTGAATTATTAGGGACCATTATTTTACTCGCAATTATTGCCTTGATAGCTTTACCATCAATTTTAAATGCTTTAAACACATCACAAGCAGAAATAGACGAGTCGTATCGTTATGCCGCCATAACTGCCGCAAGAAATTATGTTAATGATAATATGGATTCTTATCCTAAAGCCTTAGAAAATGCGGAAAACGATAAAGAATATGGTGATAGCGGTAATCTTGAAATTCAAATGTTATTAGATGAAGGATATATCACTGATTCCAGCATAAACGAAAAAAACACCTGCGAGATGATGAATGATTATATTAAAGTAACTAGTGATTATAAAAAATATAATTTTGAATATATGGAAGTAGGAGATGAAGGAAGATGCGATTAAAAAATAAAGGTTTTACCTTAGTTGAACTGTTAGCCGTCATTGCCATATTAGCCATTATCGCAACTATCACTGTACCAACTGTTATTAATGTCTTACAAGATTCTAGAGAAAATGCTTTTAAAGATAATGCCATGGCCATAAGTAGAGCTGCTCAAAATTATTATGCATCATCTTCTATAACTAAAAGCGTAGATTTACCACTTCTAGTTACTTTTAATGATAAAAAAGAGACCAACAAATACTTCAATAACACTAGTAATGAATGGGAAACATCAAGTGAAAGAATGTTAGATTATACTGGTGAAAATCCAGATAGTGGTAATATCTGTATTAATAAAACCGGTCAAGTATCTATGGCAATTTATAGTGAAAACACATCTTTGTGTGCTACTAAAGAACCGGAAGACAAAACCATTACTACCAAGGAAACCGAACCTGAAAACTGTCTTATAACCGAAGATTCTTGCTTTTAATATCAAAATTACCATCTTATCATGATATATTAATTATCAGAAAGGAAAATATTTATGTGGAAAATAGGCAACATTGAAATAAAAAATAGAGTCGTCCTCGCACCCATGGCCGGTATATCTAATCCCGCCTATATGAAAATCGTTGAAGAAATGGGTTGTGGCTGGGCCATTACTGAACTTATAAGTGCCGAAGCCATTGTTAGAGATAACAAAAAAACCTTTGATATGTTAAATGGTTTTGAAAATTTATCTATGCCTGTTAGTATTCAACTATTTGGTTCTAATCAAGATAGTATAGCTAAGGCAGCCCAAATAATAACTAAAAAATATCCAAAAGCTTTAATTGATATCAACATGGGATGTCCAGTTCCTAAAGTTGCCGTATCTGCTAATGCCGGCAGTGGCCTTTTAAAAGATTCAAATAAAGTCTATGAAATTGTCAAAGCAACAGTAAATGCTGTTAAAACTCCAGTCACCGTTAAAATTAGAAGTGGTTGGGATAGTCACAGTATAAATGCCAAAGAAATTGCTCAAATATGTGAAAAAGCTGGTGCTAAAGCTATTACTATTCATGCTAGAACAAGAGCACAAGGATACTCTGGCACTGCTGATTGGAACATCATTAAAGAAGTAAAGCAAAGTGTAAGTATTCCTGTAATTGGAAATGGTGATATTAAAACTCCAGAAGATGCAAAAAAAATGTTAGATATTACAGGTTGCGATGCTGTTATGATAGGAAGAAGTGCTTTAGGTAACCCTTGGATTATCCAAAACACCATTCACTATTTAAAAACAAATGAATTATTAAAACCACCAACTATCCAAGATAAAATAAACATGATTAAAAAACACTTTAATTATCTTTTAAAAATCAAGCCAGAAAAAACCGCACTCTTAGAAATGCGCACTAATACATGTTATTACCTAAAAGGTATTCCAAATACCGCAAACTTAAAAAAAGAAATATTTAAAACGATTACTAAAGAAGACTTTCTAAAAGTCATAGACCAAATAAAAACCTCTAGCTAACTAAGCTAGGGGTTTCTATCGTAAAAAGTTCACCAGGTGTACAGTTTAAATATAAACAAAATTCCTCAATATACTTAAACGATATCGAAGTTGTCTCACCTCTAATGATTCTATTCAAATTTCTAGAAGTTATATTCATCTTTTGACATAGCCAGTATTTACTCTTTTTTTCTTTTTTCAGTAATTTTTCAATATTTACATTTACCATACGCTCACCACTCCTACCAAAATTGTATCTAATATGGTAAATATAAATAAGATACTTATATTACCCTTATAAAACATAGTCAAAATTATATCTAAAAAAACAAAAATAAAATTCTCTCTAGCCCCAAAGCCTTATTTATTCGTTTCAAATATAACTTTCATTTTATTTACATAATTAATCTTCCCGCACTTGCATTACCAAGTTAAATGGTTTATAATTATCATAGACAAGACTAGACAAAAAACGCTAGAGAGAATAATTATAATTAAAGAAGGGTGAGGAGTAAATGCGCAAAAACAGAAAACAAAGAAATATTATGATTATAAGTTTAGTTGCTGTATTAGTATGTATGGCCGTCGGCTATGCCGCTTTTTCAACTAACTTAAACATATCAGGAACATCAAACATCACAAGTAGTTTTGATGTCAAAATTACCGATATAACTAGTGGTAGTATCGCAGGTAATGCCCAAGATTTAGATACCCCAAGACATACCGATACTACAGCTAACTTTAGAGCTGGACTAACAAGTCCAGGTGATAGTATCACTTATGATATAAAAATTGAAAACCAAGGAACCTTAGATGCCACTATCAAGTTGTTAAACTATACCGCAACCCAGTCAGATGTCATCAAAGTAACCTCTAGTGGTGTTAGAGAAGGACAAGTAATTAAAAAAGGCGAAGAAAAACATCTATATATAACTGTTGCCTTTGATGAAAACTATAACGGCCCTAGTGTTGAAGAAACAGTCGATGTCGATGTCGATATTGATTATGGACAAGCAACCGGTGATGAACCAGTAGTTGGTGATAACTACTTAGTTACATATGATAGTAAAACCAATGGCGGCTCAACTGAAGACCAAACTCAAGAAACTGCCATGGGAGCAAATATTGATTTATCTAAAACCGCTGTTAGAGATGGTTGGACATTTGTCGGATGGAATACCGATAAAGATGCTAAAACCGGTATGAAAAGCTATGAAATGCCAAGCAATGACATTACCGTATACGCTATATTCTCTAAAGCTTTAACCGCAACTTATGTCATGGGAAGTAATGTTCAAAGCATAGGTCAAAATAATGGAAACTGTACTATTTATAATCACGAAACATCATGTGAAATAACCTTACCAAGTATTACGGCATCACCTACATATGTTGCTGATGGATGGTATAATGGACAATCTAAAATAGGCACTGAAGGAACTAAATATACAATAACTGATAATGTTACTTTAACAGCCAATGCAGTTGTTGATCAAATGTCAGTAACACTTTCAAGTACTGTTACTACAAATAGTATAACTGTAGTAGCTAATGCTACTGCTACAAGTGGAATAAGTAAATATGAATACTCTATAGATGATGGATCACACTGGGTTGATGGAGGAACAGAAAATACTCATACATTCGAAGGATTAACTCAAGAAACAGATTATAATTTAATGGTTAGAGTAACATCTGCAAGTGGATTACAACAAACAGCTAATGGTACTGCAAAAACTGCTACTATACCAACAGCTACATTCACTGAAGAAGGAGTATATCCAAAAACAGTTCATGCCGCTTTACCAGAAGGATGCGGAAGCACTTATACATGTAGTTATGTAAAAGATGATGCAGAACCTGTAACAGTAACTGGCACAACTGCCGATGTATCATTTGATAATCATGGCTCATTAGTTGTATATATTTCAGATGGAGTAACTACTGTTAGTAGCACATATAATGTAAAGATTAAACTTACAGCATCTGACTTATCATATGAAAATACTCAAACTCAGCTTCCTTGTGAAGATGCACAATGTGCCTTAGATGAACTAAAGAAAATGTTAAATTAAACATAAAATGACGGGAATAAAAACCGTCGTTTTTTTATATACATTTTTAAACAGAGTAATATAAATAAGATACTTGCGTTACCCCTATAAATAGTTTATAATTATTATAGACAATAATAGACAAAACTAGACATATTTACTAATCTATAATAAACATAATAGAAGGGAGTAAACAAATGAAAGAAAAAATAAAACTATTTTCTAAGAAATATTTAATAGGATTTACATTAGGATTAATTTCAGGAAGTTTAGTAATGGTATATGCGTAGACATACTTTCCATCTAATCAAACAACATATGATAATTCTGCAACTGGAATGACAGCAACCAATGTCCAAGGGGCAATTGATGAGCTTTATAATGTTTGTTTTCCACCAAAAACCGGTGGAGATTGGGTATTAGATGAAGTGGATATAGTAACCTCGGGAGATGGCTTATACGAAGATGAATATGAAGACGGAAAATATACATATAAAGGAGCAAACCCAAATAACTATATAACTTTTAACAATGAAAAAGCCGGATGGCGAATAATATCAGTAGAATGCGATGGAACAATAAAAATAATTAAAGATGAAAGTATAGACACTTTAGAATGGAATAGTGATAGACCATATACTAATAAATGGGATGGCGCCACACTAAATACATATCTAAATGAAACATATTATAACAGTCTAAATGAAACTGCAAGAAATCAAATCCAAACACATGATTTTAGTATAGGAGAAGTTGGATGGGGAGGTTCTTATTTACAAGGAGATATAGAAGATGAAAACCATACCAAATGGCAAGGTAATATAGCTCTCGCAACTAAAACAGAATATTTAAGAACAAATAGTAATAAAACAGAATGCGAAACAGAAGGGTTAATGTATAATAGTAACACTGAAGAAAAATGCGCTAGTACAAATTGGTTATATAAAGGTTATGAATGGTGGCTATTAACATATGCTAGTAGTGATAGTGCTTTCACGGCTGCCAGTTCAAGTGGCTCAGTAACTACTGGCATAGTCTATTTTACGAGTAATGTAAGGCCAGTTATTTATTTAAAACCAAGCATTAAAATATCAGGAGATGGAACAGAGTCTAATCCATATACATTATCGTAGATTTTTAGTTATCGGAGAAAATGAAAGAAATCCTTATGATTAAAGGGTTTCTTTTTGACTTTTCTCCGATAACAATTATAATAGTTTCCGCTGGCAAAGTGTCAGTAAGGAAGGAGTGTGTATATGAATACACAAGATTTTAAAATTTATATTAAAAATATTAGGAAGGAGGCATTAGAAATTGGATATTCTATTAAAACGATGGATGGATATTTAGTGATATGGAATAAATTCATTAAATGGAAAAATGAAATTCATTTTGTATATGATGAAAAAGAATACTCTAAATTTTTGTTTGATTATTATCATTTTGATGTTAGTAAATTTACTAATAAATCTAAGTCTAGACATCAACAATTAATGAGATCAAAAAGAATACTAGATAATTTTGATAGTTATAAAATACATATACTTAAAAGAAGCTTGCCTAAAGCATTATATTCTAATTATCCTAGTAATTGGAATATAATTTTAGATGGTTATTTAAATTATTTAAAAAATGTAAGACAAAATAGCGATAACAGTATTAAAATCAAAGGAGATTATTTAGTTCATTTGCTATCTTATTTTTATCAAAATAAAATAAATGATTTAAAACAATTATCTAAATTAGATATTACAAATTTTATAAATAAAGTGGTAGAAAAAGGTAATATTTCCAAAAGAAGAAACTTCTATGTTCTAGGTGACTTTTTAAAATATTTATTTATAGAAAATATTCTACTTGAAGATTTATCTGTTTATGTTCCAAGAATTAATCGAAGAAAGAAAAGAAAACTACCAACTTATTTAAAACAAGAAAATATGGAAAAGTTGCTTGAAAGCATTCCGAAATTAAAAAAGGTTGATATCAGAAATTATGCCATCATCTTACTTGCCGCAAGACTGGGACTTAGACTAAGTGATATTTTAAATATTAAACTAAAAGATATTGATTGGAAAAATAAAAAAATAAATATTATACAGCCTAAAACTAATAACTTAAATATACTCCCTTTATCTAAAGAGGTTTGGTGGGCCATTATTGATTATATTAATAAAGCTAGGCCTAAATGTAATAATGAATACTTGTTCATCAAAATGCATTATCCGTTTGAAAAAATGGAACAATTTACTGATTTTAATAAATATTTTGATAAGTGTGATTTTAAGCAAAAAGATACAAAAAAAGGAATTCATAATCTAAGACATTCCCTCGCAACCAATCTATTAGATAATGATATTCCTATTCACATTATTTCATCAGTCTTAGGTCATACATCTACTGACACCACCTCTAATACATATTTAAAGATTGACCTTAAAAATCTTAAAAAAGTATGTTTGGAGGTAGATGAATAATGCGAGAATATAATACCATATTTGATGAATTTATTCAATTCAAACATTTTTTAGGATATAAATATAAAACAGATGAAATAATTATTAATGAAATAAAAACTTATCTAATAAAAAATAATATTACTAAAATAACTAAAGAAGTTACCGAAGATTATGCGAGGTTAAATCCTAATTTATCTTCTAATACAATAGCCAGAAATATGGGAGTATTTAGAGAATTTTGTAATTTTTTAAAATATCAAAAAGATATAGATTGTTATCAAATACCAAACAAAATATATCCACAAAACCATAATAATTTTATTCCTTATGTATTTTCTTATAAAGAGATAAAACTAATTTATTCTAACTTAAACGAACCACTAAAAGATTATCATTATAGTTACTATAAGCAAATGGTTTATCCTTTAGTTATTAAAATACTTTATCAAACTGGCATGCGTATTGGAGAAATTTTAAATATTAAGCTTGAAGATTATAATTATGAATTATCTGTATTTAAACTTACTAATACAAAAAATAATGAAGAAAAATATGTAGCTATTTCTGATAAATTAAATGAAGAAATCAATAAATTTGTAACTAAATTTTTCTATAATAAATCTAATAGTGAATATATTTTTAAAATGCATGGTGATTCAGCTACAAAATATTTTAAAAAAGTATTAAAATTCTCTAATATTAAAATAACTGATAAAGGACCAAGATTACATGATTTAAGACACACGTTTGTAGTTCATAATATTGATAAAGCTATTAAACAAAATAGAAATGTAAATCAAATATTACCTATACTAAAAACTCAGCTTGGGCATACAAGCTTATCTTCTCTTGCTTATTATTTTCATATTAATAAAGATATATTAGGGACAGTTAATAAAATATCAGAGGAAGAACTAGGTTATCTAATACCAAGTATAGGTGAAAATAGTGAATAAAGATTTCTCATATTATTTATCAAAGTTTTTAAAAGATTATTTAATTGTTGAAAGAAATATGTCATTACATACTGTTCGTTCCTATAAAAAAATATTTCAAACACTTATAGATTATTTAGTAAACATTAAAAATTTTAAGTTACAAAATATCACATTTGAAAATATAACTAGAGAAATAATAACAGAATTTTTAAACTATTTAGAAAATGACAAAAAAAATAGTACTAGAACACGAAACCAAAGACTAGCCTGTATAAAATCATTTTATCAGTACTGTATGATAGATGAAATAGATAATATTGATAACATCAGAAAAATATTGAGTATTAAAGCAAAAAAAGAAACTAAGAAAGTAATGAGTTATCTTACAGAAGATGAATTACAAAAATTATTTAATAGTATAGATACAACAACAAATAAAGGTAGAAGGAACTTAACCTTACTCACACTTTTATATGATACAGCCGCTAGAGCAAGTGAAATTATTAATCTTAAAGTAGAAAATATACATTTAGAAGAAAAATATATAATATTAACTGGAAAAGGTAATAAACAAAGAATAGTATCTATGATGGAACAAACAAAAAAATTATTAATTAATTATATTAAAGAAAATCATATAAAAAGTGGCTATTTATTTAATATTAATGGCAACAAAATGAACGAAAGATTTTTAAGAGATATTGTAAAAGTAACAAATTCATTAGACAAACAAATATCACCACATACATTTAGACATACAAGAGCTGTCCATTTACTCGATAAAGGAGTTAATATAATATATATTCAGGAATTACTTGGACACACATCAGTTAATACAACGATGGAATATGCGAAAGTAATAGAAAAGTCAAAATTTGAAGCCATTGAAAAAGCAAATCCTAAGATGGATAATAATTTGCCTGATTGGAATGATGATAAAGATTTACTTAGCCAACTATTGAACTTGTAATTGTTATCGGAGAAAAGTCAAAAAGAAACCCTTTAATCATAAGGATTTCTTTCATTTTCTCCGATAACTAAAAATCTACGATAATGTGTATTATCGGAGTTCTCCGATAATACACAATCGAATAAAACCAAGTGAATTTTCACTTGGTTATTCTATTTTTAACTAAAAATTAAAATTAAAAAAATAAATTCTGACATTTTTTGGAAATTCACGTGAAACCAATTGACAAAACTAGTAACCTGTATATAATAGGTAAACAGAAAACGGAGGAAGAAAATATGACCAAATCACAATACGCAACAATCCCAATTGAATTATTAGAAATAGAATCTAAAAAAAGAAAAATAAAACCCTCCTATAAATTTCATTTATTTAAAATTGCCCCTTACAAATCATTAAAATTAAACACCATTGCCGTTGAAATAGGGGATGAAAAATCACCTTATATTGAAGAGATAATAACAAAAAACAAAATAGGTTTAATAAAAGATGAAAAATATAAAGTTTATCTTCCAGGTGATATCATATATACATTATGTTCTAAAGAAGAAGCCTACTTAATAGCAGCTGAACAGTTAAACTATAGTAGAAAAGTATCTAGTATTTTTACTCAAAGTTCATAAATATTAATTCCGTATTTATTTTCTACCTTATCTAAAAATAAATAATTCTCTGGTGGAAAATAAGTTAGTATTCCAAACAAAATATAAACCAAAATAATGCCTATTATACTAATTACTTCTTTATGTAAAGGTCTTAACTTTAAAATATAAAAACTTATAATATTTACAAAATAAATACTAATAAATAAAACTATCAAATTTAAAATAAATACTGAACCTGTAAAATGATATATGGGTAAATATATAATCAAAAATATAATAATGGACAAACTAACCTCTAAAAAAACACTTAAAGCAAAATTATTATGACTAATTCTATATTTCTTATAAAGAAAATACTCTATAACACTAAAAATCAAAATACTGCTGCACATCATCTTCATATGTTCCCATATACTTTCATTAACTGGGAAAAATATACTAAATAAACTATTAGGTAGCCAGTTATAGAGAAAATGGGTTAAAAAGCACAAAGCAAACATACCAAACACACTAATAACTTTAATCCTTTTTAAACTCATAAAACCGCCTTCTTTTAACCATAATATATGTAAAAAAATAAGAAATTATACTTTTTTGTATTTTTTTTCGTCAAAAAAAAGGAAATTGCCAAAAAAAATCGTATATTAATATATAGGGGGATAAAATCATGAACACATTAAGTCAAGAAAAAATAAACGAAATAAGAAACAGCGTCAATATTGTTGATGTTATCTCCTCATACATTCCTCTTACTCCAAAAGGTAAGAACTACTTTGGTGTTTGTCCCTTTCACGATGATAACAACCCATCTATGAGCGTCAGCCCATCTAGACAAATTTACAAATGTTTCTCGTGTGGTGCCACCGGAACCGTTTTTAAATTTATCATGGACTATGAAAACGTTTCTTTTCTAGAAGCTGTAAAAAAAGTAGCTGATATGGGTGGCATATCTGTAAACATCGGTAAAGTCACAAAAAAACAAAACCATACTGAACTTCATCAAATATATGATTTGAGTTTAAAATTCTATATTAACAACCTAAATACTGTAGGTGGTAAAGAAGCAAAAGAATATCTAAAAAACAGGAACATTGATGAAGAAACCATCAAAGAATTTCAAATAGGTCTATCACTAAAACATGATGTCCTATCAAAAATCTTAATAAAAAAATTTAAACCAGATGAAGTTTTAAAAAGTGGCTTAGTTGGTAAAAATGACTATGGTTATTATGATCTATTCTATGATAGAATAATGTTTCCACTATATGACTTAAATGGTAACCCAGTCGCCTATAGTGGTAGAATATATAATAAACAAGATATCTCTAAATATTTTAATACAAGAGAAACTGAAATATTTAAAAAAGGTGAATTATTATATAACTACCATCGCGCAAAAGACATTGCTAGAAAGAAAAATCAAATCATCATCATGGAAGGATTTATGGATGTCATAAGAGCCTACACTGTAGGTATAAAAAACGTCATTGCCATGATGGGAACAGCCGTAACTGAAACTCAGGCTCATCTAATTAAAAGAATGGCCAAAGATATTATTCTTTGCTTTGATGGTGATGAAGCTGGAGCCAAAGCCACTATGTCATGTTCAAATGAACTATTAAAAATCGGTGTAACCCCAAAAATCATTAGACTAGAAGATAATTTAGACCCTGATGAGTACATTCAAAAATATGGCAAAGATGCTTTCCAAAGAAAAATAGATAATCCAGTAAGCGTCATGGACTTTAAACTATCATATTTAAAAAATGGTAAAGACCTAACTAGTAGTGAAGGCGAAGCTAAATATATCAGTGAAGTTATTACAGAATTAAACAAAATAGATGATGACATATTAAAAGATTTAACTATCAAAAAAATTGTCACTGAGATGAATATTGATGAAGACATAATTAGAAAACACCTAGAAGTAAAATCAAAACCAAAACCAAAACCTAAAACTCAAATAGAAATAAAAACCGATAAATATGAAAAAGCTGAAAGTGCTTTAATATATTATATGCTTAAAAGTCCAGAAGTAATCACGATGTATAATAAAAAAGTCACTTATATTCCAAATAGAGAATATAGACAGCTTGCCAGAGAAATAAGTAGCTTCTATAAAAACTTTGGTTTTATAAATGAAGCTGACTTTATTGATTACATTGAATGTGATAAAGACCTTATGGAAACAATCAGTAAAATAAATAAACAAAATACCAAAGAAACTTACTCATTAGAAGAAATAGAGGACTATATTAATGTAATTAGAGATTATAACGTCAAAGAAGAAATCAAAAGACTTACAAATAAAATGAAAAACTTGACAGATCCTTTAGATAAGGCTAAAATAGCTGAGGAAATTGTTGGGTTAAAAAAAGGAGTGTAATAATGTTCGGAGAAATTAAAACTTTTGAAGAAAGAAAAAAAGAATTAATTGAACTAGGAAAGAAAAAAGGAAGTATCACCTATGAAGAATTAGCCGAAAAACTAAAAAATCTAGAATTGGATGCAGATTCATTAGATGACCTATACAACACTTTAAATGAAAACAATATTCAAGTTGTATCAGAAAATGAAGAAGACGATGAAAATCCAAATGGCATTAGTAGTGAACTTTTGACAAAAGACTTAACCATCAATGACCCAGTTAGAATGTACTTAAAAGAAATCGGTCAAATCAAACTATTAACCACTGAAGAAGAATTAGAATTAGCTGATAGAATTGCTCAAGGTGATGAGGAGGCTAAAGCAACATTAGCCGAAGCCAACCTACGTCTAGTAGTTAGTATTGCTAAAAGATATGTTGGTAGAGGAATGCTTTTCCTAGACTTAATTCAAGAAGGAAACATTGGTCTAATGAAAGCCGTTGAAAAATTTGATGTTACAAAAGGATACAAATTTTCAACCTATGCCACTTGGTGGATTAGACAAGCTATCACAAGAGCCATCGCCGACCAAGCAAGAACCATCAGAGTCCCTGTTCATATGGTTGAAACCATTAATAAATTAGCTAGAGTTGAAAGACAACTAACCCTAGAATTAAATAGAGAACCAACCGAAGAAGAACTATCTAAAAAAATGGGTACTAGTGTTGAAAAAATCAGAGATATATATAAAATATCTCAAGAACCAGTTAGCTTAGAAATCCCAATTGGTGAAGAAGACGATTCACATTTAGGTGACTTCATCCCAGATGAAACCAATATGAGCCCAGAAGACTATGCCGTAAATGAATTATTAAAAGATGAAATATCTGAAGTTTTATTAACTCTAACTGAAAGAGAAGAAAAAGTCATCAGATTAAGATTTGGTCTAGAAGATGGACGCCCTAGAACTCTAGAAGAAGTTGGACAACTATTTGGAGTAACTAGAGAGCGCATCAGACAAATTGAAGCTAAAGCCCTAAGAAAATTACGTCACCCATCTAGAAGTAGAAAACTAAAAGATTACTTAGGTGATTAGCTTGAAATTATCAAAAAGACTAAAAGCCATCTGTGATTTAATTCCAGAAAATAGTAATGTAGTAGACGTTGGTGCAGACCACGCCTTTTTAGACATCTATTTAAACAAATATAAAAACTGTAATTGCCTAGCCATTGATAAATCAAAACACTGTACTGAAACTGCTATTAATAATGCAGAAAAATTTAACGCAAGTATTAAAGCAATCACTAATGATGGCTTAAACAATATTAACTTAAATGATGAAATAGTTGTCATCAGTGGTATGGGTACTAAAAACATTCAAAAAATACTAAACTTTGATATTAAAAATGATTTAATTTTATCAAGTCATACCAATATTGAAGATTTAAAACAATTTTTAAAAGAAAAACAGTATTATATTGATAAAGAATTAATTATTTCCGATGGAAAAACATATAACATAATATACGCCAAAAAAGGAGGTGTTCATCATGAATAAATATAAACTAACTGAACTACAATTCTTAAATGAAAGAATTAAATATGAAAAAGAAAAAGTTTATAGTAACGGTATCACATTATTACCAGGTCTTACAACCTTAACCGTTGGAGCTCTTGCCCAAAATAGTGTCTGTATGGCTATTGGAACCGCTGTTACCTTAGGCGGTGCTTTAATCTCTAATGATATAGTAGATACTAAAAAATTAACAAAAAAATAAAAAAATAAGGGTGACTATGGATAATATACCTGAAATAACCAAACAAAAAGCCAAAATAGCTGGTGAGAAATTATTAATATATTCTGGACTCATTACCCTAGGTAAAGGAGTGCTAATTCAAAATGAAAGTATTCTTTTAGGTGCTATAATTTTAGAAACCATCAGCATAAAAGCTTTAATTAGTTCTAAAAAAGAACTAAAAACTATGAAAAAAAGAAAAAATATGTAAATATAACATTCAGCTTAATAGCTGTTTTTTTCTTGTAAAAATAAGGGAAAAGCCCCAAAACACCAAGTCTTACAAATACCTTACGCAAGAAATTCCTATAATATATAATTAAAATAATGGTAAAATACGCAAGAATATGTTATTATATTAATATAAGTATACTTTAAAATAAAGAAGGGTGAGAGAAATGCATAGATCTAAAAAAAGAAGAAATATAGTTATAATAAGTTTAGTTGCAGTATTACTATGCATGGTTGTAGGGTATGCAACTTATTCAACTAACTTAGAAATAAAAGGAACCTCTGAAATCACCTCTAACTGGGATATAAAAATAACTGATGTAACAAGTGGAACACCAACAGGTGACGCCGAAAATGCCAAAGCCCCAGATTGGGATGAATTAAGCGCTTCCTTTGAAGCTAATTTATATTCCAAAGGCGATGCCATGGAATATGATGTCACTATAACCAATAATGGAACACTAGATGCCAAATTAGATAATATTATAACAAACGCTCAAAATGCCAATACAGATGCCGTAATCATAACATTTACTGGCTATAAAAAAGGTGAAATATTAAAACAAAATGAAAGTAAAGTAGTTCATGTTAAAATAGAATATAATCCAAACTACGAAGGTGGAGAAACATCAGGAGAAGTCGACGTAGACTTTGACTTTGTTCAAGATAATAAAGACCCAGAACAACCATCTACATATTTACTTACATTTGACTATCAAACAAATGGTGGAACTAGAGTTGATAGTGAAGGAGAGTATTTAATATCTGGAAGTAATGTTGACCTATCTAATAAAGCCTATAAAGATGGATGGACCTTTGTTGGTTGGAATACTAATAAAAATGCTAAAGAAGCCTTAACATCATATACAATGGATGCTGCTAGTACCACCCTATATGCCATTTATAAAAAAGATTTAAAAGCTTTATACCAATCAAGTGATGGTGTAAATGAAATTGGTAAAACCGAAGACAATTGTACAATATTTAACAATGAAACATCATGCGATATCTCTTTACCATCAATTACCCCAGCTTCTGGTTATGTTGCCGGTGGTTGGTACCTTGAAGAAAATCAAATTGGTAATCCAGGAGATAACTATACTTTAACTGGTAATATAACCTTAACCGCTAAAGCTACTGAAGATATCATTACATTAAGTGTCTCAACAACCTCTACAACAAGTAGTATAACCGTCGTCGCTAATGCTGAAGCTACAAGTGGAATAAGTAAATATGAATTTTCTAACGATGGTGGTAAAACTTGGATTGATGGTGGAACAAATAATACTTATAGATTCACCGGACTAACTGCCGGAACAAGCTATGATATCCAAGTTAGAGTAACATCAGCTAGTGGTAAAACAATGACTTCATCAGCCTCAATAGATTTAACAGATAAAGTCGCAGACGCTGGTGATGAACTATATGAAGATGAACATGGAGATATCAGGTATTATGGGACAAACCCAAATAACTATGTTAGTTTTAATAATGAGTTATGGCGAATAATAGGAGTAATAGATGGTAAAATAAAAATAATAAGGAATGAAAGTATAGGAAGCATGCAATGGGATTCATACAGCTCAAATAATTGGGATAATGCTTCATTAAAAACGTATTTAAATGGGACATATTATAATAGTATAAATGAACCATATAAAGGAATGATATCAGCAGAAACGTATTATTTAGGTGGTCCGACTTCAAGCAAATACCAAACGTTAACAGCAAGTGGTTATTACAATGCTGAAAGAAGTAGTACAGTACATAGTGGCAATCCAACAAGCACAACACAAAATATAGGCTTAATGTATCCAAGTGACTATGGATATGCGGCAGGAAGTAATTGCCTATCAACAGCACTTTATAATTATAGTCCTAGTTGTATAAACAGTGATTGGTTATATAGTAGAGTATCTGAATGGTTACAGGCTCCTGATGCCAGTAATATGTTCGATGCGGCCGTTTTGGGCAGTCCTGGCTTTGTCTTCAATTACTACAACGTGGGCTACTCCAACGCCGTCCGCCCAGTCTTATATCTAAACACAAATGTACAAATTACAGGTGGAGATGGCAGTCAAAATAATCCATATACACTAAGTACGGGTGGAACCTCAACCTCAACTTTAGAAAAGCCAACCTTCACAGAAGATGGAGTATATCCAAAAACCGTAACAATTACATTCCCAGACGGTTGTGGTGATACCCTAACATGTTCATATCAAAAAGATAACGGTGAAAGTGTAAATGTCACAACCAAAACAGTCGATGTTGAATTTGATAATCATGGAAGTGTAGCCGCTACTGCTACTGACGGAACTAATACCGTAAATAGTTCATATACCGTAACCATTAAATTAAAAGCATCTGAATTATCTTATGATAATAAAAATACTGGTTTAGATTGTACTGATGCTCAGTGTGCACTAGATGCCATTAAAAAAATGTTAGAATAAAACCTTATTTCAAAACAGAAATGAGGTTTTGTTTTACAAAACATCAAAACTTTTAATGTTATATCATCTAAAAATATGATATACTATAAATATACTAGGTAGCGCCTTTTAAAGCACGCTGGGCTTTGTACAAAAACACTATGGGGTGAACAATATGAAGAATAAAGGATTTACAGTTGTTGAGTTAATTGTCTCTTTTGCTTTAACAATGATAATTGCTGTTTTCTTATTTGAAGTATTAATTGAAGTAAAAGATATATTTGCTGATGCTAGTACTAGAACAGCTATTCAAGAAAAAGCTAGTATTATTTCAAAAAATATAAGTAGTATTTTATCATCTGATGAAAATAATATTACTTGTAATAACTCAACAAATTTAGGAAATTGTCAAATAAATGGTAAAAGTTTTAGAATCGACAAAAATAATAACATAGTAGTTATTGATGGACAAAATTTTGATTTACCAGAAAGTGTAAGTATTAAAAATTACAGCATTCAAAATGCCTGTGAAGAAAACAATTGCTACTTAAATGTCAAAATGGTCCTAGATAGTGCAAATTTAACTAAAGAATATAATTATGATGTTACTTATTATTTCACTGCTGACCCTATAGCTATACCGGGTCCTACCTTTTCAGAAAGTGGAACAAACCCTAAAACCGTAACAGTCACATATCCAGATGGCTGTGGTGATAGATATACATGTACATATAAAAAAGATGATGGCGTATCTGTCAATGTAATTACAAAAACAACCGACGTTGAATTTACAAATAACGGTGATATTGTAGCTACTGTCTCTGATGGAAAAAATTCAACTACAAATAGTTATCATGTTGAAGTAGCTAAACCTATAAACTTAACAATATCAACGACAAATACTACAAATAGTATTACGGTAACTGCAAATGCAACATCTGAAAGTCCAGTAAATAAATATGAATATTCTATAGATAATGGTCAAAATTGGACTAACGCTGGAACTAGTAATACTTATACCTTTACAAACTTAACTCAAGGAACAGAATACAAAGTATCTGTAAGAGCTACTAATGATAGTGGCGCATCTGCCACTGCTAATAAAACAGTTACTACTTCAGTTATTCCAAGTCCAACCTTTAGTGAAACAGGAATTGTACCAAAAACAGTCACCATTTATTATCCAGAAGGCTGTGGAGATATTTATACATGTTCTTATCAAAAGGATAATGGCACACCAGTTACTGTCACTACACAAGTAGCTGATATTGAATTTGTTAAATCTGGAAATATTGTTGCAACCGTTTCTGATGGAACAAATTCATCTAGTGAGACTTATAATGTAACTGTTACTGAAGATACATTATCTGTATCTCTAGCTACTACTAATACAACAAACAGTATTACAGCTGTTGCTAATGCAACTTCAGTAAGTAGAATAACTAAATATGAATTTTCGGTAGATGGTGGTAATAGTTGGGTAACCTCTGAAACTAATACATATCAGTTTACAGGATTAAAACAAGGAACAGAATATACAGTTATGACTAGAGTAAGTAATGCTACTGGTAAAACAGCTACAAATACTCAAAAAGTTACTACTTCCAGCATACCATCTCCTACATTTAAAGAAGATGGCATATATCCGATAACAGTAACTATAACATTCCCAGAAGGATGCGGAAGTACATACACTTGTAGCTACACCAAAGATGATGGCACACCAGTTACAGTAAATGATACAACAGCAGAAGTTGAATTTGACTATCATGGAAATATTGTTGCTTCTGTTTCTGACGGAACTAACTCTATAAGTAGTACATATACAGTCACTATTAAATTAAGAGCTGTAGATTTATCTTATGATAATTCTAAAACTGGCTTAGATTGTGAAGACGCACAGTGTGCAATAGATGCTATTGATGAAATGATTGATAAAGAGTAAATAAAAAGGTGTTGGTGATTTTCGCCAGCACCTTTTTACTATATTCAAAATTTAAACTTTTTCTAAAAATTAAAAGGAAATAAGATTTGTACGTCGTATGTTTATATATGAAGGGCAAAGAAAGGAGTTATATGAAAATAGAACATTTAGAAAAGTTAGACCAAGAGTTATCTTTGATTCCTTTAAGCTATGATAGAGCTTTTAAAAGTGTGTTTAAAATAAATTTAGATATTTTAAAAGACTTTTTAAAAGTAATTATTCCTATCAATATAAACGACAATGATAGTATAAATCTTTTAGATAGTGAAATACCTGTTACAAGTAAAAATGAATATAAAAGAACCGTCGATATTCTAGTTGTAATTAATAATAAAATATTTATTGATATAGAGATGAATAAAAGTAAATTTGAATATGTATCTGAACGTAATTTTTCATATGGAGATATAATATCTACAAGAGTTATTGAAACAGGAGAAGATATCAATAATTTAAAATATAAGTATGTATATCAGCTTAATTTGAATGAAAGCCCTTATGAAGATATACTAGAAGATGATATAGTTTTGTATGGTTTAAAGAGTCATAAGATATATAATTCAAATAGGCATACATTAACTAAATCACTTGAACTTTATAGAAATTTATATTACAATGAAGGTGATAGAAGTAAAGAAGTTATTTGGTATACAATGCTTACATCAAGGACATATACAGAGTTACATGAACTAGCTAAGCAAGTATTAGATGAAGATAAAGTTCAAAAGTTAATGGAGGCGGTTATAAATATGAGTAAAGACGAGTTTATTATTCATGAGTGGCAGAAAGAGAAGATGGATGCTTTAGTTAAGCATAATGAACTTGAGGGAGCTAAAAAAGATGGAATCGAAGAAGGCAAAAGTATTGGAATTGAAGAAAGCAAATTAGAAATAGCAAAAAACATGCTTAAAGAAAAAATTGATGAAGACGTTATTTCTAGAGTAACTGGTCTAACTATTCAAGAAATCGAAAAATTAAGAAACACTAATGAATAATATTTAGTGCTTTTAAAATTGTAGTTTACCGTATTCAAAAGAGAATAAGTGATTTATTGAAAATATTACTTGTTTTTTTTTTTTTTTTTGTGATATCTTTGATATGGATAGGAGAGATAAAAAGATGAAAAAAATTAAAGAGTTTGCAAAAAGATACTTATTTGGCTTTTTACTAGGAGGAATTTTATTTGGAAATATTAGTATAAAAGCAATGACTGAATTTTATAGTAATGATGTTACGTATGATAATACAAAAAGTGGGCTTACTTCAACAAATGTTAAAAGTGCCATTGATGAATTATATAAAAAATGTAAATAAAGGAGATTATATATGAATAATAAATTTTATCTAAAAAAGAACTTTATTGCTTTTATTATAGGCGCTTTTATGTTTAGTATTGGTGGAGTTTTAGCCGTCACTTATTTTCCAAGTATCAGTACAAAATATGATGGTTCTGATAGTGGAATGACTGCGACTAATGTTCAATCAGCTATTGACGAATTATATCAAGTATGTTCTGCAAAACCAGCCGGAGAAAAACTAATAGAAGATGCCCACTTAACAAGAGATTCTTATGAGTGTCGATATTTTTTTGAAGGTTATAACGTGAAAAATTATGTGACCTTTAATAACGAATTATGGCAAGTTCTTTCTGTAGAATGTGATGGAACAGTAAAAATAATAAATTATCAAAGTATAGGAATTACCGAATGGGATTCAAAAGATTCAGATGATTGGACAAGACCAGCATCATTAAATTCAAGGTTGAGCAGTTTATATTATAGTTTCCCTGCCGATATAAAAAATAAAATAGTAGCTAAAGATTGGAATATAGGAGATATAAGCATGTCTGGCGACTTATCTAGCATAATTCGAAGTGAAAGTGCAAAAACTTGGCGCGGATATATTGCCCTTCCAACTGTTAGTGAATACTTAAGAACCACCGGTAATGAAAGTAAGTGTGGATCAATTAGTTTAAATAATAGCAGTTATCGTACATGCAAAGGTAGTACATGGATGGCAAAAAATACTAATTGGTGGATGCTAACACCTCGTACATTTATAGGTGCCATATTCTTTCTAGATGATGATGGAATTTTTGTATCAAATTCTCCAGTTGATGATTCATATAATGCAGTTGGGAATCGTGCATTTTATACACTTTATCTTTCAGCTGATGTTAAAATCACCGGAGGAGATGGGTCTCAGTCAAATCCATATACCATTGAATAAATCATAGGAAAATAAACCTATGATTTTTAAATTATAAAAATTCCACACAAAAACTTGTAAATTGACATTAAAAAACAAACAAATCATGTATTTTTCCTTTACTTTTAAACCCTATAATAGTAAAATAGTGGTATAAAGTGAAAATAAGTGGGGAAAAGTGGGTGATAGTAATGTTCATGGGTGAATACCATCAAAAAATTGATGAAAAAGGACGTTTAACTATCCCAGCTAAAATAAGAAGTGAGTTAGGTGATAACTTCATCGTAACTAGAGGACTAGATGGTTGCTTATTCATCTATAAAAAAGAAACTTGGGAAAAAATTATAAATAATTACCAAGAACTCCCTAATGTTAAAGAAGCGAGAAACTTTATGAGATTTTTCTTATCAGGCGCAACTAACTTAGAGTTTGACAAACAAGGAAGAATCAACATTTCCCAGCCACTAATCAAATATGCCGACCTATCAAAAGATACAATCATAATTGGTGTTGGTGATAGACTAGAAATTTGGAGCAATGATAGATGGGAAAAATTACTTACTGAAAACGAAGATAATTTCTCTGAAATGGCTGACAACTTATTTTCTCAAAAATTAAACTAGGAGGAATATCATGCATGAAAGTGTTCTATTAACTGAAAGTATAGACTACTTAAACTTAAATAAATCAAGCATAATTGTTGACTGTACATTAGGTTATGGTGGACATAGCTCAAATATCTTAAAACAAATTCCAACTGGTTTTCTATACGCTTTTGATCAAGACAGCGAAGCTATCCAAAAAGCAAATCAAAGGTTAAAAAACATAAGTGACAATTACGAAATTATAAACACTAATTTTGTTAATTTAAAAAAGGAAATAAATAAAAGAATAGACAAGGTTGATGGTATCTTATTTGACTTAGGTGTATCATCACCTCAACTAGACGAAGCAGAAAGAGGTTTTAGTTTCCACAAAGATGCTAAATTAGATATGCGGATGAATCAAAATCAAAAACTAACTGCTTATGAAGTTGTTAATAATTATGATTTAGATAAACTAATTCATATATTCAAAAACTATGGTGAAGAAAAATATGCCCAAAGCATTGCCAAAGGTATTGTAAATGAAAGAAAAATAAAGCCCATTAAAACAACTTTACAGTTAGCTGAAATAATAAAACAAAACGTTCCAGAAAAATACAGAAGAAATAACCATCCTGCTAGAAAAGTTTTTCAAGCCATCAGAATTGAAGTAAATGATGAGTTAAATGTCTTTGAAAAAGCTTTAAAAGATGCTTTAGATTTAATCAAAGTAGGTGGTAGAGTATGTGTTATAACCTTCCACTCATTAGAAGATAGAATATGTAAACAAATATTTAAAGAAGCAAGTAATATCCCCAAAGAACTTCAAAACCTACCAGTAATCCCTGACGAATACAAACCCAAATATAAAATAATTGCTAATCTAAAACCAAGTGAAAAAGAAATAGAAAACAACAAAAGAGCACGTAGTGCAAGATTAAGAGTAATAGAAAGGAGCTTGTAAATGGCAAAGAAAAAGAAAAAATCCAAAATTACTAAAGGTGAAAGAGTATTATATTTTTATGCAACATTAGCTTTCTTTCTAATGCTTGGTTTAAAAATATTCTGTGGTGCCTCAATCGGTGAAATGAAAATGAACATCGAAGAAATCAAATATAACATTGATGAACAAGAAAAGAAAAATGAAAGTTTAACCATGAAAGTAAACGAATTAACATCATTTGAAAATGTTCAAAAAGTTGTTGAAGAAATGGGACTCGCATATAATAACGAAAATATAATTGTAATTGATAAGTAACGAGGTGATAAAATGGCCAAAAAAACACAAAAAAACGTAGAATGGAAAACTCCAAGAAAAATATTTCTTGTTTTTTTGTTTTTAATCTTAGTTCTTTTTGGTCGTTATTGTTATCTAGCTTTATCACCAAACATTAATGGTAGAAACATGACAGTATTTGCTGCAAATCGTAACACAGTCTCTAAAGTTTTAACTGCTAAAAGAGGTACCATTTATGACATGAGTGGTAATGTATTAGCCCAAAACGTCACTTCATACACTCTAATAGCTTATCTAGACGAAAGTAGAAGCACTAAAACCCAAATAGATCATGTCAAAGATATTGATGCCACAGCTAAAGCTCTCGCCCCAGTTCTAGGAGCCGATGAGCAAGATTTAAAAGAAAAACTCCAAAATGGAAAAGATAAAGGCAGATATCAAATAGAATTTGGATCAGTTGGTAAAAACTTAACTGAAATTAAAAAAAGTGAAATTGAAAAATTAAATTTACCAGGTATTGACTTTGAAGAAAGCTATAAAAGATATTATCCAAATGGTGATTTTGCCTCATATATCTTAGGGTATGCTAAAACAAATGAATACTATGACAAAAATAATAAATTAACCACCTCAATTGATGGCGAACTAGGCATTGAAACCAAATTTGATGACGAATTAAAAGGTACTGATGGTTACCTAACTTACCAGCAAGACCGCTTTGGATATAAAATACCAGATACAAAAGAAGAAAGAATTGATGCCTTAGATGGTAAAGATATTTATTTAACCTTAGATTCAGCTATTCAAAGATTTGCCGAAACTGAAGTCAAAAAAATAAATAGTGAATATGAACCAGAGTGGTCTCTAATTACCGTCATGGATGCGAAAACAGGTGATATATTAGCTAGTGCTTCAACCCCATCATTTAATCCAAATCTAAGAAATATCACAAGCTACGAAAACCCACTTGTTTCAAATGCCTTTGAACCAGGCTCAACCATGAAAATATATACATACATGTGTGCTATTGATAAAGGTACATATAATGGTACTGAAAATTTTAAATCAGGTAGTATTGAAGTGGCCGATGCTACTATTAGAGACTGGAATAATACTGGTTGGGGAAATATCACTTATGATAAAGGTTTTGAATACTCATCAAACGTCGGTGTCAGTACCATGATAAACCATTTCATTGACCGTGATGAATTAAAAGATTGCTTTAAAAAATATGGCTTTGGAACATCTACAGGCATTGATCTATCAAGAGAACAAAGTGGTAACTTAGGATTCCAATATCCAGTTGAAGTTGCCAACGCCGCCTTTGGACAAGGTATCACCACCACTGCCATCCAGCATCTTAAAGCCTTATCTATGATTGCTAATGATGGACAAGAGTTAACCCCACATATTGTTTCAAAAATAGTTGATCCAAATACTGGAAAAACCACCTACAAAAGAAAAGTTGAAAAAAGCGCAAAACTAGTTAAACAAACAACCATTGATAAAATAAAAGAACTAATGGACAATGTTGTCAATAGTCAAGACCCTGAAGCAACTGGAAAAAGATATCACATTGATAGTTTTGATGTCATCGGTAAAACCGGAACATCACAAATCTATAATGAAAAAACAGGAGGTTATTTAAAAGGTAGTAACGATTATATCTATTCATTCGCTGGTATGTATCCTAAAGATGACCCAGAAATAATTATTTATGCTGCTGTTAAACAGCCAAATGTCGGTTCTTCAAAAGTTCTAAGTGATTCAATTACTACATTAATGAAAAATATAGCTAAATATAAAAATATGTTCCAAGAAGAAACCCAAAATAGTAGTAATGTAACTTCATTAAAATTAGATTCATATATCAATCAAAAAGTAACCGATGTCCAAAAAATAATGAATAGTTATAATATCCAAACCACTGTCATTGGTAGTGGTGATAAAGTAATAAACCAATATCCTAACAAAGGTGAAACAGTTTTATCTTATGACCGTGTATTTTTAATTACTAACGGTGATCAAGGTAAAATGCCAAACATCATCGGATATTCTAGAAGTGATGCCATCTATTTAATGGAAACATTAGGTTATAAATATGAACTAGAAGGATATGGCTATGTCACCGCTCAAAGTATTAAAGAAGGAGAAATAGTCGGTGATAACACTGTAAAAATAACCCTAAACGAAAAAGGCGAGTAACAATCTCGCCTTATTTTCTTACATTATTTTCAAAAATATTATTAAGCCTTTCATCAGGATAATGTTTATCAAGAAAAACTTCAAATTTATTACTAGCTTGAAATCCTAATAATCTTTCAGTTTGCCTTAGACAGGCCATAGTAGAAATACATACATTAAAAATCATAAAAATGATTAAAAATATTGTTAAAACGTTTCCTGAATTAACTGGTATCTTTTCAATTAATTTAGATAAAAAAGGATATATAACTTTAACAACTATCAGTGCAAGCACGCCCCAAATAATCATATATTTTAAACTAGTACGTCCACCAATATTAAACATCTGGTGACTGTAATCCCAAGAGACAGTTCCAAATACTTTTTCCTGAAAAAGTGAACACAAATACTCAAAACCACCACCTAAAAACATACCACCTATAAAAATATAAATTGGATTTTTAATTCTTGAAAGAAATATGACAAATAAAATAATTCCAAAGCCATATACAGGATTAAGTGGACCATATATTAAACCACTTCGGCTAACAATATTACCAAAGTGAATAAAATGATTTATCACCTCAATAAAACAGCCAACCACACATCCAATCATAAAAAGCCAAAAAATTTTCTTAAAACAAATTCCTTCTGCAAATACTTCTTTTTCCTGCTTCATATACAACCTCACAACAATTTCACATAACTTACCCATAGTATAGCACGTATCACCTAATTGTCAAATTTATAAAAATAGAGTATAATCAAAGTATAAGGGCAGGGTGATGTATGATATGATAAAATTCTTGAAAAAAAACCTCAATCTATTAAGTCATAGAGTATTTTTAGTCCCTCTAATTATGATTGTTCAGCTCGCAATCATTCTTTTCATGATTTTTGAATTTTATAACTACTTTGTTATATTCTATTTTATATGTATTATCTTAAGTCTTTTCTTAGTCCTACGCATTGTAAGTAATAACGCTAACCCAGGTTATAAAATAGCTTGGATTATCCCTATATTAGCATTTCCAATTTTTGGTGTCATTTTATATTTATTATTTGGCGGTAATCAATTAACAAAAAGGCAAAAAGAAAAAATGAAAAACATTTACTATAAACAGTTAAAATATAAAGATAAACATAACTTAGTCATGGGTGAACTAAGATATGAAAATATAGCCGCATATAACCAAGTAAAATATATAGGTGACTATTCATTAACAAACCTTTGCAAACATACTAAAACCACATACCTTTCAAATGGTCACAATTATTTCAATAAATTAACCCAAGCTTTAAAAAACGCTAAAAAATATATTTTCTTAGAATATTTTATTATATCCGAAGGAAAAATGTGGAATACTATATTAGAAATATTAAAACAAAAAATATCTGAAGGAATCGAAGTAAGAATAATCTATGATGATTTTGGTTGTATTGTAACCTTGCCTAACAACTATGATAAAACATTAGAAAAAGAAGGAATCAAAACTGCTGTTTTTAATAGATTTGTTCCCAATTTAAAATCCAAATTCAATAACCGTGACCACAGAAAAATCGCTGTCATAGATGGTCAAATAGCCTTCACAGGTGGCATAAATCTAGCTGATGAATATATTGGTGAAAAAGTTAGATTTGGTCATTGGAAAGATAATGGAATTATGCTAGAAGGTGAAGCCGTATGGAACTTCACCGTCATGTTCTTATCAATGTGGGATTACATCAAAGAAGAAGACGAAGACTATGAAAAATACCGTTCAGTTTATTCTAATGAAACCTCATCAGACGGATATGTCATTCCATATTGCGATAGCCCATGGGATAATGAAGCAGTAGGAGAGAATATCTACTTGAACCTCATCAGTAAAGCAAATAGATACATATATATTACAACTCCATATTTAGTCTTAGATAACGAGATGATTACTGCTCTAAGTTTAGCTGCAAAAAGAGGTGTCGATGTTCACATCATAACTCCAGGCATACCAGATAAAAAAATCGTCAACGAAGTTACTAAAGCTTACTATGAAGTACTATTAAAAAATGGAGTCAAAATCCATGAATATACAAAAGGATTTATTCATGCTAAAACCTTCATAATTGATGATGAATATGCTACCATTGGCACCGTTAATCTAGATTACCGAAGCTTATATCTACACTTTGAATGTGGTGTTTGGTTATATGACTGCTCATCAATATATACAATCAAAAAAGATTACACAAACACATTAAAAGAAACAAGAGAAATCAAACTTAAAAACTTAGGAAAATTAACTTGGTTTAATTCATTAAAAAGGCAAATATTAAAAGCCTTTGCCCCATTAATGTAAGGAGAGAAAACAATGAAAAAAATATTATTAATAATCGTTGCTTTATTTTTAATAACCGGCTGCGATAAAGGAGAACAGCTCACATGTACCATCAATAATAAAGAAGCTATATTTACTATGAAAAACGGCATCATAACTTCATATACCTTAGATGGTCAAAAACAAAGTCAAAATGAAGTGGATGAACTAAATGGAACTTATTTTACAAGTTCTACAAATAACGAAGAAGGAAAGGAAGCATTACAAAACTATGTAAATTCATTAAATGGTAGTTGTAATTGGTAAGTAAAAAATATGAAAAAGAAGTTAGTTTTTATTGTATTATTAATTGTTTTAATATTAGTAGGTGTTTATCTATTCACTCAAAATAATCAAAAAGAAGAAAAAAAGGAAATTAAGGAAACCAAAGAAGAAAAGAAAGAACAAACTAAAACCAGTAAATTATCTTTAGTCATGGTTGGTGATGCCTTACTACACGGCTCTGTTTATAGAGATGCTTATAAAAACGGCACATATGATTTTTCTTCTCAACTAGAACTAATTAAACCAATCATTCAAAAATACGACCTTGCCTTTTATAATCAAGAAAGTATTTTAGGTGGTACAGAGTTAGGTTTATCAGACTATCCGACATTTAACTCCCCAAAAGAATTTGGCGACGCCATGATAGATGCCGGCTTTAACCTAGTATCTCTAGCCAATAACCATACAATGGATAGAGGAGAAAAAGCTGTTCTAAGCTCTTGTGATTATTGGAAAACAAAAGATGTTCTAACGGCTGGTAGTTATTCAAATGCCGATGAAGCAAATGAAATCAAAATCAAAGAAAAAAATGGCATCAAATATACCTTACTTGCTTACACCTATGGAACCAATGGTATTAATGTTCCAAAAGGTAAAGAATATCTCGTAAATATCTATAGTGATGAAAAAGCCAAAGCTGATATTGAAAAAGTTAGAGATAAAGTAGATCTATTAATGGTATCTATGCACTGGGGTACTGAGTACAAAACAGAACCCACAGAAACACAAAAAAAACAAGCCGAATATCTAGCATCATTAGGTGTTGATATCATAATTGGAACCCATCCCCATATCATAGAACCTATAACATATATAAATGATACCCTAGTAATATATTCATTAGGTAACTTCATTTCAGCTCAAAGTACCAATAATGATTATAATACTATGACCGAATTAATGACCTCAGTAGATGTAATAAAAGAAGAAAAAGATGGACAAGTTACTATTAAACTAGATAATCTAAATAATGAACTTTTATTTAATTACTATCAAAAAGGTAGTCGCTGGACCAATTTTAAAGTAGTTCCATTTAGTATGATGAACGAAAATTATAATAGTGATTATCAAAGATTATATGATAAATATAGTGCGGTGGTTAAAATGTATGACCAAAATATTAAAGTAAACCCACTTCAAGCTTAGTAAAAAACTAAGCTTTTTAAATGCTATCTTTTAGCATTCATTCATATTTTTTATGTTTTTTGTGCATAAACGCTAACTTTTAAAAAATATCAATAAATATAAATAAAAAAGGAAATGATTATTTTTTGTCGTATATTATTATATAGGAGGTAAAAAACATATAAAATATAAAATTGTTACTTTTAAAATTATTTTTTAATATTTTTAATTTAAAAAGTAACAAAAATTATTCATTTTCTTCACTACTTATAGTATAACCATAATTAAAAAGGTGTCCAAAATAAATGGTTTAGAAAAAATTTTAGAATTAGCAAATAAAAATAATGGCTTTGTTACTACAAAAGAAGTGGTACAAAATAATCTAAATAAAATGGCGTTAAAAAGATTATGCGATTCTAACAAATTAGAAAGAATTTCTGTAGGTTATTACTGCATTCCAAATGCCCTTGTTGATGATTTTTATAAAGTGATTTCAAAAAGTAAACAAGCTGTTTATTCACATGCAACAGCACTTTATTTGCACGATTTATCTGACAGAACACCGCTACGTTTTGATATTACGGTGCCAAGAGGTTATGGGGCTCACTTCAAAATGATAATAATGTTTCGCTACATTATGTAAACAAAAAAGTAATAAATCTTGGAGTGGAAATTGTTAAATCACCATTAGATATGGATATTAAATGTTATGATATCGAAAGAACAATCTGTGATATTATTAAAGACAAAAACAATATGGATGTAGAAATTTATACGAAAGCATTAAAATGGTATGCAGAAAGAAAGGACAAGGAAGTAATGATTTATCACTTCATTTACATCAAATGTTTTTCTTTGAACACGTATTAATGAAAATTGAAAAAAGTAAATATAAAGATAATATAATATTAAAAGGTGGAGATTTACTATCATCAATTTTAGGATGCGGTATGAGAACAACTAAAGATATTGACGCAACATTAAAAGGGCTCCCATTAAATGAAAATTCTATAAAAAAATATTTGAAGATAAACAAATCAATATAATGGCTTATACAGTTGAAACAATCTTAGCAGAAAAATTGCGCGCTATAATCAGTAAAAATATTAGTACAACTAGAGCCAAAGATTTCTATGATGTATATATGCTTATGAATAAACATATAAATCATATTGATAATAATACGCTAATTAAAGCGTAGAAAGAACCTTTAAAAGCAGAAATACAAAATCAAGTGTAGAATATTTTAAAGAAATAATTTCTCTTATAGAAAATGATGCAGAATTAAAAAGAATGTTCCATAATTATAAAAATAAATTTGATTATACAAAAAACATTAGTTATGAATAAACCATTGAAGCAATAAAAAAACTTATAAATATTTTGGAAAACCAGCTAATACCTACACAATAAAATAGAAAGCTTAAAAACTTTCTATTTTTCGTATGGTTTTCTATTATTAGTTCTGCCTAAAATATAATCTGTTGAAGTTTTATAAAAGTCAGCTAACTTATTTAACTTATCAATAGGAATAAGTCTAATTCCAATTTCATATTTTGAATATTGTTGCTGAGTTGTATTTAAAATTTTAGCTATATCATTTTGCGTCAAATCCATATCTTCCCTTAAATCCTTTAGTCTATGAATATTCATCATATCACCCTAAAATAATTCTCTCATACATGCAAAAAGATGTGTTGACATTACACCTAAACAGATGTTAAAATATAATTAATAATAGAATACTAGAAAGAGAGAATAGATATGCAAAAGAAAATAAAAGAGTTTTCTAAGAAATATTTAATAGGTTTTACACTAGGACTAATTTCCGCTGGAATAGTTGTAGTGTATGCGGAGACATATTTTCCGTCTAATCAAACAACATATGATAATTCTGCAAGTGGAATGGCAGCTACTGATGTCCAAGGAGCGATAGATGAACTATATAATACTTGTTTCCCACCAAAAACTGGAGGAGATGCAATTTTAGATGAAGTGGATATAGTAACCTCAGGAGATGGCTTATATGAAGATGAATATGAAGATGGAAAATATACATATAAAGGAGCCAATCCCAATAACTATATAACATTTAATGATGAAACAGCAGGCTGGCGAATAATATCTATAAATTCAGACGGCACGATAAAGATAATGAGGGATGCAAATATAAATACATCTAATAATTTAGCATGGGATAGCTCAAATTCAAACAATTGGAATCGTCCTGCAAGTCTTAATACTTATTTGAATAGTACATATTATAATAGTCTAACAAGTACTGCTCAAAGCCAGGTAGTAGAAGCAACGTATTATGTGGGGGCTATAACAGATTTTGACAATGATATGCAAGGTCAAATTAGTGATGAAAAAGTAACAACATCAAAAGTAAAAGTAGCCTTACCAACAGTATCAGAATATATAAGAGCATGTTCAAATACAGAACAGTGTGGAACATTGTTTTTAAATAATGCTAATTATAATACATGTAAAAATAGCGATTGGATGTATTTTTCTAGTGACTATTGGTGGACCTTGTTGCCTGATTCTGATGATTCTAGTTATGTGTTATCCGTGACCAGCGATGGTCATGTGTATGGCGACATTGCGAACTTTACGTACCATGCGGTCAGGCCTGTCACAACTCTTTCCTCTGAAGTCAAAATTACTGGAGGAGATGGTAGTAAGTCTAATCCATATACCATAGAGTAAAAGTTCAATAAAATTTGAACTTTTTTCTATTCCCATAATTTCCCATATTTTTATCAAAATTACACCACAATGATTTAGTATCATTATTACAGAGCAAAAGATAAGGCTCTTAGAAAGGACGTGATAGATGACCAGAAAGCAAAATAGTGTTATACTATAAATGAGGCGATAATTAATGTATAAAATTTGTTTAGTTGAAGATGAAAAAAACTTAAATGATTTAATAAAATCTTATTTAGAGCGAGCAGGCTATGAAGTAGTGCAATATTATAATGGAACTGATGCTTTAAATCACGTAACTGATAAAGTTGATTTGTGGATATTAGATATAATGTTAGGCGACGAAGTAAGTGGTTATGACATTATAAAAAAAATAAGAGAAAGAGAAGAAGTTCCAGTAATATTTACCTCAGCCCGTGATCAAGATTTGGATAAAATTATCGGCTTAGAGTTAGGAAGTGATGATTATGTTACTAAGCCGTATTCACCCAAAGAACTTGTTTTAAGAGTAAATAATATTATAAAAAGAACCTATATGGGGCAAACTCAAATAATTAAATATGAACCCTATGAAATAGATGTTGATAAAAGACTAGTAAAAGACGGATCTAAAGAACTTTCTCTCACTACTTTGGAATTTGATTTACTATTAATGCTAGTACAAAATAAAAACAAGTCTTTTTCTAGAAGTCATATCTTAGAAACGGTTTGGGGTGATAATTATTTTGGCAGTGATAGAGTAGTGGACGACTTAGTCAGAAGATTAAGAAAGAAAATGCCAAAATTAAGATTAAGTACTATATATGGATATGGATATAGATTATTATGAAATTAAAACATAATTTATATAGACAAATCCTAACTATCGTTCTAATCATGTTCGCCCTAATATATATAAGTATTGCGATTATACTCCCAAAAGTCTTGATACCTATTTATGAAAAAAATATATATTTATATTTAAAAACTCCTTTAGATGTTGTGCACTCCGACTTCTCACAAACGGAAATAGATAGTTCTATTGCTTATCTATACGAAAAAAATGGCACTATAACAACATCTAGTAACCTAAAAGAACTAATAAATCTTCCAGCTGAACAAATAATAGAAAACATAAACGATGTAAATGGTAAATTTAAATACCAAGATAAAACTTACTACTATAATACAATTAATGATGGTGAAGACTATAAAATAGCCATCACCAATGATGACTATGTTCGTCAACTGCGTTCTGACATAATAGAGGCTTTATTCCCAGTTCTCTTAGTCACTTTGCTTCTAATGCTTGCTATAGTAGCATGGTGGAGTCAGTCGCTCGCCCAAAAAATTCGTCATCTAAAAGAAAAGGTAGATAACCTAGATAATGATAACTATAAAGACAAATATAACTATAAAGTAGATGACGAACTAAAAGTCCTATCAAAAGCTATCGACGAAATGAAACTTACCCTACATAAACAAGAAGAATACAAAAATCAAATGTATCAAAATATTTCTCATGATTTTAAAACCCCTCTCACCGTTATAAGATCATATATTGAGGCAATTGAAGATGGCGTCGAAAGCAAAGATGATGGACTAAAAATAATAAAACAAGAAATAAAAAAATTAGAAACGAAAGTACACTCCTTACTATATTTGAATAAATTAACGTATTTTAAAGATATGGATAATTATAAAAGCGGCATAGTCAACGTCGTTGATATATTAGAATCATCCGTATCAAAATTTAAAATGACTAGGCCAGATATTAAATGGCAAATCGATATATTAGATAAAAAAACCGATTTTAAAGGCTCTATAGACAATTGGGAAGCCATTATAGATAATATCTTAAGTAACTTTACAAGATATGCGAAAAAGGAAGTGAAAATAACGGTTAAAAACCATCGCATAACATTCTATAATGACGGACCAAATATCGATGAAAGCATTTTAAACGACATGTTTACTCCTTACAAAAAAGGTATCAACGGTCAGTTCGGATTAGGACTTTCTATCGTAAAACAAACCCTATCCCTACTAGGATACGAAGTAATTGCTAAAAACGAACGCGTTGGTATAAGTTTTACAATAAAATAAAAGCTTCTTTCTCTCGGAAGCTTTTTTCGTAAAAAATATTATAAAAAAAGTCCATAATCATGGACTTATGCAGCAAGCATTTTTTTAATAGTTTTAAGTTCACGAGCAGTTACTCTATATTTTTTACCATTAATAGTTACTGTTTGTAAATTTGGTTTAAATGCATGTCTAGTCGCATTTAAAGCATGTGAACGACGATTACCAAATAAAGGTTTCGTATCTGTTATTTTTTTTGCCATGACTATCCCTCCTTAAGTTTTTTTCTCGTTATATAACTTTACCACATAATTAAAGATAAGTCAAATGTTTACATTAAATTATATTAACAAAATCCTACAGTATTTCTATTTTTAGATGCAATTTTTTTAGCCACATATGATTTACTTCTATCAGTAGGAACACTCAAATGAACGCTTTTTTTCTGACCAGAAAATATATCGAACAACTCATCGCTAATAATGCCATCAAAAACAGTTTTTAAACTTCTAGCTCCACAATCAAGAGCTTCAGCTTCCATAACTATATAATCTAAAAGTTCATCATCATAAGAAAATTTAATACCCATTTCTTCAAATAATTTTTTATAAGTGTTAAGCGGACTTAAATTAGATTCTAAAAGAATCTTCTTATAATCTTTTGCGGAAAAGTGATTCATTGGAACTAATTTAGAAAATCTTCCCATAACTTCACGCATAATTCCCATATCAATAAAATCTTTCACCGAAACATCAGAATAATCGTCATTTTTCTTAATTCCACTAAAAGCACCAAGCGCTACTACCGTCAATTTAGACGTATTAAAATCAATTAAATTACCATCGTAATTATCCTCTCTAAAAGACACAGTTCCACCATCGAGAATTTTTAAAAGAGACCTTTGAACACCATTTCTAGAAGGCCCTTCTGTAGCTCCATATTCGCCACCTTCAGCTAATTTATCAAACTCATCAATAACTAAAATACCTTTTTCAGCAAAGTGAACATCCATACCAGCTTTCACATATAAATCATTCAACATTTCAGAAACATCTCGTCCAACATATCCAGACTCCGTAAAAGATGTCGCATCCTCAATTACTATAGGCACATCACATAACTTCGCAATCTGCATTAATATTTCCGTCTTACCAGTCCCAGTTGGACCATATACAATAATATTTTCTTTTAACTTTGAAACTGTCTCATCATCTAAAGAAGAATTAATTAATCTCTGATTCTTGTAAACAGATGCCAAAACCTGCTTAACTTGTTCATCTTGTGAAATAATTGTTTCCATAATCTTACTATACATATTTAAAATATTCAAATCATTATTTTCTTTTTTCGCTTCATGTTGTCTTTTCAAAAAATCTTTGTTCTTAATTTCTTCAAAAATACTTTTAGTCGCATTCCATGTATAAAACTTACCAGTTCTATCATTAAATTCTTTCAAAAACTTATTTGGATTATATTTTTTAAATTCTTTAGTCATTTCATCAAAACTTTTAAAATCCAAAGCAAACATTTCTCCATCAAAAGTATTACCTAAATCATATTCCTTTCCAGGATTTTCCATCAAAGATACAAAAGAATTATTATCAGTTATAAATCCCATATCTACACATACTACTTCATAATAGTTTTGTTTTCCTTTGTATTTATTAATTACCCCTAAACCAGTTTTATAAATATAAGTAAGCCCCATATTATTCATAATGTACTCTAAATCGTATGCCAAAATAAAATCATTATCCATATATGTCATTCCCTTCGTTTATAAATATTATAGCAACATTTTAAACAATAAGTAAATTAAAATATAAAAAAATAACAAAAACTTTTGTTCTATAATCAAAATTATAGTAAAATATTATTGGAGGGATAATATGTATGCACCGCTCAATATAAAAACATGTAACTCACTATTAAAAAGTATGATAAAAATAGAAGACCTCATCCAAGTCGCCAAACAAAATAATATCAAAGCCCTTACCATCACCGATAATAACATGTATGGAGTCTTAGACTTTTATAATGCGTGCAAAAAAAACAACATAAAACCCATCGTCGGTCTTGAGGCAACTTTGCCAGAAAAAATAATACTCTATGCCATGAATTATAATGGCTACCAAAACCTCATGAAACTAACAACCATTAAATCAGAAACTTCATTAACAACCGACATTCTAGCAAATAATTCATCAGATTTAATTTGCCTAGTTCCTTATGAAAGTAGGAAACTATATAATGAATTAAAAAAAATATATAAATACATATTCATCACTTACAAAGATGAATCTCAAAAGGAAAAAATTAAAGCAACAAATATCATATACATGGACGAAATCCTATGTATAAATAAAGACGACGAAAAATACTTAAAATATCTCATCGCCATTAAAGAAGGAAAAACAGTAAATGAAATACAAGAAAACTTAAATAACAAAAGTCTTTTACCTTTAAAAGGCATATCTAAAAACAATGAACTATTAGTAAGCCTATGTGATTTAGAAATAAAAACCCATCAAGACCTTTTGCCAATCTACGATAAAGATAAAGATGCCTATACTGAATTAAAAAAACAATGTATCGAAGGCATGAAAAAAATCTTTGGCACATCCGCTCCTAAAAAATATGCCATAAGACTAAAACAAGAACTAGATATCATAAATAAAATGGGCTTTTGTGACTACTTCTTAATTGTCGCTGATTATATAAAATTTGCTAAAAAAGAAGGTATCTTAGTTGGACCAGGTAGGGGAAGTGCCGCAGGCTCATTAGTTGCTTATTGCCTAAACATCACCACCATTGACCCTTTAAAATATAACCTACTATTCGAAAGATTTCTAAACCCCGAAAGAATCACTATGCCCGATATTGATGTCGACTTCGAAGATACAAAAAGAGAAGAAGTTATTAGATACTGTTTAAATAAATACGGTAAGAAAAAAGTCGCTTTAATCGTCACCTTTGGAACTCTAGCCGCCAAACAAGCCGTCAAAGATGTCTGCCGCAGTCTCGACATCAATCAAAAAACAGCCGATAGTTTCAGTAAACTATTAGACTCTAAATTAACCTTAAAACAAAATTATCAAAACCCTAAAGTAAAAAGATTCTTAGAAATTAATCCAGAATTCAAAACAATATATAAAATAGCCTCTAAATTTGAAGGCTTAAAACGTCATACCTCCTTGCACGCTGCTGGAATCATCATGTCAAAATATGAACTTGATAACTATGTTCCCTTAGATAAAACCCATGATGAATTTTACGCTACCGAATATGACAAAGAACACTTAGAACAGTTAGGACTTCTTAAAATGGATTTTTTAGGACTTAAAAACTTAAGCCTAATCACTAACATCCTAAATGAAATTAAAAACTTAACATTTGATAGTATTCCCGAAAATGATCCTAAAGCCTTAAACATATTCACCACCGTCAATACCACCGGTATATTTCAATTTGAATCTGAAGGTATGAAAAACTTTCTTCACAAACTAAAACCAACAACCTTCGAAGATATCGTCTCAGCCCTTGCTTTATTTAGACCAGGGCCCATGAAAAACATTGATTCATATATAAATAGGAAACAAGGTAAAGAAAAAATAGATTATTTCCATAAAGATTTAGAACCTATTTTAAAACCAACTTATGGTATTATCGTCTACCAAGAACAAATCATGAGAATTGCAAACGTTATGGCTGGCTACTCTTTAGCCGAAGCAGACCTACTTAGAAGGGCCATGAGTAAAAAAAGTGAAAGCATCTTATTAAAAGAAAAAGATAAATTTATCGAAGGAAGTATTAAAAAAGGCTACGATAAAGATTTAGCCACCAAAGTTTATAACACTATCTTTAAATTTGCTGATTATGGTTTCAATCGTTCACACTCTGTAGCATATGCTATGACCTCTTATCGTATGGCATACCTTAAAGCCCATTATCCTAAAATATTTATGAAACATCTTCTATCAAGCGCCATCAATAGTGAAATAAAAACCAAAGAATACATATATGAATGCACAAAAAATAATGTACTAATTCATAAGCCAGATATAAATATTAGTGAAGATAAATATATAAACAAAAATAATCAAATTATCTTCCCACTAACCAATATTAAAAATGTTGGTATTAACGCCGCTAAAATAATTTTAAATGAAAGAAAAAAAGGACCTTTCAAAGACATCTTTGATTTTGCTTGTCGTTGTTATGGTGGACCTGTAAATACCAAAACCATCGAAGCTTTAATATATGCAGGTACCTTTGATACCTTTGGTATTAATAAAAACACCCTAATACAAAATCTAGACATTATAACTGGTTATAGTGAAATTGGTGCATATGTCACAGACGATACCTTCAAGCCAGAATTAAATCAAAAACCAGAACTTACTAAAAAAGAACTTATGCAAAAAGAACTAGAAGTATTTGGCTTTTACCTAAGTAGACATCCTATAACTGACTATAAAAAACAAAATTCAAATGCTATAGAATTAAAATATTTAGATAAGTACTTTGATAAACTAGTGGAAGCTATTATTATTGTTGACAAAACCAAAGAAGTAGATACAAAAAATAAAGAAAAAATGATGTTTATAACCGCTAGCGATGAACTAGCTACCACCACCATTGTTATTTTTCCTAAAACCTATCAAACAATAAGTCAAATAGAAATAGGAGACATTCTAAAGATAACTGGTAGAGTTGAAAAACGCTTTGACAAATATCAAATCATCGCCACTAAAATCACAAAATTAAATTAATCTATATATTTTTCTTCAAATTTGTGTTATTCTATAATAGAGGTGAATAAAGAATGAAGAGGGAAAAAACAAAATTAATTTTAGTATATATTTTAATGATATTAGTCATCGTTTTAATCGTTGCCTTAACACTCGTAGTTTTAAATAATAGTAAAAAAGAAACGCCACAATCATCACATGCCATAACAACTCCAGTTGTTGATGTTAATCCATATCCAAACATCTCAGATGAATGTACTTTTGATGTAGACATAAGTGGTTATAACGCTCTACCAAGTGCTGGATGTAAAGGTGGTTATAGTAGATATAATGTTACAGGTATCACTTTAGATAATAGTGATTTAGAACTAGTCATCATCTATTCTGATACAAACGGTAATAAATCTGGATTATATGTTAACAAAACTAGAGTTATAAATAAAGTAGACAACCTAACTAATATTAAACTAGGTACTTTCGATAACAAACTATTTATATTAGATAATAGTAATAATGAATCAAACGTTTTAGCTTATAATGGTGTAGGTCAAAATGTTTACAACTTAAAAGAAACACTAGAAGATCTAAATCTAACTGAACCAAATTTCCAAAATGCTGAAACCACTACTATAACATCTCAAACTCTAGACCCAAATAGTTTCCAATTTGCTGCTAATAGTTTCACTTTTAACACTAGACTAATAACTGCTTCTAATCAAACAATCACCGGTTCGCAGTACATTGTTAACTTTAGTGGTGATTCATTCGAAGACCCAAGCTTAGTTACTCAAAATCAAGGATAGCCTAAAAGCTATCCTTTAATATATCCAAAATTCTATTTTTTTCTTCATCAGAACTTTTATTCCAAACAATTCCAAAAAACACCCCAAGTCCTGGTAAAGTAATCTCATCTTTATCATTAAAAGATGATACGATTGACTCCTTAATATCTTCTTTACTAGCCCCTTTAAAGTTATTCATAATATGATTCTTAATACTTATATTCATTCTATCAATTCCTTTCATCAATATTATGACTTAAAAATAATAAAAATATACAATAATAAATTTAAACTATAACGTTTTAATTAATAATTACATATAATAAAATATGAAAAGCTTAAATGATTTAAAAATAAACGAAGAAGCTACTATCACCAAGGTTAAAAATAACAATCTAAAAAGGAGACTCATGGACATTGGTTTTGTTAGTGGTGCTAAAGTAAAACTCATTTTAAAAAACATTGGTGATAATATGCGAGCTTACAAAATAAAAAACACTATTATTGCCCTAAGAGTAAATGATGCAAAAAATATTATTATAAAGGAAAGTTAAACTTTCTTTTTTTTGAAAAAGCATTTACAAGAACAATTGTTTGTGATATATTGAATGTACAAAATAGGTGGTGATAAAATGAAAATCAAAAACATAAAAAAAGTTGGAACCAAATATAAACTAATTTTAGACAATGACGAAGTCATAACTATAAACGAACACGTCATCATTAATAGTAATCTTTTGTATACAAAAAAGCTAACTGAAAAACAGTTAGATAAAATAAAAGAAGAAACTGCATATTATGAAAATTATGACAAAATATTAAAAATGATTAATAGAAAAATTCGTAGTGAATATGAAATAAGAAAAACTTTAACTAAAAACGAAGTATCTCAAGTAGACCAAGATAAAATAGTAGACAAATTAAAAGAGTTAAATTTAATCAATGATGAATTATTTGCTGAAAGCTATACCAATGATAAAATAAATTTAACCCTAGAAGGACCATATAAAATAAAAAAAGAACTTGAAGAAAATAACATTGATAGCACGTATATTGAAAATGCTCTTGTTAATTTCACTCAAGAATTAATTGATAATAAATTAGATAAAATAATTAATAAAAGACTAAAATCTAACACAAAAGACACAGCTTATATCTTTAAACAAAAAACTTCAATCTATCTATCAAATCTTGGATATAGTCGAGAAGATATATCAAATCATTTAGAAAATATCAAATTAGATAATAATAAGTTAGAAAAAGAAATGCAAAAAATATACGATAAATTAAAAACTAAATATGAAGGTTATACCTTATACAATAAACTAAAGCAAAAACTCTACTCTAAAGGTTTCACTAGTGAAGAAATCAATAACTTCATTGAAAAAACAGTTCATTAATTTGAACTGTTTGTTGTTGCAGTTAATGCTGTATTTACAGAATCATCATAAGAACTCTTAAGTTTATCATCAGATATTTCTAAATCATATTTCTTTCTTAAAGCAACTAATGCTCTAGTTTGTAAAGTTGTATCGTTATTGATTTTATCTTTTACTAAATCATCAATAACATCATCCTTAACCTCATCTAATGAAGGTTTTTCTTTTTGCTTAATACGGTAAATAACGTGATAACCATATTCTGTTTTAACAGGCTCTTTAGTATATTCACCATCTTTTAAATCATTTGTTGCATCCCAGAATTCATCGACAACAGAACCATAAGTAACTGTAAGTTTACCACCATTACTAGCAGTTCCTTTATCATCAGAATACTCTTTAGCTAAATCAGCAAACTTCTCACCATCATCAAGTTTTTTAATAATATCTTCAGCTTCCTTCTTAGCTTTATCTTCAGCTTCAGTTTTTTCATCGTCACTCATATCATCATCTGTATTTGGACTAATTAAAATATGTCTAGCTTCAATATCACCAAAGATATTATCATCATAATACTTTTCAATCTCAGAATCAGAAAGCTCATCTTTAACATAATTTTCAGTTACTGTTTGTTTTTTATATTCGGTAATTAAAGCATCTTTAAAATCATCTTCTCCAGAATATCCAGCAGACTTTAAAGCTGCACTAAAATCTTGACCATAGCTTTCATAAGATTGTTTGTAAGATTTTAATTGTGAATCCGCATAAGATTCAGCATCATCATCAGTTTTAATTTCTTTGTTAACAATAAAATCATCAATCATATTAGTCAAAGTAGTGGCACCACCTTGAGTCTTAAGCTCATCATATAATTCTTCTGCAGTAATAGACTTACCATTCACTTTTGCTACAACTTCTTCGCCATTTTTTAATGTCGCAATCTTACCACAACCAGTAAGCATCAAAGCTACCACTAAAACTAAGGCAAATAACTTTTTCTTATTCACATTAATCTTCCTTTCACATGTATGCTTTCATACATATAAAATAATAACAAATTTTCCTTTAAAATTCAATATTTTTATTTATTTTTACCCATAAGTAATCACACAAACTAAAAATTCCCATAAAATAATGTGAAAGGTAAAAAGGAGGATGATTTATATGTGTAATACCGGAATAAGTTCAGCAGCAATCGTATTAGTATTATTTATTCTTTTAATAATCATACTTGGAGCTTATATTTAAGCCCTAGAAAGGAGTAACTATGTCTTGCAATAATTCATGTGAAAGACCATGCGAAAGACCATGTTCTAACAACAATAGCTATTTAATTATTTTAGTTCTATATATCTTATTAGCTATTTTGTTAGGCTCTGTATTCTTTTAATTAAGAGGAAAAGTCCATGGACTTTTCTTTTTGCATGTCACATATTTTATAATGAAAATATAACTATGATTGACAATAATTATAATATAAAATAAATGATTATTAAAATTTATATTCATAATATTTAGAAAATGTGCAAATTAGACATTTTATGAAATTTGTGATATATTATCTTTGCATAAGTAAATTATGCCATGTAAATAACATGGTGGTATGCAAAAAAAAAGCGGCGATTCCGGCCATAACAGGAACTGAAAAAAGCGGCGATTCCGGCCATAACAGGAACTGAAAAAAGAAACTAGAGAGCACACTCTAGTTTTATTTTGTATACTAGGAATTTGCTTTGTAAAAAAAATGTTTACAAGAACAAATGTTTGTGATATACTGAATACACCAAAGATTGAAGGTGATGATATGAAAATACTAAAAGGCTATGTATTTAGAATGTATCCAACTGAAAAGCAAGAAGAGTTAATTAATAAAACTATTGGATGCTCTAGGTTTGTATATAATTATTTTTTGGATGATAAAATTAAAGAATATAAAAAAACTGGAAAAAGTAAAAGTGTATATGATCAAATAAAATTAATTCCATCACTTTCAAAAGAATATCCGTTTTTGAAAGAAGTAGATAGTTGCGCTTTAAGAACAAGTCTATTTAATTTAGAAGATGCTTATAAAAGATTTTTTAATGGAAACGGTTATCCTAGATTTAAAGCAAAAGGCGTTCATGAAAGTTATAAAACTAATAATATTAAAAGTAGTTATAAAGGTAATAATTATAACAGCATAAAACTAGATTTAAAAAATAAAACAATAACTTTACCAAAATTAAAAGAAGTAAAGATAAGAGGATATAGAAATAAAAATATTATACCTGGTGAGGTAAAAAGTGTAGCAGTTAAGAAAGATGCCGGTAAATATTATGTAAGTGTCTTAACCAACGAAGAATTAATAAGGCCATCATTTGTACCAACAAGTATAATCGGTATAGATTTAGGAATAAAAGATTTAATAGTAACATCATTTAATGAAAAGATAGAAAACAAAATAAAACTAAATACAAAAAGAATGGTAGGTTTACAAAGAGGAATATCTAGATGTAAGTCTGGAAGTAAAAATAGATATAAGATGAAACTAAAAATCCAAAGATTGTATCAAAAAATAAGAAATGCAAGAAAACATATGATACATGATATAACAAATAAACTAATAAACGAGAATGACATTATAGTAACTGAGAATTTAGATGTAAAAAGTATGCAGAAAAATCACTATGTAGCTAAAGGCTTAAATGAAAACCCAATATCAGAAATCATCAGAGTACTTAAATATAAAGCTAACTGGAATAATAAGAGATTAATACAAATAGATAGATATTATCCAAGCAGTCAGATATGCAGTATATGTGATTATCAAAATAAAGAAGTAAAAGATTTGAAGTTAAGGAAATGGGAATGTCCAGTATGTCATACAAAGCACACTCGTGATTATAATGCAGCAGTTAATATAATGTTTAAAGGTTTAGAAAAATATATGTTATATCTAGATCAATCTATCTAATCAATAAATTTTGGTAAATAAATAATATAATTAGGGTAGCGACTATCCGATACTGGTCTATGGAGGAGTCTAAGACTGCTATGAAGTAGAAAGAGCTTACCGTGAGGTAAGCTAATACCAAAATTTATTTTGGTATTTTGTTCCATATAATAACCAAATAAAAAAGTAAAAAAAGTTTAAACATAGCTGACGAAAGCTGACGAAAAATATAGAAAACTGTTAAAAGAACAATTGCTTTGGTTAAATCGTAATAAAGTAAAATTATATAATAGGGCAAAAAAGTTATACTATAAATATACAAGTGGAACACTAAATTATAAAATGGCGAATCTTAAACTATTAGAAGAAAAATGTTTAGAGTACAGCACAAATAAGATTGAATTAAAAAGAAAATTCCCGTAAAATTATAAAAGAACATTTAAAAGAGTAAAATCCCAAAATGAAAAGGATTTTTTAGGAAAAAATTGTAAAAATCAAAAAAATATGATAATATATAGAACATTAAATGAAATTATTGCATGCAAAAAAGTGTACGACCTTTAGTCTTTTCGCGACTAAGTTCCCGCACATGAGTCAATATGATTGGCTTGTTTGCCAACGAATAAGCGGATTATAAAATCTGCCCATTCGTTGATAGTTAAATATTTTCATTTAAAATATCAATTATAAATTTGAGTTGTTGTATTGCAACTTGAGAAGGTGATTCAGTAGAAGATTCATCTGTTAATTTATTTAAAATATCTTGAAGAAAATATATTAAATCTTGAATATTAAAAGTACCTAATAATGAATCTGAGTAGATAATATTATTTTTCATTATTGACTCCTAATATTGCTTTTTTGGTTAAACATACATCATCAGGAGAGATGTATGAACAGTTCAAAGATTTAATTAATTCAGGATATTTTTTTAATGTAAGTTCATAAGGTGTTTTGCCATCTAATGAATCTCTAGGAATATTATTGATAGTGTCTTCTAATCTTTGAATTTGTTCAGTAGTCATATCATCAAAAGATGTTCCTTTAGGAAAGATATCTCTTATATATTTGTGATTTTTTTCAATAGTACCTTTTTGCCAAGAAGAGTAAGGTTTACAATAGAAAACATTAGTTTTTTTAACCCCAGTTTCATAATCGTATTCGATGTGTAATGGATCAAAAAACTCAGAGCCATTATCTGTCAGTACAATTCTAAAAACTTTAGAATATAGTTTAATACTAAGTTTACTTTTAAATAAATCAAATTGATAATTAACAGATTGAACATTTTTCTTATCAAGTAATCTAATAAACATGAATTTAGTATCTTTTATAATAATAGTAAGGAGTACTTTTATACTTTCTTTATTGCCTTCAACAGTATCCATTTCACATATATTCATATTAGGGTGTTTTAAAACAAAATTGAGATAATCATTATAAGTACGACCTTTTAATAAAGCTAATTTTCTTTTGTATTGTTTTTCTTCTAATTCATCTTTCTTTTTTCTAGGCTTGTAGCTAACCTTTTTAGGCAAATCTATATTTTTGAGTGAAAAAACACCGATATTAACATATTTATAAAAAGTCACCTTTGAAAAATACAATATGTCAGAATGATTAGAGTATACTTGATTTACACTTTGTTTTTGCTTTTTAATAAGTGGGACAATAGCATGTTCAATTTCATCAATAATTTCAGGAGTAATATCAATACCTTGTCTAGAAGTAACTAAAGTTTCCTCGTAGTGTTTTTGAGCGACTGAAGCATTATAATATAACTTATGCTTATTACACTTGTTCTTAAAAGGACAACAATTGCACACATAAGGCTTATCCTTTAATTTAGGACATTTTTTTTCTGCTTCACTAATACCTTTAGAATCAAAAGGGTCATAGTAATAACTTTTGACATATCTGTTTCTTTTAATTTCCTTAGATATAGTAGTTCGATCTTTATTTATAGCTTTACCAATAGAAGTAAAGTTATACTTTTTACCAATCATATACTCGATAGTCTCTCTTTGTTCTTTTAATAATTGATTATATTTAGTCATTTTAAAAATACCTCCAACTAGATGACAAACAAACCAATGACATATATAGTACACTTAAAATTAAAAAAAGCAAATTAATAAATATTATAAGTAATTTAATAACAAGCAAAGGTGAACTTTGCTTGTAACATTTATTATATTATTTGAAAAGAGATGTCAATGGTCTAGATAAACTCACTTCGTTCGCCATTGACATCTCTTTTCACAACTAAATTCTCGTATAAAATAAAACGGGAACTTTCTAATTTAATTAATATACAGCACAAATAAGTTTGACAAAAAAAATATATTTATATATAATTAATGACAAGGCATGAGGAAAATAGTAATAAGATTAGTATACTTATAGTGAACTAGGATTAGTGGAAGCCTGGCAGTATGCCCTTATGAACGCGTTCCTTTGATAAGCTGTTTGTACAATCTGCATTAAAGATTAAAGTCGCATAGAATCTCTATGAAGTAAGGTGGCACCGCGGGGAAACTCGTCCTTATTTTATAGGGATTTTTATATATAAGGAGGGAAAATATGTATACAAAATTAGAAGAAATATTCAAAAATGCCATGCAAGAATTAAATTATAATTATGAACCAAAAATAATTAAATCAAATGTTGAAGGAGTAGACTTTCAATGTGACGATGCATTCAAATTAGCCAAAGAATATCATAAAGCACCAATTATTATTGCTGAAGAAATAGTCAGCAAATTAAAGGAAGATAAAAATTTTGATAACTACTTTAAAGAAGTCACTGCATCAAAACCTGGTTTTATCAACATAAATGTTAGTGATATACTTATTAATAAATCATTAAAACAATTAATAGCTGAAGATAAATTTGGAGTAAATAAAGAAAATGAAACCATTGTCTTAGACTATGGTGGGCCAAACGTTGCTAAACCACTTCATGTAGGACATTTAAGAACTGCCATCATTGGTCAAGCTATTAACAATATTTTAAAATTTAAAGGAAATATTACCATTGGCGATGTTCACTTAGGTGATATTGGAGCTCAAATGGGGCAAGTCATTTATGGTATTTTAAATGACTTCCCAAATCAAGAATATAAAGACATTGATTTCGATTTAAACTACTTAAATATTACATACCCTAAAATGAGCGCTTTATGTAAAGAAGATGAAGACGTAAGAAAAAAATGTGCTGAGATAACAAAAAAATTGCAAGAAGGCGACAAAAATTACCGTATCCTATGGGAAAAAATATATAAATTATCAGTAAATGATATTAAAAGAATATATAATTACTTAGACGTTCATTTCGATTATTGGTATGGTGAAAGTGATGCCTATAAACAATTCCCAGAAATGATGAAATACTTAGAAGATAATAATTATGTTAAATTAGATAATGGCGCAAAAATAATTGATGTCAAAGAAGAAGACGACAAAATTGATATTCCACCATGTATTATTCAAAAAAGTGATGGCGCATATCTTTATGCCACATCTGATTTAGGTACTATCTGGCAAAGAAAAAAAGACTTTAATCCAGATGAAATAATCTATGTCGTCGATGCTCGTCAAAGCATGTATTTTACTCAAATATTTAGAGCATCTAAAAAAACGCATATCTTTGACGGTAAATTAGTTCACTATGGTAATGGTACTGTCAATGGTAAAGATAATAAACCATTTAAAACCAGAACCGGTGGTGCATTAAAATTAGAAGATTTAATTAAAGAAGTAAAAAAAGAATTCATAAATTTACGTCCAGAAAACAAAAATATGGATGAAGAAGATTTAGATAAAATAGTAAATTCTATTTTAAAATTTGCTGACCTTCAAAACGACCTAACAAGAAACTATATATTTGATATCAAAAAATTCAGTGAAGTAAATGGTAAAACTGGACCATACATTTTATATACATATCTAAGAATTAACAAATTATTAACACAAAATGATGGAAATTTATCAGATAATATTTATAATGAAACAGATAGAAATCTTCGCTTAAAACTATTAGAAGTAACTAGTGTTATTGAACAAGCATCTAAAGAAAGAAGACCACATTATATTGCTAATTACCTATATGAACTATCAGTAATTGCCAATAACTTCTATCAAAATAACCATATGACAGGTTTAGAAGGACAAATAAAAAATGATTACAACATAGTTCTATCATTTAATAATTTAGTCTTAAAAACCTTGCTTAACCTATTAGGAATTCACATTCCAAAAACAATGTAAAATAGTTGAAAAAACTCCTTACTTATGATATATTAATATCAGAATAGGGGATGAAATCATGGAAGATTCTCATAAAACATCATTAATTTTAATTTTACTAGCTGTTGTTGTAGTTATGGCTGTTGGTTATGCAGCATTTGCCCAACAACTAAATATTACTGGAACTGCTGAAATAAATTCAACTTGGGATGTTCACATTGAAGAAATTTCAGTCGCTAGTGAACTTAATCAAGGAAAAAATGTTAGTACTACTGTAGCCAGTGATAAATTAAGTGTCAATTTTCAAGCAGAGTTAGTTATTCCATCAAGCTCAGTTACTTATAATGTAACCGTAAAAAATGGTGGTACAATAAATGCTAAATTAGATTCGCTGTTATTTGACAATTCTCAAAATGAAGCTATTAAATATAGCTACTCAGGTATCACATTAAATGATGTCATTGAAAGTGGAGAAACCCAAACTTTTACAGTTACAGTTACATTTGATGAAAATTATACTAAAGATCCAGAAGTTAAAACAGGCACCCTTACAATGACACTAGGATATGTTCAAGCTTAAGTAAGAACTTAAGCTTTTTTCTTTACACTCATAAAAACAGAAAACATAAAGGTAAATTGAATTTATGTCAATTTCACAAAAAAAATCACTTGAATTGTTATTTAAAATATGTTAATATCATAAGTAGAGTAGGGAAACTACTTAGAATATAATAGGAAGGAAGGAAAACATGGAAAGCAGACACAAAAATGCGTTAATCGTCGTTTTAGTAGCAGTAATTCTAGTTATGGCTGTAGGTTATGCAGCATTTACTCAACAATTAACAATCAATACAACCGCAAACATTACAGACCAAAAAACAAACTGGAATATTCACTATGATACTGGAAAAACCACAGGAGCAGGAGTTGTTGATGCTTCAATGGGTTCAGGTGGAACAACTGCCCCAAATGGTAGTATTAGTTATGATGGTACTGGCCAAACAGCAACTATTAACGCTACTTTAAATCAACCAGGAGATTCAGTTAAGTTCACCTTAACTATCAAAAATGATGGAACTATTAAAGCTAGTTTAGGAACTCCATCTGTTGCTACAGTTGCTGGAGATACAAACGATGCTCCATTAATTGTTCAAGAAGGTAACATTATCTTTACAGTTACTGCACCAGCTCAAACTACACTTAATGCCGGTGAAGAAACTACAATGACTGTAACTGCTGAATTTGATAATAATGCTCAAGGTGTTGGTAATACTACTACATCAAGCATTACTGTTACTACAACTGCTACACAAGTTGCGTAGTTTACGTCAAAGAAAAACTTTCGGTTTTTCTTTTTTTGTTATTGAAGTATCATAAAAAATATGATATTATCATAAGTAGAGTAGAGAAACTACTTAGACTATTATAGGAGGGAAAGAAAACATGGAAAGCAAACACAAAAATGCGTTGATTGGAGCATTATTGGCTGTAGTATTTGTTATGGCTGTAGGTTACGCTGCATTTGCTCAAACTTTAACTATCAATGGTAGCGCAACAATCACATCAACTTGGAATGTTCATTTCGATACTACTAAAACTTCAGGTACTGATGTTATTTCACCAACAACCGGAGCAGGTGGAACTCAAGCTCCAACCGGTTCAGTTGGTTATGAAGATAATGGCCAAAAAGCTAATATTACTGCCCAATTAAATCAACCAGGTGATAAAGTTGTCTTCACATTAACCATTCATAATGAAGGTAATATTGCTGCTGATTTAGCTGAGCCAGTTGTATCATTAAATGGTGATGGAACAGATAGCAATGAAGATGACTTAATTGTTCAAGAAGGAAACATTATCTTTACAGTTACTGCACCAACTCCAACCACTATTAACGGTGGTGAAAATGCTACAATGACAGTAACTGCTGAATTTAATAGTAATGCTCAAAGTGTTGGAACTACTACTTCATCAAGCATTACAATTACAACAGTAGCTTCACAAGCATAACTTGTGTAAACCGAGAAAAACTTTTAAAGTTTTTCTTTTTTTGTGTCTTGCCAACACCTAAAAAAAATGATATATTAAATTATAGAGTAGAGGAAAGCTACTTGAGAGAAAGGATGGAAAACATGGAAAGTAAAAACAAAAATATTTTAATCGCTTCATTACTTGCAGTAGTATTAGTAATGGCTGTAGGTTATGCCGCATTTGTTCAGCAATTAACTATTAGTGGAACTGCTGAAATTACATCAACCTGGAATGTTCATTATGATACTACAAAAACTTCAGGCGATGGAGTTGTATCACCTACAACAGGAGCAGGTGGAACTCAAGCTCCAACCGGTTCAATTAGTTATGAAGAAAATGGCCAAAAAGCCAACATTACTGCACAATTAAATCAACCAGGTGATAAAATCGTATTTACTTTAACTATCAAAAATGACGGTAATATTAATGCTTCATTAGCTAAGCCAGTTGTTACATTAAACGGCGAAGGAGAAGATACTAATCCTGGAGATTTAATTGTTCAGGAAGGAAACATTATCTTTACAGTTACTGCTCCATCTCCAACTACAGTTGATGGTGGTGCTGAAGCTACAATGACAGTAACTGCTGAATTTGATAGTAATGCCCAAAGTGTTGGAGCTACTACTTCATCAAGCATTAGTGTTACTACAGTAGCATCACAAGCATAACTTGTGTAAACCGAGAAAAACTTTTAAAGTTTTTCTTTTTAATTTTATTGATAAGAATCTTTAAAAATGGTATATTAATATTAAAGTAGAGAAACTACTTAAGAAAAGGGAGGAAGAACATGGAAAGTAAACACAAAAATATTTTAATCGGTACGTTATTAGCAGTAGTATTCGTTATGGCAGTAGGTTATGCTGCTTTTGCTCAACAATTACAAATTAACGGTACAGCTACAATTAATTCAACTTGGGATGTTCATTTTAATCAAACTCAATTATCAGGTGTAGGAAATCCTGGATTTAGTGGAGGAACAACCCCAACAGGTACAATTAGTTATACCAATGCACATACAGCTAGTCTTACTGCAAATTTATATCAACCAGGAGACACTGTAACTTTCACATTAACTATTGAAAATGGTGGTAGTATCGCAGCTGATTTAGGAACACCAACTGTTACAATGGATGGTGATGAAGATGGAACCGGTAATTTAACTGCTAAAAAAGGTAATATTCAATTTACTGTAACTGCACCAAGTCCTACAACTATTGCCCAAAGTGATAGTGCTACAATGACTGTTAAAGCTGAGTTTATTTCAAGTGCTACTTCAGTTGGAAGTGCATCAAATGCTACAGTAAATATTCAATTAAATGCTACACAAGCTACTGCATAATATATGTAAACTAAGAAAAACTTTTAAAGTTTTTCTTTTTAAATTTATTGATAAGAAACTTTAAAAATGGTATATTAATATTAAAGTAGAGAAACTACTTCATATAAAAGGAGGAAAAACATGGAAAGTAAAAACAAAAATATTTTAATCGGTACATTATTAGCAGTAGTATTCGTTATGGCAGTAGGTTACGCTGCTTTTGCTCAACAATTACAAATCAATGGTACAGCTACAATCAATTCAACTTGGGATGTTCATTTTGACCAAACTAAAACATCAGGAGCTGGAGTAATTGATGCTTCAAAAACATTCTCTGGAGGAACATTACCATCTGGTACTATTAGTTATGGTGGACCTCATGCAGCAACACTTTCAGCTAATTTAAACCAACCAGGTGATAAAGTTGTCTTTACATTAACTATTGAAAATGGTGGTAGTATTACCGCTAATTTAGGAACACCAACCGTTACAATGGATGGCGATGAAGATGGAACAGGTAATTTAACCGCTAAAAAAGGTAATATTCAATTTACTGTAACTAGTCCAAATCCAACAACTATAGCTGAAGATGCAACCGCTACAATGACGGTAACTGCTGAATTCTTATCAAGCGCTGAAACTGTTGGAGCAAATTCTACTGCTAGTGTTACAATTAACTTTGATGCTACGCAAGCTACTGCTTAATATATGTAAACAAAGAAAAGCTTTAAAAAGTTTTTCTTTTTCTTTATATACTAAGAATTTGCTTTGTAAAAATAAAAATACTATTTACAAGAACATTTGTATGAACTATAGTTAATACAACAATGATAATGCAAACATTAAAAGGTTACGTATTTAGAATGTATCCAACTAAAGAGCAAGCACTGGAATTGATAATATAGTTGTCGTTGCGAAATACGTTGATAAATCAGAGAATAACGCCAATTCTAATATGGACTCTGCTTGTTTAACTATAACCATAAATTATGGTCTAACATAAAATTGATATAAAAAATACTTGAATACTATTTCAAAATATGATACTATTTTTATAGAATAAAGGAGGAAAATATGGAAGCTAAACACAAAAATGCTTTAATAGTTGCACTACTTGCTGTAGTATTAGTTATGACTGTAGGTTATGCTGCATTCGCTCAACAATTAAACATTACAGGAAATGCTACAATCACTTCAAGATGGGACGTTCATTTTCAAAAAGGCTCAGAATCTTATCAACCATCTTCTACAATGGGAACAACTCCAACAGGAAGTGTTACTGTAGATGAAGGTGGCTTAACTGCTACATTTTCTGCAAGCTTAATTAGCCCAGGTGATAAAATAACCTATACCGTGCCAATTGAAAATTCAGGGAACATCAATGCCGTATTACAAAATATAACCTTATCAGGAAACGAAGTAACAGTTCAAGGCGATAACAACTTAGAGGCTGTTAGTAAAGATGGAAATATTAAGTATACTGTAACTAGTCCAGGTACTAGCACTCTTACTTCTGGTGGCGGAACAGCTAATTTAACTATTGTTGCTGAATTTGTAGATAAAGCAGAAGGTAATGACAATGCATTTGGTTCATCTGCTGACTTGACAGTTACTTTAAATTACGTACAAGCTCAATAATTTGGGCTTTTTTCTTTTCTGCTATAGTGAAAAAAATACATAATCTATCCACAAAAAAACAAAATATAAAAAGTTTACCTTAGGGTAAGTTAATGTCAAAATTTATTTTTTTGACATTTTGTTCTTATATTCAGTTGTAAACTTCTTAATGTTATGTTATAATTCAATATAGTAAGATAGTAAGGAAAAACTATAAAAAAGGGGTATGAATATGAAAAAAAATCTTATAATATATAGTTTATTAATTATATATTTGATTTTAAACGTCTTTGTTATAAGTCCCTTAAATCTCGACTATTACAATGAAATAATCCATCCAATAATGTGGATAGCCATATGTGCAGTGGCTATATTCTTAAGTCGTGATTCAACCATTAGGGTTAAGGGTGAACAAGATAAAACACAAAGCTTAATTATCACACTTATCATTTATATAATTGTCTATTTCTTACTTGGATTAATATTCGGTTTTGAAAAAACACCTTATGCTAAAGACATATTAAGTATTATTAAAAACCTATGGAGTTTCGCCGGCTTAATATTCTTCCAAGAATTCATCAGAGAAGCACTAGTTAAAAACGAAAAGAAAAGAGTACTAAATTATATTATAATGACCGTTTTATTCACTGCAATAAACTTAAATTATTCTAATTTTTTTAGTAACTTTGTTGATTTAAAAGAAACATTTATTTATACATCAACAACTTTAATACCAGCAATATTAGAAAGTGCTATATGTACTTATCTAGTATATATAGGTGGAGCCAAATTCTCAATCATCTATCGACTTTTCGTTACCGTTCCACCATTCATTGTACCAATCATTCCTAATTTAGATTGGTTCGCAACAGCTATAATCGGTGTCGTGTTACCACTAGCTGTATACGTTTACATGAATTATGTTCACGTAAATAAATCAGAAAGATTATCTAAAAGAGAACGGCGTAAATATAATCCTGTTGTCTATGTACCAGTATTTATTTTTATTGCATTATTAGCTGGATTCGTTATGGGATTATTCAAATATCAACCAATTGCCGTTCTATCAGGAAGTATGTCACCAACATTCAATAGAGGAGATGCAGTTGTTATAAATAAACTAACAACTAGTGAAAAAGACGAACTAAAAGAAGGCGACATCATTCAATTCGTCAGTGGTACAAAATATGTAGTTCACCGTATTGTTGATATCACTAATGATGAAAATGGTAACAAATTATTTGTTACTAAAGGTGATCATAACAATACCATTGATGCTACTAAAGTAGCACTAGAAGATGTAATTGGAAAAGTATCGTTTGTTGTACCATATATTGGTTATCCATCAGTATGGTTAAGTGGTGCAATATCATAAGAAGGGGAGAAGAAAAATGAGACAAAAAAATGAAACAGAGATTATTTTAAAACAGTGGGTTCGTGTAGTCTTATTAATTGTTGTTATTGCAATAATGATTGCATCCATTGTTTCAATTGTTAAAGGTTTAAATCCAGCTAAAGCTGGACAAGAAGAATTATATTCATATAATTATAATTCAAACTTAGACTATAAAGTCTATTTAAAAGATAATAGCTTTTTCACGACACCATACATTGGAATGAATAAACAATATATCGCATCATTAATTGACCATATTGATGTTGATACAAGTTACACTTTCCAAAGTACTAAAGAATTAGATTATAGTTATAATTATGAAATAGTCGCAACAGCAAAAGGACTTTACCAAAACACTGAAGGACAAGATGTTGAACTTTGGTCTAAATCTTATCCAATAGCTAATCAAGCAAATCAAAGTGGTAGTGGTAAAACATTTACAATCGACAAAACAGTTAGCTTAGACTATAATCAATATAATCAAATAATGACCGACTTCCGTAATCAATATGGATTATCATTAGATGCTAGAGTTGATTTAGCTATGAACATCAATGTTACAGCTGGTCTAAAAGGTGAGTCAGAAAAAGGTCTACAAGATACAAACACCATAGCCTTAGAAATACCTTTATTACAACAAACTATCAGCATTAAACCTAACTATGTAAATCATGGTAGTAACACAATTTATAATGAAACAAACGAAGAAGCAGAAATTAATATTCCGTTAGTAGCTGTCGGAGCTGTAGTATTAGTTATTGCATTAATTGTCTTCAAAATATTAGTTAAGAGTTTACTTGCCGTAACTAGAAAATCTGAATATGTTCTAGCTCTTAACAAAATCTTAAAAGAATATGCTGATATCATTGCAGAAACTCACAACATGCCAGACATTGATAAATATGATATCATCAACGTTAAAAACTTTAACGACTTAGTTGATGTTGAAGAAGAATTACATTCACCAATTTTATACTTTGAAGTTAAAGAAAATTATGAAAGCATCTTCTTAATCATCAACAATAACACACTTTATAAATTTACACTAAGAGAATCTGACTTCGATCATTTTAGTAAATTAAAAGATTAAAAAAATGCCAAGGCTTTAAACCTTGGCGTTTTTGATACTAAAGTTTCTTTTAATTTCACTAATCTTTTTTTCATTTTCATCAAACAATATAATTCGTCCTTTATAACCATTTAAGCAAATATTTTCATGATGTAATATAGTCGTATACTCACCACGAACAATTGGAAAATATTTCCCCATTCGTTTTAAATAATTTCCATCTAAACGAAATTTTTTCAAAACCATTAAATCAGGTTTTCCATAAATTATAAGTTCTATATCATGAACATACTTCAAAACTTCATCAATTACATGAACCTCAGGTGAAAGTGTTACAACATGAACACCTAAACTTTGTAAAAACTTAACCGTCTCACTATTTACCGCATTAAGTGGATAATCCGCTATAACCTCATTATTTAAGCAATACTTATAAAGAGAACCTAATTCACTAACAAGCAAATTTTCATCTTTAAAATCAGGAAATTCATGCATAATTCGTGGTAATTTATAATAAACATTATATTTTTTATACTTTTTATACAAATCATAATTTTCTGTATATATTATCCCAAAACCCAAAAATGATTTCAACTGTTTTTCATCACGTACTAAAACACTATATTCTAATTCATTGTTTAAATCAATTTTTTTCTTATAAACAAACGAAACTTCACGGTTAAAGCCTCTACGTTTTAAAATAAGTTCATCGCAAACCTTACGTCTTAAATCATTCAAACACTTCATTGGAATAAATGCTTCATCTAAAATAATTTCACATTCATCTAAATAAAATGGAGTAGCCCCTAACTTATTTAACTTCTCATAAACTTCCTCTTTACTAGTAACTTTATTTTTAGCTTTATCAAGTAAAATAGACTTATCAGTAATCGTATTAACTCCATCGGAAATACTAAGCGTTAAATTTTGGTTAGCATTCCCAATAAGTTTAAAACTAATTGGTATTTTTTTCTCATTCATTTTCATACTTATCAAATTATGGTCTATGGTCTTATTAACCTTATCTTTTTTCATAAGATTAACCTTATTATCAACAACTGCCACTTTACCTTTAGGAACATGATTTACAAGTAATCCTGTCTCATCATAAAGCATATTCACTATCATACCTTTATTACTATCACAAAATCTAATACCATCTTCTTGATATAAATCATCACTTAATTTAATATAAATTTTCTTATCATTTACTTTGATTACTTTTCCAAGCTCATAACCTAAATGATTAGGTGTTTTACAATTATAAATATCATCGTCAAATAAATATCCGCTAGTAAACTTACGGTTAAAAAGCTTATATAAATTAATCATCTCTTCATCGGTAATCTTAGGACAAATGCCTAAATAATAATCATCAATCAGTCTTCTATAAACCTTAGTCACATATCCCACATACTCTGGACTTTTCATACGTCCTTCAATCTTTAAACTGTTGATGCCCGCATCTAAAATTTCTTTCATATAATCAACCGTACATAATTCCTTAGTACTAAGTAGATAATCACCATCTGTTTTAATTCTACCATTTTCATCATATAATTCGTAAGGTAATCGGCAACTACCAACGCAACTTCCACGATTACCACTTCTGCCACCATTTAAACTACTAAATAAACATTGACCACTATAAGAAACACATAATGCTCCATGGATAAAAATTTCTTTCTGAATAGGGCACTTTAGCTTATTAATTTCATTCAAACTCATTTCTCTTGCCAAAACCGCTCTTTTAACCCCCATCTTCCAAAGCAAAAACAAACTTTCATCATTATGCACATTAACCTGTGTTGAAGCATGAATCTCTAAATCAGGTAGTAATTTCCTAACTAAACTAATCATTCCTAAATCCTGCATAATAACTGCATCGACGCCAATTTCATATAAAAATTTCATATAAGCCAAAAATTCATCTATTTCATTTTCAAAAACCACTGTATTTGCCGTTACATATAATTTAACTCCATATAGATGACAATACTTTACAGCTTTTTCTAATTCTTCATTTGAAAAATTTTGTGCGAATGCTCTAGCTCCAAACATTTTACCTCCAATGTAAACAGCATCTGCTCCATTATTTACAGCAGAAATTAAAGTATTCATATCACCAGCTGGACTAAGTAGCTCTGTCTTAATCATAACTTCACCCCCAAAAAATTTACAAAAGTATTATATCACGTGTTAGTTGACTTTGCACCTCATTTACATTATAATTTAAATAGAATAGGTGATACAATGAAACAAAAAGGATTTACCTTAGTAGAATTAATTGCTGTAGTAGCAATCCTAGGCCTAATTGCTTTAGTCGTTTATCCAGCCGTCGGTTCAGTAATTAGAAATGCTAGAGAAGAAACTTATAAAGATCAAGTTGACGTTATCATTAAAGCCGCTAAAGAGTGGAGTATCAAAAATGCCACCAAACTAAGTGATGATGGTTCCATATATTCTCTACCAGTAGAAACTTTAACCACTGAAGGCTATATAACAAATGATGAAGTCAAAGACCCTCGTGATAGTAGTAAAAACTTAGAAGGTGTAGTTGAAATAAAATATAATAGTGACACCAAAAGTTATGAATATACTTATAACGATGAACCAGATGAAACTGAAAATATTTCCATGACCCTATCCCAATCAATTATTCAAAACTCTAAAAAAAAACTTTGTTAAAAGCATATAATGGAATCTATAAAGGAAAAGACCCCGACAACTACATCAAAATAAATGGTAAACTATGGCGTATTATCAGTAATAATCAAGATGGAACGGTAAAAATAATTAGTAATGAAAGCCCCAAAAAACTCAGCTGGACTTCTAATGCCAATACTAATTTTGAATCATCAAATGTCAACGATTATCTAAATAAAACATTTTATAATAGTGTAAATAATTTGGAAATAAAAAAATCAGACTTTTGTTTAAACTATAATAGAGAAAATTGTCAAAAAAAGATAAATCTCACAGTTGGTCTTTTAACAACTAATGATTACTTAAACGCCTCTAACAACGCAAACTGTAAAGTAGGAACGGAAGAAGCTTGTAAAGAAAATAATTACTTGTCAGACTTTTCTATAAATAGTGGTCCTGAATACACCATGAATTATAACAAAAATGAAATATCAATTATCAAAGATGGACTCATAAGTACCACAAATCCAAATGAAACATTAAACATAAGACCAGTTTTAACCATCAGTAAAACAGCTAAAATAATCGGTGGCAGTGGCACCAAAGAAAATCCTTATATCTTAAATGAAGTTTGAAAATAAATATAAAATATAGTATAATATTCGAGGTGATTAACAATGAAAAAATTTTTTAATGAACACAAAAAACAATGTATAATTGGAGGAATAATCTTTTTAGCCATTTTCTTTATAATTATTATATGGCTATTTATCGTTCCAGTCTTTAGTAACAATAAATATGGTGATCGTCTAGATGGTATTGAAGACCACAAAATTTCATCTAGTACTATAGATGAAATCGAAAACACCCTAAAAGAAAATAAACAAGTCTCAGAAGTAACTTATCATAATGAAGGACGTATTTTAAACTTCATCATTACCGTAAGTAATGATACAAAACCAGAGGACGCTAAAGCACTAGACGATGTAATCCTAGATAAAATTTCAGATGATGATAAAGGATACTATGATATTCAAATCCTTATTGATACTGAAGAAGAAAACGAAAGCTACCCAATAGCTGGATATAAAAACAAGTCAAGTGATGACTTTGTCTATGGAAATGAGGTAGAAAGCAGTGAATAAAAAAATCGGAATAATTGCCATAATAGTCATATTAATTTTAGGTTCTATCGGCGTAGTCCGTTTTTTTACTAAAGAGGACCAAAATACAACCTTAACCGTTGTTGAAAAAAGGTGGATTGAAAACAATAAAAATAATGTTATAGATTTTGCTACATTAAATAGTGTACCTATTGTCAGTAATAATGGTAGTGGAATTTTCTTTGATTTTATAAGTGCCTTAGAAAATGATACCGAATTAGAATTTAATAAAATATCATACGAATCAGAAGACAATATCACCACCGATTATTCCTTAGTAAAAAAAGAATCTCTAAATAAAAATGATTTATTATTATATCAAGATAATTACGTTTTAATCACAAGTGATAATATTCATTATACTGATGTCAGTGAAATAAAAGACCTAAAAATTGGAATATTAAAAGACACAACAAAAAAAATAAGCGAATATTTAACAGGCTCTTTAAATCTAACATACACTGAATATAATACTAGTGAAGAATTAAAAACTGCTTTAGATAGTAAAGCAGTAAATGCCATTGTTTTACCAAAATTAGACTATTTGGAAAATATTTTAACATCTGAGAATATGCATATTGCCTATAATATAAGTGAATATAAAATAAATTACATCATCACTTTAGGTGATAATGAAAGATTAAATAAAATAATTACTAAATATTTAAAGAAATGGAAAGAAACAGACTATCAAAACTCATTAAATCAAGCCTTCGCATCTAATTATTTCAGTTATAAAGAAATTTCTGAAAAAAGCCAAACCGACTTTAGAAGCCAAAGATATACAGTTGGGTTCGTATCAAATGCCCCATACGATATCACTGTTGGTGGAACTTTAAAAGGATTTAATCATGACATCATCAGTAACTTTGCTTCATCTGCTGGCATTGAAGTAGACTATAAACAGTATTCATCTATAGAAAACATGTTAAAAGATTTTCAAGATGGTAAATTAGATTTAGTTTTAAATAATTTTAGTAACAAATTAAATAATGTTTATACCACAGTACCAATTTATGATAGTACGGCAGCAATTATCACCAACAACGATACTGATTTAATTGTTAACAATGTCACATCATTAAAAGATACTGAAGTTTTAACTATCAAAAATAGTAAAATCGCCAAATATTTAAAAGATAATGATGTAAAAACCAAAGAATACGATAACATCAAAGATTTAATTAATAATATCAAATCGTCCGATGTAGCTGCCATAGACGAATACACTTATGATTATTATGTTAGGTCAGAACTTAAAAATTTTAAAAACTTAAATACAATTGATATTGAAAATAATTATGGTTATATTGCTAAAAAAAATGAAAACCTAAATGAATTTTTTAACTTCTATCTTACATTTATAAACACTAAAGAAATCACAAATGAAAGTTATAAAGATTTACTTTTGTCAAATAATAATAATAAGAACTTACAATTAATATTAAGTTCATTAGTAATTATTTTATTAGCCATCGCTGGTATAATTACTAAAGTGATTTTATCTAAAAAGAAAGATATTAATAGTAAATTATCTAAAACCGATAAACTGCGTTATGTCGATAGTCTAACATCTTTAAAAAATCGTAATTACTTAAACGATAATATGGAAAAATGGGATAATAGTGAAGCTTATCCACAATCAGTAATCATTATTGACTTAAATAATGTTGCTTACATCAATGATAACTTTGGTCATACTGAAGGTGATAAAGTTATTGTCGAAGCTGCCGGTATTCTTATTAATCATCAATTAAGTAATAGTGAAATTCTAAGAACTAATGGTAATGAATTTTTAATCTTTATCATTGGTCATGATGAAAAAACCATTGTTACTTATATTAGAAAATTAAATAAAGAATTTAAAGAATTATCCCATGGCTTTGGAGCTGCAATTGGTTATAGCATGATAAATGATGAAATAAAAACCATCGACGACGCCATTAATGAAGCAACATTAGATATGCGAAGCAATAAAGAAGAAATTAAAAACTAGTAAGAAAGGAAAGAGGCAGTATGATAAAATCTTATGCTAAAAGAATTTTAAATTTAATTACTAGACCAGAAATGAAAATTTTACCTGGTCAGCTCGCTTTTTTTCTCGTACTAGCCATCTTTCCACTCCTAACACTATATGGATATATCGGTTCAAAAATATTATTCTTTGTCACACCATTTGCCGATATAATCGAAAAATTAATTCCAAATAGTGTCCTTCAAGTAATGCTTCTATTCATAGAAGATAGCCATATAACCGGTAATGTCATCTTCTTCATGATTGTCGGTTTCATCTTAGTTTCTAATGGAACTTATTCAATTATCATAACCTCTAATGAATTATATAATATCAAAAGTAATGACTACATCAAAAATAGAGTCAAAGCCTTATTTATGATTATTTTACTCATGTTCCTATTTGTCTTTATTTTTGTCGTTTTAGCCTATGGTAATATTATCATTGATAAACTCATGGAACTTAAAATGCTATCATCAATTAGTAATCATATATATTTTGTTTTTGTCCTTTTAAAATGGCCAATAGCCTTTGTTCTAATTTTCTGGATTTTAAAAATAATCTATACCATTTCTCCAGATAAAAAAATACCAAGTAAATTCATGAATAAAGGAGCTTTATTTACAACTGTGTGCTGGATAGTAACCACATCTATATATTCATACTATGTATCTAATTTAGCCAACTATACTTTATTTTACGGTAGTATCTCTGGTATTATAGCCATGATGATTTGGATATATATATTGTCATATATCTTCGTTATGGGCATTGCTATTAATACTGATGAATATAATGCCTATAAAAAAACGTATAAAAAAGAAAAAAATGTTAAAACTAATTAATGGGCATATATTTATTACCGGTATATGCTTACCCCCAGACTACTAGTACCAAAAAAGATTATATATCTATAATAAGTATTAAAGGTAATAGTCTCCTAGTGGCGCTAAAGCGTCACTTTTTATATACTAGGAATTTGCTTTGTAAAAAAAATGTTTACAAGAACAAATGTTTGTGATATACTGAATACACCAAAGATTGAAGGTGATGATATGAAAATACTAAAAGGCTATGTATTTAGAATGTATCCAACTGAAAAGCAAGAAGAGTTAATTAATAAAACTATTGGATGCTCTAGGTTTGTATATAATTATTTTTTGGATGATAAAATTAAAGAATATAAAAAAACTGGAAAAAGTAAAAGTGTATATGATCAAATAAAATTAATACCATCACTTTCAAAAGAATATCCGTTTTTGAAAGAAGTAGATAGTTGCGCTTTAAGAACAAGTCTATTTAATTTAGAAGATGCTTATAAAAGATTTTTTAATGGAAACGGTTATCCTAGATTTAAAGCAAAAGGCGTTCATGAAAGTTATAAAACTAATAATATTAAAAGTAGTTATAAAGGTAATAATTATAACAGCATAAAACTAGATTTAAAAAATAAAACAATAACTTTACCAAAATTAAAAGAAGTAAAGATAAGAGGATATAGAAATAAAAATATTATACCTGGTGAGTTAAAAAGTGCAACAGTTAAGAAAGATGCCGGTAAATATTATGTAAGTGTCTTAACCAACGAAGAACTAATGAGACCAGCTTTTGTACCTACAAGTATAATCGGCATAGATTTAGGAATAAAAGATTTAATAGTAACATCATTTAATGAGAAAATAGAAAACAAAATAAAACTAAATACAAAAAGGATGATAGGACTTCAAAGAGGAATATCTAGATGTAAGTCTGGAAGTAAAAATAGATATAAGATGAAACTAAAAATACAAAGATTGTATCAAAAAATAAGAAATGCAAGAAAACATATGATACATGATATAACAAATAAACTAATAAACGAGAATGACATTATAGTAACTGAGAATTTAGATGTAAAAAGTATGCAGAAAAATCACTATGTAGCTAAAGGCTTAAATGAAAACCCAATATCAGAAATCATCAGAGTACTTAAATATAAAGCTAACTGGAATAATAAGAGATTAATACAAATAGATAGATATTATCCAAGCAGTCAGATATGCAGTATATGTGATTATCAAAATAAAGAAGTAAAAGATTTGAAGTTAAGGAAATGGGAATGTCCAGTATGTTATACAAAGCACACTCGTGATTATAATGCAGCAGTTAATATAATGTTTAAAGGTTTAGAAAAATATATGTTATATCTAGATCAATCTATCTAATCAATAAATTTTGGTAAATAAATAATATAATTAGGGTAGCGACTATCCGATACTGGTCTATGGAGGAGTCTAAGACTGCTATGAAGTAGAAAGAGCTTACCGTGAGGTAAGCTAATACCAAAATTTATTTTGGTATTTTGTTCTATTGAATACATCAAAGATAAAAGGCATTCATATGCAAATATTAAAATGTAATGTATTTAGACTTTATCCAAATTAAAAGAAATAAAAATTAAATATTTTTTGGTCTATTAAAAAACATATATTCAAGTAAGCTAGGAAAAGTTTAATGTAAGATAAACTGAGGCCTAATTTATTTTGGTATTCTGTTTAAAAAAAGTAAACCATATCTTAAAGATTTCTTAACTACTTTTTTTATTGTTAAAAACGTGCTATAATGTTAAAAGTAATTGAGGTGGAATATGAAAAATTTCTTAGGAAAATTAATTGACATTCTAAAAAAGTCAAAAGACAATGTCATATATTTTTTCAAAAATAATGCATTATTCGCAACATTTATTATTACATCCTTAATTAATGGTTGTATGATTCGCTTTTTTACCGTAAAAAATTATACTGCAATATCACCAGTATTAGCTGATTTAGCATTTATATTATTTGTTGGTGCCTTTGCATATTTCTTTAAACCAAAAAATAGATTCAAATATTTCATAACTTGGTCAATCATTTTGACCCTAGTTTGTTTAATTAATTCCATTTATTACACTAACTATGTCTCATTTACATCTTTTTCACTTTTAGCTACATCACTTCAATTAGGTGGTGTTAGTGGTGCATTAAAAACCATCATGGAACTAAAAGATTTTTGTTATATATGGGCTCCATTAACTTTAATCTTCGTTCATCGTAAACTTCTAAAACAAGGTTACTATAGTAAATTAAAAAGTAAAAATAAGCCCAAAGTGAGTGTCTTAAAAGTTTTAGTTGCCGCTGCAATAGTTTTAGGCTTTTTCGTTTCCGGATTAAGTGGAACTGATATAAGTAGACTATATAAACAGTGGAATAGAGAATATGTAGTTATGAAATTTGGAATATATGTATATCAAGGTAACGATTTAATTGCAAGCTTAAAACCACAAATAAGTCCCTTATTTGGTTATGACCAAGCAGCTAAAGAATTTCGTGATTACTATAAAGAAAACACAAGAGAAGATGAAACAAATAAATATACTGATATATTTAAAGACAAAAACGTCATTGTTATTCACGCTGAAAGTATACAAAACTACTTATTAGATACTGAAATCAATGGGAAAGCCATTACCCCTAATCTAAAAAAATTAGCCGATGAAGGTATGTATTTCTCTAATTTCTATTCTCAAGAAAGTGTTGGAACCAGTAGTGATACCGAATTTACTTATAGTACATCACTTCTTCCAGCAAGTAGTGGTACCGTCTTTGTCAGTTACTGGGATAGAGAGTATCCATCAATTCAAAAATTCTTAAAAGAAGAAGATTATTATGTCTTCAGTATGCATGCCAATAAAGGTAATATGTGGAATAGGGAAGTAATGCATAAACAGTTAGGTTATGACCGTTTCTATTACTATGATAAAGATTATAATATTGATGAGACCATAGGGCTAGGTCTTTCAGATAAATCATTCTTTAAACAGTCGGTTCAAAAAATCAAAAAGATAAATGAAAAACATGATAAATATTATGGTACACTAATTATGCTTACTAACCATACACCATTTGAAGGATTAGAAGATACAACTGATTTAGACTTAACTTATCATTACACTAAAACTGATGAAATAACTGGTGAGCAAGTTGAAGTCGTTAATGATTATCTAAAAAATACTATCTTAGGCAAATACTTTACAACAGCACATTACGCCGATGAAGCTATTGGTGAATTTGTTGATGAACTTGACAAAGAAGGATTATTAGAAGATACCGTTCTTGTCATTTATGGAGATCATGATGCCAAAGTAAAAAGATCAGAATATGATTATTACTATAATTATAACCCAGAAACTGATTCTAAAAGATCATCTAGTGATCCAGAATATAAAGAGTTTACCAAATATGACTATGAATTAAATCGTAAAGTACCATTCATCATTTGGACTAAAGATGAAAAATTAAGAGAAAAAATCAACACAGAAATTACCACCGTTACTGGTATGTATGACGTCTTACCAACTTTAGGTAACATGCTAGGAATTTACGACCAATACGCTTTAGGACATGATGTATTCAGTACTGACGAACATTTCGTAGTATTCCCTAATGGAAACTGGATAACTGATAAAATGTATTATGATAGTCAAAATGGTGAAGCCATTGTCTTTGATGAAGAATCTGTCATTAGTAAAGACTATATTTCAAAATATACCGAGCAAGCCGAAAAAGAAATTGCCGTATCAAACGACATAATTGTTCATGACTTAGTTAAAAAGACTAAAGAATCAGATGAAGTAATAAAAGGAGGGCAAAAATGAAAAAGAAACGCAAATTAAACATTAAAAGGATTGCTATTGTAATTATCTTATTCGCACTAATCATTGTAGGAGTTGTTTTAGCTATTCAAAAATTTACTGGTAAAAAAGAAACTGTTAATGAGGTAAAAGAAGTTGCTGCTATTGAAGCATATGGATATTCTTTAAAAGAAAATGCTACAGCTTATTATAAAAAATTATTCAAAGAATTAGAAAAAACGTTAAATGCCGATGAAGTAGATGAAGAAAAATATGCTGATTTAGTTGCTCAAATGTTTATTGCTGATTTCTTCAACTTAGATAACAAAATAAGTAAAAACGATGTTGGAGGAGCTCAATTTGTCTACTCAGATTATAAAACTGATTTTGAAAAATATGCCATGGATTCCATGTATAAATCAGTTGAAAGTGATGTTTATGGTGAACGTAACCAAGAACTTCCAGAAGTAACAAACGTCACTGTTACTAAAATAAAGCAAGATAGCTATAAATATGGCGACAACACTGATGATAATGCTTACATTTATAATTTTGAAACCGAATATAAAGAAGATTTAGGTTATCAAACATCTGGCAGTTTAACCCTAATTCACAACGGAAAAAAAATAGAAGTCGCATCTATGAGTGAAGAAAGTGCTACTGCGTAGGACTTTTTTCTATAAGTAAAAATATTTTGATTTATTTATCTATTGTGATCTTGAGTTTTACAGCAAAAACGCGTAATCCCTTATTTTATAAGGAAATACGCATTTTTTGTATCTTGTGTAATATTTAAAATTTTCAATATTTTAAAATTTTTTTAATTTTTTCTCTAGGCATGTATTTTTTAAATAAACCATTAAGATTATATTGGTCAATTAAGTCAAGGATTATATCGTTAGCCCCAAATAATTTGTAGATATTTTCGGTATCTAATTCTGCGGAAAAATTAACCATTGAATCAATTAATTTTCTTACTGAATATTTGTTTTTTGTCTTAATTTCTAGAAGCCTTACTATTACTAATGAAACAAAACAGGTAATGAAATGAGCTTCTATATGTTCTTTTGTCCAAACAAACACAGGCCTAGTTTCTAATTCAGTTTTTGTGACTTTAAATGTTTCTTCAATTTTAGATAATCCTCTATATTTATCACGTAATTCAGCATCACTCATCTTAAATTCGCTGGTAACAATAGAGTAATATCCATCATATTTTTCTTCTTCTTTAATTAAATCTTCTTTCAAAGATAAGTCTAGTCCATCAGCAATTTCACCGGTTGATTTAACAAATTTGATATTATTAATATAACTTTTAGCGCCTTTACAAGATACTCTGTCATATTTTTTAGGATTATTGATAATATCTTTGGCTCTTTCAATCATTTGATTGCGGTCGTGTTTTTGTTTATCTGCGTACTTTTTAGAATAATAAACCATTTGTTTTTGATCTGTTCTAACTTTAGTATTTCTTTTGCCATCACGTTTAATGGTAATTTCTTTTGGATATATTCTAGATTTGTGTTTAAAATAAGCTTGTTTTTTTTCGTATCCAATGAGTTTGCCATCTTTATTAAATTTCATAGATCTAAACATAACTGGATTACCATCTTTATCGTAAATTGGATCATCGATGTAATCTTTTTGATTTAGTACCCAAGCTTTAAATTCAGCATCAGCGCCTCTAACACTTTGACCATATATATAACCATCAGAATTTTTTTTGTTGTTTTTACCAGCTAAAAAATATATGTTGTCAGAGGTGTTTAAGCCACGGTCAGCAACTACAACAGTTCTTTGAATACCGAATTTACTTTTAGTCCTTTTAACTATAGGTCTTAAAGATAATTTTTCCGATTCATTTCCTGGAAACAAATCGTAAGCAAGAGGAATATCGGTAGCATCCATCAGTAAGCCTAATTCAACAATTGGATCAGGTCTATGATTTTTTTCAGGACCTCTTTTCCGATAACCTTTTTCAATAACATTTCCTTCTTCGTCGACTAAATCTTCATCATTATAATTAATTTCAAAATAGTAGTTTGTACAGTCGTAGTAAGTTCGAGAGACATCTCTACCATAAGTATCTTTAGTGCTTTTCCATAAAAGTGTCTCTATATCTTCTTTATAAGAAGCGAAATAATCTAAAGCACGATATATATCGTGTAATTCAAATTTATTAAATGGTTCAAAGAATATTTGTCTATTATTAAAAGTTTCTTTTTTTGAGCCAGGAAAAAGAATTCGAGAGAAAACTAGAAGTGAAAAAATTTTATTAAAATTATAACTCACATTTACTTTTTTTTGTTTATTAGCAAAGAAGGTGTCAAGACCAAGTTCAGTGTATAAATATTTTAAAAAAATATATCCTATATTATACTTGTTATCGTTTGTCGACAATTCTTCGTTTAAATCAATATTTTTAGTTATAATTTGTTTTTTTGCATTTTCATCGTTTAGCTGTTTAGCCTTATTAGCAAAGAAATTAATAGGGTCATTATATTTTTTTTCTAAATCGTCTAAAAATCCAATTTTTTCTATAGTTTTCTGCTTAGAATTTTTAGAAATGGGGTCATAATACCCATTGACAATTGAGAGAAAAGTTCTTCCATTTTTGAATTTGCTTTTTTTAAGAAATATAGCCATACTATCACTACCTTGTAAACATTATACCATATTTCACACGATTACACAATATAAAAATAACAAAAACTTGACATAAAAAAAGCTATATAAAATATAGGCAAACTTTATCTTTCTTAAATGGTCAATTGTAAAACTCGGGAGTGAAGAAAGTGCTACTGCGTAGGACTTTTTTCTATAAGTAAAAATATTTTGATTTATTTATCTATTGTGATATAATCATAATAGGGTGAATACTATGAAAAAGAAATATTTAATTATAACATTTGTAATAGCAATTGTATGCATTGTATCTATTGGATACGCAGCTTTTACATCACAATTAAACATAACTGGGACATCAACTATCACTAGTAGCTGGGACATTGAAATAACTAGTGTCACAGTTAAATCAGTTGTTGGTAATGCTAGTAAAGAAATTGAACCAGTAGTTTCAGGAACATCAGCCACTTTTAAAACCAATCTTGAAAGACCAGGAGATAGTATGACCTATGAAGTAACTGTAACTAATAATGGATCAGTTGATGCTAAAGTAGGAAGTATTGAAATGACTGATTCATCAAATCCAGCTATTATTTTTTCAACAAATGGCATCAATCAAAACGATTTACTAGAATCTAAAGAATCTCAAACCTTTGATGTCACAGTCGCTTATAGCGATTCTGTTACCACTCAACCAGATAATCTTTCTGCTACACTTGCATTAAAATTAAATTATGTTCAAAATTCTTAAAAGACCAAGCGGCCTTTTTTTATTTACTAGGGATTTGCTCCCGTAAAAATAAAATTTAGACAGCAAAAACATTTGCAAAATAAGTAGTATGTGTTATAGTGAATACCCCAAAGATTGAAGTTAAGAAAATGGAAATGTCCAAATTCACACACAAATATATTAGAATAACGACTATCCGATACTGGTTTATGGAGGCATCTTAGATTCCTATGAAGCAGAAAAAACTTACCGTAAGGTAATAACGTGCAAAATTTATTTTGGCATTTTGTTCAATTTAATGAATATATTAATATAGGTGATATTATGGAAACCAAAGAAAAATTCAAAGACTTTGTCAAAAATAACCCCGTCTTGTTAAAATATGTCAAAGACGGCAAAATGACTTGGCAAAAATTCTATGAAATATATGACATCTATGGCGAAGATAAAGATGCCTGGAAAGACTATTTAAAAACTGAAACTCCAAAACAAACTAATTTCGACCTCTCATCATTCATAAAAGGTTTAGATTTAGATGGTATTCAAAATGGTGTAAATAGCCTTCAAAGAGTATTAAGCCTTCTTCAAGACATGTCATCTAATAAAACTACCCCAAATACCAATTATAAGCCAAGGCCTATATATAAACATTTTGATGATTAATGACCTTAGAACTCCAATTTAAAATTAAAGAAAACGAATACTATTTAAAACACTTAAGAACTCACTGCTATTGGTATAAAATTTTAAATAGGACACCTTGGGAATTTAAAAAATTCGAAGAAGAAGTTAAACAAACATACCACTTATCTAAAATGGATAGATTAGAAAAAGCTTTTAATACTTTTGAAATGCTAGAAAAAATCTTGGGAACCTTTAAATAATGTGTTAAAATATAAATGGTGATTCAAAGTGCGCATTATAAGTGGAAAATATAAAGGAAAAAAATTAAATGGTTTTACCATTGAAGGCACTAGGCCAACAATGGATAGAGTAAAAGAATCTCTCTTTGCCATGATTCAAAATTATCTAAACGAATCAATAGTTTTAGACCTTTTTGCAGGTAGTGGAGCCTTAGGCCTAGAAGCTATCAGTAATGGAGCAAAGACATGCTACTTAATTGATAACAATCAAAAAGCCATTGAAACAATTAAAGAAAATAGTATAAATATAAAAGAAGATTTAAAAATAATTCATACAGATTATAAAAAATTTTTAAAAGAAACATCAGAAAAATTTGATGTCATCTTTTTAGACCCACCTTATCAAAATAATCAATTAAATAAAGCTCTAAGAATAATTGAAGAAAGAGACCTTCTAAATAATAATGGAATTGTCGTTTGTGAGTATGAAATGGGTATGCCAATTACCAATTTAAAATTATTAAAAGAAAAAAGTTATGGACCGAAAAAAATAAAAATATTCGGGAAATAACTTTTTTTTAAAAATAAAAAGGATATTCAGCCTTTTCGTCGTATGTTAATATATGAGGGAGGTGAAAATATCAAAAAATATCCTTACATCAAACAAAGGGGATTAAAAGAATGTGGACCAGCCTGTGTGCAGATGATATTAAAATACTATGGCGGATATGTAAACATCAATAAATTAAGTGAAATGATGTATACAAATCAAAATGGAACCACCGCTTATAACATGAATGAAACTTTAAAAAAATTAGGTTTTAGTAGTATAGGTTTAAAAACAAATAGTCTCACTGATTTAAAATTACCTTGTATAGCTCACGTAATTATTAATCACTCCTACCAACACTATATTGTGCTATATAAAGTAAATTATAAAAAACAAACCTTATTAATTGCCGACCCAGCTACTTCTCTAAAACAAATAACTTTTAAAGAATTCAACCAAATATGGAGTGGGGTAATTATTCAAATGCATCCTATAAAACCAATCGCTTATGAACACGAACCTAACACTTTAAAATTTATCTGGTATTATATAAAAAAGAATTTAAAATTGGTTTTATTAGGAGGCTTTCTTACTTTATTTGTGAGTTTATTATCCACCGTATCCACGCTTTTTCTACCCATTATTATACAAAACTTTCATAGAAAGACAATCACTTTAATATGTACCTTGTTTCTCTTACTTTTCTTATTAAAAAACATTCTAAACCTAATAAAATCCAAAATATTAATTAAACTTAATTTAAACTTAGATAAGCAATTATATACGGATATTTTTTTGAAAATATTAAACCTTCCTTATCGTTATTATCGCCGTAAAACAACAGGAGAAATTACAAGCTATTTTAATGACTTATATGTAATCAAAGACGCTATCAACCACTTTTCTCAAATTCTATTAATAGACCTTCCCTTATTAATTCTTTTATGTATCATAGTTTTAAAATTAAATTTTATCCTTTCTATAATTATAGCTTTTTGCTTAATCTTTTATTTCATTATTTATAAAAAAACAAACATTGTCATTGCTGAAGAAATGACTAGACAAAAATATCAACTCAATTCCTATATCATTGAAGCTATTAGTGGATTTGAAACCATCAAAAACTTAAACGTAAAATCAAAAATATATGACAAATTCATAGACTATTATCAAAGACTAAACATCACCACAAAAAAAGTATATACCCAAAGTGAAACTCTTTCATTTATAAAAAATTCTTTTGAAAATATAATAATTTTAATTATAATTGTCATACTTAGTAAAAATAATTGCCACTTAAATTATTTAATTATTATTTATATTGCTATAACATTTATTATAAATATTATCAAAAACATTTTTGAATTTAACTATAGTTTAGACCAATTAAATTATTCTCTATCAAGTATTATGGAATTAAAAAGCATCTCAAACAATTTAACAAACACTAAAGCAGATGGTGATATTAAAATCGAAAACTTGAATTTCTCATATAATAAACAATCCTATGCTTTAAAAAATATTAACCTTAAAATAGAAAGCAGTAGTAAAGTGATGGTCACTGGAAATAGTGGTAGTGGAAAAACAACCTTATTTAAAATATTAAAAGGTTATTATAAAGATTACGAAGGAAATATGACCATTGGAAATAAAGAAGTTAAAAATCATTTTTTTGAAGATATTATCTATGTTTCTCCCAAAGAAATTTTATTCACAGGAACATTAGAAGATAATCTAAATTTAAAATATAAAAATAAAGAAAATAACCATATTTGCGAAATCGAAAACATTACTAAAAACAAATATCAATTAATCGAAGAAAATGGTTTTAATCTTTCCAGTGGTCAAAAACAACGAATTGTTTTAGCAAGAGCACTTTGCAATTTCAATATTCTAATTATTGATGAAGGACTTAACCAAGTAAGTTCAGATATGGAAAGAAGAATATTAAAAAAAATATTTAAAAAGTATCAAGATAAAACAATCATATATATTTCTCACCGGTTAGATAACCTCGATTTATTTGACCGCTTTGTCAAAATAGAACATGGACAAGTTGTTTTAAATACTAAGCGTAATAACTAGAAAGGAGCACAATGTATTTAAATGAAAAACAGCTCATGCAGGTATCTGGAGGAGGTTATGGCCTTTGGGCCGCAATTGGAGGAGTAATTGCCTTTATAATTGGCATTGCTGATGGCTTTTTAAACCCGGTAAAATGCAATCAATAAAATTAACCGATAATCAATTAAAAGAAATTAATGGTGGTGCTATTACATCAACGTTAATAAACGCCATCGTTAAAGGGTTTAGTTTAATCATTGAAATTGGAAAAAGCCTCGGCTCCTCTATAAGACGTGCTACTTCAGGTAAATTTTGCAGTACATAGTAAGCGTAAGCTTACTTTTTTATATACTAAGAATTTGCTTTGTTAAAGGTAAAAACTTGCAAAAAAGTTATTTACAAGAACATTTGCAAGCGTTATAGTTATTACAAAAATGATAGATGATGATGTTATGCAAATACTAAAAGGTTATGTATTTAGAATGTATCCAACTAAAGAGCAAGAAGAGTTAATTAATAAAAAGAAATGCGAGAAAACAAATGAAGAAGTCACAAGTTTTAATGAGTTATGTTCAAATTTATTTTAACTTTTACTTTAAGACACTCTAAACTATATAATTTATGTTATTTTTGCTTTTTTTCTTCGTTATTTAACTTGCAAACGTTTTATACCCGTGTTATAATATCTTTAGCCAAGAAGGGAGGGATTTTTATGACAAAAGTAGTAGTTAGAAATGGCAATGTTGATGGTGCACTTAGAAACCTAAAAGCTGCCAATAGTAAAGATGGCTCCCTAGCACAATTAAGAGAAAAACAAGACGGCTATTTAAAACCAGGAGTTAGAAGAAGAAACGCTAAAAAAGAAGGCATCAAAAATGCTCGTCGTCGTAATCGCCGTGAAAATCGTGATTATTAAAGCCATATCAATGGCTTTTTTCTAAAAGGAGGGAAAAAATGCGTAATCAAATATTAGAGGATTTGAAAACAGCAATGAAAAACCAAGACAAAGAAAGACTTTCTGTAATTAGAATGGTTAAAGGAGCCGTTCAAATGAGTGAATTAAATAAAAAACACGAACTTTCTAATGAAGAAGTAATAGATGTTATTTCTAAAGAAATTAAATCTAGAAAAGATTCAATCAATGAATTTCAAAAAGGTGGTAGAGAAGACCTTGTCCAAAAAACACAAACCGAAATTAATATTTTATCAGAATATCTTCCAAAACAATTAACTGAAGAAGAATTAAATGAAGTAATTGATAAAGTACTTGATGAAGTAAAACCAGAATCCAATAAAGATATGGGTAAAGTTATGAAACAATTAAAACCATTAGTTAATGGAAAAGCTGACATGGGATTAGTCAGTAAAATAGTTAAAGAAAAAATAGGATAATAAAAGAACCACGTTTTTTAAAGCGAGGTTCTTTTTTATAATTTTTAATATTATGGTCCCGTAGGTCCAGTCGCACCAGTAGGTCCCGTAGGTCCAGTAGGTCCTGTGGCTCCTTCAGGTCCAGTCGGACCACTTGCACCAGTAGGTCCTGTAGCTCCAGTAGCCCCATCAGGTCCCGTAGGTCCAGTAGGACCACTTGCACCCGTAGGTCCTGTAGCTCCAGTAGCCCCATCAGGTCCCGTAGGTCCAGTCGCACCAGTCGCACCTGTAGGTCCAGTAACTGTACTAGCTGCACCCGTAGGTCCTGTAGGTCCCGTAGGTCCACTAGCACCAGTTGGACCACTAGCACCAGTCGGACCACTTGCACCCGTAGGTCCAGTGGCACCAGTCAAACCAGCCGGTCCCGTAGGTCCAGTCGCACCAGTAGGTCCAGTAACTGTACTAGCTGCACCTGTAGGTCCTGTAGGTCCCGTAGGTCCAGTAGGTCCAGCAACCGTACTAGCAGAGCCCGTAGGACCAGTTGCACCCGTAGGACCAGTTGCTCCAGTAGCGCCAGTTGCCCCAGTTGATCCAGTCGGACCACTTACACCAGTAGCCCCAGTAGCCCCAGCTGGCCCCGTAGGTCCCGTAGGTCCAGCAACCGTACTAGCAGAGCCCGTAGGACCAGTTGCACCCGTAGGACCAGTTGCTCCAGTAGCGCCAGTTGCCCCAGTTGCTCCAGTCGGACCACTTACACCAGTAGCCCCAGTAGCCCCAGCAGGCCCCGTAGGTCCAGTAGGCCCAGCAACTGTACTAGCAGAGCCAGTAGGTCCAGTTGCCCCTGCCGGAATAGTTAAATTTAAAAATAAGTTAGGTGCTGTTCCAGTAATACTAGCCGCAGCTGCACTACCAGGAGCCCCAGTAGTTACCGTACCAATAGTAATAGTAGGTGTAGCGCCCGTAGGACCAGTTGCTCCAGTAGCTCCAGTAGCTCCAGCTGGTCCAGTAGGTCCAGTCGCACCAGCCGGTCCAGTCGGTCCAGTCGCACCTGCTGGAATACTAAACGTTAACACAGCATTTTGATTAGTACCTGTATTAGATACCGTTGCTGGTGTACCTGGCGCCCCAGTTGTTGTAGTTCCGACAACAATTGTAGCTGGCCCGGTAGGACCAGTAGGACCAGTCGGTCCAACATTTCCTATTTGTGCCTGACAGCGTCGACCTTCAGCTAATATTTGTTCTATCTTATTATTACAATCATTATTGTTCATCTTCGCACTCCTTTCTTTACTATTTTATGTATTAAAGTAAAGAATGTTTAGTATCTTTTAATAAAAAAATACATTTTCTATCATCTTTTTCTTTTAAACACCCAAATATAGCATAAAAAAAGCTTTTTCGTACAATTATTTGTTGTAAATTAATATAATTATGTTATAATATTATTGGCTTTTTTAAAAAACATGAATATGGATTTGTGTGCCCAGTGCCTTTTAGTAGGTGGTGCATTTGTTAAAGTATTCAGAAGAAATAACAAAAGGAGGAATGAATTATGGCCGTTGTGTCAATGAGTTATTTATTAGAAGCTGGTGTACATTTCGGACACCAAACTAAAAGATGGAACCCTAAAATGAAAGAGTACATCTTTACAGCTAGAGATGATATTTACATTATCGATTTACAAAAAACAGCTAAAAAAATTGAAGAAGCTTATGCTGCTTTAAAAGAAATAGCTGCAAATGGAGGCAAAGTTCTATTCGTTGGAACTAGAAAACAAGCTGCCGATGCAGTTAAAGAAGAAGCCTTAAGATCTGATTCATTTTACGTTAACGAAAGATGGTTAGGTGGTACTTTAACTAACTTCAAAACAATTAGAAGAAGAGTTAAAAGATTAGAACAAATCGAAAAAATGGAAAAAGATGGAACATTCGATCTTCTTCCTAAAAAAGAAGTAGTACACATCAAAAAAGAATATGCGAAATTAAATAAATTATTAGCAGGTATTAGAGATATGTACAAATTACCACAAGCAATGTTTATTGTAGACCCATCTAAAGAAGAAATCGCTATCAGAGAAGCTAGAAAGTTAAACATCCCAGTATTCGGTATTGTTGATACTAACTGTGACCCTGATATGGTTGACTATGTAATCCCTGGTAATGACGATGCTATCAGAGCTGTTAAATTAATCGTTGGCGTTATGAATAACGCTATCGTTGAAGCAAATGGTGGTAAAATTGTTGATTACTCTAGTGATAATCGCAAAGATGAAAAAGGCGAAGATATTATGAAAAAAGCCTTAGAAACTGTTAAACGTAAAGAAGACAGAAAACCAAGATTTGACCGTAAATCTGATAAAAAGAATTTTAATAGATCATCTGAAAAAGTAGAAAAAACTCCAAAAGAAGAAGTTAAAGAAGCTAAAGAAGAAGTTAAATCTGAACCTAAAAAAGCCGAAAAAGAAGATTTAACATCTAAAACTGTAGCTGAACTTCGTGAATTAGCTAAAGCTAAAGAAATCAAAGGATATTCTACAATGAAAAAAGCTGAATTAATTGATGCTTTAAAATAGTAAATTAAGATGACCTAGTGTCATCTTTTTTAAATAAAAAAAGGAGGAAATATATGATTAGTGCAAGTTTAGTAAAAGAACTAAGAGAGAAAACTGGAGCTGGAATGCTTGACTGCAAAAAAGCATTAGAAGCTACAAACGGTAGTATTGATGAAGCTATTGATTGGTTAAGAGAAAAAGGTATTTCTAAAGCTGCTAAAAAAGCTGATAGAATTGCTGCTGAAGGTATCGCTGCTATTTTAACTGAAGGAAATAATGCTGTAATATTAGAAATGAACTCTGAAACAGACTTCGTAGCTAAAAATGCAGAATTCCAAGAATTAGTAAGTGAAACTTTAAAAACCATTATAAATAGTGATGCAAAAACTTTAGAAGAAGCATTAAACTTACCATATGATGGTGGAACAATTAATGACTTTATTGTTTCTAAAACAGCCAAAATTGGTGAAAAATTATCATTAAGAAGATTTGCTAAAGTAACTAAAAATGATAATGAAACATTTGGTGAATACATCCACATGGGTGGTAAAATTGCCGTATTAATTGTTACAGAAGGAACTGATAGTACAGTTGCCAAAGATATCGCTATGCATGCTGCCGCTATGCGTCCAAGTTATGTAAGTGAAGCTGACGTTCCAGTAGACGTTTTAGAAAGAGAAAAAACAGTCTTAAAAGAACAAGCTATGAATGAAGGAAAACCTGCTGAAATAGCTGAAAAAATGGTTCAAGGTAGACTTAATAAATTCTATAAAGAAATTTGCCTAGAAGAGCAACCATTCGTTAAAGATAGTGATATCAACGTTAAAACATATGCTAAAAATAACGGTGGTAAAATCGTTGCTATGTATAGATATGAAGTAGGCGAGGGTATGGAAAAAAGAGAAGAAAACTTTGCCGAAGAAGTTGCTAAACAAATGAAATAAGTATCGAGTAGATACTTTTTTTCTTACAAAAAAATAAAGTCAAATCAGCTTTATTTTTTCTTTTCAAAAATTATATTAATATTACTCTTCTTACATATTTCCATTAAACTTTTAAAAGTATAATTTCTTTTTCCTTGCTCATAATTTTGAACAGTTCCCTTAGAAACATTAATCTTCTTCGCAAACTCCTCTTGAGTAAGTTCAGACCATTCTCTAATTATCTTAAAAAGTTCTTTTGAATCGTAATCTAAAGCATTTATCTTCATCGGTTCACCTACTTAATATTTTTTTAAAATCATTATTGACAGTATACCCCAAAATGATTTATACTTATTATAAGTAGGTCAATACGACCGATAAAAGCAACGAACAATAATATAATTTCCAAGAGAATAAGTAGTTTAAGTATATAAAAAGGGAGAAAAATATGAAACAAAATATAAAGAGATATTTAAAAACAAATTTAATCGCTTTTATCATAGGAGGACTTTTAATAAGTGGAGTAGCCGTATATGCTGCTATAACATTCCCAAGTAATGAAGTGTTTTATAGTAATACTGAAAGTGGCTTAGAATCAAATAATGTTCAAGAAGCAATAGATGAACTTTATACAGAATGTACAAAGGAACCAACAACAGGAGAGCAAATGCTTGAAAAAGTAGATTTAGAAAAAGATCCATATGAATGTAGATATTTCTTTACTGGGCAAAACCCAAATAACTATATAACATTTAATAATGAACAAGCCGGCTGGAGAATTATATCAGTAGAATGTGATGGAAGCATAAAGATAATAAGGAATGAAAGTATAGGAGGTATGGCATGGGATAGTTCAAATTCAACCAATTGGAATCGTCCAGCAGATTTGAACACTTATTTAAACAACACATATTATAATAGTTTAACATCAACAGCTCAAAATCAAATTGTTGCTCACGACTTTAGCATAGGAGGATTAAACGAAAACAATAATGATTTAGCCGACCAAATAAATGATGAAAATAATACAACATGGAATGGGGAAATTGCTTTAGCAACATTAAGTGAATATATAAGAATTAATTCTAATATAGAAGAATGTGGTACATATGATTTGTATTATGATAATTCGGTTTTTAATCATACATGTGAATCTACTAGTTGGTTAGATGTAAGCCAAAGCGACGAATATTGGTGGACCTTGACAAAATCTCAAAATATGAGTAATTATGTATATTGTGGACCAATTACAGGCTCTTATTATGATACTCTTCCAAGAGTTTCAAATAATATTCTTCCTGTTCTCTATCTTTCCTCAGACCTAAAATTATCAGGAACCGGAACTGAGTCAGACCCTTACACATTATCGTAGATTTTTAGTTATCGGAGAAAATGAAAGAAATCCTTATGATTAAAGGGTTTCTTTTTGACTTTTCTCCGATAACAATTACAAGTTCAATAGTTGGCTAAGTAAATCTTTATCATCATTCCAATCAGGCAAATTATTATCCATCTTAGGATTTGCTTTTTCAATGGCTTCAAATTTTGACTTTTCTATTACTTTCGCATATTCCATCGTTGTATTAACTGATGTGTGTCCAAGTAATTCCTGAATATATATTATATTAACTCCTTTATCGAGTAAATGGACAGCTCTTGTATGTCTAAATGTATGTGGTGATATTTGTTTGTCTAATGAATTTGTTACTTTTACAATATCTCTTAAAAATCTTTCGTTCATTTTGTTGCCATTAATATTAAATAAATAGCCACTTTTTATATGATTTTCTTTAATATAATTAATTAATAATTTTTTTGTTTGTTCCATCATAGATACTATTCTTTGTTTATTACCTTTTCCAGTTAATATTATATATTTTTCTTCTAAATGTATATTTTCTACTTTAAGATTAATAATTTCACTGGTTCTAGCTGCTGTATCATATAAAAGTGTGAGTAAGGTTAAGTTCCTTCTACCTTTATTTGTTGTTGTATCTATACTATTAAATAATTTTTGTAATTCATCTTCTGTAAGATAACTCATTACTTTCTTAGTTTCTTTTTTTGCTTTAATACTCAATATTTTTCTGATGTTATCAATATTATCTATTTCATCTATCATACAGTACTGATAAAATGATTTTATACAGGCTAGCCTCTGATTCCTTGTTCTAATACTGTTTTTTTTATCATCTTCTAGGTAATTTAAAAACTCTATAATTATTTCTCTAGCTATATTTTCAAATGTGATATTTTGTAACTTAAAATTTTTAATGTTTACTAAATAATCTATAAGTGTTTGAAATGTCTTTTTATAGGAACGAACAGTATGTAATGACATATTTCTTTCTATAATTAAGTAGTCTTTTAAAAACTTTGATAAGTAATATGAAAAATCTTTATTCATTATCTTCACCTATACTTGGTATTAGATAACCTAGTTCGTTCTCTGATATTTCATTAACTGTTCCTAATATATCTTTATTAATATGAAAATAATAAGCAATAGAATTTAAACTTTTATGTCCAATCTGAGTTTTTAGTATAGGTAATATTTGATTTACATCTCTATTTTCTTTAATAGCTTTATCAATATTATGAACAAGGTAAGTATGCCTTAAATCATGTAGTCTAGGCCCTTTATCAGTTATTTTAATATTAGATAACATTAATACTTTTTTAAAATATTTTGTAGCTGAATCTCCGTGTATTTTAAAAATATATTCATCATTTGATTTATTATAGAAAAATTTAGTTACAAATTTATTTATTTCTTCATTTAATTTATCAGAAATAGCCACATATCTTTCTTCATTATTTTTAGTATCCGTAAGTTTAAACGCAGATAATTCATAATTATAATCTTCAAGCTTAATATTTAACAGTTCTCCGATTCGCATACCAGTTTGATAAAGTATTTTAATAATTAAAGGATAAGCTTTTTGTTTATAGTAACTATAATGATAATCTTTTAGTGGTTCGTTTAAGTTAGAATAAATCAACTTAATTTCTTCATATGAAAATATATAAGGAATAAAGTTATTATGGTTTTGTGGATATATTTTGTTTGGTATTTGATAACAATCTATATCTTTTTGATATTTTAAAAAATTACAAAATTCTCTAAATACTCCCATATTTCTGGCTATTGTATTAGATGATATATTAGTATTTAACCCCGCATAATCTTCGGTAACTTCTTTAGTTATTTTAGTAATATTATGTTCTATTAGATAATTTTTTATTTCATTAATAACTATTTCATCAGTTTTATATTTATATCCTAAAAAATGTTTAAATTGAATAAATTCATCAAATATGGTATTATATTCTCGCATTATTCATCTACCTCCAAACATACTTTTTTAAGATTTTTAAGGTCAATCTTTAGATATGTATTAGAGGTAGTATCAGTAGATGTATGACCTAAGACTGATGAAATAATGTGAATAGGAATATCATTATCTAATAGATTGGTTGCGAGGGAATGTCTTAGATTATGAATTCCTTTTTTTGTATCTTTTTGCTTAAAATCACACTTATCAAAATATTTATTAAAATCAGTAAATTGTTCCATTTTTTCAAACGGATAATGCATTTTGATGAACAAGTATTCATTATTACATTTAGGCCTAGCTTTATTAATATAATCAATAATGGCCCACCCAACCTCTTTAGATAAAGGGAGTATATTTAAGTTATTAGTTTTAGGCTGTATAATATTTATTTTTTTATTTTTCCAATCAATATCTTTTAGTTTAATATTTAAAATATCACTTAGTCTAAGTCCCAGTCTTGCGGCAAGTAAGATGATGGCATAATTTCTGATATCAACCTTTTTTAATTTCGGAATGCTTTCAAGCAACTTTTCAATATTTTCTTGTTTTAAATAAGTTGGTAGTTTTCTTTTCTTTCTTCGATTAATTCTTGGAACATAAACAGATAAATCTTCAAGTAGAATATTTTCTATAAATAAATATTTTAAAAAGTCACCTAGAACATAGAAGTTTCTTCTTTTGGAAATATTACCTTTTTCTACCACTTTATTTATAAAATTTGTAATATCTAATTTAGATAATTGTTTTAAATCATTTATTTTATTTTGATAAAAATAAGATAGCAAATGAACTAAATAATCTCCTTTGATTTTAATACTGTTATCGCTATTTTGTCTTACATTTTTTAAATAATTTAAATAACCATCTAAAATTATATTCCAATTACTAGGATAATTAGAATATAATGCTTTAGGCAAGCTTCTTTTAAGTATATGTATTTTATAACTATCAAAATTATCTAGTATTCTTTTTGATCTCATTAATTGTTGATGTCTAGACTTAGATTTATTAGTAAATTTACTAACATCAAAATGATAATAATCAAACAAAAATTTAGAGTATTCTTTTTCATCATATACAAAATGAATTTCATTTTTCCATTTAATGAATTTATTCCATATCACTAAATATCCATCCATCGTTTTAATAGAATATCCAATTTCTAATGCCTCCTTCCTAATATTTTTAATATAAATTTTAAAATCTTGTGTATTCATATACACACTCCTTCCTTACTGACACTTTGCCAGCGGAAACTATTATAATTGTTATCGGAGAAAAGTCAAAAAGAAACCCTTTAATCATAAGGATTTCTTTCATTTTCTCCGATAACTAAAAATCTACGATAATGTATATTATCGGAGAACTCCGATAATACACAATTGAATAATCAAATACATAATAAGAACATTTTAACCCTTTATTAATGTTCTTATTTTTTGTTATTTTTTGTAAACCAAACTAAAAATCTTTAATATCGTTGTTTTAAACATAAAAATATATTATAATTAATAATGGATAGTGAGGTAGTAAAATGGATTATTCAAAATTAAAAGTTCCAAATCACGTCGCCCTCATCGTCGATGGTAACGGTAGATGGGCAACTGAAAGAGGAATGAATAGAAGTGAGGGGCATAAACAAGGATTTTTAAACCTAAAAAAGTTAACTGCCTATATTTTCTCTAAAGATATACACTATATAAGTGCATATTTATTTTCAACGGAAAACTTTAAAAGAAGTAAAGCTGAAGTATCCTTTATTATGGGATTATTAACTAATCAATTAAAAGATATTTTAAACTTCTGTCATGAAGAAAAAATAAAAGCTGTTTTCTCAGGAAGAAAAGAAAACCTTTCAAGCAAGGTTTTAAAAGCCATGCAAGAAATAGAAGATGAAACTAAAATGTATGAAGGTAGAACCTTCAACATTTGTTTCAATTATGGTGGCCACGCTGAAATAATTGATGCCACTAAAAAAATAGTAAATGATGTTCAAAATAATAAATTAGATATAAACAAACTAGATGAAAATAACTATAGTAAATACTTATATCAAGACCTGCCACCTGTCGATTTAATGATTAGAACATCTGGTGAGCAAAGACTAAGTAATTTCATGCTTTGGCAAAACTCTTATGCAGAATTTTATTTTCCTAAAACATATTTTCCAGACTTTGATGAAAAAGAGTTTGATAAAGCCATATTAGAATACACAAAACGTGATAGAAGATTTGGAGGTATTGATTATGAAAACCAGAGTAATTAGTGCAATCATTGCTCTTGCTATTATAATTCCTTTAATTTATTATGGAGGTACAGTCTTTAATTTAGGGGTATATGTAATTTCTATAATCGCCCTAAAAGAATTTCTAGATACTAAAGCCACAAAAAAACAAAGTCCAATTTTTATTCAATTAATCGCATATATTTTTATAACGATACTAATTGCCTTTAATTCTAAAGACTTATCAGGAGTATTCACACTAGATTATAGAATTTTATCCGCACTTTTCATGGCTTTTCTAATACCAACAGTATTTTACCATGAACGTTCTAAATATAGTATCAACGATGCCTTTTATCTAATAGGCGGCTTACTTTTCTTAGGAATATCCATGTCACTATTAATATTGATTCGTTCTATTGACATAAACTTATTAATATTCTTACTTATAATCCCAATGGCTACTGATATTTTTGCTTATATAACAGGAATGTTAATTGGTAAACACCCACTTCTTGCTGAAATTTCACCAAAGAAAACCGTCGAAGGCATGATAGGTGGAACAATAATGGGTGTCTTTATCGGTGCGATGTTCCATCACACAGTAATAGATCCAAATTTCTCAAAAATTGAATTACTAGCCATCTGTACATTCCTATCCTTATTAGGACAATACGGTGACTTAGTATTCTCAGCTATCAAAAGATACTTTGGTAAAAAAGACTTTTCAAACCTTATACCAGGACATGGTGGCATCTTAGATAGATTAGATAGTATTATCTTTGTATTGTTAGGATTTATGTTCTTTATCACAATTATATAAAGGGGAGATTATATGACATTTATTATAAATTTAATTTGCTTTATTTTAATATTAGGAGTAATAGTTTTAATTCATGAATTCGGACATTTTATATTTGCTAAAAAATCTGGCATATATGTTTATGAATTTTCAATTGGTATGGGTCCAAGAATCCATAAATGGACAAGAAAAAACGACGAAACAGAATATTCGCTAAGATTAATTCCAATTGGTGGTTTCGTCCAAATGGCCGGTGAAGAAATAGATGACGACCCAAATGTTCCTAAAAACATGAAATTCTCTGTTAAAACGTTTGGTCAAAAATTCATGACCGTCATTGCCGGTATTATGAATAATTTCATCTTAGCCATTGTCCTTTTCTTCATAATTGCTTTATTCACTGGAGCTCCACAAAATAAAGCCATTGTAGGTGAAATAAGTGAAGATTATCCAGCTTATACTTCTGGATTACAAACAGGTGATAGAATTTTAAAAGTAAACGGTAAAGATGCTAGTACTTATGATACACTTGCTCTACAACTTCAAGTAAATAATGGAAAAACTATAAAAATGGAAGTTGAAAGAAATGGAAAAACTGAGACCATTAATTTAAAACCAAAAAAAGTTAAGCAAGATGGTGAAGAAGTATATAAATATGGTTTTGCCATCACTGATGAAGTTCAAACAGGTTTCTTCGCATCGGTAAAATATGCTTTTTCAAAAACCTTTAGCTTACTTCACCAAATGATTTTAATTATTGGTTATCTAATAACTGGTAACTTAAACATCAATGCTTTATCAGGTCCAGTCGGTATTTTCAGCATCGTTGGAACCGCTGCCAATAGTGGAATTTGGTCAATACTAAGCTTAACTGCTTTATTAAGTGTAAATGTTGGTTTAATTAACTTATTACCAATTCCCGCCTTCGATGGTGGTAGACTATTATTCATTATAATTGAAAAAATAAAAGGAAAACCAGTTGACCCAAGACTTGAAAACACCATTCATTCAATAGGATTCTTCTTATTGATGGCCCTAATGATATTAATAACCTATAATGACATTATAAGATTAATAAAGTAGGAGAAATATATGCTAAAAGTAGAAAATATAACTAAATACTATGGAGATTTTTTAGCCGTTGATAACCTATCATTTGAAGTAAAACCTGGTGAAATATTCGGCCTATTAGGTGTTAACGGAGCTGGAAAAACAACTACCTTTAGAATGATAGTAGGCCTTCTAAAACCAACTAGTGGCAAAATCACCCTAGATGAACATCTAATTGATTATAACATAACCGATCAAATCGGTTTTTTAACAGAAGAACGTAGTTTACTAACTAAAATGACTGTTAAAGAGCAAGCCATCTATTACGGAACTTTAAAAGGTATGCAAGAAAAAAATATTTTAAATAAACTAGATGAATTATTAAAAAAATTCAAAATCGAAGAATATAAAGATAAAAAAATCAAAGAACTATCTAAAGGTAATCAACAAAAAATCCAGTTCATTACAGCTATAATAAACAATCCCAAATTATTAATATTAGATGAACCTTTTTCTGGACTAGATCCTTTCAATGTTGAAATGTTTAAAAACGAAATAAAAGAAATGGCAAATAATGGAAGTATTATCATTTTCTCATCTCACCGGATGGAGCACGTCGAATTATTTTGTAAAAAACTAGTTGTTTTAAAAAATGGGAAAACTGTTTTATCTGGAGACCTAAAAGATATCAAACGAAAATTTCGTAAAAAAACTGTAGAAGTAGTCGGAGATATTGATGTAGATAAAATCAAAAAAATCCCTGGTGTTTTATCAGTCACTTTAGATAATTTAAAATATCAAATAAAAATAAGTGACGAAAGCATTGCCAGTAAAGTATTTGAAGTAGTAAGTAAAGGAAAAAACATCACTAAATTTAGTGTTGAAGAACCAAGCTTAAATGAAATATTTATTGAAACAGTAGGTGAAACCTATGACAAATAAACTAAAATTTTTAACCAAAATCAGCTTAAGAAGAAAAATAAATACTAAATGGTTTGTAATTGCTAATGTAATATTTGCTATTTTAATTATCGGTCTTTTAAATATAGATTCTGTAATAAGCTTTTTTGGTGGTGACTTTGATGAAACTCAAATAATTTATGTCCAAGATAACACTAATAAAACATATGATATTTTAAAAGCACAAAACGATTCTTACAAAAATCTCACAAACGATGAAGAAAATGCTTTCAAATTAGAAAAGACAAACAAAACATCAGATGAAATATTTAAAGATAATGAAAATAAAGATGCTTGGTACTTAAAAATAGATAATGATGAAACAAACTATATCAAAGCTACATTAATAACCGAAGGATACGTAAACACATCTTTATATACTGGTATATCAACAATTTTAAATAACACTAAAACAACCATTGCCATGCAAGAAAGTAATATTGACCCAAATGAACTTGCTAAAATATCTGAACCTCTAAATATTGAAAGAGAAATACTTGATGAAAGTAAAAAAACCGAAGGTGAAAACATGCAGATGATTATGAGTACCATATTTCCACTTTTAATCCTTCCATTTTTTACCTTAACTATATTTTTAGTACAAATGGTCGGAGCGGAAATCAACGACGAAAAAACAACCAGAGGCATGGAAATCATCATCTCTAATGTATCTCCAAAAACACATCTTTTTTCTAAAGTATTGGCTAGTAACTTATTCGTTTTATTTCAAGCTATATTATTAGTGATTTATGTTATAATAGGATTTGGTGTTAGAAAAATTATTGGAACGCCATTATCCTCTAGTGGTATAGATATAAATTCTATTATAGATACCATAATTAAAAGTGATATTGCTAGTAATTTAGCCTACATTATTCCACTTGCTTTAATACTAATGATATTGACATTTATAGCTTATGCTCTATTAGCCGGAATTCTAGCGTCTATGACTACAAACATCGAAGACTTCCAGCAAATGCAAATGCCAATCGTCATCATATCATTAATCGGCTATTATCTAGCTATGATGGCTGGAATGTTTGAAGGATCAATATTCATAAAAATACTATCATTTATTCCATTCATATCAGCAATTTTAGCTCCATCATTATTAATGCTAGGTCAAATTGGAATCGCCGAAGTTGTTATTGCCATTATTTTATTGATAATAACTATTTGGGCCTTACTCAAATATGGTATGCGTATTTATAAAGTAGGTATATTAAATTATTCATCTAAAAACTTATGGAAAAAAATGTTTAAAGCTTTGAAAGGATAAATATAATGAAAAAAAATAAAAATCTAATATTTGTGTTTTTAATAATTCTTTTAATTGTTGCTGTGTTTATTGTAATGACCTTAGGTGGAAACAGTAAATCGGTAATTCAAACTCCAACATCTGAAGAAATATCACAAATCATTCAAGATAAAAATATTACTATAATTGATGTTAGAACTAAGGAAGAATATGAATCAGGTCATATAAAAGGAGCTATTAATATCCCAGATACCGAAATAGAAAATGAAGTTAATTATGACAAAGATAAAGCCATAGCCGTTTATTGTCGAACCGGTGTGAGAAGTAGTGAAACTGCTAAAACATTAGAAAAAATGGGATATACAAAAATATATGACCTAGGTGGCATTACAAATATGAACGTAGAACTAACTACTGATTAGTTAGTTCAAATGCATGGGTGGCGGAATAGGTAGACGCGCTACTTTGAGGGGGTAGTGAGGATTTCCTTGTGTGGGTTCAAGTCCCATCTCATGCACCAAATTGTAATTAATAGTCTTGTTTTTCATTTCAAGACTTTTTATTTTAACATTTCTCTTTATGTATATTTGACAAGTAATACTAACGATGTTATAATACACTCCCGCTAGGGGAAATTACTATGATTTATAATAAAAAAAACAAGATTTTATTCATTTTAGCTAACATAAAAACATTATTAAGCATAATGATAAAATGTACAATTACTCACTTCAAAGAGTTATAAGCATTTACACATAATATGTCAAATTTTAAAAATTAAAAACTTATTACAAAACATATATTGACATCTATAAATAAAGATGATATTATGAAATTACTTAATAGGATAGCGAAAAAAAATTAATCACCTATCTTACAATTTAAAATTTTAATCTGTATTTATTACCTATTAAAAATTTATTTTGTAAGTAGTATCTAATTCTTCTTTGCTTACCTTATATGTGGAAGTTTAGTATAGGGGAAGAAAGAAGCGCAATTATCAATCAAGCTATTAAGTAATATGCGCATATATGGGGACTTGATAAAGATTATAAGTTATAACTGTCATTATAATCTTATAATTTCTCTAAAAACCATCCAAAAGCATGCTTTATGACAGAAAAGCATGTTTTTTGGTGCCGATAAGTTGACTAAAGCCCCATAAACATATAAAATGATAATGTAAATATAATAAGAATGGAGATGTAAAAATGGTAAAATTTTATTTATGTAAAAAATGTGGCAACGTCGTTGCCTTAGTAGTAAATGGTAAAGGAACACTAATGTGTTGTGGTGAGCCAATGGAAGAATTAGCTGCTGGTTCAGTAGATGCAGCTTTAGAAAAACACGTTCCAACTGCTGAAGTAAGAGATAATAAAATTATTGTTAAAGTAGGTGAGGTATTACATCCAATGGATGAAGATCATTATATTAATTTTGTTGCTTTAAAGTATGATAATACAGTGGAAATTCATAACTTTAAACCAGGTGATGAACCAATTTGGATATTTGATTATAAAGAAAATGCTAAAGTTTATGCTTACTGTAATAAACATGGTCTTTGGCAAAGTGACATAAATTAGATGCAATTCAAACTAATTCAAAAACGTTGTAAAATTATATAAATAAAACTTGTACTAATTAAACATAAAAACCGTTGATCTTCAACGGTTTATTTTCATATGGTGCTGGAAACAGGACTTGAACCTGCGACCTGCTGATTACGAGACAGCTGCTCTACCAACTGAGCTACTCCAGCACATCAAACAACTATATTATATAATATTTTTATGCCTTTGCCTAGATTATTTTCTCCTTTTTTTCACTTTGGACGCATAATTATTTCACACATTCCAAATATACTTAAAATGTGAAAGGAGAGAAATGTACATTGTAAAAAATGCCTGGATTAATATAAAAAGACATTTAGGAAGAAACATTTTAATAGGATTAATAGTTTTAGTAGTAGCCCTAAGTTCTACCGTCGCCTTATCAATAAACACATCAGGAAATAAACTAATCGAAAGCTATAAAAACAAAAATGAATTAGCTGTATCCTTTAGATTAGACATGAGTAAACTTAGAGATGAAAACACAACTTACACAAAACTTAGCGTAAGCGATATTGAAAACTATGCCAACTCTGATTATGTATCTAGTTATTATTATACCTTAGACGCTAGTTTATCATCAGATGAAATTGATGCTATTGATATGAGTGAAAAATTTGAACCAAAAGATAATAGTGAAACTCCGCCAGAAGGAGAAATGCCTGGTGGACGAGGTGAAAACAAACAAAATATGGAAAGCTTAGGTGACTTTAAAATAACCGCTTACTCAGATACCTCTTATATTGAAAACTTTATAAATGGCACTTCTAAAATAACCTCAGGTTCGATGATTACTAGTGATGACGAAGAAAATCATATCGTAATTAGTGAAGAGTTAGCTAACCAAAATGATTTAGAAGTAGGTGATGAAATAACATTCTATTTACCATCTGATTCTTCTAAAACTTACACATTTGAAATAACCGGTATCTTTGAAACAACTAGTGACAGTAGTTCTGAAGATTTTCTGAACATGAATGTCTTAAATGCTCAAAACCAAATTTATACCAATATTACAGTAATCAATAACATTTTAGAAGAAGTTGATAATTCAAACAGTTTAAACGCTACTATTTATTTAAAAAGCCAAGATGACTTAGAAGCCTACACCGAGGAAGTAAAAGAAAAAGGATTAAGTGATTATTACACCTTATCTGATAACTCAGATGAGATTACAAACACCTTAACACCAATTAAAAACATCAGTAACTTTTCTATGACCTTCTTAATCATTATTTTAATTGTTGGTGCTATTATATTAGCTGTTATAAATATGTTAAACATTAGAGATAGAAAATACGAAATAGGTGTTCTAAGAGCTATAGGTATGAGTAAAGTCAAATTAATATTAAGCTTGCTAGCTGAACTTTTTATCGTCACTGTTATAGCATTTATAATAGGTATAATTGGAGGCAAACTATTAAGTCAGCCAGTCACTAATAAAATGCTTGAAAACGAAATTGCGTCTCAGCAAGCCCAAACAGAAAACACTAGGGCAAACTTTGGTGGAAGAGGATTCGAAAGACCAAATGAACAAAGGGCAAATCAAAACTATGAAGATAGTCTAAAAGTAACATTAGATACAAAAACCATTATTCTATTATTTAGCTTTGGCTTAATTCTAGTTACAGTTAGTGGCTCCGTATCCGCAATATTTATTACTAAATATAATCCAAATCAAATACTTAGAAATCAAACTTAAGGAGGCGATACTATTTTAAAATTAAAAAACTTAAACTTCGCATACAAAAATGGAGACAATGTTTTAAAAAACTTAAACTTAAATTTTCAAGAAGGAAAAGTATATGGTATATTTGGTAAAAGTGGAGCTGGTAAATCAACACTGTTAAGTCTAATGGCCGGTTTAGAAACCTATAAAGAAGGAGAAATACTTTATAACGGTAAAAGTTTAAACAAAATAAATCACGATTATTATAGGTGCCATGATGTTGGTATTGTCTTTCAAAGTTATAACTTACTTCCTTACTTAACCGCTTTAGAAAACGTCATTTTATCAATGGATATCAGTGGTTATAAAGGAAAAGATAAAAAGCAAAAAGCCTTAGAATGTCTAGAAAAAGTTGGAATTGATAAATCAAAAGCGGGTCAAAAAATTCTAACTCTATCCGGTGGTCAGCAACAACGTGTCGCTATTGCTAGAGCCTTAGCTTATAACCCAAGTATTATCTTAGCCGATGAACCAACCGGAAACTTAGATAAAGAAACCGAAGAAGAAGTTTTAGACATCTTCATAAATCTAGCTCATAAAGATAAAAAATGTATTATCATTATATCTCACTCAAACAATGTCAAAGAAAAAGTCGATATTGTTAAATATTTAAAAGAAGGTAAAATTACAAATTAAACCTTCTTTTTTGATAAATAAAAAAAGAAAATCAAATACAAATAGCTGAAAATAGACTTAAAGAAAATATTGATATTAAAACTATCTCAAAAGTAAGTGGTCTAACTGAAGAAAAAATTAAATTACTACAAAAGGAAGCCGAGAAAGTATAATTCCCTGTTTTGCATACATTAAAAGTTACTATTCACAGAAGATAAATATATTGTAAACATCAATTTAAAAGCACTAAATTTATTCATTAGTGCTTCTTAATTTTTCGATTTCTTGGATAGTTAGACCAGTAGCTTTTGAAATATCTTTTATGCTTATTTTCATATTAAGTAAATTCTGAGCTATTTCTAGTTTACTTTCTTTGATTCCAATACTTTTGCCTTCTTCGATTCCATCTTTTTTAGCTCCCTCCATCTCATTATGCTTAACTAAAGCATCCATCTTTTCTTTCTGCCACTCATGAATAATAAACTCATCTTTACTCATATTTATAACCGCCTCCATTAACTTTTGAACTTTATCTTCATCTAGTACTTGTCTAGCTAGTTCATATAACTCACTAAACGTTCGCGCTGTAAGCATCGTATACCAAATAACTTCTTTATTTCTATTACCTTCATTGTAATATAAATTTCTGTAAAGTTCAAGTGATTTAGTTAAGGTATGCCTATTAGAATTATATATCTTGTGACTCTTTAATCCATACAAAACTATATCATCTTCTAGTATATCTTCATATGGACTTTCATTCAAATTAAGCTGATATACATATTTATATTTTAAATTATTTATATCTTCTCCCATTTCTATAACTCTTGTAGATATAATATCTCCATATGAAAAATTACGTTCAGATACATATTCAAATTTACTTTTATTCATCTCTACATCAATAAATATTTTATTATTAATGACGACTAGAATATCGACGGTTCTTTTATATTCATTTTTACTGGTGACAGGTATTTCACTATCTAAAAGATTTATACTATCATTATCGTTTATATTGATAGGAATAGTTACTTTTAAAAAGTATTTTAAAATATCTAAATTTATTTTAAACACACTTTTAAAAGCTCTATCATAGTTTAAAGGAATCAAAGATAACGTTTGGTCTAGGTTTTCTAAATGTTCTATTTTCATATAACTCCTTTCTTTGCCCCTTCATATATAAACATACGGCGTAGACATCTTATTTCCTTCTAAAATTCCAAAAAAAATTGCAAATTTTATTCATTATTTCTTTTTTCACTACTATTATTAAGTTACCACAAAAAAACAAGTAATATCTTAGTAAATTACTTGTCCCTTTTGAAAAACGTTACTATTCATAGCTTAAGAAAAATATATTAAAACAAATTATGATATTTTAAAGGGACTGTGAATAGTAACCATTAAAAACATAACATGATTAAATTACAACTTTCTTTTATTGTTTTTTACTTATAAATAATGGTATAATCTTATAAGAAGGTTAAAAGTAGGGTGATGTTATGTCCGTAATAAAAGTAATGGATGAACTTCTTGCAAATAAAATAGCTGCAGGTGAAGTTGTCGAAAGATGTGCCTCAGTTGTCAAAGAGTTAGTCGAAAATAGTATTGATGCCGGAAGTACTGAAATCAAAGTTGAACTAGAAGACGCTGGAACAAGACAAATAAAAGTCATCGATAATGGTAAAGGCATGGATAAAGATGATGCTGTCTTAGCTTTTTCAAGACATGCCACTAGTAAAATAGATGATGAAGATGATTTATATAGATTAACTACTTTAGGTTTCAGAGGCGAAGCTCTCGCTTCAATTGCCGCTGTAAGTAAAGTTGATTTAAAAACATGTATGGGAGATATTGGAACACATGTTGTCATAAATGGTGGAAAAATTCTAGAAGTAGGTCTAGGCGATGCTAGAAAAGGCACTACTATTACCGTCAGTGAACTTTTTTATAACACTCCAGCTAGATTAAAACACATGAAAAGCTTATATACTGAACTTGCAAGTATAACTGACTACATAAATAAACTAGCTTTGTCTCAGCCAAATATTCGTTTCACTTTACAAAACAACGATAATATTATCTTAAGAACAGATGGTTCTGGTAACATCTTGAAAGTTATACAAAATATATATGGAACTGACGTTGCTAGAAAAATGGTACCAATTAAAGGAGAAAACCCCGACTATGAAATATCTGGTTATATATCCTTGCCAGAAGTACATAGATCTAGTCGTAATAACATGGTGACCATCGTCAATGGTAGAGTAGTTAGAAACATGGATATTAATAGAACTATAAATGACGCTTACCACTCATATAAACCAGATAACAGATATCCAATAACTGTTATCAATATTTTAGTGGACCCAAGTGTCATTGATGTAAACATACATCCAACTAAAATGGATATCAAATTTAGTAAAATGGATACATTATTAGAATTAATTAAAGTAACCATTATGGCCGCTATTACTGACCGCAATTTAATACCAGAAGTTTCAATTAGAAAAGAAAAACCGAAAAGAGAAGAACTACGCTTTGATTTAGAAAGACATTCTCATAGCACACCCGAAATAAAGCCAGAACCTATAGAATTCGAGGAACCAGAAATTATAGTCAATGAAAGTATATATGAAGATGAAAATAACGGCGATATCGTTCACGAAGTAACCATGGATAATGAAGAATATCAAATAAACACCAAAGAAGAAGAAAAAGAATTTATGCCTGAAATGTATCCTGTAGGTTTAGTTCATGGTACATACATTATTGCTCAAAATGAAAAAGGTATGTATATCATTGACCAGCACGCTGCTAAAGAAAGATGTAACTATGAAAAGTTTAAAGAAGCCATGGGCAAACCTAACATAGCATCAACCTCATTACTTTTTCCAATCACCATTGAACTATCAACCGACGAATTCATAATCCTAAAAGAAAACATGCATATTTTAGAAGATTTGAAATTCAAAATCGAGGAATTCGGTATTAACTCAGTTATCATAAAACAGCACCCAGCTTGGCTTCCAAAAGGCTATGAAGAAGAATCAATCAGAAAAATAATTGAAATAGTAATTGCGACACGTAAAGATTTTAGCATCGAAAAATTCAATGAAAAAGTTGCCACTATGATGAGCTGTAAACATGCAATTAAAGCCAATACTAATATCACCATGGAAGAAATGGAAGCTTTAATTACTGATTTAAGAAATTGTAAAAATCCATTTAACTGTCCTCATGGAAGGCCAACCATGATATATTATTCAAATTATGATTTAGAAAAATTATTCAAACGTAGTGGTTTTGATACCATCAAATAGAAAGGAACAATTATGACATATTTAGATTATAGTGCGACAACCCCAGTTGATGAAGAAGTTTTAGATAGTTTTATAAAAGCCACAAAATATATAGGTAATCCTAATTCACTTCATAAATTGGGCGTAAATGCAAAACACCTAATAGATGCAAGCACTAACCAAATAGCCAACATTTTAAATGTAAAACCGAACGAAATAATTTACACATCAGGCGCTAGTGAAAGTAATAATACTATCATTAAAGCCATGGAAAAATATCAAAATAGGGGAAAGCATATTATAACCACCGCCTTAGAACATTCATCTATATATAGTCCATTAAAACAGCTAGAAGAAAAAGGCTTCAAAATAGATTATGTTCCTTTAAAAAACGGAATCGTTAAAATAGATGAATTAAAAAAACTATTAACAGATGATACCATACTCGTTACAATAAGTATGGTAAGTAGTGAAACAGGAATTCGCCAGCCCATCGAAGAAATTGGAAAATTATTAAAAAACTATCCTAAAATAATTTTTCATAGTGATATAACTCAAGCTGTTGGTAAAATAAAATTTGACTTAACTAACGTCGATGCAGCTAGTTTTTCCGCTCATAAATTTTTTGGCTTTAAAGGAATAGGCGTTTTATATAAAAAAGAAAATTTGAATATAGAACCTTTAATTGCTGGTGGTAAAAGCACAACCGTATTTCGTAGTGGCACTCCGCCACTAGAGCTCATTGTCTCTACTGCCAAAGCATTAAGACTAAGCTACCAAAACATTGATGAGGATATAAAAAAAGTTCAAAAATTAAATCAAATAGTAAAAGAAAATTTAAAAAAATACTCAAATGTATCCATCAATAGTAATGAAAACTCTATTCCTCATATATTAAACATCAGTATTAAAGGAATAAAACCAGAAACCTTACTTCATAGTCTAGAAGAAAAAGATGTATACATATCTACTAGGAGTGCTTGTTCAACAGGAAATGCCTCAAAACCAGTTCTAGCCCTCACAAACGACGAAGAAAAAGCTAAAACTAGTGTCAGAATAAGCATTTCTAAAAAAACAACAAAATTAGATATTGAAAACTTTTTAAAAGCCTTTGATGAAAGTTATAAAAAATTAGGAGGTAAACAATGAAAAAAATAATATTAATTTTAACTTTAATTTTAATCATTCCATTTACTAAAGTAAATGCCGAAGAAGTAACTTTAACCCTTTTTCACGGTGACGGTTGCCCGCACTGCGCAGATGAAGAAAAATATTTAGACATTCTTCAAAAACAACTAGGCAAAAACCTTAATATTCAAACATATGAAGTGTGGAACAATGACGATAATCTTGAACTTTTAAATCAAGTTAGAACAGCTTTTGGTGATAATAATGAAGGAGTACCATTCACCATTATTGGAAATAAATATTTTTCTGGCTTTAACGATGAAATAGGTAAACAAATGAAACAAACTATTATTGATAGTTTAAAACAAGAAAATATAAATGCTGTCGAATTAATTAAAAATGGTAAGTCAGTCCCAACAAATATTAATCAAAGCCAAGACCCAACCATCCACTTTAGTTTATTAGGTGAAACAAATGTTAAAGAAACAAGCCCAATAACAATTGCCTTTACTGAAGGAATAGGAGATGCAATAAATCTAGGCTCTCTTTGGATTATCCTATTTTTAGCCGGTATCATGCTAGCTGTATATAATAATAAAAAACGTTTAATATTAGGCGGCATATTTGTTTTTACAAGTACCATCACCTATATGATATTTGCCCTTACTAATGCCGAATTTACTATTAATCAAACAACCTTTATTAGAACCTTCATTGCCATTGTAGCAATCATCATTGCCGCCATTAGTATTGACGCACATCTAAAAATAAACATCCCTAAAAAAAGCATTCTTCAAATACTTCAAGAACTATTTGGTAAAAAACAATTCCTCATGTATTCACTTGGAATCATAATTACTAGTGTTATAACTTCGTTTGTTTTAGTTAACCAATCACAAAGTTCATCAGTACTATTAGAAACTGCCTTCGAAATGCAAAATGTTACAACATCCGCACCTTACATGTTCTTATACTTCCTTATGTATTTAATCACTAGCTTAATTCTAGTCGGCGTTGTAAATGTCATCATTAAAGAATTAATCATTGAAAATACAATAGGAACATATAATAGATTAATTGCTGGCATAATTATGTTAGTCGCTGCTATAATTTTAATATATTTACCAGGAACATTCATGATGGTATAACAAAAGAGTTACAAAACGTAACTCTTTTTAAATGTCTTTTCTTAAAACATCCTTACTTTCAAATTTTTCACCATTACTCATCTCAAAAAATATTTTAACTCCACATTTATTAAGCAAAGTCTCAATCATCTCAAAAGTTGGTTGTCTAAACTCCGTTTCATAATTACCCAAAGTTGTTCTATTTATATTAGCTAACTTGCCAAGCTCCTCTTGCGTCAAACCAGATTGTTTTCTTGCATATTTTATAATCTTTCCTATCATTTTACATCACCATCCACATTGTTGCATAATGTGGCATTTTTGTCTTGACTAGCCACGAAACGTGGAGTGAAATTGTGTTAGAATAGAAAATCTAATATAAGGAGAGAAACAAAAATGAAAGAGAAAATAAAAAAAATCGTATTTGGATATCTACCTGGGTATATAACAGGACTTATTGTATGTGGTGGTGTGAGTGTTTTAGCCATGACATATTTTCCAAGTAATCAAACTACGTATGATAATAGTGAAAGTGGTTTAGAGAGTACCAATGTTCAAGGAGCGATAGATGAACTATATGCAACTTGCATTGCCAAAACACCAGCTGAAGAAATAATAGAAAACGCAGGATTAGAAAAAGACCCTTATGAGTGTAGGTATTTCTTTACAGGACAAAATCCAAATAATTATGTCACATTTAATAATGAAACAGCCGGCTGGAGAATAATATCAGTAGAATGTGATGGAACAATAAAAATAATGAGAATAGCTAGCATAGGAGATCAATATTGGGATAGGTCGGGATCAAATAATTGGACCCGTCCATCCACACTAAATACATATTTAAATAGCACTTATTATAATGGACTAAATTCAACAGCTCAAAATCAAATAGTTGCACATGATTGGAAAGTTGGATTAACATTATGGGATGACGATGACTTAGCAAACACCATAAATTCTGAAAGAAATACTATATGGAATGGTAAAATTGGTTTAGCTACAACTTCAGAATATTTACGTACAAATTCAAATATTAGTTTATGTGGCACTCATTCCTTAACAAATGATAATTATAGTACATGTAGAAATACTACCTGGATGTTTAGTGGTTACATTTGGTGGACTATATCTCCGAGCAACAATGGTACGGGTACAAACGGTGCATTCTATGTAGATCACAATGGAACATTAAATAGCTCCTACGGTCAAGTAGATGGTGGTGGGCATAGTGTTCGTCCGGCCATTTATCTCTCATCATCAATCAAAATCACAGGCGGAGATGGAAGTCAGTCTAATCCATACACAATTGAATAAACTTGGTAAAAATAGCCAAGTTTTTTTGTAAACAATTCTAGGCCATAATCATATATTTAATTGGTGATTATATGTTCTTTAAAAATATACACAAAAGAATGAAAATAACTTTACTCATAATATTATTTATTTTTATTGTTATCATTTTAAGAGTATTTTATATCCAAGTAATTGATTATAAAAAACTAAACAAAAAAGCTAGTGACCTATGGAGTAGAAACTTACCAATTAAAGCAGATAGGGGATTAATATACGATAGAACAGGTGTTATTCTAGCCGATAACGCCACAACAACATCATTAGTGGTTATTCCAAACCAAATCAAAAACAAAGAAGAAACTGCTACTAAATTAGCTGAAATATTAAATGTGAGTTATGAAAGTATGTATAAACATGTCAGTAAAAAAACATCTATTGAAAGAGTGCACCCAGAAGGTAGAAAATTATCATATGAAACCGCTGACAAAATAAAAGCCTTAAAATTAGATGGTGTATATTTAGTTAAAGAATCAAAAAGAGTCTATCCTTACGATAGCTATATGGCTCATACATTGGGGTTTGTTGGAATAGACAACCAAGGATTAAGCGGTCTTGAACTAACTTATGATGAATACCTAACCGGTGAAGATGGAGCAATCAAATACTTTAGTGACGCCAAAGGAAACAAATTATCCTTAAGCGAAGTATACGAACAACCTCAAGATGGTATGAATATAACCCTAACCATCAACAATGAAATACAAGCCTCATTAGAAAGAGAATTAAGTAACGCCGTAACAAAATATAACCCAGATAGAGCAATCGGCTTAGTCATGGACCCAAATACTGGAGAAATATTAGCCATGTCCGCAAGACCAACCTTCGACTCAAATAATTATCAAGACTACAGTATAGAAGAAATAAATAGAAACCTACCAATATGGGCCACCTATGAACCGGGTTCTACTTTCAAAATAATAACTTTAGCCGCTGCTTTAGAAGAAGGAAAAGTTGACTTAGAAAAAGATACTTACTATGACAAAGGCAGTATCAAAGTAGAAAATGCTACTATCCATTGTTGGAAACATGGTGGTCATGGAAAAGAAACATTCATGCAAGTAGTTGAAAACTCATGTAACCCAGGATTCGTTATTTTAGGTCAAAGATTAGGTAAAAACACCTTATTTGATTACATAGATAAATTTGGATTTGGTAAAAAAACTGGTATTGACCTAAATGGTGAATCCACAGGAATTATATTTGATAGAAGTAAAGTTGGCCCTGTAGAACTGGCCACAACTGCTTTTGGCCAAGGCGTATCAGTAACTCCGATTCAGCAAGTCACCGCCGTAAGTGCTGCTATTAATGGTGGAACTTTATATAAACCTTATATTGTAAAAAGTATAAACGAACCTGAAACAAATACTGTTATCAAAGAAAACAAACCAACTGAAGTAAGAAAAGTCATCAGTGAAGAGACAAGTAAAAAAGTAAGAGAAGCCTTAGAAAACGTTGTCGCCAACGGTAGTGGACGAACATCTTACATAGATGGATATAGAGTAGGGGGTAAAACCGGAACTGCTCAAAAAGTTCAAAATGGTGCCTACCTTTCAAATAATTACATCTTGTCATTCATTGGATTTTTACCAGCCGATAACCCACAGGTTGTAGTTTATATTGCCATAGATAACCCAAAAGGAACAGTTCAGTATGGTGGAACCACTGTTGGTCCAATTTCCAAAGCCGTTTTAAAAGATTGCATTAAAGCCTTAGATATACCAAGAAGCGAAGGCGGAAAAGATAAAAAATATAAATGGCCAGACCCTAAAACTTATACTGTTCCTGACGTCACAAATAAATCAGTAACCGATGCTAAAAAAGAATTAAAGAATTTTAAAGTATCAATTGAAGGTAGTGGTGATAAAGTTACCTATCAGTCGCCTGAAGCTGGAACAAAACTAGAAGAAGGCAAAACCATTAGATTATTCACAGAGTAGAGGTGATTACCGTGCTTATATTAACAAAATCAATCATGGCCATGATGATTAGTTTCATCTTTGCTGTTATAACCGGATTAATCATCATTCCTTTATTAAAAAAAATCCATGCCTCTCAAAACTTAAGCATTTATCTTCAAAGAACTCACAAATCAAAAGAAGGCACCCCTACTATGGGTGGGCTTATCTTTATCTTACCAACCATCATCATCACCTTAATATTCATATACTTAAAAAAAATAGAAGTAACCTATACTTTAATTATCATAATATTCACCTTTATCAGTTATGCTATCATCGGATTCATAGATGATTATCTAATTATAAAAAAACATAACAATAAAGGCTTAACTAAAAGTCAAAAATTCACCCTTCAAGTCCTTGTCGCTATTATCTTCTTCTATCTTTTCATGAAATCGGGTAGTGAACCCTTACTTTGGATTCACAGTCTAAATATTAAACAAAATATTGGTTGGCTTTATGGAATTTTAATTCTTTTTATCCTTGTCGCAAGCAGTAATGCGGTAAATTTAACCGATGGTCTAGATGGCCTAGCTGGTGGCCTATCTGTAATTGGTTTCTTAACCTTTGGTATTATCTCTTGGAATACAGGCTGGTTAGAAGGTTATGAAGATATTGCCATATTTGCTTTCACGTTGATAGGAGCTTTATTAGGCTTTCTAATTTTCAATACTAATAAAGCTAAAGTTTTCATGGGTGACACCGGATCACTATGTTTAGGAGCTACATTAGGAGCCTATGCCATAACAACCCGCCATGAATTGTTATTAGTTCTCATTGGTATCGTTTTTGTCTTAGAAACATTAAGCTGTATAATTCAAATAACCGTTTATAAACTTACTAAAAAAAGAGTATTTCCTATGACGCCGATTCATCACACCTTTGAAAAAATAGGTATGAAAGAAACCGACATCGTTAAAATGTTTTGGACCATTGGCTTAATTGCATCAATGTTTGCCTTAGTATATGGGGTGTGGTTATGAAAAAATTTAATCTAAGTTTATTTATAAGTGTTATTATTTTATCCTTGTTTGGACTTTTAATGGTTTATTCTTCCTCAAGCATTTGGGCCGAATATAAATTTGATGACCCATTTAAATACGTTAAAAACCAAGGACTCTTTTTAATTTTAGGTATTATTATCATGTATTTTGTAAGTAAAATAGATTATAAAAAATATTATAAGTATGCTTCTAAAATTTTCCTAGTTTGTTTTATCTTAATTGTTCTAGTTTTAATTGTTGGAACTGAAAGAAATGGTAGTAAAAGTTGGTTTGGCATTGGTTCATTTGGTATCCAGCCCAGTGAATTCATGAAACTAGCCATGATAATATTCACCAGTAAATATCTATATAACAATAAAAAAGATATTGGCAATATAAAAAAAGGTGTTATGCCAATCCTCGGTTTAACTTTAATAATCTTTCTTTTAATTATGCTTCAGCCCGATTTTGGAACTGGTGTTATCTTAGTCATGGGTGTTATTGGTTTACTATTCGTCGGAGGAGTAGATTTAAAATTCTTTTTGAAAATCGGCCTTTTAGGAGTAGGTGGAATCGTTGCCTTAATTTTAGCTGCTCCTTATAGATTAAAAAGAATTTTATCTTTCTTAAACCCTTGGAGTGATCCATTAGGTAGTGGATTTCAAATTATTCAGTCATTGTATGCAATAGGACCAGGTGGCTTGTTTGGTTATGGGTTAGGTGGTTCTAGACAAAAACATTTCTACCTTCCAGAACCCCAAACTGATTTCATATTCTCAATAATCAGTGAAGAATTTGGCTTTATGGGTGTCCTTATTGTCTCTGGACTATTTGCTTTTATCATATATCAAGCTATTAAAATAGCCCTAAAATGTGAAGATTTATTTGGTAAATATTTAGCTTTTGGAATCATTTTCATGTTAGCCTTTCAAGCCTTATTAAACCTAAGTGTCGTTATTGGTTTAATACCAGTAACTGGGGTAACATTACCGTTTTTATCATATGGTGGTTCAAGCCTACTCATAACCCTCGCATCCATGGGAATCATTCTAAATATTTCAAGACATTAAATTTTTAATAACGTTTAAATATTACATATATTTAATTATTGCCCCTATATTAAGACAAGATGTGATAAAATAATAATGGTGATAATATGAATTTTAAAGATGAAATCAAAAACTATAACTTTTCAAACTCTCCATACATAATAAAAATGGGCCTAACCCCAGTCATTATAATTACTCCAAAAGTAAACGAAAATGAAAAAAACAGTAACACCATCGCCAAATATATCTCTAATGCTACTGAAAGTTCATTTTTAATAAATATAAGTGAAACCAATTTAGAAGAAAATTTTAAACCAATTCTTTTGAATCTAATTAATAATCAAAACATAAAATTGCTTATCAGTATTACTATAGATAATAAAGATAATGGCTTTGATCTCGAAATTGAAACATCTAAAAATCTAAATGCTATTTTCCCAGTAATAAAACAATTAGAAACTTCATTTAAAAACAATAATGTCAAAACAATATATAATAAAAATTATCATAAAGAATTTGAATATAATAGTGTTGACATTATCCAAATAATACTAAACCCCAAATACTTATACATAGATAATATTGAAAACATATGTAATGCTTTAATAAATTTTATAAATCAATATTTAACAAACTAAAAGAGTTCATCACAAATGAACTCTTTATTATTTTCTTTTACTTTTCTTATTTTTACCTTTAATTTCTGCTTCACCAATAACTTTATTTTTATCTAACCAATCATTACCATCGACAGCTCTTGAAACAAGTAATGTACAACTAGTATCACCAACTGCATTTAAAGCCGTAGCTGGAGCATCAATAACTGTCGCAATCATTGTAAGTACTGGTAAAGCTGCAACTGGATAACCCATCATTGAAATAATAACCATCTCACTAATAGTACCTCCACCAATTGGAACTGCACTAATTAACACAGAAGCAACCAAAGCTGTAACTAAAATTTGAATAGTAGTTCCAGCATCAGCAATATTTGTTCCAAATAGGCAAACTAAGAACATAATTTTAAACACACTACCAATCATTGAACCATCTTGATGTAAATTAGTCGCAAGTGAAATTGTAGTATCAGCAACATCATCAGATACATTCATCTTTTTAGCTGAATCAATATTAATTGGAATGCACGCTGCAGAAGAACATGTAGCTAAAGCTGTAAATGTTGAAGGTAAAATATTTTTCCACCAAACAACAACCGCTTTCTTACCTCCAGAAATAAAGGCATATAAAGTATAAATAATTACATAATAAGCAAGAGCTACTAATGCATATAAAATAAACGTCTTAAGGAAACCTGTTGCAATACTAGCACCAAAACTTCCAACATATGAAGCAAAATAACAACCAATACCAATTGGAGCATAGTACATAGTTATCTTTATGAAATTAAATACTACACTATGCGCACTTTCCATAACCTTTAAAAGAGGTTCCGCTTTCTCGCCACTCATTCTCATTGAAAAACCAACAATCAAAGCACATACTAGCAAAGCTACCACATTATCTTTAGAAAGTAATCCAGTAAAATCATCAACACTAATTAACTGAACAGTTCTCTCTAAAAAATTCAAATCAGTATCACTAGCTACCTCACCATCAAATAATTCCCTAATAGATGAAGAATCACCCGCATCAACCAAATCAACAAAATAAGTACTTATAAATCCAATACCAACCGCAATTATCGAAGTAATCAAAAACACAATAACCGTTGATATCATAATTTTACCAAGTCTTTTTGGATGTTTGACTTTAGCCACCGCAAGTGAAATTGTTAAAAACACAAGCGGTACAATAATTACAAACATCAAATTCAAAAATAAATCTCCTAGTGGTTTAACCACCATCGCATCTTCTTTAAATATAAGACCACATATTGCCCCAATAATCATTGCTAATATTAAGATAAGCATCGTCTTATAATTCTTTAAAAAATTTTTAAACTTTTTCATATAAAAACTCCTTCCTAGTACATTATAAGCAATTTATAGTAAAATGCCCAACATGTGTATTCCACATTAAAACAAAAAATCCACACATTTCACTCAAAATATGATATAATACATACGGTGATAAAAATGAAAAAACAATTCGTAAAAATGAATAACAATCAAAATCAACTATCATTGGGTAACTTTTGTAAAATTGTCAAAGAACTTGCCCAAAATAAAAGCTTTGCCAATCAAACAGAAATATTCTATTGCCTCTTTAGTGTTGATAATGTCAGTGATTCTACAGTTAATAATTACTGTATTGGCTACCGTGCCATCGGAACAGAATTTAGACAAAAATATATATCTTATAAAAATCATTACCAAGAAAACCTAGAAATTTTTGACGACGTCATCACCGGCCTTTTATCTATACTAGATGGAGAAGTTTATTCAAAACTATCTCACCAAGAATTAATAGAGAAAACTCAAAATCATTCAACATTAAAAAAACTACTTTTAGAACTATATAACATAGCCAAAAATGATGAAAGCGTCTCTAGTACATTTACTGAAACTATCTATAAGCAAATCTCTCAAAATGAAACATATAAAACCTTATGCGATATTCTTATATATATTGTCTTAGAGAAAAAACAACCTATATATACACAAACCACACATAAAGAAATCATCGAAAACATTTTAAATAGTACCAACATTTCTGTAACAGAATTAGAGAAATTCTTAAAACTTCAAATACAAGATGGAATCAATTATACTCATTCCTTAAAAAAACTAGCTAAAGAAAAAAATCCATATGCTTGTTATGAAATCGGTGAGATGGAATACACAGGTCAAATGACCGGATATCCAAGATATATCAAAAGTTATGAATACTTTAAAATTGCCGCTGACAAAAATCATCCAAGGTCATGTTGGCTAATTGCCCAAATGATATATCAAAAGAAAATAGGCGATCTTTCTAAAGATGATTTAAAACTTGCTTGGCATTATCTAAAAAAAGCTGAAAAGGTAGGCAGTGTAGCTGCCACTAACACAATCGGTGTATGTTACTTAAATGGTCTAGTTCCAAATGAACCTCAAAGTGAAACTAAAGCCATTGAATATTTCAAAAAAGCATTCGCTCATGATTATGTTTATGCTGGAAATAATTTAGGAAAAATCTACGAGAAAAAAGGAAATTATAAAAAAGCTTATAAATATTTTATGTTTGGTGCTGATAAAGAGGAAAGTTGGGCATGTAATAAGATAGGCGAGTATTACCGCTTAGGCATTGCTGGTGAAATAGATATGACAAAAGCTTTCAAATACTATAAATTAGCCACTGAAGTTCCTTTAAACATCTTAGACCATTGGGCATTCTATAACCTAGCTAAATATTTTTATCTAAATGGTAATCATCAAACCGGCACTGAAAAAGATATAAATAAAGCCACTGAATATTTTAAAAAAGCTGCCCAAAAAGGCATATATGAAGCCGATGAAGAACTAATATATATCTATATTGATAAATATAAAGAAACATCATTAGACTATTACCTAAACAAAATAAATGAATATTTAAACATTTTATCAAAAAGTAAATACTATGAAAAGTGTAAAGACCAATTAAAACAAAAACTTAAAGAAGTTGAAAAGAAACACCTTGCTCTCGTTAAATTAATTTAGTGCTTTACATTGGTTAACATAAAATATATAATGTTATTGTAAAGTTCTAGTAGGGAGAAAAATATGAAAAAAATATTAAATTTAAAAGCCTTAAAATATACGCCTTTTTTAATCATTTTAATTTTATCTATCATTCTAAGTTCATCTTATAATACCATATTAAATATGGAAACAAACTATTGCGCAGAAAATAATAGCTTACTAAAAAAATATAGCATTCCCACATATACTGTCCCAATAGTTGAAAAAGAACCTGAAATAGAAGTCGCTCCCATCAATGATAAAGAAGATGGAATGAAACAAAATAGACCAAAAGATACTAGAGGTAGTTTTACCGTGAATGATATTAAACAGTATGAAACAAGTGGAACTTCACTTGGCATTGACGTATCAAAATATCAAGGCAATATTAACTGGTCTAAAGTCAAACAAGATGGTATTGACTTTGCCATTATAAGAGTAGGATATCGTGGATATGGTACTGGCAAAATAGTCATGGACCCATATTTTAAAAAGAATATTGAAGGAGCTTTAGCCAATAACATTCATGTCGGTATATATTTTTATTCTGTAGCCAAAAACGAAATGGAAGCCTTAGAAGAAGCTAATTTCACCATAAACGCCATTAAAAACTATAACATAACTTATCCAGTAGCTTTCGACTTAGAAGATTTTAATCGTCATCGTTTAGCCGGTGTTAGTTATGATCAATTAAATAAAAATGCTATAACATTCCTAAATAGAATTCAAAGCGCCGGATACACTGCCATGCATTATGGAAGTAAAAGCACCTTTGGACCAATTTGGAATATGAATAACTTAAATAAATATAAAGTATGGCTTGCTCATTACACAGATAAAACCAATTATGCAGGAAAATATAATATTTGGCAGTACACTAGTAATGGCATAGTTAGTGGTATAAGTGGTAGAGTAGATCTAAATATAGCCTATTTTAGATTATCTACAAACGCCTCTGACCAAGCTAAAGACGATAGCGAAGTAAGCTTAGATCCAAATGCCGAAGCCATTAAAAAAGTGACTTTTAGTGAAACTAATGAACAAGTAGTCACAGTTGGTAGTGCCATCTTTCGTAAATCTCCATCTACTGAACTAGATAACAAAATATCGTCTATTCAAGAAGAAACCATTATAACAAGAACTGGAACTAGTGAAACATGGTCTAGAGTAACTTATCAAGGTCAAACAGGATATATTTTAAATAGTCAGTTAAAAATATATGAAGAACCATCTAACCCAGAAATACCTACTGAAGAAACAACTGAACAATAAGCACCAAAGCGTGCTTTTTCTATGTCAAAATTTTTATAAACCTTGACTAATCCTCATGCCTAATTTATAATTTATAGTAGGTGAAGAAAAATGAAAAATAAAGGTTTTACACTCGTTGAATTATTAGGAGTTATTGTCATTTTAGGTATTCTTGCCATGATTACTGTACCAATCATTCAAAGAACCATCGTTGATAACACAAATGAAGTCTACGAAGAACAAATAGACAGTTTTGAAAGAGCCGCTAAAAATTATGTTGGTGAAGATATTTTTAATATGACTAAATGCCAAACTGAGACCTGTACCGTAACGCTAAGAGAACTTCAAGAAAAAGGCTTACTTCCATCTGGTGAAATTATAAATCCTAAAACCGATGAAAGCTTTAAAATGGATAATGTTGTTGAAATCACTTATGATGGCACTAGATTTAGTTATAATTATAACACCACTCAAGATGAGTAATCTAAAAAGAGGAAAACATGCTTTATAGTTCAGTTAATAATCCAAAAATAAAACAGCTCACTAAACTCAAAACAAAAAAATATCGCAATAAGCAAAATCTTTTTCTAGTTGAAGGTGCCCATCTAGTTAAAGAAGCATATGAAAGTGGATATTTAAAAGAATTACTCTTATTAGAAAATAAAACCTTTAATCTAGATGTTGAAACAAATTACATCACCGAAAATGTTTTAAATACCTTAACCGAAGTAGAATCGCCTGTTGGCATTATTGGTATATGTACACCTAAACCCATGACTTTAAAAGGAAATAAATTATTAATTTTAGATAGTATTCAAGATCCAGGGAACTTAGGAACAATCATTAGAAGCAGTGTAGCTTTTAATATTGATACCATAATTATCAACGATAAATGTGCAGATCCTTATAGTGATAAAGTAATTAGATCATCACAAGGTATGATTTTTAAAACCAATATAATAAAAAAAGATTTAACAATTTTTCTAAATGAAATCAAAGGTAAAATACCTGTTTATGGCACCAAAGTTGATGGAGGAAAAGACCTTAAAACCCTTGAAAAAATCTCGAAATTTGCTATAATAATGGGAAATGAAGGTAATGGTGTAAATCCAAAACTATTAGATATGTGTGATGAATATTTGTATATTCCGATGAATAGTAAGTGCGAAAGTCTAAACGTCGGTGTAGCCACAAGTATTATTTTATATGAATTAACGAAGTAGAGGTGATAAAAATGCTATATATTGGTGATTTAGTAAATACCCATGGCATTAAGGGCGAAGTCCGTATCATCTCTAATTTAAAATATAAAAGTACCATTTTTAAACCGAGTAATATTCTATATATAAATGGGGAAAAGTTAAAAATAAAAGCCTATCGTAAACATAAAAATTATGATATGGTAACTTTTGATGGATATAACAATATAAATGAAGTATTAAAATTTAAAGGCGAAAAAGTTTATATAAATAAAGATGAATACACATTTCCAGGACCACTCAATGAAGATTTATATGGTAAAAAAGTTTACGATAAAGATAAATATATTGGCTCTTTAACTAATATTATAGATAATAAAGGACATGAAATTTTAGTTGTCCAAGGTGATAAAGAATATCTTATCCCTTATGTTGATGAATTTGTAAAAAATATCGGTAAAGACATTCACTTAGATTTGATCAAAGGATTTACCGATGAAGATTGATATCCTAACAATTTTTCCTGAAATGTTTGATGGCTTTTTAAATACTTCCATAATTAAAAGAGCAATCAAGCAAAAACTCGTCGATATTCAAATTCATGACATTCGAAAATATAGTAAAGATCCTCATAAAAAAGTCGATGATTATGGTTATGGTGGCGGACATGGTATGGTATTAATGCCACAGCCCATTTTCGATGCTGTAGATGACTTAAAAAAAGAGAATACTAAAGTTATATTAATGACTCCTCAAGGTAAAACCTATAACCAAAAACTAGCTTACGAACTAACTAAGGAAAAACATCTAATATTAATATGTGGTCACTATGAAGGCTTTGATGAACGCATTAGAACTCTAGCTGATATGGAAATAAGCATTGGTGATTATGTTTTAACTGGTGGAGAACTAGCTAGTATGGTTATAACAGATAGTATAACTAGATTAATAGATGGTGTTATTGAAAAAGAATCACATCTAAACGATTCTTTTAATAATAACTTATTAGACTACCCAGTTTATACTAAGCCTGTAGATTTTAGAGGTATGAAAGTACCAGATGTTCTATTATCAGGTCATCATGCTAATATAAGAAAATACCGTGAAGAAGAAGCTCTAAAAAAGACTAAACAAAGACGCCCAGACTTATTAGAAAATGGTGAGAAAAATGGATGAAAGATATTACATTTGTGATAAAGATAATAATGAAATAGTTTATGGATATATTGATTATAGTCATCTACATGGTTTTAAAATAAAACCTAGAAATAATGTCCCTTATGAAGGTGTTGAAGTTAGTAGATTAGTCTTAATGGAACCTTCATTAATTGAAAATGTTTTAAAAAGAAAAACAAAACATAAACTAAATACTTATCTTACATTTCTTTTCACTGTTATTGATGACGATGATGATGATCCAGATGAATTAGAACTTGTTATTGATGATGTTGCTAGATATAAAAATATAATCATGAATAAATATTCTAAATTCTTAGATAAAAAATATATTAAACAACTTTTACACAAAGTTGGGATGGTTGAATTAGAATTAAATCAAAAGCTAAAAGAACTTACTAAACAAAGTACTAAATCACAAGGAAAATCCAGGTAAAATTTTCAATCTCTTGCATTCTTTCAAAATATATGATACAATTTAATACGTCGTGATCCGCTGGGAGTTAAATTTACTTATGATCATAGATTTATGCAAAGGAGTGATTGCTGTGAATTTGGTAGATAAAATTACCCAAAAACAAATCAGAACAGATTTACCAGAATTCCGTGTTGGTGATACCATTAAAGTAAACGTTCGTATCATCGAAGGAAAACGTGAAAGAATTCAAGCGTTCGAAGGTATCGTAATAGCTATCAAAGGTAGCGGAGTAAGTAAAAACTATACTGTTAGAAAAAAATCTAGTGGTGTAGGTGTAGAAAGAACTTTCCCATATAGCTCACCTAAGGTTGATAGCGTAGAAGTAATTAGAAAAGGTAAAGTTAGAAGAGCTAAACTTAATTATTTACGTGACCTTAAAGGACAAGCAAAAATCAAAGAAAGAAAATAAGGCCTTTAACGTCCTTATTTTTTCGTTAAGGAGGGAAATCTATGACACAAAATGAAAAGCAAAACACTAAAGTAAATCCAGCAACTGAAGAAAAAAAAGAAAATAAAATAAGTGGTTTTTTAAAAGGAACCATACCTTATATTGTAATCATTATAGCTGTCGTTCTAGTTAGAAGCTATATTATAACACCAGTTCAGGTAGAAGGATTATCAATGTTTTCAACTTTAGATGATAAAGAAATATTGTTGTTAAAAAAATACGATAAAAATTATGAAAGATTTGATGTTGTAGTCTTTAATTACAATAATACTAAACTAATCAAAAGAATAGTTGGTCTTCCTGGTGAGACTGTTGAATATAAAGAAGGAAAATTATATATTAATGGTGAGTATGTAGCTGAATCATTTTTAAATAACAAAACAACAGCTGACTTTAGTTTAGAAGAACTCGGCTATGAAAAAATACCAAGAGGTTATTATTTTGTTATGGGCGACAATCGTACTAACTCAACTGATAGCCGAATTATTGGCCTAATTCCAAGTGAAGACATCGAAGGAACAACTAACTTCGCAATTTTCCCTCTAGATAAAATAGGAACCTTTGAATAAGTAGATTAATTCTACTTATTTTTTATATATAAGGAAAGTGCATTTATAGAATGGATAAAAAAATCACCTAAAAAATAGGTGATGAAAAATATGAACATGCCAAAAAGAATAACATCAGTTATTTTTTAAAAACGATGAAGGAATAGCTGTATTTTTGCCACATTTTTGACAAGTTAAAGTAGAAACTTTTTTTCTAATTTTAAAATGGTATTTTTTTCTAGACATTTCATCATAAATAAAATCAGGGACTAATTCTGTATAACCACAGGATAAACAAGTAGTTTCAATATCATCAGATGTATTATCATAAAACCAAGTATCAAATTCTTCATTAGAATTATTAATATATAAATTTTGTTTCATATGACCTCCTTAGTTACGTGTAGTAACTATTATAGTATACCATTTCTTCGTGACAATGTGGACAAATAAGAGGATCAACATGAAAATTAATTAAAATTTTATTACGCCATTTGTTTAGAGATTTTTTAAAATTAATTCTGTCATTATCCATAAATTTAGCTACATCAATAGTAATAATAGTTTTGTTATTGTAAGCACCATAAAATCTAATATATTTAAAATTTGGTTCAGGGATATGAATAATTAATCGATGAATAAATTCATAAGCATGAATTTTTTCTATAACAATTACGTTATCAGTATGCCTTTGATACCAAAAGGTGACAAAGATACCATCATAATCTAAAATACGAGATTCAGCCATAACAGGTCTCGATAAATATCTACAAACATATTTTAAGAGATCTTTAATAGATTTATATAATGATTTAGGGGCGTAAACATAAAAGCCATCTTTGTATCTACGATATAAATCGTTTTTGATTTGTCTAAATTCATCTTTTCCAAGTTCATTTTCTAATAAATCTAGAATGACTTTCATAAATCGTTTTCTGAAAGAAGCATATGAAAAGAAGTCTATGTTTTTAAAATTTGTTTTGGATATACCACCATCTAATAAAATCATATGAATGTGTGGATTCCAATTTAAAGCTCTACCATAAGTATGAAGGACAGATATAAAGGCAGGAATGAGATTGTCCCTTTTGTATTTTTCTTTAAACCAATATTTAATAGTAATAGCAGAAGCTTGAAAAAGAAGATTTAATAGTTTTCTATTATTTTGAAAGATTCCTCTTAAATCTTCTGGAATAGTAAAAACAACATGACGATGACGCCATTTAAATAGTTTAGAAAAGATAGAAATAGCTCTATCTTCATTGTATTTATTACCACAAGAAGAACAGAATCTAGTTTTACAAGTATTAGGGACAACTTTTTCCTTATCACAAATAGGACATTTATAAACAGAATAACCAAGAAGAAAAGTTTTACATTTAAGAAATTTATCAATTACAATATTGATAATAGGACGTCTTTTAATATGAGAATATTTAGTTTGATAATCATCCCAATGATCTTTAAAAATTTCTTTAATAGTAAAAAATACTTTTCTAATAGAAATACGTTCTTTATAATTTTCAAAATCTTTATCTTTACTAGTACACAATATCATATAACATCACTTTAAACTAAATTTTACCAATAAATTTTGATTAAAGCAAAAAAAATCACCCGTTAGGGTGAAGGGTGAAATTTATTTCACCCCTTTTTTATACTAAGAATTTGCTTTGTAAGAAATAAAAAACTATTTACAAGAACAAATGTTTGTGATATGCTAAGTACATCAAAGAGATGAGGTGATGATATAAAAATATTAAGGGTTAATTTAAACAAACATTAAGAATGAGTAGTTAATCTATTATATAATAAAAAATAAAACAATTGTTAAATTTTGACAAAGTAAAAAAGTAGGGTAGCGACTATCCGATATTGGTCTATGGAGGGACCTAAGGTCCCTGTGAAGTAGAAAAAGCTTATCGTGAGGTAAGCTAAGTTAAAATAATTTTTGACTTTTGTTCTATGAATATTTCGTTTTTGATAATGTATGATATAATAATATTAAAGATTATAAAGGAGTCTATTTTATGATTAAAGCTATAATATACGAAAGTAAAACAAATCACACCTTAAGATATGCCAAAATGTTAAGTGACAAACTAAAAATTCCATATTATACTTCAGCCGAAGCAGCAAAACATTTAACCAAAGAAGATAAAGCTATTTTTTTAGGATGGATTTGTGCTGGAAAAATACAAGGGAAATCTAAACTTCAAGATAACTTTAACATCGTTATCTATGGTGCTGTCGGGGCTTATCCTTTTTCTAGTGATTATCTAAATGAACTAAAAAAATCTAATCAAATAGATAAACCTTTATTTTACCTAAGAGGTGGCATTAACTATTCAAAATTAAATATATTCAAAAAGATAATTGTCAAACTAGCTGGAAAAGCCATGAAACAAAAAGATTCTAAAACAAAAGAAATGTTTCATAAAGGTTATGACTTCGTTTCTGAAAAAAACATTGAAGAAATACTAAAATACATTCAAATTAATTATTCTAATTAGTAGTAAAAATACTACTTTTTCTTTTGCTTTAAATTTATGATATAATTAAATAGATTTAACAGGCAGTAATAATGATAAATACATTTTGCTATTTAAACAATAAATAGGAAGTGATTATAATGAATGAGAAACTAATATTAACTGCTTGATACCAATTTAGTAAATCCCTTTGAAAAATCTTTATAAATAAAGAATTTACGAGCATTGAAACATTGCGTATTTTTTTAAAAATGACTAAAAATAGCAAAAAAAGTTATTTTTATTCAAAAATGAGGTATTTTTTAGTTGATATAGTAGGATAAAAACTTATATATTATATTTTAAAAAGGAGGCAAGCATAATGGAAATTGTTAATAAATATACTAGTAAAACTTTTGAAGATATAAAACATATTGATGAATATGGTAACGAATATTGGCTTGCCCGTGATCTGCAAAAGGTTTTAGAATATAAAGATTGGAGAAATTTTAAGAAAGTAATTGATAAAGCAATAATGTCTGCAAATAATAGTATTCATGGTAATGAAGATTGGGTTGTTGAAATCAACAAGCCAATAAAAACAGGAAAAGGCAAACAAGAATTTATTAAGGATTATAAATTATCAAGATATATTTGTTATTTGATAGTACAAAATGCTGATCCAAGTAAAGAAGTTGTCGCATTAGGTCAAACTTATTTTGCTGTTCAAACGAGAAAGCAGGAAATCACCGAACAAGAATATGATTCTCTATCAGAGGATGAAAAAAGACTTTATCAAAGAAAATTAACAAAACAAGGTAATTATACTTTACAAAAAGTTGCCTCATCTGCAGGAGTAAAAATATGGCTGAGTTTCATAATGCGGGATATAAAGGACTATACAATGGTGAAACAGCTGATGACATTTTTAAAAGAAAAAAGTTACGATATAGAGAAGATATTTTAGATAATATGAATGATGATGAGCTAGTAGCTAATTTGTTTAGAATCAATCAAACGAAGCAAAAACTTATAAGGGATAATGTTCAAGGAGAATACAATGCCAAAAATGTCCATTATGAAGTGGGTAAAAAGGTTAGAAAAGCGATTGCTGACATTGGTGGAATGATGCCCGAAGATATGCCTACACCTAAGAAAAGTTTAAAAGAACTTGAAAAAGAAAGAAAACGATTAGAAGGTAAGGTAAACAAGAAATTAGAAATGAAACAATAAATAGGAAGTGATTATAATGAATGAGAAACTAAATATTAACTGGTACCCTGGTCATATGGCTAAAACCAAAAGATTAATCAAAGAAAATTTAAAATACATTGATATCATTTATGAAGTAGTAGATAGTCGTATGCCTAAGTCATCTAAAATAATTGATATTGATGAATACACTAGTGATAAACCAAGATTAATGATAATGACCAAAGCTGACTTATGTGATAAAGATGAAACCAACAAATGGATAAAATACTATGAAAGTAAAGGCTATACCGTTATTCTTATTAATTTAGAAAATAATAGTAATTTAAAGCAGATTTTAAATACAACAGAGAAACTTTTAAAAGAAAAGTGGGAAAAAAGAGAAAAACAAGGCCTTTTAAATAGGAAAGCAAGAGTATTAGTAATAGGTGTCCCAAATGTTGGAAAATCAACCTTAATAAACCATTTGGCTGGTAAAAAAGTCGCTAGTATTGGTAATAAACCAGGAGTTACTAAAAGTATTGGTTGGATAAGAGTAAATGACAAAATAGAATTACTAGACACCCCAGGTATACTATGGCCAAAACTAGATCAAAGAGAAGCTTTAAATCTAGCGGCCCTAACAGCTATTAAAGAAGAAACCTTACCTTTATTTGATGTTGCTTGTCATATCTTAATTACCTTAGAAAAATATTATCCTAATATCTTAAAAGAAAGATATAATTTAGATTATCTAGATGAAGATATCGTCACAAGTATCGAAGAAATAGGCAAAAAAAGAGGCTGTCTAATTAAAGGTGGAAATATCGACTATGATAAAGTAATATCATTAATAATTGGTGATGTAAAAAATGGCTATATTAAAGGGGTAACTTTTGATAGGATAGAAGAAAATGAATAAAAGTGAAGTACTACAAATATTACAAAAATATAATTTAGATAGCCAAAACATCATCATAATTGGCTCTGCTGCTTTAGTATTAAATGGCATTAAAGATACATGTCATGATATTGATATTGCCGTAACAAAAGAGTATAATGACATATTACTAAAAACATTTAACTGCACCTTCGATAAAGAAATAGATAATTATAAAGTTTATTTCATAGATAATATTATTAACTTTAGTACTCATTATTATAATGAATACAAAGGAAAAACAATTGAAAACTATTTAGTTCAAACTCCAGAAGAAGTTTTAAAATTAAAAAAAACATTAAATAGAGAAAAAGACCAAAACGATATTAAACTTATATTAAATTACTTAAACATTTTAAATATAAATTCTCTAGCCTTAGCCTATCTAGGAGATGCCACATATGAACTGTATATCAGAAAATATTTAACCAAAAAGGGAAATTATAAAGTAAAAGACTTACAAGAAATGGCCATAAAATACGTATCAGCTAAAGCCCAAAGTAATTTTCTAGATAAAATGATAGAAGATAACTTTCTAACCAGTGAAGAATTGGAAATCGTCAAAAGAGCTAGAAATCATAAAGTTCTATCTCATCCTAAACATACTAGTATAATAACTTATAAAAAAGCCACCGGACTTGAAGCTCTATTAGGTTATTTAGAAATCAAAAATAATCAAAACAGAATAAATGAAATTATGAAATATATAGTAGGTGATTAAAATGCATGTATTTGGAAAAAACGTCGCAAAAGAAATATTAAATAATCCAAAAATCGTAAATAAAATATATCTTTATGACAACTTCAATGACAAAGATATATTAAATAAAATAAAAGACAATAACATTCAAACCAAATTATTACCTAAACATGAATTAGATAAAATTGAAAACGGAAATCATCAAGGTATTATTCTCGATATCAAAGACTATAATTATTGTTTTTTAGATAAATTATTAGACAAAAATATTATAGTAATATTAGATCACTTAGAAGATCCACATAATTTTGGAGCCATCATCAGAACCTGTGAAGCTGCCGGTATAACTAGTATAATCATACCTAAAGATAGGTCTGTCAAAGTAAATGCTACAGTTATGAAAACTAGTGCTGGAACCTTAGAAAAAGTAAATATAGCTATGGTCAGCAATCTTACAAATGCCATCAAGACTTTAAAAGATAACGGATTTTGGATTATTGGAACTGATATGGAAGGAACTGATTACAAAAAAATAGATTATACCGGAAAAATAGCTCTTATTATCGGTAACGAGGGAAAAGGAATGAGTAGACTAGTAGCTGAGAACTGTGACTTTATAGCCAAAATACCAATGTATGGTACTGTAAACAGTTTAAATGCTTCAGTCGCAGCTGCTTTAGTCATTTACGAGGCGGTGAGAAAAAGGTGAAATATGATAACGCAAACGATTATGAAGTATTATCTATGGTAGCAGATAATGAAGAAGCCACCGAAACATTATTTCATAAATATAAACCATTAATCATCGGTCTAGCAAAAAAAATATATAATACAACTCAAAATACCGGCTTTGACTTAAATGATTTAATCCAAGAAGGAATGATCGGCTTTAGTACTGCCATAAACACCTTTGATGAGAATAAAGACACAACTTTTTTTACGTATGCTAAAACCTGCATCGAAAGAAGATTAATTAGTCTTGTTAAATCAGCTAGCCGCTTTAAACACCAACTGTTAAACGAATCATATTACGTTGAAGACCTAGCCCACGATAACAAAGGATTAGAAAATTTATTAGAAGATAGTAATAGTAATCCAGAAAATAAATTAATTGATAATGAAAATGCTAAAGAACTAGTCAAAAATATTCAAAAAACTTTAACTCCATTTGAAAGTGCTGTTTTCGAACTTAAAATAAGCGGTTTTAACTACCGTGAAATTGCTGAAATTTTAGATAAAGATAATAAGTCAATTGATAATGCAATCTCCAGAATAAAAAATAAAGCCCAAAAATTTTTAAATAATGATTAACATTCATATAGTATATAGTTTATATTAATAGTGGGTGAGAGTATGAGAGAAAGAGGAATTGCTACTAGTATTATTTTAACCATTGTAACCTGCGGAATTTATGGAATTTATTGGTTTATCTGTATCACCAACGAGACAGAACAAGCCAGTGAAGATACTAGCTTATCATCAGGTGGAGTAGCATTTTTATTAACAATTATTACCTGTGGTATTTATGGTATCTATTGGGCCTACAAAATGGGTAAATTATTAATGATAGCTAAAGAAAAAAATAATTTACGAGCTGAAGATAATTCTGTAATATTTTTACTTTTGCAGTTAATTGGTTTTGGTATTATTAATTATGCCCTAATTCAAAATGGTTTAAATGAAATAACTAGAGCAAGACAAGGACAAAGCGCTTAAGCTTTTTTCTTTATGAAGAAATTTTTAATTGTATTACTTTTATTAATTACATATTTATTAATCTCTAGTTACGTTCATTTTTATATACCTTGTCCAATCAAAACAATTACAGGCTTTTATTGTCCAGGATGTGGTATTACTAGAATGTTACTTTCACTTTTAAAATTAGATTTTTATGGAGCCTTTAGATATAATCCACTACTTTTTATTTCACTTCCAATAGGCCTATATTTGTATATTGATTACTTAATAAGAAAAGATAAATCATTATATAAAAAAATTCCCGAAAAAGTTTGGTATGTAGTAATAGTAATTTTTATAATTTATGGTATTTTGAGAAATATTAAAGTCTTCGATTTTCTCGCGCCTACTACAATATAAAAAGCGAATTTCAATTATTCGCTTTTTTCTATATATTTAAGTATTTCTTCACTATCATCTAAATGTACTTTAGTATGACCTAAAATTTGATAATCTTCATGACCCTTACCAAGTAACAATACAATATCATCTTTTTCAATCATATCTAAAGCTTTTTTAATAGCTTCACGCCTATCTAAACAAACTTCATAATTATCTTTCTTAACTCCTTTTAAAATATCTTTCATAATATTTTCTGGATCTTCAGTTCTTGGATTATCATTAGTAAAGATTACATAATCACTATAATTAGAAGCAATCTCACCCATAATAGGTCTTTTCATTGGATCTCTATCACCACCACAACCAACTAATGTAATAACTCTTGCTTTGGCAAGTTCTTTATAAGCTGTAACAACCTTTAAAACTGCATCAGGTGTATGGGCATAATCGACAACCGCAAAACCATTTTTAACCTTATAAGTTTCACATCTACCTTTAGGTGCTTTTAAATCACTAGTTTTATTAATTAACATATCAATATCAAAACCTAATTCACATAAAATACCAAACATTGTAAAATAATTATAAACATTAAATTTACTTGTCAAATTAGTAGTAACTTTATATTCGTGCCCTTTAACTTTAAATTTAATATCAGTATGGTCTGGATGAATGTCGTCACTAATAATATCATAATCCGCATCTCCAAATCCATAAGTCTTGGTATTTTTAAATCTTTCTATAAATCTTTTACTAGCCTCATCATCTTTATTAACAAGTAAAACACCGTCTTTTTTTATATAATCAGTTAATTTCAATTTAGCTTCTAAATAATTTTCCATTGTTTTGTGATAATCTAAATGGTCCTCAGTTAAATTAGTAAAAGCTCCAGCTACAAACTCGAGTCCTTCAATTCTCTTTTGGTCTAAAGCAAAATTACTAACTTCCATAACCACATATTCGCATTTCAAATTTTTAGCCTTATCAAGCAACTTGTAAGTAGTTAAAATTTCTGGTGAAGTATTTGGTAGTTCCTCAAAATAGTCTTCACACATAAAACCTAAAGTTCCAATATAAGCAACTTTTTTACCTAAAGATAAAAGCATTTGATAAGTCAAATAAGCCGATGTCGTCTTACCATTAGTACCAGTAATCCCAATTAATTTTAAATCTTTAAAATCATCTTTATATTCTTTAACAAGTAATTCTTGATAATACTTAGCTGAATTTTCTACAGCAGTTACAGGAACACTACATTTAACTTTCTTTTCCGCAATAACTGCAGTAGCTCCATTTTTAATCGCATCATTTATATAATCATGGCCATCCACTGTATAACCTTTAATAGCTACGAATGTCTGACCAGGTTTAACTAATCTAGAATTAGTTTCATATTTAAACATAAAATCACTCCCTAATTTATTTTATAACTTTAAATAAAATCTGTGATAAATAACCACATATATAATAATATCATTACTTACATTCTTTAACAAACATCAAAAATATTAAAAAAAAATTAAAATGCCCAAAAAATCCTCAGTTGCATTTTTCTAAAAAAAATAATATAATTATATTGTAAAGGAGGTTGACACAATGTCAAAAGTTTATTTTACAAAAGAAATTACTAAAGAAAGTCTAATTAAAATCTATGAAAAATTAGGCGTAAATCTAAAAGGTAATGTAGCAGTTAAATTACACTCTGGTGAAAAAGGTAATCAAAACTACCTAAGACCAGAATTTGTAAAACCATTAGTAGACCATGTAAATGGTACAGTAGTTGAATGTAACACGGCTTATGAAGGAGCTAGAAACTCTACAGAAAAACATAAACAGTTAATTAAAGAACACGAATGGGATAAATATTTCAAATTTGATTTATTAGATGAAGAAGGACCAGATTTAGAATTAGATGTTCCAAATGGAAAAATTTTAAAGAAAAATTATGTTGGTAAAGATTTAGCCAACTATGATTCAATGTTAGTTCTATCTCACTTTAAAGGTCATGCCATGGGTGGATATGGTGGAGCTTTAAAACAACTTTCAATCGGTTGTGCATCTTCTGCCGGTAAAACTTTAATTCATACAGCAGGCGCTACTAACGATCAAACAAAACTTTGGGATAACCTTCCAGAGCAAGATAGATTCCTAGAAGCAATGGCCGATGCAGCTGAAAGCGTTGTAAATCATTTCAAAGATAATATTGTATATATAAATGTTATGAAAAATATCTCAGTAGATTGTGATTGTGATGGTAATGCCTCTGCACCTTGTATGGAGGATATTGGAGTTTTAGCTAGTACTGATCCAATTGCCGTTGACCAAGCTTGTCTAGATTTAGTTTATAATTCAAAAGACCCAGGTAGAGATAAATTAATCGAAAGAATCGAATCAAGACATGGTGTTCATACTGTTGAAGCAGCAAGCGAACTAGGCTTTGGTGAAAGAGAGTACGAATTAATCGAATTTTAAAAGCGAGAAATCGCTTTTTTTGGTATAATAATATAGGTGATTAATTATGAAATTAGTTTCATGGAATGTCGCAGGCATTCGTGCTTGTTTGAAAAAAGGTTTAGTTGATTTCTTTAATGATGTAAATGCCGATATATTTTGTATTCAAGAATCTAAAGCTATGGAAGATCAATTTGATTTTAGACCAGAGGGTTATGATATGTATTTATTTCCAGCTGTTCGTAAAGGATATTCAGGAACTTTAATTTATTCTAAAGTAAAACCTTTGAATGTAACATACGGAGATATCGAAGAAGAATACGACAAAGAGGGTAGGACAATCACTTTAGAATTTGAAGATTTTTACTTAGTAAATGTTTATGTTCCAAATGTCAAAAGAGATTTATCCAGAATGGATTCAAGAATGCACTTTGAAGATGTCTTTAGAAAATATTTAAAAGAATTAGATGAAAAGAAACCTGTAATAATATGTGGTGATTTCAATGTCGCCCACGAAGAAATCGACATTTGTAATGCTAAAGCTAATATTGGAAATGCTGGCTTTACTTATGAAGAAAGAAATAAATTTACTGAACTTTTAAATAGTGGCTTCACTGACACCTTTAGACACTTTAACCCTGATTTAACTGGTGCCTATACTTGGTGGAGTTATATGCCAGGAGTTAGAGATAGAAATATCGGATGGCGTATTGACTATTTTTTAGTTTCTAATAGATTTATAAATAACGTTAAAGATGTTAAAATCTACCGTGATATTTATGGTAGTGACCACTGTCCAATTGGAATTGATATAGAACTATAATAAAAATAGTTCTTTTTTGTATTATATTTGTAAAAAAGCCCAAACTTAGTTATAATAATTATAGATAATGGAGGGATATTATGGCATATATAAAATTTGATAAAGTTGGAAAAATTTATAAAGGTTCTACACCAGTTAAAGCCGTTGATGATTGCTCATTTGAAATCGAAGAAGGTGAATTTGTTGTTGTACTAGGTCCTAGTGGTGCTGGAAAAACAACCATTTTAAATATGTTAGGTGGTATGGATAACCCAACATCAGGAAATATTTTAGTTGATGGTAAAAACATTGCTAAATTTAAAGCCAAAGATTTATTACTATATAGAAGATATGATATTGGATTTGTCTTTCAATTTTATAATTTAATTCAAAACCTAACTACCTTAGAAAACGTTGAACTAGCTTGTCAATTATCTAAAAAAGCTTTTAAGCCAAAAGAAATATTAAAGCAAGTTGGTCTAGGACATAGATTAAATAACTTTCCATCACAATTATCAGGTGGTGAGCAACAACGTGTCGCTATCGCTAGAGCTATAGCTAAAAACCCTAAAATCTTACTATGTGATGAGCCAACCGGAGCCTTAGATAGTGATACAGGAAGTAAAATTTTAGAACTTTTAAAAACAGTTTGTGATAAATACCATATCACAACTATTGTAATCACTCATAATTCGTTGGTTGCCGAAGTAGCTCATAAAGTAATAACCGTTAAAAATGGTACTGTCACCGATATAAAAATAAATGAAAATCCAAAAGATCCAAAAGAGATTGTGTGGTGATAATATGCTATTAAAAAATACCATTAGAAAATTAAAACATTCATTTGGAAGATACTTTTCCTTATTAATAATCGTTTTAATTGGTATTGGTTTTTATGCTGGAATCCAAAGCTCAGTTCCAAGCATCAAAAGAATCCAAAACGATTACTACGAAAACACCAATTTAATGGATTTAACAGTAAGAAGTACTCTAGGACTTACTGATGAAGACGTAAATGCTTTAAAAAAACTAGATACTGTTTCAGATGCCATTCCATCTTATTCAGCTTATGTCTTAAATGGCGAAGAAGCCATCAAAGTTCATGCCATAACCGAAAACATAAATCAATATGAATTAATTAGTGGTAGAAAACCTAAAAACGATAATGAATGTTTAGCTGATAGTGCATTTTATAAAGTTGGTGACACCATCAAAATAACCTCAGATGAAAGCACCCTTAAAACCAAGGAATTTAAAGTTGTCGGAACAATCATTTCACCGTTATATACCGGTACTAACTATGGATATACCAATATCGGAAACGGAAAACTTCACTCATATATTTATGTTCCTAAAACTGCATTCAATTTAGATACCTATACCGAAATATATATAACCGGTAAAAAAACAGAAGATGACATCCCGTATTCTAAAGCCTATGATGATTTCTTAGATGAATTAACAAACGAAGTAGAAAGCATTCAAAGTGAAAGAGAAGAAGCTAGATTAACCGAAGTAAAAGATGCTTTAATTAAATCAGCCATGCTAACAGGAAATACAAATGCAGGGGTAATAGACTTAGATTCAAGCTGGTATATCACCGGCAGAAATGCGGAAGTAACCGGCTATAACACATTAGAAAATCAGTACTTCCAAGTAACAACCATCGCTACTATAATCCCATTAATATTTGTTTCAATTGTTTTCCTTATGACCTCAAACACTATGACTAGAATGATTACCGAAGAGCGAACTGAAATGGGTACATTTTCATCATTAGGAATATCCAACACCAGAATCACCTTAAACTATTTAGGATACGTTTTATCAGGAACAATCATTGGAGCAATTATTGGCTATTTAATAGGAACTATATTTATCCCACCGCTTGTCTATAATATCTTTCAGTTCCACATCCCGGATTTAGAATATTATTTTGATATAAATTTATTTACCGGCTGTTTACTTGTCGCTATTACTCTTATGACTATTGTTACTGTTTGGAATTGCCGTAAATCTTTAAAAGAAAAACCAGCTAACTTATTAAGACCAGAAAGTCCTAAAAGTGGTAAAACTATATTTTTAGAAAAAATAAAATTCTTCTGGTCTAAACTATCATTTTCTTCAAAAATCACCACGAGAAATATCTTCCGTTATAAAAAAAGAGTTTTTATGACTCTGATTGGTTCAGCTGGCTGTACTTTCTTAATCTTCATTGGCTTTGCTCTTAAAGATAGTATCAACGGAGTTGGTGATAAACAATATGGAGAACTATTTACATATGATAATATGATAGTTTTAAATAATAATGTCCAAACATCTCAAGACCTAACAGATATTAATGATAAAATTAAAAATCCATTATTATTTAATCAGTATTCATATGACTTAAAATATGGTGATGATGAATCATTATCAGTATATGTCGTTATCCCTGAAAATAATGGAGAAACTTTTGAAGACTATTTTAACTTACTAGATAATAAAACAGGTGATCATTTAACTTTAAATAATGATGGTGTTATCATTACACCTAAAATAGCCGATAAACTAAATCTCGAAGTAGGGGACAACATAATTATTCAAAATGAAGATGCTGAAGAAAGAAAAATTAAAATAACTGGCATCGCCGAAAACTATATAAGTAATTATATATATATTTCTAAAGACTTATATAATAAAATATTTAATGAAGATATAACTTATAATATGGTCGCATCTCAAAATAAAAAAGGCACTAAAGCTAAAGATATTTTAAATACAGGTAGTGTCATGACTGTCAACTTTTCAGATGATTTGAAAGAAAGCGCCAATAATGAAATTAAAGGTTTAAATAACATTGTCATATTAATTGTCGTTGTATCATCTCTATTAGCTTTAACCGTTTTATATAATTTAACTTCTATCAATATTAGTGAAAGACAAAGAGAAATAGCCACTTTAAAAGTCTTAGGGTTTAATGGTAGAGAATCTAATGAATATATCTATAGAGAAACATTAGTTGTCGTTATTATTGGTATTATTATCGGTCTAATAATATCAGTACCACTTCACCGAGTAATTATTGGATTCATCGAATGCGATGACATCATGTTCTTAAAAACGGTCAAAGTTTTAAGCTTTGTCTATGCGAGTGTTTTAACTTTAGTTTTCGCCCTTATCATGCAAGTGGTAACTTACTTTAAATTAAGAAAAGTTGATATGATCGAATCATTAAAATCAGTTGAATAAAAAAGTTTACGAAAAATCATCGTAAACTTTTTAAAGTGCAATTAAAGTAATTTCCGTTGGATAAATCATTCCGCCATGATACCTTAAATAAAATCTATAACTTTCATCCATTTCTTTAATCATCCTAGGAATCTGCCATACATCATCATTACTGTGATAAATAGAAAATAAAAGTTTAGGGTGCTCATTCATAATATGACCTTTAGCCCCCATCAAAGCCATTCGCTCAGAGCCCTCAATGTCACTTTTAATAATTGTAATCTCTTCTTTTATATCATCATCTAACGTAACCATCTGAATAGGAATATCACCATTATCACTAACCTGTGTAGAAGATAACTCGCCATTTTCCTTTAAATACATTGTCCCGTTTTCTGCACCAGCGCCTTTTAATCTTAAATCTATATCTTCATAAGGTTTCAGGTTAGTCTTTAAATATTCAAAATTATCTTTACTTATTTCATAGCAGTATATCTTATTATAACTATCAGCTCCATAATTTTTTATAAAAGATAAAGTACTATCACCAATATAAGCTCCCAAATCTACAAACACTTCCATCTCGCACTTTGGAATTAAATCCAAATCAAAATAATCATCATATAGATTTTGCATAACCGAAGCTAAATCCGTAAAATTCCAGTTATACCAATTATCTAAAGTCCCCAGCAACACCTTCTTAGATTGATAATCACATAAATTATCGTAAAGCCATATAAAATCATCAATATGGTTTTTAAGTGTCTTGGCTTTTAATTCAAAAAATTCAAAATCCTTATTCTTAAAATCTAATTTACCCCAATATAAAAACTTGTTAAAAAAATCTTCACAAGACTTTCTTGTCTTTTCATTTACAAGTAAAAAACGCTCTTTAATGTGATAAAAGATTTCTAATTCTTCCTTATCCTTTATATCATCTGTAAGCTCTTTAAACTTCTTATCAATTATATTCATCAAATCACCATTTAATTATATTCCAAAAAATATAAAAATTTCCACAAAATTTTCACATCTACTAGTAAACACATAGTTATATATGATAAAATGCTTTTGGAGGTATTTATGATAAAAGCAAATGATTTAAAAAAGCGGTTTATTAAACAAAAAAACAAACGAGAAAAAGAAGTATTTTATGCCGACAATGGAATTTCCTTTGAAGCAAACGATGGTGAAATTATCGGTATATTGGGTCCTAATGGTGCTGGAAAAACAACCTTACTTAGAATGATTGCTGGTATATTAGAACCAACCGAAGGAACCATTGAATTTGATGGACTAAATTATAAAAATAATGAAATAGAAATTAAGGAGAATATCGCCTATCTTTCAGGTAATACCAAACTATATGACACTTTAACAACCTATGAATTACTTAAAATGTGTGCGGAAATTTACGGAATAGATGATAAAAAAGCCGAAGAGAGAATTAAAGAAATAACAGATATTTTAGATATGCAAAACTTCTTAAATAGTAAAATAGGCAGTCTTTCAACTGGCCAAACCCAAAGGGTAAATATTGCGAGATGCCTAGTTCATGATCCTAAATATTATATTTTAGATGAAGCTACAACTGGATTAGATATTATCTCTAGCCAAATAATCTTAGATTTTATAAAAAGAGAAAAAGAAAGAGGGAAGACCATCCTTTATTCAACCCATTACATGGAAGAAGCTGAAAACATCTGTGATAGAGTAATCATGATTAATAAAGGTGTTGTCATAAACTCAGGTACACCTTCAAAAATAAAAGAAGATACCAATACAACTAACTTAAGAGATGCCTTTTTTGCTATGATTGGAGGTGTAACAAATGAAGAGTAATCTATGGAATATTCTAAAAAAAGAACTTAGAGAACTATTTAGAGATAAAAAATCACTATCCATGATGCTTATCATTCCAATATTTATACCATTAATTATGCTTGGTATGTCAGCACTATTTGAATCACAAACCGAAAAAGATATTAATGAATATAACACTATTGGTTTTGCTTATAATTTATCAGAAGCAGAAAAAAATATTGCCAAAGAAATGGATATCAAAGTAGTTGAGGGTAAAGAAGATGAACTAAAAGAAAAATACGAAAATGGTGAAATCAATCTTTATGTAACCAAAGATGAAAATAAATATACTTTAAATATTGATTCATCAGATAGCACAGCATATGCCCAAAATTTAACCGAACAGTATTTTAATGCCTATAAAAGTTACTTGCAGCAAAACTATCTAACCCAAAACGGTGTTGATGCGGATAGTGTCTTAAACATCATAACCGTAGAAGAAAAAGCTTTAGAACAAGATAATTACTTTGCAGACTTCATCAAAAATTATGCCTTTTTATTCGTTATCATGGCTATAACAGTATCTGCGACTTATCCAGCAACCGACACAACAGCTGGTGAAAAAGAAAGAGGAACATTAGAAACATTATTAACCTTCCCAATTAAAAGTAAAGACATTATTCTAGGAAAATTTTTAGGGGTAACCTTATCATCAATCATAACTGGTGTGATAAGTTTTATTCTAGCTATCATTTCATTAGTCATTGCCGAGAATATGTTCTCGATATATGATGGCTTAGATATTATGTTTACACCGCTTAGTATTGTTATGGCCTTCATTATCATCATCGTATATTCATTCTTTATTAGTGGATTATGTATTTCAATCGCCAGTACATGTAAAACATTTAAAGAAGCTCAAAGTGCCTTAACTCCACTAACATTCATATCATTATTCCCAGGTATGATTGCCTTTATGATAAGCATTACAACAACCCCATTGTTATCAGTAGTACCATTTTTAAATTACTCATTAATCTTTACTGATATAAATGCTGGTAATGTCAATGGGCTAAACATTGCCTTAATGATTATATCAACCTTTATTTATATAGCAATAGTACTAGGATACATCATTAAGCAATATAAATCAGAAAAAGTATTATTTTCAAAATAAGTAGGTTCAAATGAATCTACTTTTTTTATTTTTTTAAAAGGAATCTAAAACTTTTTGTCGTATATTAATATATGAAAGATGGTGAAAAAATTAATGTAATGCTCAAAAAAGGAAGGAGAGTAATATTATGTGTAAAGTAGGATATATCATTGTGGTAAACAAATATATCGCTGAAAACAGAAAAGAAATTGGCCGGCATTCATTTGTTGTGATAGATGATAATCCTGATAGTATTTGTGGATTAGATTATACTATGGTTACAACTGTTATTTCAAGTTTTAAAAGTGAAAAGCAAAGAAAGAAAAAACTATCATATATGGAAAATGTAGAAGTTGTGGAATTTAAGAAAAATGGTAAAACAAGAAAATTTGCCAAACCATCTTACATTAAAGCTGATAAATTATTTTATTTTGATAAAAACAAATTGGACTACTATGTCTTTGGAAGAATTTCAGAAGATTTATTAGCTGAATTAATAAAAATAATTGTTTTTCTTTCAAAGGAAGATAAACTTGTAATTGTTAATGATAATTTGCAAACAAATTAGATTAAATTGACAATAAAATATTAACTATGTTATACTACTTTTAAATTTTTTTCATTGAATTTATTAACCTTTTTTAGTATAATTTTATTAAGATAGGAGTGATGGTAAGTGGAAAAAAATAATAAGTTTCCAAAGGATTTTTTTAAACAATCAAGGCCAACCATTTCTACTAAAGAAGCCCTTAAAGATGTTATTCCAATGAAATGGAAATTTAGTGATGGGAAAGATAAAAAGAAGGTTATTTTAACTTCTTCAAAAGAAAAAGGTATTATAAGATAGCTAATTTAACTATTTTATTTTTATACAAATGAAATTTTTTAACCTATTCAGATAAATGAAGGAATTGTAAAAAATGTTAGAAATCTATAAATGCATAAATAATAAAAAAAGTATTAGAATTGGTGGTGATAGCATGAATAACAATTTAAAAACATGGCGTTTTGCTTATGACAATGATAACCAAATTAAATTGGTGTTAGAAGGTATGAAAACAGCTACAACTTATTTATATGATAAAAAAGAAGTTCCAAATGATAATGAAGAAGAAATGTTAGTTTTCGATAACGACAAAACCGCCTGCACAACCAAAACTAAAAAAGTAATAATAACAGAATTTAAAAACATCGATGAAAATCTTTCTAAACTTGAAGGTAAAGAAAATTTTGAAACTTGGAAAAAATCCCATATAAAGCATTTCGAAACCATTAACCCTAATTTTAATAAAAACACTAAAGTAGTATTTAAAATATTTGAAGTAAAAGAAAATTTAACCGAAAAAAGATTAGAACTTGCTCGCAAAATAGCAAAAACTAATCAAGATATATTTGGAGATATCAAAAAATTAGAAGAGGTAAACGCTGGATTTAATAATAGTATCTTTAACGTAAATGATATATTTATTATTAAAGTTTGTACCAATACAGCAAAAGAAAAGCAATTTAATACCGAATCCAATTTTTATAAATCTAATCAAAACAATGAAAACATTCCTATATTATATAAATTTGATAAATCTAAAAGTGTTATACCTTATGTCTACGAAATAATGGAGAAAGTAAATGGGAAAACAGTTTATTATCATTGGTATAAAATGAATGAACAAGAAAGAGAAACGTTAATTCAAAAAATAGTACAAGTACTTCAAAAAATACATCATAAAACATATCCAAAATATAATTGGAGTGACTACATAAAAGATAAAATTATATCCAGTTTTAATCAAACATTAGATATGTTTAGTAAAGAAGAGCAATCTTTAATTTTAAAATCACTAGATAAATATGATGAAATATTATCTGACAATAAATTTTGCCTAATCCATAATGATTTGCACTTCGATAATATCCTAATAGATAATAATAAAAACATAAAACTAATTGACTTCAACGATTCTATAATTGCGCCATTTGATTATGATTTGAGATTGTTATATATGAGTGCAGAAACTCCGTGGAAATGGGCTAATATCGAAATGGATCCATATCAAAAACCAGAAGATTATAAACATTTATTTGAATACATAAAGAAATATTATAAAGAGTTAAATAACATTAAATACCTAGATGAAAGAATGTTAGTATATAGAATATTAGATGACTTTAAACTATTACCACGTTTTAGAGAAACAGAAGCCAAAGATAGAATCTTGTTAAATAGTAAAAAGTTATTAAAAAAGTTAAAATAAATATAATTTAATAGTTAGTCTTTGATATAAATGAAAAATCAAGGACTTTTTAATTTTAATATAAAATCATTACACTATTTTTAATAGAATAAAATATAATATGAATGATACCACAAATGAAATTAAAAGACTAAAATTTGAAGAACTTCTTTGGATTATTTTTGCCATCATCTCTCTTTTAAATGTATATGGTGATAAAATAGAGGAGGAGTATGTAACAACAAACCAAGAAACATATCATGATAAATCAAATAAAATTTTTGAACTCACATTAATTGTCACTCTATTAATTTATATTTATTTCTTCATTAGAAATTATAAAGCATTAGAAAAAGCTTCTTATCATGAAAAAAGATTATATGAAATAGAATTATTAGGAAGTAGTTTTTTAATTGCTGGTATATTACTCTTAATATACTTTCAAACTTATCAAAACTGAATTGTCAATTTCCAGTATTATATTTTTTTCAAAAAACGGCTGGGGTGCTATTGACAAATATTCAAAATATAGTATAATTTATATTGTCTACTAATTGCGGATGTAGTTCAATGGTAGAACCCCAGCCTTCCAAGCTGATTACGGGAGTTCGATTCTCCTCATCCGCTCCATTGAAATTTAAACTCATACATTTAAGTGTGGGTTTTTTATTATATAAGGAAAGTGCATTTTTGAACAGTAAACAAACGTTTGCTAAAACTATTTACAAATATAACTATTCGTGATATATTGATTGCAATAATGATAGAGGGTGATGTTATGAAAATACTAAAAGGTTATGTATTTAGAATGTATCCTAATGAAAAGCAAGAAGAGTTAATTAATAAAACTATTGGTTGCGCTAGATTTATATATAATTATTTTTTAGATGATAAAATTAAAGAATATAAGATAGCAGGCAAAAGTAAAACAGCTTATGACCAAATTAAATTGATACCATCACTTTCTAAAGAATATCCATTTTTAAAAGAAGTTGATAGCTGCGCACTTCGAAATAGTCTATTTAATTTAGAAGATGCTTATAAAAGATTTTATAACGGAAGTGGTTATCCTAGATTTAAAGCTAAAGGAGTTCATGAAAGTTATAAAACTAATAATATAAAAAGTGGTTATAAAGGTAATAATTATAACAGTATAAAATTAGATTTAAAAAATAAGACAATTACCTTACCAAAATTAAAAGAAGTAAAAATTAGAGGATATAGGAATAAAAATATTATACCTGGTGAGGTAAAAAGTGCCGTAATTAAAAAAGATGCAGGAAGATATTATGTAAGTGTCTTAACCAACGAAGAATTAATACGACCATCTTTTGTTCCAACAAGTATAATAGGAATAGATCTAGGGATAAAAGATTTAATAGTAACATCATTTAATGAGAAAATAGAAAATAATATAAAACTTAACACAAAAAGAATGATAGGCTTACAAAGAGGAATATCAAGATGTAAAAAAGGAAGTAAAAATAGATATAAAATGAAATTAAAAATACAAAGATTATATCAAAAAATAAGAAATGCAAGAAAACATATGATACATGATATAACAAATAAACTAATAAACGAAAATGACATTATAGTAACTGAAGATTTAGATGTAAGAAATATGCAGAAGAATCACTATGTAGCAAAAGGTTTAAATGAAAACCCAATATCAGAAATAATTAGAGTACTTAAATATAAAGCTAACTGGAATAATAAAAAACTGATACAAATAGATAGATATTATCCAAGTAGTCAAATATGCAATGTTTGTAATTATCAAAATAAGGAAGTCAAAGATTTAAGTATAAGAAAATGGGAATGTCCAATATGTCATATAGAGCATGAACGTGATTATAATGCAGCAGTTAATATAATGTTTAAAGGTTTAGAAATATATATGAGAGGAATTGAACAATCTATTTAATCAATAAATTTTGACAAAAAAATTAGGGTGGCAACCATCCGATACTGGTCTATGGAGAAGCCTTAGGTTTCTGTGAAGTAGAAAAAGCTTACCGTGAGGTAAGCTAATGCCAAAATTTATTTTGGTATTTTGTTCTTATATAAAATAGCTAAAACTCCCGTAATCAGTAGAGACTATATTAGCTAAAGAAGTTATGTTATAATTAAAATGTATTAAAAAGCATAGAGGTGAAGTATAGCAAAAATAAAAGTAAAATTGCTCTATCAAAATTACAAAAAAACATTAATACATATAAATTAATTATAGGAGTCGCAAAATGAACCAAGAAAAGAAATACTGTATATATGAAATGAATGGAGTAATTCTCCAAATAATATCAGTTATAATTTTTATTATTATGATATTCATAACTTTCTTTTTCTCTAATGAGATTACTATGACTGATAAAGATTTTGAATTAATATTTTTACTTATCATTCCATATCTAATTCTCCACGAATTACTTCATAGTATAGCTTACGTTATTAATGGTGCCAAATTCAAAAACATTACCTATGGTGCTCATCTAGAGAAGGGGATATTATGTTGTTTATGTAAACAAAATATCAGTAAAAGAAATATTTTAATTTCTTTATTATTCCCATTCATCATAATTGGAGTTATTACTTATATCATAGGAATTCTTACAAACAATAATGTATTAATTTGGTTGTCCATTTTAAATATATCAGGATGTTCAGCTGACTTAATCATGTTTTTTGATCTATTAAAATTAAAAGACTTTGAATACTCAGAATATGATAATCCAATGGCTTTCGGATTATACACAAGTGAAGATTTAAGTAAAACCAAACTATTTGGTCTAAAACATATTGGAGAAACCAAAGCCCTAGAAAAAAACAATATGAAAAAAATTAGTATTAGTAAATTTAGTATAATCACTTTTATTATTTTTATCATCTTAGGAATATGGCTTATATTTTTGACATAACAAGGTTATCAAAATATAATCTTTTTTTGTAAAATTTTTCCAAAAACAAAAAAATCATTCAAAAGAACAAACGTTCGTGATAAAATAATTATGGTGATATAAATGGAAAAGACATATATATGTATCGATTTAAAAAGTTTCTATGCTTCAGTAGAATGCGTAGAAAGAGGATTAGATCCTTTAAAAACAAACCTCGTTGTTGCTGATAAAGAAAGAACTGAAAAAACCATTTGCCTTGCCGTAAGCCCATCATTAAAACAGTATGGAGTAGGTGGTAGAGCAAGACTATTTGAAGTAATATCAAAAGTCAAAGAAATAAATAAACTAAGAAAAAAACAAAATAGTTATAAACCATTTACTGGTCGATCATCTAATGATGATGAATTAAAAAAAGATAAAACCAAAGAATTATCTTTCATAATAGCCAAACCCAGAATGGCTCATTATATAGATACATCAGCCAAAATCTATAGCATATATCTAAAATATTTATCAAGTGATGACATATTTGTATATTCCATTGATGAAATATTTGCCGACATAACTAATTATTTAAAATACTATAACCTTGCCTCAGAAGAACTTGTCACCAAAATAATTAATGACATTTATAAACAAACAGGTATTACTGCCACTGCTGGCATAGGTACCAATTTATTTCTAGCTAAAGTTGCAATGGACATCGTTGCCAAACACACAAAGCCAAACAAATATGGTGTTAGAATAGCTAAACTTGATGAAACGTCTTATCGAAAACAAATATGGTATCATAAACCAATTACCGATATTTGGCGGGTAGGTAAAGGAATAGCCAAAAGATTAGAAAAGTATGGCATCTATACCATGGGAGATATTGCTAGATGTTCTATTCAAAATGAAGACTTACTTTATAAATTATTCGGTATAAATGCCGAACTATTAATCGATCATGCTTGGGGATATGAGCCATGTACAATAGAGTCTATAAAATCCTATACTCCAAATAATAGATGTATAACCTCAGGTCAAGTACTTGATTGTCCATATAATTATAAAGAAACTAAATTAGTTATCTGTGAAATGGCTGATTCACTTGCCCTTGACCTTACAGCCAAAAGCCTTGTCACAGATAAACTAACCTTAACCATTGGTTATGACATTCAAAACATAAATAATAATTATGAAGGAGAAATAACCACTGACTTTTATGGAAGAAAAATTCCTAAACATGCTCACGGGACCATAACCTTAACCCATAAAACATCATCTTCTAAAATAATCATGAATAACCTAATAAAACTATATGATAAAATTATTAATCCCAAACTATTAATCAAAAGAATTAACCTAACCGCCATTGATGTAACAGATGAAAAATTAGAAATTCATAAAACAAAATATCATCAACTAGATTTATTTTCAGATTCAGAAAAACAAACTAACATTTTAGAAAATGAAAAAAGAGAAGAAGCAAAAGAAAGAAAACTCCAGGGGACCCTTTTAAACATTAAAGAAAAATATGGCAAAAATTCCATTTTAAAACTTATGGATTTAGAAAAAGTCGCTACCACCAAAAAGCGAAACGAACAAATAGGAGGCCATCATGCCTAACTATGATGATATTATAAATATGCCACATCATGTATCTAAAAAAAGAAAACCAATGTCATTAAAAAATCGTTCCGCTCAGTTTGCTCCCTTTTCGGCCTTAAAAGGTTATCAAGAAAAAATAAACGAAATCACTAGAATAAATGATATAATAAATATTAATAATGACAAATTAAATAAAAATGTAAAGGAGAATATTAATGAAAACCCCAAAACTAAAATTTAGAAAAATGTCTTTGCAAGAAAACATAGAACTTATAAAATGGGCCTACTATGAAAATGACGATTTATTTAATATTCATAATTTTACTATCAAATATTTTCCGAAATTAGAAAACCTAGACAAAAATCTTTCAAAAGAAAAAATAAACCAAATAATTGAAAATGTTGTTAGAGAAAGTTATGAAAAACATAAAAATGAAATAGAAAAAGAAATTCAAAGATATAATGAAATATGGCAGCCATACAATGACCTTTATTTTAAAACATTATCTAACTACTTAAAGATAAGCTGGCCAAATAACATAGACATAGTTGAGGGAAGAGTAGGCTTAATACCTGTGTTCCCTAGGTATTTAGATAGTTTTAGTTTTTCCGTTTCAATTAATATGAGTGATCAGCAATTAATAGAAACATGCGCCCATGAAACATTGCACTTTCTCTGGTTTGAAAAATGGAAAACCATATACCCACAAACACCAAGAGCCGAATTTGAATCACCATATATAGTATGGCAGTATAGTGAAATGGTAACAGATCCAATTTTAAATAATAAGCCATTTTCAAATATATTTGATTTTAAAGAAAAGGGATATGCTAGCTTTTATGAAATGTATGATGGCAAAACTTTAGTAATGGATAAATTAAGAAAAATTTATAGTAAAAATATTACTACGGAAGAAAAAATAAAAAATGGATTTGACTATATAACAAAAGTATTAAAAAAGTAAATTAAAATAATGCTTATTTATTTAGCTCATAATTTATTAAAACTAAGTTTTAGATTATACAAATATAGTGTGCACTCTGTTGAATAGAAAATTCTTTTGTGTTATCATTGATAGTGTTAAGTAAATAGTATGGAGGTTAAAAATGGAATATCTAATTACATTTATTGAGGGAATTGCTTCTTTCATCTCACCATGCATATTACCTGTAATTCCAATTTATATTTCTTATTTTGCTACCGAAAGTAAAAGTATGAAAAAATCCATCATTAATTCATTAGGCTTTGTTTGCGGATTCAGTATAATCTTTATTCTCTTAGGTGTATTTGCCAGTACTTTTGGCAAATTTGTTCATGAGTATACAGATTATATCAATATCATTTTTGGAATATTCTTAATCATAATTGGTTTAAATTATATCGGTGTCTTATTCATCAAATTTTTAAATAAAACAAAAGGCACAAATCAAGAAAAGAAAAACTTAACATTTATAACATCAGTCTTATTTGGCATAATCTTCTCATTATCATGGACCCCATGTGTTGGTGCCTTCTTATCATCCGCTTTAATATTAGCCAGCACCACAGGCAGTGTTTTAAAAGGAGCAACCTTATTATTAATCTATTCTCTAGGACTTGCCATCCCGTTTATTGTAACAACATTATTCCTAGAAAAAATGAAAAGCACCTTTGACTTCATAAAGAAACATTATAATATCATAAACAAAATATCGGGAAGCATCTTAATTCTAAGTGGAGTTTGGTACACCATCACAGGAATTATCGGCATAATTGGTTAGGAGGTATAACATGAATAAAAAAGTAAAATTAATAATTGAAATCGTAATTTTTATAGCTATATTATGTGCATTCACCGGCATCTATTATTTTAGTCAAAGTAACTTAGAAGAGCCAGAAGAAGCTGCCAATGTCGGAATAGTTAAAGTCACTGATGAAAACTTTTCAAAAGAAGTTTTAAAATCAGATAAACCAGTTGTCTTAGAATTTACATCTAAATCCTGTCCACCTTGTGTAGCTATGTTAACTACATTAATAGATATTGCCAAAAATAATGAAAATCTCAAAATAGCAACCGTTGACATGGATGATAGTGAAAATGATGAAATCATAGAAAAATATGAAATCAGCGCTACTCCAACACTCATAATATTTGAAAATGGCAAAGTTAAAGAAACATTAGTTGGAGCCGTAAATGAAGATAAAATAATGGATGTCTTAGGAAAGTAGGAAATATATGAAAAAAATAGATAAAAAGTTGATAGTATTTATAGTATTATTACTCATAGCATTTGGAATTATAGTTTTCTTAATTGACTCTAAAAACACCAAAACCTTAACCTGCACAGCCGAAGGCACCTCATCTAATATTAAAACAAAATCAAACCTAGAAATAAAAGTTAATAATAAAAAAATAAAAGATATGGTATTTACCGTTAATATGATTTTCCCAGAAGAACTTTTAGACCAAAGACAAAATTATGTTAATATGATAAGACAAACTAAACCATATATGAGCGCCTCTGTAACCGATGATGGAATTAGATTTGTAACCAAAGAACATGGTGGTAGTTTCATAGGAATAGACACCACCCAAGAAATAACCATCTCCGAATTAAAACAAGTTTTAGAAGTGCAAGGCTATACATGTAAATAAAAGACAATCTGGATTTAGGTCAAGTTTTTAGACACATTTTTTAAGAGAAATTTAAACTATAGCTAAACTAGCTTTATATTGATTAAATTTTTCATTTGGAGTTATATATCCTAGTGTACTATGAATCCTGTGATTGTTGTACCAACTTTCAATAAATTCAAAGATTGCTAGTTTTGCTTCTTTAAATGTTTTATACGTATTAACATTTACTTCTTCTTTCTTTAATATGGCATTGAAGCTTTCCATACTTGCGTTATCATATGGATAACCTTTTTTACTATATGAATGTTTTATATTATGTTGGTTTAATAATTTTCCAAAATCATTTGATGTATACTGACTACCTCTGTCAGAATGAAATATACCATCTTTGTTTAATCCACGATTTATCATTGCTTTTTTAAAAGCATCTATTACTAAGTCATCTGTCATTTTGATTCCATAAGACCAACCAACCACTTTTAAATCAAATAAGTCTATAACTACAGCTAAATATGTCCATCCTGTTTCATTGGTATAAATATAAGTTATATCACTGACCCATTTCTCACTTGGTTTATTAGCTGAAAAAGCTTGCTTTAAAAGGTTTGAATATTCTTTTGTTTCATCGCTTTTTGAACTACTTGCATGATTATATTTTTTAACAATTATACTTCTTAGACCTAATTTTTTCATTCTTCTAGCAACTCTTTTTTGACTTACTTTAACGCCTTTTCGGTTTAACACTTTAGTTATTTTAGGTGAACCATATCTTCGCTTAGATTCAAAATATATTTGTTTTATTTTCTCATCTAATTCTTGGTTTGATTTATGATAACTATTTTCTTTATGATTGCAATGATAATAGTAAACTGAATGATGAATATTTAAACACTCACATAACAATCTTACATTATATTGACTTTTATATTTATTAATAAAATTAATTTTATCTTCTATTTTTGCGTGAATATGGCAATCGCTTTTTTTAGTATTTCTAATTCTTCTTTGGTTTGAGCTAATTCCTTTTTTAACTTTTTAATTTCTTTATTGTTAGTAACGGTTCCATCGTCTGTTTTGATAGGTGAATATTCCTCTATCCATTTATATATGCTTGCATTACTTACGCCATATTCACGTTCTATTTCACTAGCTGGTTTATTCTGATCTGTATATAATTCAACTATCATTTTTTTAAAATCTTCATCATAACGTTTTCCTCTAGTCATTATAGACACTTCCTTTCGTTGATTTTATTTTATCACTCTCTATATTTTTGTGTCTATATATCTATACTAACATCAACAAAAAAAACGTATATGAAATAAATTAAGAATAGATTGGAGACATATTTATGTATAATGACCAAAGCAAATCAATAATAACAACAAGCGACCTAGCAAACTTTTTAAAATTATGTAATCATCATTTAATCCAAAAATATGGTATAGATTTAATTGGTGTGTTACAGTTAGATATAGAAGAAAATACAACGGAAATTTTAATGATGTTATTAATGCAATTTGAAGATGTAAAAGAAATAATAAAACAATATGAATTATATGATATAATTTATGACTTTATTGATGAATTTCAAAAAACAAAAATTTACAAATTATCTATAGAGGATTTAAGTATTACTCTACACAAAGGAGAACAAATAAAAAATTTAAATTCTCTTTTAACAGAAAAGCAACTAGAGCAAATATTCAAAGCCTTAGAACATAATATGTATTTATATGAAAAATTATATAAAGATAAAGTGTTTATTATTGATAGTAGTATTGGAAAAAAAACCAAAGTAACTATTTCTTCAACTAGACTTTTTCACATATTAGGTCTAGAAGAAAAAGTCATCAAAGCCAATATGCAAGAATTTGAAAGTGTTTTCAATCACTCTGATAATATAAAATCATTAATGACTGATAGAAAAGATTTATTTACTGTCTTAGAAAAAATACTAGCAAATGAAACTAGAATTATAAATGCAGTTTTAGAAGGAAAACTAAATCATACCTTTAACTTTCCAAAAATAGAAATGAAAAATTATGCATTTGAAAGAATGGGAATGTTAGAACATTCTTCTGGCGTTATATTTTATGATAAAACAATTGATACATCACTAGAAGCCAAGACTTCTCATTTAAAATCAGATTTGTTTTTGCTAAACGATTTCATTAGAAATTATGATTTAGATTTTGTATTTTCAGCTTATAGACCATATAAATTTAGTAGAAATTTTTCTATGATTAATAAAAAAGCTAATATACAAAATAATTTACCAACATCAGATGCTGAAAGCCTATTTATCAGTAGTAAAGGGTGGAAAAATAGTAGATTTTTAAATGGGCAACTATCATCAATATCAGAAAGTGTTGGAATATATCATAAAAATGATTTTGACTATACAATTTCTTTAGAAGATGATAGCGAATTACCACCAGTAGACCCAGACGAATATATTGAATTTTCAGACGAAGATAAAGCTCGCATGGCAAATGTTATTATTGAAAACTTACCAAATTTGGATAATTCCCACTTAAAAAATTTATACGATGAATTAACAAAAGGAAAAGGAAATAAAAAAAGATAAATATAGAAACCACCATAACGAAATTAATGGTGGTTTAATTATAGTAGTTTACTTTAAGAAAGCTTTATTTTATAAACCATTTATAACACATTCATGTGAAAAAAATATAAAATCGTGTTGATATTTATCGTAATAATTCTCATAAAAGTTGGATTATGATATATTTGATATAAAAAAGTAAAAAATTCTATTTTGATTTAACGATGACAATGTCAATAAAAGCAGGAATGAATGTCGAGTTTTTGTCACTAGAACAACACAAGCAATTGCATTAATAGCTCTATTTAAAACCCAAACTTGAATCAAAACTACCAATAATATATAATTTTATTAGAGGTGATAACATGCATCAACAGTCACTATTTGAAATACCTAAAAATGAACCACTCGCATCTAGAATGCGCCCAAGAAACCTAACTGAATTTGCCGGTCAAACTCATTTAATAGGAGAGGGTAAACTACTTAGAAAAATGATTGAATCAGATAACATATCTTCCATGATTTTTTGGGGCCCACCAGGAGTAGGGAAAACCACATTAGCTAGAATAATTGCCCATGAAACAAAATCTGAATTTATTACATTCTCGGCTGTAACCTCAGGTATCAAAGAAATTAAAAAAGTTATGGAAGATGCCGAAAATAATAAGAGACTAGGTATCAAAACCATTGTCTTTGTCGATGAAATTCATCGATTTAATAAAGCCCAGCAAGATGCCTTTTTACCATTCGTTGAAAAAGGCTCAATCTTCTTAATTGGCGCCACCACCGAAAACCCATCCTTTGAAATCAATAACGCCTTACTTTCAAGATGTAGAGTATTTGTCTTAAAAGAATTATCTAGTAATGATATTTTAACCTTACTTAAAAGAGCTATTACTGATGAAAGAGGTTTTGGTAAACAAAAAATAAACATTAGCGAAGAAGACTTAAAAATAATTGCTAACTATGCCAACGGTGATGCTAGAAGTGCTTTAACCACCTTAGATATAATCATCACCAATGCTGAAGAAGATAAAGATGGCACTATCCAAGTATCTAAAGATATTATTGAAAATTGTATATCTAAAAAAGCCTTGCTATATGATAAAAACGGCGAAGAACACTACAATATCATCTCTGCCTTACATAAATCTATGAGAAATTCTGATCCTGATGCTGCAGTTTACTGGCTTGCTAGAATGTTAGAAGCTGGCGAAGATCCAATTTATATTGCGAGAAGAATTACGAGATTTGCCTCTGAAGACATTGGCCTTGCCGACACTAACGCCTTAAACGTGGCTATAAATGTCTACCACGCTTGCCACTTCATCGGTATGCCAGAGTGTAATGTTCATTTAACCGAAGCAGTAATTTATATGTCGCTAGCCCCTAAATCAAATGCTTGTGATGTCGCATATAGACTAGCTGCTTCCGATGCCAAAAACACATTGGCTGAACCAGTCCCACTTGTAATCAGAAATGCTCCAACCAAACTAATGAAAAACTTAAATTATGGTAAAGGCTACCAATATGCTCATGACACCAAAGCTAAACTTACAAATATGGAATGTTTGCCACCATCTCTAAAGGGTAGAGAATACTATAAACCAAGTATACAAGGTAACGAAACTAGATTTAAACAAAGATTAGAAAAAATCAAAGAATGGAAAAGCACTCATAGAAATACTCAAAATTATAACTAAAATAGGAGAAAATTATGAACAAAAAACTTATAATTTGGCCTATAATAATACTAATAATCTTCATAATCTCTAAAATTACATTAAACACCTTTGATTTAGAATACCAAAGCTGGGTATATTATCTCTTTTTAATATTAATGGCAGTATATATACTGATTGTTAGTAATTATTATATGATTAAAGCTAACGACAAATTAACCGCTAAGATATTTAATCTTTTTGCCCTAAACTTTATATTGCTTACCATCTTTGCCATCACTTTCATCATCGCCCTAACATTTTACGGTTATGATTATAAAATAAAAGGTAAATATTTAAGAAATGATACTTTGTTACAACTTAGACCAAATAAAGAACTATACGCTTATAAAAATTTTATTTTAAAAAGTAAAACCCCAATTGTCCAAACTCCGATATAATTAAACACTCAAGATAGATTTTCATATCTATCTTTTTTATAAAGGCGCTTTACTATATACCCAATGGGGTATATAATGAATATGGGTGATAAAAGATGAATAAGATAAAAAAGACCCACCGAAGTGAGGAAACTAAGAAAAATTTAATCAACCGACTAAACAGAATAAACGGTCAAGTAAATGGAGTCAAAAAGATGATCGAAGAAGATTCTTATTGTAATGACATCTTAATTCAATTATCTGCTATTAAAAACTCTGTTCAAAGTTTGTCACACGAACTTTTAGACTCTCATTTGCGCACATGCATCACCAAAGGCTTACAAAAGGGAAATTTAGGTGCCGTTGATGAAGTAGTAAATCTGTTCAAAAAATTTAATAATTAGAAAGGAAATGTATATGAAAGAAATAGAATTAAAAGTAGAAGGAATGACTTGTGAAGGGTGTGAGAGACGTATTCAAAATGTTTTAATGGATATTGATGGTGTCAAAAACGCTAAAGCCAGTCACACGGACAAAAACGTTAAAATTACATTAAATAAAGATATCGACATAATCATTTTAAAAGAAGCCATCGAAGATTTAGACTTTAAAGTAGTAGAGTAGGTGAAATTGTGAAAAGAATAATTTTATCTATCGATGGCATGACTTGCTCAGCTTGTTCAAATGGTCTAGAAAAATATCTAAACAAACAAAACGGCATATATAATGCCTCAGTTAATTTAGTCATGGCTAGTGCCACCATTGATTATGACGAAAAAATATTAGATATTCCAAAACTAGAAATATTTGTCAAAAAAGCTGGTTTCAAAAGCTTAGGTGAATTTAAAGAAATAAAATTTGAAACTAAAAATAAAAATGAAAAAACAAAACTAATCATCTTTACTATTCTAGCCATCATCTTAATGTATATCTCAATGGGCCACATGTTAAACTTGCCATCCATTCCTTATTTAGATCCGCATAAACACATATACCCATATATGATTACTTTACTTTTATTAACTATAGCCTTCTTAATCTATGGCTTTGATATTATCAAAAACGGTTATAAAAACTTAATTCACAAAACTCCTAATATGGATACCTTAGTTGGAATTGGTGTTATAACCAGTTTCTTATATAGTCTTTATAATATGTATCTAGTCTGCAAAGGTAATCATGATGCCGTAATGAATTTATATTTTGAATCATCGGCCATTGTTATTTACTTTATAAAATTAGGAAGATTCATAGATGGAATAAGTAAAGATAAAACCAAAGAAGCCATTCAAAAGTTGGTAACCATAACTCCAACTAAAGCCATAATAAAGAAAAATGACGAATATAAAGAAGTAACTTTAGATGAAATCAAGAAAGGTGATATCGTCATTTGTAAAGCTGGTGAAAAAATAGCTGTCGATGGCGAAATAATCTATGGTAAAGCTCATTTTGATGACTCATTTATAACCGGTGAAAGTAAACCCGTCAATAAAACTGTCGGCGCTAAAGTTCTAGCGGGTAGTCTAAACTATGATGGATACATCGAATATAAAGCTGAAAAGATTGGTAAAGATTCAACTATATCCGAAATTGTTAGATTAGTTATCGAAGCGAGTAATACTAAAGTTCCTATTTCTAAAATAGCCGATAAAGTATCTGGCATCTTTGTTCCAATTGTCATATTAATAGCCTTCATCACGTTAACATTATATTTAATTATTACAAAAGATTTAAGTGAGTCATTAACAACATTTGTTACCATTTTAGTTATTGCGTGTCCTTGCAGCCTAGGTTTAGCAACACCACTAGCTATCGTTGTGAGTAGTGGACTATGTGCTAAAGAAGGTATCTTGATTAAGAAAAGTGAAATATTAGAAAATGTTCAAAAAGTTGATACCATCATCTTTGATAAAACTGGAACTTTAACCTATGGTAAATTAAAGATTTCTAAAGTTATGAACTATAGTAATTTAGACGATAAAAAATTATTGCAATTAGTCAGTAGCCTTGAAGCTAAGTCAAGCCATCCAATCAGTAAAGCTTTTGAAAATTATATGTCTGAAAATAACGTAAAACCATTAGAAGTATCAGATTTTGAAAACATTTCAGGCTTTGGTATTAAAGGCAAAGTAGAAACTGAAGAAATAATGCTTGGAAACTCTAAATTATTAAATAAATATAATATTGAAAACACTCACACCGATGATGAAAACGCACTAACATCAAATGGTAATTCAATAATATATGTCATAAAAAATAATGAAATTATTGCTTTAATCGGAGTTGATGATATCATTAGAGAAAATGTCAAAAATGTAATTAAAAAATTACAAAGTCAAGATATTACTACCGTTATGCTTACAGGTGATAATGCAAAAACAGCTAGTAAGATTGCCAAAGAATTAGGCATAACCATAGTTTATAGTAATGTTGTTCCATCTGAAAAAGCTAAGGTTATTAAAAAGTTGAAAAGTGAAAACAAATACATCATGATGTGTGGAGACGGTATCAACGATTCTCCAGCTCTATCATTAAGCGATATCGGCGTCAGTATTCATGGAGCCACTGACATTGCAATTGATTCGTCGGACGTCCTTTTAACACAAAATAATTTAAACAGTATTTTAAAACTAATCAACATTAGTAAAAAAACATTTAAAATCATTAAACAAAATCTTTTCTGGGCCTTTTTCTATAACCTTATTATGATTCCCATCGCCATAGGAGTGTTAAAACCTATTGGTATTACAGTTACTCCAATGATTGCTAGCTTAGCCATGGTCTTTAGTAGCATTACTGTTATTTTAAATACTTTAAAATTAAAAAAGTTAAACTAAATAATCAAAAACCGCCACAAAATATTCATGGTGGTTTTTGATTGATATAAAAACAATAAAAATGTGTCAACATTTGTCGTAATATCACTCATCAAAGCCGAAATATGATATACTTGATATAGAAAAAAAGATAGCCAAGCTATCTTGATTCAACAATAAGTTTAATTGCAGTTCGCTCCTCACCGTCGATAATAATATCGGTAAAAGCAGGTATGCATATTAAATTTTTCCCGCTAGGAGCAACAAAGCCTCTTGCAATTGCGACTGCCTTAATAGCTTGATTCAAAGCTCCAGCTCCAATTGCTTGAATTTCAACAGTTCCTTTCTCGCGAAAAACATTAGCTAAAGCTCCAGCCACTGAATTAGGATTGCTTTTAGCGCGTACTTTAAGTGTTTCCATGTTTATTTCCTCCTTTATATTAAAACTATATGATGTTAAATATAAAATATTCCAACAAACAAAGGATAGTGATAAAGTGAATTATAATAACGGACAAATTCTCGATATCAACACCATCGAAAATAAAGGAAAAGCCTTTCACGACTTTGCTGAAGGTTCATCAACTTTAGAAAAATTATTGAATCTTCTATATGAAAATCACATTGAAACTATTGCTTGTTGTCGTGGCCATAATAAAGATAAAGATGCCTACATCAAATTTAAAGTAGAACCCCATACATTGCCATTTTTTCAAACATTATTAAACCAAATTTTAAACATAAATGGTAGTGAATTTAATATTCAAAATATGAGTCAAATCATCACTGCTGATATTCGCGTCCCAGCCATAAACGCTGATTATACATTTCAAAGTATATGTGACCTGATGACAAACATCTATACACAAAGACCACAATCAGAAAATTCATGGATTAATAATGCCTATAAATTATCTAAAATTGCTTTAGAAAACAACTTTTATATAGAAACAATATTTACTCAAAAACTAAAAAATAAAAACATATGTGAAACCTTAATCTTTCAAAATGAAGACTCTTATGATTTAAAAAATATGGATATAAATTCTATTCTTAAAAGCAATCAAACAATAGAATTTGCTAGATATTATTGTTCAAACGAAGATTTAAAATTGTTATATCTCAAATTAAATGAATTTTATAACAAAACCAAAAGAAGATAAAAGGAGACTTATTTATGATTAAAAATATAAATATTCAAGATTCAAACGAAAGATCAATCTACTTTCACGATATGGCCGAAGATTCACGCTCACTGGAATTGTTATTGCATACGTGCTATAATAATGGAATCACACCAACCTTAGCCAGCAAAGGTCATGGAAAAAATAAAGTTGCTTATATAATTTTAACTTTAGACCATGCCCACCTAAATACCATAGGTAGGTTAATCGACCTCACTTTAGAAATTCCAAATAGTGAATTTAATATAAGATCTCACCACGGAAAAATATATGCCGAATTATCATGTGAAAGTAAAGATGATGACCAACTATTTACCAGAATAAAAGAAATTGTTGAAGAAACAAAAATTGAAAGACAAACCCATAACCTAACACTCATGAACACAATCTATAATATTGCTAAAATTATAAGCAGCATCATCGAAGCAGATATTTTATTTGCCACCAATGAGACATTATATAGCCAAGGTAAGTGTGGTATATCAATTTATAAAGATAAACAAATAAACAAACTAAACACAAAAAAATCTGATAACATTGAAGATGTCATAAAAACTCTAAAAGAAAAAGCAACACTAAACCTTCCAACCATATTCTTTTGCTCATTTGAACAGCTAAGAAACTTTTACTTTGAATTAGATGAAACAGTTTACGGAGAAAATGAAGGTGATATAAATGGACAATAATATAAAAAGGGAAATAATTCTAGAAAACTATCAAAATCCAAAAAACAAAGGACTATTAAATAATGATTCATATTTAAAAACAAACATGAATAATGAAAGTTGTATAGATGAGCTAAACTTAGAAGTCAAAATTGAAAACGACATCATTAAAGATATTAGATTTGATGGTGAAGCCTGTGCCATATGCATTTCATCTGCGTCTATCATGACTACGGTCTTAATCGGTAAGACTAAGGAACAAGCCGAAAATATTCTTCAAAACTTTTTAAACATGCTTGATGAAAAACCATATGACAAAGAAATTTTAGAAGAAGCCATTGTATATGATGACATATATAAAAATCCAAATCGCAAAAAATGTGCATTGTTATCATGGTGGGGCATTGAAAAAATATTAAATAAATTAAAAGATAATGAAAAGCTAAATGAAAAATAGCTTTTTATTTTTATATACTAAAAATTTGCTTTGTAAAAAACTTTTTACAAGAACAAATGTTTGCGATATACTGAACATATCAAAGAAATGAGGTGAAAATATTAAGGGTTAATTTAAACAAACATTAAGAATGAATAGTTAATCTATTATATAATGAAAAATAAAACAAATGCTAAATTTTGACAAAATAAAAAAGTAGGGTAGCGACTATCCGATATTGGTCTATGGAGGGACCTAAGGTTCCTGTGAAGTAGAAAGAGCTTACCGTGAGGTAAGCTAAGTCAAAATTTATTTTGACTTTTGTTCTCGAAATTTAGTATAATATTATTAGGTGATTACAGTGAGTAAAGAACTTGGATTAGATGAAGATAAAATAAAAGAAATATCTAAATTAAAACAAGAGCCAAAATGGATGACCGATTTTCGGTTAAAAGCCTATAAAGCCTTTAAAGAAATACCTAATCCAAACTTTGGACCAGAATTAAAAATAGATTTTGATAAAATAAATTATTATAAAAAAGTAACAGATAAAGTTGAAACAAATTGGGATAATGTTGCGTGCCCAATCAAAGAAACCTTTGATGAAGTAGGGCTAATTGATGCCGAAAAAAAATACTTAAACGGTGTTGGAGCGCAATATGAAAGTGAAGTCGTCTATCATAGTATGATTAAAGAACTAGAAGAAAAGGGTGTTATCTTCTGTAGTACTGACGATGCTCTAAAAAATCATCAAGACATATTTAAAAAATACTTTAATCATCTAGTAAAATATGACGAAAATAAATATACTGCCTTAAACGGAGCTGTTTGGAGTGGGGGAACATTTATATATGTTCCAAAAGGTGTCACCATTGAGAGACCACTTCAAAGTTACTTCAGATTAAATACAAAAAATATGGGACAATTTGAAAGAACACTAATCATTGTTGATGATGATAGCCATATTCATTATATGGAAGGTTGTACAGCCGTTTATCATACGTCGAGTTCTCTGCACGCCGCTGTAGTCGAAATATATGTTGGAAAAAACGCTAGTTGTAGATATACAACTATTCAAAATTGGGCAAATAACATCTACAATCTAGTTACAAAAAGAGCTATCATTGAAGAAAACGGAACCATGGAATGGATAGATGGCAATATCGGTTCTAAAACCAATATGAAATATCCATCTTGTATATTAAAAGGTAAAGGTGCTAATGGAAACTGTATCTCTATAGCCGTTGCTTCTAAAGACCAAATTCAAGATGCTGGTGCCAAAATGATTCATCTTGCCCCAAATACTACCAGTAACATCATCAGTAAATCAATAGCCGCAAACGGTGGCATAAGTAACTATCGTGGAACTGTTAAAATAGCAAAAAAAGCCACTAACTCCAAAAGTACAATTAAATGTGATACAATAATATTAGACAATAAATCCAAAAGTGATACAATACCAAAAAACATCGTCGAAAACCATTCATCTTACCTTGAACATGAAGCTACAGTATCTAAATTAGATGAAGAAAAACTGTTCTATTTAATGAGTAGGGGTCTAGATGAAGAAAAAGCAAAAGAACTTTTAATCATTGGTTTTATTGATGAATTTAGAGAAAACTTACCAATGGAATATGCTGTTGAATTAAATGCATTATTAAAAAATTATTTTTAGTAGAAGGGGGATATCATGAAGAAGAAAATAATCGGTTTAATTTTATTAATCTTAATTGTTATTGTTGCTGTAATTGGTTTTTTCTATTTTAAAGACACAGAAAATCAAACTAATGACTTAGAAAAAAAAGTAGCCACTGCTAGTAGTGATTACTTTGAAAAATATGTAAGCGCTAACGATAGCGCCAATAGTTATAAAGTAACGTTAAAAGATTTAGAAGAAGCTAATCAAAATGGCGAAGAATATGATTTAAAAGGGTTGGAAAAATGTGACAAAACTAAAACATTCGCTAATGTCACTATTGATTATCAAACCGGAAAAGCAAAAAAAACACAAGTTGAACTAAAATGTTAAAAAACTTGTGTTTTTCTATTTTGTAAACTTTTAACCTATCCAAAACCTGAATTTCTATAGACAAATTTCCAAAATTCGTACAAAAAGCTCCTCCAAATTCGGATTTTAGGCTTTTGATAAAAAAACAAATAACGTGTATAGTACCAAATCGAAAGGAGGGAACTATGTTGAACCAAATAGTTTTAGTTGGCCGTTTAGCAAGCGACCCAGAATTGTACGAAACCGAAACCGGTAAAAAAATAGTCCAAATGGTTTTAGCAGTACCAAGAGCCTATAAAAATTCAGCAGGTGAATATGAAACCGATTTCATATATTGTAAACTATGGCAAGGAATTGCTCAAAGAACAAGTGATTACTGTAAAAAAGGCGACCTTGTTGGTATCAAAGGGAGAGTTGAAACCTATAATTATGATACTGAACATGGACGCAAATATATTACCGAAGTTATCGTTGAAAAAATCACATTTTTGTCGTCAAAAAAATAATGCACGATAAAATCCCTATAAAATACACTCCTATACAAAAGACTGTTAATTGAACCACATAACAGTCTTTTTCTATTCTTCATTTTTAAACTCCTCATAAAATATGTCATCAGGCCTACAGCCAAAAACATTGGCAATTTTAACCGCCATTTTATAAGAAAGGCGTCTCTTACCATTCTCAATTTGCCAGTAGAAAGGCTTACTAATTTTTAAATGGTTTGCCATATACTCACAAGTAAACTTATTTTTTATACGCATAGCCTTTAATTCGTTCATTTTCGACACCTCCCACAAGTTAAAATAATTGTGTTTACATATTAATTATATATTAACTTCAAGTTAATTTCAAGAAAATTCTAACATAAAGTTAGAAAAGATGTAATGTTTGCTAAATGTTGATATAATTCTAGTTAACGAAAGGATAACGATTATATGGTAGCAGGACAAAGATTAAGAGAAGCAAGAAAGAAAGCAAATTTAACACAAGAACAACTTGCCAACATGCTTGGCATTAAAGCCGCAGAAATTTCACAATATGAATCAAATAAGAGAACTCCGCGTTGGCCAATATTTAGAAAAATACTAGATATTTTAAACATTAGTGCTGATGAAGTGCTAGGCCGTGAAGTCACTGTTCATGATGGAGAAGAATATCAAGTCAGATTATCTAAAGAAGATTTAAAAATATTATCAAACATCAAAGATAATCCTACACTTTATAAAATCTTACTTAAAGACCCAGAACGCAACATTCACCTTATCAGTAGTAACCTTAAAAAGTTAATACCAGAAATAGACAGTTAACTACAGGTGGATTTAACTGTAATAAACATCATATCTTGTTATAATTCATGGTATGGTGATAGATTATGTTAGGCACAGAGATAAAAAAAGCAAGAAAAAAACAAGGGCTAACCCAAAAAGAGTTAGGAGACTTAATTGGTGTTTCTAAATCATCAATAAATTACTTTGAACGCGATGGCCGTAATCCTACATTAGATCATCTTTTAAAACTAAGTGAAGTGTTGAACTTACCAATAGATTTATTATTAGGATTAGACCAACCAGTTAGTATCATCGCCGAAAATGAAGAATACAAAGCACGAATTTCAAGTAAAGATATGCAAATATTAAATGAAATAAAATTATATCCAACTCTTTATAGACGGCTTTGTGATGACACAAAACGAACAGTTAAATTAATAAATATACGTTTAAAATAGTTAAAAAAACTATTTTTCTTTTTGGTAAAATTTAGTAAAATATAATTAGGGAGGTATTTATGGATATATTAGATATAATTGATAAAAAAGAAAAAAACGAAAAACTAACAAAAGAAGAATTGCAATTTGTAATAGATGGATATTTAGATGGCCGAATAAAAGATTATCAAATGTCTGCTTTTTTAACCGAAATAGATTTACTTGGACTATCAGAAGAAGAAACGATTAATTTAACTGATATTATGCTTCATAGCGGCGAAATCTTAAATTTAGGTTTTGATAACATAACTGATAAACATTCAACTGGTGGAGTTGGTGATAAAACAACTATCGTTTTAGCACCTCTCGTTGCATCTTTGGGTGTTAAAGTAGCAAAAATGAGCGGTCGAGGTTTAGGACACACTGGAGGTACTATCGACAAATTAGAATCAATCAAAGGCTTTCAAACATCTATGCCATTAGAAAAGTTTAAAGAGCAAGTTTCAAAAATCGGTATTGCTTTAGTAGGTGGAATGGGCAACTTAGTTCCAGCTGACAAAAAGGTATACGCTCTAAGGGATGTTACTGGCACCGTTGATTCAGTCCCATTAATTGCCTCAAGTATAATGAGTAAAAAATTAGCTAGTGGTGCCTCTAACATCGTCATTGATTTAAAAGTAGGTAGTGGCGCCTTAGTAAATAGCCTAGAAGAAGCTAAACAACTAGCAAATCTAATGGTTACCATTGGTAAAAATAATAATAAACAAACAGCATGCGTTTTAACAAATATGGACGAGCCACTAGGATATGCAGTTGGAAATTCTATCGAAGTAATTGAAGCTATAAACACTTTAAAAGGTGACGGCCCAAAAGATTTAACAAATTTAGTTATTAAATTAGGAACATTAATGACTTCTATGGGTTTAAATATATCTGAAGCAGAAGCTGAAACCAAAGTTAAAGAAAACTTGTATAACGGTCAAGGTTATAAAAAAATGCTCGAATGGGTTAAAGCTCAAGGTGGAGATATTAATAATATTCCTTTAGCTAAACACACCAAAGTAATCTCATCAAAAAAAGACGGATATATATCCTTCATTGATGCCTTAGAAATAGGTAAATTAGCTAGAAAACTAGGTGCTGGTAGACTCACTAAAGATGAAGAAATTGATTTGTCGGTCGGACTAATTTTAAACTATAAAGTTGGCGATTATGTCCAAAAAGGCGAGCCTTTAGTAACCATATTATATAATGAAAAAGAAATCACTGAAGAAGAAGTTTTATCATGCTTTAAATTCAGTGAAAATGAAGTAGATAATCCAAAATTAATCATCGACATTGTGAGGTAAATAAAAAAAGTCTAGAAAATTCTAGATTTTTTTTCACAAAAAAAGGAAAATTTCAAAAAATCTTGTATAATTAATATAGATAGAACATGAAGTAAGCTATTAATATTTAGGTAAAAAAGGAACAGTTCCCCCTGAAGGACTGTTCCAAATAAAAGAATAAAAAGGGGCTGGCTAGTTTACACTAGCGCCAATTCAACTAAAATTGAATTGGTGCTATATATAATATCAGAAAATTAAAATATGTCAAGAGATTTTTCCAAAAAAATAAAAAAAGGAGGGCAAACATGAACTTAGAAGATATCAAAGGAATAGGTAAAACAACCATCAAATACTTAAATGAACTTGGAATATATAATGTGCAAGATTTGATAAATTATTATCCTTTTAGATATGAAATAATTGAAAATACTGATATAAAAAAATTAAATGATGGCGACAAAATTGTCATTGGAGGTATCATCGAAAATAAGCCAATCATCATTCATTTTAACCGCAAGTTAAATAAAATGAGTTTTCATTTAAACACTGGTGATTTTATTACCAATATTACTATTTTTAACCGTGCCTTTTTAAAAGATAAATTAAATATTGGCAATACCGTGACCATCATTGGAAAATATAATCAAAAAAATAATAGTATAATTGCTAGTGATATTAAATTTGGACTTATTGAAAAAACATTAATTGAACCAATCTATCATTCATCATTTAAAATCAGTAGTTCTAAAATATCCAAAATAATTAAATCAGTCTTAGGTAAAGTAAAATCATTAGATAATATTCCGGATTCACTTATTCAAAAATATCATTTTATAAGTAAAGAAGAAGCTATAAAAATAGCTCACACTCCAAAAGATAAAGAAACGTTAAGAAAAGCTTTATCAAGATTAAAATATGAAGAATTATTTATGTACATGATGAAAATTAGTTATTTAAAAAAATCAAAAAAACAAAGCAATGGTCTTTCTAGAAATGTTGAAAAAGGAAAGGTATTAGAAATGATAAATAATTTACCATTCGAATTAACGAAAGACCAATTAAAATCAGTTGAAGATATATATGATGATTTAATCAGTAATAATAGAATGAATAGACTTCTTCAAGGAGATGTCGGAAGTGGTAAAACCATAGTTTCTTTTATTGCCTTATACATTAATTACTTATCAGGTTATCAAGGAGCCCTAATGGCTCCAACCGAAATTTTAGCATCACAGCACTTCACAAACTTTAAAAAACTTTTTCCAAACCTAAATGTCATACTATTAACAGGCAAACTAAAATCCAAAGAAAAAAAAGAAGTTAAACAAGCAATCGAAAGTGGAAAAGCCGATGTAATCATAGGTACTCATGCCCTTATAAGTGAAGATGTCACGTATAAAAACCTAGGCTTAGTTATCACCGACGAACAGCACCGTTTCGGTGTTACCCAAAGAGGCAATCTAAAAAATAAAGGACTGACCCCAGATATTTTATATATGAGTGCCACCCCAATTCCTAGGACCTATGCCTTAACCTTATATGGTGATATGGATATATCTAGTATTAGAACAATGCCCAGTGGCCGAAAACCTGTTAAGACATACGTTAAAACTAATAAAGAAATCAAAGATGTTTTATATATGATGTTAGACCAAATAAAAGCTCATCATCAAATATATGTTATTGCACCATTAATTGAAGAAAGTGACAAAATAGACTTAGAAGATGTCTATAAACTAGAAGAAAAAATGAAAAGAGCATTTGGCAAAGTTTGTAATGTTGGTATCATGCATGGTAAAATGAGCGCTAAAGAAAAAGAAGAAGTTATGGATGATTTCAAACAAAACAAAATTCAAATATTAATAAGCACTACAGTCATTGAAGTTGGTGTCGATGTAGCAAACGCCACCATGATTGTTATATTTGATAGTTATCGCTTCGGTCTTTCTGCCTTGCACCAACTTAGAGGTAGAGTAGGTAGAAACGACTTAGAAAGTTATTGTATATTAATAAGTGATAAAGAAACCAAAAGACTAGAAGTATTAACAAGAACAAATGATGGCTTTAAAGTCAGCGAAGAAGATTTTAAATTAAGAGGCGGTGGCGATATATTTGGAGTAAGACAAAGTGGAGATATGAACTTCAAACTAGCTGATATCAAAAATGATTATGATTTATTATTAAAAGCCAAAGAAGATAGCCAAACCTTTTTAAAAAGTTCTGAATATAATTTAGAAAAATATAAATATATAAAAAGTCAAATAAAAGAGTCAACTAATTTAGATTAAATGTGTAAAGCATACAAAAACTACAAAAAAATCATTGACATTATAGTCTAAAAAAATTATACTTTTAATGCATAGGTAAAGGTAATCTATGCCAGCTACTTATTACCTATATAGTAGCTAACCAACCCCCTGAAAAGGCCATTAATTTGGCCTTTTTTCATATACTAGGAACTTGCTCCCGTAAAAAATAAACAATTATTAATTTTTTTGCCAAAGTAAAATAAAAAAAGTAGCAATTATCCGATATTAATCTATGGAGAATCTTAAAGTTCCTGTGAAGTAAAAAAGCTAATCGTTATGTAAGATGATGTCAAAATTTATTTTGACATTTTATTCTTATTGAAACTTAATATAAAAATTTGTATAATTATTATATGATAAAAATAAGGAGGTATCCATGAAATTTAATGTTGACCGTGAAGTCTTAGATTTAGGTTTGAAAGTAATTGCTATTACAATTAATGATATTGACATATATACTGAAACTTCAAAATTTCTAAACTTCAAAGACATCGCATATACCGCATTAAAAAAGAAATATCAAAATTTTGATATTGAAACCGATTTAATATTAAGGGGATTCAATAAAATACATAAAAAAATTGGAATAAAAAGAAAAAAACACACACCGGTTAGTGAATTAATTTTGAAAAAATTTCTAAAAGATGAAAAATTACCTTCAGAAAACAAATTAATGCATCTATATAATATTGTAATTTTAGATTCTAGATTACCATTATTCATCCATGATAGTGATAAAATAAAAGGAGAAGTATCCTTAAAACTAGCTACAGATAAAGAATCCTATATAAATAAAAATAATGAAGAAAAAAACACTAATAAAGGTGAATATATCTATAAAGATAAACAACAAATCATTCAAAGACTAGAAATTGAACAAAATAAAAATACTATAATAAATAAAGATACCAAAAATATTTTAATCACTATAGAAGGTAATGAAGATACAAGTGCTGAATATCTTATTGAAGTAGCTAGTGAAATCATTGACTTAATCACAACTTATTGTGGTGGTAAGGCCAAAATCATCTACAACTAATTTCGACAAAATATATAGTAAAGTCTAATTTATAATATTTAAGTATTAATTTTATGAAAATATCGCAAACTAAAATATAGAAAAATGTTAAAAAAAAGTAAAGTAGTTGACAAAAAGCGTTGTCAAACTAAAAAGCGTCTGCTATAATTAATAATAGAATGGAGGGGTTTGTATGGATAAATTACAAATACTTAAAGTCAAAAAATCCAATGGGGAAGAAATTGAAGCAGAAGTATTACTCTGTTTCGAACTAGAAAAAACAGGAAAAAAATACATCTTATATACTTTTAATGAGATAGATGATAAAGATATGGAAACAATTCATGCAGCTGTTTTAAATGAAAATGATGAAGGATATCAATTAGATAAAATCCCAGCTGACGAATGGAAAGACGTTAAAGAAGTAATGCGTGAAATTATTAGAAATGAGGAGTGATTAGAATGGATAAAAATAAGGAAATACCAGCACAATTAAATGATGACAACCTAATAAAATTAGGTCATAAAAGAACTGGAACTCTAAAAAAACTTTTCCAAAAAGTTATAGACGGAACAGCAACTGTTGTCTCTCATGTACCAGGAGCTAAATTCTTTGTTCCTAAGGTACTTGAAAAAATCATCGAAAGAGAACAGCAAGTTAATGAACCAGAAAAAGAACCTGAACTTCAGACTCCAGATGCAAGTCTAACTTCAGAACCAGTTTTAGGTATTCAGGAATCTGTTAAAACAGATGAATCAGAGTCAGCAACACCTACTCAAGAGCCTGAAAAAGAAGTAGAGACACCATCAAAGTCAGTTCCAACCACAACTATTTTTGGAAATCCAGTATCTGTAGAACCAAAACCTGTTGCCGAACCTACAGTAACTGAAGACAATAAAGATTCAGAAATGGTTACAAGACATATAAAAACCATCTTCCCTACAATACACGTTTCTAGTAAACAAAAAACAGAAGCTACACCTAAAACTAAACTAGCACCTATTAAAACAGAAGAAACAACAGTTCCAACTTCTACACCAATTGATTTAAATATAAATATGTCTAATCACGATGGTGGACAAAATAACGTGAGTAAAGCTAGTGAAGAAAAAGAAACAAAAGTATCAGATAATGATCACTTAAAAGAATCTAGAAAACAATATGGCGATTTAATTAAATTTAATACATGGCAAGAATATTTCCATTCATTCTCTAAAGAAGAAGTTGAAAAGAAAAATGAAGATGGTACTATGCTTAAAGGTACAGATTTTGCTAGTATTAGATTAGACCAAGCTGAAACTATTAAGAGAATAACTCAAGCTGAAGAAGCTGAACGTCAAACTACAATTAGTAGATTAAAAGCTGAAATGGAAGAGAGAACTGCAAAAGCTAAAGAAAATAGTGACAAAGTTAAGGAGTTAAGAGAGGAAATTACTAGACGTAATAAAGAAACAGCTGAATTAAATGCTGAAAATAAAAAGTCTCGCAGTCAAGTAAATTCTTTAAATACTGAAAGCAAAGAAGCTAATACTAAAATTGATGAAATGGATGATATTATTGGACAGTTGACTAACCCAGATTATCAACCAAAGAAAAAAACTGAACCAAAAAAAGTAGATTCTAAAACATTGGCAGCCAGAAAAAAAGTTGAAGAAATCACCAAAGAATTAGAAAAAGAATTGGAAGAAAAAAAAGCAGATACGAAGAAAAAATCTGAAAAGGCTAAAGCTTCTGCAAAAGAAGAAGTTGCTAGGGCTAAAAAAGAAGGAGCCAAAGCTAAAAACACTTCTAAACAAGTAGAAGATGAAACGCCAAAGGATAAAACAACAACTGCTACTAACACAATTATACCCAAAGTATTTAATTTACCAGATCAAGAAGTTTCATTAACTGATGAGCTTGCAGATTTTGATAGCGAACAAGTTAAAACACCCAAAACAGAATCTGTAGTTTTAGAGTCAACTAACCCTGATTTACCAGGAACCTTCACCGTTAACAATGATGGAACATTAACTGCAAATTGGAAAAATTCACCTATGACTAATGAGGACTTTAATATGGGCTTTGATAATGATACTAGAGCTAAAATTGGACAAGAAGCTCATGAAAAATTTAAAAATAGCAATGGATCATTATCATTTGATGATGCTAAAGCTCAAGTCACTGAACAATACACTCAATCTAAAGGAAGAACAAGATAAATAATTTTACGTAAAAACTTTTAAAGCACCGAAAAGTATTTGGTGCTTTTATTGTAATTTCATTGGCACTATGCTATACTATATAAGTAGGAGGAGATAAGTTTGGAACAATGGGTAGTATGGTTAATTATCGTTATTTTACTTGCTTTAATAGAAATCACAACAATTAATTTAACAACCATTTGGTTTGTTGCCAGTGGTATTTTAGCACTTATAGTCTCACTATATGTCGATAATTATATACTTCAGTTTGGCATTTTTGTCATAGCTGGTGTCATATTATTAATTACCACCAAGCCATTTTTAACCAAGTTTATAAAACAACACAAAGTTAGAACCAACATTGATAGAATTATTGGCATGAAAGGTGTTGTTACTGAAAAAATTGGTAAAAATGAAGATGGCGAAGTTAAGGTTGATGGAAAAAAATGGACTGCTTATGCTGACAAAGCCATCAAAAAAGGTGATTTAGTTAAAGTATTAGAAATAAAAGGGGTAAAAATAAAAGTTGAAAAGATAGGAGAGTAATATGTCAGTACTTATTGTTATTTTAGTTTTAGTTTTAGTAATTGTTATACCAAATATTAAAGTTGTACCACAATCTATGTGTTATATCATCGAACGCTTAGGGTCTTATTATGCAACTTGGACAAATGGCCTTCACGTTAAAATTCCATTTGTTGATAGAGTAGCTGGAGTTATTAGTTTAAAAGAAAAGGTTAAAGATTTTCCACCACAACCAGTTATCACTAAAGATAATGTAACTATGCAAATAGATACTGTTGTCTATTTTCAAATAACCGATCCAAAACTATACACATACGGTGTTGAAAATCCAATTAGTGCTATTGAAAATTTAACAGCTACTACTCTTAGAAATATTATTGGTGAATTAGAATTAGACCAAACTTTAACATCTAGAGATATTATTAACTCTAAAATGCGTTCTATTTTAGATGAAGCAACTGATCCTTGGGGAATTAAAATAAACCGTGTCGAAGTTAAAAATATTCTACCACCTCATGATATTCAAGAAGCTATGGAAAAACAAATGCGAGCTGAAAGAGAAAGAAGAGAAAAAATCTTACAAGCAGAAGGTGAAAAGAAATCAAGTGTCTTAATTGCTGAAGGTAATAAAGAAAGCTTAATTTTACAAGCTGAAGCGGCTAAAGAAGCTCAAATTAAAAAAGCCGAAGGTGAAGCTGAAGCTATACTAAAAAGAAGTGAAGCAGAAGCAGCAGCTATTAGAAATTTAAAAGAAGCTGGAGCTGATAAGTCAGTTCTAACCCTAAGAAGTTTTGATGCCCTAGCTAATATGGCTAATGGTCAAGCAACCAAAATAATTGTTCCTTCTAATTTGCAAGATTTAGCAACCCTAGGAACAACTATTTCTGAAATGTTCAAAGATAAAAAATAAAATATAATTTGGTAAAAAAGCAAAAAAATACATTTGCTTTTTTTTTGACATTTTTTTAAATAGATTTTTTTTAAAATATATTTAGGTGATAAAAATGACTTATAAATATCATGTATATGATGAAGTAATAACTATTTATTAGTATATTTAAAAGGTATCACCCATAAAATTATATGGGTGATATCATGCTAAATCATTTGCGCAATTATATTTTAGAAAATGAATTTAAAATAACAATTTTTACGAATAAAATAGATATTGTAAATTATTTAGAAATTGACCACTTTGATGATGTTAAAATTATAGTCAGATTTACAAACGGTCTTGTAATCATTAAAGGTGAAGATCTAACAATCTCAAAACTACTCAATGATGAACTTTTAATTTTAGGACATATTAAAAACATTGAATTTCAATGATTGATAAGTTAATTAGTAAAATTTCCTTAAATATAAAAGGAAAAAACATCAATAGGTTCATCAAAAAACTAAGACACAAAAAAATAGAAATTTTATCCTTAAAGTATAAAGACTCAAATCAAGCTGATATCATCATTTATAAAAAAGACTATGAAACAGTTTTAAAAGTCAAAAGCATTTACGAAATAACTGAACTAGATGTTTTTGGTTTAATTAAAATAAAAAGAAAACTAAAATTGTCTAAGCACATAATAATCATTACTATAATTGCCTTTATTTTATTTTTAATCTCTACGCATGTAATTTTTAACGTTGAAATTATTCATTCGAATAAAGAACTTAGAAATCTTCTATTAAACGAATTAAAACAAGATGGCATCAAAACATTCTCCTTTAAAAAATCATATAATGAAATAAATAAAATAAAAGAAAAAATCTTAAATAAGTATCCAGATAAAATAGAATGGCTAGAAATTGAAGAAAATGGTACCAAATATACCGTAAGAGTTGAAGAAAGAACCATCGTCACTAAAGATGATAATAGCACACCAAGGAACATAATTGCTAAAAAAGATGGAGTTTTAAAAAAAGTCATTGCTGAAAAAGGTGATATTGTCAAAGATATGAATGACTATGTCAAAAAAGGTGACTTAATTGTAAATGGTGAGCTCATCTTTAATGATGAAGTAAAAGGCAAAGTTAGAGCTGAAGGAAAAGCCTTTGCCGAAGTTTGGTATGTTACTAAAACCGAATATCCAATGTTCACTTTTAAAGAAGAAGAAACTAATAACACTAAAAACGTTTATGCTATCAAATTTTTAAATCATACATTTGAAATAACCTTTAATAAATTTAAAACAAAAAAAATAGAAGAAAAAGAAATATTAAAACATAACCTAATTCCATTTAAAATAGTTAAACAAAAACAAAAAGAAACAAAAGTAACTGATGAAATTCTAACAGTCGAAGAAGCTATCTCTAAAGCTAAACAAAAAGCCGAAGAAGATATCAAGAAAAACCTTTCTAAAGAAGAATACATCATCCGTAGTAAATATTTGAAAAGTACTGTAAAAGAGAGTATAGTAGAAGTAGAAATGTTTTTCGCTGTTTATGAAAACATTACTGACTATGCAGAAATTGGGTGATGTAAATGATTAGAAGAAGTTTGCTTGAAATATTAGGCCAAGTATGGCCAACCATTCTAATTAGTAGTGTTATTGTCATCAGCATGCGTCTAGTCTATTTAATTAAAAATAAGCAAAAAATTGTATTTTATAAAGAATTACTTTCTTTAATATTTATAATTTATGTTTTATGTCTATTCTATGTTGTTACCTTCCAAGATGTCGGTTGGTCTAGTTCTAATTTCATTCCATTTAAAGAAATGTTTAGATACAACTTTGGTAGTAATCTATTCATAAAAAATGTCTTAGGTAATATCATCATGTTTATTCCATACGGATTCTTTGTATCATATTACTTAAATTTAAAAAAGCCTTGGTCTACATTTTTCCTAATTCTCCTAGTATCTGCTTCAATTGAAACTACTCAATTATTAATTGGTAGAGTATTTGATATTGACGATATCATCTTAAATATCATTGGTGGAATGCTTGGATTTGGAATTTATAAACTTTTAGACATCATAAATAACCATCTTCCAGCAGTATTGAAAAATCCTATAGTTTATAATATAATTATAGTGTTATGTAGTATTTTAATGGCTATGTATATGTTTAATTTAATAGAATTAGGAGTATAATCATGAATAATTATGAAGTATTTAATGAAACAGATGAAAATATAGATATTGATGAAGAAAAGAAAATAATTAATTTTGCTTTAAAACACGAAAATTTAAACAATGTAATATTTAATGTAATCTTTGTCGATAGAGACAAAATAACTGAATTAAATAGAGATTACCGTGGTATTGATAGGGAAACTGACGTTATTAGCTTTGCCTTAGAAGATGGTGAAGCTAATATTAACTTTGAATTTGGTAGACTTTTAGGTGATATATATATATGTGTTCCAAAAATGAAAGCTCAAGCTCAGGAGTATGGGCATAGCGAAACAAGAGAGATGGGCTTTTTAACTATTCATGGACTACTTCATTTATTAGGTTATGATCATATGACAAAAGAAGAAGAAAAAATTATGTTCGCAAAGCAGGAGGAGATTTTAAATGCCTACGGTCTCAAGAGATGAATTAAAAAAAAGAGGAATACATAGATTGTTTAAAAGTTTTTCATATGCTATTGATGGTTTAAAATATGCTTTTAAATATGAACAAAATATCTTGGTGCACACCCTAGCCACTATATTAGTTATTATTGCAGGTTTTATATTTAAAATATCATTATCTGAATGGTTAGTACTAGCTCTTATAATAGGTTTAGTAATTGCTACTGAACTTATTAATACCAGTATTGAAGCTACTATTGATTTAGTAACTAAAGAAATTCATCCGCTAGCCAAAATAGCTAAAGATACAGCCGCTGCTGCTGTTCTAGTCTTTGGATTAACTGCCATCGTTATTGGATGTATCATTTTCTTGCCAAAAATTTTAGTATTAATAGGAGGATAAATATGCGTAGTGGATTTGTAAGTTTTGTTGGAAGGCCAAATGTTGGGAAATCAACCCTTTTAAATCAAATAATCGGTAGTAAAATTGCTATCACATCAGATAAACCCCAGACAACTAGAAACATCATTCAAGGAATATATAACGACGATGATACTCAAATTGTCTTTGTCGATACCCCAGGTATTCATAAACCAACTCATAAACTTGGGCAAATATTAAATAGGGGAGCCTACTACAGCATTGATGATGTTGATGTCGTATGTTTACTTATAGATGCCAGGGCCGGTTTAGGTAAAGGTGATAAATACATCATTGAAAGACTTAAAGATATCAATAAACCAGTTATCTTAATTATTAATAAAATAGATGGTTTATCTAAAGATGAAATATTATTAAAAATAAATGAATATAAAGATCTATATAACTTTGCTGAAATCGTTCCAATTTCTGCTTTAAAAAATAAAAACATTGATGAATTAATCAAAGTAATTAAAAACTATTTGCCAGATAACATAAAATACTTTGATGAAAATATTAAAACAAATAGAAGCATGCAGTTTATGATTGCTGAAACTGTCAGAGAAAAAATATTATGGCTAACTAAAGAAGAAGTCCCACATTCAGTAACTTGTGTCGTGGAAAAAGTTATTAAAGATAAAGATAAAAACATTATTAACGTTGCTATTATTGTTGATAGAGATTCCCTTAAAAAAATTATCATTGGCAAAGGTGGCAGTATGATTAAAAAAATTGGTACCCTAGCTAGAAAAGAACTTGAACAAACTCTAGGAACTAAAGTATACCTAGAACTATATGTTAAAACTATTGATAAATGGCGCGATAGAGAAAAGTACTTAAACGAATTTAATTTTAACGATTTTACTGAATAAAAAATATTATAAATCATCAAAATAATAATAGGTGATAAAAATGAATAAAGAGGATTTATGGAATTTATTTAGAGTAACAGGTAAAATAGAATATTATTTAAAATATAAAGAAATAGAGGAAAAAGATGAATCTAGAGGAAGTAACAGGAATAATCGTAAATGAAACAAATTATGGTGAGACAAGTAAAATTTTAAATATTATTACTAAAGAAAAAGGCTTAATCTCTGTTATGGCTAAAGGGTGTAAAAACATAAAAAGTCCCTTAAGAAGTGTTTCATCAAAACTAACCTATGGAACATTTATTATCTATTATAAAGAAAATAAAATTTCTACTTTAAAAGAAGTAAGCGTTTTAGATAACTTTAATAATCTAAAAAAAGACATAACTTCAATCAGTTATGCTGCTTATATGTTAGAACTCAGTGAAGGGGTTATCAAACAAAGTAATAATTCTCATATCTTCGATTTGCTAATTCAAAGCTTAAAAAAAATAAACGAAGGATTTGACCCATTAATAATCATGAATATTCTAGAACTAAAATATTTAGAATATTTAGGAGTAATGCCTATCATTGATTCATGTGCTATATGTGGTAAAAAAACGGGCATTGTAACTCTATCTAGTTATCGTGGCGGTTATGTCTGTAAAGAGTGCTATACAAATGAAAATATGGTATCAGATAAAACGATTAAATTAATTAGAATGTTTTACTATGTTGATATTGAAAAAATATCTAAACTTGATATTAGTCCTAAATCTAAAAATGAAATCAATAGGTTCTTAGATGATTACTATTCAAGATATACTGGTTTATATTTAAAAAGTAAAAGTTTTATCAAAAATTTACAAAAATTAGTAAACTAACTATTGACTAAATTAAAATAAAAACATAAAATTAATATGTATATTGAAAGGCGATGACGGGCTTGGAAACCCCGAGTCATATATTTAAAGTGATTCTTCTAGAATAAATAAGGTGGAACCGCGGCAAAGCCGTCCTTATATATTACTAGGAGTTTTTTATTAGGAGGTAACTTATGGAAAAATTAACAATGGAAAAATTAGTGAGCGTTTGTAAACAATATGGTTTCATATTTCAAGGAAGTGAAATCTATGGAGGACTAGCTAATACGTGGGATTATGGCCCGCTTGGTGTAGAACTTAAAAACAATTTAAAAAAAGCTTGGTGGAAAAAATTTATAATGGAAAGTAAACACAGCTATGGTGTAGATGCAGCTATTTTAATGAACCCAAGAGTATGGGAAGCATCAGGCCATGTTCAAAACTTCTCAGACCCACTAATCGACTGTAAAGAATGTAAATCAAGACATAGAGCCGATAAATTAATTGAAGAATATAACCCTGAAATTGATGGCGACTCTATGAGTGATGATGAATTATATGATTATATCATCGAGCAAGGTATCAAATGTCCAAAATGTGGTAAATCAAATTGGACTAAAATCAGACAGTTTAATCTACTTTTTGAAACAAGTAGAGGAGTTATCAAAGATGATTCATCTAAAGTATATCTAAGAGGTGAGACAGCTCAAGGAGAATTCGTCAACTTTTTAAACGTTCAAAAATCTATGAGGGCTAAACTACCATTTGGAATCGGTCAAGTAGGTAAAGCCTTCCGAAACGAAATTACTCCAGGAAACTTTACCTTTAGAACGATAGAATTTGAACAGATGGAGCACCAACTATTCTGCAAAGATGAAGATTCCATGAATTTCTATGAAGAATACAAACAAAAAGCGTGGAACTTCTTAATAAGTTTAGGTATCAAAGAAGATGATATTAGATTTAAAGAGCACGAAAAATTAGTCTTCTATTGTAAAGCCGCTTGCGATATTCAGTATAGATTCCCATTCGGTTTTGATGAACTTTGGGGAACCCATCATAGAGGTACATACGACCTATCTAGACACGAAGAATATTCAGGTAGTCAAATGCGTTATCTAGATCCAGACACTAATGAAAAAATATTACCAACTATTGTTGAATCAAGTGTTGGAGCCGACCGCCTAGCTCTAGCTATTTTATGTAATGCTTATGAAAATCAAACTCTGGAAGATGGAACCACAAGAGAAGTTATGCACTTCCATCCTTTTCTAGCTCCTTATAAAGCAGCCATTTTACCACTAGTTAAAAAACATCATAAAGAAAAAGCTGAAGAAGTATACGATATGCTTTCTAAAGACTTCATGATAACTTATGATGAAACAGGAAACATTGGTAAAAGATATCGTAGACAGGACATTGCTGGAACTCCATTTTGTATAACAGTAGATGATGAAACCATTAATAATGGTACTGTAACAGTAAGAGATAGAGACACCATGAAACAAGATGTAATTAAAGTAGAAAAATTAAAAGACTACTTAAATGAAAAAATAAAATTTTAAAACGAAGTATTAGAAACGGAGAGGATTTATGAAGAAAATCATCTTATCAAAAGCTAATATTTTAAAAGCCATATTCACTAGTAATATCAGTTTTCATAAATTGTATAAATTATTAAATTATTGTACAAAACAAAACAATATGGCTATATCTAAAAATAGTATTTCTATATTAATTTTGAATAAAGCTTTAATAGACTTGATTGAAAATAATACATCTAATGAAAGTGACGCAAACACCTTTACAATCATTGGAAAAATAGATTATAAAAAATTAAAAGAACAAAATAAAATAAAACATCCAAAAGGTATTGATAAAAAAATACCATCTAAAGTCATTGCTTTAAACACTGAAAATAAAGAAAAACCTAAAGAGAAAATCAAGCCTAAAGAAATTAAAAATGTAACTCAAAATAAAAAAGTAGAAATTAAACCTGCATCAATAAGAGTTTCCGAGCAAAAAAATCTATTTAGTAAAACTATTACCATAACACCAATCATTACTCCCAAAAAGAAAGCCATCATAAATTCGTCAGCTAAAAAGAAAGAAGAAAACATAAATCAGCAATTAAAAAGCAAAGAAAACACTCAAATTAAAATACAAAGTAAAAATGTAACTTTAGTAAAACCAAATAATATTAAAAATCAAAAGTCTGAAACTAATCTTCCAAAAAAATTAAATCCAAAACAAAATATTACTCAAAAACTAGTAACCAAAATAGTAAGTAAGCAAACACAAAAAATCAATCAAACCAAACCAAATACACCAAAATATAGTTTACAAAAGAAAAGCCCAATTAATTTAGTAGCTATATTTAGTGCTGTAAGTGCATCTATTCTTTTTGGCCTTGGTATTGCCGCTATAGGCCATAAAAAATCATTTTCAAGTATGTTAATTGCGTCTTCACTTGCCATTGCCAGTTTTGGAATATTTGCTAATAATACTAAAACAAATGGCAAAAGACTTGTAAAAAAATAAAAGATATATCAAACTTTAAAACGATATATCTTTTATTTTAAATATTCTTCTATTGATAAAGCAATTCCTTTCGCATATCCTTTAGGGTTATCCAAAATATTTTCAAGTTCTCTAACATTATCAATATAACCTAGTTCCATCAAATAACTCTCGGCTGTATCATTAGAGTCATAATATGGGTTTTCATTATAATCCGTATTACTGCCATCTACATATGCATGAGTTGCAATCCCACCAACTTCTCTAATCATATAATAATAAGGAGTTATACCATCATCAGAAAACCTTTGATAAATACCATCTTCCACCTTAAATTCTTTTTTAGTAGAAACATCTGTTTTACCATATTCACAAATGTTTTCTACAAATAATTTAGCTAAATCAAATTTACTGTCTCCAGCTACATAAACCTCTAAACCATGAGTATTTGCCATACCTCCAGGGACGTTTGTTGAGTTATGATGTAAAGCTAAATTAAATTTAGATTTAGTCGCATTAGCTGCCGTCCCACTGCCCATATCACCATATGTTGGTACAGTATCATCTTTACTATCTCTAGTAAGCTTAACTTTAAAACCCATTTTTTCTAGTTCGTCTTTTAAAGCAGCAGCTACTGTAAAATTAATATCAGACTCCTTGTAAGCTGTAGAACCATAACACTCACCTTGATTATTAGGTACACTACCATCCACACATACAGTCATCCCTGAATCATTACCGTCATGCCCTGGGTCAATAGTAATATCATAAACATCATCGGGCAAAGTAGTAGTACTAATATGAAAACCTAAAAGTTCATGACCCTCATATCTATCCCAAGCAATATCTATTTTTTGATTACTACCATTTTTAGTTAAACTATAATAAGTTATATCATTATAATTTGTTTTATTAATTAAAGGAAAATATTCATTTTCCTCAGTACTGTCCACTTTAATAAGCAAATAATATGTTCCATTTTTTAACTTTTCCAAATTAATTCCATCGTTAATATATTTACTAGTTTCAAAACTATAATCATTACCATTATTTTGAATATTCCAATCAATAGTAAATTCATCTATCCCATTACTCAAAACTAAAATAGGGTTACTGTAACCATTATCTAATTTAAAATCACCTTTAAAATTAATATGAATTCCATATCTATCATAATAAGTAATATTACCACTCATATCATAATTAATTTTACTCAAAAAAACCTCCTTATTAATCAGATAAAAAAGAATAGCGCCAATTATAATTAAAAACAATAATATAAAAACAATTTTAATATTTCCACTTTTTTTCTTTTTTCTTTTAGCCATAAATCAAACTTCCTTCAAAACAATTTTACCTAAAAAACAAACTAAGGTGTAGGTAAAAATCAAATTTTAGCAAAAAAAATAGTATTTAATGGTTTACTTTACACAAAATAACAAAAGAAAATAAAAAAGCATTTTCTTTTTCTCAAATCTATGATAAAATTAACTATAGCAAAGTATTAAAAACTAAGGAGGATAAATATGGGTTTGATAAAGAAAATCATAGGTGAAGAAGAAGATGTTTTTTCCGCACCATCAAATGACCAGTACTATGATTTAAAAGCCGAAGAAGCATTAACTGAAGAAGGCGGCGCTAAAATGATATTATTAGAGCCAAGAGCATACTCTGAATCACAACAAATTGCTGATCATTTAAAAAAGAGAAATACAGTAGTTGTCAATTTAAAAAGAGTAACCCCTGAACAAGCTAAGAGAATTGTTGATTTTCTAAGTGGAACTATTTATGCAATCGGTGGGGATTTGCAAAAAATAGGTGGAGGAATATTCTTATGCACTCCAAATAATGTGAGTGTTCAAGGAAAAATTACAAATGATACTGAAGGAAAAGGTATTCACGATAATAACAATATAGATATAGAGTGGTAAAAAAAATGGGCGAAAGCGCCGAGGTGAGGTCGAACTTATGGAAAAATTTACAAGAGTCATGAGAGGATATGACCCAGACGAGGTTAATAACTTCTTAGATCAAGTTATTAAAAGGGTCGAAAAAATGATTGCTGATATTGATAAAAAGAATAAATTAATAGAAAGCAAAAATGAAGAAATAAAAAAACTGCAAGCTCAAATTGAAGAAACTAAAACCATCAAAGAAAAACTAGAGCAGTATGAAAGAATGGAAAATACTTTAAATAGAGCTATAATGATGGCCCAAAAAACATCCGACCAATTAAAAATAAGCGCTCACCGAGAAAGCGAAATTATTATTGATGATGCCAAAAAGAACGCTAGTCGCATTGTCAATGACGCTCTAATCAAAGCTGAAAAAATCGAAAACGATGCTGAAGCTACTAAACGTAACATTAATGTTTTAAAACGTAGACTTAAAAGCATCATTGAATCTCAATTAGAAATAATTGATGATATTGACAAATTAGATATATAAAAACAAATGATAGAGATGTTATATTAATAATAGTTTTAAAGAGAGTTAGTATTTGGTGAAAACTAATAACTATTTAATATATGGATCACTCTTGATGTTTCTTTTTGAACATAAGTAAATAAGAACGGTAACGCGTTATAGTTTCTTGAGCGTATTTAAAAATAAAATAAGGTGGTACCGCGGGAAAACTCGTCCTTAACTAAGGACGTTTTTTTATTGATTTTATTGATTAAAACGCAAATGATATGCTATAATTGAATGTAGGTGACAAAAATGTTTAAATATAAAAATATTAATATAAATTATATCAGATATGGTAACCCAAATAATCAAGCCGTCGTTTTACTGCACGGCTGGGGACAAAATATTGAAATGATGAAACCCGTAGGAGATAGATTAACCGATAACGATGTTATCATAATAGATCTTCCAGGACATGGAAAAAGTGATGAACCAAAAGAAGTATGGGAATTGAAAGACTTTGTGAGCATGATTCATGAATTACTTAGTAGTTTAAATATTCAAAACCCAATATTAATTGGTCATTCATTTGGTGGTAAAATAAGTCTACTTTATGCCAGTACATACTCAGTAAAAAAGCTAATTTTATTTGGTAGTCCATTCAAAGTTAAAAAAAATCCACAAAGCTTAAAAGTTAGAACTTTGAAAAAACTCAAAACATTACCAGGATTAAACAAATTAGCTGAAACTATGAAAAACCACATGGGCTCTACTGATTATAGAAATGCAAGTCCAATGATGAGAGATATATTAGTTAAACATGTCAATACCGACATTACTGAAAACGTTAAAAAGATTAATTGTCCAACTATAATCATATGGGGAACTAACGATGCTGCCGTTCCAATAGAAGACGCTTATGAATTAGAAACTTTAATTAAAGATTCAGCTGTTATTCCATATGAAGGATGTACTCATTATGCCTATTTAGAAAGACTAAATCAAACGGTTTCAATCATTCAAAATTTTATAAAGGAGTAGTAACATGACAAAAGAATTTTTAATTTCCATTATTATTTATACTATTTATGTTTTTTTACGAAGCCAAGATTCTATGCATATGCTTCAGCAAAATAAATATAACCGTAAAAAAACATATCTAAAATGGCTAAATAAAAATAAAGCTAAAGCTTTTAAAAATATTAGTATTTTATTCGTTTTATTAGCACTATTTATATTTATAGATAATGCATCTTTACTAATATTATCTTTCATTTTATTATATTTAATTTTAATCATAAACTTAATTTTAGAAAGAAAAAAATCCCAAAACAAATTACCATTAAAATATACAGCAAGAGTTAAAAGATTAACATTTACAAATACTTTAGTAATATTACTACCAATAATCATTATGGCATTTTTTGTAAATGAAACTAACCTAGTTTATTGTTATCTAACATTAGGTTTATTTGCATACTTAAATAATCTATACATTTTAATTGCTCTTTTAATAAATACCCCGGTTGAAAGTTTAGTCGGTTTATATTTTAAAACTAAAGCCATTCATAAAATAAAAAGCATGAAATCATTAAAAGTAATAGGAATTACAGGTAGTTATGGTAAAACAAGTAGTAAAAACATTTTAAATGACATTTTAAATATCAAATATAATTCAATGCCAACTCCTAAAAATTTTAATACTCCTTTTGGTTTGATGATTACAATAAATAACTACTTAGATAAATTCACTGATGTTTTTATAGCCGAAATGGGTGCATGTCAAGCAGGAGATATTAAAGAACTATGCGATTTAGTTCATCCAAAGTATGGTATAATCACCAAAATTGGTGTTGCACATCTAGCTACTTTTGGAAGTAGAGAAAATATTCAAAAAACAAAATTTGAACTAATAGAGTCACTTCCAAGCGATGGTGTTGGTATTTTAAATGGTGACGATGATTGGCAAAGAAGTTATAAGATAAAAAACAATTGTAAAATAAAATGGATTGGTATTGATAGCGAAGATGTTGATGTAAGAGCTACAAACATCACCTTAAGCCCTAAAGGAACAACCTTTGATTGTTATTTCAAAGGCGATGATAAACCATATAAATTTGAAACACAGTTATTAGGATATAATAATGTCTATAATATTTTAGCTAGTATTGCCTTGGGCAAGGAATTTGGTATGACAATAGAACAACTTAAAGCAGGAGTAGCGAAAGTAAAAGCCGTTGAACACCGTCTAGAATTAAAAAGAAATGGTGACATCACTATTATTGATGACGCCTATAATTCAAATCCAACTGGTGCGAAAATGGCTTTAGACGTTTTAAAAATGATGCCAGGTAAACATATTGTTGTCACACCAGGTATGATTGAATTAGGCGATGAAGAATACCAGAAAAACAAAGAATTTGGTGCCCAAATTGCTGAAAGCACTGACGAAGTAATTTTAGTTGGCGTCGAAAAAACAAAACCGATATTAGAAGGCTTAAAAGAAAAAGGATATGATGAAAGTAAAATACATGTAATTAACGATGTTTTAAAAGCCTTCCCATTAATACAAACTCTAAAAGAAAAAGAAACTTACGTTCTTTTAGAAAATGATTTACCAGATATATTCAATGAAAAATAAAGGAGTGATTTATAATGATTAAAGTTGGAGTATTTTTTGGTGGCGATTCAGTTGAACACGAAGTAAGTATCATTTCAGCCTTGCAGGCTATGGAAAATATTGATGAAGAAAAATATGAAATTATCCCCATCTATATTAGTAAAGACCGTCATTTTTATACCGGTAATGCTCTAAGAGATATGGAAACATTCAAATATTTTGATAGTATGAAAAAGTATGTTAAAGAAATAACTATATGCCGTAAAGATAAAGATATAGTTCTTCAAAAAATTAAAGGCATCTTTGGACGTAATGTAAATACTATTGATGTTGCCTTTCCGATTGTTCATGGTAAAGGAGTAGAAGATGGCTCTTTAGCTGGTTACTTAGAAACACTTGGTCTTCCAGTTGTAGGACCTTCTGTTTTAGGTGCGGCTTTAGGTCAAGATAAAGTTGTTTTAAAACAAGTATTAGAAGCTAATAACATTAAAATACCAAAATATGTGTGGTTTTATGATTATGAATATGGTATGAACAAAGATGATATTTTAAACAAAATAGAAACTTTAAACTACCCAGTAATAGTTAAACCGGCTAATTTAGGTAGTACTATTGGTATCGGTGTTGCCCATAGTAGAAGCGAACTAGAAACAAAAATAAACGAGGCAATAGAATATGAAAAGAAAATTGTTGTCGAAGAAATGATACCAAATTTACTTGAATTAAACTGTGCTGTTTGTGGCAACTATGAATATTCGGAAACTAGTTTAATTGCTGAAATGAAAATGAAACATGAACTTTTAACTTTTGAAGATAAATACTTAGGCGGTAGTAAAGGAAAAGGTATGAAAGGTACTTCTAAAAATCCAAGTGCTATGTCTAATAGTGAATTTCAAATTCCTGCTAAAATTAAAGAAGACATGGAAAATAAAATCTATGAAATATCAAAACAAGTATTTAAAGTACTCAATCTAAAAGGTGTTTGCCGTATTGACTATTTAGTCAATAGAGAAACTGGTGAAATTTATGTCAATGAACCAAATACAATTCCAGGTTCACTTGCCTTTTACTTATATAAACCAAAAGGTAAAGATTATAAGACATTAACCGATGAGTTAATCAAATCAGCCATTAAAGACTATAAAAATGAAATGCGTAAAACATCTAGTTTTACATCAAACATCTTAAGCGAATATAATGGTAGTAAAGGATTTAAAAAAGGGGTTAAATAATGAAATATGAGTTTATCACTTATGATAAATTAAATGAATATCTATATGAATTAACCCATAATAAATATAAAAATAAAGTAACCAAACAAAAAGATTTAGCGTATTCACCATGTGGCTTTCCCATTGCACATTATACTATTGGTCATGGAAAAAAGCATTTAACAGTTATAGCTGGAACTCATGGAACAGAAATTATTGGTATTGATTTTGTTATAAAATTAATGAAAGCCATTGCCAAAGGTGAGGGGATTTATAAAGATTTTGACTCAAATGAAATAACCATTGACTTTATTCCATGTCAAAACCCAGAAAGTTTTATAATTGTCACTGAATCTTTAAAACCTTATGTATATAATCTACCACCTAACGAATTTGAAAAATTATCAAAAGAATATTACATAAACTATCGAAAAGATGATATAATTTATACCCAAATAACTAACTTTATAATTTCCTTATTTCAAGATAAAGAAATTGTAAATAATTTTTGGAATAAGTATCGCTTAGAAATGATTACACCAAAAACATTAATGCACTTTTGTAGTAACTATCAAACAAAGGAAAATATAAAAGAAAAAGTAGAAGAACTATTTCAAAACCTTATAAATATGAACATAATAGATAAGCCAATTATTCCAAAAGAAAAATTTCATTATTACATGTTTTCAAATATTACATATGAAAACTTACCAGAAAAAGATAATCGTTATATTTTATTAAAAAATAAAGTAAAGACAATTATGGAAACGACCTATAATAATTATAAATTTCCTAAAGAATCATTAATTGATTGGCGCGCTAATTCGAATGGTGTAGACTTAAATAAAAATAACCCCAATAATTTAAAATTTAAAACAAAAGAAAAGCAAAAAAATAATTTTAAACCATTATTTGGAAACTTTAGATTTAATTGTTTAATGAGAGAAGTACCAGGCCCTCAAGGTACATCATCAGTTAACAATCAAAAATTTACCTTTGAACCTGAAAATATTGGATTACTAAAACTATTATTAACCTTGCAAAAAGATAAAAAATACTTTGGAGCTCTTTCATATCATGGAACTGGCGGAGTAATTTATTCAAAATCTAAAAACTATTTAGAAGAAAAAGACGAAAGAAAAGCCACTTTATTTAAACAAATTGATGATACAAATAGTGAGATGGCTAAAATTTATCAAAAAATTACTGGCTATAACGAAATGCCATATGATAACAATTTAATTGGTACCGGTGATATGATTAGACAAATGTTACCAGGATTTTTAATCATTGAACTATCTAAAATGGGTGGTAATCCATTTGGACCATATGGTGATAAAGGAAATTATAAAAAAGTTATAAATGATAATCTGATCGCTTTTAATAAGTTATTAAAATTAATTCAAAATAAAGTAAAAATAAAATAAGGAGATGTATTTTATGGATTATAAAGACACATTATTAATGCCACAAACAGAATTTAAAATGCGTGGTAATCTAGCTGAAAATGAAGTTAAACAGCGCCAAGAATGGGATGAAATGAATTTATATAACTTAATTAAAAATAAAAATAAAAGTAATAAACCTTTCATCCTTCATGATGGACCACCTTATGCTAATGGAAATATTCACTTGGGTCACTCTTTAAATAAAATTTTAAAAGACTTCATTAATCGTTCTAAAATGATGGAAGGATATTACGTTGAATATATTCCAGGTTGGGATACTCACGGTCTTCCTATCGAACAAGCTGTAACCAATAGTGGTATTGATAGAAAAAGCATGACAGTAGCTGAATTTAGAGAATATTGTAAAGAATATGCTTTAAAACAAGTTGAAACTCAAATGGAAGATTTCAAAAAATTAAATGTTATAGCTGATTGGGACCACCCATATATTACATTAAAACCAGAATATGAAGCTAGACAAATCGAAGTATTTGCTAAAATGGCTCAAAAAGGTTTAATCTTTAAAGGATTAAAGCCAGTATACTGGTCACCAAGTAGTGAAACTGCTTTAGCTGAAGCTGAAATTGAATATAAAGATAAAACTGATCCTTCAATCTATGTTGCTTTTACAGTTACTGAAGGAAATGATTATGTAAAGGAAGGTGATAGATTAGTCATTTGGACAACTACACCTTGGACCTTACCAGGAAATATGGGGGTATGCGTAGGACCTGACTTTGAATATTCTAAAGTAAAAATAGGAGATAACAATTATATTGTTGCTACTGAATTATTAGATGATTTAATGAAAGAATTTGGCTTTGAAACCTATGAAAAATTATCTACATTTAAAGGAACAGATTTAGAAGGAATTATTTATAAACATCCATTTATGGATAGAACTGCACCAGTTGTTACCGCTGACCACGTTACTCTAGATGCTGGAACTGGACTTGTTCATACCGCCCCTGCTTACGGTGAAGATGATTTCAATGTTGGCAAAAAATACAATTTAGGTATGATTAATGGTGTTAATGACCAAGGTATTTTAACTGAAGAATCAGGTATGTTTGAAGGGTTATCAGTTGAAGAAGCTAATAAAGAAATTCCAAAATGGTTAAAAGAAAATGGATACTTATTAAAATTAAAGAAAATTACTCACTCATATCCACATGACTGGCGAACTAAAAAACCAATCATCTTTAGAGCAACTAAACAATGGTTCTGTAGTGTCGACAAAATTAGAGATGAAATCTTAAATGAACTAGATACAAACGTAAAATTCCATACTGATTGGGGAAAAACCAGAATCTATAACATGATTAAAGATAGAGGAGACTGGTGCATTTCTAGACAAAGAGCTTGGGGTGTACCAATTCCAATATTCTATAATGAAGATGGATCAGAAATTGTTGATTATGATGTCATGATGCATGTAGCGTCATTATTTAGAAAATATGGTTCAAATATTTGGTTTGAAAAAGATGCTAAAGATCTACTTCCAAAAGGATACACTAATCCTGCAAGTCCAAACGGTAACTTTACTAAAGAAAACGATATCATGGATGTATGGTTTGATTCAGGAACTTCTTGGGCTGGAACCCTAATTGAAAGAAAATTACCATATCCAGCTGATGTATATCTAGAAGGTTCTGACCAATACCGTGGTTGGTTCAACTCATCGCTAATTTGTAGTATGGCCGCAAATGGTCATAGTCCATATAAAGAATTAATATCTGCTGGCTTTGTCTTAGATGGTAAAGGTTTAAAAATGAGTAAAAGTATTGGTAACATTGTAAGACCTATGGATGTTGTAGGTAAACAAGGAGCTGATATTCTAAGACTTTGGGTAGCTAGCGTTGATTACACTGAAGATGTTAGATTTAGTGATGAATTACTTGCTCAAGTAAAAGAAGCTTATAGAAAAATTAGAAATACTTATAGATTTATGCTTGGAAATTTATTTGACTTTAATCCAGATAAAGATAAAGTTCCTTATGATAAATTACCTGTAGCTGACCAATATATGTTAGTCGAGTTAAATGATATTATCTCTAAAGTAATTAAAGAATATGATGACTATAATTATGATGAAATCTATAAAATTATCAATAATTATGTCAATTCACTTTCAAATTTTTACCTAGACTTTACTAAAGATATTTTATACATCGAAAAAGATGATAGTCATGTAAGAAGAAGTGTTCAAACTGTTTTACATGAAATTTTAACTTCATTAATTAAATTAATGGCACCAATCTTACCATACACTAGTGAAGAAGTTTATAAACTTCTTCCAGGTAAAAAAGAGAAGAGTGTTCATTTAGAAAACTTTCCAGAAGTAAAAACATATAAAAATGAAGTAGAATTAAAAGAAATGTTTGACTTATTCTTTGGCATTAAAAATGATGTTTATAAAGCCTTAGAAGAAGCTCGTAATGATAAACTAATTGGTAAATCTTTAGAAGCTAAAGTATTCTTAAAACTAAGAGATGAAGATAAAGAAACCTTAAAACCAATTCTATCAAATCTGAAACAATTATTTATTGTTTCAGATGTAATTCTTACAGCCGAAGACCTACCAAAATATGAATACTCTGGAGTTCAAGTTCAAAAATTCGAAGGTGAAAGATGTGAAAGATGTTGGAATTACTTTAATGAAATTGATTTAACTGACCATTTATGTCCAAGATGTCACGAAATTGTAGAAACATTAAACGAAAAAGAAGACTAATCAAAGTCTTCTTTTCCTTATATATTTAACTTATTGTATATGGATTTGACTGACTGCCATCTCCTCCTGTAATTTGGACATTTGAGTTTAAATATAAAACTGGGCGGACGGAATAATCAATATTCACGTCGTTGTCGATACGTACTTCACCAGTAAAGGCTAGATAGACTGCACGGTAACCATTATCGGCGCAAGGAGCCTGTAACCAATCATATAATCCACTATATAAATAATTACTGTATCTACAACTATAACCATAGTCATAAAGTGCTGTTGATAAACAACTACTTCCTGCCGCATATCCATAATCACTTGGATACATTATTCCTATATATTGTGTTGTGCTTACTGGATTTCCACTATATACTTGACTGCTATCTCTTTCGGCATTATAGTAACCACTGGCTGTTAATGTTTCATAATTACTATCTGTTGCTCCTCCCAAATAATACGTTTCTTCTGATATCATATTTTTATATGTTCCATCTATTGAATTATAATAGTCTCCATTCAAATAACTTTTTAATGATGAATTATTCCAATTGTTACTTCCGCTTGATGCCAATGCATAATTTCCTACACTTTCATTTCTGATTATCTTTATTTTTCCATCTATGACTCCTATTATTCTCCATAGCTCATTATTAAATGATACATAGTTATTGGGGTTAGCTCCATAATATCTGATATCATCGTGCTCATCTTCATATAATTCATCTGGATTACTTGGTAACAAGTCAGTTATAGTATCTGAACCTGATGGTTCCTCTGTACATGTTTTATAAAGCTCATCAATTGCCCCTTGAACATCAGTCGCCTGCATTCCACTTGTCCCATTTTCATACATTACTTGATTAGACGGAAAATACGTCGCTGCTATTACACTTACTGTCCCTCACACCACTATTCCTATTGCAAATCCTATTAAATATTGTTTTGAAAATTTCTTAATTTTCTCTTTACTATTTCTAACTAATTTCATACTTCTTATCTACCTCCTATTGTAATTATAGTACATTTTTAGTCTATTTCCCCAAGAAATATTATATTTTCCCAAATAGATGTAAAAATAATGTTGGTGAAATAAATTATGATAGTAAAAAACTTAAGATATTGCAGGGAAAATTTAGAAATAAAGCAAAAGGAAATAGCTGAAATTTTAGGAGTAACTTATTCAACTGTATCAGGTTGGGAAACAGGGAAGGATACTATACCATTAAAACAATTAATTGAATTTGCAAACAAGTTCAATCTCAGTTTAGACTATTTATTTGGTTTAACAAACAATAATGAACAGTACAAACCTTTAACTATTGATTTAAAGGTAGTAGGGAAGAATCTAAGAAATATTAGAATAAAAAATAAAAAAACGCAAAGCCAAATTGCTGGTGTATTAAACACTAGTCAATCAGCTTATGCGCATTATGAAAATGCTATATATTTAATTCCTACAAATTTTATTTTTAACTTAAGTAAAATATATAAAGATTTTTCCATAGATGAAATATTAGGTAGAGAAAAATTCTAACTTTTGTTCTCCTTAATAAACTCTCTGAGCATTTTAGTTAATGCTCTTTTTTCTATTCTAGATACGTAACTTCTAGAAATACCAAGTTCCTTCGCGATCTCTTTTTGAGTTATTTCATCTTTACCATCTAAGCCATATCTTTTAATAATTATTTCTTTTTCTCTATCAGTTAAAACTTGAAAATATTTTTTAAGCAATTTAATATTATCTTGAATATGTATATCTAAAGCAAAATCAGGTTTATCGGTCTTTAATATATCTAAAAAAGTGATTGCATTTCCTTCCTTGTCAAAACCAATAGGTTCATCAATACTAATATTCTTACTATTTTTTTTATCAGACCTAAAAAACATTAAAATTTCATTTTCAATACATCTCGCACAATAAGTAGTAAGCCTTGTTTTATGTTTAAAAGAATAACTATCTACACCCTTAATTAAACCAATAGTCCCTATACTAATCAAATCATCGCTCATCTCAGAACCATGGTCATATTTTTTGACAATATGTGCAACTAATCTTAGGTTATGTTCAATTAATTTAGCTCTCGCATCTTTGTCGCCCATATTTGCAAGTCTAATGTATTTTTCTTCATCTTCTCTAGATAAAGGATCGGGGAATACATTATTAGAATAAGAAGCTGTAAAAAGATAAAAATCTTTAAATAGCTTTTTTAAAAATTCAAACATTAAATCACACCTCTAGTTAAAATATATGTGATAAAAAAAATAATATAAAAAAATTAAGGATAACACCTTAATTATAACTGACTAAATATATACATAAACATACCAAAGCCCATAGATGCTGTTATAAAACATAAAACTACACAATCTAAAAAGGTTCTTGTCATGCTTCCATTAGAGAAGGCAATACCTTGCTTAGTAGCTTTAGTAAGTGTTCTTCCTTTACTTTGACTTTGTCCTTCACTAGCCACCTTTTCCTCGTCACTAGGTTCGTCGTATATTTCGTGAAGTTCTGCTAGTAATTTTTTTACCTCCGGTAAATTAACACTATTAATTTCCATCGTCTTATCTAATGGATCTTCTATATCATTCTCAAAAGATTTTGAAGGCTCATTATAAAATGAACTATCTTGACTTTTTGAAGAACTATTAAAACCAAAATTAGAATTTGCTTGATGGTCTAGACTAAATTCTTCTAGTGTATCATCTCCATAATTTGCCTCATCAAAAAGCCTATTAAGCGCTTCGATATTTTGATTAGTCTTAACCTCAGGATTTGATTTAGACAAATAATCATGCATGTATGAAGGGGCAGAGCCATTTACTTTATCTATACCATATGGATATTTATCGTTCATTTTCATAGCCTCCTATTAAATTAAGTATACTACAAATAAGAAGTATTTTCAATCATTTTTCCTCTAGTTGACAAAAACCTAACTACTTTTTATAATTTAGTACTTGACAATACAAGGTAGTTAGAATATAATGTCAGTAAAGAGGTGATTTATGAATTCACAATTTAAAAAAGGTGTTTTAGAATTAATTGTTCTAGTCTCCGTTAATAAAAGAGACATGTACGGCTATGAACTAGTACTCGAAGTATCTAAAGTTGTTGATGTAAACGAAGGAACTATTTATCCATTATTAAAAAGATTAACCAATGAAAACTATTTTGAAACATACTTGCAAGAATCTACCGAAGGACCATCTAGAAAATATTATAAAATAACCGTTTTAGGGCAAAAAAGATTAAAAGAATTAAAAGATGGATGGAAGGAATTCAATGATTCCGTAAATAACTTTATTAAGGAGAGTGATAAAAATGAATAAAGAGGAGTTTCTACAAAAATTAGAAAAAGAACTATCAATTTTAAATAACAAAGAACGACAAGATATCATCGAAGAATATAAAGACACCATTGAAGAAAAAGTAAAACATGGTCAAACTGAAGAAGATGCCGTTAGAGATTTTGGAAATATTGATGAATTAGTCAGTGAAATATTAGATGCTTACAAAATTAACCCTGAGTTTAATCAAAAAGAAAGTAACTTTGATAAATTTACTCAAAAAGGAGAAAATCTTATAAAAAAAGGCGCTAGTAAATTAGCTGACATGACTAGAGACTTTGCTAATAACATCAAAGATAATGATACTGAAATGAATTTAAACCTGGCCTTTGAAATAATAATTAAAATATTCTTTACTCTTATCATATTAGCTATTTTAACCGTTCCATTTAGAATCTTTAAAGATTTAGGTTTCTCTTTTGCTGATACCTTCTTCTCACCATTAAGCGGTTTGTTTAAAATAATTATCTTACTATTATTTATTGCCCTTTATTTTGGCGTTGCTCTTATAATAATCATATCTTTATTCAAACAATATTTCAAAAAATCAGAAATAGCCAAAGAAGAAATTAAAAAAACAGAAATAAAAAAAGAGGAAAAAGAAATAGCCAAAGAAGAAATAAAAAAAACAAAAGATGAAGAAAAACCAGTTAAAATAATTCATAGAAATGGTCCGACTGTTGGTTCAGTATTATTGTTAATTGTCAAAATATGGGTTGCCTTAATTGTTTTATTACCACTATTTTTTATTGATTTGTGTGTTATATTTGGACTATTCGTATCAATATTCTATTGGATTAAAGGTATTAATTTATTTGGTTTAACCCTACTATTATTGGGTATATCATCATTATTTATTTGGTTTACTATTTTAATTTATAACTTAACATTTTCTAAAGGGAAAACATCTATCATTCCATTTTTCGTTGGTACTGCTATTACAATTTTTGGTGCACTATTCTTTATAGATATGGTTACTAATATTGAGTATATTGATGAAGCTCCAAAAACATTTAAAACCGAAACGGTATCTAAAGAATTTACGACGGATAAAGATGTGTATATTAATTTTGCACTAAATGGTGATATAAATAAAACAATTGATGAAACCCTTCCAGATAATACATTTAAAATAAACCTAACTTATGATAAGGATAACACAAATGTTAATTTGTATAATGAAATTAATTATAATTTCTCTCAAAGTGATTGTGAAATTAATAATGATGTAGAACTATGCAATAAAATTTATAACTATATTTCTATAAACTATGACTATAACGACGAATATGAAAGTGTCAAAGAAAAATACGATGACTTCATTGATAATTTAAAAGAGAATAAAATATATAATTATTCAAAATTAAGTGAAGTAAATGTGGAAGTTATAGCAAATTCTAAAACTCTAAATATAATTGAAATAGACTAAGAGCAAAACGCTCTTTTTTTTCTTTCCAAATTTTGCTATAATATTGTATAGTAAAGAAGGGGATAAACATGACAGATGAAAACATTTTAAATTTAAAAATCAAACTAGAATTGCAAAATCCAGTATATGATATAGTTGATGAAGCCATTGAATATACGATGAAAAAACAAAAATTTAAAAAATACGATTTAGTTAAACTAGTTATGATGATATATAAAAAGGATTATTCATGTTTTAGTAATACTAATGATTACCGTGATCAAGTAAAATTATTAGATGAATATTTTGAAAAAGAATATGGCCATAGTATCATCACATTTATGATGATAAAAGCAATTTTAGCTTATAAAGGTACTGATGTCTATGACACTATAACTTCAGATATAGCTGTGCTTGAAACTGCCTTAAGAACTAAAAAAAATGTCCAAGCTGAAGATTTATGCATTTTTTCTTATCCTATTGAAAATGAAAAATATAATGATTTAATGATGAACATAGAAGCCAATTCCAACTTTAAATATGCTATGGCTATAACCTATGATAAAATTAAAAATTCTGATAAAATTACCCAAAATTGACAATTTAACAATATAGATATATAATAATGCGTAAATTTTTACGCAAAGGGTGATTTTATGGAAAATTCTTATTATCTTGAGTTTTACAGCAAAAACGCGTAATCCCTTATTTTATAAGGAAATACGCATTTTTTGTATCTTGTGTAATATTTAAAATTTTCAATATTTTAAAATTTTTTTAATTTTTTCTCTAGGCATGTATTTTTTAAATAAACCATTAAGATTATATTGGTCAATTAAGTCAAGGATTATATCGTTAGCCCCAAATAATTTGTAGATATTTTCGGTATCTAATTCTGCGGAAAAATTAACCATTGAATCAATTAATTTTCTTACTGAATATTTGTTTTTTGTCTTAATTTCTAGAAGCCTTACTATTACTAATGAAACAAAACAGGTAATGAAATGAGCTTCTATATGTTCTTTTGTCCAAACAAACACAGGCCTAGTTTCTAATTCAGTTTTTGTGACTTTAAATGTTTCTTCAATTTTAGATAATCCTCTATATTTATCACGTAATTCAGCATCACTCATCTTAAATTCGCTGGTAACAATAGAGTAATATCCATCATATTTTTCTTCTTCTTTAATTAAATCTTCTTTCAAAGATAAGTCTAGTCCATCAGCAATTTCACCGGTTGATTTAACAAATTTGATATTATTAATATAACTTTTAGCGCCTTTACAAGATACTCTGTCATATTTTTTAGGATTATTGATAATATCTTTGGCTCTTTCAATCATTTGATTGCGGTCGTGTTTTTGTTTATCTGCGTACTTTTTAGAATAATAAACCATTTGTTTTTGATCTGTTCTAACTTTAGTATTTCTTTTGCCATCACGTTTAATGGTAATTTCTTTTGGATATATTCTAGATTTGTGTTTAAAATAAGCTTGTTTTTTTTCGTATCCAATGAGTTTGCCATCTTTATTAAATTTCATAGATCTAAACATAACTGGATTACCATCTTTATCGTAAATTGGATCATCGATGTAATCTTTTTGATTTAGTACCCAAGCTTTAAATTCAGCATCAGCGCCTCTAACACTTTGACCATATATATAACCATCAGAATTTTTTTTGTTGTTTTTACCAGCTAAAAAATATATGTTGTCAGAGGTGTTTAAGCCACGGTCAGCAACTACAACAGTTCTTTGAATACCGAATTTACTTTTAGTCCTTTTAACTATAGGTCTTAAAGATAATTTTTCCGATTCATTTCCTGGAAACAAATCGTAAGCAAGAGGAATATCGGTAGCATCCATCAGTAAGCCTAATTCAACAATTGGATCAGGTCTATGATTTTTTTCAGGACCTCTTTTCCGATAACCTTTTTCAATAACATTTCCTTCTTCGTCGACTAAATCTTCATCATTATAATTAATTTCAAAATAGTAGTTTGTACAGTCGTAGTAAGTTCGAGAGACATCTCTACCATAAGTATCTTTAGTGCTTTTCCATAAAAGTGTCTCTATATCTTCTTTATAAGAAGCGAAATAATCTAAAGCACGATATATATCGTGTAATTCAAATTTATTAAATGGTTCAAAGAATATTTGTCTATTATTAAAAGTTTCTTTTTTTGAGCCAGGAAAAAGAATTCGAGAGAAAACTAGAAGTGAAAAAATTTTATTAAAATTATAACTCACATTTACTTTTTTTTGTTTATTAGCAAAGAAGGTGTCAAGACCAAGTTCAGTGTATAAATATTTTAAAAAAATATATCCTATATTATACTTGTTATCGTTTGTCGACAATTCTTCGTTTAAATCAATATTTTTAGTTATAATTTGTTTTTTTGCATTTTCATCGTTTAGCTGTTTAGCCTTATTAGCAAAGAAATTAATAGGGTCATTATATTTTTTTTCTAAATCGTCTAAAAATCCAATTTTTTCTATAGTTTTCTGCTTAGAATTTTTAGAAATGGGGTCATAATACCCATTGACAATTGAGAGAAAAGTTCTTCCATTTTTGAATTTGCTTTTTTTAAGAAATATAGCCATACTATCACTACCTTGTAAACATTATACCATATTTCACACGATTACACAATATAAAAATAACAAAAACTTGACATAAAAAAAGCTATATAAAATATAGGCAAACTTTATCTTTCTTAAATGGTCAATTGTAAAACTCGGGTGAAGATTTATGCATTTTTTCTTATCCTATTGAAAATGAAAAATATAATGATTTAATGATGAACATAGAAGCCAATTCCAACTTTAAATATGCTATGGCTATAACCTATGATAAAATTAAAAATTCTGATAAAATTACCCAAAATTGACAATTTAACAATATAGATATATAATAATGCGTAAATTTTTACGCAAAGGGTGATTTTATGGAAAATTCTTATTATAATGTTATTGAAACATTATTGTTAATCTTATCAGCCGATGAAGGAAAACTAAAAATATATCTTGAAAAGAAAAAAGAAGAACCTTATAAAGGTTATTGGATTCTTCCTGGAAGTATTTTAAATAATCAAACAACCTTAGAAGATAATGCCAAAATTATTTATCAAAAAACAACAGGCTTAGATGAAGGAAGCATATTTCAAACCAAAGCTTTCAGTAAATTAGAACGTGACTTAAACGAAAGAGTAATTGCTATAACATTTGTAGCTATAACTGACAAAACATTAATTGATATTAAGCAAAATACTAAAGAAAAAGCTTGGTTTCAAATTGATGAACTACCAAAACTAGGGTTTGACCATGAACAAATTATTAATGAAGTCATCAGTGAATTAAGAAAGAAAATAACCACTAACTATGATGACATGCTAATTAAATTTTTCCCAAGTGACTTTACATTACCAGAACTTCAAAACTTCTATGAGTTTGTTTTATCTAAACCAATTGATCGAAGAAACTTTCACAAAAAGTTTGTAAATCAAGACTTGGTAATTGACACTGGCTTTAAAACAACAAAAGGTAGTGGTAGACCAGGTACTTTATATAGGTTTAATATTGATAAAATGAAAGGTAAAAGACTATGAATCAAAAAGGATTTGGATTAAAAGAATTCGTTATCATTATTGCCATTATCTTTATATGTGCAATCATCATTATGTCACTATATCGCAGCATCATTCCAAATGCCGAAATTAAACCAGAAACTGAAACCGAAAAATTAACCTACAAAGATTTAGAGAAAAAGCTTGAAAAAGCTGCTGAAAGATATCAAAATGATACATATTCTGGTAATGCTGATGATACTGAAGTTTGGGAATTAAGCTATTCCATGCTCAGAGAAAAAGGTTACTTAGATAAATTAACCGACCCAAATGATAAAGATACCCAATGTACAGGATATGTTGAATTTATTCAAGATGGAGCAAAAATATCCTATAAACCGTTTTTAAGATGTGGAACTAATTATGAAACTGAAGGGTATGATAGTGATAATAACATAAAAGAGTCAGAATAAACTGACTCTTTTCTAATAGAAATTAACATATTTATGTAATTTATAAATTGTACCATTAATTCTAAGGTATATATAATATTTTCCTTTAATTCCATCTTCACTTATATAACGAGAAGTTGTAACTTTTTTATTAGAATCAATAGGAGTTAATAAACTATATGTTTTTTTGTCCAAAACATTATCTAAAATAATTTGAACCTCATCACTTTCTTTAAATGTACCACTTACTTTTAAACCATATACATCTTTATAAAATGAAATATTATATTTATCTAAAATATCATCATCGCTTCTAGCACTTAAAAGTAAATAATTATTAATAGTTTTAGATTCACCTAAACTGCCAAGTCTAACACCATAAACTCCAGTATATACATCATTCGCATATAGGCTCATTTTCTTAGTATTATATAAAGTTGAATTTACATTCATACTAATCACACTTGTATTATCTTTAACTTCCATAAGAGTATGTCCTTGCGTAATTACAAAATCATCATCACCTAAAACTTCTAAATATGTCTCATCATTTGTTGGTAGCTCAAAATCATCAAGCTCCTTAACTGTTCTATTTGAATAATCTATTTGATATGTTAGTAAATGCTTTTTACCATCTACTTCACTTGCAAATATCATTTTATTATCATTAAGTAAATTAACTGATTCTGGTTTGTTTGGAAAATCAAAGTCACCATCAGTTTTAAGCAAATATTGCTTATAATCATCACTAACTTTATTTTCGTTCGCAATAATCCAGTTAATATCTAATGTTGTATAATCCAAATTTACAATCATATTACCATTATATCCTGACATTGTAATTGAATTGGTATTGATATCGTAATTTATCGAATTCATACCGAACCAATTAGTTTTCTTTTCGCCAGGTAAAATTTTATATAAATCAATTTCTTTAACAATATTGCCACTAGCTCTATCAATTTCAACAGCTATATCTTCTAGTGTTGACCTACCATAACGATTAGAAGCTAAAAGTAAATTTCCATTATTTAGTTCATAAACATCATGGTGATATCCACCAGGTACAGTATATTCATAGTAAACTTTTCCGAGTAAATCCATCTCAATTAAACCAATACTGTAATTTCCTCTAAGTGTTTTATCACTACTAAGTAAAATATGACCATTATTTAATCTTTGAATGTCCCATTTGTAATCTCCAATTAAATACCATCTAACTTCACCGTTCTCGTCGTAAGCTGCCGTATAACCAATTTCTTCTGGAGTTGTAAAATAAAATTCATTAGTATCAAAATTTTTGTTAGATAAATCAGTTACCTTTGAAAAATCATCAGGCAGTGCAGAGGTTGTAATTGTAATTTCTTTAACTATTCCACTAGCTTCAATAATAACTTTATTATCATATCCCGCATATAAACCATAAATTGGTAAAATGTGAACTTTAGTTGGTGTAAATGTATGTTTTAAATCATTTGCCCCATCTTTACCTTTAATTGTCACAGTTGTCGTCGTTAAGTCCTTGGTTTGAAAGACAATCAAAGCTGAAAGAGGAGAGTTACCATAAGGATTTAAAATTATATTAGGATTATCAATTGTATAATTTGTATTACTTAAATATTGCTTCTCACTTTGATTTTGAACATAAAATATATCACTTTCAGTATCAATCGGCGTATTAGCCATAACATATTTATAAATAAATATTGAAGCCGCAAAAGTAACAACAATTAATATAACGTATTTCGCAATTATTTTTTTCATGGGTTCCTCCTATATTAGTCTAATCTCATTTTCGTTATAAAAAGGTTTATTTTTATCAATTCTATCAAAAAATAAAATTCCATCTAAATGGTCAACTTCGTGCTGGAAAGCAACTGATAAATCCTCCCTAGCTCTAATCGTAATTTTCTCACCATCTGGGTCATAACCTGTAATTGTTATTCTAGCATATCTAGGCACATGACCTTCAACTTCACGGTTTACACTCAAACAACCTTCACCTGTTTCCAAGGCAACTTTTTCTTCTGAATGACTGATTATCTTTGGATTTACAATCACATAATTTTGAAACTTTCCTTCTTCATATTCATATACAATAACAATAATTCTTTTTAACTGTCCAAGTTGCGGAAAAGCAAGCCCCATTCCAGGTCTTAAGTCATATTTTTCCGCATATTTTTCTATTTGACTATATGTTAGATGTTTAATAATTTGGTCGATTGTTTTTTTATCTTCTTTAGATAGTGGAAGTTTTACTTCCTTACTTTTTTGCCTTAAAATTTTGTGCTTTTCATCTAAAATATTTAAAGGTTTAAACATAATCTACCTCCATATATCTATTTTACCATATTTAAAGTTAAATAATTAAAGTTTTTCATTTTATTTACACCTTAAAAGCAAAGAATATTATAAACTTATAATACTAAATTGTCAAAATAAAAAGCCCATAAACAAAAGGCTTAAAATTTAATCATTTGAACTTTTACAGTTATATAAATCAACACGTTTGGGTAATTTTTTGGCCATATTAGCCGTTCTTTCATCGAATAATAAATTAACCTTTATACCAAAAGTTTTCGCAATATTATCTATATTTCTGCAAGTTAAATTTGCATCTCCATTTTCAATAGTACTAATATATGCCATTTTAAATTTAGTTTTATTCGCAAATTGTTCTTGTGTTAATTTGTTTTGATATCTATACCACTTAGTATTTAATCCCACTAATTCCATAGCTTTCATATAAATCACTCTACCTTTACAAATATTAAGACAAAACTTAATTATATATAAATTATAAATTTAAAGTGTAAATAACTTAATACCATTAAAAATTATTAAGATATATCTTAACAAGATATCAAAAATATGTTATACTTCAAATAGAAAGTAAAGGAGAGGTATACATGAAAGAAAGAATAAAGAAAATAGTGTTAGGATATTTGCCAGGATTTATAACAGGAATAATAGTATGTGGAGGAGTAAGTGTAATAGCGGCAACGTATTTTCCGTCTAATCAAGTGACGTATGAAAATGGTACAAGTGGAATGCAGGCGACTGATGTTCAAGGGGCGATAGATGAGCTTTATAATGTTTGTTTTCCACCAAAAACTGGTGGGGATGCAATTTTAGATGAAGTGGATATAGTAACCTCAGGAGATGGCTTATATGAAGATGAATATGAGGATGGCAAATATACATATAAAGGAGCCAATCCCAATAATTATGTAACATTTAATAATGAGACAGCTGGATGGAGGATAATATCCATAAATTCAGATGGAACAATAAAAATAATGAGGAATGCAAATATAAATACATCTAATTATTTAGAATGGGATAGTTCAGGTAGTAATAATTGGAATCGCCCAGCAAGCCTTAATACCTATTTGAATGGAACATATTATAATAGTTTGACAACTACTGCTCAAAGTCAAATAGTAGAAGCAACGTATTATGCAGGTGCAGTAACTGCAATTAATAATGATATGCAAGATCAAATAAGTGATGAAAAAGCAGTGACATCAAAAGTAAAAGTAGCCTTACCAACAGTAAGTGAATATTTGAGAGCCAATTCAAATAAAGAACAGTGTGTAACATTTAGTTTAAATAATAATAACCATAGTACCTGTAAAAATTCAGATTGGATGTTTAATAGTGGTTATTGGTGGACCTTGTCGCCTAATTCTGACTACTCTAACCGCTTGTACCACGTGTACAGCGAGGGCAGCGTCTACACCAGCTATGCGTACTTTACAGACTATGCAGTCAGGCCCGCCATAACTCTTTCTTCTAAAGTCCAAATCACCGGTGGAGATGGTAGTCAAAGTAATCCATATACAATTGAATAAAACAAAAGACCGTTATTAAAATATAACAGTCTTTTTAAATTTAGTGATTACCACAAGCTCTAGCTCCGATAATTATTACAAGTAAAATAAATAGAACTAAAATGATTGCTGCGCCATAGCCTGTTCCGTATCCGCCACCATAGCCACCGCCATATGAAGGGCAGCCATAGCCTTGATACCCACCATAGTAATACATATAATACCTCCTATCTATCCTAATATAGTTTATGACAAAGTAAAAAACCGTATATTAGAAATACCTAATTTTACATTTTAAAAGCCACCATCTAGTCAAAAATAAAAGAATATGCTATGATTATATAAGGATAGGAGGCGAGTCATGAAAGAAAAATCTTTATTTAAACTGTTAAAAGATTTAGATAAACCACTGTTAATTGCATCTGCTGCTTTATTTATCTTTGGTCTTTTAAATATCGTTACCGCTTCCTCAAGAGCAGCTGTTGTTAATTATGATGTTTCAATATATTATTATTTTTATCGGCAGCTAGCTTTTATAATAATAGGTCTAATTGCCGGTGCTATAATCATTAAAACTGATACAAAATATTATAAAGTAATTGTTCCAGTTTTATTTGTAGCCGCCATTGCTTTAAACCTTTGGGCTTTGACTTTTGAAGAACTATCTGGTTCTAAAAACTGGATTGATTTGAAAGTAATTAAACTTCAGCCTAGTGAGTTTTCAAAACCAATTATTATCTGTTTGCTAGCAATTTTATTTGAAAAAAACTACCGAAAATTAAGAACTGTTAATATTAAACATTACGATATCATCGCAACTATGTTATTAATAGCTATGATTATTCCCGCAATTATTGTTTTACAAAAGGATTTTGGAACTTTATTAATAATTTTATTTATAATTGGTATGATGTTTCTTGCTAGCCCAATTCTAAAAATAGACAAAATAAAAACTTTTTTATTTATGCTAGTTTTAGGAGGATTAGCTTTACTTGTCATCTATAATGTACAAGGATATATCTTAAATGATGCTAGAATTAGTAGATTTACATCATTTTTAGACCCTTGCGGTAATTACGAAAATGGTGGTTACCAAGTTTGTAACAGTTATATTGCTATAAATGATGGTGGACTATGGGGACTAGGTATTGGCAAAAGTAAACAAAAATATTCATACATACCAGAACCTCACACAGATTCAGCATTTGCTATTATTGCCGAAGAATATGGCGTCTACCGTAGTGTATTTATTTTTATTTTATATGCTATAGTTTTATATCGCATTGCTGTCATTGGTTCTAAAGCCGCAAGCTTAAGAGGACGGTATATTTGTGTCGGTATCATCAGTTATATATTTATTCATATTTTCATTAACTTAGGTGGTATGTTTGGACTCATTCCATTAACTGGAGTACCACTTCCATTTCTAAGTTACGGTGGTAGCTTTGTTCTATCGTTACTAGCTTCACTGGCTATTGTTCAAAGAATATGTATTGAGTCAAAAAATAAGAAAATAAAAATTCCTAAGAAATAAAAAAGGGATTTTTATTTTTTTGTCGTATGTTTATATATAGAGGTGATTCAAAATGAAATTCATAAAAAAACACAAAGGAAAAATTTTTATTCTAATTTTTATTCTATTTACCGCATTCACTATTTATGATACCTATAGTATGGAGACTGAAAGTGAAACAGAAATTAAAACCGACCCAGAAGTAACTGAAAAAGAAGAAAAGAAAGAAAATAAAGAAAAAGAAACTAAAGTCTTAGTTGACGTCAAAGGTGAAGTAAATACTCCAGGAGTCTATGATTTAACAAATAATAATACCGTAATTGATGCCATTAATAAAGCAGGCGGACTTACCAAAAGTAGTGATACAAGTAATCTTAATCTAAGTAAAAAACTAGAAGATGAAATGGTTATTATTGTTTATTCCAAAAGTGAAATTAAAGAAATGGAAGAGCCTAAAGTGCAGTGCCCACCATGTAATGATGCCTGCATTAAAGAAGAAGATGAAAAAGCTAAACTAGATGCATCCGAAAAAACAGAAACTGAAGAAGATAATGAAGCAGTTACAGGAAAAGTCAATATTAATACTGCTACATCTTCTGAACTTCAAACTCTAAATGGAATAGGGGAGGCCAAAGCCAAAGCTATTATTGAATACCGTGAAAAAAACGGAAATTTTGAAAAGATAGAAGATATTAAAAATGTCTCAGGTATTGGTGATAGCGTCTATGATAAAATTAAAGATAATATTACCGTTTAGCATTTTTGTAACCATATATGTTATCTTTTCTATAATCTATAAACCCGAAAGTCAATATTCTATAAATGATAATACTATAGAAGGTTATATCTATGAATGCCAAGCAGAAAAGGACAAAGTAACTTTAAAAGTCAAAGGTAAAGAAAATATCATAATTAACTACTATAATGATTTTGACTGTAAATTAGGTAGTAAAATAAAAGCAACCGGTGAAATCAAAATTCCAAGTAAGAACACTAACTTCAATCTCTTTAACTATCAAAATTATCTTCTTTCCGAAAAAATACACTATACCTTCACAGCAAACGACATTAAAATTATTAATCAAAATCCAAATATTTTTTACAAAATTAAAAACAATCTTTATAATCATATTAAAAACTATAAAACCGAAAAATATTTAAAAGCTTTAGTTTTAGGTAATGATGATGACATAAATCTAGCTATTAAAGACAGTTATCAAATAAATGGCATTAGTCATTTACTTGCAATATCAGGTACTCAAATAACCTTATTTTCTTGCCTTCTTCTTTTTATTTTTAATAAAATTTTTTCTAAAAATACAGCTTATCTATTAACTATTGTCTTACTAATCTTTTATCTTTTTGTAACAAACTTTCAAGCACCAATTTTAAGAGCTACTTTGTTTTTTATTATTTTAACTATTAATAAACAATTTGAATTAAAATTAGACACTTACATATTACTAATAATAACTTGTGGTATTCTTTTAATTTTAAACCCATTTTATATATATAGTTTAGGTTTTCTCTTATCCTTTGTTATATCATTTTTTCTTTTAATTTTTTCAAACATAATTAATAATCAAAAGAATTATTTGACAAAAAATCTAGCTATTTCTTTAATTGCCTTTCTAGCAAGTGCCCCAATATTAATCAATAACTTCTTTCAGTTAAATCTCTTGTCACCATTAATAAATTTATATTTTGTACCTATTATGACATTTATCATATATCCTTTAGCTCTTTTAACTTTTATTTTTAAACCTTTAGATAACTTATTATATATATTAATTCAAATAATGGAACACGCTTCACTCATTTTATCGAATATCAACTTTTTGAATTTAACCCTTCATCACATAAATATATTAGTCTTCATTCTTTATTATATTCTAATCATATTCATATTATATAAATGGTCAAAAGGGAAAAACTATCTAGCCGTATTTTTTATAGTTTTAATTTTTCATCATAATATAGGCTACTTAAATCCGTATTCTACTATGACTATGCTTGATGTTGGACAAGGCGATTCAATTTTAATCAAACTTAAAAATAATAAAGGCAATATTCTAATTGATACTGGTGGCCAGCAAACTTATGATAATAAAACACCTTATGATATTGCTAAAAACATTACTATTCCATATTTAAAATCTGAAGGAATTGACCATTTAGATTATCTGATTTTAACTCATGGTGACTTTGACCACGCTGGTATGGCTATAAATTTAATTCAAATTTTTAAAGTAAATCATTTAATTTTAAATAAAGAGAATAATGAATTAGAAAATGAAATTACAAAAAGATTTAAAGGGAAAGCCACAAATATTTCAAAAGGAGTGATTAAAATTAGTAATGTAAAATTTAATTTCTTAAATGGATTAAATAACCATAATGAAAATGACGATAGTCTTATTATTTATACGCAAATTGAAAACCAGAATATATTATTAATGGGAGATGCTTCAAAAGAAAGTGAAAAGTATTTATTAAATACATATAATTTGCCTAAAATGGATATACTAAAAGTAGGACATCATGGATCAAGTACTAGTTCATCAAAAGAATTTATTGAAGTAGTATCTCCTAAGATATCTTTAATTTCCGCCGGAAAAAATAATGTATATGGTCACCCCCACCAAATAACTTTACAAACATTAAAAAATAGTAAAATTTTTACTACTAAAAAAGATGGTGCGATTAAAATTAATTTAACAAAAAACACCATCTTAACCCAGGCCCGCTAATGCGTTAGCGTTTTATATAGATAGACTGCTTGACTAACTAAAAGCAGTCTTTTTATTAAAAAATTTAAAAACAATTAATTTCCTAAATTGGTAATCAAAATATATACCAAAATCAGAATTTCTAATGACAAAAATCAGAAATAGGGTGTATTAAGTATGTTCAAAACTAGGAATTAGTTATTTGCTATTACAAACATAAAAATATATATTATTTCTCCGAAAGGAGAAAATATGAAAAAATACTATACAGCTAAATCAGATTTAATCTTCCAGCAAGCACTTTGCCTAGAAAAAGATAAAGATATTTTATCTTGGTTTATTGGAAAATGTTTTAATCAAAAAGTAACAGATTTAAAAATGGAAACTCCGGTACTTCCAATAGGTAAAGTAATTGAAAAAAGTAAAACAGTTGATCTATTAGTTTCGCTTGATGAAAGAAAAGTCAATCTAGAAGTAAATAGTTGTCATTATAAATATTTAAACGACCGAAATTTTTCCTATATTTCAGATGTTTATAGCGCACAATTTAAAAGAGGTAAAGGTTTACAAAATAGAAGTGAAGTAATTCAGTTAAATTTTACTTTGGGACTTCCTAAAGAATATGAAAAAATCGACTATTTTGTTTACGAAGTATATGATAAAAAGCATAATGTTAAATATATTGAAAATCTCAAAATCATTGTCTTTAATATGGACTATTACCGAAAAAAAATTATAATGAAAAGGAAAGAAAGTTTAAGAAAGATACTCCTAAACACTTGTTAATGTTAGATGCGAATAGCGAAGAGTTAAAAGAGTTATGCAAAGGAGATGCGATAATGGAAAAATTTAAAGAAAACGTAGACAAATTGAATGATGACAAAACTGTAATTGATTTTTTAACTAAGGAAGAGGAAGATGAAATTATCAAAAATTCATATTATGATGATGGATTAGAAGCTGGATTAAAACAAGGTAAGGAATTTGGATTAAAACAAGGCAAGGAACTTGGACAAATGGAAGAAAAAATTGATTTAGCTAAGAAAATGAAGGAAAATAATATTGCCTTAGACCTTATTTCAAAAATAACAGGTTTATCACAAAAAGAAATAAATACCATAAAATAAAGAAACCGCTTATTCCAGCAGTTTCTTTATTTTTGTTTATCCCTAATTATAATATCAACACCACATATCTCAGCAATCTTCATTAAATCTTCAAAAAAATATCTGTTTAATCCTTGTTCATTATTTTTAACCCAATTTTTAGATTTTCCAAGTTTATTGGCTAATTTTTCCTGAGTTAAATTCGCATTTTGTCTAATAAACTTTAAAATATCATTCGGTTTATAATTGTTAGCTTTTATCTCCATTATTTCACCTCAAGATAATGGTACTATTTATTATTTCTCTTTTTATAAAAAGACTATTGACACTAGTCTGTAATTATCTTATAATTAAAATGCAAAGACTAGCATGACTAGTCCAAAGTAAAACAAATCAAACCTCTTATAGTTTAACCAAAATCTCTAAATACTTACTCAAAATTTGAAGGAGAGTTTTAAATAATGAAAAAGAAGTTAAAAAAAATTTTAAAAAACAAAATATTTATTTTTATATTAGGTGGTATATTCTTTAGTACCATAAGTATATACGCCGTTACTTATTTTCCATCTAATAATGTTACCTATGATAATAAGACAAGTGGTTTAAGTAGTACCGATGTCCAAGGAGCCATAGATGAACTTTATAATACTTGTTCATCATCAGTAATTTCTGGAGATTATATATATTTTACAGGCTATAGTGAAGCTGCTAGTCAAAAACAAAATTATTTATATAAAGTATCAATAAATGGAGGTACACCAACAGAAATATCAATCAAAAGTTCTAGCAATTGGGATTATGTAGTCAACAACTTTACAATAGTAAAAGATACTATATATTTTACAGGCTATAGTGAAGCTGCTAGTCAAAAACAAAATTATTTATATAAAGTATCAATAAATGGAGGTACACCAACAGAAATATCAATCAAAAGTTCTAGCAATTGGGATTATGTAGTCAACAACTTTACAATAGTAAAAGATACTATATATTTTACAGGAAGAAATAAACGCGATTCTAGTTACAACGCTATTAATCATTTATATAAAGTATCAATAAATGGAGGTACACCAACAGAAATATCAATCAAAAATTCTAGCGATTGGGATTATGTAGTAAATAATTTTATAATAAAATAAATTATTGATATCTATTATATAAATTGTTTTTAATTGTAAGTATATGTATGTTCTTTAAAAAATTCTTCGAAAGGAATGTTTAGAACTTTACTAATAATTAATACAACCGTTATTGAAAAGGTTTGCTTAACTTTTTTACTTTCAATATTAGCAATTAATGATTGTGATAAATTACATAATTCTGCTAATCTCTCTTGGCTAATTCGTCCAAACTCATCTGCATACTTAGATTTATTATGCAATCTATAATATTTTATATTTCTAGAAATCATATTAAATATAGCGTCTATTTCATCATTTGTAATCACTTGGCCCCGTCCTTTATATATAATTATTCTACATATAATGATAAAAAACCATTGATAATTTGTAGATAAAAGTTCTATAAATAGTCAATGGTTTTCTTTAGACAAAAGTAATACAATGAAAAAAAATAGTAGTAGAAAGTTTATATGTAGGAGGAAGTAAAGTGAAGGAAAAAGTCAAAGAATTTTTAATCAGTTATTTACCAGGGTTTATAACAAGTTTAATAGTATGTGGAGGGGTAAGTGTCTTAGCTATGACATATTTTCCATCTAATCAAACAACATATGATAATAAAACAAGTGGTTTAAATAGTACCAATGTCCAAGGAGCCATAGATGAACTTTATAATGTGTGTACTGCAGAACCTCCGGCTGGAGAACAAATAATAAAAAATGCGGGTTTAGAAAAAAATGAATATGAATGTAGATATTTCTTTACAGGAGCCAATCCAAATAACTATATAACATTTAATAATGAAAAAGCCGGCTGGCGTATAATATCCATAGGATGTGATAATACTATAAAGATAATGAGAGAGGTAAGTATAGGAAATATTGCTTGGGATACATCACAGAATAATAATTGGAATCGTCTAGCTACATTAAATACATATTTGAACGGAGAATATTATAATAGTTTAACATCTACTGCTAAAAATCAGATAGTTCCAAGTAATTATAGTATAGGTAGAGTAACCTATGATAATAATGATTTAGCTGATCAAATAAATGATGAAAATAGTGAAACATGGAATGGTAAAATTGCCTTAGTAACAGTAAGTGAATTTTTGAAAACAAATTCAGATAAGAGTAAGTGTGGGACATTTGATTTAAATAATGGTTTTAGTTCATGTAAAAATGCAAATTGGATGTTTACTTCGAGTATCAACTATTGGTGGACTCTGTCACCATATCATAGCGGTTCTATGTTCGTGTACGGAGTGGATATTAATGGCAATATCATTAGCACAACTGCAGGCTCACCAGGCATCGCTGTTCGACCTGCTCTCTATCTTTCATCTAAAGTCAGAATCACCGGCGGAACAGGTACTCAGTCAGACCCATACACATTATCGTAGATTTTTAGTTATCGGAGAAAATGAAAGAAATCCTTATGATTAAAGGGTTTCTTTTTGACTTTTCTCCGATAACAATTACAAGTTCAATAGTTGGCTAAGTAAATCTTTATCATCATTCCAATCAGGCAAATTATTATCCATCTTAGGATTTGCTTTTTCAATGGCTTCAAATTTTGACTTTTCTATTACTTTCGCATATTCCATCGTTGTATTAACTGATGTGTGTCCAAGTAATTCCTGAATATATATTATATTAACTCCTTTATCGAGTAAATGGACAGCTCTTGTATGTCTAAATGTATGTGGTGATATTTGTTTGTCTAATGAATTTGTTACTTTTACAATATCTCTTAAAAATCTTTCGTTCATTTTGTTGCCATTAATATTAAATAAATAGCCACTTTTTATATGATTTTCTTTAATATAATTAATTAATAATTTTTTTGTTTGTTCCATCATAGATACTATTCTTTGTTTATTACCTTTTCCAGTTAATATTATATATTTTTCTTCTAAATGTATATTTTCTACTTTAAGATTAATAATTTCACTTGCTCTAGCGGCTGTATCATATAAAAGTGTGAGTAAGGTTAAGTTCCTTCTACCTTTATTTGTTGTTGTATCTATACTATTAAATAATTTTTGTAATTCATCTTCTGTAAGATAACTCATTACTTTCTTAGTTTCTTTTTTTGCTTTAATACTCAATATTTTTCTGATGTTATCAATATTATCTATTTCATCTATCATACAGTACTGATAAAATGATTTTATACAGGCTAGTCTTTGGTTTCGTGTTCTAGTACTATTTTTTTTGTCATTTTCTAAATAGTTTAAAAATTCTGTTATTATTTCTCTAGTTATATTTTCAAATGTGATATTTTGTAACTTAAAATTTTTAATGTTTACTAAATAATCTATAAGTGTTTGAAATATTTTTTTATAGGAACGAACAGTATGTAATGACATATTTCTTTCAACAATTAAATAATCTTTTAAAAACTTTGATAAATAATATGAGAAATCTTTATTCACTATTTTCACCTATACTTGGTATTAGATAACCTAGTTCTTCCTCTGATATTTTATTAACTGTCCCTAATATATCTTTATTAATATGAAAATAATAAGCAAGAGAAGATAAGCTTGTATGCCCAAGCTGAGTTTTTAGTATAGGTAATATTTGATTTACATTTCTATTTTGTTTAATAGCTTTATCAATATTATGAACTACAAACGTGTGTCTTAAATCATGTAATCTTGGTCCTTTATCAGTTATTTTAATATTAGAGAATTTTAATACTTTTTTAAAATATTTTGTAGCTGAATCACCATGCATTTTAAAAATATATTCACTATTAGATTTATTATAGAAAAATTTAGTTACAAATTTATTGATTTCTTCATTTAATTTATCAGAAATAGCTACATATTTTTCTTCATTATTTTTTGTATTAGTAAGTTTAAATACAGATAATTCATAATTATAATCTTCAAGCTTAATATTTAAAATTTCTCCAATACGCATGCCAGTTTGATAAAGTATTTTAATAACTAAAGGATAAACCATTTGCTTATAGTAACTATAATGATAATCTTTTAGTGGTTCGTTTAAGTTAGAATAAATTAGTTTTATCTCTTTATAAGAAAATACATAAGGAATAAAATTATTATGGTTTTGTGGATATATTTTGTTTGGTATTTGATAACAATCTATATCTTTTTGATATTTTAAAAAATTACAAAATTCTCTAAATACTCCCATATTTCTGGCTATTGTATTAGAAGATAAATTAGGATTTAACCTCGCATAATCTTCGGTAACTTCTTTAGTTATTTTAGTAATATTATTTTTTATTAGATAAGTTTTTATTTCATTAATAATTATTTCATCTGTTTTATATTTATATCCTAAAAAATGTTTGAATTGAATAAATTCATCAAATATGGTATTATATTTTCGCATTATTCATTTACCTCCAAACATACTTTTTTAAGATTTTTAAGGTCAATCTTTAAATATGTATTAGAGGTGGTGTCAGTAGATGTATGACCTAAGACTGATGAAATAATGTGAATAGGAATATCATTATCTAATAGATTGGTTGCGAGGGAATGTCTTAGATTATGAATTCCTTTTTTTGTATCTTTTTGCTTAAAATCACACTTATCAAAATATTTATTAAAATCAGTAAATTGTTCCATTTTTTCAAACGGATAATGCATTTTGATGAACAAGTATTCATTATTACATTTAGGCCTAGCTTTATTAATATAATCAATAATGGCCCACCAAACCTCTTTAGATAAAGGGAGTATATTTAAGTTATTAGTTTTAGGCTGTATAATATTTATTTTTTTATTTTTCCAATCAATATCTTTTAGTTTAATATTTAAAATATCACTTAGTCTAAGTCCCAGTCTTGCGGCAAGTAAGATGATGGCATAATTTCTGATATCAACCTTTTTTAATTTCGGAATGCTTTCAAGCAACTTTTCCATATTTTCTTGTTTTAAATAAGTTGGTAGTTTTCTTTTCTTTCTTCGATTAATTCTTGGAACATAAACAGATAAATCTTCAAGTAGAATATTTTCTATAAATAAATATTTTAAAAAGTCACCTAGAACATAGAAGTTTCTTCTTTTGGAAATATTACCTTTTTCTACCACTTTATTTATAAAATTTGTAATATCTAATTTAGATAATTGTTTTAAATCATTTATTTTATTTTGATAAAAATAAGATAGCAAATGAACTAAATAATCTCCTTTGATTTTAATACTGTTATCGCTATTTTGTCTTACATTTTTTAAATAATTTAAATAACCATCTAAAATTATATTCCAATTACTAGGATAATTAGAATATAATGCTTTAGGCAAGCTTCTTTTAAGTATATGTATTTTATAACTATCAAAATTATCTAGTATTCTTTTTGATCTCATTAATTGTTGATGTCTAGACTTAGATTTATTAGTAAATTTACTAACATCAAAATGATAATAATCAAACAAAAATTTAGAGTATTCTTTTTCATCATATACAAAATGAATTTCATTTTTCCATTTAATGAATTTATTCCATATCACTAAATATCCATCCATCGTTTTAATAGAATATCCAATTTCTAATGCCTCCTTCCTAATATTTTTAATATAAATTTTAAAATCTTGTGTATTCATATACACACTCCTTCCTTACTGACACTTTGCCAGCGGAAACTATTATAATTGTTATCGGAGAAAAGTCAAAAAGAAACCCTTTAATCATAAGGATTTCTTTCATTTTCTCCGATAACTAAAAATCTACGATAATGTGTATTATCGGAGAACTCCGATAATACACAATCGAATAACTAAAAACAATAATATGTGAAATTATTGTTTTTTCTTTTATATATAGGTATTTTTACAAAAATGTAATATAATAAAATTATAGGGAGTATTTTATGAAAGCAGTAAACAAATTTAAAGTGGACTTTAGACCACTAAAAAAATCTGAAGAAGGTAATTTATACCAAATAACTATCCAAATACCAATGAAATTAGGTTGGATAGAAGATGTTAAATTTATTTTAGAAGATGGAAAAAATAAAAAAGAAATAAATATGACTTACTTTGATAAAGATGAAGAAATGGCTTATTTTAAAGCAGTAACTTTTATTGAAACAAAAGCCATATATCATTATTATTTTTCATGTAAGGCAAACGGTAATTTTATATATTTAAAACATAAAAATAAAGAAAACAATCAAATGATAAGCGAAGATGAAAAATGGAAACTATCAGTAAACTTTGATGTGCCTGAGTGGGCTAAAGGCAAAGTCATGTATCATGTATTTTTAGACCGTTTTAATCGAGGTAGTATAGAACCACTAAAAGATATGCCTAGAAGAAACATTCATGAATCTTGGAATGAAGAAATGCAAATAGGACCGGACAGTACAGGTATTTGGAATAATGACTTTTACGGTGGTGATTTAAAAGGTATTGAAAACAAATTAGAATATTTAAAATCATTAGGTGTAGATATAATATATATAAGTCCTATTGTTCAAAGTCAGTCTAATCATAGATATGATGCCGCTGACTATGAAACAGTCGATCCATATGCAGGAACAAATGAAGATTTAAAAAAACTATGTGAAAAAGCACACACTTTAGATATGAAAATTGTCTTAGATGCCGTCTTTAATCATACAGGAAATGATAGTAAATACTTTAATGAATATGGAACATACGATAATGTAGGAGCCTATCAATCAAAAGACTCAATTTATAGTCCGTTTTTTCGCAAACACGAAGAAAATGGACAAATCAAATATGATTACTGGTGGGGAATGAAAAATCTCCCAGAATGTGACGGATACGCTAGAGAATGGATTGATTATATTACAGGTAATGGTGGAATCATTGATCAATGGTTTAATCTAGGCATTGATGGCCTTAGATTAGATGTTGCTGATGAATTGAATGATGATTTCATTAAACATATCAGAACCGCTGTGAAACGAAATAAAGAAGATGGATTTATAATTGGTGAAGTTTGGAAAAACCCCATGAGAATGAATAGAGAATACATCTCATCAGGAAAAGAAATGGATACCGTCATGAATTATCTTTTTATTGACGCTTTGCTTAGATATTTTAAATATGGTGATGTTGATAAATTAAAAGAAACATTAAAAGAAATATTAAATGAATATCCCGAAGATACTATTAAAACTCTAATGAACTTCACCTCAACTCACGATATAACAAGAGCCATCAACTTATTTGCCTGTGATGAATTTCAAAGAAATGGCGAATGGGGTTGGAATTTAAACAATAGCGATTATACATGGTGTAAAAACTATCACTTATCTAAAGAACAATATAATAGTGGTAAACAAATGCTCGCACCTTACATATTTACTTTAACCTTTTTTCCAGGTATTTTATCAATTTTCTATGGAGATGAAATAGGCCTTGAAGGTATGGGGAATTTATCTAATAGAAAACCATTTCCTAAAGAAAATCATGATATGCAAATTCTAAAAATATTTCAAAATGCTGGAAACGTTAGAAAAATAGAAGAATTCCTAAGAAATGCTGACATTAACATCAAAGAAATTAACGACAAATATTTTACCTTTGAAAGAATAGATGAAAATAACCAAATCTTAATCACCGTAAGTAGAGTAGGTATAGACCAAGAGATACATGTACCAAACGAATATCAAAGTCACTCTAAAGTTTATACTTTAAATCAATCTAGACCAAATCACCTCACACCTTATGGAGGTATTGCCATAAAAAAATAAAACTTGGAGGAAATCATGAAAAAGCTATTAACCCTAATTTTAATATTTATAGTATTTACAGTTAAAGTAAACGCTTTAGACCTAAATATCAGTTCTAAAACTGCCATTTTATATAACCTAGATAACGGCGAAGTGTTATACGAAAAAAACGCTGATGAAAAAGTACCCATTGCCAGTTTAACAAAAATAATGACCGCCTTAATAACTTTAGAAAACATTCAAGACTTAAATAAACAAATAATTTTAATAAATAATGACTTTGAAGGATTAATCGAAGCCAACGCTGTTACTGCAGGCTTTACTAAAGGTGAAATTGTTACTTATAAAGATTTATTATATGGACTTTTATTGCCCTCCGGAGCTGATGCGGCCAAAGCTTTGGCTAGAAATGTTGCCGGTAGTGAAGAAAAATTCATTCAAAAAATGAATGAAAAAGTAAAAGAACTAAATCTAAAACAGACAAATTTTTCAACTGTTATTGGCCTAGACGATGAAAATAATTACTCAACCGCAAGAGAATTATCTATAATTTTTAAAGAAGCCTTAAAAAACAAAGATTTCAAAACAATTATTACTACTAAGGAATATACTTCATCAGATGGCAAAATAAAATTCAAAAGTACTATTCAAAGCAATGCAAAAAAATTTGAAATAGACATTCCATATATATTAGGTGGAAAAACTGGCACAACAACTGACGCAGGTTTATGCCTAGCCACTATTGCTAAAGCAAATAATGTAAATTATATGCTTGTAACTACTGGTGCACTATATGATAAAAAAGCCCCTCATCATATTGAAGACGCCAAAACAATATATGATTATTTTATAAATAACTATAGTAACCAAAAAGTAGTAGACAAAAATAAATCATTTAAAACTATTAAAGCAAAATATACAAATAATGATACTTTAAAACTATACCCATCTAAAGATATAACCATATATTTAGAAAATGATTATAATAAAAATGATATTAAATATGTATATAAAGGTAAAGACGAAATCACCCCATTTGATAAGAAGGGTGACACCTTAGGAACTTTAAAAATATACTATAATGATAAACTATTAGATACTCAAAATATCACATTAAAAGAAAATTTAAACTTTAATATTTCAAATTTCATCAAACAGGAAACCATTCCCGTTGTAGCAATTATCAGTACAATTTTATTAGTAGTAATTATCATTTTAAAAAAGAAAAAATTAAAAGCGAGCTAATCATCAAGCTCGCTATTTATATAATTCATTTTTGAGTAATTCCAAATTAGAATTCATAAGAGTAAAATAATCTTCATTATCACTTCTTTCAGTCTCTGTTAAATTAGAAAGAGTGTGCCAATTTTGAACAGTCACATTTGTATTTTGAATTAACTTTTGAACTGTCGAATTGTATTCTTCATTACCTTTGACAAATATGTATTTAATAGCTCCAGAATTAACCATTTTTAAAGCTTCATTATAAACTGCATTAACATCAGAATTATCTTCATCTAAAGAATATACAGTAACACCATATTTTTCTAAATATTTAAACATATTATCAGATGCTACAATAGCTGTACTGTTACCATTAGAAACAGTATCCTTAATCTTCGCATCTAAATTAGAAGCCTCAATCTTTAATTCTTCGTACTTTTCTTCAATATTATTTGTTAAATAGTAACTATCAATATATTCACTAAAACCAGTTTTTACATTCTGCGCCATCATCAAGAAATTAGAAGGGTCTAACCATAACTCCTCAATACTATCATTATATTCCATAGATAAAGTCGTATCAATAATCTTTAAATCTTTATTAATCTCTCTCATCGGTTCTACATAATCTTTTTCATTACTAAGACCATTAAATATAAATAAATCAGAATTACTATAATCTTCTAATTGCTTATTCGTTAATTTATAAGTATTAATATTAACTCCATCAGGATAAATACTCAAAACATCACTAAACTCATCATATAATCTTTTAGTAATATACTCCGTTGGATAATTAGTAGTATAAATAGTAATATCTTCCATATTATCCCTTTTCAAACAACCAGTCAAACTAAATACTAAAACAAATAAAACAAATATACTACAAATTTTTCTCATGTCTATCCTCCTTAATCACTGGGTCATATCCACTAGTCCCAAATGGATTACATCTAATAATCCTTTTAAAGGCCATAATTCCACCTTTAAAAGCACCATAAGTTTCAATCGCCTCAATTGCATAATTAGAGCACGTTGGAATATGACGACAATAATTATGCCATGGGCCTGGAATACTTTGATATATTTTAATTAATTTTATCAAAACTCTTTTCATATACTCTCATTAATCATTATACTAAAAAATATCATAAAAGTAAAAGGTAAATACCAGCTATCAAAAAATTTGACATCTCGTAAAAACAGTTAAAAAGAGAAAAAACTTTTAAATCAAACAAATAAATGTTATAATAATGAAGGTGATTCAAAGTGGAACTGTTAAAAAAATTCAAAATAAAACCAAATGATATTACATTATACGAAACAGCTTTTTCTCACACCTCATATTCAAATGAGCACGGTGTTAAAAGCTATGAAAGATTAGAATTTCTAGGTGATGCTGTCCTAGAACTTTTAATGAGTGAATATCTTTATCAAAGTAACAAATATGATGAAGGTGAAATGACCAAAATAAGAGCTCATTATGTTTGTGAAACAGCCAACTACGAATATTCAATTAAATTAGGTTTAAACGAATATTTAAAACTTGGAAAAGGAGAAGAAGAAAATGGAGGAAAATATCGAAAAACCATTGTTTCTGATATTTTTGAATCATTTTTAGGCGCCCTTTATTTGGACCAAGGTTTAACCAAAACTAAAGAATTTTTCATAAACTATATTGTTCCACTCATTGAAAATCATGAAATTGACTTCTTTGATGACTATAAGTCAATCTTGCAAGAATCAGTCCAAACAGATAAAAAAAGTTTGGAATATAAATTGATAAGTGAAGAAGGACCATCACATAATAAAAAATTCACCGTTGTAGTCATCATCGATGGTATTGTGTATGGTAAAGGAACATCACATAGTAAAAAGTCGGCTGAACAAGCCGCAGCTAAAGACGCTTTAAAAAAAGCACAGAAAGGAAGTTTAATATGGGAAGAGCATATGAAGTAAGAAAAGCCAGCATTCAAAAAACTGGTGCGGCTAAAGCAAAATTGTATTCAATGTACGCAAGAGAAATATATCAAGCCGCTAAAAATGGTGGTACTGAATTAGAAGGTAATCCAACCTTAAAAAGATTAGTCGAAAAAGCTAAAAAGGAGCAAGTACCAAATGACATTGTAAATAGAGCTATTGAAAAAGTAAATAGTGGTGCTGATGAAACTTATACATCTACAAACTATGAAATATTTGGACCATCTGGGTCAACAGCAATTGTTAGTTGCCTGACAGATAATGTCAACCGTAGTGTTAGTAGTATCAGAGCTGTCATCAACAAATGTCATGTTAAAATGGGCGCTCAAGGTAGTGTAAGTTACATGTATGACCATTTATGCATTGTTAGTTTCAAAGGCCTAACTGAAGAAGAAACACTAGATGCGTTATTAGAAGCTGGATTAGATATCATAGATATTGAAACTGAAAATAACGAAGTAGTAGTTTATGGCGCACCTAATGACTTAAATAATATCAAAGAAGCCATTAGTGCTAAACTTCCAAATGTCGAATATGACCTTGATGAAATAACTATGCTTCCAAAAGAAAAAGTAACCCTAGAAGGTGAAGACAAGGAAACTTTCGAAAAAATGTTAAATATGTTAGACGAAGTTGAAGATGTACAGCACGTTTACCACAATGTAGACATGTAAAAACGATAATTTTTTCATAATTATCGTTTTATTTTTTTGAACCAAATATCCCTGTAATTCCAAAAGAATTCTTATAAACAAAGTAAAGTGGCGAATTAGTAATAAGTTCAAAGTCACCAACATATTCAATCACATTTGAATGAAAATTAAGTTTAAACTCATTAAGTCCCTTATATTTATTATTAGTTTTATTTATATTAGCAACCCCGCCTAAATAAAACTTTTTAAAACCAAGCTTCGCATATCTTCCCATTAATTTCCAAATCATTAATTGTTTTGCTCCAAATTGTCTATATTTCTTATCATAGCCATCAATAACCAAATAAACCGCATCTTGCCATTTAATTACTAAAGCTGAAGATGTAATAATTCCATTTGGAAATTTTTTTAAATATTCAGTAGCTTCTGCTAATTGGTTACGATATTTAACTACATTTTTATCAACTTCCAATTTTTCACTCACAATTTTATCCGAATTACCTTTTTGTGAAATTAAAGCTTTACTAAGCTCAGAACTTCTAAATGAATATTTATTATACATATTTTGAGTATATTGTAAGTAATCTGTCGTATCTAATTTACTATAATAAAAATCAATTAAATCATCTTTCCCAAAAAACTTATACAAATTTTTAAAATAATTCAAATCTCTCGGATAATCATTTTTTGTCTGCTCATATAAGTACTTTAAATCGTCACTAGAACCATGGTAAACTTTAATACCATCGCGAACAGCTTTTCTAATCTTGTTACGGCAACTCTTCTCAATATTTCCAAATAATTTAATATAATCTAAATCCAAATTAATATAAGCTTCAAATCTAGGCTTTAAAGCTTCAAAATAATTGTTATAACCAAGATGAAAATAACCAAGTTTCTTCATATAGTTAAATGTTTTATCATATAGCTCATTATAATTAATTGTATGACCTAAACTATTATATACATTTTTAATAATCATTGGATTTACTTTAATAGCCACAATATCTTTTTTTCCTAAAAATTTCTTAATCAATTTAGTAAAAGTAGCTACTAATTTTTCATCATTATAATCAATCAAAAAACCTCTAGGCGCTAAAGCATATTTAAAACCATTAATCTTATAAACTAAAATTAAAGAAGCTGCTTTTAAAACATTTCCCTCTATAAGTCCTACAAACATTGAATCATAATTTTCTTCATGCATCGTAAAAGCATAATAAGGTGTTTGATAAATAGAACTAGGTTTAAATTGTTTTGTAAACTCTAAAAATTCTACATTTGAAAGTAACTTAATACGCACAAAACCGCCTCCTAACACATCTAATTATACCAAATAAATGCCAAAGCATATATATTTTTTATAAAATTTACACAAAAAATATTACACTCATTTTAAGTAAGTGTAATAAAAAAATTATTTAATCTAAGTCAGTTTTCGCATAACTATCACACATTGTAGATTCTTTTTCATTTTTACCTTGGCAGCACGCCACTTTAATCTGCTTTAATTTGCACTCGTCATTCATAACATCACAGTGGCGACAATCGTAAACTGTACAATTAATTTTCTGCATTTTTATAACAACCTCCTTTTAATATAATTTGTAAAATTCAAATAATTATTCATAAAAATAAAAAAAACATAATATATTTTTAGTGGTGATAACATGAAAACAGTCGGTATTCCCCGTAGTCTGTTTTATTACTATTATAAAGATATTTGGACCGATTTTTTTGACGCTTTAAATATCAAATACATAATAAGCCCTGTAACTAATAGAGAAATTATGGACAAAGGTCTAAAAGTATCAAATAGTGAAATGTGCCTTTCACTAAAGAATTATTTAGGCCATATTGATTATTTAAAAGATAAATGTGACTATATTTTAGTCCCTAGAATTAGTAACTTTAAAAATAATAATCAAACATGTACTAACTTTTGGGCTGCATACGATATTGTGAAAAATTTATTTGACGTAAATCTGCTTCACTATAACATCGACCTAGAAAAGGGACAAACTTTAAAAAAAGGACTATTTTTAATGGGTAAAACTTTCAACAAAAAACATTCTCAAATAAAAAAAGCCTATAAATATGCCATTATTAAAGAAAAAAAACGTATTAAAAAAAATCATCAAATTAATCAAAATAAATTAAAACTAAAAAAAACCAAAATTCTTATAGTTGGTCACCCTTACAATGTCTATGATGAATTAATTGGTAAAGACATTATTAAATATTTAATAAAAAACAAAATAGAAATAATATATTCTGATAAATTTAATCCTAAAATAACTAATCATTTAAGTAAAGAAATATCCAAAGACCTTTATTTTAAATATAGTAAAGATAATCTGGGTGCCATCGCATATTGTCAAAAGCAAATAAGTGGTGTCATATTTATATCTTCATTTCCATGTGCGCCAGATTCTTTAGCCAACGAACTTGCCATGCGTAAAATAAATATACCTTATCTAAACCTTGTCATTGATGATAATTCATCATTTACCGGTCTAGAAACAAGATTAGAAAGTTTTTTAGACATGTTAGGAGGTAGGTTAAATGACTAAAATTGCCTTTCCCCAAATGGGCGATTATCATATTCCAGCCACATATTTACTTTCTCATATCTATCCAAATGATAGGATAATTAAAGCCCCTCAAATAACTTCAAGAACCATAGAATTAGGTACAAAATATTCTCCAGAATTTGTTTGTACACCATTCAAATATACTTTAGGGACTATGATAGAATGTTTAGAAAAAGGTGCAGAAGTTTTAATACAAATGGGTGGAGGATGTAGATATGGATATTATGCAGAACTTCAAGAAAAAACATTAAAAGATTTAGGTTATAACTGTAAAGTGATTAATCTTGTAACCGAAGGTGAGACAAATATAAAAAGAATAAATAAACTTTTAAAACAAATAAACCCCAAATATTCTAAAATAAAAACTATCTATTATAGTTTTATAACCATAAAAATGGTTAAATATATGGACACTATTGATGACTATATTAGAGAAAACATTGGCTTTGAACAAATAGAAGGCTCATTCGAAGCTTTAAAAGAAGAAATGTTAATTGAATTTAGTCATACTAAAAACTATCGACATCTTTATAAAACATATAAAAAATACTTAAAAAAATTTCATAAGCTAAAAACTCATAAGCCAGATAATAGATTAAAAATAGGCATAATAGGGGAGCTCTATACCATAATGGAACCATTTTCTAATTATTATCTAGAAAAATCATTAGCCAAACATAATATTGAAATTAAAAGATTCACAAATGTTTACTATCTTTTACTTGAAAAAGCAAAGGAATATAAAAAATACAAAAAATATGCAAAAGACTATTTTCACTATTCTTTGGGGGCTGATGCAAGCGATAATATTGCAAGATGTAAGTATCTTTGTGAAAATGATTATGATGGTATAATTCACATCAAATCATCATTTTGTACCCCTGAAATAGGAGCCATGCCCATCATCAGTAAAATAGCTAATCAGTACCAAAAACCAATTTTATTTTTTAGCTTCGACTCCGCAACCTCTAAAACCGGTGTCGAAACTAGATTAGAAGCCTTTTATGACATGTTAGAAATGAGGAAAGAAAAATGAAAGATTGTTATCTCGGAGTCGATATTGGCTCTATTTCTACTAAAGGAGTAATCATTGATGAAAATAATAATATAATTACTAAAGCATATATATGGACTGAAGGAAATCCCACAAAAGCCGTAAAAAAACTTTTAGGAATTTTAAAAAAAGACTTACCAAAAAACTATCAAGTTAAAGGTATTGGAACAACAGGAAGTGCAAGAAAGTTAATCGGATTAATGCTCAAAGCATCAGTTGTTAAAAACGAAATCACTGCTCATGCTATAGGAACACTAACTTTTTATCCAAACATCAGAACAATTTTAGAAATTGGTGGCCAAGACTCTAAAATAATTTTAATTAAAAATGGCATAATCACTAATTATGCCATGAATACATTATGTGCAGCCGGCACAGGTTCCTTTTTATCAAGTCAAGCTAAAAGATTAGGCATTGATGTTGAAAAATTTGGTGACTATGCTTTAAAATCTAAAAATCCAGTTAAAATAGCTGCTAGATGTACTGTCTTTGCCGAATCAGATTTAGTTCATAAAGCCCAAGTCGGCTATCCTAAAGAAGATATTATTGCTGGTTTATGTAAAAGTGTCGTTTTAAATTACCTAAATAATGTTGGTAAAGGCAAAAAAATCGTCGGTCCAATAATATTTCAAGGTGGAGTATCTAAAAATAAGGGCGTAGTTAAATATTTTAAAGAAATACTAGGAGAAGATATTATCGTCGATGAAAATAGTCATTTAATGGGAGCTATTGGAATTGCTGTTTTAGCTAAAAAAAATAAAACTGGCAATACTTACTCTCTAGAAATGAAAAACTTAAAATTTCAAACCAAAGCCTATGAATGCCATCGTTGTCCAAACACTTGTGAACTACTCAAAATATATAGAAATAATGAACTTGTCGACTCATGGGGCAGTAAATGCGGCAAATATTAAAAGAATTCAAAAGAATTCTTTTTTAACGCCTCCATTTACGGTTAAATTTATCTATCTGACTTGAACTTTGGTTTAAACTTTTTATCTTTGGTCTAACATCATCTTCAAAAACATAATCATGATCCAAATAACTTAAATCAAGTATTGATTCATTTACTGTATAAAGTCTTTTATTAATTATAAACTGTTCAAAATGACCAGAAGAAATATAACCATCATTATCAAAAAATAAATCCATTCTAATTGCTCCTGGAAATTCATACTTTCCAAGTACCAAATTACTCAAAGTAGGAATATCTACTAAAAAGCCCTTATCACTGTTCATTAAGGCCATCTTATGTTTGTGACCCTCTAATACTAGCTTTCCGTTAATTGGCAAAAAACTATAATCCGAAATGTAATGCTTTAAAAAAATTTGTTCACCATCAAAATTTAAAATACCAATTCCAAAGCCAAGCGGTATTAAATCAAACCTCGCATCTTCTAAAGCCTTTTTCATATCAACACCACTTTTGTATAACGAAAAATCGTGATTACCTAAACAAATTAAATTCAAAATTCTCTCATCAAAAGGGTGTTTACTAATTAAATAATTAAGTTGGTCTAAAGGATTTTTAATAATTTGATTACCCTTACTAAAAGCTCCATCAATTAAATCTCCACAATTAATAATTATATTAATGCCATTATTTCTTACATAATCATATACTTTTTCCAAATAATCAAGAGATTGAAATTCATTTCCAAAATGTAAATCACTTATAAGCATAGCTGAAAACTTACTTTTATCGCATAACTTTATATCAGCAGTGCAAGAATTATTCATAGGATGCTTGCAAATATCATAACGGATTTTTCCATTATCATAAATTTTTCTTTTTAATATAAACCCCTTATTCTTAAGCCCCATAACTCTTTCATGAACTAAAGACACCGGAATGTTTAATTCTTTAGCTATCTCCCCAAGTGTCTTTTCACTATTAATCTTATCAATAAATTCCTTGTCATATATCAACATATAAAACTCCTTACTTCAAAATTAAACTTTTTTCATCAATAATTTTATGCTTTAAAAAAAACTCTATACTCATTTCATTATAAACCTTAGGAATCTGCTTTAAATTAATCAATTTAAAATATCCCATATGAATAAACCCTGAACAAAATGAAAGCCGCATATCTATCATTCCAGGATTATCAGCCCCGCCAAAACATAAATCACTAAGAGGTGGAATGCTTACTACATAATTGTTTCTCTCAATTCTAAACATTGGTTTATGATGATGTCCCTCTAAAATAAGTTTATTAGGTATCTTTTTAAAATTACCATCACCTAGAGGATGACATAATACAAATTGATCTCTCAGTACATTTATCAAAGAAAATCCATAACCACCATTTATTAAATCATGTCTCCTTTGATTTAAACCTACCGCAATATCTCGACCACTTTCATAAGCACTATAATCATGATTACCATAACAAATAAGATTTAAAATATGCTTGTCATAAGGATAATTTTTGATAACCATGTTTATTTGTTTATCAATATCACTAATTAATTGCTCGCCTCTAGTAAAATTTCCATCAATCAAATCACCACAATTTAAAATAATATGAATATCATTATCTCTCGCATAATCATATACCTTGTACAAATATCCAATATTTTCTAAAGAATTTCCAACATGCATATCAGAAATAACCAAAGCCTTAAATTTATGACTATCATTAATAGATAAATTCAAAGTATGTTTTTTACAATCTTCCTCAAAACCATATCTAATATTCCCATCGTCATAAAAAATAGGGGATATAAAATAGCCTTCACTAATCAGTTTTTGAATTTTTTGATGAACCTGTCTAGCACTTAATCTCAAAAAATTAGCCATCTCATTCAAACTATACCCCTCATCAATCATCTCAAAAATAAGTAATTCTTTTTCTGTCATAAGACACCTCTTACTCCATATTGTAACACCACTGTAAATAAAAAGACAATCATTTTTGATTGTCAATTAAAAAATCATCCAACTTTTTATCAAAAATAAGTGATAATTTATAAAGCAAAGTAAGTGAACACGTCTTCTTATCATCATGTGGGTTAGAATCAAATAATGTTCAAGGAGCAATCGACGAGCTTTATAAAACATGCACAGCCAAACCAGCGTTAGATGTAATAGAAGATTTAGTATCAACAAACACTAATGAACTATATGAAGATGAACATGGTGATATTAGATATTACGGCAAAAGTCCTAACAACTATGTTAGCTTTAATAATGAGTTATGGCGAATATTAGGAGTAATAGATGGAAAGATAAAGATAATTAGAAATGAGAGTATAGGAAAGATGCAATGGGCATCAAATAATAGTAACAATTGGAATAATGCATCATTAAAAAGTTATTTGAATGGCGAATACTATAATGGTATAAATGAAACATATAAAAAGATGATATCAGAAGAAACATATTATTTAGGTGGATCAACCAATAGCAATTATTATTCATTAACAGCAAGCGGGTATTATAATGCCGAAAGAAGTAACACAGTATATAGTGGAAATCCAACAAGTACAACACAGTATATAGGCTTAATGTATCCAAGTGATTATGGCTATGCATCAGGAAGTAGTTGTTTATCAACCGCCCTTTATTCTTATAGTAGTAGTTGTAAAAATAGTAATTATTTATTTAGTGGGTTAACGGAAAAATTACAGACCCCTAATGCTGATACTATTAACATTGTTAACCATTTAATTCCCTATGGTAATATTCTTGGTGCTAGTCGCTCTGTTGACACAATTGATGATGTTCGACCAGTCTTATATCTAAACACAAATGTACAAATTACAGGAGGAGATGGAAGTCAAGGAAATGCATTTCAACTTGCTTAGTACTGGACAGTTTTGAATAAAGAAAATAAGAAAATTAAGCTACATAAAAAAAACTAGAAGCATTACGCTCAAATTAGAAACGTATAAAAATTATTATATAATTTAAAACGTTTCTTTTTTTCTTCAAAAAAAATCAAGAAATTTAAAAAGTATTTGACATAAAATTAAAACTAGTGTATAAGTTATATTAGTTCAAAAAGGAAGTGAATTATGGGTAAAAATTTAGTTATTGTGGAGTCACCCACAAAAGTAAAATCAATTAGTAAATATTTAGGTAAAGATTATGTTGTATCATCAAGTAAAGGCCATATTAGAGACCTATCTACTAAAGGAAAATATGGCTTAGGTGTCGACATTGAAAATCATTTTAAACCAGATTATAAGACAATTAAAGGTAAAAAAAGTGTTATCGATGAGTTAAAAAAAGAAGCAAAAAAATCTGATAAAGTATATCTCGCAACCGATCACGATAGAGAAGGGGAAGCGATTGCCTGGCACCTTTATGACTGCCTAGGCTTAAAAGATAAACCATATAGTAGAGTAACATTCAACGAAATTACCAAGAATGCTATTTTAGAGGCTATGAAACACGAAGGTAAAATTGACCAAAACTTAGTCAATAGCCAAGAAACAAGAAGAATCCTAGATAGAATAATTGGTTTTAGATTAAGTAAATTAATCCAATCTAAAACAGATGGTTCATCAGCTGGCCGCGTTCAAAGTGTTGCTTTAAAACTAATTGTCGATAAAGAGCGTGAAATAAATGCCTTTAATCCAGAAGAATACTGGACAATCAAAGCCGAATTCAATGATTTTGAAGCTAATCTTTTCGCTTATAATCATAAAAAAATCGAAATCAAAAGTGAAAGCGAAGCAAATGATATCTTAGATAAATTAACTAAAGCTTTTGAAATTGAAAGTGTTGACAAAAAACAAAAAAACAAACAATCAAAACCACCATTTACGACCAGCACCCTTCAGCAAGCTGCCTCTAATCGTTTAAGATTTTCATCTAGAAAAACCATGAGTGTAGCCCAAAAACTATATGAAGGTATTGACTTAGCCGATGAAACAGTCGGACTAATTACTTATATGCGTACAGACTCTATTAGATTATCCAATGAATTTGTCTCTGAAGCATATAAATTTATTGAAAATAAATATGGAAAAGAATACACCGGACCAGTTAAAGTAAGCAAAAAAACAGAAAATGTTCAAGATGCTCACGAAGCTATTAGACCAACTAGTATCGAAAGAACTCCAGAAAGTGTAAAACCATATTTAACTGATGATGAATTTAAACTATATAGATTAATTTATTACCGTGCTTTAGCCAGCATTATGGCTCCAGCTAAAGTTGAAGGAACTACTGTTATTTTAAATAATAATGATTATAACTTTAAAGCTACAGGCCAAGTAATTATTTTTGATGGTTACCTAAAAGTATATAAAGACTATGAAGAAACCAAAGATGCAATTTTGCCACCTTTTGATACCTATAATTCAAAAGTTATCGTTTCAAACGACATTACCAAGGAGCAGCACTTTACAGAACCACCAGCTAGATACACTGAAGCCAAACTAATCAAAGAAATGGATGAACTTGGAATTGGGAGACCAAGTACTTATGCAACTATCATTGATAATATTAAAAATAGAGGATATGTTAATTTGGTTGACCGTAAATTTGTTCCAACTGACATCGGTTTCGAAGTAACTGATAAACTTCAAGAATGTTTTAGTCATATAATCAATGTTAAATACACAGCCAATATGGAAACAGATTTAGATAAAATAGCTGAAGGTAAAGAAGTATGGTATAAAGTCTTAGAAGATTTCTACAAAGCTTTTGAACCAGCCGTTAAAGAAGCCTTTGACAAACTACCAAAAAAAGAAGCCGAGAAAACTGGTGAAATGTGTCCAGAATGTGGCCATCCTTTAGTTATTAGAAAAGGTAAATATGGACAGTTTGTCGCTTGTAGTAATTTTCCAGAATGCAAATATATTAAACAAGAACCAAAAGAAGAAAAGGTCATTTGTGACTGCCCAAATTGTGATGGTAAAATTATAGAAAAAAACACAAGAAGGGGAAAAGTATTTTATGGATGTAATAATTATCCAAAATGTAAAACTGCTTACTGGGATAAGCCTGTTGGTGAAAAATGCCCACAGTGTGGTGAAATGTTAGTAGAGAAAAAAGATACAATAAAATGTAGTAAATGTGACTACACAAAATAAGACTTACGATTTTTCGTAAGTCTCTTTAATTGAACCAATTATCAAATGAATATTTAAACACTCTGTAAGCATATTTTTTAGCACCATAATTAAATTGTTTAATTAGTTCACCATCTTCATCATATTCACCAAATGAATTATCCATTCCACTACCAACAACTAAATTGTCATCAACAAATTGAACACTACTTACAATACTAGAATAAGGAATTTCAACACTGTCTACTAATTCATAGGTCTTATCTTCTTCATTAATTCTATACATATAGAAATATGATGTTTCTCCTTCTTCATAAGTGCCTACGCCAGGATAATTAGTCCATTCAAAGTCTGGCCTTGTCACAATAGAACCATAATTATTATTAAACATTATTAAATAATATTCACCATCTGATTCTCCTGGAATATAAGTAACTGCATGTTGCCCAGCCGTATCGACAAAATCGCCAATCTTCTCATATAGTAAGTTATCATAAGAAGTTCCTTCAAGCATACTTTCATCTGTAATCAAATATTTTACCTCAGGATTAGTTTCATAATCAGAAACATAAACAATTGTTGATAATTCTCTTGCACTAAGTATTAAATCGTCGCCCTTAAGCGATAAACAGTTTAAATGAATCCAATCAAGTGTTTCATAGTCCTCTGGCAAAACTGCTTTTTCATATAACTCAGGTAATAAATCCTTCATATCGACAACTTCTTTAACTTCACCAGAATCTATATCCAATGTAATAATAACATCTTCTTTAGTATCCGCACCAACCTCATCAACTAAAATAACTAATTTATTATCATCTAAAACCATATCGTGATGCATTCTATACTTTCCAAGATCATACATTTTTTCAATTTTACCTAAAGAATTAACCTTCATTATTCCACGGCTCTTATAAGGATAATACATATAATCATCATCAAAAATAATCCTATCCGCACGATAATCATCTAAAACAAGTTCATTTCTTAAAACTCCCGCATTGTCGTATAGATAGATATTAGCTTCATAGTTTTTATCATGACCAAGTACTGTATATAAACCATCAGTTAGTTCAGCCTCGCTATCACCATCAAACTCCTCTAATGTAATATCAACATCTTCTTGAATATCAGGTGTTGTAATGTCAAATTTTTCTTCTACATCACCAGATTTTAAAGTTAAAGTATTAACCTCATTTGGTATAAAGCCGACTAATTGATATTCGTCTTTATCTCCCAAATCATGTTCATAATCTGCATAACCATCAGTTGTGATCTTATAACTTAAATCATCATATCCTTTACCTAAATAAACATAATATGATTGTGAACCAGTACCATACGGATTATAAATAATAAGTGGATTTGAAAGTGAATAATCACCAGAACTCTTAAGGTTTTCAATCTTACTTTCAATAACATCTTGATATACTAAATTAAATATATCAATATCTTCATCAGTCTTAACTTCATAAACACCTTCATTATTTTCTTCTAGCCTCACGTGTCTATTCATCCAGTTCTTATTTTCAAACCTTGTATCTTGATAATGTTCATAATACTTATATCCACTAAACACTAAACAGGTGAGTATTGCCACCACCAACACTCCTACTAAAATCTTCTTTTTGTGTTTCTTTATATTTTTCATATACATCTCCTTCTATTACATATCATAACCAATTATTGTGAAATTTATTTGAAAGATACAAGTTTTTTTAAAAATGCTTTAAACTGTTGGGAGTATTTACTAAAATACAGCACAAAAAAAGCCCTTGAAAATCAAGACCTTTAAATTCAAAAATGGCGTCCCCGGAGAGATTCGAACTCGCGACCCACGCCTTAGAAGTCAACTGCGTTTTCAAAATACCTATCAACTATTATTAACACCCATAAAACACAAACAGTCAATAAACATAGGAAAAACAAAGTCTTTCGTTTATTTGTATTAACAAATTAATTATAATTTAATTTTAAATTACTATCAACTATTTTTACTCATTTTAACTCATTTTAACAAAAGTGGGTACTAAAATGGGTACTAAAAAACAAAAAAAGTGGGAACTAACTAAAAAGTTGATCAACTTTAGTTAATTCCCTTTATTTTAAAGCTCTAAACCGTCCCACATTCCAATAATTTTATCGCCAATTTCTCTATTTGAGTGGGTATAATTATCGGTTGTTTTTTCGTCTGTATGTCCCATTAAATTCATGATTTCATTTATAGTAATTTCTGGATTAGTTCTCATATAAGTACAAAAGCTATGACGTAACCCATAAAGAGTTACATTTTTATTTGGTAGTAACCCTTTATTTCTTTCTCTGAATTTAGTCCAGTTATGGCTCAAAGTATCTGGGTGCATTAAGCCTCCAGTTTTTCCTAAAAATAAATTTGGGACAATTTCTAAATCTTTACCGTATTTATTTCTTAATAACTGGATTTCTTTTTCACGATATTTTATACACTCACGTATTGCTTCAACACATATAGGGGGTATTGGAATACCACGTTTTCCTTTTTCGGTTTTAGGTATATCTCTTTCAACAACCTTTTTAAGCTCTTTGTCAAAAACAACAGAGTGTCTAGCGAACACAAGTCCACCGATATATTTTTCGCCATCTTTATTAACAAACTCAACGTTTAATTCTATATCTTTATCATGCTTTCTTGTTTTTTCAATATGAAGCCCATTTAACTCACATCTTCTTAAACCAGTACAACAGTCAATAATAAACATACCACCATATTTTTTATTGTAGTCTAATAATAACTTAATTGTAGTAAATAATTCTTCTTTATTATAAGTTTCTTTTTCTTTACGAGGTTTTGCTGATGGACATTTTACTTTATGAATAGGATTATACTCGATATAATCCCATATAACAGCTCTGTTTAATAAATTTCTTAAAACTCGGTATGCACCATTTAAAGAAGATGAGGATAATTTTTCTATTTCCCCATCTGAATTAGGTGTTTGTTTATCACGGTTTTTTAATTCTACAAATAGCTTATCAATAACATAAGCATTTATTTTTTCTAACGGATAGCCACCTAGTTCTGGTAATATATAATTATTTAATCTAGTTTTATAACCATTTATAGTTGTAGGGCTTAATCCTGTATCTCTACAAAATTGTAACCACTCTTTACTAAATTCAAATAATGTTATTTTTCCTTTATCCTTTTCTTTTGCTTTTTGATTTTCTAACTCTGCAAAACCCTTTCTTTTAACAGCTCTAGCATCTCCAATTTTACCTGATACATATTCAGAAAATACTTGTTGATTTTTACCACTACCTTTTTTTATCAATATTCTATAATAGTTGGGAGCTAATTTAATTATATTAGGCTCTACTGTATATGGATATTTTTTTGTTTCACTCATAATTCTGTCTTATAGCCTATATTTATCTTTATTTTTCTTGGTATAAGTAGAAGTATGTTCGTTAATCCATTGATCGACTAATTTCTTTTCAAAATACATTTTATGTCCCTCACGATAGTATGGTAATTTTTGTTCTTTAATAGCTTTGTTTAAAGTAAATCTACTAAACATTGGGTAATGTTCTAATAATTCATCAGTAGTATAAACCGTAGAAGTATTTTTAGGTTTATCATTATTAGCCATTAAAGATATAAATTCGCCGACCGTAATATTTTTTAAATAATCAATAACTTCATCATTAGGCATATAAGTAATTCCTCCTTTCATTTTTATAAATAATAACGATACTTTTCAGCATCAAAAAAAGTAATAATTGTTTTATTACTTTCACTTACAGTCTTAATTTCTATATTAATCATAGGTAGTAGTTGTTCTAGTATTTTATTTTCTTCATACATATTAATCTTTCTATCTAAAATGATTTTATTGTTATTAGCTTTGACTTTTAAAAATTCTTCAATATTGGATATAACAGTAGATAAATTAGATATATTATTTTCAATAGGCATAATATCATTGTCATCAGTATTATTTTCTTCATTATTTTGATTTTCATAGTTGGCTCTCATTTGTTCAACCGTATAATAATTTTGAGTATTTTTCTTAATCATTTTTATTTGTCTAGTAATTGGATTAAAATTATAATTTTTAAATATATCACTATATAAATAAGTATCTCTAAAAATAGGATTAGAAACAGTTGGAAAAATAATAGTTTTATATTTTAAAGCGATTATTTCATTAGCTGTTAAAAGTTCCCTACCGAGTAGAGAAGTGGTCTTATTAGCACCTACTTTAAAAGTGTCAGTACTTTGGCTTATTGACTGGGTTTCGATAGTAGATTTACCAAGTTTACGACTAATAACATCAGCACAGTCAATACTGTTTGTTTTTAGATAAGTGAGTGCTGAATTATCTTGAATAATAGATGATGATTCTTTCCCATAAACTTGGTCTAGTTGAGCAAAAGACTGAATAAAGAATTGAAAACGCATATTTCTTGATCTAGCAACAGACACGATCGTTTCAATATCACTCAACGGTGGACAGTTTGCGAACTCATCTAATATCCACTCAATTTTACGTGGTAATTTTCCGTTATTATGGGGCATATTAGCGATTTTAGTTAGTTCCTTATAAAGAATACCTACAATGATAGTAACGAGTTGATAATAGCTTTTATCCTCGTCAGGGACGATAATATAAAGTACGCTAGGTTTATCAACTAAAGAAGATATTTCAAAATCGCTAGAACTAGTAATATTTTCTACATTAAGGTCATCAAATATTTGCATTTTTTCGCCAAAGACAGCTGTAATTGATTTATATGTATTTTCACTCGCCGATAAAATAGAAGTAAGATAATCTTTTGAAATAGTACCATAATCTCTAGTATTTAAGTTTCTCTGTAAATAGATTTGATTTTCTTTTAATAAAGAGGAGTTTTGAAACTTTTTAATACTAGAAACATTTATCTTGTTTTCTGGTATTAAGCCACTTTCGTAATCCTCTAAAAAAATACCAGCAATACCTTTAAATAGGTTTTTTGATGAGTTTATCCAAAAAGGATCTTTTGTTTCCTTTTCGGCGAATATTAAATCAGCTAAATTATTTATAAGTCTAGTCGCTTCAGCTTGACTAGAAGAACTTTGATTTTGATATTGTTTTATATAATTTAAAAGCTCCGAGTTATTAATAGATTTGTATTCATAATCAACTTTTTCTTTTAATAAATCAAAATAATCTTCACTTTCTAGCTTATCTTTAATAGCATCAATGTTATTTAAAATATACTCAATGATATAGTCATCTAGTTTATAAGTTACTTTAATATTATTTTTATATTGTTCATTTACAATAATTTGTTCAAAATCAATTTGTAAAATATGAAATAAATAACAGATAGAATAAAATAACTTTTCTTCATATATACAATGAATTTTCCACTCGTCGATAATCGGTTGCATAATGTTTATATGCGTAGATAAATGTGGATTTCTAAAATCAATAGTAATAATATTTTCATACCCATTATCTTTAAATATACTAGAAGTTTTAGAAAATATTTCGCCTTTAGGATCAGTGATAATTAAGCTTTCTTTTTCTTTAGCAGTAGCAAACATTATACACTCTGAAAGTACAACTGTTGCTGATTTACCAGAGCCAGTACTACCAATTAAAAGCCAATGAGGACTTATATTATCAAAGTAAACATATTCAAACTGATTATTTTTATTTTCAAAATAAACAGGAAAGCCAGCTTCTTTGATATTATAAATATTTTCTTTTTTAAACGTTTTAGCAATTTCTTTTTTGGTAGCAAACTTTGATGAGCCATACTCATTTTTATTTTTTACTTTTCTTTGATTAAGTCTAGGCTGTATTAACACTATAAATATTATTGCACCTATTACTAGAAATAAAATTAAGACATAAAAAAAAGACAGGTTATTGTCTAGTATCATTGTTGTAATCCAAAATATAAATTTTATGATGATACACTAGTATAGTGGCTATTTTCTTTTTATCAGCCAAATAAATACGGTAATGTGTACCCCAAAATTTAGCCCAATTCCATGCTGCCTTTTTCAATATCTTTTTTATTCTCATAAGTGCTTTCTTTATATTTTAAATATTCTTTATAAGTCATATTTTTAGGTAATTCGTCAATAATTTCTGCGTGATTATTTACAAATTTTTTAACTCTATAAAAGGTTGGCTCTGGGAAAAAATAATCGTCTTGATCGTGTACTAATTTCTTATTCGTAGAAACTAAATCCGTATAAATATTTACATATCTATCTCTTTCTGCACCCTCGCTACATTGCATACACTCAAAATAAAATTTAATGGCTTTTTCTCTAGTAGGGTATTTAATTAATGTGTCATAACATATAACATTTACTTCATTTTTTATAATAATCAGTCCTTTCTTTAAAAATTTATTTCTTTTTCGTTATCATAATTTATATAATTATCAATGTATTCATTAATGCTATTTTTTAAATCTTCTGTATTAGAACAATAATATTTTGCTCCTGATGATGTTTCCGTTCCAATTATTACAGAGTTATCATCTTTATCATAATCAACCTGTAATATGAAATCGTCTTTTATTTTAGGATATGGATATTCTTTATAGTCAACATTTTCCAAATCTTCCCAGTCTAAAATAATATCGGAATTATCATATTTTTCTTTAACTTTTTCTAATGCATCTTCATAACTATTAGCCTCAATATCAATAACACGGCTTAATGTTTCTACAATCTCAATTTGATATTTATTCATCTTTATTTTTCCTTTCTTGATTTTCTTCTTTTCTTGAACAATAACTTGAAGTTTTACAAGCACAGTAAATGAAAAGTAAAATCAGTATTAAAATTATTATTAGTGCTTCCATATTTACAATTCCTTTCCAGTATCAATTAATAAATCAAGGTCAATATGTTTTTCTTCACAGTCCTTAATAGCTTTATTTAATTCAATAGAATCAGAATCGCTTAAATGCAAATCTTTGGTAGTTATTAAAGTTCCAATATGATTTATAATAACTTTATTTGAAACATAATCACCATCTGAAAATGAATCACATCTAATATCATAAGTGTAGTATCCTTGTTCTTTTAATTTTTGTCGTTGTTCATTGGATAACCTTAAACCAGTAATATCAAAAGTATCTTTTTCTTTAATAATTTCTTTTTCACGATACCATAATTTAATATTTTCTTTGGTATCTTTATTGTAGGTGTAAATGTCAATACTAAAATGTACAAAAATGGGAATTTAAGTATGTACAAAAATGGGAATGAAAAATGTACATACTTATTTTGTGTATTGGTTTAATCATTATCATTATCATTATCAGTTTCTAAAATATCTTTTGTACGATATGATTTTCCATTAATATTAAAAACATGGCAATGATGTAATAGTCTATCAAGAATAGCATTAGCTAGTACTGGGTCGCCGAAAGTTTCAGACCATTTACTAAATGGAATATTTGATGTCATAATAATTGACTTTTTTTCATAACGTTTATTAATTAATTGAAATAAAATATTTGCGCCTTCTTTATCAATAGGCAAAAAGCCAACCTCATCAATTATTAGTAATTTATATTTATTATAAAATTTAATTCTTTCTTCTAATCTGTTTTCACTATAAGCTTTTTTTAAATTATTAATTAAATCATTGCAGTTAATAAAATAGGTTATTTGTCTATTTTTAGCAGCTTCAATACCAATAGCAGTAGCAAGGTGTGTTTTCCCCACACCCGGACTGCCAATGAATAATATATTTTCTTTTTTTTCTAAAAAACGTAAATTTTTAAGTTCTATAACTTTTTCTTTATTAACTGATGGTTGGAACGAAAAGTCATAATCTTCTAATGTTTTATAAAAGGGAAAGTTAGCGACTTTTACACAACCATGAATTGCTTTTTCTTCTTTCACTCTAATTTCTTCTTCAGTAAGCTTATATAAAGTGTCAATTATATCTATCTTCTTGTCATTTATTAAGTTGATATATGAGTCTATCAACTCTTTAAATTTGTTTAATTTAAGTTTTTCAAAATTATTTAATAATTTATTATAATTGCTCATTTTCATACTCCATTTCTAATTCTTCCGTCATTTCTTTAAGGAACTTTATTATGTCTGAAACAGATGATAAATCCTTAATCACATCATCTTTATCGAATTTAGTATAAGGGTTAGATAAGTATTCGATAGCATTTTCACAATACTCTTTAATATCGCCTAAAAAATCATTAATTTTAATTTCTAAAATAAATTTTTTCATCATTATTAATTACCTTCTTTCTATTTTGTTAATTTATCTAATAAATTTAAATTATTTTTAGCCATAGTTTCAATTTCATTATCATCTCTATATGGCATTGTCTTTTTTAAAGCTTCTATGTAATGATTATCATCATAATTAATTTTTTTTGATGAAATATTGTGTGAAGCTATTAAATTTCTGTTATAATAGATAAAAAGTTTATTATCAACTTCCTTGAGTTTAACAGTTTGATTAATATACTTTTTGGGAACTGAATACTGAGAACCTTTATAATAAACAAGCAAACCATTAGATACTTTAGCAGGTGTCATAGTATCTAAATATTGTTCAATTATCGCTTGTTTAGGAAGCGGGTTTAAGTATTCTTTTTCTTTTCTAAATAGACCAATTGGTGGCATGCCAGTAGTTTGATTAACTTCTAAATTGATCTGTTTATTAAGCTTTTTTATAATACTAATTAATTCATTTTCATCTTCAAATTCATTATTATATGGAATAAGCCATTTCATAAATCTATTACAAGATTCATCTTTACCTTTAGTTTCAGGACTGTTTATTTTGCATCTTTTCGGTATCGTATCCATATCCTTACAAAAGGCTTTGAATTCAGAAATAAACTGTTTAGTAGAGTAATTTACTATACTAGACATATTGTCAGTAAGACATTCTTTAGGAATACCATTAATGTACTGAAACGTTTCAATAAGACATCTTTCAACTGATTCTAGAGTCATAAATTTACTATATATAAATACATGAAATCTTGACGCACATAATGTAGATGAAAAAATATAAAAGATAAATTCTTCGTTGTTTTTAGATGTCATTTTAATTGGTCCTTTCCAGTCAAATTGTAATTGTTTGCCCATTTCAGTTTCAAACCTTAAGTGAATTTTAGAATCCTTTTCAAGAAAATAATCTTGGTGTTTTAATATGTATTTTCTAAAATTGGAATAAGAACCTACATCGTCATCAAGATTCATTTTTATATACATATAAACAGCTTTTTTATTGCTTCCAGGTAAACTTAATTTTTCTTTTATAACGTCTTTATATTTATCTAATTTTGAACCTCTTTTAGCTTTAGGCTCTTCTTTATGTTCATTGAGATGATATTTTTTTACCGTTCTTCTATCCATCCCATAAATTCGTCCCAGTTCAGAATAATTAGGTTTTATACCTTGTATATCCAAGCATAACAACTCTCCTTTCAGATTTCTCATTTGTCACCTCCAATCCTTGATTAGAGTATAACAAAAGAATGCACTTAATGGGATATTTTTATGTACAATTTTGTACATTGTTATTTTCCCATTTTTGTACATTCTTATAGTATCATTAACAGTAGGCAAGCCAATAAATATTTTCTGTTATATTTGGAATAACTTTTCCTTGCAAAATCAGATTAAATTTTTTTTGCTTTAAAAACTGTATTACTTCACTTTGAATATTTTTTGTCTTTCTAGTTTGAATAGTAAACTTGGGTTTATTGGTATCATAATCATATATTTCTATTGTTTTCATATATCAAAATATTTAAAGATAAAATTCGTAGTTTTCCATTTCAGAAATATAATCTTTAAATTTATCCTTTCTTAATTCTTGTGCAAGCTCAAACCCAAGTTCTTCTACAATTTTTTTGTCGTATGATGAAACAGAAAACATACCATTTTCTGAATCATAAAAAAGTTTACTACTTAAATGTGGTAGTTTATGATCCACAAATGTTCTAATTAAACTTTCATAATCATAACCATTTCCATAAATACCGTCTTTATTTCTTTTTTTAAAAATTGATTTATCAAAATACATTTGATCTAAAGATAGAGAATAACTATCATTGTCTTTTAAAATCACAAATGGCTTTAAATAATTTTTAAACCATTCATCAAATTTTTTATATTCTTTTTCTTTATAATATATATCACTTAAAAATAAATTAGGATTTTCTGATAAGTATAATTCAATACCTTTATTAATACCAGTTCCTAATTCTTTTTTAATTTGTTCATATTCTTGTAATATGCTCATTAAATCACATCCTTTCATTTTTTAGAGCATTAAAAAAAGACCAACTGTTAAGTTGATCAACTTTATAAATTTTAATTTGTTTAAATCATTTTAAATGTGTATGCTATATTTATGGTAAAAAAGGATATATCTTATATTTTTCAAAATATATTCTTTCTGTGGATAAGATAGTTTACTTTTTATTATATTTATGAATTTTTCCACCGTCTACTTCATAAACAATATCAGCTAATGTTGTAATATCTTCTTTAATGTGTGAAGCAATTAGTATTATTTTGTCCTTTTTCTTTTCTTCTAATAATATGTTTCTGATTTTATGAGCAGTTTCATTTTCTACTCCATTAAAAGGTTCATCTAAAATAATCAATTTAGGGTTTTCCATTAACACTTGAGCAATTCCTAATTTTTGTTTTGTACCCAACGAATATTTACTATATTTTTTGTTTGCTTCTTTTGTAAGATTTAATTTTTCTAAAATATCATCGATTTCTTTTTTTCCTATTTTATTTTGAATAGAGGCTAAAAGTTCTAAATTTTCAAAGCCAGTTAAATCTGGAAGAAATTTAGGTTTTTCTATTAAAGCTCTAGTATTATCTGGAAATTCATTTTTTTCAATATAATTTTTGCCATTTAATAGAATCGTTCCCTCTGTCGGTGGATAAAAACCACATATTATTTTTAGTAAAACGCTTTTACCGGAACCATTTCTACCTATAAAGCCATAGATTTTCCCACTATTAAAAGTAAGATTAATATCATTTAAAACTACACTATCACCAAACTTTTTACTTAAGTTTTTAATTTCTAATTTCATAAATATACCTCCTCAATAAGTTTTTTAGGTACTTTCAAAAAAATTGAGATTATTAAAAGATGTACAACCATTAACAACGTAACAAATAAAATGGTGTATTTGTTTGTGCTCCAAATAGTTTTTGGAAAGAAAAATAATAATATTGATAACATAATTATTAATATGTATATATTCTTTTTCATAAGTATATAGATAAAGTATATAAATAAGAATAAATATTCAAGTACTGCAATGTACAATATGTCAGTAACAAATAATTGCAATATTCTTAAATCAAGAATATTTTTTTGAAATATAAATAATAATAATATAATCAAACTATATTGTATAGCCTTTATAATAATACTTAACGATAAGAATGTTATATTTTTTTTAATAATATATTTTTGAGGTTTTATCCTTAAAAATATATTTTCTAGATATTGATCTAAATCTTTTGTATATATATCTAAAATTAAATAGATAAAAGTAAAACCATTAAATAATAACATTAATAATGAAATGATGCTAAAATTTTTCAAATCAAAGTTTGCACCAACACAAATTTTTACTATATTTATAGACGAAGCTTCACCATGACTATAAATAAAAACGATAAGTAATGGTAAAAGGAAAGAACATAATAATATTTTCTTTTTTTTATGAAATATGTATGATATATCATTATAAATCAGATATTTCATGTAATTGCCAACTTTCTATTTTTTATGGTCAAAATATATAAAATTCCAATTATAATTTCTAATAACAAAAGTGTACAAACAGAAGAAAATACTTCTAAACTAAATGTGCTATATAATGTTATTGTGAAATATGACCATATAGATAGAGAAACATTTGTTTGATAAGCTATAATTCCACCAAAATAGAATAATAATAGTAAAAATAGACCATTAATTACGATTGTGATTTTAGAATTAGTATTAATAAAAATCAAAGTAGAAATTATAGTTATTAGTGTGCCATAAATAGCATATCTTAAAATATAAAACAAAAGGAAAACTAAATTGCTTATTTCATAATTTTGATATGCATGAATACTTAAATCATTAAATGTTGTTAATAACAGTGGCATTATTAAAAATAATAATATTAGTCCAAAATGAAATAAAAACATAGTTGTTGATAATCTTATTAGTGTTTTTATATATCTTTTTTTCGACTTTAACCTTATAACATAGTCAGGGAAATTATTTTTAAAAATAGAACAAGTATTAATGTTATTTAAAAAAATAATTGCAAAAAGAAAGACATTGAATATAGGAAACTGTAAAGGAACGAGAATAGAATCAAAAAAATTATTTTTGGATGTTCCGAGTGCAAATCCACCATATAAGCATAAAATAACGGTTAGAAGAAAGATTGCTTTATATTTATCAGTACTAGTAATATAATTAAGTATTTTTAACTCGTTATGATATTTGTTTTTCATAAGCTAAAACCACCTTTTCTTTGCTTTTGAAAGAGTTTATTACAAATATAAATGATATTAACTGTAATAAGAATGATATTGCTAATGGGATTATGAGATTACTGCCTTCATCAAAAAACCAGTATCCTGCAATATTAAAATAATCACTCAATTCTTTTAAACCTAAAAATTTGTTTAGAAATATAATGTAAATTCCAATATAAACAAAAATGTCAATAACAATAAAAATTATGAAAGACATAATAATTGCTACAATTTTATTTTTGTTTTGTTTACAACAATATAAAGCAATATTAGCATATAATAAACTTATGAAAAATTGTATTAAGCAAATAATAAATCCATATAAGAAAAAGTGATTATATTTCCATTCGTTATATACACTTAAACTTGTATCTACATTACTTAAATCAAAATTGAATCCACTCATTATAGATGAAATTATAAAAATGATAATTAAAGAAACTGGCATAATTAATGCTGATTTGATGGCTATTTTATAGTTCTTTTTTAAATAATCTTTATATTTCATACGTAATAAATAATTTTCAAACATACCACTACTAAAATGATTGTGAATTGTTCCTAATACAATTAAAGCAATTATAAGTGGAGAAAAATATTGTAATGTACTAAAGATGGTATGTCTAACTATCTCAGATGTTAAAGTAATTGCATCATATTTTTTATACAGTTTATGTGGATCGGAATTTTTTATATAAGATTTTAAGCTTTCTTTATTTTTAAAAACCTTACAATATTCATGTTCTGGCATTTTTTCTTCATAGCAATATTCTTTGATTTTATTATATTCGCTTACATAAGAGAAATTTTCTTGATAAAATTGAAAAAAGGAGATTCCAATTAATATTAAAATCAAAATGCTTCCAAGTAAAAAATATTTATTATGTTTTATCTTTTTTAACATAAAATCTTCCCCTTAAAAAATGATAATAAGATAGAGTATATATTTTTATAATTTTATAACTTTATAACTTTATAAGTTTTATCTTGAGCCTTTTATTGGATATGGACTGCTATCAATAGTTCCTAAATCCCAATTGAAAGAGCCTGTAGCAGTGGTTATAAATGATTTAGCAGATTTTAAGTGTAATTTCCAACCACCTTGTGTTTCGGTACCAGAGCCAAAGTCAACATTACTTCCTTGTGGAAGATTTTTCCATCCAGTAGTAATCATGCCATGAAACATTCCTTGAATTTTACCCTCAATAGCTCTGCCATCTCCTGATAAATCATCAGAAATTGCTGTTTTTTTGACTTTTTGTGTCATTGACCAGTCGTCACCTTTATCTACTTGTTTACTAACAAATTCTCCTTCCCAAATAGGAATTTTTATATTAATTAATTGTGTATATTGTCTAGCACTAACTCCAGCCATACTTAAACATAATGTTACTACAAATAGAAACAGTGTTCCTTTTAAATATTTCATTTTTCCCTCCTACAATCACTTATATACTCTATTTTAACTATATTATATCTTATTTATAAAATTTATACAATATTGAATAAGATTATAGTATTGACTATTTGAATAAATGTCATATAATGCCAAGTATTTTGATAATTAGTGATGTTTATAAAGTAAATATCTTTTATTTGATGTAGAAAAAAATCACTTTGATAAATTATTTTTTTCTGAAAACATTTCGTAAAATTGTTCGGCAATTTTATCTTGTTCATACTTTAATTTTTTAAAAGAACGATATATTGCTTTTTTCATAGGATAACTTTGCTGAAAACTATTCTTTAATATGTATTGATTTTCATTATTTGTTTTCTTTTCGTTTAGATAAACTAGCAAAATAGCCTCGTTTAATAAATCATTTAGACTTATATTTTGATTAGTAGCAAAACGATTATGATAAACATATAAAGAATTATTTACAATAGCATTTAAAACGTAATTATCGTACTTTTCTAACTTGTCTTTAATGAGTTTACTATCTTTTGCATTTTCAAAACCTATATTGCTAATAAGATTATCTTTATCAATTTTTAAAAAGATATTGTTAATTTCTTCAATATGCTCATTTATTTTTTGCTTTGAAAGTTGTATATCTTTATTATTAAATAATTCTTTTTTTATATCTTTAGTAAGTAATCTAATTTCTTTACCAATACCATTTTTAGGTAAGGAGTTGTATTTTATTTTTTTAGGATTATTTTTTCTAAATTTATTTAATAAATAACCTAATCTTAAAATTTTATATTCTAAATCTATATTTTTAATATGTCTTAAAGAAAAACTTTTTTCTTTAGGATTAAAATACTTTTTAAATTGTTCAAAAGATTTATTTAACTTAATAAGTTCTGGAGTAAATACTTTAGCTCTTTCAATAGCGAGTATTGACTGTCTTTTAATAAAATTCATTTCTCGATCATTAAGATTTAGTCTTTGTTTGAAATGCAATTTGTTATCTGTTCCTAAATAGGATTCTCTTTTTTCAATAAACCCAATATGAAAATGATAATTATTTCTATCAAAGGCTTTATGTAAGGCAACAATCCAGTCCATAATTTTATATGGATTTTGGTATCCACATTGTTTTAAAAACATAGGCATAATTTTTGTAGTAATTTCTTTTTGTAAATTATCAATACCAATATTCTCATCTACATAGTCTTTATTAAAAGAGAGAACAGATAAATGTATATTGCTCTTATTAAATAGTTTAGACCAATAAAAGTTTTTTTTATCGGCGAGCATAACTGTTCTTATGAAATTATAATTTGGAATAAAACTAATGCTATGCCACTTTTTAATAATAAATACCTTAATGATAAAGAATATTGTCTTTACTTTAGAAAACGTGGATACTGTAATCCTACTAATTACAAACTAGCTAAAACAGTTTATTATTTACCAACTACTCAAAAGGAAAAAAGACTATATAAACACCCCACAATTAAACCTTTAGAAATTATAGAATCGCTAGTATTAAATAGCTCTCGTGAAAACGAAACTATCCTAGACTGTTTTATGGGATCAGGTACTACTGGAGTAGCTGTTATTCGTGCTGGTGGTAATCGTAAATTTATCGGTATAGAAAAAAATAAAGATTATTTTTTAACAGCAAAGAAAAGAATTGAAGATACTTTAAAAGATAAGGAGGACAAGTTATGAATTTAACTAATAACTTTAAAAAAGAATTTGATAATTTAATAGATAATGAGCCACCTAAAATATTTCGTAAAGCTCATAAAGAGTGGGAACAAGAAAAAGAAAGGTTATTAGAAAAATATGATGAAACATTTAAAAAGTACCTTAATGAGTGTCAAGATCTCGAGGAGTTAATGAATTATGATTAAGCACACAAAAAATATTGTTGTAAATGACTGTTCGGATATTCCATTAGAGATTATAGAAGATATTAAAATTATTAATTTTATTGTAGTAATAGAGAATATAAAGACAATAGAAAAGAAATTAGAGATGATTAATAATCTTCATAAAAAATATAGCAATAAGATTTTTAACGTAATTATTTCCAGAAAATGTGAGAATTTACCAAGACTATAATTTTATTTATTAAACAACTGCTAGTACAGAGTTGTTTTTTTATGCACGAAAAAAGCCTTGAAATTCAAGACTTTTAATTACCTAAATGGCGTCCCAGAAGGGATTCGAACCCCTGACTCTCGCCTTAGAAGGGCGATGCTCTATCCAGCTGAGCTACTAGGACATAAGGATTTCTCACTAAAATTTAGTAAGAAATTTATTTTAAACTATTTAAAAATAGTTTAAATCAATTTTAATTAATTTAAGAAATGTGGGTACTAAAATGGGTACTAATTTCTTAATCAACACTAACGATTATATCACAAAACCGTAGTAATTACAATGCTTTTGTCAACTGATAACTCTTGACAGACCAAACGCTTAGAAGGGCGTTGCTCTATCCAGCTGAGCTACGGAGACAACTCAGACAACAAATTAATTATACTATACATTTACAAAAAATTCAATAATTTTTGAAATTTTATTTAAAAATAGTAAAAAAACTCACCAAAATGTTATAATAATTATAGAAAATAAGGGGAATGTATATGGATAATAATCAAAAAAATATAAAACCAGGTATTGTTGGTAGAGTTATCGTTGGGTTACTATTACTTTTTAGTGGTATTTTATTATTATGGATAAATGAACAAAATGCTTTTAAAACTAGCGAAGCTATAAGTGAAGCAAAAAGTAAATATATCGACGTTAATAGTTCTAGACTTGATAATAACAACAACGATAAATTAATCGCTACTAAAGGTGAGTTAAAAATTCCATTAGTAGGTGTCACTGATTCAGATTTTAATGTTCAAACTAAAAGCGCTAAACTAGTTCGCAAAGTCGAAATGTATCAGTGGACAGAATCTTGCGATGATGAAAACGGTAAAGAAAAGTGTAGATATGAAAAAACATGGAATGATGAATTAATAAATTCAAATGATTTCAGCAATAAAGCCTATCAAAATCCATCTAAAATGCCATATAGTAATGAAACATTTTTAGCTCAAGATGTAACTGTTGGTGCTTATAATCTAGATGACACTTTATTAAATAAGTTAGAAGCTAATAAAAAATTAACAGTTTATAATAATGAAATCACCATGAATCTTGGCTTAAGATCTAATGACGATTATTATACAAATGTTCAAAACAATTCGCCACAAATAGGGGATATTAGAATCAGCTACACTTATAGTGACGCCACAAATGTCAGCATTCTAGCTGTTCAAAATAATGACACTTTAAAACCATTTGTATCTTCTAATGGTCATAAAGTATATGAAATAAAATCAGGCAATTTAACTGGCGCAGAAATTCTTCAAAGCTTAACTAACCAAAATAATACTCAAAAATGGTTGATTAGACTTACGGGAACTATATTTATAATTATAAGTTTCATATTAATAATATCACCACTTCAATTTCTAGCTAATTTTATTCCTATATTTGGTACTATCTTTGGTTGGATAACTAGCTTAGCTAGTGTTGTTATAGGACTAGCTATAAGTTTAATAATTATTGCTTTATCTTGGCTTTTCTATAGACCATTATTTTCTATAATATTATTAATTATTGGAGTAGGTATTATTCTGTTGATAAAAAAATTTATGAGTCAAAAAAATTCATCCAAGAAAATAAATTCAAAGGATATTATGCCAAATAAACCTATAGAAATGTATAATTTGGATAATAGCAGTCAAACTATAGCCCTAAATCAAACTAACTCAAACATTGAAAATACCCTAAATGAAGAAATAGAAACTCTTGATTTAGATAATCAAGACCCAGTTCAAAATCCGGTACCAAATTATTTGAATTTTCAAAGCCAAAACATAAATAGTCAAATGAATTATCAAAATATAGATACTCACTTGAATAATTACACTCAAACATTATCATCAAATACAAATAATTTGGTAGATAATAGTGCACACACTAGCGAGGATATTGAAGTCCTTGATTTAGATGATCAAGTTCAAGATACAACCTCAAATTATAATCAAAACATCAATACTAAGATAAATTATCCAAATTCAAATAGTAATATAAATGCCGATGAAGCAACCAAATTAGAGTAATAAAAGCAAAAATATTACTCTTTTATTATTCCTTGATATTTTGTTCATTACAATTTATCTAAAAAATGTTATAATTAATATGGTGATTATATGCAAAAAGAAAAAATTACTCTTTTAGAAACATTACTCGAAGATTATAGAGAAAGTTTAATAGAGGAATTAAACATTCACGATAACCCAAGCGATAAAGAACTACACAATATTTTAGTTTTTATCGTTAAACAGTATGAACGAGAATTTGAAAACGATTTTTCGGATATTTTTATCTATAATTATTATAAAAATATTTTAAATAATTATAATAATACAATGAATAAGATTTTAAACTTTGTTAAAACTAAAAAAACATTCGAAAATGATGGCAAAGATGAAGCCATACAAGCTGAAAGAAGAGATTGTGAAGACGTTCTATATTTATATAAACTAAAAATATCTAATCGTCCAAACGTTTTAATTAGTCAAATTACTGGTCACGAAATTCCTGTAAATCAGTCAGTAATTAATATTATTACAAATAACGATATATTTGTTATACCTCCAAAAGGCAAACCAGAACTTAGAGGACCACATAATAATTACACCATCGAATATAGTATAGATTACTGGGAAAACTTCAAAAAACAAATAACAAAATATACTCAAGACTTTGAAAAAAATCACTCCCAAGACTTTCTAGAAGACCTCGCAGATTATCGTTTCTGGCTAAATCAATATAATATTTTTAATATCTATATAAATAATGAAAAAGAAAAGAAAGAAGGAGAAAAACATGTCAAAAATTAAAGATATAGTTGCTAGAGAAATTTTAGATTCAAGAGGAAATCCTACAGTCGAAGTTGATGTCATTTTAGATAATGGCATCTTAGGTAGAGCTGCTGTTCCATCAGGAGCTTCTACTGGAACAAGAGAAGCCCTTGAACTTAGAGATAACGATTCGAAAAGATATATGGGTAAAGGTGTATTAACTGCTGTAAATAATGTTAATAATATTTTAAAAAAATCATTAATTGGAATGAATCCACATAACCAAAGAAAAATAGATGAAACCCTATTAAAACTAGACGGTACAGAAAACAAAGAAAAATATGGAGCCAATGCTATCTTAGGTATTTCACTTGCCAATTTAAAAGCCGCCGCCTTAGATGAAAATAAATTATTATTTGAATATGTTGGTAAAAAGTATTCAATGCCAAGAGCCATGATGAATATCTTAAACGGTGGTGCCCATGCAGATAATGGATTAGACTTTCAAGAATTCATGATTGTTCCAGAAGCCGAAACATTCAGTAAAAGACTACAAATTGGTAGCGAAGTTTTTCACCATCTAAAAAGTGTTTTAAATAAGGCCGGATATCATACAGGAGTAGGAGACGAAGGTGGCTTTGCCCCTGACTTAAATACAAATGAAGAAGCCTTAGATTTATTAATGAAAGCTGTTCAAGATGCAGGTTATACACCAGGTAAAGATGTAAACTTTGCCTTAGACGTCGCCGCTAGTGAATTTTACGAAAATGGTATCTATAATCTAAAAGGAGCTAATTTAAAACTAACTACCGATGAATTAATTAATTATTATCAAACCTTATTAGATAAATATCCAATTATTTCTATCGAAGACCCAGTAGATGAAAACGATTGGAAAGGCTTCCAAAAAATGACCAAAAAATACGGCGATAAAATTCAATTAGTAGGTGATGACCTTTTTGTCACTAATAAAAAATACCTTCAAAAAGGTATTGATATACACGCTGGTAACGCCATCTTAATCAAAATAAATCAAATAGGAACCATTACCGAAACCATAGACACTATAAACCTAGCCAAACAAAATGGTTATAAAACAATCATCTCACACCGTAGCGGTGAAACCGAAGATACATCCATTGCCGATTTAGCTGTTGGTTTAAACCTAGGCCAAATCAAAACAGGATCACTATCTAGAACTGATAGAACATGTAAATATAATGAACTACTCAGAATCGAAGAAACACTAAAAAAGACGTCAAATTAAATTTTTACGTCTTTTTTAATATTCATAATAACCGGTAAAATAATTGGTTTTCTTCCAGTATGTAAATTAATATAACTACTTAAACTATTAGTAACTTCTGTTTTTATATCCGCATAATTTACGCCAGTTTTAATTTTATTAACAATTGCATCTTTCGCAATAAGTTCTAATTTCTTAAGTAAATCTAAATTATCATTAACTAAAACAAAACCTCTTGTAATAATATTTGGATTTGTAAGTAATTTACCATTTTGAACATCAATATTCGCAATAACAACCACAATTCCATCATTAGCCATTATTTTACGGTCCTTCATTACCGCATTACTAACATCACCAATACGGTTACCATCTACATAAGTGTCTCCAGCTGGAATATGACCAACCTTCTTAACTATACCTTTTTTCATAGAAAGAACATCCCCATTAGTTAAAACAAAAGTATTTTCTTTTGGAACATCACATTCTATTGCAATATCCGCATGTTTCTTAAGCATTCTGTATTCTCCATGAAAAGGCATAAAATATTTTGGCTTTGCAAGTCTAAGCATCCATTTTAATTCTTCTTCATTCGCATGACCAGAAGCATGAATATCACTTAAAGATGTATTAGTATAAACTGTTATTCCTTTTAAATATAATTTATTAATTGTCCTTGAAATACTAAGTGCATTACCAGGAATTGCTGATGATGAAAATACAACCACATCATCACTACGTAATTTAATATGCCTAAACGTTCCATTAGCTAGCCTACTCAAAGCAGCTAATGGTTCACCTTGCGTACCTGTACATAGTAAGCATACCTTGTTAGAAGGAAGTTTCGTAGCCTCATCTGGTGTTATAAATATTTCCTTATGTTTAATATATCCGCCTTCAATAGAAATCTCAATATTATTTTCCATACTTCTACCAAATACTGCAATCTTTCGTCCATGTCTTTTGCAAGTATCGACAATATGTTTTAAACGATATATGTTTGAAGCAAATGTTGCAATAATAATACGACTATTATGTCTATTAAATAACTCCTCTAAAGCATCATCAACCTTAGATTCACTATTACTCACACCAGGATTCATCGCATTCGTACTATCACTTAAAAGTAAAGTAACACCTTCAGAACCTAACTTCGCAATCTTTTGAACATCGGCCATTGGCCCAATAGGCGTTAAATCAAATTTAAAATCTCCCGTCGTCATAACCACACCATCAGGTGTATGGATAACTATACCATGTGAATCTGGAATAGAGTGGGTTGTCCTATAAAATTCTACCCACATATCTTTAAATCTGTAAACACTATTTTCATTATAAACAAATAAATTATTATATTTAATTTTTCTATCTTCAAGTTTCTTTCTAATCAAAGCTGCTGCTTGATTAGCCGCATAAATAGCAGGAATATTAACCTCAGAAAGTAAAAATGGAATGCCTCCAATATGATCTTCATGACCATGAGTAATAAAAAGCCCCTTTATTTTACTTTCATTTTGTTTCAAAAAAGTCACATCTGGAATAACATAATCAATTCCCATAAGCTCACCGCCAGGGAATATAACACCCGCATCAGTAATAATTATTTCATCATTATGCATTACAATATACATATTTTTTCCGACTTCACCAAGTCCGCCTAAAGCGAAAATGTAAGTCTCGTCTTTGTTAAACTTCATTAATAACTCCTTTCTTTAAAAGTTAAAACTGACTATAACATTATATCTTTTTTTTAAAACTTTGACAAGTTCACGTATAATATAAAATAGTAAATTATTATAATTCTTCCATAAACAATAATCAAAAACATAAACACAAAAAAATACATATCTAATTACTTGACCATTCTAGTTTTTTTCTTATAAATTTGAAATTTCCTTATATTTATTGAACTTTATAAAAAAATAGTGTAAAATTTATATAGTAACAGGGTGATAAACATGGGAATTTTTGACAAATTTAAAAACATCTTTAAAAAAGAAGAAAAAGAAGAAGTTCAAATCTATGATAAAGGACTTGAAAAAACAAGAGATAATTTTTTATCCGCACTACTAAACTTAAATAAAAAACATAACATAGTTGACGATGAATATTTTGAAAACTTAGAAGAAATATTAATTATGTCTGATATTGGTGTAAACACGGTCATGGAAATAATTGATAGATTAAAAAAACGTGTAAAAAAAGAAAACATCAAAACAGCTGATGAATTAAAAGACATTATTGTCGATGAAATGTTTATTATATATGTTGATGGTGACATTATTACTAATAAAATCAACTATGCAGAAAATGGCCCAACCGTTATTTTATTTGTTGGTGTAAATGGTGCTGGGAAAACCACAACTATTGGTAAAATAGCTTATAAACTAAAAGAAGAAGGCAAAAAAGTCTTAATGGTCGCTGGTGACACCTTTAGAGCTGGAGCTATAGAGCAATTAGATGAATGGGCCAAAAGGATAGGCGTCGATATTGTCTCAAAAGAAAATGCAGATCCCGTAAGTGTCATGTATGATGGGGTTAATAAAGCCAAAGATGAAAACTATGATGTTGTTTTAATTGATACTGCAGGAAGACTTCAAAACAAAGTAGGCTTAATGAAAGAACTAGAAAAAGTAAACAAAGTCATTGGAAAATTAATACCTAATTCTCCGCATGAAACACTACTAGTAATTGATGCTACCACTGGTCAAAATGGTATCAGTCAAGCGAAAAGTTTTAAAGAAATAACTAATATAACTGGCATTGTTTTAACTAAATTAGATGGTACAGCTAAAGGTGGCATTGTCTTAGCCATCAAAGAAGAAACCGGGATACCCGTAAAATATGTTGGCCTAGGTGAAACTAAAGATGATTTAAGAGTCTTTGATATAGAAAAATACATATATGGTCTATTTAAAGGAATGGACGAATAATGGATAAAGTAATTTATTTAACCAATTTATTTGACTATTATGGTGAGCTATTAACCGAAAAACAACAAACATATTTCAAAGATTATTATTTTAATAATTTAACTTTAGCCGAAATAGCCGAAAACGAAAACATCTCTAGAAACGCTGTTCATAAACAAATTAAAGACGCCGAAAACAAATTAAATCATTACGAAAAAATACTAAAACAATATGAAACTAGTCAAAAAATCAAAAATATAATTAAAAATTTAGATCCAAAAATTAAAAACAAAATAGAAGAATTGTTATAGGGGAGGAAATGTATGTTTGGAAAAATACTTTATATAAGTGATACTGAAGCGCATGTTGAAACACCAAAAGACGGTTCACTTTCAACAAATATTATGAATATGCACGTCATATTTGAAGATGAAAAAAAGAAAATTTTAGGTGAAGTTGAAGATACCGGAAGTGACATTATTAAAATTAGATTTTTAGGTGAAATAACTAATGGTAAATTTGTTGGTGGTGTAATTAGAAAACCGACATTTAATTCAAAAATTAGATTAATTAGCCAGGAAGAAGTTGGATTAATATTAGGAGCTGATACTGAATCATCATTTGTTTTAGGGGAAAGCCCTTTATATGATAGTCACCCAATTTATGTTGACATAAATGATTTATTTAGTAGTCATATGGCTATATTTGGTAACAGTGGTTCTGGTAAATCATGTGGAGTAGCTAGACTTCTTCAAAATGTCTTTGAAAACCCAAAATTATTGCCATTTAGATCTAACTTCTTTATTTTTGATGCTTACGGCGAATATCATAACGCTTTACAAAACATCGACCAAATTAACCCAAATTTAAGCTTTAAATTTTATACAACCAATATTCATCAAACTGATGGAGAAATACTTTCAATACCAATTTGGCTTTTAGATATTGATGATATGGCTTTACTTTTAAGAGCTGATAAACATTCACAATTAACAATTATCGAAAGAATGTTAAAATTAGTTAATATTTTTGCCTCAGATGATGAAATGAGTACAAAATATAAAAACCATTTAATTGCTAAAGCTATTATGACCATTTTGTATACTAACCAAACAGCTAGTAGTAAAAGAAATGATGTTTTCGCAATCATTGCTAACTGTTCAACACCACAGTTTAACCTAGAAGCTCCAGTTCAAGGTATTGGATATACAAGAAAATTTAGAGAATGTTTTACCATAGACACCCAAGGTAACTTCCCAGAAAGTATTCTAATGACTGAATATATCACAAGCTTTATTGATGAATCATTAGATAAATTTGAACCAAAAGAAATTAAATATTATACCTTAGAAGACCTAGAAAAAGCTTTAGAATTTACTTTAATAAGTGAAGGACTTTTAAATAATACCGATACTTATGCTGATGCTATTGAATTAAAAGTAAGACTTCATTCATTAACCATTTCTGAAAATTCAAGATATTTACGTTATCCAACATTTATAACCATGGAAAACTATATTGCAACACTAGTGGCAAAAAATGGAAAAAAAGCTCAAGTAATTAACTTTAACTTAGAAGATGTTGAAGACTGGTTTGCTAAAGTAGTCGTAAAAATATATACCAAAATGTTATTTAACTTTACTAAAAGTCTTAAAAATAGAGCTTCAATCCCATTCCATATCTTCGTTGAAGAAGCTCACAGATATGTTCAAAATGATGGCGATGTTGCCCTTATTGGTTATAACATTTTTGAAAGAGCTGCTAAAGAGGGACGTAAATATGGTTTAATCTTTAACCTAATATCTCAAAGACCAGTTGAAATATCAGATACCGTTATCTCTCAATGTGCAAACTTTTTAATTTTTAAAATAACACACCCAAGAGACTTAGATTATATAACTAAAATGTTGCCAAACATTTCAGCTGATATTGTTGAAAAACAAAAAACTCTGCAACCAGGAACATGTATGGCTTTTGGTGGAGCATTTAAAATTCCAACCATTGTTAGAATGAAAATGCCTGATCCAGCACCTTCATCAAGTAGTTGTAATGTCTTTGTTACTTGGAAAGCAAACTAATGGAAAAAGAAATAAAACCTTTAAATCCATTAAAAATAATTTTAATCATATTATTAATAATTATAGTGATTGTAGTAGTACTATTTTCTAAACATCAAAAAAAAGAGTTAATAACTACTCCAGAGCTAATTCATTTAAAATTCGAAGATACTATAAAAAACAATATTTTATTTAGTGACATTAGAATAGATAAACAAGAAGAATATTTCTATATAACCTCTAAGGCCACAAATATAATATCAAATAACTTAAAAATATCTCCAATCACAATAACACTAGAAGATAACCAAAGTAATAAAACAGTGGTAACTAGTTATATAGGTAATGTTTTAAATGGTGAAGATACCAAAAACATAATCATTAAAACCAATAAGAATTTAAAAAACATCAAAAACATTGATATAAACGTCGAAGCTCAGGTTCAATCCTGAGCTTTGTATGATATTTATATCTAAAAACAATCAAAAATAGCAAGAATATTTGATATTCCACGCAAAGATAAGCCGGTGTAAAACGGCTTTTTAAAATACAAATATAGAATTAGATTATTGATTATAGATTAAAGGCAAATCAATGTTTTTAAAAGAAATAATAGAATTTAAAATTTTTCTACCTTTAGATGTAACATAATATTTTGAAGAATGGTTTACTTTCTTTAAAATACCATGACTTTTTAATTTGCTTAATAATCTAGTTGTTTTATTTCTAATTCTTATAGAATTAATGTCTTCATTTTTAAAATATCTACATCTTAAAGTTTTATTAGTAATACCATTTACAATAAAGTCTCCAGAAGCAATAACATCTAAAAGATTAGAATCATCTTTAGATAAAATATTAAATCCACTAACTTTTCTATCATTAACGATGATAGTTTTAGAAATGCTTTCAATTTCTTTTACTGGAGTAACAGTATCAACTGCATTAGGTAAAGCATTTATATATCTTGTATTAGTAGCTTTACTGACTTCGGCATATCTATATAAATTAGATATACTTTTACCCATAGGGACCCAATGACCACTACCATCTATAGCTTCACCAGTATCTTCATCATATTTGTATTTCCAAATTTTGAATTCATGAGGATCATTGATGGTTGTTTCAATTCTTAAACAAGAATATTTATCATACATTTTAATTTGATTAGACTTCATCTTGTGTTTAATACGAAATCCTTGATAACGTTTTCTAGAATCGGAGACTACTTCTCCCTGAAACAAATGATGAAGCTTTCTTCCAAAGAAACTCATAATGTCATCACATTTGAAAGTAAAGAATGCTTTTTCGACTAGAGACGGGAAAATATTTTCTAAATGTTCCCTTGTCTTAAACATAATATCGGTCGCATATTCACATTCAAATACAGTCCAAAAGTATCCATGACCTAAATGTTTTTCAAATCTAGGAAGTATATTATTGTATTTAGAAACTATACCATCAAACTTTCTTTCTAAATTCATATTATGAAGATGGTCAGAAATTTCTTGAGCTTTTTCAATATCATCTATATCTATTAAACAGTTATTATATCTTTCATAATGGATATTTTCTTTATCTAACTGTTTACAAATATATTCTCTACCATTCAAATAAATTTGAACATTAAAAGGAAACCAAGTTTGAATTTTTAAATACATCCAGCCAAAATCTTTGTCAATCATATATAGATAATAATGCTTACATTTAGTAGAACGCCTAGTAACTTCTAATTTTTGAGTTTGTTTATTACCTTTAACAGTCATAGTATCACAAACTTCCATGGAAGCAATGGCACATACTAGTCCTTCATTAACTGGATTTTCTTCATAAAGTTTTCTAGCTATTTCGTTTTTACTTGATTTTGAAGAATTAATATATTTATAAGGTATATTATTTTCTTTAATAATATTATCAATATGGTTACATAAAGAATTAGTATGTTCTAAAGCAAAATCATTAAAATTTACTAAATCACAATTATTTTGAATCATGTAAAAAAGAAATTGACGACAGTTATTTAACTGCCTAGAAAAGCCATTAATAACAATTCTATCAAAACCTGTCAAAATCCCCTTGATATTTTTTTCATTTTGTTTTAATATATTCATAGCAAATCACTCCTAAACAACGTCACTGCTCTGGAAGGAAATCTTTTTTAAAAGACGTAGCTTCCGATAATCATATTGAGATATAAAGCTCGTGGCAGTTATTATACTGCTTTAGCAAACGTTTGAATAGTGGTTTGCTTAAAAAAGTCTTAAGTTTATGCTTAAGATTTTTTAGGTTGCGGACGTTGTCCGCCGCATGTTATAATAAATATATGTCCGAATAGCTTAATGGATAGAGTATTCCCCTCCGAAGGGAATGATAGGAGTTCAATTCTCCTTTCGGACGCCATATAGAAATAACTCAGAGCATCAAACTTTGAGTTTTTATATATAAACACCTTAATTAACTTGTTTGTTTCATAAATTATATGTTATAATCGTTGTATACACAAAGCAAGTAGGTGAATGAAAATGAAAAGTGAAATATTAGACGGAAAAGCTGTAGCTAAAGCAGTTGAAAATAATGTTCGAAATCGCGTTTACGATTTTGAAGAAGCAAATAATGAAAAGGTAACTTTAGCCACCATCATTGTTGGTAGTAATCCAGCCTCTAAAACTTATGTAAAAATGAAATCAAAAGCTTGTAAAAGAGTAGGCATAAATACGCAGGAATATATATTTCCAGCCTTTACAACTGAAGGATTGATTCAAGTAATCGAAACATTAAATGAAGATCCAACTATAAATGGAATTTTGATTCAACACCCTCTTCCTAAAAACATTGATGAAAAAAAATGTTTTGACGCAATTGCCATCGAAAAAGACGTTGATGGTGTTAATTCTCAAAGTTTCGGAAAAATGGCCTTTGGAGAAGAAGCTTTTGGTGCAGCTACCCCAACGGGAATAATAAATATATTAGATTTCTATAATATCAATATAGAAGGTAAGAAAGCTTGCGTAGTTGGTCGAAGTCCGATTCTAGGGAAACCCATGGCAGCCATGTTATTAAATAGAAACGCAACAGTTACAATATGCCATTCAAAAACTAAAAATCTTGAAGATGAAGTTAGAGGAGCCGATATTGTAATATGTGCAGTTGGTAAACCAGAATTCATAAAAAAAGAATGGTTAAAAGAAGGTGCGATTGTCATAGATGCTGGGTATAACTATATAAATGGTAAATCCGTAGGTGATGCCGAAACACCAGAAGGAATAGCTAGTTTCTATACACCAGTTCCTGGTGGTGTCGGACCAGTAACCATCGCAACCTTACTTTCTAATACCATCTCAGCAGCTGAAAAACAAAGAACAAAACAAAATACAAATAACAAACAATATGTTAAGGAGGAAATTAAATGAAAATAATATCAATTAATGCTGGAAGTAGTTCTCTAAAATTTAGTCTAATCGACATGACAGATGAAAGTGTTATCGCTAGTGGTGTCTTTGAAAGAATTGGTATCGATGGAAGATATACAATTAAATTTAATGGTGAAAAATATACAGAAGACGTAACTTTAAAAAATCACATTGACGCCGTTAATATCTTGCTTGAAAAACTAATTAGTTTAAATATTGTTAAATCTCTAGATGAAATAGAAGGCGTTGGACATCGCGTTGTTCAAGGTAAAGACGTCTTTGATAAAACAGTTATTGTCAACGATGAAGTGATGGAAAAATTAGAATCAATAAAACATTTTGCCCCACTTCATAACCCAGCTAATATGTTAGGTATTGAAGCTTTCCAAAAGGCCTTACCAAACGTACCAAACACTGTGGTTTTTGACACTGCTTTTCATCAAACGATGGAACCAGAAACATATCTATACGCTGTTCCTTATGAGTGGTATGAAAAATATGGAATAAGAAAATATGGCGCTCATGGCACTAGTCATAGATATATAACTGAAGTAACTTCTAAAATTTTAAATACCAATAAATTCAAACTAATCAGTTGTCACATTGGAAATGGTGCATCTATCACAGCTGTCAAGGATGGTAAATGTATAGACACATCTATGGGATTTACCCCTCTTGCTGGCGTTATGATGGGGACTCGTTCAGGCGATATTGACCCATCTTTACTACCACCTGTAATGGAAGCTGAAAATAAAGATATAAATGAAATTATTAATGACTTAAATAAAAATAGTGGTGTGCTTGGCCTAAGTGGAATTAGTAGTGATATGCGTGATTTAGAAAGTGCTTGTGATGAAGGTAATGAAAGAGCAATCCTAACAATGAAAAAATATGTTAGAAGAATCACTGATTATATTGCTCAGTATTATGTTCTATTAGGTGGAGCTGATGTTATTGCTTTCACTGCTGGAGTTGGAGAAAATAGCCCATTAGTTCGTAAAATGGTGTGCGAAAATTTAGCATGCTTAGGTGTAGAAATTGATGAAGAAAAGAATAATATCCGCGGAAAACAAGCTGAAATTAGTACCGAAAATTCTAAAATAAAAGTATATGTCATTCCAACTGATGAAGAATTAATGATAGCTAGAGATACTTTAGAATTAATAAAATAAACGCCTTTAATTGGCGTTTTAATTTTTATATCCCACACACATTTTAAACAAATTAATATCAATTTTATTATACAAAATGTCAAATACTTTTGGTGAAACAATACTCCTAGATATAATAGGGAGTACCAACATCAATACATATAAACCTCCAAATATAAGTATTCCTTGAACAACTGTAGAATCAGTAATAGTATCAATAAAGCCTTTAGTCAAAAAAGTACCAATAACAATTAACAAAAGCAAACCTAAAACAGGAGCTAATAAACTAAAACTCATCATAATTAGATAACTACAAAAAGTCGATATAACTGCAAACCCAATTAATAGTATTTTTATAATAAAGCAAAGTAAACTTTCCAAACCAACTCCAATAATTGCCAAAATCTTTCTAAACTTAGAAACGCTACCAAATTTTAAGTATTCTTTAAAGTATTCCCATTTAGTAACCTTTCTAGCTTCTTCATATGTATTATAATTAGTATAAGTATTTTCATTATTTTTTTGACTGCGATTAAATTTATTATAATTTTCATCTATTTCTTTTTTCAAACTTAAATCGTAAACTTTTCTTTTATCATCATCTAAAAGTGTTTCTTTTGCCTCATTTAATTTAATAGACATCTCTGGAGCTTCTTTCGATTTATTAATATCAGGATGCCAATTTTTCATCTGAGTTTTATAAGCCTTTTTAATCTCCTCTTTAGTTGCTGTCTCACTAATTCCCAAAAGTTCATAATAATTAAGTGCACTGTTCATAATATCAGTCCTTTACAAGGAATAATTATATATGAAATTAAATTGTTTGTAAAATTATCAATGGTATGTTAATACATGAATAATATATGATATTTATATCTAAAAACAATCAAAAATAGCAAGAATATTTGATATTCCACGCAAAGATAAGCCGGTGTAAAACGGCTTTTTAAAATACAAATATAGAATTAGATTATTGATTATAGATTAAAGGCAAATCAATGTTTTTAAAAGAAATAATAGAATTTAAAATTTTTCTACCTTTAGATGTAACATAATATTTTGAAGAATGGTTTACTTTCTTTAAAATACCATGACTTTTTAATTTGCTTAATAATCTAGTTGTTTTATTTCTAATTCTTATAGAATTAATGTCTTCATTTTTAAAATATCTACATCTTAAAGTTTTATTAGTAATACCATTTACAATAAAGTCTCCAGAAGCAATAACATCTAAAAGATTAGAATCATCTTTAGATAAAATATTAAATCCACTAACTTTTCTATCATTAACGATGATAGTTTTAGAAATGCTTTCAATTTCTTTTACTGGAGTAACAGTATCAACTGCATTAGGTAAAGCATTTATATATCTTGTATTAGTAGCTTTACTGATTTCGGCATATCTATATAAATTAGATATACTTTTACCCATAGGGACCCAATGACCACTACCATCTATAGCTTCACCAGTATCTTCATCATATTTGTATTTCCAAATTTTGAATTCATGAGGATCATTGATGGTTGTTTCAATTCTTAAACAAGAATATTTATCATACATTTTAATTTGATTAGACTTCATCTTGTGTTTAATACGAAATCCTTGATAACGTTTTCTAGAATCGGAGACTACTTCTCCCTGAAACAAATGATGAAGCTTTCTTCCAAAGAAACTCATAATGTCATCACATTTGAAAGTAAAGAATGCTTTTTCGACTAGAGACGGGAAAATATTTTCTAAATGTTCCCTTGTCTTAAACATAATATCGGTCGCATATTCACATTCAAATACAGTCCAAAAGTATCCATGACCTAAATGTTTTTCAAATCTAGGAAGTATATTATTGTATTTAGAAACTATACCATCAAACTTTCTTTCTAAATTCATATTATGAAGATGGTCAGAAATTTCTTGAGCTTTTTCAATATCATCTATATCTATTAAACAGTTATTATATCTTTCATAATGGATATTTTCTTTATCTAACTGTTTACAAATATATTCTCTACCATTCAAATAAATTTGAACATTAAAAGGAAACCAAGTTTGAATTTTTAAATACATCCAGCCAAAATCTTTGTCAATCATATATAGATAATAATGCTTACATTTAGTAGAACGCCTAGTAACTTCTAATTTTTGAGTTTGTTTATTACCTTTAACAGTCATAGTATCACAAACTTCCATGGAAGCAATGGCACATACTAGTCCTTCATTAACTGGATTTTCTTCATAAAGTTTTCTAGCTATTTCGTTTTTACTTGATTTTGAAGAATTAATATATTTATAAGGTATATTATTTTCTTTAATAATATTATCAATATGGTTACATAAAGAATTAGTATGTTCTAAAGCAAAATCATTAAAATTTACTAAATCACAATTATTTTGAATCATGTAAAAAAGAAATTGACGACAGTTATTTAACTGCCTAGAAAAGCCATTAATAACAATTCTATCAAAACCTGTCAAAATCCCCTTGATATTTTTTTCATTTTGTTTTAATATATTCATAGCAAATCACTCCTAAACAACGTCACTGCTCTGGAAGGAAATCTTTTTTAAAAGACGTAGCTTCCGATAATCATATTGAGATATAAAGCTCGTGGCAGTTATTATACTGCTTTAGCAAACGTTTGAATAGTGGTTTGCTTAAAAAAGTCTTAAGTTTATGCTTAAGATTTTTTAGGTTGCGGACGTTGTCCGCCGCATGATATAATGAGAATGAACTTAAATGTAGTGGAGAGAGTATTATGAAAAAATTTAAAATAATAATTTTATTGCTTATTATTAATGTATTAAGCGTTAGTGGGGTAAGTGCGGCTAGTAACCCATATAAACAATCTGGTCCTTATGGTACAAATTGTACATGGTATGCTTGGAAAATGGCCTATGAAAAAGCCAGTGTAACCTTGCCAGGATGGGGTAATGCGAAAGAGTGGTATAGTGATGCCAAAAATGCTGGATATAGTGTAGGAACTACACCAAAAGCTAACTCTATTATTGTTTGGGGTGGATGGACTTCATATGGTCATGTTGGTTATGTTGAAAGAGTATCTGGAAATACTATTTATGTATGGGATTCAACAGGACCATGTATAAATGAAAACGATACAACTTATAAAGAATGTATGGCTAATAGTTGGAACGAAGACACTGACAAAGCTTGCAAGCAAAATGCCCCTAAAGCCGCCTGCGAATATACCATTTCACCAGATAGATATGGTATAACCGGATATATTTATTTAAGTAATGCTCCTAAAAAGAGTTCATCATCCAGTAAACAAAATTCTGCTCAAACAGTTATAGAAACAAAATCAAACAATGCCAATTTAAAAACTATTGAATTAAGTGAAGGAAAAATAGAATTTAATAAAGATACTTTAGAATATACCATTAATGTTAAAAATGAAGTTAAAAAAATAAAAGTTAACTCTACCTTAGAAGATTCAAAAGCTACAGTTGAAGGTAATGGTGAATACGAACTTAAAGCTGGAGTTAATGAAATAAAATTATCGGTCAAAGCCGAAGATGGGACAGTTAAAGAATATAAAATTAAAGTAATTAGAGATATAAAAGAAAAAACGTCTAGAAAGAAATTAGAAACCAATTATACAAATTTGATAATAGTTATTATAATAGATGTAGTAATTATTCTTGTAACTATTATTACATTAATTATCATTCATAAAAAGCATCATAAAAAAGAAACATCAAAAAACATATCAAAAAAATAACATATAATATATTGGTGATAATATGTTTAATATAAATGATGCCATATATGCCGCTAATATATTAGGGGTAACCTTTGATAAATATACTATAGAAGAATTTTTAGATGGCATAAATATTGAACTAGAACATGGCTTAATTAATCCAAAAATCAATGTTACTAATAATGATTTAATAATAACAGCTAAAATCGCTTTAGCGCACCTAAATGAATTTCCAAACTATTATAATAAAGAATATGGTCTAAAAGCCTTTGAAGATTTCTTAAAATACAAAGAAACCAAATCTTAAACAAGACTTGGTTTTTAAATTTTATTCATGCTTTTAATAAACAAAACTAAATAGAAAACAGAAATAACAAAGCCCGCACACACATCACTGACATAATGAACTCCTAGATAAACTCTACTAAAACCAATTAAAATAATCAAAAGTGATAGACAAACAATTAAAAACCATTTCAAATATTTGTTCTTATAAATAACGCAAAATAAAAACTAGACTAAGAAATCAAAAAAATGTAAAATATTATTAAGGAAAGAGGTAATATCAATGTCATTAACAAAAGCAAAAGAACATTTAAAAAAATATGGATTAGAAGATAAAGTAATGGAATTTTCTGTCTCATCCGCAACTGTCAAAGAAGCTGCTATCGCTTTAAACTGTAAAGAAGAAGAGATTGCGAAAACATTAAGTTTTCTAGTAGATGATAAGCCAATTTTAATCGTAACTTCTGGTGATCAAAAAATAGATAACTCTAAGTATAAAGCCGAATTTCATACCAAAGCTAAAATGATTCCCTTTAATGAAGTTGAAAATAAAATAGGTCACGGAGTAGGTGGTGTTTGTCCATTTGGTATAAATGATGATGTAAAAGTTTATCTAGATACTTCATTAAAAAGGTTTAAAACCATTTATCCAGCTTGTGGTACAAGTAATAGTGCGGTAAAACTAACCATAGAAGAGTTAGAAAAAACATCTAACTATAAAAAATGGATAGATGTATGTAAAAATGCAAAATAGATATTTGCCATAAAGTTAAATATATGATAAAATGTATATAGATGAGAGAAATCTCATAAAATAAAAAGGAACATTCAATACCGCAATGTTGAACGTGACCACAAATGTGTTTGGACGCCTAATTCACTGCTGATGATTTAGGCGTCGTTTCCTATTTAGATAGTAAAGTGAATACTAAAATAAATAGAAGTAGAATTATGAAAAAGAAATAGTTATCTCTTTTAGTCATAACCACCACCTCCATTCGTGTAAAAGAGTGGAGGCCGCGCCCAACTATTGAATATTCCCTGATACAATTATAACAAACAGTTATATAAATTACAATGTTTAAAAAGGCATAAGAATAAAATCTTGTGTTTTTTTGCTTATAAAATACTTAATTAATCGTGTGACTATCAAATATGAAAAGATTTACTAATCAATATTATACGTGATATAATCTCTATGGAGTAGATGCCTTATGAAAATAGAAGAAGAAATATTTAAAACATATATATTAAATGAAAACAAATTAGTTAAATATGGTTTTATTAAAGAAAAAGATGCTTATAAATATTCTAAAAAATTCATGGATGATACTTTCAGAGCAAACATTATTATCAATAAAGATGGCAAAGTAGAAGGTAAGGTTTTTGATTTAGATGCTGAAAGTGAATACACGAACTTTAGAATAGAAAACATCACTGGAAGTTTTGCTTTAACCATCAAAGAAGAATATCAAAACATTTTAAAAGATATAAGAAATAACTGCTTTGATAAAAAGTATTTTATATTTAAGCAGTCAAATAGAATAACGGAACTAATCATAAACAAATATAAAGTAACTCCAGAATTTCTATGGGAGAAAAATCCTACTTTTGGTGTTTTCAGAAACCCTAAAAGTGAAAAATGGTTTGCCATTATTATGAATATCGACAAAAGTAAAATCATACCAAATCAAAATGGTGAAATAGAAATATTAAACCTTAAATTAGATGATATAAATTACTTAAAAAGAAAAGGTATATACCCCGCATACCATATGAATAAAAAATCATGGGTAAGTATTATTTTAGATGGTACATTAACTGATGAAGAAATAATGAAGTTAGTTGATATAAGTTATGAACTATCTGATATAAAAGATGAATGGATAATTCCCGCCAACCCTAAATATTTTGATGTCATTACTTATATCGAAAGCTTACCTGTATTTTCATGGAAACAGCCTAAAAACATAAAACTAGGTGACACTGTTTATATATATTTAGGCGCCCCATATTCTGCTATTTTATATAAATGTAAAGTAATAGAACTTGATTTATATGATGAACCTAAAAATCCAATAATGAATTTAGAATTAATTAAAAAGTATGACCCAAAAGAATATCAATTTACAAAATTAAAAGAATATGGCTTAAATTCTGTTAGAAGCGCTAGAAGGATTCCCAGTAAATTAAGTAAAGAATTAAATAAGTAACTATAAAAATAGAAAGGAAGCAGTATGGCATATTATAATCAAAGAATACATAAAGGAAAAAGCTTAATTAAAAATATAAGTGATTATACAGTTATTGATATTGAAACAACTAGTTTAGCTTCCGCATCAGGTGAAATCCTAGAAATTAGTGCAGTCAAAGTAAGAGATAAACAAATCGTAGATACCTTTTCAAAACTAATTAAAGTAAATGAAGAAATAGGCCCATTTACTACTAGCTTAACCGGCATTACTAACGAAATGATTTTAAATGAAGGCGAAGATCTAATAGATGTTCTAATTTCATTTAGTAACTTTTTAGAAAATGATATTATCATTGGACACAACGTAAATTTTGACATTAATTTTTTATATGATAGTATGGAAGAAAACCTTGGAGAAGCTTTAACAAATGATTATATAGATACTTTAAGACTTTCAAGAAAAATACTACCAACTCTACCGCACCATAGACTAGATGATTTAATTGAGTACTTTAATTTAAACACAAGAAACCTTCACCGTGCTTTGAACGATTGTATTTTAACTAACGAAGTTTACCTTAATCTTTGTAACTTGCTATAATTAGGTAAATAGTCACTAACACTATTGAAAAAATAAATATTTTATGTTAATATTAAATAGACATGGCTAATTGTCTATTTATATGGCCTGTTGGTCAAGTGGTTAAGATGCCACCCTCTCAAGGTGGAGTCACGAGTTCAATTCTCGTACAGGCTACCAATATGTATTTTACTTAAATATTTTTAAGTTATTACTAAAAACTGTTATGAATAATTTTCATGGCAGTTTTTTTGTTATATTTTTACATAAAAAAAAGGAATTTAAGCCTTTAACATCGTATATTAATAAATGAGGTGATTAAAATTAACTACTATAATGAAATAAAAGAAACTTTAGTTAAAAACGAAATATATAAAAAAGTCAAAGACTACTCTAAAAATAAAAGTGATTTAAATGCTTATTTCGAAGTAGGTAGATTAATAGTCGAAGCTCAGGGTGGATAAAAGAGAGCCAAATATGGAAATAAATTAATCAAAGAATATTCTGAAAGGTTAACTAATGAACTTGGAAAAGGATATACTTATACCAACTTAAGTAGAATGCGTCAATATTATCTGCTATTTGAAAAAGTTGCCGCAGTGCGGCAATATTTTGGGAATTTAACATGGACTCACTACAAATATTTATTACCAATAGATGACACAAGGAAAATAACCTATTATATTAGTATTGCTGTTTCTCAAAATTTATCTTCAAGAGAATTAGAAAAACGAATTAAATCAAATGAATACGAAAGAATCGGATACAAAGAGGAACTAGAAAAGCCTAAAATAAATACATTCATTAAAAATCCAATAATGATAAAAGTGAGTGATAAAAACGAAAAGCTAAGTGAATATGCATTACATAGGTCAATTTTAGAAAACATAGATGATTTCTTAAAAGAATTAGGTATAGGTTTTGCCTATATAGGTAGTGAAGTAAAAATTAAAATGGGCGATAACTATAATTATATTGACTTCTTATTTTTTAATACTAACTATAACTGTTATGTAGTCATAGAGCTAAAAGTAACTGAATTAAAATCTGAGCACTTAGGTCAAATAACCAAATATGTAAACTATGTAAATAAAAATATAAAAAAACCATTTCACGATAATACAGTCGGTGTAATCATATGTAAAAAAGAAAATAAATTTGTCATGGAATACTGTACAAACCCTAAAATTTTCACTACTACTTATCAAACTAACTAAAACAAAACAAAAAAACGTTGAATGATACCACATTTTTACGTAAAAAAAGGATTTAAGCCTTTAACATCGTATATTAATAAATAGAGGTGATTAAAATTAACTACTATAATGAAATAAAAGAAACTTTAGTTAAAAACGAAATATATAAAAAAGTCAAAGATTATTCTAAAAACAAAAGCGATTTAAATGCTTATTTTGAAGTAGGTAGATTAATAGTTGAGGCCCAAGGCGGAGAAAAAAGAGCCAAATATGGAAATAAATTAATCAAAGAATATTCTGAAAAGTTAACTAAAGAATTAGGAAAAGGATATACATATACTAATTTAAGTAGAATGCGCCAATTTTATTTATTATGGCAAAAAATTGCGCCACTGGCGCAACAATTATCGAATCTAACATGGAGTCATTATTCTTTAATATTTCCATTAAAAGATCAAAAAGAAATAGAATATTACCTTTATATTGCATCAAAATTATGTTTGTCAAAAAGAGAATTACGCGAAAGAATTAAATCAAAAGAGTATGAGAGAATAGGCTATAAAGAAGAATTAGAAGAACCTAAAATAAATACATTCATTAAAAATCCAATAATAATAAAAGTGGGCGGTAAAAATGAAAGATTAAGTGAATATGCTTTGCACCAATCAATTTTAGAAAACATAGATGATTTCTTAAAAGAATTAGGTATAGGTTTTGCCTATATAGGTAGTGAAGTAAAAATTAAAATGGGCGATAACTATAATTATATTGACTTCTTATTTTTTAATACTAACTATAACTGTTATGTAGTCATAGAGCTAAAAGTAACTGAATTAAAATCTGAGCACTTAGGTCAAATAACCAAATATATAAACTATGTAAATAAAAATATAAAAAAACCATTTCACGATAATACAGTTGGTGTAATCATATGTAAAAAAGAAAATAAATTTGTCATGGAATACTGTACAAATCCTAAAATATTCACCACTACTTATCAAACTCACTAAAAAGCAAAGTTTACTTTTATCTAATGTTTTAGTATAATTTAAAAGAATGTGAAAGGAACAATAGCATGAGTAAATATTTAACTATAAAACAAAAATTTGAAGAAAATGAAAACCAAGCGCAAGCCATATCTATGAAAAAATATATGCGTAACTTATTTGAATTTTACGGTATTCAAACTCCAAAAAGAAAGGCAATCTATAAAGACTTTCTAAAAGAAGAAAAGAAAAATAAAAAAATCGACTGGAACTTCTTAGACGAATGTTATAATGATTCGCACCGTGAATTTCAATATTTAGTATATGATTATTTATTAGCCCTAAACGATTACTTAACTTATGATGACATTCCAAAAATAAAAAAATATGCCAAAACTAAACAGTGGTGGGATACCATTGACTTTTTAGATAAAGTTATCGGTAATATTGGACTAAAAGATAAAAAAGTAGATGACTTAATGTTAAAATGGTCTAAAGATGAAGATTTCTGGCTTAGAAGATTAGCTATCGACCATCAATTAGGTAGAAAAGAAAACACTAACCCTGACCTATTAAAGCAAATAATTATTAATAATTTAGGTAGTAATGAATTTTTCATCAATAAAGCTATTGGTTGGAGCCTCAGAGATTATTCTAAAACAAATCCAAAGTGGGTAAAAGATTTTATTCAAAAACATAAAGATCAAATGAATAAATTAAGCATTAAAGAAGCCAGTAAATATATATAAGAAGGTGATCACTTTGAAAACTATTTTAATTGTTGAAGATGACCAAAACATTCATGAAATGCTAGAAACAGTTTTAAAAAACAATCATTATAATGTAAAATCAGCTTATTCCGGTACCGAAGCTTTACTAGTTCATGGGAAAGACGTTGATCTAATAATATTAGACTTAATGCTTCCCGGTAAAAATGGTGAAGACATCATCAAAGAACTAAAACAAATAAAAAATGTACCAGTCATCATCACCAGTGCCATTGGCGATATTGATAAAAAATTAGACTTATTCCGCCTAGGAGCCGATGACTATGTAACCAAACCATTTAACAATGATGAACTTTTAGCTAGAATCAACGTTCACATAAATAAAAATAGTTCTATTTCAGCTGAAATTATTAAATCTAAAGATATTGAACTCAATAAAAAAACTTATACTGTAACATGCAAAAACATAAACATAAACTTATCTAAAATAGAATTTGAAATTTTAAAACTACTAATGCAGGAAAATGGAAGAGTAGTCACTAAAAGCACTTTATTTGATACTGTTTGGGATAATGAAAACTCTGCCGATGAAAATACCCTAAATGTTCATATAAGTAAAATTAGAAACAAACTAAAACAAATAAATCCCAATAAAGACTATATTGAAACAATATGGAGTATCGGTTATAAATTTAATGATTAATGAAAATTTAAGAAATGTGTTAAGACTTTTTTAACACTTTTTTTGTATAATCAAATTGAAAGGAATGATCATATGCGTGAAATAATTTTAAAAACAAATAATCTAACTAAAAAATATAAAAACTTCATAGCCTTAGATAACATAAATATCACAATCCAAAAAGGTGATATCTATGGTCTTATCGGAAGAAATGGCGCTGGTAAAACAACCTTAATGAAAACCATCACCACTTTAACAAATAAAACAGAAGGAAGCTTTTCTTTATTTGGTAGTGAAGACGAACTAACTGAATCTAAAAGAAGAATTGGTTGCTTAATTGAAAGCCCCGCATTTTTTGATAACCTCACAGCTTATCAAAACTTAAAATATTATTCTATTCAAAAAGGAATTGTAAATGAAAAACAAATTGATAAAGTACTAAAAACAGTAGACCTATTTAAAGAAAAAAATAAAAAATTCAAAAAGTTCTCTCTTGGTATGAAACAAAGATTAGGTATTGCTTTTGCCATATTAGATAACCCCGATTTTATTATTTTAGATGAACCAATAAATGGACTTGATCCAATTGGTATTAAAGAAATAAGAGATACATTAAAAAAGTTAAATGAAGAAGAAAAAATAACTATCTTAATATCTAGTCATATTTTATCTGAATTATATTTAATTGCAAATCATTTTTGCTTTATAGACCAGGGAAGAATCATAAAAGATGTATCCAAAGAAGAACTTGATTTAGAGTGCAGTAAATGCATTGTCATAAAAACAAAAGATGTAAAAAAAGCCACAGTCGTATTAGAAAAAGAATTATCTACTACAAACTATAAAGTCATTGATAACACAGAAATAAGACTATACGATTACTTAGAAAATTCTGCCAAAGTAAACAAAACATTACTAACAAACGGCCTTGATATAATGGGAATTTATGAATCAGGAATTTCCCTAGAAGATTATTTCAATTCATTAATAAAGGAAGGTGCTAAAAAATGTTAAACATAATTAAATCTGATTTATATAGAGTTTTTAAAGGAAAATCCATTTATATTGCCATTATTTTTATCCTTTTTCTAGCATCCGTCAGTTGCTTTTCTATGAGCCCAGGTCATATTGGAATAACAACCTCATCAGAAGAACAACCATTAATTCAAGATGAAGAAATATTAAAACAAGTATATGAAACAAATTCTATCTTTGAAACAAGAAACCTTATGAAAGAATATGGTGCATACCCTTTGGATAAAGCACAATTAGGTGCCAATGCAAATCTTTATTACTTTTTTATAATCATTGTAGTAATTGTGTTAGTTACAGATCTATCTAATTCAACAGCTAAAAACACACTATCATCAGCTATATCAAGAAAGAAATACTATTTTTCTAAACTAATTACTTGTATAGGCCTCGGAACACTTTTGGTTTTAATAAATAATTACGGTAGCTATCTCATTAATTTAATCATGAATGGAAAAGAATTTTCAGCCGGTTTTTTTAGAGATAACAAAACTAACCATAATACAGTTGCCAATTTTATATGGTATAATAAGCATGTTAGTATGTATTGGTTTTTGCTTTAAAAAAACAGGAACATTCAATAGTATTACAATACCATTAATTATAGTAATTCAGTTCATTATTATGGGCGCAGCAACTTTATTCCATTTTGATGGATCTAACATTTTGAATTATGAATTTCAATATATTATCGGTAACTTAATATCAAATCCAAGTAATACATACATACTTAAAACTTTAGTTTTGGCTATATTCTATATTATAATATTCAACACTATTGGATATAGAGTATTTAGAAAAACAGAAATAAAGTAGAAAGGTAGTGAGCTTATGGAAATAATATTAATAATCTTAGTCATTATTATTTTATTTCTTGTTTGCTATCTTTTTTGTATGAAAAGAGAATTAAAAAGAATAAAAAAAGAATTAAATTTAGTTTTATCTAGAAAAACAAATAGCTTAGTTCATACTGAATTCGCATCAAAAGGCATTCGTGATTTAGTAGAATGTATCAATACTCATTTAACTGAGATTAAAAATAAAGAAAGTAAGTTAGAAAGAAAAAATACAAGTTTCACTAAAATGATTAGAAATATATCACATGATTTACGTACCCCTTTAACATCCTCTTTAGGATACGTCAGTTTAATATTAGAATCTGATATGACCGAAAAAGAAAAATTAAACAATCTAAAAATAGTTGAAGAAAGGTTGAAACGATTATCAGAATTAATTGATTCCTTCTTTGAGTTTTCTAAAATCATATCAAATAATGAAAATATAAAAATAGAAGAAGTTAACCTAATAGCTACACTAGAAAAATCTATTTCTAATCATTATGAAGATTTTTCTAATCAAAATAGGGTAATCAATTTCAAAACCAATAAACAAAAAATCATCATCAAATCAAACGAAATAATGTTAGAAAGAATATTTGATAACCTAATTAGAAACGCCTATAAACATAGTATAAGTAATTTAGATATTAGTGTAAAAATTAAAGATGAAATAGAAATAACTTTTATAAATAATTTAACTTATAAAAATTTAGATACCGATAAAATCTTTGATGAATTCTATACCGTTGACATCTCTCGAACTAAAGGTAATACAGGCTTAGGTCTAGCTATTGCTAAAGAATTCGCCGAACAATTAAATGGTCAAATAAGTGCCTCAAAAAATCAAAATAAATTAATAATAAAATTAAAATTTAATAAGTAATTTATGATACAATATCTATAGAAAGTAGGGAGTCAAATGAAAAAAAGTAGAAAAAAGAAAATTGTAATCGCCATAATTGTAATTTTAGCAGTATTTGCCGGTATAGTAGGATACACGGTTATATCTGATTTAAAACAAGAAGAAAAATTAAGTAATGAATTATCTGAAATTGTTGATTTAACAAGTGCGAATTTAAGTGATATGGATATTGATAAAATAAATGAAAAACTAGATAATATTATCACAACTGGTGATTATGCTACCGTTGAAAAAGCTTTTAAATCTTATATGAAAGATGCCTTTAATAGTTTACTTCAAATTGTAGATGTTCTAGAAGATGAAAAAATAACAACCTTGCTAACAGTAGAAAATTATAGTAAAGATGGAAAAGAATTTACAGATTCTAAAACATACATTTCCGATATGGTCAAAAAATTAGAAACCTATAAAGAAGATTATCATAAATATATGAATAAAGAAAAAGCTATGTCTTATATTGAAAATAAAGGCCTAGATAGTTACTACACCGATTTATACGAAAAAGAATATATTGGTGATATAAACTCCTTAGATTTGTCTGAACTAGATAATTCTATAGATGAACTTATTTCTATTTTGAAAATGGAAGAAGAAGTATTAAACCTTTTATCAGATAATCCAAATAGCTGGACCATCCAAGGAAAAAACATCGTCTTTTCAGATAATACTTTAGATAAATATAACAATCTTGTAAATATAATACAAACTAAAGTTACCAAAATTTAACCTAAAAAGATAAGCTAACGAGCTTATCTTTTTCATTATTAATTATCTAAAAGTCTTCTAGTTCTTTCTCTTTTTTTAACCTTGACAGCGTATTTAATTTCATCCACACTCATGGAAGTATCATTAGCGCCACTATTGATAACTTCATCTTTATGCGAAGATATGGCCAAATAAATTTCCTGTAATTTTTGAAGTTCATTTTCAGAAATACCATTCGAATTATTCAAGGCATTATTTATTAAATTTTGAATACGTCTTTCTAAATCACTAAGAGATACTAATACATCTTCCGCATATAATACATAATCTATAAGATTTTGTTTTTGCTTACTAATTTTATCTTGTTTCACAGCCTCTTGATAATCAATATAAGGTTTTGCATTAAAATCATTTAACTGTTCATAAGTAGGTAAAGTAGAAATATCAAACATTAGATTACTTACAATCATCATAGAATCAATATATGACAAGCCATATTTTATTTCTTTGCTATATTCTAAAATATATTTTGCCCCTTTAATATTTATATAACAATATGGGCCATTAATTTCTTCATAAGTAACATTTCCATCAGTCGCAACATCAATAATTTTATTTATAGAATCGCATTTTGCTAGATTGTCATTCAAATCAGACTCAAATACATACCAAAAATTGTTTATTCCAATTTCTGATAATTTGTTCATTCTCTCTAAAATAGCACTTCTATTTTTATAAGTCACCTTTAAAAGCTTATACATCTTATCCATGGAATAATAGTCTAATGAAGATATTAACTTTTTTATAAATATACTATACTTTGAAATAAAATTTCTATACATTTTTTTGTACAATTTAGACATCTTTTTTTTGCTATTCAAAAACATATCACAGGCATTTTTAAAATCTAAATAATTGTACCCCTTACTGTTTATTAATGAGTTAAAATCTTTACTAAAATTTTCATATTCGTAAAATTCTTCTTCTGGAAGTTCTAATAAAGCTTTCGCAATACTTACGTCAACTTCAATACTATTATCCAAATTGTAAAATTTCATTTTTATCTCTCCAATCGAAAATATTATAACACCATTTATTTTATTTAGCTAGATTTAAAATAATCAAATTAAATCAATTTATTAACAAATCATATTGACAAACTGTTATAACTGTTATATAATTCATATAACAGCGAGGTGATGTGTTTGAATATAATCATAAGTAATGGAACTGACACCCCAATTTTCAAACAAATAAAAAATTCTATTAAACAGTCTATTTGTAATAATAATTTAAAAGAAGGCGAAGCTTTGCCATCAGTTCGTTCCTTAGCCACCGACTTAAAAATCAGTTTTCTAACGGTTAAAAGAGCTTATGATGAATTAGAAGAAGAAGGGTTTATCAAAACCATTCCCGGAAAAGGTAGCTTTATTGCCCCTAAAAATCTCGAATTAATTAAAGAAGAAAAACTAAAAGAAATAGAAAAGTTAACTAGTAAAATTTACAATATTGCGAAAATATCAAACATTTCAAATGATGACATTAAAGAAATTTTTAAAATTATTTTTGAGGAGGAAAAATAAATGAAAAATGTATTAGAACTAAACGGAGTATCTAAAAAATATCCAGGTTTTGAGTTAAATAATATAAGCTTTACCATTCCTAAAGGAATTATTACTGGCTTAATTGGTGAAAATGGCGCGGGTAAAACCACTACCATCAAAGCAATTTTAAATATCATTAAAACTGAAGGTACCATCAAAGTATTTGATAAAGATAATAAAAAATACGAAAAAGAAATAAAAAAAGATTTAGGTGTTGTTTTAGATGATAGTTTCTTATCAGATTACCTAACTGCCAAAGGGGTTAATTCTATCATGAAAGAATTTTATGAAAACTGGGATGAAAAGAAATACTTTAACTATCTAAAAGAATTTAAATTACCACTAAATAAATTAATCAAAGATTTTTCAAGTGGTATGAAAATGAAAATAAAAATTGCCGCTGCCATATCACATAACCCTAAAGCCTTAATATTAGATGAGCCAACTAGTGGGTTAGATCCAATCGTTAGAAATGAAATATTAGATATCTTTAGAAAATACATAGAAGAAGATGAAGAAAGATCCATTTTAATATCATCGCATATCACCACAGACCTCGAGCACTTATCAGATTATATTATCTTCATACACGAAGGAAAAATTATCTTTAACCTGCAAACCGATGACTTATTAGAAAACTATGGTGTCATTAAATGTGATGAAAATGACTTTAAAAAAATCAAAAAAGAAGACTATATCAGGTATAAAAAGGAAAAATATCATTACGAAGTTTTAGTAAAAGACAAAAACTATATCAAAAAAACATATAACTTTAACACGGTTGATAAACCTTCAATTGATGAAATAATGTTATTTTATGTGAAAGGAGAAAAATAATGAAAGGGTTAATAAAAAAGGATCTGTTAAATTTATCTAGTTATAAAACAAGCCTTTTAATCACTATAATATTTTGTTCTATCGCTATTGCTGGCACCGAAAATGCTTCTCTTGCCCCAATGATTATATGCGCTATTATTGGAATGATATCTTTATCAACATTCAACTATGACGAAGTATCAAAATCTGAAAAATATATCTTATCACTTCCAGTAAATAGAAAAGAACTCGTTATCTCAAAATATATTATTGCCATTTCTTCCGCTATTATCGGTGCTATCATCGGTGTGCTTTTAACTATAATAATCGTAAACATCATGAATAATGTAAGACCAAATAACTTAATCAATTTAGATTATGATAATCTATTTATTACAAGTTTAAGTGGTCTATTTGGTATAGCTTTAATTCAAGCAATACAAATACCAAGTATTTATAAATGGGGTGCTGAAAAAGGCCGAATTCAAATGTTCATTTTAATTTTCTTTATGGTCTTAATCATTGTTGGAATAGGCTTTACACTTACTAAATTAGGTATTAATTTAGATGTTCAAAAAATAAATACTTTTCTAGAAACTTATGGAGTATATATTTTAACATTATTAATTGTTATTATGTACACCATATCTTATAAAATTTCTTATAAAATATTCATTAAAAAAGATTATTAAAAAGTATCGCTATAAAGCGGTATTTTTTACATAAAAAGGATTTAGCTTATAAAAATCGTATATTAATAAATAGAGGTGATTAAAATTAACTATTATAATCAAATAAAAGAAACCTTAATTAAAAACGAAATATATAAAAAAGTCAAAGACTATTCCAAAAACAAAAGTGATTTAAACGCTTATTTTGAAGTGGGTAGATTAATAGTCGAAGCTCAGGGTGGAGAAAAGAGAGCTAAATACGGAAACAAATTAATTAAAGAATATTCTGAAAAATTAACTAATGAACTCGGAAAAGGATTTACTGTTTCTAATTTACGTAAGATGCGCCAATTTTATTTGTTATTTAGAAAACGCTCGACATTGTCGAGCGAATTAACATGGAGTCATTATACAGAATTATTAAAAATAAAAAATATAGATGAAGTAAAGTATTATATTTATATAACTGATAAACAAAATTTATCTGTTAGAGAACTTAGAGAAAAAATAAAATCCAATGAATATGAAAGAATTGGATACAAAGAAGAATTAGAAGAACCTAAAATAAATACATTCATTAAAAATCCAATAATAATAAAGGTGGGTGATAAAAAAGAAAAGCTGAGTGAATATGCCCTGCACCAATTAATCCTAGAAAATATGGATGACTTTTTAAAAGAACTTGGGATAGGCTTTACATACGTAGGTAGTGAAGTAAAAATTAAAATGGGCTATACCTATAATTATATTGATTTTCTATTTTTTAACACCAACTATAACTGTTATGTAGTCATAGAGCTAAAAGTAACTGAACTAAAATCTGAGCACCTAGGTCAAATAACAAAATATATAAATTTCGTTGATAAAAATATTAAAGAGTTATTTAACGATAAAACAGTAGGTGTGGTTATATGCAAGAAAGAAAATAAATTTGTCATGGAATACTGTACAAATCCTAAACTTTTTACTATGGCATATAAAACAAGTTAATTAAAATCTTTATAACATTATATTTAAGTGATATAATAAAAATATAATAAGCGAGGTATCAAAATGAAAAAAGCATATCAAAAATCTATAGATGAAATATATACTGAATTAAATACATCAAAAGATGGCCTATCTAAAACAGAAGTACTAAAAAGGCAAAAAACATATGGCCTAAATGTATTAATCGACAAAAACAAAAGAACAAAATTACAAATTTTCTTAAGCCAATTTAAAAATATGATGATTATTCTTTTATTAGTTGTTGGGCTTTTATCCTTAATATATTCATTAATTACTGGTGATGACTTCCTAGAACCTTTAGTTATTTTAGGAACCACTTTAGTAAACTGTATCATGGGTTATTTTCAAGAATCAAAAGCCGCTAATGCGACTGAAAAATTAAAAAAATATTCAGCTAATTATGTAACAGTCAGAAGAAATGGCACCAGCACGGACATAGATGCTAAAGAATTAGTCCCTGGAGATTATATCATTTTAGAAGCTGGTGATAAAGTGCCAGCCGATGCTAGAATAGTCGAAAGTTATTTTGCTAAAACTGATGAATCAATTCTAACCGGTGAAAGCAATAATGTCGAAAAAAATGAAATCACAATTCCAAATGAAACTATCTTAGCTGAAACATACAACATGATTTATTCTGGAACCGTTGTTGTCTCAGGTAAAATAGAAGCAATTGTCATAAGTACTGGTATGAACACTGAACTTGGTAAAATTGCCAGTGTATTAGACACCAAAGAAGAACCTGCAACCCCAATTCAAATGAAAGTTGCTAAAGTAAGCCGCTTTATTACTGGTGTTGCCTTTATCTTAATTGCTTTTGTCTTAATCTTTGGACTAATCAATCATTATACTATTTTAAATATTGTTATGCTTTGTATTTCAATGATTGTAGCTAGTGTTCCAGAAAGTCTTACTATTGCTATCACGGCCACACTTTCAATTGGCGTTAGCGGAATGGCTAAAAAGAAATCCATTGTCAAAAATCTAGCCGCCATCGAAACACTAGGATCTACAGAAGTAATATGTACTGATAAAACGGGCACCCTAACCGAAAATAAAATGAAAGTCACTAAACTTTATACAGATAATAAAGAAATAGAATTAAAAGACATCAAAAATTATCAAACCTTAATTAATGTCATGGATAATTCTAATTCTGCCACCTTAGCCTCTGATGGTCTATATACTGGAGATGCAGTTGATGTAGCTATAAAAAATTATTTAAAAGAAAATAATTTAAAATCAGAAGAAGTTACTAAAATAACCGAATTACCATTCGATTCAAAACGCAAAATGATGAGTGCTGTTTATAAAAAAGATGGTGAAACATATCTTTATCTTAAAGGTAGCCTAGAAGCCATTTTACAAAGAAGCACCAAAATTTTAATCAATAATGAACTTCAAAATTTAACTGATGAATATATAAAACAATATAAAAACATAGAAACTCAAATGTCTGAAGAATCCTTAAAAGTAATTGCTTTCGCCTATAAAAAAATAGATAAAATAGTTATCAACGAAGAAGATTACTTTAACGAAGAAAAAAATTTAATTTTGACTGGTTTAGCTGGTTTCAAAGATCCTATTAGAAAAAATATTAAAGTTTCTATTGATATGTGTAAAGAAGCCAGCATCATTCCAATTATGTTAACAGGCGATAACCTGCAAACAGCTTATACAATCGCTAAAGAAGCTGGAATATGTCAAAATATAGATGAATGTATAAATGCTAGCGAACTATCAGAACAAGACTTAATTAAAAACATTAATAAATATAAAGTATATGCGAGAGTCAGTCCAGAGACAAAAGTACAAATTGTCAAAGCCTTTCAAAAAGAAAATAAAGTTGTAGCTATGACAGGAGATGGAGTAAACGATGCCCCAGCCATCAAACTAGCTAATGTTGGTGTTGGTATGGGTAAAAGTGGAACCGATGTCACCAAAGATGTATCAGATATTATTCTTTTAGATGATAGCTTTAACACAATTGTTACAGCTGTATCTGAAGGAAGAAGAATATATGATAACGTTATATCTAATATCTTATATAACTTATCTAGTAACTTTACCGAAATTTTAATCATTTTATTTGGTATGTTAACCGGTAATACCATAATATCCGCTATTCATGTTTTGTATATTGACCTAGTAGCTGATACCGTTCCATCAATAGCTTTAGCTTTTGAAGGAGCCTCTAAAAACATCATGAAACAAAAACCAAACGGTTTAAATAAAAAAATATTTACAAAATTCTTTAGTGGCTTTCTAATTTTATCAGTAATCTTAGAAACACTAATAAGTCTATATGTTTATTATAGATTCCTGCCACTTGGACAAGGTGTTGCTCAAACTTTAGCTCTTTTAAGTATCGTTATTAATGAATTTGTCTTCGCATATAACTGTAGATCTTTAAAAGAACAAATTCATAAAAAAGGTATATTCAAAAACAAACAATTAAATATTGGAATACTTGCTTTAATACTCGTTCAAATTATTGTCTTCTTTAGTCCAATTGGTAAAATATTTGGACTTGAAGCAGTAACCATTAATCAATTTATATATGTCATTTTAATAAACCTTGTTTCACTTGTAATTATCGAACTATTAAAACCTTTAATTGTAAAACACTTTAAAGATGAGTGATTATTAAGAGCTAGTGTATAAGTACACTAGTTTTTAAATGTCAGTTAATACAAAAATATGATATAATTAATTAGTAGTGCAAAAGTAGGTGATAATGTGGATCAAGAAAAATTTGGCAAATTCATTAAAGAACTAAGACAAAAACATAATTTAACCCAAAAAGAATTTGCTGATAAATATCATGTAACTTATCAAGCTGTAAGTAAATGGGAAAATGGAAAAAACATGCCTGATAGTACTCTAATAAAAAAAATTAGTGAAGACTTTAATGTCAGTTTAGAAGAACTCTATAATGGTGAATTTAAAAATAATAAAAAAATAAAACCAACGTGGATTATTATAGGCCTCATTTTAATTTTTATAATTGTAATTTCAGTTTTGATGTTTTTCAAAAATGATGATTTTCAGTTTAAAACATTATCGGCCAATTGTCCAAACTTCACAATATCAGGAAACATTGCCTATAACAACCAAAAATCAGCCATATATATATCTAACATTGAATATTGTGGTGGTGATGAACAAGAAAAATATAAAGAAATAGAATGTATTTTATATGAAAAAAATGGCAAAACAGAAAATAAAATAAGTTCTTATAAATATAATGAAAAAGAAAGTATTACTTTAGAAGATTTCTTAAAAGAAGTAACATTCACAGTAGATGATTATGAAAAAACATGTAAAGTATATAAGGATGGTTCATTATACTTAAAAGTGAATGCTAGTGATGACCATCATAAAATTATTACTTATGAAATACCTTTAAAACTAGATGAAAGATGCACTAAATAAAACTCAACTTAAGGTTGAGCTTTTTTCAACCAATTCGTTATTGATATTTTATCTTTTTATGGTTAAACTATTATTGTAGGAGGTTTAGTATGAAAAAGAAAAGTATTATTATGTTAGTTATAAGTGTTTTAATAATTATGACAATTATTGTATGTGCATTCTTATTTAATGATAAAGGAAATAGTTTAACACCTCTGCCAGCTCCAGAAGTAACAGAAGGAGTTAGAGGTGAATTTGGAATTGATAAAAACATCAATGAAGAAACTATTGATAATTATTTAAATAGAGAAGACTCTGTTTATAGAGATATGAGAATGTTAAAAGATCCAGGAAATTATGAAGCCATTGGTGGAGATGCTTATTTATCTGGATTTGTTAAAGGTTTTGAAGTAGTACCTTTACCATATTTAGTCAATGTATCTGGACTACCTGAAGAAGTAGGTGATACATATAAAGGGAAAACCTTATTCACTGAAAAAGATGGAGAATATACTGCTAATTATGAAGAATCAATGGACATTTTAGAATATCTATTTCCAAAAGATAAAAACATTTTCTTAATGTGTGGTGGTGGAGGTTATGCAGGTATGACTAAAACCATGTTAGTAAAACTAGGCTGGGATGAAAACAAAATTTATAATGTTGGTGGTTACTGGTATTATGAAGGTAAAAACAATGTTGAAGTTAAAACTACCAAATATGGTGACACTTCATATGATTTTTGGAAAATCCCATATCATGACATAGACTTTGATTCACTTCATGAGGTTAGTACAAATGAAAATGAATAAAAAATTTATGTGGGTTATACCACTTCTTTTATTGATTTCGGTAGTTATCGTAGTCATAAAAATTATGCCCATTCAAAAATTTTCTTTAGAAGATAAATATTATGGAAGTAGTGAATTTATAGAAATTGAAACATCTGATTTAGAAAAATTAATGGATGATAAAGAATCTTTTGCTTTATTTGTCTATCAGCCCGCATGCGTTACGTCAGCTGATTTTGAACAAGTATTATATGACTTTATAACAAATAATAATATCAAGATTTATAAAATTGCTTTTTCTGATATTAAAGATACAAAATTAAGTGAATCAATAAAATACTATCCATCATTTGCCATCTTTAACAAAGGAATAATGGTTGATTATCTAGATGCGAATAGTGATAATGATTTAAAATATTATAAATCAAATGATGACTTTGAAAAATGGTTTACAAACTATGTTCTATTAAAAGAAGTTGATAATTCAAACTCAGTCAGTAATGAAAATAATGCCGAAGAAAACACCAGCAATAATAATGAAGAAACCACCAATACCACTCCCAAAGAAAATGTAAAAGAAATTAGTTTAGAAAATGTTACTCATGATAAAAATAAAGTTAATATTTACCTTTTCTGGGGAAGTACCTGCCCACACTGTAAAGAAGAATTCGCTTTCTTTGATGAAATAAAAGAAGAGTATGGTGATTATTACAATTTATATACTTATGAAGTTTGGGAAAACCAAGAAAATGCTGAAATTATGAATAGATTTGCTGCTGCTTTAGGAGAAGAAGCTACAGGAGTTCCTTATACAGTTATAGGAGATGTTTCTTTCACGGGTTTTAATGAAACTAGTAAAGAAAAATTTATAGAAGCTATTAAAACCAAACATCAAAATAGCAGTGATATATATTTTGATAAAATAAAAAACAAAGAATAAATTATTTGTCATAAAGTTAAAATTATGATAAAATGTATATAGATGAGAGAAATCTCATATAATAAAAAGGAATGTTCAATACACGGATGTTGAACGCGACCATGTTGGCTGCGCCTAAGTCATCGCTGATGAGTTAGGCGCCTTTTCTATTTAAATAGTAAAGTAAATACTAAAATAAATAGAAGGAGGATTATGCAAAAGAAATAGTTATCTCTTTTAGTCATAAACACCACCTCCATTCTTGTGAAAGAGTAGAGGCCACGCCCAACTATTGAACATTCCTTACATATAAGTATAACAAACCATGACACTAATTACAACGATATTTTATCACATTTTGTTAAAATAGTTGCTTGCCATAAATATAAAACTATGATAAAATGTATATAGATGAGAAAAATCTCATATAATAAAAAGGAACATTCAATACTTCCATGTTGGATGGTGCCAAAATTTTTGACTTCACCTAATCACAGATGTGTTAGGTGGTTTTCTTTTATATTAATACTATAAATAGTAAAAATACAAGTAGGAAAATAAGAAGGACCAAAGAAAGAATTAAAAAATCTTTCTTGTTCATCATATCGCCCCCTTTCTTAAAAAAGAAAAGTGGCAACCACCCAACTATTGAACATTCCTTACATATAAGTATAACAAACCATGACACTAATTACAACGATATTTTATCACATTTTGTTAAAATAGTTGCTTGTCATAAATATAAAACTATGATAAAATGTATATAGATGAGAGAAATCTCATAAAATAAAAAAGGAACATTCAATAATTCCACGTTGGATGGTGCCACAATAATGTGTATCCACCTAATTCATCGGATGAGTTAGGTGGTTTTCTTTTATATTAGTACTATAATTAGTAAAAATACAAGTGAGAAAATAAGAAGAAGCAAAGAAAGAATTAAAAAATCTTTCTTGTTCATCATATCGCCCCCTTTCTTTTAAAAAGAAAAGTGGCAACCACCCAACTATTGAATATTCCTTATATACAAGTATAACAAACCGTTATATAAAACGCAACATAAATTATCACATCTCGTTAAATTATAAAGACCTATTTTAAATAATTAAGATAGGTCTTTTGCTTTAAAAATTGTCTTAAACAACTTTTTAGAATAATCGTTTATTTCATCTAAATTAAAATCAATTTCACCCCTAAAATACTTAATATATAAATTAACAATTCCATCTACAAATACGGAAACATCTAAAGCAAGATTTTTATAAGTATATTTACTACTTAATATTTCCACCAATTTTGCATTAGCAAGTTTATTTAATCTCTCCATAAAAATCATTGCATCATTAGTTTTTAAAACTGATGAGTAAAGATTATTATTTTCCTTCAAAAACAAATTAATCTTATCCAAAAAATACTCAATATCAGAAATAGAATTAATATCTTCCCTCAAAACATCCAAAGCCTCATTTTGAAATTCTTTTGCTACCTCATCTAAACTATCATAGTGAGAATAAAAACTTCCTCTAGTAATACCAATATTTTTTACAAGTTCAGTTACTGTAACTTTATTGAATTCTTTTTTCTCAGCTAACAAATTAGCAAACTCTTTTCTAATCATTTCCTTAGTTTTTTTTGAAGAATTATTTAAACACTTAACCTTCATATTCCACCTCTTGCTCCTTATTATACATCACGCCATCCATTTTAACAACCATAAATAATTTGTCAAAATTTTAACACTGAACAAGTTTTTGCTCTACTAAAAAATAAAAAAAACGTATATAATTACTTGACGTAGCTAAATTAAGGAGGGAAAAAATGGCATATATAAAATTTGATAAAGTTTCAAAAGAATATAAAACAGGAAATATAACAATAAAAGCACTAAATAACGCTAGCTTTGAAATAGAAAAAGGAGAGCTTGTCGTTATAGTTGGACCTAGTGGTGCGGGAAAAACCACTGCCTTAAATATTCTAGGCGGTATGGATTTTGTCACTAGAGGCACAGTACTAATTGATGAAAAAGACATAAGTACATACACTAGAACCGACCTCACAGAATATCGGCGAGATGACATTGGTTTTGTATTTCAATTTTATAATCTAGTTCAAAACTTAACAGCTAAAGAAAATGTTGAACTAGCCACCCAAATTTCCAAAAAACCATTAAACGTTGATAAAGTTCTTGATAGTGTTGGACTAAAAGATAGAAAAAATAACTTTCCATCTCAGCTTTCTGGTGGTGAACAACAACGTGTCGCTATCGCCAGAGCCATAGCCAAAAATCCAAAAATATTACTTTGTGATGAACCAACTGGAGCTTTAGATTATAAAACAGGAAAACAAATACTAAAATTGTTGCAAGACACTTGCCGAAAAAATGGCATGACTGTAATTATAATTACCCATAATGGCGCTATCGCCCCTATGGCTGATAAAGTAATTCATTTTAAAAATGGTGCCGCAGAAAAAATAGTCATCAATAAAAATCCAAAACCAGTAGAAGAAATCGAATGGTAGGTGAGAAAAATGAAGAAAAAAGCATTAAATAAAGACATAAGAAAATCAATCACTCATTCATGGGGAAGATTTATCTCCATTATGCTTTTAATCGCTCTAGGTTCTTTTGCTCTCACAGGTTTATCTATAACTGGACCAGACATGAGGGCCACAGGAACTAACTATTTTCAAAAATATAATACAGCTGATATAACTATAACTAGTGATTATGGCATAGATCAAACAGAAATAAAACAAATTGAAAAAGCCGGTAAATTAAAAGAAGTAGAATATATCTACTTAAAAGATGTTACCGTTAAAGGGACAAATAAAAGTTTTAGATTATTTTCAAAACCCCAAAATGTCTCTAAATATGAGCTAGAAAGTGGCCGCTTGCCAGAAAAAGATAATGAAATAGCTATCGATGTTAAAAACAAAGAAAATTATAAAATAGGTGACACTATAACCTTTACTGAAAACGAAGCAACCACTTTAAAAAAACACACCTTTAAAATTACTGGTTTTATTAAATCACCCGAAATTTTATCTTCTTTAAATAGGGGAGAAACCACAGTTGGGACAGGTACTCTGGATTTCTATGGTGTTATAAATCCATCTGTATTTGATTCAAAAGTATATATGATGGCCAAATTAATTTTTGAAGACACAAATAAATTAGATCCTTACAGCGAAGAATATAATAAAAAAGTAACCAACCATAAAAAACAGTTAGAAAATTTACTCAAAGATAGTAAAGAGATTAGATTTAATTTAATAAAAACAGAATATAATAGTGGAATAAAAGAAGCTAAAAAAACGCTCGATGATGCCAAAGAACAATTATCAAGTTCAAAAAACTTATTAGATCAAGCTCAAATTCAAATTAATAATTCAAAAAATCTTATCAAAACAAACGAAAATAAATTAAATAGTAACGGTCAAACGTTAAACACCGCCCAAAGAAACCTTAATGCACAAAAAAGTGAATTAAATAGCAAGAAAAATGAGCTAAATGACTTTAGCCAAAAATTAGAAAATGCAAGCTCTCAAATAAAACAAAACGAGCACACCTTATCTTCATTTAAAGACACTTTAGATATTAAGGAAAGTCAACTCTCAACCAAAGAAACAGAATTAAATAATCAAACTCAAGAACTTGAAACAAAAAAAGAAGAGTTAAAAAATGCCAAACAAGAATTAGAAACAAAAAAACTAACATTAGAAAATCAAAAAATAGATTATGAAAATACTATTCAAACATTAAAAGAAGAAATTACCAAAATAGAAGAAATTTTAAAAGATCCTAATCTTAGTGAAGAAGAATGGCAAAACTATACAAACAAGTTAAATGAATTAAAAACTAATCTGACAAATATAGAAAATGAATATAATACATTCATCGAAAACACATATAACATAGAACTTCCAAAAATTAACGAAAAAGTAAATAACATCGCCAAAAAAGAAATAGAATTAGATGAATTACAAAAAGCACTTGAAAAAAGTAAAATAGAATTAATGCAAGCTAAAAAAGAATTAAACATTCAAAAGCAAACTTATGAAACCTCATATAAAAAATTAGAAAAAGCCAAATATGAATATGAAAAAAACAAGCAAATATATAATAATTCCCTAATACAAATTCAAAAGGCAGATAATAAAATTAGTAATTTTCAAAAAGAATTAAACCAAAAAAATATAGAATATAAAAATGGTCTAGAACAATTAAAAAATGCTAAAAAAACACTAAAGGCAAAAGAAACAGAGTATTATGAAAAATTAAACCAATATAATAATGCTCTTCCAGAGGCGACATCAAAGATAAACGAAGGTGAAAAACAATTAAAACAAACCTTAATAGAATTTGAAAACCTAGAAAGTCCAGTATATGAAGTATATAATCGTAGAGAAGTCCCTGGTGGAGAAGGTTATGATATATATGAAACAGTATCTTATATAATTGATTCGCTAGCCAAAGTATTTCCACTATTTATGTACTTTGTTGCTGCTTTAGTAACTCTTACAACCATGACTAGATTTGCCTCTGAAGAGCGAATTAATATCGGAACATTAAAAGCATTGGGATATCAAGATAAAGATATTGTAAAAAAATTTGTTATTTATGGATTCATATCTGCAAGCCTAGGCACATTAATTGGTGTAACCACCGGTCATATTCTGCTTCCATATATCGTCTATAATGCCTATGGTAATAATTTTACCATTCCAACCATCGAAATACATTTCTATTTAAAAGAAACCATTTTAGCATTCATTCTATCAATGCTATGCAGTGTCATTCCAGCCTATATCTCTGTTAAAAGCACATTAAAAGAAAAAACCGCAGATCTACTATTGCCAAAAGCACCTACTGCTAGTTCCAAAATATTACTAGAAAAAATAAAACCATTATGGAATAGATTAAACTTTACTAAAAAAGTTACCGCTAGAAATATTTTCCGTTATAAAAAAAGAATGTTCATGACAATATTTGGTGTAGCTGGCGCAAGTGCTATATTATTTACTGGTTTTTCTGTTCAAAATTCAATATCCATAATTAATGATAAACAGTTCAAAGAAATAATCAAATATGATGCCATTGTTGCCTTAGAAAGCAATATTCAAAACTCTGAAAAAGAAAAAATCAATAAATTACTTAATAATGAAGATATAAAAGACAAAAAAAGTGTATACTATGAAACAGTCTATAAAGAAATCGGTGAAAAAAAGGATAAACAAGAAATTAACTTAATAGTTCCTAAAGAGGAAGATAATTTTCAAAATTATATAGACCTGCACACTAGAAAAGGTAAAAAATCAATTACTTTAGATGATGGTATCGTAATATCAGAAAGACTCGCAACTTCGGCCAATCTAAAAAAAGGAGACACATTCACCTTTGAAGATAGTAAAGGAAATACCCATAAAGTAAAAATTTCTGGCATATGTGAAATGTATGCTGGACACTTTATATTCATGAATAAAGAAGTTTATCAAAAAATATATAATGAAAACTTCAAATCTAATGCTTATATGCTTATATTAAATGATGGCAGTATGGAAAACACTCAAAAAATAAGCGCAAAGTTTATGAAATTATCTGGAGTAAAAGGCATCGTTCAAAACACCTCCATGTATAATCTAGTAAATGCAATAGTTAAATCATTAAATAAAATCATGGTAGTTTTAATCGTATTAGCATCTTTATTAACTGTTGTTATTTTGTTCAACTTAACCAATATAAACGTTGCAGAAAGAATAAGAGAATTATCAACCATTAAAGTATTAGGATTTAGAGATAAAGAAGTTACAATGTATATTTATAAAGAAACAATAATATTATCACAAATAGGTATTATTGTTGGATGGTTATTTGGTATATTCCTTCACACCTATATTTTAAATGTAGTTCCACCTGATGAAGTCATGTTTGATCCATCAATATGGATTGGCGCTTACATAATATCATTTGTTGTCATAAATGTTGTAACACTCACTTTAAAATTTTACGTTAATAAAAAGCTTATAGATGTTGATATGATTGAAGCATTGAAATCTGTTGATTAAGCACAAATCATTAATATATTTAAAATGTTAAAATTAAAATAATTTTGAGTTCCGGTAAAATTTTAAAGAAGGAATAAAAAAGATGAATCCTGTGGAAAAGAATTCATCTTTTTGCTTTACAAATAAGGAAAAACCATTCCAAATTTAGTATAATTAAATTGATAAAACTATTTTATTACTAAACAAAAAATAAGGAGGTCTTTCCATGAATTATTTTACTACAAATACATATGAAATGAAAAGAGAAATTTTAAATTTTTCAAAAAAAGTTTCAGTTGATACAAATAAAGTGACAAGAAAATTCATAATGGATATGCAATACGGGCTTTCTAAAAGTCAAAGTTGTTTGATATCTAATATATCTCGTGCTTTAGATGAAAAAGTTAAATTGAAAAATACAGTCGAACGATTATGTGATAATTTAATTAGATTAAGTGATGAAGATAAAAATAAAATTAAAGATAATTACTTTAATGAAATAAAGAAATATTTTGGAGATAATCCAGTAGCTATATTTGATGATAGTGATATTTCCAAAAGATACGGAAAAAAATTTGAGGATTTAGATAGAGTAATAGATGCGTCAGATGCAGATAAAAAAGTAGTCAATGGTTATCATGTATGTGAAGCTGTAATATTAGGTGAAAAAGAGAAACAACCGTTTAGTGTATATAGTGAAATATATTCGTGTAAGAGTGATGGATTTATCAGTAAAAATAAATATACTATTGATAGTATCAATACTGTGATGAAAGTAATAAATGGGAAAAAATGTGATATGGTATTTGATAGAGGTTATGATGATAACAAAATAATAGAATACATAGATAAAAGCGGAAATAATTTTGTCATAAGAATGAATGATAGAAGAAACTTTATCTTTAAAAATAAAAAGAAAAACGCTTATAAAGAGGCATTAAAAAGGAAAGGCAAAGTAAAGATGGAACTTTGGTTTGAAAGCGAAAAATATGAAGTAAGTGTATCACATACAAAGGTAACATTACCGAGTAATAAAAAAGATTATGAGTTAGTATTTGTTTATGGACTGTCAGAAGAAAGGCCACTGATATTATTGACCAATAGAAGTATACATTCAAAAGAGGATGTAATAAAAGTAGTAAGGCTATATTTTTACAGATGGCGTGTAGAAGAATATTTTAGAAGTAAAAAGCAAGAATATGAGTTTGAAAACATGCGAGTAAGGACGTTAAAAGCAATGAATAATTTAAACTTAATGCTTATGATACATATGGGACACTTAAGTATGCTTATAGAAGATATGGATAAAAAATTACTTACTATAAAAATAATAGAAAGTAGTAAATCAATAAGGAATAAAATATTAGTATGGATTAGTCAAATAGCTAGAGGAATAAGTAATATATTAAAGTATGCCCATGAAGGTATAAAAAAATGGCAAGAAATTGAAGTAAGAAGCAATTTTAAACAGTTAGAATTAAAGCTTTAAAATAATTAAATAATGAAATATTAAAAAAAGACATGAATAATGTTCAATTTAATCATGCAATAATTTTCATAAATTAGCTAAATTTAGGACATTTTCGCAAATTAATGAATAAAGATTAAAAATTTAAAATTATTTTTCGTAAAAAACCGAAACTCAAAAAAATAATCATTTGTCATAAAATTAAAAATATGATAAAATGTATATAGATGAGAGAAATCTCATAAAATAAAAAAGGAACATCCAATACTCGAATGTTGGATGGGCCACATAATAGGTGTCCACCTAATTCATCGGATGAGTTAGGTGGTATTCTTTTATATCAGTACTATTAATAGTATTAATAATAAAAGGAAGATAATAATTACTAAAGATAAAATTAAAAAATCTTTCTTGTTCATTATATCGACCCCTTTCTTTTAAAAAGAAAAGTGGCAACCACCCAACTATTGAATGTTCCTTGACATAAGTATAACAAACCATGACACCAATTACAATAACAATACGTTATTTTATTAATTCGTAAAAACTCTACCACCAGTAGGTGTTCAAAAAATAAAAACTGTTTTATAATGTAGTCAAAAGGAGAGAAGACTATGAATCAAGAAAAAATAGGTAGGTTTATTGCAAGGAGCCGAAAAGAAAAAAATTTAACCCAAGCAGAACTCGGAGAAAAATTAAATGTATCCTATAAAGCAGTTAGTAAGTGGGAAAACGGTAGGAGTATGCCTGATATTTCAATTATGCAAGATCTATGTAATATTTTAGGTATTTCTTTAAATGAACTTTTTGCTGGTGAGAAAATCAAAGAAAAAGATATAAAAAAAGAATCTGAAAACAATCTTTTAGAACTTCTAAAAATAAATTATAATGGGAAAAATAAAAGAAAAATTCTTATCACAATCGTTATTATATTGATAACATTCTTTCTTATAATAATTGGTAAAATGTTACTCGTAAAATACGGCTTTGCCTATGACGATAATTTAAAATACACTCAGGTTTACATCAGTGGTGAAAGTAACATAAAAGGTGATGTCGACATAAATGAATTTGGTAAAATAAGTATCGACTTCGATATAGGAGCTAATAAATCTGGCATGGCTGTTTTCAAAAACCCAAGTAAAGCCTTTGTTAGACTAAAAAAAGATTATTCTGAAGGTATTAAATTAATTAAAGATGAATTCAATTTACTTCCACTTTCAAACTTCACCTATAAAGATTATAAAACCTATGGCTGGCAAGTAACTAAAGGAACAAAAAAAGCAAAAGAAGAGGCAAGATTTGTCAGCGCGTTTTTAGATATTTATGAAAATAGTTTTAATTAAAATTCTAGAAAAAGCCTAGAATTTTTTCTTATCAAAAATTATTGTCAAACATATACCCATAATGTATAATGAAATAGATGTGAAATAGTAGGAGGCACACATGAAATTAGTTATCAAACATTTAAAGAAAAGTTTTGAAAAAAAAGAAGTTTTAAAAGATATAAACTTTGAATTTGAAAAAGGAAAAATCTATGGTTTACTTGGCCGAAACGGTGCCGGTAAAACCACCTTATTTAACTGTCTAAATGAAGACTTAGAATTAGATGGTGGCGAATTTTATATAAATGATGAAGTAGATAGAAAAATTAAACCAGAAGATATTGGATACGTTTTATCTACACCCAATGTTCCAGAGTTTTTAACCGGAAGAGAATTCTTAAAATTCTTCATCGAAATAAATAAAAATCATATTCAAAATGAAAAAGATATTGATGAATACTTTGATTTCATGCAGATAGAAAAAGAAGATAGAGACAAACTTATGAAAGACTACTCTCACGGCATGAAAAACAAAATGCAGATGTTAGTAAACATCATAGCTGGGCCAAACATTTTACTGTTAGATGAACCATTAACATCATTTGATGTCGTAGCCCAAGAAGAAATGAAACAGATGTTTAAAAATATAAAAAAAGATCATATCATTATTTTCTCAACCCATATTATGGAACTAGCTTTAGACTTATGTGATGAAATAGTTGTTTTAAATAAAGGCATTTTAAAAGAGATAACCAAAGATAATCTAGACACTGAAAGCTTCAAAAATAAAATAATTGAAGCCCTAAAGGAGGAATAATATGTTAGAAGCATTTATTACTTCCTTTAAATTAAAAAACACCTACCGTGTCAATAGTGTTATTTATTCGATTAAACAATTGCCAATAATAAGAAAAATATTACCTGAAAGCTTATATAAAAATAAAGCCTTAAAAATCATCGGTAATATTGTCAGTATAATTATGGAATTATGCACGATTTTCTTAGGTAAATTTCTATACATATTCTTCTGCATCTTTGCCATGCTTCCAGCATTTAAACTAAATAATGCCAATAATTTTATACATATATTCTTATTTTTAACCATCATTGGTGGCATTATGAACACTTATATGTTTAACCCAACTAAAGATAAATATTATGCTATGATGATTATGAATATGGATGCCAAAAAATACACATTGTCTAATTATATATATGCCATGCTAAAAACCTTCATCGGATTTATGCCCTTTACCATAATCTTTGGTTTAATGTTAAAAGTTCCACTTTGGCTATGCATAATTATGCCTATTTTTGTCGTTATGGTAAAAATAACTTTCAGTGCTTATGTTCTACTTGATTTTAAAAAAACTAAAATAGCTAAAAATGAAAACTTATTAAATAAACTAACTTGGCTAGTAATTGGAATATTACTTTTATGTGCTTATGGAATGCCTTATTTTAAAATTGTAATTAATCCATTTATCTTCATTATTTGTTTTATCATAAGTTTAATCACTGGCCTTTTAAGTATTAAAGTAATTAATTCATTTGATAAATATAAACAAATGTATAAACAAATTTTAACAAACGAAAATGTATATGCAGTCGAAAATGCTAGTAGTACAAAAGCCATTAAAGAAAATGTTTCTAAGCAAATCGAACTAGACAAAAACTTTAAAAGTAATAAACATGGATTTGCCTATTTCCACGAATTATTTGTTAAAAGACATAGTAAAATATTAACTAAAGCTATCAAAAAACAATCCATTGTTATCACTTTAATATTTGCTATTTTGATAGTTCTCACCTTAAAAAACAAAACAGTAGCCGAAGGTCTAAATGCCTTATTACTAGTTTATTTGCCATACTTTGTCTTTGCTATGTATATCTTAAACCGCGGAACTACTGTAACTCAGGCCATGTTTATGAACTGTGATCATAGTATGCTGACATATAGAATTTATAGAACCTCAAAAGTAATATTAGGTGTCTTTAAAGAAAGATTAAAAACCCTAATTTTCTTAAATTTAATTCCAGCACTCCTAATCGGTGGGGGATTAACCTTACTTCTATATTTATCTGGAGGAGTGGCCGAACCATTAAACTATGTCATCATATTTGTATCTATCTTAGCCATGAGTATCTTTTTCTCAGTTCATTACTTAGTTATGTATTATCTTTTACAGCCATATAACGTAAACACAGAAATGAAAAGTAGTACTTATTCACTAGTCCAAGGATTAACTTATTTTGTATGTTATTTCTTCATCGGAGAAAAACTACCAACCTTTTATTTTGGACTAGCAACCATCATATTTAGTATTTTATACTGTATAATTGCCTTAATTTTAGTTTATAATAAAGCTCCAAAAGCCTTTAAATTAAGAGCATAAAACACCCTTATATTTAAAGAAAAAACAAACAATGTTAAACTTAGTTGACAAATTGCAAAGTGAAAATGCTAGTATTGTAAACACTTTTCATTATAAAATTATCTCGAGGTGAAAAAATGAAATTAGGAGAAAAATTATATGAACTAAGAAAAGAAAAAAATCTATCACAAGAAGAAGTAGCTAATATATTAAATGTTAGCCGGCAAACAGTTAGTAAGTGGGAAACAGGTGGGACAACCCCAGACTTTGATAAAATAGTTCCGCTATGTAACTTATATGGAATAACTACTGATGAACTTTTAACAGGCAATAAAAAAGAGCAAACTCCTCATGAATTTAAAAGAGAGATTCAAAAGAAAAAAGCTTTCATGTATTCTATATCAGTAAGTCTATATATTTTATCAGTTGTATTTGTAATTATCTTTGGTAACATAAAAGATTTAGAAATATTAGGTATTTGTTTATTCTTAATTACTATCGCCATCGCAACTGGCATAATCATTTATACAAGCATGGTTTATGATAATAAAGAAGCTAAAAAAATTAAAATAAAAACAAAAGAAAATAACTTATATAAAACCATCGATGAAGCACTCGCACTCCTAACTCTCATCATTTATATGTTTATTAGTTTTTTAACCATGGCTTGGCACATAACCTGGATAATGTGGATTATTTATGCTTTAATCATGCAAATAATAAAACTAGTTTTTAACTTAAAAGGAAATGCCGTAGATGAAGAATAAAAAATTAATCATCGTATCAATAATCCTTTTATCTTTATGCACTATAAGTTTACTAGCTATCATGATATGGGGAATCTTAAATCCCTCATTAATTAATGTTAAATTTATAAGCATGGGGCAAAGTGATAACCTAACTCTATCTAAAACTTATGATAATATATTTAATGAAATTAAACTAGACATCACAAATACTGATATTGAATTTAAAAACTCTTTAGATAATAAAATAAAAATAGATGTTTATAGTGAAAAAGAAAAACCTAAAATAAATCAAAAAGAAAACACTTTAAACATTGAATTTGATGCGCAAAAATGTTTTGGTATATGCCTTCAAAAAAGCCCACATCTAATCATATATATACCAGAAACATTTAGTAAAAAGTTAAATGTTAAAAATAATAATGGTGATATAGAAATTGCAAAAACAAACGGCAACATTAATGTTAAATCTACTACCGGAGATATTACTGTAAATAAAGCAAATAGAATTAATATTGAAACAACCTATGGTGATGTTTTAACGGAAAACGCAAACATTTTAACCGTAAAAAATACTTATGGCGAAGTAAAAGCTAGTACTATTAATGGTTATACCTCTATTAAAACCACTTATGGAGATATAAAAATTAATAATATATTTCTAACAAATAATTCAAAACTAGAAACAAAATATGGGGAAATTACTGTCGAAAAACTTTCAAACGGTAAAGCCTTAGGTGATACCAAATGGGGTGAAATAAAAATAAATAATTCATCTAATTTGGGTAATTACACTTTAACATCTGTTACTAAATATGGAGATATAAACATTGGTTAAGCATCTAAAAAAGATGCTTTTCTTGACATTAATTATAAAATTTCATATCATTTATATGAGGTGAAACCATGAAATACAAAACAATTTATCCATCAAAAATTGGTAATTTAACTTTAATTAGTAATGGCGAATATTTAACCCACATCATATTAGAAAATGAACCATATTATCAAGATATCAAAAAAGAAGCTAAAATAAATGATAACCTAGAAATATTTAAGCGAACTAAAGCTTGGCTAGATAAATATTTTAGTGGTAAAAAACCTAATATAAATGCTTTAAAATTAAAATTAGAAGGTACACCTTTTCAAATCAAAGTATGGAATACAATAAAAAAAATTCCATATGGCAAGATAGTAACCTATGGCGATGTAGCAAAAAAAATAAGCCCAAATATGTCCGCGAGAGCCATAGGTAAAGCAAATAGTCATAACCCCATTCCTGTCATTATCCCTTGTCATAGAGTTGTGGGTGCTAATAACAGTCTAACAGGGTATAGTGGTGGTATAGAAGCCAAAATAAAATTGTTAAAATTAGAAGGATTAGATATAACAAAATACAAAATACCAAAAGGAGAAAAATATGCAAAGATGTAAATGGTGTAATCTAAATAATCCTCTTTATGTAAAGTATCATGACAAAGAGTGGGGGATTCCAAAACATGATGACCATGAATTATTTGAATTACTAATATTAGAATCATTTCAAGCCGGTTTATCCTGGGAGTGCATTTTAAACAAAAGAGAAAACTTAAGAAAAGCCTATGATAACTTTGATATAAACAAAATTATTAATTATAATGAAATAAAAATTAGCGAATTAATACAAAACCAAGACATTATTAGAAATAAATTAAAAATAAAAGCATCTATTAATAATGCTAAAATATTTAAAAAAATAGAAAAAGAATATGGTACATTTGCCAAATATATTTGGAGTTTCACAAACAATCAAATAATATATGAAACAAATAAAACATCATCAAAGCTTTCAGATAAAATATCTAAAGACTTGAAAAAGAAAGGCATGACCTTTGTTGGGACAACCATCATATATGCTTACCTGCAAGCTATTGGAATTATTAATTCACACGATAAAACATGTTTTAAATATAAGGAAGGAACAAAAAATGAATAATATAAATAAAATAGTTAACTTAACCACTGAATATATTAATCAAATATCATCAGATGCTAGAGTAACTAGTGGACTTATAAAATTTGAAAGCAAAAATATTGACATCAAAGATAGTCTTGCCATGGATATATATGTTTTCCAAACGGGGTTCACAAGGCATTTTAATACTCACATTGTAGATAAAGAAAAATTTTTCAATAATTTAAAAGAAAAAATAAAAAATAACTATGCTAAATTCAAAGATTACAATATAAATATACAAACCACTAAGATTGAAATAACTCGAAATAGAAAAGAGAATAAACCATGCATTTTAACAATTACCTTTGAAAAGTAATTGTTTTTTGTATAATAAAAAAATTTCTTTCACATAATAAAGTTGAAAGGAATGATTAAGATGAATGAAAACGAAGAAATATTAGAGTATATCTATCAAACCAGTAACATGGGTTACCAAAGTAGTAAAGATTTGATAAATAGTTTAAAAGGAAAAGATAACAAAATAAAAAAACTAGTTGAAGAAATTGAAAAAAACTATGAAAAGTATTCTAAAGAATCTGAAAAAATGTTAAATAAAAAAGATATTAAAGCAAAGCCAATTGGTATGATGGCCAAAGCCATGTCCAAAATGAGTGTCACCAAAGAAATGATGAGTGATAATAGTGATGCCAATATTGCTGATATGTTAATTCAAGGATTAACCATGGGTAATTTAGAACTAAGCAAACATATTGATAATTATGAAAAAACAGCCGACAAAAAAATAATTGACATGGCTAAATCATTAAGAAAATTTGGAGAAGAATACATAGAAAAATTAAAAGTTTATTTATAGTATTGAAATTTCCCTAAAAATAAATTATAATAGTAATAAAGAAAGTAGGGGAATAAATGAAAAAATTTGACAAAGAAAAAGCAATGAATTTTATAAAAAGGAACAAAATACCTTTATTAATTCTTTTAGTGGTAATTATTGCCTTGATTGTTGGTTTAATTGTATCATTTAATATTGGTGGTAAATCTGACGGTATAACCAAAAATGAGGAAGAAGGAATGACCGCTAACACTAGCGAAGGAATTGTCAGTGAAACAACCTATGAAGGTTTGCAATTCTCAAACATTTCATTAATTTCAGAAAATGGTTATAGTACTTTTTCGGCTGATGTTACTAACACAGCAACAACAGATAGTACTGTGTCTGATGTAAATATAGTTTTAAAAGATAAAGATGGAAATGAAGTTATTACCTTACGTGGTAATATTGGAACTCCATTAAAACCAAATGAAACAAGAACCATAACCGCTGTTACCAAAGGTAAATTTAATAATGCCACTACTAAAGAAATCGTTGCATATGAAAGCGTAGCTCAATAAGCTACGCTTTTTAAATATCTAAACTTTCAATATTAGGTACATTATATGTCATATTTTGTTGATTAATATCTTGCTGTGTAGATAGATTTGAAGCAACATTCTCCTGCACATTATTATCTAAATTACTATTTATTGGTGACACATTTTGAAAATTACTATTTGGAGTTAATACATTATGACCATTATTAACAAGTTCTTCGCGAATTCCAATATATTTTCCTTCTTGTTGCTCTTGAGCAGCAAGTGCCTCTTTAGTCTCCATAATAGCTTCAGATAAAGAACTATTAGAACTAATCTTATCATCATCCTCAAGTTCAATTAATTTGAGAATTTCTTCAAAAGTAGTATAACCTTCAACAACCTTTTCAAGACCATCTTGAAGCATTGTAATTACATTACCACTTCCATAAACCAATTCTCTAATTTCTTCTTTAGAACGATTATTACTTAAAGCATCACGAATTTGCTGATTAATTCTCAAAACCTCATGTATAGCAATTCGACCTTTATAACCATCGTGACACTCTTCACATCCTTCCGCATCGTAAATTTCGTCAACGTCCTTATTTAAAACAGTTTTAAAAATACTTCTTTCATATTCACTAGTTTTTCTAAGCGTTTTACAATGTGGACATAACTGCCTTGCTAACTTCTGAGAAATAACCCCCTCCAAAGCTGAAGCTAATAAATATTTTTGAACATCCATATCAATCAATCTTTCGATAGTGTTAAGTGAAGTATTAGTATGCAAAGTAGAAAGAACCAAGTGACCAGTAATAGATGCACGAACTGCAATCTTTGCTGTCTCGGTATCTCTTATTTCACCAATCATAATAATATTTGGGTCTTGTCTCAAAATACTCCTAAGTGCATTTGCAAATGTCAAACCAATTTTTGGATTCGTTTGGACCTGATTAATACCAGTAATATCCATTTCAATTGGATCTTCAACAGTAATAATGTTAGTTGCAGATGTATTTAATTGTTGAAGCATAGAGTAAACAGTTGTACTTTTACCACTACCAGTAGCTCCCGTAACCAAAATAATCCCATTAGGAACACTAAGCATTTCCACAACCTTTTTATAGTTTTCTTCACTAAAACCAAGTTCGCCTAGACCCGCCATACTACGAGTATAATCCAAAATACGAATAACAATCTTCTCTCCAGTACTAACCGGAAGTGAAGAAACACGTAAATCCAAATCAATTCCATCAAGTGTTTCCTTAATCGCCCCATCTTGTGGAAGTCTCATTTCCGTAATATTCATCTTTGCAATTGTCTTAACGCGTGTAGTTAAATAATCACGGTAAGCATCTGGAACTGTTGCATAATCCATTAAAAGTCCATCAATTCTAATTCTAATTAATAAATGGTCCTCATAAGGATCAAAGTGAATATCACTAGCACCTTTTTTAGAAGAATCAACTAAAATATCATTAATAATATCAGCAATCGGCACCTTTGCAAAATCAAACGTTCTCATCATATAAATCTTGCTCCTTTTCTATCTTTTATTGGACTAGTATTTTATCCTAAAACTATTATATAATACTTTGAAAATAAAAACAATCGCAAAAAAAGTAAAATAAGTAAAAAAACACTAGCTATGTCAAACCAATCCAAAAATCAAATAGCAAAAACATAAGTAAAGAAGAAATAATTGCATGACATACCCTCGCACATAAAAAAGGCAAATATTTAATATCTGTATCACTCAAAATACCCATAATCTGCATATGTACAGAAAGACCACCAAATGACAAAATCATCACCGTAAGCACACATTTAAGTTTCAAAGGAATTGTCTCTAAACTTATATATTTAAGCCCTTGTGTCATTTCCACAAACCCATTCAAAACACTTTGAAATACACTATTCAAATTCAAATTATTATCAATAATAGTTGTCACTACTAAACATATAGTAATAACCCCCAAAATAAGTAGTAAAGTATCAATACTACTGACAAGTGAATTAGTAACCATCTCTCCAAAACTTTCCTTATTACTAATCCTTTTTAGATGCATCTCGTTAGTAGCTTTTTTTAAATCAATCTTTTCATTTTCTTTTTTGCTAGGATGGTAACCTCTCATACCAAAACCAATAATCAAATTACCTAAATAATGACAAAGTAGTATTAGTAATCCAGCATCTTTATTATTCAAAAAAAGTATGGATACCGTACCTAAAATAAACAAAGGATTTGAAAAACAAGTAAAACATAAAATCTTTGTAGCTTCATATCTATTTATACTACCAGTTAAATAAAGTTCTCTCGTGTACTTTGCATTCGCTGGATTTCCTGATATAATACTCATGAAAAAGATAAATGCGCAGACACCCTTAATTCTAAATAATCGGTTCATAATCCCTTTAAATAAGTTACCCATAAATTCTGGAAGCCCACATTTAATCAAGATATTTGAAAGCACAAAAAAGGGAAATAATGATGGAAAAACGTTGTTTTTAAATACATTAAGTGAAAAATTAACCGAATTCAAAATACTTTCTGACTCTGTTAAAATCTCATAAACGATAAATAATAAAACAACCATTATAAATACACTTATCCATCTGCGCATAATTTCACCCACTATTAAATAAATTTATTACTGAAAGGAGTAATATATGAAAAAATTACTAAAAAAAATCCAAGAATATATAAAAGAATATTATAAAATAATCGTCGTTTATATAGTTATTCTAGCTGTTTTCTTAATTGAATTTCCTTACTATATTTCAGCTCCAGGAGGCCTTATTGACACATCTGATAAAATAACCACCGAAGATAACTTTAAACTATCAGGTTCTTTAAATATGGCCTATGTTTCGGAAATTCATGCCACCATACCAACTTTGATATTTTCTGCCCTAAGCAAAGACTGGGACACCGAAAAAGAAACTGAAGTAAAAAACGACAACGAAACCATCGAAGAAAAAAACTACCGTAATAAAATGTTATTGCAAGAAGGAAATGACACAGCCTTACTAGTTGCTTATAAGCATTCAAATATTGATTATAATGTTACTAATAATAAAGTATATGTCACATACATTGATGAAATAGCAAAAACAAACCTTAAAATTGGTGATCAAATATTAAAAGTAGATAATCAAAATATAAAAGATAAAAATGAACTTTTTACTCTCATTGCTTCTAAAAAAATAGGGGATAAAGTAACCTTAGAAGTCAAAGATATAAACGGTAAGTCTCAAACTAGAAATGCAACTTTAATTAACTATTTAGATGAACCCAAAATAGGAGCAGTTATCACTGAAACCTTTGATGTTAACTCAGATAAAAAAATAACCTTTAATTTCAAAGACACTGAATCAGGTTCATCAGGCGGTCTAATGATGACCTTAACCATTTATAGTTACTTAAATAAAATTGATCTAACAAGTGGCAAAACCATCGTTGGCACTGGTACCATTGATATAAATGGTAATGTTGGTGAAATAAGTGGGATTAAATATAAATTGATAGGAGCAGTAAATAAAGGAGCCGACGTTTTTATAGTCCCTAAAGGAGATAACTATAAAGAAGCTAAAAAGGTCAAAAAAGAAAAAGGCTATGACATTGACCTAGTCCCAGTTGAAACCTTCGAAGAAGCCTTAAAATATTTAGAAAATCAGCAATAAACAAACAAGGTCAAAAAAATTTGAAATATTTTTCACTTTTGTTGTATAATAATAACTTCGAGGTGAAAAAAAATGAATGATAAACAAAATAACAATTTCGAAGATATTTATCTTTTAAAATTATCTGACTTAAATGTAATAAATAATTTTAATCAATGTAATAGTCAAAGAACAAATCCTATTCGTCTAACTGATGATGAATATTTTTTTACAAGTCCAAATAAAGGAAATTTTAAAGACAATGTTATCTTAGTTAGACTCGTAAATAAAAATGACAAACCATTTTTAGAAGACATTCTAACAGAAACTAAAATAATTGTGTTTGCTGACTATGCATCTAATTCTATAGCGAACTTAAAACAGCAAAATCTCACTTTTATAGCTGCCGAAACTTGTTTTCAAAAAATTTCATATAATGGTTTCATTATTAATGGACTTATCACTGAACCAATTGCCCTAAATTATCTAACAAATACATTATTTGTCAATTTTAATAATTTAAAATCATTAAAAAATTGTAATGAAAATCTTTTGGACTACGCAGTAAAAGATGAAACAAAATTAACAAGCATTAGAAATTATATAGAAGCTTTAAAACAAATTCAAAATAGAAATATTCATAATATATTAGATAGTCAAGAATATCATCATACAATACAAACCGTTAAACAGCACTTATTTTCAATCTCTAAAGATTTCGAAGGTTTTAGTAAAGAACTCAAAAAAAAGCGAATAAAATTAAGCCATAAATAACTAATCAAAATACATAATTAAAATTTCATCCGTAATTACTGTCAATAACTTGGGAAAATGTCTCGAAAAAAAGTAAACATTAACGGGAAAATATTTCCGAAATTTAAGCATACACATGGTTAGTGTGTGCTTTTTGTATCTGGTTTTTAAAGGCAGATAACCTCCAAGGGTGATTCATAGGTGGAATGTACTTTTTCTTTTTATTTTGAACAGGTACCTGTTCAAAGTTCTTAGAAAATCTTTCATTTCTACTAAGCTCTTTTAATTCGTAAATTTTATCATCAATTGTAACTAATAAATCTCCATCGAAGGCATTAATAACTAGACATTCAGTTTTTGGCATAAAACACTTTAATTCACCATTTAAATACGGCTGGTAGTATTTATTTTTGTATTTAATAGAGTTACCATTGTCAATTTTTCTAGGGGTTAAAATAGCTAATGTGTAATTGATTTTCTCTTCTGTTGGTGATGATTCAAAGACTGATGGAAATTTTTTGTAATCCATGGCAAATTTATTATTGAACTTAGGAACAAAAACTTCGGTTAAATATTTGTTTGCTTCCTCCATAGTAGTAATACCATTAAGTTTTAATTCATTAACTAGTCTGCCTTGAAAAGTACCATTTGTTCTTTCTATTAATCCTTTGGCTTGAGAAACTGATGTGGTTTTTAAATCAATACCTAATTGTTTACAAGCATAGCCATATTGAGTTAAAACATCCTTTTCACTAGTCCTTTTATCTGGGTTTAAAAGCATATAATTAAATACAGTTCGGTTGTCGGTTAAAAAGCTATAAGGTATACCATAATTCGTTAATATTTGGAATAAAACATGATAATAGCCGTTTAATGTTTCCTCTTTATCAAACCAAGCTCCAACAATAGTAGAAGTGGCTTTATCAATAGCTAAATGTAAACAGGATTTAATACCACCAAACCATAGATGAATAGAGCCATCTTGTTCAATAACTTCTCCAAAGAACTTTGGCTTTTCGCCTCTAGGATGAGAATCTTCTAAAGCAATTTCATGATTAATAGCTGCTTCTATTGTTTCTTCACTCATAGCTAAATTAATTTTCTTTTCTTCTAATAGTTGTTTCTTTTTAAATTCTCTTTTAGTTTTTCTTCTTGCTTTAGGAGATAATATACCAGCTTTAGTTAATGTTTTATAGACAAAATCATAGGATACTTTGATATTTTCTTCTTCCTCTAAGTACTCGTTAAAATGTCTAAAATTAAAGTCTTGATATTTATTATTATAAAGTAGTATAATATCCTCGGAGATTGAGTTATTGATGGCATTGACAGGTTTGCGGAATCTATTACCGTGTACAAAGCCTTCTTTACCTTTCTCCTTATAAATAATGATTAGGCGATTGACTTGCCTTACTGATATACCGAGCTTTTTACTAGCTCTGTTTTTATTTCCTTTGTGATCTACTAATTCTTTAATTGTTTCATATTTAAATTGTTCATTCATTCTTAATTCAACCTTTCTCATTCATGTCACCTCGGTGACATATAATATTACTACTAGGACATTTTCGCAAATTAACACTTAAGACATTATCACAAATTAATCATACATAATTAAAATTTCATCCGTAATTACTTGACTTATATAATCTAAACCTTTAATATAAAAAATGAGGTGAAACTATGAAAACAAATACTCTTTATAATCAAAATGAATTATATTTTTTAAACACATCTGACTTAATTGTTTTTAAAATATATGACGTGCTATCAATTCCGACTATTGATAGTGAATATGGTATGATTAATCTTTCTCATCAATATTATGTTGAATTAGCCCCTGAAGAAAAAGCAGAGATTCCAATCATCTTAACTTTAAAATCATCAAAAGGTCAAAAATACTTTGAAGATACTTTGACAAATACTAAAATTAATCTTATTACTTATCCCGCATCAGCCAACTGGACAAAACGTAAGTTAAGCGAGCAAATAGAAAAAGAGAGAATCTCTTACGTTAAAATAACCTATGTAAATGATAAAAAAATCTTATGTCCATATCAAACACCAAATTCAGCTTTATGTGTAATAAATAATAATGACAAATTATCATTAGCCGTATTTCCAGAAAACATAAAACCATTATTTGCTGCAACTAAAGATGAACAAACAAGTTTGATGGACTACGATATAGATGAAGCCATTAATCAAAGAAAACAAATTATTGAAAATCTTAAATCTATTCAAGAAAAAGAAATCAGACCTTACTATCCATCAAAAAAGCAAATACAAAATCTTCCTAGCTCTCTTTTACCTAATCATCAAGAATGTTTAACCCCACAATTTAGTGCTTTTGTAAAAAAGTATACTAAAAAACATTAAAAAAAGCTTTATAAGACAAGCAAAACAGCTTGTCTTTATTAGCAAATTATTGAAAAAAAACAGTCGAAATGTTATAATATAACCAAAAAATGGAAGTGATTAATAGTGGAAAGAAAAGATGTAGACATAAATAAAGTAACACCAATGATGAAACAATATTTAGAAATAAAAAACGCAAACGAAGACCTAATCATTTTTTTTAGATTAGGTGATTTTTACGAAATGTTTTTTGATGATGCTATTAAAGTCAGTCATGAACTAGAATTAACCTTAACTGGCAAATCAGCAGGTTTAGATGAAAGAATTCCAATGTGTGGTATCCCTTACCACGCCGCAAGCTCTTACATTGATAAACTAATTGAAAATGGCCATAAAATAGGCATTGTCGAACAATTAGAAGACCCTAAAAGCGCTAAAGGAATCGTCGAAAGAGGTATTGTTCAAATAATCAGTTCTGGAACTATCATGGATACAGATACCTTAAAAGCCGATGATTTTAATTTTATTGCTGGTATAACCGATTTCAAACACGGTTATGCTGTAAGCTATGCTGATGTATCAACCGGTGAGATATATGCGTTTTTGCTCGAGCACAGTCAAACAAAACTAGTTTCTGAAATCATTAATCTAGGTGTTAAAGAAGTCATATTAGATAGTAAAACAGATAAAGATATTTATTCCATTTTAAAAAATCAATTTCATTTAACCTTAACGATAACCGACGAATTAACTAATGAATATTCATATGTTTATAAAGAAATAATCGACCAAAGATATATAAACTCCGTTAAACATCTTCTTGCCTATATTATCCATAATCAAAAAAGAGACTTGTCACATCTTCAAAAATTACAAATTAGAGAAACAAAAGATCATCTAAAAATGGATGTCCATACCAAAAGAAATTTAGAATTAACCGAAACCTTGAGATTAAAACAAAGAAATTACTCTTTAATATGGCTTTTAGATAAAACAAAAACAGCTATGGGTGCAAGACTACTTAAAAACTATTTATTAAACCCATTAATTGATAAAAACGAAATTGAAAGAAGATATGACATTGTTGACACCTTGTTAAAAGAATTCATTTTCAAAAGTGACCTCGAAAAATATTTAACCGAAATATATGACTTAGAAAGACTAAGCGGTAAAATTGCCTTTGGCAATGCGAACGGTAAAGATTTATTACAACTAAAATCATCACTAAAAGTCATTCCCCAAATATCTGAAATATTAGAAAAAATAAATTATCACAAAAAATTAACTGATTTTTCAGATTTATATAACTTACTTGAAAAAAGTATTTATGAAAATCCACCAGTAAGTACTAAAGAAGGATATCTAATCAAAGAAGGCTATAACGAACAGTTAGATGAACTTAAAAGCTTAAGAAAAGGTGGAAAAGACTTCGTTGCTAAATTTGAAACCGAAGAAAGAGAAAGAACCGGTATCAAAAATTTAAAAGTTGCATATAATAAAGTTTTTGGTTACTTTATTGAAATCAGTAAAGGAAATACTAGTTTAGTCAAAGATGAATGGGGTTATCAAAGGAAACAAACTCTTGCTAACTGTGAAAGATATATAAGCCCAATATTAAAAGAAAAAGAAGCATTAATATTAAATGCTGAAGAAAAAATAGTTGAATTAGAATATACCTTATTCTGTGAAATTAGAGACGTAGTAAAAAGATATATTCCAAAATTACAAGAAACCGCTAAAATAATTAGCGAGATAGACGTCTTGGCCTCGTTTGCTACCATTGCTGAAGAAAATAATTACGTAAGGCCAGAGATAACTGAAAGCGAAATATACATAAAAGAATCACGCCACCCAGTAGTTGAAAAAGTTATCAATAACGAATTCGTCACCAACGATATTATTATGGATAAAAACACTAATATCTTATTAATAACAGGGCCAAATATGGCTGGCAAATCAACATATATGCGGCAAATGGCTATCATTGCTATTATGGCCCAAATCGGCTCGTTCGTTCCTGCAACTATAGCTAAATTGCCAATTTTTGATGCCATATATACGAGAATTGGTGCCTCAGATGACTTAGTAAGTGGTGAGTCAACATTCATGGTTGAAATGACCGAAGCAGCCAATGCTATTACTTCAGCAACCGATAAAAGTCTCCTTTTATTTGATGAACTAGGTAGAGGAACAGCTACATTCGACGGTATGGCTCTAGCTCAAGGAATTATTGAATATATCCATCAAAATATCAAAGGTAAAACATTTTTCTCAACCCACTACCACGAATTAACTGACCTTGATAAAACCCTAAAACATCTAAAAAATATTCACGTCTCAGCTTATGAAGAAGATGGAAAAATAACCTTCCTTCATAAAATAAAAGAAGGTAGTGTTGATAAAAGTTATGGTATTCACGTAGCTAAACTTGCAAACCTTCCAGACTCAGTTATAAAAAGAGCTTCAGAAATATTAAAAGTTTATGAAAATAAAGAAAAGAAACGTGATTTAAAAGTACAAGAAGCTTTACCAATTGATGATTTAATGCCAAAAAAATCTAAAGTAGAAGAAGAATTAGAAAAAATCGACCCCTTAGAAATAACCCCCATAGAAGCTTTAAATATATTATATAAATTGAAACAAATTAAATAGAAACTTAAATAAAAAGTTTCTTTTTTCTTAACACACCTTTACACCATCAAAAAAGCAAACTATATACATATATTAAAATTTGTGCTATAGTGAATAATACGTCAAAAGAATAAACATGATAGAATATAAATTTTATTTAAGCAAATTTTTAATTACAAAATTTAAAAGAAACATTAAACCAATGTTTCTTTTGTGTCCAATTCTAGAAAATATATTCTAAATCATTGTTATTACATTCATTTTTTGATATAATTTATTATGATAGGGAAGCGTGATAATATGAATAAAAAGGGGCAAGCTTTAGTAGAATTCGTTTTAATATTACCAGTTTTGCTATTAATTCTTATGGCAATTATTGACGTTGGTAATATTTTTTTGACGAAATACACATTAAATAATGACTTGGACAACGTCACTACACTATATCAAAATAATGATATAAAAGACCTTGGTGTTTATCTAGCAAGCGAAAACCTAACCCTAACTGATAAATCATTAAACGGTATGACCACCTTAACCCTTAAAAAAAATATCGAAATAAACGCCCCAATCTTGTCAAACATTTTAGGTAAAAATTATGAAATTGAAACGTCCAAAGTGATATATGATGACCTAGGAGGCATCAATGGTGAATAATAAGGGACAAACGCTCGTCATCTTTGTACTCATATTACCCATTTTATTACTATTGTTCGCTTTAATTTGGGAACTAGGAAACTTAAGCATAACCATAAATAAATATGAAAATACCATTCAAGACGTCATCGAATATGGTTTAAATAATCAAAATCAAGAAAACCTAGAAACAATATTGACAAACTTACTCAAAGCAAATATTCAAGGTGAAATTCAAATAGAAATAAAAAACTATATCAAAATAAATGTCAGGCAAAAATATGATGCGCTATATAATAATTTATTCAATCATAAATTTGACATAAATATAACTTATATAGGCTATAAAAATAACGGTAAAATAATCATAAAAAAAGAATAGAGGGATAGACATGGCTATTAAACAAGCAAAAGTTATCACAGTCACATCAGTTAAAGGCGGAACTGGCAAAAGCACCACTACTTTAGCACTCGCTGGTATATTATCAAATAAAAAACTAAAAACCATTATAATTGATATGGATCTTCATGCTGGTATAATTGCTGCCGCTTTAAATTTAAAAGTAAATAAAGATATCTATACCTTAGTAAATGACTATATGAACCACACTCTAAAAGATATAGATGAATATATAACTAAATATAATGATTACATAGACATATTGCCAGCACCTAAAGACCCGCGAAGCGTTGGTAAAATAAATTCTCAATATATTGATATCATCTTAAAAAAATTAAAATACAAATACGATGTCATCTTAATTGATACTAACCACATCATAGATAATATAAACTTAGTAACCTTTGATAATAGTGACCATATCATCTATGTTATCACCAGCAATCTTATGGATTTAAAAAACATGAAAACTATGCTTGCAATTTATAAAGACATGAATTTAACTAAGTACACTATTATTTTAAATGAAGCATTATCAAAAGAACACTTAACCACTTACGAAGTAACATCATTCCTAGACAAACAAATTGAATATGTATTACCAGCTAATTCCTTCATCAAAAATATGCAAAAGATAATAATGGAAGGAAAAATCGTCACCTTAGAGAAAGCTTATCAAAAAGAAAAAGCTACTTTAATTTTAACAAAATTACTAGATAAAATATTAAAGTAAAGGAGGAAAATCATGGAAACAAAACGCTTTGTCGATGAATTTGCCCAATCTATAGAACAAAAACTACTTGAAGAAGTAGATGACTATGATGAATTTCCCAACAAAGTTTTACTAGATGAACTAAGAAATAAAATTATTCAAAATATCATTGATAACAAAGATAAAACAACCGAAGATATGAAAGATTTCATCAAAGACGAAATAGATAAATCTATCGAAGGATATGACCTATCAAACGAAGAACGTAGTTACATCTATAACCTAATTGATAATGAAGTAAACGGTTATGGACCATTAACTGAATTATTGAAAGACAAAGAACTAACAGAAATAATGGTTAACTCTCCAAACGAAATATATATTGAACTAGATGGTAAAGTCATTAAAGATGATAGTGTTAGTTTTATAAATAATGATCACATAGTTAGAGTAGTTCAAAGATTAATTCAGCCAATTGGTAAAACCATAGATATTGCTCATCCAATGGTTGATGCTAGACTAGAAGATGGTTCTAGATTAAATGCCATTTTGCCACCACTTTCACTAAACGGTCCTGTCGTTACCATCAGAAAATTCAAAAGTGAACTTGCCAATATTGAAGATTTACTTAGAACTGGAACTTTAACCCCATATATGGCAAGATTTTTAGAAGCATGCGTTCACGCTAAATTAAATATTTTAGTCGTCGGTGGAACCGGTGCTGGAAAAACTACTTTATTAAACGTTTTATCATCGTTTTGTGATCCAAATGACCGAATTATAACTATTGAAGATGCCGCTGAATTAAAATTAAAGCAAGAACACGTCATATCCCTAGAAACAAGAACAACCAATTATGAAGGAGAAGGTGCTATAACTATCAGAGATTTAGTTATCAACTCTCTTAGAATGCGTCCTGATAGAATCATCGTCGGTGAAGTAAGAGGTAAAGAAGCATTTGATATGCTTCAAGCCATGAACACCGGACACGAAGGAAGTATGACCACCATGCATGCCAATGGACCAGCTGATGCCCTAAATAGACTAGAAACCATGGTTTTAATGAATGGTGTTGAAATACCTGTAACCGCTATTAGAGAATATATTGAAAGCGCAATTCAAATCGTCGTTCAAGTTCAAAGACTATCAGATGGAAGAAGAAGGGTAAGTAGTATCAATGAAATCATCGGTATTGAAAACGGCGAAATAAAACAAAAAGAAATATTCAAATTTAGACAAACTGGCGTCTTACCTAACGGTGACGTCGATGGAGAATTCTTACTCCATAAATATGTTCCAAAAGTATATCAAAAAATTAAAGCCAAAGGTATTGATAACTTAAAAGATATCTTCGGTGAATAGAGGAGGTGACCCAAGATGAATGGAAAATTCGATATTCAAAGCACAGAAAAACCAGTCAATCACGATATAAGTGTCGTTTTTTCACCATCTCAAAACGTCATCTCTTATACATATCAAATATACAAAAATGATATCTTAATCAATCAAACAGACATTAGTTCTAATAGTAATGTAGGTATTTCCTTAAGCGAAACTGGGACATATAAAATATCCGTTCAAACAAATCTTATAAATGGTCAGAGTGACATTATAAATAGTGGTGAATATATAATTGATAAAGAAGCACCTAAATTAACAATTTCAAATAAAAAAATAATCACAACCCCAACTAATGATAAAAATTTAGTGTCATGTAGTGCATCAGATAACTATGACGGTAATATTACAAATAAAATAACCAGTAATATAGATTCACTAAACTTCAAAAAAGCTGGAAACTATACATACACTTGTACCGTTAAAGATGAAGCCGGAAATACTGCAGTTCAAAACTCTATAATTTTAGTAGAACCACATAATACATCTATTTATATCATACAAGTAGTTTGTTTTATAATTTTATTCTTTTTAATCATTAAAATAATCAAATTATTTAAAGTTGTTAAGCTGGAAGAAAGATTAGAACCATATGCCATTAAACCCCTTAAGAACGATACCATAAACACTTCGGAAAAAATAAAACGCATATACACGGAATATCTAAATTTATTTACAAGCAAGCTAAAAAAATCAGTAGTTGCAAATAAATATGCTAAAAAATTAGAAAAATATACCATTATAACAAATGTACATAAAACAGGACTTGATATATTAAGCGGCAAAATAATTATCGCTTGCTTATTCACTGTTATGGCCATAATTATTAAAGCCTTTCAATTTAAACTACTAGGTAGCCTAGAAACTTTAGGAGTTTTTGTTTTAGGATTCTTTGTTTTAGATATATATTTGTTTGCCAAATATAAAGTCTTTAGATGGAACCTAGAAAGCGACTTTATTGCTGCTATAACTATAATGAACAACTCATTCAAATCAGGAAGAAGTATCACCCAAGCCATTGAAATTGTTAGTAGCGAAGTAGGAGGAACCATTGGCGCTGAATTCAAAAGAATGAACTTAGAACTCTTATATGGTTTAGACATTGGACAAGTCTTCAAAAGATTTTCTAAAAGAGTAAATTTAGAAGAAGCCACTTATTTAACAGCTTCACTTACCATATTAAATAAAACCGGCGGTGATATCATTAAAGTGTTCTCATCAATTGAAAGAAGCCTTTTTGACAAACGAAAGCTTAGATTAGAATTAAAAAGCTTAACCAGTGGTAGTAGAATCATCGTCTATGTCTTACTAGGAATACCATTTTTCTTCGTTTTTGTCATTAGCCTAATAAATCCAGGTTACTTTATGCCGTTCCTAACAACTGATATTGGACGTATCCTCTTGATATTTATGATAATTTACTATATAATTTTTGTGGTAGTAGTTCGTAAAATAATGAAGGTGGTGATTTAATGGATGAACAAACCAAATTCATTGAAAGAATTTATGGACAAAAAGAATTAGACAACATAAAAGAAAAATTAAAATGTTTAGGTAAAGGCACAAAATACACAGCTACAACCTTTTGTATGTCCAGAATCATCATCACCGCCCTCGCATTCATACTTACCATATTACTAACAGACATGGGCTATATATATGCCCCATTTGTTGCCATTATTTGTTATTATCTATTTTATTACTTAAACATAACTAAAAAGCTAAGAGAAAGAAATAGACGCTTAGAGCACCAAGCCTTATACTTCTTTGAAATATTAACCTTAACCTTAGAGTCAGGGCGAAACTTAGAAAACGCTTTAAAAGTTACTTGTGATAATGTTGATTCAGAAATTTCTAATCAATTTAAAAGCGCCCTAGATGAAATGAATTATGGTAAATCATTAATTGAGGCTTTAGGTGACTTAAAAAAACAAATATCATCAGATATAATTGGTAACATAATATTAAATATAATTCAAACAAATAGGTTTGGTAATAGCATATTAGACACTCTTTATAACGAAGTCGACTTTCTAAGACAAAAAGAGTTATTAACCACTAAAGAACAAATAAACAAAATTCCAAACAAAGTCAGTATTATTTCAGTTTTATTTATTGTACCATTAATTCTTGTTTTAATACTTGGACCATATTTGATTGAATTCATTAGTTAGGAGGAACATCTATGTATTATTTGATTGGAATAAAAGGAACTGGCATGAGTGCACTTGCTTGTTTCCTTCATGATTTAGGTTATGAAGTGAAAGGTAGTGATGTTGAGCGACATTTCTTTACCGAAAAAGGTTTAAACGAAAGAAATATTGAAATACTACCTTATGATGAAAAAAACATCAAGAAAGATATGGTCATAATTAGAGGAAATGTCATTAAAGATGACCACCCAGAAATGATTAAAGCAAGTGAATTAGACTTGAAAATATATACCTATCAAGAAATGATAGCTAAACTAACTAAAATGTTTATGACTATAACTGTTGCTGGTTGTCATGGCAAAACAACTACATCAACAATGACATATCAAGTTCTAAATGCAATCAAAGGAGCTAACTGTTTAATCGGTGATGGTACTGGAATTGCTAATAAAGAAAATAAATATTTTGTCCTTGAGGCCTGTGAATATCAAAGACATTTCTTAGCCTATACGCCATATTATGCCATTATAACTAATATTGAATTAGATCATGTTGATTATTATAAAGATATTGACGATGTTATTGATGCCTTTACTGAATATGCCAATAACGCTGAAAAGATGGTCATAGCATGTGGAGATGACCCATACACTCATAGTCTAGAAGTTAGTAAACCAATATTTTACTATGGTTTAGATGATGATAATGATATCATCGCCAAAGATGTAAACTATACTGAAAATGGTGTAACTTTTGATGTGTTTGTAGAAGATAATTATTATGGTCATTTTGACTTACCATTATATGGTAAACATATGCTTTTAAATGCTTTAGCAGTTATCAGCCTTTGCTATTATGAAAGATTCGATGCTAAAGAAGTATCTAAAATATTAAAAGAATATCATGCTGCAAGAAGAAGATTCAATGAAACACAAGTTGGAACAAACATTTTAATTGATGATTATGCGCATCATCCAACAGAATTAAAATGTACCATTAAATCAGCACGTCAAAAATATCCTGATAAAAAATTAGTTGTTATTTGGGGCCCACATACATATTCTAGGACTAAAGCTTTCAAAGATGAATATGTTGAAATTTTAAAAACTGCCTCTAAAGCTTACATCATGGATATATATGCCGCAAGAGAAAAACCAGGTGACATTGATATTGATATAAATGATATAATTAAAGCTATTCCAAACGCCGAGCACATCTCAGAAAGTGAAGCCGATAAATTATTAGAGTACGAAGACTCAGTACTTTTATTCATGAGTCCAAATGATTTAACTTCTTTTGAACAAGATTATATAAATAAATATCATGAATTAAACGATAAGCCTATTGAAAACTAGGCTTTTTTCTTTGCTCAAAATATAGTATAATCTTTTTAGGTGATAAAAATGTTTGACCGTTTGGAGTTAATAATTGGTAGCAAAATAAACTTATTAAAAAGTAAAACTATTATGGTAATTGGGCTTGGTGGAGTAGGAGGCCATGCCTTTGAAGCTTTAGTTAGAAGTGGCATTGAAAATATTATCATAATTGATAATGATGTAATAGATATAACTAACCTAAATAGGCAAGCTTTAGCCTTTCAAAATACAATTGGTAAACCAAAAGTTGAAATTGCCAAACAAATATCTCAAAATATAAATCCAAACTGTCAAATAATCTCCTATCAAATATTTTTAGACGAAGAAAATATTAATGACATTTTTAACAAAAAAATAGACTTTGTCATTGATGCTATTGATACAGTTAACACAAAAAAATTAATAATTAAAAATTGTATAGAAAAAAACATTCCATTCATATCAGTAATGGGTACAGGAAACAAAATGCACCCAGAATTACTTGAGATAGCTGATATTAGAAAAACATCATATGATCCAATTGCTAAAATAATTAGAAAAATGGTTAAAGAAGAAAAAATAAGTCAAAAAATTCCAGTTATTTTTTCAAAAGAAAAGCCTTTAATAAAAGGTAAAGTAGGTTCAAATGCTTTTGTACCTGCATCAGCAGGATTATTAGCAGCCAGCTACACTACAAATAAAATATTGGAGGAAAAACATGAATGAAAAGTTACTGCAAATTATTGATAATTTAAAAGGATCATTACTAGGTATTGGTTTTGAAGATAGTGTTTTATTAGATGCGATTGAAAACAATAACAGTATTCATTCTTGTTATTTATTAACTAAAAAAAATCCTTCTAGTAAAAAATTTAACATGACAAAAAAAGGCCGAAATAAAAAAATAAATATCAAGAAAATAAAAAAACAGTTTAAAAAGAAATCTTTAGATACAATAATCTGTAATTATGAAGTTATCAAACCATTTTATCGTTCTTTTATTCCTAATAGTATCTACCTTAATAAAAACACATTATATATCTATGGAGAAAAAGAAGATTTAGAAAATCTAAAACTTAAATATCAGAGATATACTAAGAAAATCAAAATTGAAAAAGCAGACGACAGATACATTATGGAAATAAATAATCAAAACACAAAAAACAACTTCATTAAAGACACTTTATTCAAACTAAAAGATTTTGGCTCTGATGCTATTGATGTAATGACAGACCTGTTAATAAATTAAAAGTTGACAGACATTGTTAAATAATATATAATACCACCCAAACAGGAGGGGATATTATGACAAAAGAACAATTTACATTCATAAATGTTGGAAACGGAATTGAAGGAATCATATCTAAAGGTCATATTGATAAAGAAGAATCATCTAAACCTAAAGCATTAATTCAAAAGAAAAATCCAGAATTGGTTTGGGATCCAGTTTTTGAATGTTTTGTACCCAAAAAAGATGATAATACTTTAGAAAAAGGTACCGTTTCTATAAAAACAAAACATGTCAAATAAAAGTACTATTTCAATAATAGTACTTTTTCTGTAATAAAATATGTTATAATAAAAACAGAGTAAATAGCAAGCATATATTTATTCAAATAAGGGAGGAAATTAAAATGATTATGTATATTGTAATAGCTATAGTCGCTATAATTTTAATCTATGCACTTGTAACCTATAATAGTTTTGTGAAACTAAATAACTCACTAAAAGAAGCATTTTCCACAATGGACGTATACCTAAAGAAAAGATGGGATTTAATTCCTAACTTAGTAGAAACAGTAAAAGGTTATGCAAAACATGAAGAAAACACCTTAAAAGAAGTTGTTGAACTTAGAAACACTAGTTATGACTCAATGTCAAGTAATGAAAAAATAAAAGCCAACCAAACATTGTCTAAAGATATAAATAAGATAATGCTTCTAGCTGAAAGCTATCCAGATTTAAAAGCAAGTACCAATTTTCAACAATTATCATCAGAATTAGCTAAAACTGAAGAAGATATTGCCAATGCTAGAAAATATTATAATGCTGTAACAGAACAATTCAATAACAAAGTAGAAATGTTTCCAAGTAATATTTTTGCCAAATTATACGGCTACAAACACCAAAACATGTTTGAGATAGATAAAAGTGAACGTGAAAACGTTAAAGTTTCGTTTTAAATTGTGAGAAATAATATGACAAAAATAAGCAAAAAAATATTTGGAACTATATTAATTATATTATCTTTATTTTTACCTATTAATGCTTTAGCTATAAATACTCAAAATGATACTTTAAAAACACCAAGCACAAATTCATTTTTTAGTGAATATGATTATGTAATTGATGCATATGACGTCAATATAGTTGTAAATGAAAATAATTCATTTGATATTACTGAAACCATAACCGCCTATTTTAATGTTCCAAAACATGGAATTTATAGGAAAATACCACTAAACAATAAAATTGTTAGACTAGACGGCACCTCATCGAAAAACCGTGCCAAAATTTCTAATTTAACTGTTAACACTACATATGAAACATCCAAATCAAACGGTGTATATAATATTCAAATAGGAGATGCCGATAAAACAGTAACCGGAAGTCAAACATACGTAATTAAATATAACTATAATATTGGAAAAGACCCAATAAAAAATTATGATGAACTGTATTATAATATTATTGGTGATGAATGGGATACAGTAATCGGTAATATAACTTTTAATATAATTATGCCCAAAGAATTCGATTCAAGTAAATTAGGATTTTCATCAGGGAAAAAAGGAATGACAGAAAACAGTAACATTATATATACTGTAAATGATAAGACAATATCTGGCCGTTATCAAGAAATATTAAACCCTGGTGAGGCTCTAACTATTAGATGCGAGCTTCCCGAAAACTATTTTGACAAAGCAACAAATAATATGTTTCAAGACTATATAATCTTTATTGTGCCAGTTATAGGATTATTAATTTCATTTGTTTTATGGTTCATTTTTGGCCGCGATAAAAAAGTAGTAGCCACCGTCGAATTTTACCCGCCAGAAGGCTTTAATAGCCTAGAAATTGGCTTTCTATACAAAGGACAAGCTACTAATACCGACGTTACCTCCTTACTAATATACCTTGCAGACAAAGGCTATATTCAAATATCTGAAACAAGCGAAGAATCATTATTCAAAAATGTTCAGAGTTTTAAAATAACCAAAGTAAAAGACTATGATGGTAACGATGTTAATGAACGAATTTTTTTAGATGGCTTATTCAAACCATCGCCATTTTCATTAAATAAAATCGCCACAAATGAAGCAACAAAATCTTCGCTATATAATAATTTTTATATAACAGTAAATGAAATACTTAAAAACGTCAATAGTAAAGAAAACATCCAAAAAATATTTGATAAAAAATCCCTAAGCAAGAAAATAATTATTATCCTATTAATGTTAATATCTTATGCTTTAATCACCATAGTTCCTATATTAAATTATGGTAACGTATCATCTCTTGTTTTCGCCTTATTGTTTCCAACTATTGGCTTTGCCGTAGTGTATAAATGTGTTTTTGAGCCATCTGCCATTTTTGCTAAAGTGTTCGTACTTATTTGGGGGATATTCTTTATTGGTATATCATGGCTAACGACGGTCTTTCCATCAATCATTCAAGACACTTTTTATACATATGGATACATACTTGGTATCATTTGCATAATTGGCATGTCAATATGCTTAAAATTTTTACCAAAAAGAAATTCATATGGTCTTGAAATATTAGGTAAAATAAAAGGTTTCAAAACATTCTTAGAAACCGTAGAAAAAGATAAATTAGAAATTATGATTATGCAGAATCCTAATTATTTTTATGACATTTTGCCGTATACCTATGTCTTAGGAATTTCAGATAAATGGATAAAAAAATTCGAAACAATTACCATGCAAGCACCTACTTGGTATACAAGTCCTAGACCATTTAGTGTAATTGCCTTCGGTAGCTTTATAGATAATAGCATGTCACAAGCCAATTCTGCCATGTCTTCATCTCCAAATTCATCTGGCGGTTCTTCTGGTGGAGGCTCAGCAGGTGGTGGTTCCGGTGGTGGCGGAGGAGGTTCTTGGTAGCATTCCTCAAAATAGCAAAAATATATGTCAATAACTTGGGAAAATGTCTCGAAAAAAAGTAAACATTAACGGGAAAATATTTCCGAAATTTAAGCATACACATGGTTAGTGTGTGCTTTTTGTATCTGGTTTTTAAAGGCAGATAACCTCCAAGGGTGATTCATAGGTGGAATGTACTTTTTCTTTTTATTTTGAACAGGTACCTGTTCAAAGTTCTTAGAAAATCTTTCATTTCTACTAAGCTCTTTTAATTCGTAAATTTTATCATCAATTGTAACTAATAAATCTCCATCGAAGGCATTAATAACTAGACATTCAGTTTTTGGCATAAAACACTTTAATTCACCATTTAAATACGGCTGGTAGTATTTATTTTTGTATTTAATAGAGTTACCATTGTCAATTTTTCTAGGGGTTAAAATAGCTAATGTGTAATTGATTTTCTCTTCTGTTGGTGATGATTCAAAGACTGATGGAAATTTTTTGTAATCCATGGCAAATTTATTATTGAACTTAGGAACAAAAACTTCGGTTAAATATTTGTTTGCTTCCTCCATAGTAGTAATACCATTAAGTTTTAATTCATTAACTAGTCTGCCTTGAAAAGTACCATTTGTTCTTTCTATTAATCCTTTGGCTTGAGAAACTGATGTGGTTTTTAAATCAATACCTAATTGTTTACAAGCATAGCCATATTGAGTTAAAACATCCTTTTCACTAGTCCTTTTATCTGGGTTTAAAAGCATATAATTAAATACAGTTCGGTTGTCGGTTAAAAAGCTATAAGGTATACCATAATTCGTTAATATTTGGAATAAAACATGATAATAGCCGTTTAATGTTTCCTCTTTATCAAACCAAGCTCCAACAATAGTAGAAGTGGCTTTATCAATAGCTAAATGTAAACAGGATTTAATACCACCAAACCATAGATGAATAGAGCCATCTTGTTCAATAACTTCTCCAAAGAACTTTGGCTTTTCGCCTCTAGGATGAGAATCTTCTAAAGCAATTTCATGATTAATAGCTGCTTCTATTGTTTCTTCACTCATAGCTAAATTAATTTTCTTTTCTTCTAATAGTTGTTTCTTTTTAAATTCTCTTTTAGTTTTTCTTCTTGCTTTAGGAGATAATATACCAGCTTTAGTTAATGTTTTATAGACAAAATCATAGGATACTTTGATATTTTCTTCTTCCTCTAAGTACTCGTTAAAATGTCTAAAATTAAAGTCTTGATATTTATTATTATAAAGTAGTATAATATCCTCGGAGATTGAGTTATTGATGGCATTGACAGGTTTGCGGAATCTATTACCGTGTACAAAGCCTTCTTTACCTTTCTCCTTATAAATAATGATTAGGCGATTGACTTGCCTTACTGATATACCGAGCTTTTTACTAGCTCTGTTTTTATTTCCTTTGTGATCTACTAATTCTTTAATTGTTTCATATTTAAATTGTTCATTCATTCTTAATTCAACCTTTCTCATTCATGTCACCTCGGTGACATATAATATTACTACTAGGACATTTTCGCAAATTAACACTTAAGACATTATCACAAATTAATCATAAGCATTCCTCAAAATAGCAAAAATATATTGACATTAAACACTTAATGTGTTAACTTATTAGTAGACACACAAAAGTGTTTTTTATTTGAAAAAAAGTAGGTGAGGTATATGGCTAAAAAAGACAAAAAAGAAAAAAAGGTAAAAAAAGAAAAAAAGAAATTTTTAGGTGGTCTTCGTAGTGAATTTAAACAGGTTAGATGGCCTAAGAAAAAAGAAATGTTCAAATATTCATTAGCAGTTTTAGTATGCATCATCGTTTTCGCATTATTCTTTATGTTATCAGATGTAATCATTGCTACTATTAGAACATTATTGGAGGGGTAATCAATGAAAAAAGAGTGGTATGTCGTTAATACTTATTCAGGACATGAAAATAAAGTAAAAGAAAAATTAGAAATGCGTGCAAGTTCAATGGGCATGGAAGATTATATCTTAAGAGTAGTCGTTCCGGAAGAAACAGTTATAGACCAAAATGGAAAAGAAAAGAAAGTTAAACTTTTCCCAGGATATATCTTAGTAGAAATGGTTATGACCGATGAAGCTTGGTTCATTGTCAGAAATACCCCTGGTGTTACTGGGTTTATTGGTTCATCTGGTAAAGGAGCTAAACCATTCCCATTAACTCCAGCTGAAGTTGATAGAATCTTAGGTTCAATGGGCATGAGTAGATTAGACGCTGAAAATGATTTAAAAGAAGGTGAAAAAGTCAAAGTCGTCTCTGGACCATTTGAAGGCATGTATGGTGTTATCAAATCAGTAAATCTAAAAGAAGCAAAATTAGAAGTTGCCATTGACTTATTTGGACAAGAAACAATTGTCGAACTTGAATTATCACAGATTACAAAAGCTTAAAGTAGCACTCCAAAATGTTACTTTTTTCTTATGTTTAATTTAAAAAAAGTAATATTAAAAAATAAAAAAAATACTATATAAATATCAAAAAAAGTTTACAATCACTTTAAAATGTGCTATTATTAATACGCTATATTATTTTGATATAGAGAAGTGGGAGATTACCAAATGAGAAAAAAGCGGATAATCATTGGAACCACCCACGAAAAAATTTATAGGAGGTGTTTTTCGTGGCAAAAGATGCAACTAATAAAATTAAGAAAATTAAGATTCAAATTCCTGCTGGAAAAGCAACACCAGCTCCACCAGTTGGTACAGCATTAGGACCTGCAGGAATCAACTTAGGAGAATTTTGTACAAAATTTAACGATGCAACAAAAGATAAGATGGGAGATATATTGCCAGTTGAAATTACTGTTAATGAAGATAGAAGTTTCAGCTTTGTAGTCAAAACCCCACCAGCAGCATTCTTAATTAAGAAAGCTTGCGGTATCAAGAAAGGTTCAGTTAATGGTAAAAAAGATACTGTCGCAACTTTATCTAAAGACAAACTAAGAGAAATTGCTGAGACAAAATTACCAGATTTAAACTGCTATACTGTAGAAGATGCAATGAAGATCATCGAAGGTACTGCATTAAATATGGGCGTTAAAATTGAAGACTAAAACCCATGCTATGTGGGAGGAACAATCCGCAAAAACCACAAGGAGGTAAAAAAATGAAAAAAGGTAAAAAATATTTAGCACAAGCTGAAAAGTTTGACAAAAATAAACTTTACACTAAAGAAGAAGCTATTAAATTAGTAAAAGAAACTTCTTATGCAGGCTTTGATGCATCAGTAGAAGTAGCTATGCACTTAAATCTAGATACTAAAAAAGCTGACCAACAATTAAGAGGTGCAGTAGTTTTGCCAAAAGGAACTGGTAAAACTAAAAAAGTTCTAGTTATCGCTAAAGGTGAAGCTGCCAAAGCAGCGAAAGAAGCTGGTGCAGATTATGTTGGAGATACTGACATAATCGAAAAAATCCAAAAGGAAAACTGGTTCGACTTTGATAGCTTAATTGCTACTCCAGATATGATGCCTGCTTTAGGTAAAATCGGTCGTATTTTAGGACCAAAAGGTTTAATGCCAAATCCTAAAACTGGTACTGTTACCATGGATACTAAAAAAGCTGTTGAAGAAGTTAAAAAAGGTAGAGTTGAATACCGTACAGATTCTTACGGAAATGTTCACGCCTTAATTGGTAAAGTTTCATTTAGTGATGAAGATTTATTGGAAAATTTAAAAACCTTTGTTACTTTAATTATCAAGTCAAAACCAAGTGTTGTTAAAGGAACTTATGTTAAAAATATTTCACTTTCATCAACTATGGGACCTGGTATTAAAGTAGATGTAACTAGTTTTGACAAATAATCAAAGCTATGCTATAATTAATTCGTAATTTAATTATGCCGTAGACAGTAGGTGCTTTAAAGCTTAATTTCCTACCGAGACATTGAATAAAGTCTTTTGGCTCTGGCATAATACCCAGAGCTTTTTTGTAGCGGCAAATGGAAAGAGAGGTGCAAAGGACTTGGCTAACCAAAAAATCTTAGACAAAAAACAAGAAATCATCGATGAAATTGCTGAAAAAACTAAAAACGCTTCAGCAATGGTTTTATTCGAATATCAAGGATTAACTGTTGAAGAAACTAATGAACTAAGAAGAGCTTTAAAAGAATCAGATTCAGAATTTAAAATTTACAAAAACACTTTAGTTAAAAGAGCTTTTGATTCGTTAAAAATTGACTTAGACGAAAATTTAAAAGGTCCAAAAGCAATGGCTTTTGGAACAGATGCTGTTGCTCCAGTTAAAGTTTTATACGACTTTGCTAAGAAGCATCCAGCTTTAGTTGTAAAAGCAGGTTTAATTGATGGTGAAAAAACCGATGAAGCAAAACTTTTAGAACTATCAAAATTGCCATCAAGAGATGGATTACTTACAATGCTTGCAAGTGGACTTATCTACCCACTTAAGAGTTTATCTATATGCTTAGATTTATATAAACAAAATTTAGAAAAAGAACAAAATTAGAAAGGAATGATTAAAATGGCAAAAATTAATAAAGATGAATTTATCGCTGGTCTTAAAGAAATGACTATGCTTGAAGTTATGGAATTAGTAGACGCTATGAAGGAGGAATTTGGTGTTGATCCAAGCGCTGTAGCCGTGGCTGCTGCACCTGCTGCTAGTGAAGAAGCTGCTGGACCATCTACAGTTACAGTAACATTAACTGCTGCTGGACCTAACAAATTACCAGTTATAAAATTAATCAAAGAAGTAACTGGTCTAGGTTTAAAAGAAGCTAAAGACATTGCTGATAACGGTGGAGCTATTAAAGAAAATATTCCAACTTCAGAAGCTGAAGAATTAAAAGCTAAGTTTGAAGAAGCTGGCGCAACTGTTGAAGTTAAATAATTACGAATATTAAGAGCCTGCACTATAAAAATATAGTGTGGGCTTTACCCATTTATTAAAAGGAGCGCAAAATGCCACATTATTTTACAAATGATTATGTTAAAAGTAATCAAAAAACAGTAAATGTTATAGTTAAAGATACTAAATTATCATTCATTGTTGATAATGGGGTATTTTCCAAAAAAGGCTTAGACTTTGGTACTAGGACTCTTTTGGAAAGTATCGAATTAAACAAAATCAAAGGGGATATCTTAGACTTTGGTACCGGTTATGGACCAATTGGTATTTATTTAAAAAAAGTAACAAATGCCAATATCGACATGATAGATATTAACGAAAGAGCCCTTAATTTAGCTAAAGAAAATGCTAAATTAAATAAAGTAAACGTAAATATCTTTAAAAGTAACATCTATGAAAATATAACAAAAAAATATAATGCAATTGTAACGAATCCGCCAATAAGAGTGGGTAAAAAAATACTCTATGACATTTTATTTAATGCAAAAAATCACTTAAAAGAAAAAGGAGAGCTATGGCTCGTAGTAAACAAAAACCAAGGGGCTAAAACAGTCGCTAGAGATTTGCAGAGAGACTACGATGTAACCATAGTTACAAAAAATAAGGGTTTTTATATAATATGTGCCAAAAAGCGTTGACTTTTTGAGGTAAAACCTTTATAATTATAAATTGGCGACATGTACTCCCGTAGGTACATGAAAAATCTAAAAAACTAGTTTATAGGGGTGAAATACTTGGCATACAAAATACAAAAAATCAATAAAAAAAGAGAGAGAAGAAATTACGGCAAAACAAAAAATGCAATAGAATTATCTAACTTACTAGAAATTCAAAAAGACTCATACGAGTGGTTCATAACCGAAGGTATTAAAGAAGTTTTTGATGATATTTTTCCAGTGGAGAGTTTCACTGGTAATTTGTCATTAGAATTTGGAGATTATAGCTTTGATGAACCAAGACATACCATTAAACAATGTAAAGAACGCTATACTACTTATGCAGCGCCACTAAAAGTAGAAGCTAGACTTTTCAATGTTGAAACTGGTGAAGTTAAAGAACAAGAAATTTACTTAGGTGACATGCCAGTCATGACCGACAGTGGAGCCTTTATTGTCAATGGAGCTGAACGTGTTATCGTCTCACAATTAGTTCGTTCACCATCAGTTTATTTTGGTAAAGAAATAGACAAGAAAAACGGTAAAGTAACAGTTGGAGCACAAATTATCCCAACTAGAGGAACTTGGCTTGAATTTGAAACTGACGCTAGAGATATAATTTATGTTCGTATTGATAGAACTAGAAAAGTACCAGTAACCACTTTACTTAGAGCAATTGGTCTATCAAGCGATAGTGATATCTTAGACTTATTCGGCGAAAATGATTATCTTATCAAAACAATCGAAAAAGATACTAATAAAAACACCGATGAAGCCTTAATTGATATTCATTCTAAATTAAGACCAGGTGAGCCTAGTACTTTAGAAAGCGCGAAAAACCAATTAATCACTAGATTTTTTGATGCTTTCAGATATGATTTAGCAAAAGTAGGACGTTATAAATTTAATAAAAAATTAAATATAACCGATAGACTTTTAGGCTGCCGTTTAGCTGAAGAAATTAAAGTAAACGGGGAAGTTGTTGCCCAAAATGGTGATATCGTCACTAAAGAATTATTAGAAAAATTAAAACCAATATTTAAAGATGGTTATGGTAAAAAAGAAGCCTTAATTAATCAAGAATTAGATACTTATGGCGATGTTCAAATCGTTAAAGTATATTCAAAAACAACTCCAGAAAAAGTTGTTAAAATAATTGGTAACGATCAAAATATTGATATTAAACGTTTAACAGTATCTGACATTTATGCATCATTATCATATTATTTAAATTTATTAGATGGCATTGGCTCATTTGACGAAATAGATCATCTATCTAATAGACGTGTTAGACAAGTAGGAGAACTACTTCAAAATCAATTTAGAATTGGTGTAAGTCGTATTGAAAGAATGATTAGAGATAGAATGAGTACTCAAGACATTGCCGAAGTAACACCGAAAAGTTTAATTAACATTAGACCACTTACTGCAGCAATTAAAGAATTCTTCGGTTCATCTCAATTATCACAATTCATGGACCAAATCAACCCAATTGCCGAATTAACTCATAAAAGAAGATTATCTTCATTAGGACCTGGTGGATTATCAAAAGATAGAGCCGGTATGGAAGTCCGTGACGTCAATCCATCACACTATGGAAGACTTTGCCCAGTTGAATCTCCAGAAGGCCCTAATATCGGATTAATTACCTCTTTAGCAAGTTATGCTAAAGTAAATGAATATGGTTTCATTATGACTCCATATAGGAAAATAGAAAACAATAAACTAACCGATGAAATAAAATATATGACAGCTGATGAAGAATTAGAATATTATATCGCACCAGCAACCGTTAAAACAAATGATAAAGGTGAAATAATCGAAGATAAAGTACCTGTAAGATATCAAAACGATAACTTAATCATTGAAAAAGAAAAAATTGATTATATGGATGTCTCTCCACAACAAATTATTTCTATTACAACTAGTGGAATTCCTTTCCTTGAGCACGATGACGGAAAAAGAGCTTTAATGGGTGCGAACATGCAACGTCAAGCAATCCCTCTATTAGAAGCTGAAGCGCCATATGTTGGTACTGGTATCGAAGCCATTGCCGCTAGAGATTCAGGCGTTGTTATATGTGCTAAAGCTGATGGTGTTGTTGACTATGTTGATGCTCGTAAAATAATAATTAAAAATGCCAAAGGTACAGATACATATTACTTAGAAGGTTTTGAAAGAAGTAACATGGGAACATGTTATCATCAAAAACCAATCGTTAGAAAAGGCGATAAAGTTGAAGTTGGTGATGTTATAGCAGACGGACCATCAACCGACCAAGGTGAAATGGCCTTAGGTAAAAATTTAACTATTGCTTTTGTCAACTATGATGGATATAACTACGAAGATGCTGTTATTTTAAACGAAAGATTAGTTAATGATGATGTCTTCACATCAATTCATATCAAAGATTATGAAATTGAGTGTCGTGACACTAAATTAGGTGCTGAAGAGTTTACAAGAGATATTCCAAACGTTTCTGAAGAAGCTCGCAAAAACCTAGATGAAAACGGTATAATTAGAATTGGTACTGAGGTAAAAGATGATGATATATTAGTTGGTAAAGTTACCCCTAAAGGTATGGCTGAACTAACCTCAGAAGAAAAATTGTTACACGCCATATTCGGTGAAAAAACAAGAGAAGTTAGAGATACATCATTAAGAGTTCAACACGGCGGCGGTGGAATTGTCCACGATGTTCAAATTTTAACAAAAGAAGATAGTGATGAACTACCAGCAGGTGTAAGTAAAAAAGTTAGAGTATACATTGCTCAAAAACGTAAAATTGGCGTTGGAGATAAAATCTCAGGTCGTCACGGAAATAAAGGTGTTGTCTCTTTAGTACTACCTGAAGAAGATATGCCTTATGATAAAAACGGAAGAACCGTTGATATTCTACTTAACCCATTAGGTGTACCATCTCGTATGAACCTAGGACAAATCTTAGAATTACACTTAGGTATGGCAGCTAAGACATTAGGAATTCATGTCGCAACTCCAGTCTTTGACGGCGCTACTAGAGATGAAATTGTTGATGCCCTAGAAGAAGCAGGATTAGACAAAGACGGTAAAATGTGGTTATACGACGGAAGAACCGGTGAAAGATTCGATAATAGAATCAGCGTCGGAGTTATGTATATGATTAAATTAGACCACATGGTTGATGATAAATTACATGCAAGATCTACTGGACCTTACTCATTAGTTACCCAGCAACCATTAGGTGGTAAAGCACAATTTGGTGGACAACGTTTCGGAGAAATGGAAGTTTGGGCATTATATGCATATGGTGCTGCCAATATCTTGCAAGAAATGATGACTGTTAAATCAGATGATGTAACTGGTCGTGTTAAAGTTTATGAAGCATTAGTCAAAGGTGAAGATTTACCAAAACCAAGCGTTCCAGAAAGCTTTAGAGTAGTCATTAAAGAATTCCAAGCTTTAGGTTTAGATATAACAGTGTTAAATAAAGATGGAAATTTTGTTGAATTAAAAGAATTAGAAGAAGCCGAAAAAGATTCATACGTACCAGATAGCGACCTAGAAAGCGAAATCTTAAAAGACAAGGCTCAAAATGAACAAAAAGAACTAGAAGTTCCTAGTGAATTAGAAGATGAATTAAACGACTTTGATGAAAACGAAGAAGATCAAGAACCAACAGATGAAGAATTAAAAAATTTGGAAGGGGAGGATAAATAATGGATGCAAATAGTTTTGAAGGAATAAGAATTGCCATTGCCTCACCAGAAAAAATTCGTTCATGGTCATATGGTGAAGTTAAAAAAGCTGAAACCATGAATTATAGAACTTTAAAACCAGAACGTGACGGACTATTTTGTGAAAAAATATTTGGACCAACCAAAGACTTCGAATGTGCCTGCGGAAAATACAAAAGATTAAGATATAAAAACATAATCTGTGACCGTTGTGGCGTTGAAGTTACTAAATCTAAAGTCCGTCGTGAACGTATGGGTCATATTGAACTAGCTACACCAGTATCTCATATCTGGTTCTTCAAAGGTGTACCATCAAGAATGGGGCTAGTTCTTGATATGTCACCTAGAGACCTAGAAGAAGTATTATATTTCGTATCATATGTCGTTCTAGATCCAGGTGATACCCCACTTGAAAAAAAGCAAACCATCAGCGATAAAGAATACCGTACTTATTATGAAAAATATGGCAATACATTTAGAGTTGGTATGGGTGCTGAAGCAATAGAAGAATTATTAAAAGAAGTTGATTTGCAAAAAGAAGTTGACGAAATAAAAAAAGAAATTGCTGAAATCAAAGACACATCTAGTCAAAAACGTATACGTTTAATTAAAAGATTAGACGTTTTAGATGCCTTCTTAGAATCAGGTAACCGCCCTGAGTGGATGATTTTAACTGCACTTCCAGTTATCCCACCAGAGCTAAGACCAATGATTCAACTAGACGGTGGTAGATTTGCTACATCTGACTTAAATGATTTATATAGACGTGTTATTAATCGTAATAATAGACTTAAAAAATTAATTGATTTAGGTGCCCCTTCTATTATCATTCAAAATGAAAAAAGAATGTTACAAGAAGCAGTTGATGCCTTATTCGATAATGGTCGCCGTGGTAAAAATATCACAGGACCTGGTAATAGACCACTAAAATCATTATCAAGTATGTTAAAAGGTAAACAAGGTCGTTTCCGTCAAAACCTACTTGGTAAACGTGTTGACTATTCAGGCCGTTCAGTTATCGTTGTTGGGCCATCACTAAAAATGTATGAGTGTGGTATTCCAAAAGAAATGGCTCTAGAATTATTTAAACCACATGTTATTCATGGACTCGTTTCTAAAGAAATTGCCAGCAACATCAAAGCTGCTAAAAGAATGATTGAAAATCAAGATGAACGTGTATGGGACATCGTTGAAGATGTTATTAAAGAGCACCCAGTATTACTTAACCGTGCTCCAACCTTACATAGACTTGGTATTCAAGCATTTGAACCAAAATTAATCGAAGGTAAAGCAATCAGACTTCATCCACTTGTATGTCCAGCCTTCAACGCCGACTTTGATGGTGACCAAATGGCTGTTCACGTACCAATTAGTGAAGCTGCTCAAGCTGAAGCAAGGCTTTTAATGTTAGGTGCTAACAACATCCTATCTCCAAAAGATGGTTCTCCAATTGCTACACCAGGACAAGACATGGTTTTAGGTAACTATTATCTAACTATGGAAAAAGCTGGCTTAGAAGGTGAAGGTAGAGTCTTTAGAAATACCGATGATGCAGTTATGGCCTACGAAAGAAGAGAAATCACCTTGCACACTCGTATTGCCTTACCTGTAAAATCATTTAAACATAAAATATTCCCAGATAAATATATGGATAAGTATTTAGTAACGACACCTGGTAAAATTATCTTTAATGAAGTTTTCCCAGATACATTCCAATATATAAATGATAGTAGTGTTGATAATGCAGTTAAATGCACTCCAGCTAAATACTTTATTGATAAAGGTAAAAACATCAAAGAAGAAATTGAAAAAATGCCTTTAGTTAAAGCCTTAAATAAAGGCGCAATCGTAAGATTAATCGCTCAAATCTATAAACGTTATCACACAACTGAAACTTCAGTTATGCTTGATGCCATTAAAGATTTAGGTTTTAAATATTCAACATTATCTGGTATTAGTATTTCAATTGATGACATCCAAGAAAGTCCAGTTAAAAAAGACATCATCGAAGAAGCTAATAAGAAAGTTGAAACAATCACTAAACAATTTAAACGTGGTTTAATAACTGATAAAGAAAGATATGACAATGTAATTCAAACTTGGTTTGATGCCAAAGCAAAAATCTATGATGACTTAGATCAAAGATTAAAAGCCAACCCAGAATCTTCTATCACTATGATGATTGATTCTAAAGCCCGTGGTTCTATTGACCAATACGGACAAATGGCTGGTATGCGTGGTATCATGAGTAAACCAAATGGTGATTATGTTGAAATTCCAATTTTATCTTCATTATCAGAAGGTGTTACTGTATCTGAATTCTTCACATCTACCCACGGAACTCGTAAAGGCGCTGTTGATACAGCCTTAAAAACAGCCGATGCTGGTTACTTAACAAGAAGACTTGTCGATGTCGTTCAAGATGTTATTGTTAAGGAAGATGACTGTGGTACTGAACAAGGTGTTGTAGTTGAAGCTTTCTATAATACAGATGGCACTCCAATTGAATCATTAGAAGATAGAATTGTTGGTAGATATACTAATAAGAAAATTTTACATCCAGAAACTAAAGAAGTATTATTCGATAAAGATACATATATTACTGAACAAGTTGCTGAAAAGATTATTAAAGCTGGAGTTACTAAAGTTCCAATCAGAAGTGTACTAACATGTAAAACAGATCATGGTGTATGCCGTAAATGTTATGGACGTAACTTAGCTACTGGTTCAGAAGTTGAAATCGGTGAAGCTGTTGGTATCATGGCCGCTCAATCAATCGGTGAACCTGGTACTCAGTTAACCATGAGAAACTTCAACACTGGTGGAGTTGCCGGTGGAGACGATATCACTCAAGGTCTTCCACGTGTTACTGAAATCTTTGAAGCTCGTAACCCTAAAGGTAAAGCTACTATCTCTGAGATTAACGGTGTAGTATCTAAGATTGAAGAAGATAATGGAACTTATAAAATATATGTTAAAAACGACGTTGAAACTCGTGAGCACACTTCTAACTACGGCGCAAAACTTGCTGTCGAAAAAGGTGAAGAAGTTAAAGCTGGACAAAGACTTACTCACGGTGCCATTTCACCAAAAGAGTTATTAGTTGTCACTGACCCAATAACAGTACAACAATATATCTTATTTGAAATTCAAAAAGTATATCGTTCACAAGGTGTTGATATTTCTGATAAACACGTTGAAATTATGGCACGTAGAATGATTTCTAAGATTAGAATTGTTGATTCAGGAGACTCATTATTCTTACCAGGAACAATGGTAAACATCAATAAATTTACTGAAGAAAATAAAGAATTAATCTTAGAAGGTAAACGACCAGCAACCGGTAAACCAGTATTACTTGGTATTACTAAAGCGTCACTTGAAACTGAAAGTTTCTTATCAGCAGCCTCATTCCAAGAAACAACTAGAATCTTAACTGATGCTGCTGTTCACGGAAAAATAGATCACTTAACTGGTTTAAAAGAAAACGTTATTATTGGTAAATTGATACCTGCTGGTACAGGTGCCAAAAAATATCGAGATGTTGAATATACTTTAGAAAATGAAATGTTTAATGAAGAGCCACTAGAAGCTCTAGAACAAGAACTAATGGATTAATTAGTTCTTTTTTCTTTATTTTCTAATCAATATTTGACAAATAAAATGAAAAAAGACTATAATTAAAAAGGAAATAAAAAAAGGAAGTGAATTATATGGAAAAAAAACACGTTATTTTAACCATAGGGGCTAATCATTATGTAATGCCAATCACGGCATATCATCACAACCGTGGTGATGATATAGTAAGTATGAGCTTACCAGACGAAACTAAATTAAAAATAAGCACTAATAACGCCATTATTGTAACTGGAGAATCAGACTTTATAAATGCTATCTTAGAAACATCAGAAGAAAAATTTTATCAACCAGAGCAAACAAAACATGGAAAAATTATGTTAAAGAGAATAACCAAAGATGCTCCATTTAAACCATTCGGAGGAAATCAAAATGAATAAAGAGTATTATATGGATAAAGAAGGACTAGTTCTTTTAAAAAAAGACGTAGGACAAATATGGCAATATAGTTTTAGAGCTCACATTTGGTATAATGTTGATGACTTAAAAGGAATAGAAAATCATCCAGAACTCGTTACCAAAATTAGTGAAGAAGAAGCAAAAAATTTCATTGAACAAATAGAAAATATGCTTAATAACAAAAATCATAAGAAAATAAAATAAAATACTTTCTAAAAAGGGGAAGTATTTTATTTTCTCTTAATTAAAAGCTCTACATTATTATAACTTTTTTATTGGAATAATTGCGAAAAATGTCAAATTAATGTATAATTAAAAATAGTGTAGGGTGTGATAATTATGTATTTAAAATCATTAAAAGCCCATGGCTTTAAATCTTTTGCTGATAAAACAAATTTAGAATTTACCAACGGTATCAACGGAATAGTCGGACCTAACGGGTCGGGTAAAAGTAACATTGTCGATGCCGTTAGATGGGTTTTAGGTGAACAATCAGTCAAATCATTGAGAGGCGATGGTACAATGACTGATGTTATTTTTTCTGGTAGTAAGTCTAGAAATGCCATGAATATAGCATCAGTATCATTAACCTTTGATAACCAAGATAAATATCTTCCTTTTGACTATGATGAAATAGAAATCAAAAGACGAGTTTATAAAGATGGAACTAACGAATATTTTCTTAACGGCGAAAGAGTAAGATTAAAAGACTTAAATAACTTACTTTTAGATAGTGGTATTGCCAAAGAAAGTTTTAATATCATTTCACAAGGCAAAATCGAAAATATTATTTCAAGTAAACCAAGTGACAGAAGGATAATCTTTGAAGAAGCATCTGGAGTTTTAAAATATAAAAGAAGAAAAGAAGAAGCCTTGAAAAAACTAGATAAAACTCATAACAATAAAAACAGAATAAATGATATTATATCAGAATTGGAAACTAGAATAAAACCATTAGAAGAAGCTAAAGACAAAGCTTTAGAATATAATAAAGTTAAAGATAAACTAGAAAATTTAGAAATAGCTTTAATCACTGAAGACATAACCAACATAAACTTTGAATACCATACAAGTAAAGATAAAATAGATTCATTAAACGAAGAAGTTGTAAGATTAATGACTAGTGGTAATCAAAATGAAGCAAAAATCGAAAAATTTAAAAATAGCATTACATCATTAGATGAACAAATCAAAATCATGCAAAATAAAGTAATTGAATTAACAGCTTTATCAGAAAGACTAAATAGTAAAAAAACTTTGATTAAAGAAAGACAAAACAATAAACTAGAAGATACTAAATTACATGAAAACATCTTAAACTTAAAAGAGCAAGAATTAACCACCAAAAACAGCATTGAAGCCATAAAAAACGAACTTCTCCATCTAAAAAAAGAGTTTCAAAACCTTGAAAACAAAACAGAAAAAGAAGAAGAAACCAAAAATCAAATCAAAGTAAGCAAAAATAATTTAGAGACAAGGTTAACTAATTTAATTAGAGAAAAAAATAACCTTGAATTTAAAATAGAGAACTTAAAAGAAAGCATAGAAAATGGTGGAGCACTACCACTTCCAGTTAGAAGTGTTTTAAATAATCCAAAACTAAGAGGTATTCATAACGCTTTAGGAAACCTTATTGAAACCGATGAAAAGTATTCCCTAGCTATCACTACCGCTTTAGGATATAATGCCAACAACATCATCACTGACGATGAAAAAGCAGCTAAAGAAGCTATCAAATACTTAAAAACTATCGGCCGAGCAACCTTTTTTCCGTTAAACATAATAAAACCAAAATATATTGATAATGAAACACTAAATAAATTAACAACAGCACGTAATTATATAGATGTTGCTAGTAACTTAGTCAAATATAATCCTAAATATAAAAACATAATCTTAAATCAATTAGGTAACATTATAATAACTAAAGACATTGATTCAGCCACCTACATCAGTAAACTAATAAACAATCACTACCGCATTGTCACCTTAGATGGTGAAATCATTCATGTCGGCGGTTCTATGACCGGTGGTAAACAAAACAAAGTAAGAAATGTTATTTCCGATAAATATGAATTAGAAAATAATCTAAAACAAAAAGACATATTAATATCAAAAATTAAGGAAATTGAAAACGAAATTAACGAAGTTGATTATAACCTAAAAGCTAAAGAAGATAAAATATATCTCTTAAATAAAGATAAAATGTTAAAAAATGATGAAATTAATAGTAAAAACGCAAAATTAATTGAATTAAACACAAATTTAGATCAAATAACTTTTGATATAAATAGTAATAATAAACTTCTAGAAGGTGGCTTATCAACTGAAGAAGAAGAAATTTTAAATAAATATTATGCATCTTTAAAAACCAAAAATGAAGCTCAAACCGAATTAGATAGTTTAATCAAAGAAAAACAAAACTTAAATGAAACGCTAGAAGATTATGAAGCTTCACTAAAAAAAGAAAATTCATTATACACATCTAAAGCAAGCGAACTAAAAGATTTAGAAATAAAGTCAAGTAGATTAGAAGTTAAACTAGATAATCTTTTAAATACTTTAACTGATACTTATAGTATGACTTATGATAAAGCCAAAGAAAACTATAAATTAGAAATACCATTTGACGAAGCAAAAACAGAAGTAAATAAATTAAAAAGAAAAATTAAAGACTTAGGCATCGTAAATTTAACAGCCCCAGAAGAATACGAAGAAGTAAATACAAGATATACCTTCTTAAAAAGTCAAATAGATGATTTGACAAATGCCGAAAATACATTACTAGAAATTATTGATGAAATGGACACCGTTATGATCAATGAATTTCAATCGACATTTAAAATTATAAACGAAAATTTTTCTGAAACTTTTAGAGAATTATTTAAAGGCGGACACGCTGAATTAAAATTAACAGACCCAAGTAATATCTTAGAAACAGGCGTTGAAATTATTGCTTCACCACCTGGTAAAAAATTAAGTAGTATTACCTTATTATCAGGCGGTGAAAAAACCTTAACCGCTATAAGTCTACTATTTGCTATAATAAAATCCAAACCATCACCATTTTGTGTGTTAGACGAAGTAGAAGCCGCCTTAGACGAAACAAATGTCGATACTTTTGGACAATATGTTGAAAAATTAAAAACAAAATCACAATTTATCATCATTACTCACAAAAAGAAAACCATGGAATATGCCGATATCTTATATGGAATAACCATGCAAGAATCAGGTGTTAGTAAACTAGTTAGTGTAAAATTAGAAGATATCGAATAAATATCTTCTTTAATTTAAAAAGGAGTTAATTATAAATATGAAATACAATGTATGGAGAATAAACCTTCACACCCATGAAGGGATAAAAAAGCAGTGCGAAGTATTTGATTACTGCAAGAAACATAAAATCTTGGGTACAGGATGGAAATGCATACATAATAAACATATCGTTGATACAAGCATAATAGATGATAAAAATTTTCAAACCATAATAAACAATTCCAAAGATTATCCAAATAATAGAGGCTTTAAAATAGCTATGAAAAGCTTAAGACAAATAAAAAAAGGTGATTATATTTGGACGAGACGAAACAATGAATATTATGTATGTAAAGTCATAGATAATCCAAAAGATTATGTGGAAGGAGAAACAAAATTAAATTTGAGTGACCAAAAAGACTATGATATTTATCATTATATTCCGTGTGAATTTAAAAAAGTCGGTACAGAAGAAAATGTCATAGGCGTAATTGCTAATAGTTTTAATGCCGGAATTATATGCCAAATCAAAAGTAAAAATATTCCAAAAGATTTTTTACTAGCTTATTCCAAAAATGCATATAATGGTCAAGTAGAAAAAATAATAGATAAAAAAACTCTTTTAAATTGTTTTGGCCCATTAGAATTAGAAGAAATAGTGGGCCTATGGCTCCAAATCAACTTAAATTATGGAATTTATACATCCACAAATAAAACAAATACCAAAGAATATGAATACATTTTATTTAAACGAAATAAATTCAGTAGCAAAGCCAAACTACAAGTCAAAACAGGCAATATTAATTTAGATGATTATACATTCAGCAATGATAAGTTATTTTACTTTTTTACCCTACAAAATTACTGCTTGAAAAATAAACCATTAAACAAACAAGAATTAAGCCATTTTAAAAATAAACATAAAAACGTTCGACTAATAAGTAAGCGCACTCTGTTAAATTTTATAGATAAATATAAAAACACAAAACTATTAAAAGATAAATATAAAAACATATTAAACCTCTTAAAATAATACAGAAGAAAATATAATATTTGAAAAATTAAGGTTTTCCTGTATAATGTATAAAAGGTGATGTAATATGTTAAAAGTCCAAAACCTATCTGTCAGATATGGTAAAAGAGTATTATTTGAAAATGTTAATCTAGAATTTAACGAAGGAAATTGCTACGGCGTTATTGGTGCCAATGGTGCTGGTAAAAGTACCTTGCTTAAAATCTTAACCGGTCAAATAGAAAGTACAACCGGTGAAGTTATCAAAGACAAAGGCGAAAGATTATCTTATTTAAAACAAGACCATAACTTATATAACGATTATACCGTTTTAGACACAGTTATTATGGGAAATGATAGACTATATAAAGTCATGAAAGAAAAAGATGCCTTATATATGAAAGAAAATTTCACCAATGAAGACGGTATTAAAGTAGGGGAGTTAGAAGCTGAATTTGAAGCTTTAAACGGTTGGGAAGCTGAAAGTAATGCCTCAATCTTACTTGCTGGATTAGGAATACCAAATAATCTTTATGATGAAAAAATGGCCAATATAAAAGATAAGGATAAAGTCAAAGTCCTACTTGCTCAAGCATTATTTGGAGACCCTGATATTTTACTATTAGATGAACCAACTAATGGCCTAGATATCCAAAGCAAAATATGGCTAGAAAACTTCTTAGGAGATTATAAAGGAACAATAATTTTAGTATCTCACGATAGACATTTTTTAAATACTGTATGTACTCATATGGTGGATATTGATAGAGAAAGAATTCAAATAACTATCGGAAACTATGACTTTTGGTATAAATCTAATGAACTAATGCAAAAACAATTAAAACAAGCCAACAAAAAGAAAGAAGAAAAAATTAAAGAATTACAATCGTTTATAGCCAGATTCTCAGCCAACGCTTCAAAATCAAAACAAGCAACATCTAGAAAAAAACTTCTAGAAAAAATCACCTTAGAAGAATTAAAACCATCAACTAGAAAATATCCTTACATTAATTTTGATTACGAAAGAAGATTAGGTAAAGAAATAATTACTTTAAGTAAAATAAATGTTATGCAAAATGATAAACCAATATTAAAAAATTTCACCTTAAACATAAAAAAAGACGACAAAATCGCTTTAATAGGCGAAAATGAAATAGCTAAAACAACTTTACTTCAAATCTTAGCTGGAGAAAAAACACCAGATAGTGGTGAAATTAAAATAGGTACGACCGTTATAACTTCATATTATCCAAAAAACCACGATAAATATTTTGTAACAGATGAAAACTTAGTTGAGTGGTTAAGAAAATATTCAGAAAACAAAGAAGACGCTTTTGTTCGAGGCTTTCTAGGTCGAATGTTATTTTCATCAGAAGAAGCTTTAAAAAAAGTCAATGTTCTATCAGGCGGCGAAAAAGTAAGATGTATGTTTGCTAAAATGATGCTCGGCAAAGGAAACGTACTACTTTTAGATGAACCAACTAACCATTTAGATATCGAATCAATAACATCTTTAAACAATGGCTTAAATAAATTCGATGGACCAATAGTCTTTGCAACTTACGATACTGAATTAATCAGCACTCTAGCTAATAGATTAATATTAATAAAAGAAGATGGTACATACATTGATAAACAAATGACATATGATGAATATTTAGAAAAATATGAAAAACGTTAGAAATAAATCTAACGTTTTTATATATCCTTCCTATTAATCTCATTACTTTGAAACCTGTCTTTTCCATCGTCACTTTCAAAATATATCTTATATCCACACTTATTCGCAATTTTTTCAATAATTTCAAAAGTAGGTTGTATAGTCTCTGTTTCATATTGTGAAACTGTATTTCTTGCAACTCCAGCAATCTTTCCTATTTGTGACTGTTTATAATTATTCTTTCTCCTCATATATCTAAGTACATTTCCTATCATATTATCACCATTTGAATTATCTCAAAATCAGACTATTTATGCTTGACATGTCTGTAATAAAGACATATAATAAAATTGTAACAATAAAGGCAGTAGAAAAAAGTAGAAATAAGTAAGGAGAGATAGTTTGAAAAATAAAAATAGAAATTATTGCACGACAAAAAGAGTTTTAGTTCACCAAATTTTAGAAATTTGGAGAAATTAAACAATAAGTTCTTTGAAAATAGTTTAATTATTTGCAGGATTAAGATTAAGGATAGAAGTATCTATTCCAAGTTTAGATAATGTTTTAATAGCATTATCAATAATTTGTTCACGTTTAGATTCGAAAACAGCTTCGGGAATGTCTGAATAATTAATATCAATGGGATTAAAAGTTTCACCAGTTTGAAAAATTTTATAAATACAAGTAAGCATCATTCTAGCAATAGCAATAATAGCTTTCTTGTGTCCACGCCTTTTCTTAATTTTAAGATATTTATTTCTAAAATATGGTTCCTTGGTAGATTTAATCGCCGCATTGGCACATTGAACTAAAATAGGCTTAAGATAAACACCGGCACGAGAAACTTTAGTCGATTTCTTTTTACCGGCACTCTCATTATTCTGAGGGGTAAGACCAGCCCAGTTACAAAGCTTTTTAGAAGTGGAAAAAGCAGACATATCAATACCTATTTCAGAAACAATGACCTTGGCAGAGTTATCAGAAATACCAGGAACAGTTTTAGCTAAATCTACATATACTTGATATTCAGAAGAAATTATTCTATCTACTTCCTTATCAATAGAAGAAACAGTATTTTGAATAGCTTCAAGATGAATCCTAGAAGATTTAATTTTAACAACAGTAGAATCAGGTATACAAAAACCCTTGATTGATGTTATAATATCATCAGATTTTGTTTTAGCAGATTTACAAAGAAGAGTTTTAATAAATTCTTCATTAAAATCTTCAGGTTTATCTAAAGATAAAATGTAATCAAGTATATTAGAAGCAGATTTACCAAAGATATCTGATAAGACAGAATCTAAAGTAATATTAGAGATGGTAAGAGAATTTTGAATACGGTTTTTTTCAGAAGAAGCCATATTAACAAGTTTAACACGATATCTTAAAAGTTCTCTTAAACATCTAGTAGATTTTGGTGGAATAAAAGACTGTGGACAAAGATCATGTTTGAATAAATCGGTAATCCAAATAGAATCTTTTTTATCAGTCTTTTTTCCTTTGACCGCTTTAATATATTTTGGATTAGCGACAACAACGTTAAAATCATCTTCTAAGATATTAAATATAGGGATCCAATATTTCCCAGTAGATTCCATACAAACATCATAACAATTATTAGATATTAACCATCTTTTAAAAGAATTAATATCTTTGTTATGAGTATAGAAGTTTTTGGTCTGATAAGTTGTTACTCCATGATTATCAGTAGTACCAATAGAAGCAACAATGAATCTTTTGTGAACATCAACACCACAGCAAATAGGACGAACTATTTTAAGCATAAAAACAACTCCTTTAAAATGTAAATAATAAAGAAGCATTGACTGAAAATCCAGGCACTGAACATCAAGGATAATTCCAATGATTAGTTTACGGACTCGAAGTACCACTTATTTGTGCTTGAGAAGGATAATCTACACATGTTAAAATACAGACTTATTGTCAAAGAGGTGACAATTTCTACTCACCTCGCCGTGCTTTGTAGTTGCTTCCTTAAATTTACAAAGAGATATTATATATTAAAAATTAAAATAAATAAAATATTTTTCATAGCGATTTGTGTCGGAGCGACATAGTCGCGAACGAAATGGAGGTTAAAATGAAACAAATAAAAAAGATATTCAAAAACAGAATATTTATTTTCATACTAGGTGGACTAATATTTGGTACAGTAGGAGTGTACGCCGCCACATATTTCCCAAGTAATAATGTTACATATGATAATAGTGAAAGTGGTTTAACATCTACAGATGTCCAAGGAGCAATAGATGAGCTTTATTTAAAAGCATTCCCAAAAGTCCCAGAAGCAGGGGGCACTCCGATTGATATTGTAACATCTAGTGATGGCCTATATAAAGATGAATATGAAGATGGAAAATACACCTATAAAGGAGCCAATCCCAATAATTATGTGACATTTAATAATGAATATGCTGGCTGGAGAATTATATCTATTGAAGATGATACATTCAAATTAATAAGAAATAATAGTATTGGAGAGCAATATCTAGATGGAGAGTGGAAAGATTCAACAGCACAAACATACTTGAACGGAACATATTATAATAGTTTAAATTCTACTGTTCAAAGTCAAATAATAACTCATGATTGGAATGTTGGTGAAAATATAAGTATGAATCCAATGACTCCAAACGAAATACAAACGGATTTAGTAAAATTAATAGATCAAGAAAAACTAGCCAAATGGAATGGAAAAGTAGGACTTATTTCTATTAGTGAGTATATAAGAGCTAATTCAAATTTGCTCGAATGCGAAACATGGTGGTTACATAGTAGTTTAAATAGAGATACTTGTATAGCAACTAATTGGATGTATTATTCAAGTGGAACATGGTGGACGATGATTCACTCTAATGATGATACAAATAGTGCCTACCTAATGGCCACAAACGGTAATATTGGTTATAATAATGCTAAGCATGAAAAGTATGCACTTAGACCTGTAGTATATTTATCTAAAGATGTTAAAATTACAGGTGGCTATGGGACACAAGATAATCCTTATAGAATTGAATAAAAAAACGTTAGACTAAAAATGGTTCTTCCGAAAGTTTGCGGAAAACTCATGAATATTGAGTAGGATAATATCCTACTTTTTTTCATGAAATTATGTTACTGTTATTATAGAGGTATAGTAGAATGGAAGAAAAAATTTTATATGGAAATAATTACCCGATTGTAGAAAAGGAAATTAGTAAATTAGGAATAATTTTAAAGTTAGAATCAAAAAAAGAAACACAGAAGTGTCCAATATGTGGAAATGAGAGTGAAACAACTCATGAATATTATATTAGAACTATACAAGATACCCCAATACATAATAATACCGTATGGCTAAAAATAAGATGTCATAAATATAAATGTAGTAATCCGATGTGTCACGTTAAAGTTTTTTCAGAAGAAATAGATTTTGTAAGAAAACATAAAGTAATGACCGATTTTTTAGTTCAATTTATTCTAGCTATTTCAATGTATTTAAGTTCAAGTTGTAGTTCATTAATACTTTCTTTTTTAGGAGTAAAAGTAAGTGCTGACACAATAGATAATATTATTAAAAAAATAGAAATAAAGGATAATAAGAATGTTGAAGGAATTGGAATTGATGATGTAGCTAAAAGAAAAGGTCAAAATTATGCCACAGCTATTTATGACTTGGAAAATCATCATCTAATCGCATTATTAGATGGAAGAAATGCAGATACTGTAAAAGAATGGTTAAAAGAACATCCTAAAATTAAAAAAGTTGCTAGAGATAGAGCTAGTGAGTATGCCTGTGCTATTAATGAAATACTGCCTGATTGTATACAAGTAGCTGATAGATTCCATTTATTTCAAAATTTAATTGAATATCTAAAGGAAATTTTTTACAATGAAGTTCCTAGTAAAATCTTTATAAAAAATGGAAAAATTATAGATAAAAATATTAAGAAAGTGCCAGAAAATTTAAAAAATATAGATCAAGAATTTTTAAATCAATTACATTATGATAATTCACCACCAATAGATGAAAATGGTAATATTATATTGTTTGATAATAAACATAGAAATTTAGAATCAAAACAATATAAAGAACAAGCAGAAAGAAGAATTCAAAAACAAATGATGATAAAGAAACTTAAAGAAAAATTAAAGACTGATACTTGCCATGATAAAAAAACAATAGCTAAAGAATTTAATATCTCATATACTTCATTACTAAAATATTCTAAAATGACTGATACGGAAATTGAAAATATTGCTTTTATAAAAAAATATAAAGATAGAAAAAGTGATTTAGATGATTTTCGTAATATTATCTATAAGATGTTAAAAGATAATATTTCTCAAGAGTATATTTTAGCTTATATAATAAAACAAGGTTTTAAAGGTACTGTCATAAATGCAAAAGATCATATTAATTTAATTGCTAAAAATAATGGTTTTAGATATCAAATTAATGCAGTTTATTCAAATATGGTTTATCCAAGTGATATTACAGTAATTACAAGAAAAGAATTATTAAAGCATTTACTCACTATTAATGAAAATAAAAAGAATAAAGAAATAGAAAAATATCTGCCAATTATCATAGAAAAATATCAAATAGTAAAAATTATACAAAATATATTTATGGATTTTCACGATGTTATATTTGGCCAAGATACAGAATTATTAGATATCTTTATAGAGTTATATAAACTAAATATTCCGACTTTTTGTAAAGGATTAAAAAAAGATATTGCCGCCATCAAAAACGCAATATCTTATAAGATAAATTCAGGATTTGTTGAAGGCAACAACAACAAATTTAAACTTATCAAACGTATTGTATACGGAAAACAAAAATTATGCAACCTTTTTAAGAAAACTTATTTGTGTTTTTATGATTAATTTGTGATAATGTCTTAAGTGTTAATTTGCGAAAATGTCCTAGTAGTAATATTATATGTCACCGAGGTGACATGAATGAGAAAGGTTGAATTAAGAATGAATGAACAATTTAAATATGAAACAATTAAAGAATTAGTAGACCACAAAGGAAATAAAAACAGAGCTAGTAAAAAGCTCGGTATATCATTAAGGCAGGTCAATCGCCTAATCATCATTTATAAGGAGAAAGGTAAAGAAGGCTTTGTACATGGTAATAGATCCAGAAAACCTGTCAATGCCATAAATCACTCAATCTCCGAGGATATTATACTACTTTATAATAATAAATATCAAGACTTTAATTTTAGACATTTTAACGAGTACTTAGAGGAAGAAGAAAATATCAAAGTATCCTATGATTTTGTCTATAAAACATTAACTAAAGCTGGTATATTATCTCCTAAAGCAAGAAGAAAAACTAAAAGAGAATTTAAAAAGAAACAACTATTAGAAGAAAAGAAAATTAATTTAGCTATGAGTGAAGAAACAATAGAAGCAGCTGTTAATCACGAAATGGCTTTAGAAGATTCTCATCCTAGATTAGAAAAACCAAAGTTCTTTGGAGAAGTTATTGAACAAGATGGTTCTATTCATCCATGGTTTGGTGGTATTAAATCTTGTTTACATTTAGCTATTGATAAAGCCACTTCTACTATTGTTGGAGCTTGGTTTGATAAGGAAGAAACATTAAACGGCTATTATCATGTTTTATTCCAAATATTAACGAATTATGGTATACCTTATAGCTTTTTAACCGACAACCGAACTGTATTTAATTATATGCTTTTAAACCCAGATAAAAGGACTAGTGAAAAGGATGTTTTAACTCAATATGGCTATGCTTGTAAACAATTAGGTATTGATTTAAAAACAACTTCCGTTTCACAAGCTAAAGGATTAATAGAAAGAACTAATGGTACTTTTCAAGGTAGACTAGTTAATGAATTAAAACTAAATGGCATTACTACTATGGAAGAAGCAAACAAATATTTAATTAATGTATTTGTTCCTAAATTTAATAGTAAATTTGCCATGGATTACAAAAAATTTCCATCAGTATTTGAATCATCACCAACAGAAGAAAAAGTTAATTACACATTAGCTATTTTAACCCCTAGAAAAATTGACAACGGTAACTCTATTAAATACAAAAATAAATACTACCAACCATATTTAAATGGTGAATTAAAGTGTTTTATACCAAAAACTGAATGTCTTGTTATTAATGCTTTTAATGGAGATTTATTAGTTACCATTGATGATAAAATTTACGAGTTAAAAGAACTTAATAGGAATGAAAGATTTTCTAAAAACTTTGAACAAGTTCCTGTTCAAAAAGAAAAGAAAAAATACATTCCACCTATGAACCATCCTTGGAGGTTATCTGCTTTTAAAAACCAGATACAAAAAGCACACACTAATCATGTGTATGCTTAAATAACAAAAATTTTCCCGTTAATGTTTACTTTTTTTCGAGACATTTTCCCAAGTTATTGACACCTTTTTAAGAAAACTTATTTGTGTTTTTTGTCAACTTTAGACAACTTTGCCATAGAAGAAATTGTTGAGCAAATATTAAATTCATGAAAAAAAGTAGGATAATATCCTACTCAATATTCATGGGTTTTCCGCAAACTTTCGGAAGAACCACTAAAAATCTAACGTTTTTATACAAAGAATGTCGGCCCACCACTAGAAACAAATTGGGCACTTTTATTAGGTACATTGTCATTACTTGCACCACCGCCACTTGAACTAACATCATTAGAATTACTAAGAGGTGCTTCAATCCTCTTAAATTCATTCATAACTTTAAACATAGTTTTTGCATTTCTAACCATTGGCGCAGCTTGTTTAACAAGTGGAATCGCTTGATTAACTAACCCCAACGTTCTTTGAGCTCCATTTAAAATACTAGACCAATTAATTCCACTTCTCAAAGTACTACCAAATAAACCTCTGCCTAACCCAGAAGTTGCAGTAGGCACCATATAATAATAGGGATTATAATAATTCATGATTTATGCCCCTTTCTAAAATATTATATGTTTTAAATAAAAAAAGTTTTATTTTAAAACATAATATGTTATAATAATTTTAGTGTATGAGAATAGGAAGGTGTCAAGATGAAGAAAGTACTTTCACCATTTATATATATTTATAAAGGTTTTTTAGTCATTTTAAAAGCAATTTTCTCATTTATAAAATATGTTTTTTTAGGTATATTAGCCTTTCCAACAATGCTAGTAAAATTATTCGCTAAAGACAAAAATAATAAAGTAACAATTAATTCTCAAAAAACAGAAAATATTTATAAAAAAACAGACATATTATTAGCCGAACACCAAAGAGAAAAAGCTCTAAAAAAGCAAAGAGAAGAAGAAACAAGACAGAAGATTCAAGAAATTCAAGAAAAGAAAGCCCAAAAAAGATTAAATGACTACATTCAAGATAGCTCAAAATTAGAAGACAAAACAGCCGGCGAAAAATTAGATCAATTCGGAACAGAAGTCTTGAGCTTTTCAGATAAAATTAAAAACGCCCTTGGAATTGGTAAAGTCAAGGATAAATACCAAAACGCCCCTGAAATGACTGTCAACTATGAAGGACCTGAGGCCCAAAAAACAAAAGAAAAGCAAACATACGAATATATCATTAGAACTCCAGAAGGAAAATTAGTGAAAGGATACTTTTCAGCCTTTTCTTTAGTCGAAGTCTTTTCATATCTAAAAAGTCAAGGAAACACTGTTTATAGTGTTAGAACAAATAAATGGATAAATACCATGTATGGTAGTGTTGGAGGTTCACACGATAAATTTAAAATAAAAGATTTAACATTCTTTTTAGCGCAAGTATCTACATATTTAAAAGTGGGAATGCCATTAGCCGACGCTATAAACATATTATCAAAACAATTTAAAAATAAAAAATATAAAAGAATACTATCAACATTAAATTATGATTTAACCACAGGTAAAAGTTTTAGTGAAGCCTTAGCCAAACAAGAAAACGCATTTCCAAGCATTTTAACTAATATGGTAAAAACCGCTGAAATGACAGGTGAATTGCCTGAAACCTTAGATGATATGGAAGAATACTTTTCAGAAATTGAAGCCACTAGAAAAGCTATGGTTACAGCTATGCTTTATCCAGCCATAATTTTTGTTATCGCCGTTGGCGTTGGAACATTTATCATGTTATATGTCGTTCCAAAATTTGTCGAGATTTATAGCAGCATGGATAACGCTAAAATTCCCGGTATTACTTTGGCCGTTTTAGCCATCAGTGATTTTCTCCAAAAATATATCATATATATTGGAATAAGTGTTGTTGTCATTTTAGTTCTATGTATTTACCTATATAAAAATGTTAAATCGTTTAGAAGAACTGTTCAGTGGACATTAATGCATCTACCAGTATTTGGCGATGTTATAATATATAAAGAGGTTACGACATTTTCAAAAACATTTGCATCGCTATTATCACATAACGTTTTTATAACTGATAGTATGGAAATATTAGATAAAGTAACCAACAACGAAATATATAGATCATTAATATATGATGCAATCAGTAATATCTCGCAAGGTAAATCAATATCAGCTGCCTTTAAAGATCAATGGGCCTTCCCAATTCCAGCTTATGAAATGATTGTAACAGGGGAAAGAACTGGACAGCTTCCTGAAATGATGCATAAAATTTCATTGTATTATCAAGATTTACATAAAAATTCAGTAACCCGTATTAAAACATTCGTAGAACCAGCATTAATAATCCTATTAACCGTTATGGTTGGAATTATCGTTCTATCAATCGTTGTACCAATGTTCTCAATGTACGGTCAAATTCAAGCATAAAGGTGATGTTATGGAAATTATAATTGGAATATTTTTATTCATAATGGGAACTATTTTTGGTTCCTTTTACAATGTAGTAGGCTATAGACTTCCAAAAGGTGAATCTATCATATTCCCTCCAAGTCATTGTACCAATTGCAATCATAGATTAACATCTTTAGAATTAATTCCAATATTATCGTATATATTTCAAAAAGGAAAATGTAAACATTGTCATCAAAAAATATCACTATTCTATCCAATTTTTGAGTTACTAACTGGTATTCTCTTTGTACTTTGTTACATATCCTTTGGTTTAACCCCAAATTTAATCATTGCCTTAACTTTTGTTTCTATGATGATAATTATCGTTGTTAGTGATTATCATTATCTAATAATATCTGATGAAGTTTTGATAACTTTTGCAATTATATTATTTGTAGAAATCCTTTTAATAAATGGACTAAAAGTCGCATTATATTCACTATTAAACGGAATTTTAGCCTTTTTAACTATGTATTTGTTAAAAAAATTTGGCGATTTTCTATTTAAAAAAGAATCAATGGGTGGAGGAGATATTAAACTATTATTCATCTTTGGCATGGTCTTAACATACCCAATAGCTATATTATCAATTTTTGTAGGTTCATTAATTGGCTTGCCAGTAGCCCTAATAATTCTTTGGAAAAAGAAAGATAATGTTATACCATTTGGTCCATTTCTTGCTGCGGGAGCCACATTATTACTATTACTTCAAGTAAATTTAGACACCATTATCAACCTATATAAATAAATCAGAAAAAACTGATTTATTTTCGCATTGAATAAAATAATCATGATATAATAATAAAAAAGGAGCTGTTAAAATGAAACCATTATTACTTTGTATTTTAGATGGCGTTGGTATCAGACCAAATCAAAATGGCAATGCCTTAAACGCTGCTAAAACACCAAATTTAGATATATTATTTAATAAATATCCTCATACAACTTTAGAAGCAAGTGGAAATGCTGTTGGCTTACCAAAAGGACAAATGGGCAATAGTGAAGTAGGACATATGAACATTGGCACTGGCAGGATTCCTAAACAATCATTAGATATTATCACTGAAGCAATTCAAAATGGTGAAATCAAAAAAAACAAAGAATATCAAAGCCTAATTAAACATCTACAAAAATATAATTCTGACCTTCATATATGTGGGCTATTAAGTGATGGTGGAATACATTCTCATATAAACCACCTATTAGGGTTAATTGACATTTTAAAAGATGAAAACATAGGTCATATTTATTTTCACATTTTCACAGATGGCAGAGACACAAAACCACATGAATCACTAAAATTTATTAAAATGCTTGAAGAAAAAATATCTGAAACAAAAATTGGTGAAATTGCTACCATATCAGGTAGATATTATGCCATGGATAGAGATAACCGTTGGGACCGCATCGAAAAAGCATATAGAGAAATGACTGAAAATACAAAAATTCATAATATTGAAAGTCAAATAAACGAAAGTTATCAAAAAAACATAACCGACGAATTCATTGAACCATTCACCCATACAAACGGTGTCATTAAAGAAAACGATGGTATTTTAGTCTTTAACTTTAGACCAGACCGTTTAAGAGAATTATTCACTGCTCTAACAAACCCCGACTTTAATGAATTCAAAAGAAAATTTATTTCAAATTTAAAACTAGTAACTATGATGCCAGTCGATAAAAATGTAGTATGCACAAATCTATTTGACCATCCTAAAATAACTAATTATCTAGGCGTTGTACTAGAAAAATCACAATTATCGCAACTCAGAATTGCTGAAACCGAAAAATATGCCCACGTTACATACTTCTTTGATGGTGAAAATGAAACCAAACTAAAACGATGTGATAAAATATTAATACCATCACCAAAAGTCACTACATACGATTTAAAACCTGAAATGAGTGCCTATCAAATAACTGATACTTTATTAGACATAATAGAAGACTATGATGTTATAATTTTAAATTTTGCAAACGGCGATATGGTTGGCCATACTGGAAACTTTGACGCTACTGTTAAAGCCATCGAAGCCGTCGACAAATGCATTGGTAGAATATATAAAAAAATAGAAAAATTAAATGGAACACTTTTGATAACTGCAGATCACGGTAACTGTGATTATATGCTAGATAATGAAGGAAATATTATCACTTCACATTCAATAAATCCTGTTCCATTTCTAATCACCAAAGATAATATCAAATTAAAAAGTGGATGTCTCGCTGATATTGCACCAACCATTTTAACTCTTCTAAAAATAACTATTCCAAAAGAAATGACTGGCAATGTTTTAATTATGTAATATTTGTGTTATAATATCCATGAGACAAGGTGATATTATGAAAATAAACTATAATCAAATCATGGAAGAAACAATAACAAATTTAAAAGGAAAGCCTAAACTATTACTGCACGCATGCTGCGGAGTATGTTCAAGTTCAGTTTTAGAAAGGCTTTATCCTTTTTTTGATATCACCGTTTTATATTATAATCCAAACATATATCCAGAAGAAGAATATTTAAAAAGATTTAATACTTTAAAAGAAATAACGTTAAAAATGAAAATAAAAGTTAAACTTTTAGAAATAGGTTATGAAAGCAAAGAATTTAAAAATATTTCAAAAGGTTTAGAAAATGAAAAAGAAGGTGGTAAAAGATGCACCAAATGTTTTTTATTAAGACTAGAAAAAACCGCCAAATTAGCCCAAAAACATAATTTCGATTACTTCACTACAACACTTTCAGTAAGCCCATATAAAGATAGTCAAAAGTTGAACAAAATTGGTAAAATTTTATCTGAAAAATATAACGTAGAATATCTATACTCTGATTTCAAGAAAAAAGAAGGATATAAAAGAAGTAACGAGCTTGCTAAAAAATATGATTTATATCGTCAAAACTATTGTGGTTGTAAATACTCATTAAATGAAGCACTAGAATATCAAAATAAATAGGAGATAATATGAAAAAGAAGTATGTTATTAGTATCATTGTAATAATTGTTTTATTAATTGGTCTTAGCATCTTATTTTTTTGGCCACCTTCATTCAAACTAAAAGGAAATAACATTACCTTAAAATATGGCCAAGATTATAAAGAGCCAGGTTATACTGTAACCAAATTTGGAAAAGATTACTCAAAAAAAGTAAAAATCACAAGTAAAATTAATAAAGAAAAAATAGGGACCTATAAAATAATTTATGAATTAAAATTACACGGTATAACTTATAAGCAAACAAGAAAAGTAACCATTGTTGATAAAGAAAAGCCCAAAATAACTTTAACTGGCAATCAAAACGTTACAATCTGTCCAAATGCAAATTATAACGAAGAAGGTTACACCGCCATAGATAATTATGATGGTGATATTACAAATAAAGTTCAAATCAAAGTTAAAAACGATATAATCACTTATCAAGTAAAAGATTCATCAGGAAATATTGGCAGCATAACTAGAAAAATCACTAAAGAAGATAAAATTAATCCATCTATAATATTAAAAGGTAGTAAAAATCAAACAATACATCTAGGAACATCTTGGAAAGACCCAGGATATACTGCCACCGATAACTGTGATGGCGATATTACAAATAAAGTAGTTGTAACTGGCTCTGTAAATACAAATAAAACAGGAAGTTATAAAATAACCTATACAGTCAAAGATAATATAGGAAATTCATTTGTAATAGAAAGAATTGTTAAAGTCATAAATAAATCAGTTTCAAATAATTCAAACTCAAATTCTAATACTTCTGGTGCGAAAGGTGTCATTTATTTAACCTTTGATGATGGTCCAAACGAAGGAACTACCAACGTCATCTTAGATATATTAAAAAAAGAAAACGTCAAAGCCACATTCTTTGTCACTAATAAAGGCCCAGATTCGCTAATCAAAAGAGAATATGATGAAGGACATACCGTTGCCTTACACACCGCTTCTCATAATTATGCCACTGTCTATAAATCAGTAGATAGTTACTATAACGATTTAACGCAAGTTCAAAATAGAGTTAAAAGAATCACTGGAACCGAATCCAAAATAATTAGATTCCCAGGTGGTTCATCTAATACCGTTTCTAAAAAATACTCAAAAGGAATAATGACCACCCTCACCAAAGATGTAATAAGTAAAGGATATCATTATTTCGATTGGAATATTGATTCAGATGATGCTGGAAGTGCTAGAAGCTCATCAGCCGTATATAATAACGTCATTAGAAATCTAAGCAAAAATAAAACCAATGTAATTCTAATGCACGATATTAAAACGCAAACAAGAGACGCCCTAACAAATATTATCAAATTTGGGAAAAACAACGGTTACACCTTTGCTAAAATAACCATGGATACACCTATGGTCACCCATAGAGTCAATAACTAGGAGATGAGATTATGATTAAAAAAATCATTATTAGTCTATTAATCATTATAGTAGCTGTGCTCGCATTTTCTTACTACTTTGACCAAACACTTTTAACGCGTTTAGAAAAAAAATACACAAATACCCAAGACTATAATGATTTAATACATCTATGTAATAACCTTTATGGAACACAAAACTATGGTAAACAAATCAAATATTATAGTAAAATGTTAAATGATAAAAACAAGTTCTTAAAGGCTAGAAAAGAAAGTGAGGACGCTGAAAAAGAATATTCCATATATACATTCTGGTACTTAAGAGCCTTACTTCATAAAGAAAACTATGATAAATATAAAACCGAATTTAATAATTACTTTTATAAATTAAAAAGCCTAGAAACAATCGAAAAATTGTATAATAATTATATAGAAAATGATGATTTTAATAATCAAGCATTAAATATAATCTTAGAAACCGCTGAAGAAAATGTTCAAAAATTTACTGATATAACTAGTCCTTCAAAAGAGGAAATCAATAGATATAAAACATTACAAAACATTAGATATAATATATATTCTAAAATAAATAATAAAGACAAAGCTAAAACCATATCAGATGAACAAAAAAATTATCTAAAAAGCATTAAACAAAACAATTAGAAATGCCAAAAAAGCATTTCTTTTTTTAATTTTATTTGATTTTAAAAAACCAATATGTTAATATTATATTAGGAAAAGTAAGGAAAATAATAGGAGTGTGTTTTAAATGACTTTTAAATGTAAAATGTGTGGAGGAGATATTGAACCAATTAAAGGGACAAACACTGGTAAATGCCTTTATTGTAAAAGCGTCATGACTCTGCCAAACATTGATAATGAAAGAATTTTAAATTTGTATAATAGAGCCAATGACTCAAGACTAAATAGTGAATTTGATAAAGCCAGAGAAATATATGAAGCTATTTTAAAAATCAACAACGATGAAGTAGAAGCTCATTGGGGAATTTTGTTATGTAAATATGGTGTTGAATATGTTGACGACCCTAAAACCAAAACTAAAATTCCAACTTGCCATAGAACAAATGACTATTCTATTTTACTAGATCCAGACTATAAGTTCATTAAAAAGAAATCCTATGGTGAAGCATTGAAACTATATGAAAAAGAAGCTAAACAAATTGATGAAATACAAAAAAACATCTTGGCTATATCTTCAAAAGAAAAACCGTACGATATATTTATCTGTTATAAAGAGACTGATAATAAAGGAAGTAGAACCCATGATTCCGTTATTGCCGAAGATATCTATGATAAACTCATAGACCAAGGATATAAAGTATTCTTTGCTAAAATAACCTTAGAAAATAAACTAGGTAAAGAATATGAACCATATATCTACTCAGCCTTAAAATCTGCCAAAGTAATGCTTGTAGTTGGAACAAGTGCAGAAAACTTTAATGCCATTTGGGTCAAAAATGAATGGAGTAGATTCTTGGAAATGGCAAAAAAGGACAAGTCTAAAGTCTTAATCCCTGTCTATAGCCAAATAGATGCTTATAAACTTCCAGAAGAATTTGCTATGCTTCAAGCCCAATCTATGGATAAAGTCGGAGCCATGCAAGATTTAGTTAGAGGAGTTAAAAAAATCGTCGATGAATCTAAAGTCGATGATATAGAAGGCCTTGATATAGAAACAATTGCCAAAGTTCAAAATGTCTTAGATGAAGCTAAAAATCTTGGTAATGGCAAATACGAAGTAACCATTTTAAAAGAAAAATTACCAACATGGTATTATATTGTAGAAGCCATATTTTTTCTAATCATTGGCTTTCTATATATGTTTCTTATATTACAAAATATTTATAATTATAACGCTTATTCAAGTTCAACCAGTATAATTACTTTATTATTATCAGCAATCTTCTTTATTCTATCGCTTGTTTTTTGCCTAAATAGAAAAAGATATAAACATAAAAAAGTAATGACAACATTATCCATAATTTTTTTGATAATATCTTTTAACCAATTTTTATCAAACACTATAATCAATTTATTTAATCATGAGTATAAAATTGTTTATAACATTGTTATGAGTCAATATGAAAAAATGGTAATCGCTTGTATAATCACAATCTTTCAAATAATATTTATATCATTAAACCCAGTTTGGACATTAAATTCTAGTAACAAATCTATAATGAATGTTGAAGAAAAAGACAAGCAATTAAAGAAAAATAAATATATAAAAGAAAATTTCAAAATTAAAGAAAAGCAAAAAGGTAAATTAGTAAAAACAATTCTAATTATATTAACTGTAATATTTATTGGAATAAATATATTCATAAATATAAATAATAACAAACCTAATGAGCGTGATACATCAAAAGACCAAATAGAAATAACCACTGAATTTGTTAGAATAAGAGAGCAACCTAGTGCTGATGATAACAGTATTATCTTAGGTCAAGTAAACAAAGGCGAAATATACACAATATTAGATAAAGAAGAAGTATATAATAATAACTATTGGTATAAAATCAAAACTGGAACTGGTATCACCGGTTATGTCTATAGTGGCGATAATAATGAATATATTAAAGAATTAGAAAAAGAAAGTAGGTAATACTATGGCAATATTTGATGTAATAAAAAAAGATAAAGCAGACGATAATTTAGTCTGGAGATATCCTAAAACAAATTTTAATACAATGTCCCAGTTAATTGTCCACGAATCTCAGGAAGCTATTTTCTTCTCAAACGGCAAAGCATTAGATTTATTTGGACCTGGTAAATATACTCTAACAACTAACAATATTCCATTACTCAAGACATTTTTAAACATTCCAAACGGTTTTAGAAGCCCATTTAGATGTGAAGTATATTTCATTGATAAAACAGAAAAAAACAGTAAATGGGGTACTAGTAGTAAAATCGAATTTCTAGACCCAAAATATAATTTTCCGATTCAAATAGGTGCTTGCGGTGAAATGCGTTTCATCATCGAAGATTCTAGAAAATTATTAATAAAATTAGTAGGAATCAAAAAGACAATTGATAACGAAACCATTGATAACTTCTTCACATCGTGTATTTTAACCAAAGTTAAAAGTTATATGGCAAATATAATTGTTGAAAACAAGATATGTATTTTTGAAATAGATAAATACTTAAACGAATTTAGTGAAACCCTTCAAAAACTTTTAGCAAAAGACTTTGCCGATTATGGAATTAAATTAAATAAATTTTTCATAAACACCATATTAAAACCGGAAGAAGATAAACAATATCTTGAATTTAAAGAGCTTTTCTTTAAACAAACCGTTTCAGTAGCTGAAGCCGAATTAAGACAAAAAATAAATCTTATTGATGAAGAAACCAAAGCAAAGCAAAAAATCATCGCCTCAAAAGCCGAAGCCACTAAACGAAGTCAAGAAGGTTATACATACCAAGAAGAAAGGTCATTTGATGTTGGTGAAAAAATGGCCGAAAACGAAGGCGTAGGGGAATTTGCTAATGCAGGTGTTGGCCTAGGTATTATGAGTGGAATTGGCACTACTCTAGGTGATAAAGTAGGAAATAACGTCTCAGGTGTCATCGCGAACATCGACGCTACAACTAAAACATGTCCAAACTGTGGCACATCTAATTCTATTGACCATAATTTTTGTAAAAAATGTGGTACCTCACTAAAAAATAATTTAGTATGTCCAAATTGTCATAATCAATTAGACCAAAATACTATTTTCTGTCCTAAATGTGGAAGGAGAGTAAATTAATATGAAAAAAATCATTCCCGCCATTGCAATTTTAATTAGTGTTTGTTTTCTAATATTAACATATGCAAACAAACCATTTAACAATAGTAATATTCAAATACTATCACATAATAACAATTATGCCGAAGATTATGCTAATAAGAATAGCTTCACCTATAAAAACATATCAGATAGTGAGCTTACTAATTTAGAAAATAATAGTACAAATGATTTTAATTATAATACAGATAATGAAAATATCGAAATAACTAATTATAATGGTACTGATGAAAATATAATAATTCCAGAAGAAATAAATGGTTATCCTGTAACCACAATTTCTATGACCTTAACCAAAATACCAAAAACAATCTACTTACCAGCAACTGTCACCAAAATAAATTCAATTATAGACAATAACTTAAATAACAATTTTTATCTAACAATAATTATAGAAATAGTAGCTTTAACAATTACACTCATTAGCATATTAATCTTAAATAAAAAAAGTAATAAAGATAAGACTATTTATATTACATTCCTATATATTCTTTCAATCATATATTTATTAGGCATAAACACCTTATCTTATATAAACATTGACAATTTGCTACTTATATCTATAATTATAACAATAATCTATCTTATAATATTTATCCCATTATATTATGCCAAAAATAAACTACACGAATATGATAAAAATATAAATAATATAGATACATTCATAAAAAAAGCTTTAAATATCGCAAACAAAATAAACGACCAAGATTTAATCGAAACAATTAAGTATTTAGACCCAATATCAAATAATTATACATCAAAAATAGAACAAGAAATCTTAGATAAACTAAGTAAAACTGCAAACAACAATTCCAAAGAAAACATCGAAGAAATAATCAAACTGATAAAAGAAAGAAATGATATATGTAAAAAAACAAAAGGAAATTAAAACATTTCCTTTTTTCTATAGACAATACCGCTAAAATACACTATTTTCTTTGTATTTAAAGGATTTTTAGGGTATAATGAAGATGGTGAGAAGTATGCTAAATCCAAACATAAAAAATTACATCAAAAAAAATAAAATTCCTATAATTATTATTCTTTGTCTTATATTTAACTCAATTATTTTAATCAATTATATAATAAAATTAAACTCACCAAAACCAGACTTTAAAGAAATTAAGCCTCAAGTTAATTTTAACCATCAAATAGACTACTATAAACCAAAACAAATAGAAATCAAAAATATTAATCCATCTATCATTTCAGATAAAACAATATATCTCACATTCGATGATGGGCCAAGCTATTTAACCGAAAACATTTTAGATATATTAAAAAAAGAAAATATTCCAGCCACCTTTTTCTTAACATCTAGACAAATATATAAATATAAAGACGTAGTAAAACGCATGCAAGCCGAAAACCATACTGTAGCTTTGCACACATCATCACACATATATAGTTATGTATATTCATCAGAAACAAACTACTTTAATGACCTAAATCAAATAAGAATGCAAATATATCAAATAACTGGTCAAAAGCCGAGAATAGTAAGATTGCCCGGCGGTTCATCAAACACTATATCTAAAAAATATAATCAAGGCATAGTAACTAGAATCACAAACACCTTAAATGAAAATGATTTTTATTACTTTGACTGGAATATTGATAGTGAAGATGCTAACGGAAATCAAACAAAAGAAAGTATATATTGTAATGTAACGAATAGAATACATAATGGAACAAATATCATCTTAATGCATGATTCCTCGACTAAACAAACAACATTAGAAGCATTACCTTATATTATAAAATATGCTAAAGCAAACGGCTATACCTTCGCAAAAATAACTAAAAATACTGAAGCCATACATCATCATATAAACAATTAAGATAAGTTCCACTTATCTTTTAATTATGGGAAAATATGTGAATACAAAATATTATTGTTAGGATATTGACAATATTTAAAAATTATACTAAAATGTTTTAGCAGGCAGTAAAGAAGGTGAATAATGGAAAGCGAAAGAGTAACCTATAAGATAAAAAATTTAAACCATGATATTATAAGGTATATTTGTGAAACTGGGGTCGATAAAAGAAAATTACCAACTCCTGCTCAAATGCAAATCCTGCACTATATAATCTCTAGACAAAAAGAAAAAGTATATCAAAAAGATATTGGAATTGCTTTAAACTTAAGACGAGCAACTCTATCTGAAATTCTAAAAACAATGGAAAAAAATGACCTTATTTTTAGAATTCAAGATAAAACTGATACAAGAAAAAAAGAAATAATTCTGAGTGACACAGCTAAAGAAAATTTTCAAATTGTTAAAAACACATTAAATAAAGCCGAAAAAACAATCACCAAAGACATAAGCAAAGAAGAATTAGAAAACTTTTTCAAAGTAATCAGTAAAATGCAAAAAAATCTAAAGAATGAAAGGATGAAGTTATGTTAAAATTATTAAGAAATCTAACAAAAAAAGAATGGTTATATGCCATATTTTGTGTAATTCTAATTGTCGGCCAAGTATGGTTAGAATTAAAAATTCCAGATTATATGTCTGAAATAACTGTCCTTGTTCAAACTGAAGGCAGTAAAATGTCTGACATTATATTAAATGGTGGCTATATGGTCTTGTGTGCTTTAGGCAGTTTAATATTTGCTGTCGGTGCTGGTTATTTTGCTGCTTATATCGCATCAGAATTTTCTAAAAACACTAGAAAAGAAATATTCGATAAAGTTCAAAATCTTGACACTGAAGAAATAAAAGCCTTTCAAACCAGTAGTTTAATCACCAGAACAACTAACGATGTTACACAAATAGAATTATTAATTGCTATGGGCCTACAACTATTAGCAAAAGCACCAATTACAGCCATATGGGCAATCACAAAAATCTTAAACAAAGGTTGGCAGTGGAGTGTCATCACCGGCATCGCTGTATTAATTTTACTAGGTGTTATCATAACTCTTATGATTATCGTTATTCCAAGATTTAAAATCGTTCAAAAATTAATTGACAAAATCAATGGTATTGCTAGAGAAAACTTAACTGGTATTAGAGTAGTAAGAGCCTTTAATGCCGAAAAATATCAAGAAAAAAAATTCGACAAAGTTAATGACAAACTTACAAACTTACAACTATTTAATCAAAAGAAATTTGCTATTATGATGCCTGTTATGTATCTAATCATGTATGGATTAACCTTATCCATTTATTTCATAGGTGCTGGAATGATTCAAAACTCAATCTTAGCTGATAAAATTACCATATTTGGTAACATGATTGTCTTTAGTTCATATGCCATGCAAGTAATTATGTCATTTTTAATGCTTGCTATGATTTTCATGATGATTCCAAGAGCCGAAGTATCAGCCAAAAGAATAAATGAAGTATTAGACACTAAGCAAAAAATTATTCCTGGAACCTTTGAAGGCGAAACCAAAGAAAAAGGAACTGTTGAATTTAAAAATGTATCTTTCAAATATCCAGATGCTGATGAATATGTCTTAGAAAATATTTCATTTAAAGTAAATCAAGGTGAAACAATTGCCTTTATCGGTTCAACAGGTAGTGGTAAATCAACCTTGATAAATTTAGTTCCAAGGTTCTATGATGCTACTGAAGGAGAAGTATTAATTGATGGCATCAACGTTAAAGATTACAAATTTGAAGCTTTAAATAATAAACTAGGATATATTCCGCAAAAAGCAGTGATGTTTGCTGGAACAGTAAATTATAACATCAGCTATGGTGAAAATGGCAAAGGTAAAAAAAGTGAAGAAAAAATTAAAGAAGCAGCTAAAGTAGCTCAAGCCGATGAATTCATTGAAAAAATGGATAATAAATATGAAACACACATTGCTCAAGGCGGAACTAATGTCTCTGGTGGGCAAAAACAAAGACTAGCTATTGCAAGAGCCATTGCTAGAGACCCTGAAATATATATATTTGATGATTCTTTTTCAGCTCTAGATTATAAAACGGATGCCGTATTAAGAAAAGAACTAAAAAATTACACTAAAAATGCAACAAGTTTAATTGTCGCACAAAGAATCGGCACCATCATGAACGCCGATAAAATTGTAGTATTAGATAGTGGTAAATGTGTCGGTATGGGAACCCATAAAGAATTACTTAAAAATTGTGAAGTTTATAAACAAATAGCTTTATCACAATTGTCAAAGGAGGAGTTAGAAAATGCCTAGACCAAATTCAAATCAATCATATGAAAAAGCTAGAGATTTTAAAGGCGCTATAAAAAGATTATTTCATGAATTAAATATCTATAAAACTTTAATTATAATAGCCTTTACCTTAGCAATTTTAGGATCCATACTTTCAATATTAGCTCCTAACAGACTATCAAACCTAACCGACGAAATATCAGCTGGCCTTGTTATAAATCAAGACCACATGGAAATATTAACCAAAAAAGCAACCGAAAACTTAAGTGAAGATAAATTAAAAGAAATACTTCCTGAAATACTAAGTCCAAATTTCTCTGAAGAAAACATTATGAGTATAATGCGTGATGATAGTATTTCTCAAGAAGATAAAAGTAAATTTCAAAATATTTTAAATAAAATAGAAGATAACGGCAGTGAAGAATCATTTAAAGATTTAACAACCCTTCCAAATAGTATCCTTGAAAAAATATTCACTGAAACAAAATACAAAGGTAAAACAATAACCACCAAAGATAAAATAAACTTAATTAATATAAATGAAGATAATAAAAATATCAACTTATCTAAAAATCTCCAGGAAATTCTATTCACCGAAGTAACAATCGACGGAATTAAAGTATCATCAGAAGACCAATATAAATATGTTAAAATATTAAGTACACTAGATGAAAATGCTGATGAAACAGAACTATATAAAACTTTAGATACAATGCCAAAATCTGTTAGGGAAGTAATTGAACCTGTCATGAACATGGATAAAATCAAAAACATAACCTTACTTCTTGTATGTATGTATCTAGTAAGTGCTATATTTACATATGTTCAATCAATCTGTATGACCAATGTTGCTAATAAATTTGCTAATAATTTACGAAGTAGAATATCAGTAAAAATAAATAAATTACCACTTAAATACTTTGATAAACACCAAGTTGGTGATATCTTATCTAGAATTACTAACGACGTCGATATGATTGCTCAATCTATGAACCAATCATTAGCATCCCTAGTAAGTAGTACTACTTTATTCTTAGGTAGTATAATTATGATGTTTGTAACCAATTGGATTCTAGCAATCACCGCCATTGTCTCAAGTTTAATCGGTTTCATTGGTATGGCAGCCATATTAAAAAAATCACAAAAATATTTTATTCAAAGACAAGCAGAATTAGGAAATTTAAACGGTCATATCGAAGAAATTTACTCAGGCTTAAACGTTGTCAAAGTTTATAATGGTAAAGAAGAAGCCAGTCAAAAATTTGATGAATTCAACAATAAAGTCTGTCAAAGTAATAAAAAAAGTCAATTCTTATCAGGCTTAATGCAACCAATCATGGCATTTATAGGTAATTTTGGTTATGTTGCAGTATGTATCGTTGGAGCTATGCTTACTATGAATGGTCAAATATCATTCGGTGTTATTGTCGCATTCATAACTTATGTAAGACTATTCACAAACCCTCTATCACAAATCGCACAAGCAATGACCTCATTACAATCAACAGCAGCTGCTAGTGAAAGAGTATTTGACTTTATAGATGAACCAGAAATGAGTAGTCAAGAAAATATTACTAAACATTTACATAAAAAAGACGTTAAAGGTTATATTGACTTTGAAGATGTTGTCTTTAAATATGATGGAAATGATCATCCAACTATTAAAGACTTTACAGCTCACGCCAAACCAGGTCAAAAAGTAGCTATCGTTGGTCCAACAGGAGCGGGAAAAACAACAATGGTTAACTTACTTATGAAATTTTATGATATCAATTCAGGAGACATCAAAATAGATGGTGTATCAACCAAAGAATTAACTAGAGAAAATATTCATGAATTGTTTACCATGGTTCTTCAAGACACTTGGTTATTTGAAGGAACCATTAAAGAAAACATTGTCTATAATAGAAAACACATTTCTGATGAAAAAGTACAAGAAGTGTGTAAAGAAGTTGGTTTAGACCACTTTATTAGAACTTTATCACAAGGTTATGACACAGTATTATCCGATAATGAAAGTGTATCCGCCGGTCAAAGACAATTGCTAACCATTGCTAGAGGTATGATAGACGAATCACCTTTCCTAATTCTTGATGAAGCAACTTCTAACGTTGATACAAGAACAGAAGAACTAGTTCAAGCAGCTATGGATAAATTAACCGAAGGAAAAACATCATTCATCATTGCTCATAGATTATCAACAATTAAAAATGCAGATTTAATTCTAGTAATGAAAGAAGGAAACATAGTAGAACAAGGTAATCACGAACAACTAATGAAACAAAATGGCTTCTACGCTAATTTATATAACTCACAATTTGAACAGTAGGGTAAAACCTACTTTTTCCTTTACAAAAAATTGAAAAATAGTATAATAAGCATAAATAGGAGTGAAAAAAATGGCAGAAATAATTAAAAACATAATTTTAATTATTATAATATGTTTAAATGGTAGTATCTGTGCAATTCAAAGTGTAAAAATTTATCAAGATATCAAGAAAAGAAAAAGAAAAGTCAAAAAAAATACAATAAAATCAACTACAAAAAAACTAATCTTAACTAAAAATCTTCAAAATTTAAAAAATATTGATCTAAAAACTCCGATATATGCAAAGTTAAATCAAGAAGATAAATACAAACTTCTTAAAGCAACTGAAAATATTAAACAAAAGCAACCCGAAATCTATATATTTACAACTAAATTATTAGAAAATGTTAAAGTAGATAATCTTAGAAATCTTATAATAAATGCCCCCTATGTAACCATCAACTATCACAAAACTGATAAAAGAAGTAAACTTGCTGGTACATACAGTGGCCATAGTAAAAAAATAGATATATATGATACTTCAAATAACACAACATTATATCACGAGTTACTGCATGCAGCCTCAACTAATTACATTTTTAGTAATGTGGGTTTCAAAGTTGTCTTAAAAGAAGGTGGCGCTCTTGGCGAAGGTTTAAATGAAGGATATACTGAACTTTTAAATAATCGTTTTTTTCAAGGTAAAAGTAAATCATATATTTACCTCCAAAAACTAGCTAAATTAATTGAAAACTTTTACGAAAACAAAGAAGAAATGGTTGAAGATTATTTTAATGCCGATTTATTTAGGTTAATTGGTGAATTATTAAAAAGTATGAGCCTTGAAGAAGCCATTGATATCATAGTAGATATGGACCAATTATTAAATATGGATTATGGAAATTATATTCAGTACTTAAAAACAAAACAAAAAAATTAAACATATATAACCGCAAAAAAGAAAAGAAAACTCCAATAAAACGTCTTGTCAAGAAAATACCACTTAAAAATGAAAATTTTACAAAACTTGACAAAGAGCCAAAATAAATGTATAATTAATTACATCTGACTAAAGGAAGTGATAACGTGCAAAAATTAGAATATTTAAAAAGATTTCAAACCGCACTTAATACATATAATGAAGAAACACAAAATATTGATTTAGAGCAAGTTAGACAAATGTATGAATATGCAATCAATACAGATTCACTAAACCCCGTACAAAAAAAAGCACTAGATGACTTCATAGCCGAAAATACTATAAGTATTACTCATCTTGCAAATATCTACTTAGATGAAAATGGTATAACTAATCTAAATAAACGTTTAAAAAAAATAAAACCATTGCAAGTCACTAAGCCTCAATGCAATATGCGTTTTATTAAAGGGGACACCTTAACACTACACGATGCAATTAACCCAGTAAACAGAGTAAAGGTCTTATGTAAAACTAAAAACCAACTAAAAGCTGCTTAGGCTTTTTTCTTTTTTTCACAAATAGTTCACAAAAAAGTTGTATATTATTGATGGAGATGATTATATGCGCCTATTAATAGTTGACGATGAAAAACTTATAAGAGATGTAATTAAAACATATGCTGAAACCGAAAACTATGAAACAGTAGAAGCAGAAAATGGTTTAGAAGCTTTAAAAATAGTTCAAAACCAAAAAATTGATCTAATTATTTTGGACATAATGATGCCAAAAATGGACGGCATGTCTTTCTTAGAAGAAGTTAAAAAAACCCAAAATATTCCTGTTATAATCTTATCTGCAAGAAATGAAGAATATGACAAACTAAGAGGTTTTGATTTAGGAACCGACGATTATCTAACAAAGCCATTTAGTCCCAAAGAACTTCTTGCTAGAATAAAAGCCATCTTAAAACGAAGTGGTAAAATGACACCTAATAATTATGAATATAAAGGATTAAAAATAGACTATCCAGGACATGCTGTTTATATTGATGGTAAAGAAATAAAATTAACATTAAAAGAATATGAACTCCTATGTTACTTTGTAACTAATGAAAACATTGCTTTATCAAGAAATCAATTACTAAATAAAATATGGGGTTATGACTTTTTTGGCGATGATAGAACAATCGACACCCATGTTAAAATGCTAAGAAATAATCTAGGACCTTATAGAGACCTTATTACAACAGTTAGAGGAGTAGGCTATAAATTTGTAGTTAACGAAAATGAATAAACTTAAAAATTCCATATACAAAATTAAAAACGATTTAAAAAACACAAAAAAAAACAGTTTGAAAATAAATATATGGCTTTTCTTAATAGCCTTTTCTATTTTCATACTATGTTTTCTCTGGTTCTTTCAAATTATTTTCTTAGGAAGTTATTATAAATCCTACAAAACCGAAGAATTAGATAAAGCAGCAAGTGAACTTCGTGAAAGCGTAAATCTCAATCAACAAAAAATTGAAGATATTGCAAAAAGAAGAGACATATGTATTGAAATATATGGCAATGACATATATGCCGCAACTGTATCAAATAAAGGTTGTATGGAATTTGGTAATAAAAATTTCAAAGTAAAAAGAGATTTTATAAATAGTGGTCTTTTAGAACAACATTATAATCTAATTAACTCACAATATCAAAATGAAACATTAATATATGCCTTAAAACTCGACACAGACCTATATGCTTTTATTAATGCTTCACTTGAACCACTAGATTCAACTATTACAATTTTAAGTAACCAGTTTATATTTACAACCATCATTGTCCTTATTTTGTCACTAATTATTGGTTATTTTATTTCAAGAAAATTATCAAAACCAATAACAAAAATAAGTAACGAAGCCAAAAAACTTGCAGACGGTAACTTTAGCGCTGATTTTAAAACAGACATCAACATTTACGAAATAAATGAATTAGCTGATTCATTAAATTATGCTAAAGACGAACTATCAAAAACCGAAAGTTTAAAAAGAGACCTCATGGCTAATGTCAGTCATGATTTAAAAACCCCACTTACTATGATTAAAGCTTATGCTGAAATGGTTAGAGACATAACATATGACAATAAAGAAAAGCGTGAAGAAAACTTAAATACCATCATTGAGGAAACTGATAGACTAGCCCTTTTAGTTAATGATATTTTAGACTTATCAGCCGCCGAATCAGGAAATACTGTTTTAAAACTTGAAACAATAGACCTAATAGAACTTATAAATCAAGTAATTCAAAGATTTAAAATATTGTCCGAACAAGAACATTATGAATTTATATTTACCCATCCTGATAAAACAATTATCACAGCCGATTATAAAAGGATATATCAAGTAATATATAATCTTACTAATAATGCAATAAATTATACTGGTGCAGATAAAAAAATATATATCAACATCAAAGAGACAAAACATTCATATATCATTGAAATTAAAGACACAGGTAAAGGTATTAAAAAAGAAGATATAAAACACATATGGGAAAAATATTACCATAGTGATAAAAAGCATAAACGAAATAACTATGGAACAGGTCTAGGATTATCAATTGTTAAAAATATCTTACAAATTCATAATTATAAATATGGTGTAACTAGTTCAAATAAAGGTTCAACATTCTATTTTGAAATTCCAAAAAAAAATTAAAATAATATGTTATTTATCTCAAATTTATGATAAAATAATAATAGGTTAAGATAACCAAAAGAATAATAGGGGAGGATTAAACATGAATGAAACATCAAATTTTTTGTATTTCTTTATTGCTATTATCATTTTGATAATTATAACTTGTTATGCCTTGCTAGCTGTTTTCTTAAATAATTTTAATAAAAAAGTAAATGGCACTCCAAGCGTTATGGCATGGATTCCATTAGCTAATGTATACCTATTAGGTAAACTTACATTTAGTAAAGACGCTGGCTATGGCTTAGTCGCACTATTCATTTTATCAGGAACATTAAAGTTAACCTTTGCCACAACTACAATCGTTCTATCATTACCAAACGTCCTACAAGTAATCTTAGGCGCAGTATTTGCAGGAGCATTCATAGCCACATTAATCTTCGGAATCCAAAAATATAGCGAGATAGACACTAAAAAACATAACAAAAAAAGACAAGCAAAAAAAGAAGAAACAAAAGAAATATCTAAAGCTAATGATGAATTTTTTAATAGTTAAACACCGTAAGGTGTTTTAATTATACACTAAAAATATGTTATAATATTCATTGGTGATACTATGATCTATCTTTTATATGGAACTAAAGATTTTCAAATAAATGAAGAAATAAAAAAAATAACAACAAATCAAAATGAAATGAACATCAATAAATACGATTTAAATAATGACTTAATCAAAAACGCTATTGAAGATGCTGAAACTATATCAATGTTCGGGGATAAAAAAACAGTCATTGTTGATAATGCAAATATGTTTACTGGCATAACCTCGAAAGATAGTGAAATCATTGAAAAATATCTAAATAATATTAATATTAATACTAACTTAATATTTATTGTCCATAATGAAAAATTAGATACAAGAAAAAAAATAACTAAACTAATTAAAAAAGTCGGTACTGTCAAAGAATTTAACGAAGAAATAAGTCCAATTAACCTAGTAAAAAATTTATTTAAAAATTATAATATCGAAAACAAAACTATCAATTTATTTTTAAATCGTATAGGTAATAATCCCTTAATTATTCAAAACGAGGTCAATAAAATAAAGACATATAAGGGTGACGATAAAACAATTACTGATGAAGATATATTAAACCTAACCACCAAAATAATAGAAATAGACATCTTTAAATTAATTGACTATATTGTAAAAAAAGATAAAGACAAAGCCCTAGAACTATATTACGAGATGCTAAAAGTAAACGAAGAACCAATAAAAATTATCGTAATATTAGCTAATCAATTTCGCATAATGTATCAATCAAAAGAATTACTAAAAAAAGGTTATAGTGAAAAAGATATTGCCAGCACCCTTAAAATACATCCATATAGAGTTAAACTAGCCATTCAAAATAGTCGAAATTATACTAAAGAAACCTTATTAAAATACTTAAATGATTTAGCTGATATAGATATCGGTATAAAAACCGGCACTTTAAATAAAGATTTAGCCTTAGAATTATTCATTTTAAAATAAAACATTTACGCCTTATTAATTCTGTCGTAAATGTTTTTTAAATTCATTTCATACTTACTAGTCGTTTTAGGATTATAATATTTTCGTCCAACTAACTCATCAGGCAAATATTGTTGCTTAACAAAACTCCCTTTATAATTATGTGGATACTTATAATCTTTCGCATTGGTTTTGATATGATTGGGAACTTTTCCTACATGCCCCATCTTTACATCATTTATCGCCATATCAAAAGCTACATGAGCACTATTTGATTTAGGAGATAATGCCATATCAATAACTATTTCACCAAGTGGAATTCTAGCCTCGGGTAAACCAACCCTCTCAGCCGCTTTAATGGCTGCCTCCAATCTAGGTCCAATAGCTGGATTAGCAAGCCCTATATCTTCATAAGCAATAACTGATAATCTTCTAAAAATAATATCCAAATCTTCAGCTACAATAAGTCTAGCCAAATAGTGCAAAGCTGCATTAACATCACTACCTCTAATTGACTTTTGAAGCGCACTAATTACATCATAATAACCATCATCATTCTTGTCTATATATAAACTTGGTTTATTATTTATTTTTTTTACATCTTCTAATTCAATTTTAAAATCATCAGAAGCATAGTAAGCTATTTCTAACAAATTATAAGCATATCTTAAATCTCCGTTAGCTAACCTAGAAATATACCTAATAGCTTCAGAACTAATCTCTATTTTATCTAAATAGTTGCACGCTTTATTTAAAGCATCTTCAATATCACTATCATTTAATGACTTCACTTCAAATAACTGACATCTACTTCTAATAGCTGGATTAATTGAATGATAAGGATTTGCCGTTGTAAGACCAATTAAAGTAATTAAACCATTTTCTAAATAGGGTAGTAATAAATCTTGTTTATCCTTATTCAAACGATGTATTTCGTCCATTATAAGCACAATTCCATCATTTGCCTTAGCCACACTAATTACTTCATCTAAATCCTTTTTACTATTAATAACCGCATTTAAAAATTCATATTTTAAATCAAGTTCATTAATCATAGTATAAGCAAGTGTTGTTTTACCTGTCCCACATGGTCCATATAAAATCATCGAAAAAATTTTACCATGGTTAATTAAATTATATAAAACTTTACCTTCACCAATTAAATGCTTTTGCCCAACAACATCTTCTATCTTTTTAGGTCTAAGTATGTCTGCAAGTGGTCTCAATTTCATCACCTTATTTCATATTTCTCTCATTTATATACCTAACATATGTTTTGACTTTTGGTACATTAAAACGCCTTTCGTTAATAAAATCACAAGCTTCCTCAAAATATCTTTGTTCCTCTAAAATTTTTTCAGTCATACTCACCACCTTCGCATATTGTTTTTTTAAAAGTTTACGATTCTTATTTTCAGCTGAAGAAAGTATATCAATAATATTATTTTGTCTAGACAAATTACTCTTTGCATACCAAATAAAAGTCCCATAATAATCATCACATAAAGATAAATGTTTAATATCTATCACTAATGGATGCTCCATCAAATACTGAAAATTAGCTTTATATGTTTCCATGTCAGAAACAGTCTTAAACCAATTAATATTCATATCACTCATATAAAGAGACAAAAAAGTATCTGAAATAAGATCGCGAAACAAAAAATCTCCCAAATACTGTATAATTAATGGGGCATGAGGGAAAGACGTTGAATTATACAAAGATGAAAGACATCTATCTTTATCAATAGAACATAAATACTTTAAAGCTTTTGGCTCTGCTTGTAACATTTCGTCTTCCATATCCGCATAATAACTAATCAAATCCAATTCTTGATTACATTTAGAAAAATATATATTATCTAAAGGAACTTTACATAGCTCACCTAAAGAAAGTACATGCTTATCACCCTTATAATTAATCTTAACACAACAATTTCTCTCCATAAAATCATTCCTTTGCATCTATACTTCAATTATATCCTATTTTCAAACAAAATACAAAAAAGAAAACATAATTTGTGTTAAAATATATATAGAAAATAAAAGGTGATACATATGAACGAAAAATTAATAAATGAATTTATAGATTATCTAAGATTTGAAAAAAAATATAGTGAAAATACCATTGATTCATATAAAAGAGATTTAAAAAAAACTAACAACTACTTAAAAAAAGAATTTACAAATTTAACAAAAAAAGATATTGAAAATTACATTCAAAAGCTTTCTAAAGAAGAAAGTACAACTAGTATTTCAAGATATATAAGTACCTTAAAAAGCTTTTACAAATTTTTAGAACTAAATAAATATAACAAAAATAATCCTTTAACCACCATAACTAACCCTAAAAATCCAAAAACACTCCCAAAAATATTATCAGAAGAAGAAATAGACAAACTTTTAAATATCAATTTAAAAACAGATTTTGATTATAGAAATAAAGCCATGCTTGAACTTATGTATAGTAGTGGACTTAGAGTAAGTGAATTAGTAAATCTAAACGTAAATGATATTGATTTAAAAAATGCTTCAGTTAGAATATTTGGCAAAGGATCAAAAGAAAGAATTGTACCATTAGATGATTATGCAATTGAAGCTTTAAATAATTATATCTTATATCACCGCACCTCTTTATTTAAGCATGGTGAAAATAATTATCTTTTTTTAAACAATCACGGAAATAAAATGACTAGACAAGGATTCTTTAAAATACTTCAAAAAATTGCTAAAGAAAAAGGTATTAAAAACGAACTATCGCCACACACCTTAAGGCATTCTTTTGCAACACATCTATTAAAGCATGGTGCCGACCTAAGAAGCATTCAAGAGTTATTAGGCCATAGTGATATTTCAACGACACAAATATATACTCACATAACAAACGAAAGATTACAAAATAATTATAAAGAATTTCATCCTCATGGAAAATAAACACGAAAACATGTTATAATATTAAAGCGAGGTGTAATTTATGACAAAATTTATTTTAGTAAGACATGGAGAACCAACATATGATGAAGTAGTAAAGTTAGGTTTTAAAGGTACTGGTTTAGCATTAGCTCCATTAACACCAAAAGGTATAAGCGATGTTAAAAAAACAGCTGAAAACCAAATATTTGAAAACAGTGATATTTTAATATCATCACCTTATACTAGAGCTATGCAAACAGCTAGTATTATTGCTCAAAAACAAAATTTAGATATAACTGTTGAACCATTATTACACGAATGGATTCCTGATTTATCAAATAATTATAATACAGAAGAAGAATTTTTAAAATTAATTAAAATAGCTAAACACGACTGGGAATTAAAAAAACAAAATCATGATTATATATGCAATTTTAAAACAGAAGCTATAAATCATGTACAAGATAGAGCTATTACAGTTTTATCAAAATATTTAGATTACAATAAAGTAATTGTTGTATCACATGAACTATTAATAAGTACACTTTTCCAAAATAAAACAAGCCTTAAAACAGCTGGATTTATAATGATAACAGATAAAGAAATAAATACAAATTTAAAACAAATGGGGATGGAGAAAAAATTATGCAAGAAATAATTTTAGATACAATATTAGACTGTCTAAAAATATTACCTTTCTTATTTATTGCCTTTTTTATCATTGAATTTTTTGAACATAAGCTATCACACAAAACAGAAACTACAATTAAAAAAGCCGGTAAATTTGGACCATTAATTGGTAGTATGCTTGGTGCCTTACCACAATGTGGTTTTTCAGTTTTAGCAACTAATCTTTATATAACAAGAATAATTAGTTTAGGAACATTAATTGCAATATATTTATCTACTAGTGATGAAATGCTTCCAATACTAATCGCTGAAAACGCTCCACTAAATAGCATATTACTTATAATTGCTATAAAAATAATTATTGGTTTTATATGTGGATTTATCATTGATTTAATAATAAAAAAAGAAGACCCAAAAGAACATTTTGAAATATGTGAACACGACCACTGTGATTGTGAACATGGTATAATAATTCCAGCTCTAAAACACACCCTAAAAACATTAATATTCATCTTTATAATAACCTTTATATTAAATGCTGCTTTCCATTATATAGGCGAAGATAATATTAAACACATTTTTGACAAAACAAACATATTTACTCCATTTATAGCAGGTTTAATTGGTTTAATTCCAAATTGTGGATCAAGTATTATATTAACCGAATTATATATAGCAAACATTTTGCCACTTTCATCCGCTTTAGCTGGACTTTTAGCAGGTAGTGGAGTAGCACTACTAATATTGTTTAAATCAAACCCAAACATCAAAGAAAACATAAAAATAGTAGGCATCCTATATTCTATAAGTTTAATTACAGGATTAATTTTAAAAATATTTGGTATCTAAAGTATGATAAACTCATACTTTTTTTCATACATTTAAAATAGGTGAAAAGTAATGAACGAAATACTACCTTTTTTATTATGTTTAATTGCCGGTTTATCCACTTTATTAGGATCATTATTTATTTTTATTAAAGGCAATAAAAATAAACTTATAAAATACGCCTTAGCTTTTGCATCAGGAATAATGCTTAGTGTATCTATCTTTGATTTAATTCCTGAAAGTCTAACCATGTTTCAAAGCAACACCAAAAACACAATATTTTTAAATATAACTATATTTATTATAATCGGTCTAATGATTCCCTTATTCATTGATAAAATACTTCCAAATAAACTAGAAAATAATAAACTATATAAATTAGGTATATTCACCATGATAGCTATAATTATACATAACATTCCAGAAGGAATTGCCACATATTTATCATCAGAAACAAATCTAAAACTAGGAATATCCATTACTATAGCCATAGCCATGCATAACGTTCCGGAAGGTATAAGTGTTGCTATGCCAGTTTACTATGCGACTAGAAGTAAGAAAAAAGCTATTACCCTAACACTTATATCTGGTATGTCTGAACCTCTAGGCGCAATTCTAGCATTTCTTTTTTTAAAACCAATTATAAATACTACAATCATGGGAGCTATATTTGCAATAATAGCCGGTATTATGACATATATATCAACAATTGAATTACTTCCAACTGCTTTAAAATATAAAGAAAAAAAGAAAACAATTATCTGCTTTCTAATTGGAGTAATATTTATGTATGTAAACCACTTGTTAAGCCAATAACCATTATAAAATAAGGGTAGGGGAGTAGTCATTCAATATTATTTAATATAGAAATCTCTTTAATTATTCTACTCTTTACATACTCTTTTTCATTTGAATATTTAGTATAAAATGTTATTAATTTAATACCAGCTTTATTACAAATATCATGAACTTTAATGTCACGTTTTTTTCTATGATAAGTATTATGTGATTCATCATTAAGTTCAATTAATAAAAGCAATTTACTATAATCTGCATTAAAAATGCCAAAATCAATATTTCTAAATAATTCCGTATTAAATCTACTATCAGATATTTTAGTAATAACCGAAGCCAAATTAACTTGAGGAACTATATGTACATGTAATTCATTTTCTAAATCAATAAATTTAGTTAAAAAATTATATTCATTATTAGATAAAAACCGCTTAGGAACATAGTTAACGGTAGAAATATCATCATTAACTACAGTATTATTTGAAGTAGAACTACCAAAACGGGAAATAATAGCAAAAAATACAACAATCATTAATATAACAATAATTAAAATAAAAAGTAACACAAAACACACCCCTTAATATTAATAAAAGAGTAGTATTAATAATAAATTTAGATACTACTCCTTTTTATTTTTATATACAAGTTAACATAATATATATTATCGGATTAATTATTTCTAGCTTTACGAGCTTGAATTTCATCTATTTTATACATTAATTCTGCTACATTTTCGTCATTAACTTCTGTCAACCCTAATTCCTTCATCGCCTGTATTTTTAATGTATTCATCTCTAAAGTCCTACTCATTTTATCTTCTAATTTATGTTCTATTTGTGCAACAAAACGTTTATGAGTCTCAGCTATTCTAGCTTTACTAGAGGTTCCCGCATGATATAAATTAAATGCCGAAAATAATATACTTTCAAATACAAATTGCTCAGTTTCATCGTATACAAATTCATAAGGTTTAGTATATCCGCCAACCTTAGAAACATAAGCTAAAATATACTTAAGTTCTCTCATACCTTCCATTGACTGTAAATAATGATATAAATATAAAATAGAATTATATCCTTCTTCATCCTTTTCGTCTTCTAAACGTTCCTTAACTTCATCAACAATATTATGTAAAAGTTCTTTTCTTTTTTCATCTAAACCAGAGAAAATAACATTACTATCGCCAAGCTCACTTTTACTTGAGTTTTCGAATAAACTGTTAATTCTAGTCTCTACATCCATGATATAATCAGTATCAACTTTAATATTATTAAGTTCATCAGCAGATTTAATGCCTAAAATATTAAGTAAAATAACTTTCTTATCCTTTGGCCATTTATTAATATCATCTAACTCCAAATAATTATAAATCATTTGTCTAGAAACCCCTAAACACTTAGCTAACTTCACCTTAGATATACCAAGTTCTCTTAAAATGTCATTTAATCTTTCCATAAGTATGTAACCCTCCTACTATTACATTTTAGCAGGCTCCCCTACCAAAGTCAAGCAAAATGTAAAATTTTGTCAATAAGAACATATATTTATGTTACTATTCACAGCTTAAGGAAAATATATTGTAAACATCAATTTAAAAGCACTAAATTTATTCATTAATGCTTCTTAATTTCTCAATCTCTTGGATAGTTAGACCAGTAGCTTTTGAAATATCTTTTATGCTCATTTTCATATTAAGTAAATTTTTAGCTATTTCTAATGTTTTTTCTTTGGTTCCTTCTTTTTTAGCTCCCTCAAGTTCATTATGCTTAACTAAAGCATCCATCTTTTCCTTCTGCCACTCATGAATAATAAACTCATCTTTACTCATATTTATAACCGCCTCCATTAACCTTTGAACTTTATTTTCATCTAGTACTTGTCTAGCTAGTTCATATAACTCACTAAATGTTCGTGCTGTAAGCATTGTATACCAAATAACTTCTTTACTTCTATCACCTTCATTGTAATATAAATTTCTATAAAGTTCAAGGGCTTTAGTTAAGGTATGCCTATTAGAATTATATATCTTATGACTCTTTAATCCATACAAAACTATATCATCTTCTAGTATATCTTCATAAGGGCTTTCATTCAAATTAAGCTGATATACATATTTATATTTTAAATTATTTATATCTTCTCCCATTTCTATAACTCTTGTAGATATTATATCTCCATATGAAAAATTACGTTCAGATACATATTCAAATTTACTTTTATTCATCTCTACATCAATAAATATTTTATTATTAATTACAACTAGAATATCGACGGTTCTTTTATATTCATTTTTACTTGTAACAGGTATTTCACTATCTAAAAGATTTATACTATCGTTATCGTTTATATTGATAGGAATAATTACTTTTAAAAAGTCTTTTAAAATATCTAAATTTATTTTAAACACACTTTTAAAAGCTCTATCATAACTTAAAGGAATCAAAGATAACGTTTGGTCTAGGTTTTCTAAATGTTCTATTTTCATATAACTCCTTTCTTTGCCCCTTCATATATAAACATACGGCGTAGAAATTAGAATTCCTTCTAAAATTCCAAAAAAAATTGCAAATTTTATTCATTATTTCTTTTTTCATTACTATTATTAAGTTGCCACAAAAAACAAGTAATATCTTATTAAATTACTTGTCTCTTTTGAAAAACGTTACTATTCATAGCTTAAGAAAAATATATTAAAACAAATTATGATATTTTAAAGGGACTGTGAATAGTAACATATTTATTTTTAAACAAAATAAAAGGTATTATTGCAAATGCAGTAACACCTATTTCTTTTTAAATACAAATACCTTACTCATTACATAATTTAAAATAATTACTATCACATTAGAGATAACTTTTAAAATAATAGCTGGTCCTTTTAGTAAATCAACTCCCACAAACATAATCCCTAAATCTAAAACACCTGTAGCTAATCTACATAAAGTGAAATTGCCAAGTTCGACCATAAATAACTTAAATTCAAAACTTTTACTTCCAAATACCCAAAGTTTATTAGTAATAAATGCAAATAAAACAGATAATACCCAAGCAATAATATTACTAATAACATTAGAGACATCTAAAACACTATATAATAAACTATATGAAACAATATTGATTAAAGTTGTTAAAACACCAAATATACCATATAAAATTATAAATTTATATTTTTTTAGCAAATCTTTAATCTTACTCATACTTTATTTTTTCTCCTTATAAACAGTTTTAATAATGCCTCCACCTAAACATTCATCACCATTATATAATACGCAAGCTTGTCCTTCAGTAACCGCTTTAACCCCTTGCGGATATTTAACTAAAATATTGCCATTATCAAGCATTTCTGTATAAACTTCATTATCATCTTGTCTATATCTAAATTTAGCCATACACTTTGAAGGAAGATCATCTAATAAATTAACATCTTCAATTTCCGCCGCATAACTCATCAAATACTTATTTTCATCACCAATAGCAACATATAAAATATTTTTATCCAAATCCTTCTTACATACAAACATTCTTTCCTTAGTTCCGCCAATATTAAGTCCTCGTCTTTGACCAATAGTATAATACATAAGTCCAGAATGCTTACCTAAGACCTCACCAGTATCAATATTAACAATATCTCCAGGATTATTAGGTAAATAATTTTCTAAAAAATGTTTAAAATTACGTTCACCAATAAAGCAAATACCAGTTGAATCTTTTTTATCAGCTGTAATTAATCCATATTCATGAGCAATTCTCCTAACTTCACTTTTTTGAAGTTCCCCTACTGGAAACAAAACTTTTTCTAATTGTTTCTTAGAAACTTGTGATAAAAAATAAGTCTGATCCTTATTTACATCAAGTCCCTTATATAACTTACCATCTATTAATCTCGCATAATGACCAGTCGCAATAAAATCAGCGCCAAGTTTAAATGCCTCTTTTGCAAACATATCAAATTTAATATATTTATTACACATCACATCTGGATTAGGTGTTCTCCCCTTCTTAAGTTCATCTAAAAAATAAGAAAAAACATAATCCCAATATTCTTTAACAAAATCAATTCTCTTTAAAGGAATCCCTAACCTCTCACAAACCTTTAAAGCATCATTATAATCTTTTTCTTGTGGACATATATCATTAGGATTATTAGGATTACCTAAAAAATCATTATTAATGGTACTATCCCAATTACGCATAAATAGTCCAATTACTTCATATCCTTGTTTTTGGAGCAAAATAGCCGCAACACTACTATCCACTCCCCCACTCATTCCTACAACAACTTTTGGCATAAATATCACTTCCATAATAATTATACAAAAAATATAGCATTTTTGCTATATCTAATTTAAAACTGATACAATAAGATTAATTAATTTAGGCGCTAGATAAACTTCATATAAAACACTTATTAATAAAACTACCACAGAAAATAATAATATAAACAAATATCTATTAAAAATATTTTTAAAATCAAAATTTTTCTTTTTAGTAAAACTACTAATTAATTTATAAGAAAGAACTAATGCATAAGACGAAATAAGTAAATATATCATCATATTAATAATGTGATGAGGCACTACGTATGCCAGCGCCATTAAAACACCCTTAAAATTAAAATTAATAATAATACTAGCAATTGAAAAACCTAAAGAAAAAGCTTTAATAAATAAAAATAATAATATCAAAGCAAACCCAATTACAGATATTCCAAGTAGCCATATTAACACAGCCATTCCAATGGTAAAAATCAAAGTATTAATAAGTGTCCCACTATAATTCAAATTATTTCCATTTAAACTACTTAAAAAACTACTTAAATATTCATTCACCATCGCTTTATCATCAGCATTTAAAACAGTCACAAATATACTTCCAGCAGCAATCCCAACAGCAATTATAACCACTAAGAAAACAAATAAATTTTTATTAATGCGAATATTACTCCTTAACTTGTCCATATATTTCTTCATATTCATCCCTCATCAAATTATATTGCTTTAAACAAAAAATATTCCAAAAAAATGAAAAATAGTATATAATTATAAAGAGGTGATAAACGGTGAATCCTAAAGTTCAAAAAATTGCTGTATGGATTATGCTTATCGGTATAATTGCATTCTTTATAGCTGGTTTATTTGTTTACGTATAAAAAGCGTTTACTTAAAAATAAGTAGACGCTTTAATATTGTACACAATCATTAACTATATAATTAATTATTCTTTTATTAGTACCTTGGGTATAATGAAGTCCATCTTCAGTTTCGAAACTCATATCATTATATGAATCACAATAATGCATATTTTCTAAATTTGTATTTTTTAAATTGTTTTGAATTGTATTATTAAAAAGTTTTACTTTATTTGTTGTTCTCTTAGTATCTTCCCATTCATGTATCTTTTCCTCATTAATAGGGTTTACTGATAATAAATAAAGTTCTATATCAGGATATTCCTTCGCAAGACTTCTATAAAGTTTGAAATAATTATTCGCAATCACATCAGCTGGCTCATCAGTATTCAAATCATTCACACCCATATTTACTACTACATGATAATTATAATTTTTATCTTTTAAAATACCACGAACCATACTTAATGCATCATTCTCAAGCCACTCAATCTGCATCCCACTTTTAGCCACAAATATCATATTAATTGGCTTAATTATATCTTTATCAGATTTAATCAAGGACATCCTTGAATCACCAACAACTATAATTTTATTTGAAAGATTGCCATTACTTTGATAACTTACAAAATCATTTTTTAATTCTTTCAAAGAATCATCCTTCAAAATAATATCTTCCTGTTTTGCTGTAACTGTCAAAATTGAAAATGCCGAAATAAAAAATATAATTAAAACTAAAATATTAGCCTTATTAATTTTAAATTTTTTAAATTTTAAAGTTTTAAAATCAAACATATAAATCATTATCCATAAAATCATCAAAAACAAAATTAAACCAGCAACAAAAATATTCATTATATCACCAAAAAACTTTCTATTTAAAACAATATTTAAAAAAATGTTTTATTAAAACACTATAAACTAATATACTACATTTTAATATAAAAAACAAGAAAAAATTATCACTATAAAATTAATATTACTTAAAAACATTTCCCATAAAATACTATTTATGTTTTATATGATTCACCACATAATAATAATGTAGTCTGATTAAATATAGGAGATGATTATTTGTTTTTAAAAAAATTAAAAAAAATGGTCCTCCTGCTTCTATTTTTCCTTATTATTATACCAGCAAATGCCCTCGCATATTCAGACAGAATAATAGCTGGTGGCCAAAATATTGGTATATCTTTAAATTCTGATGGCGTTTTAATTGTTGGAACTTATGAAGTAAATAATACATCTCCTGCAAAAGAAGCTGGTTTAAAAACAGGAGACATTATTGAAAAAATAAATGGTAATCAAATTTCCTCAATTGAAAACATGGCAACTGAAATAAACAAAATTAAAGATGAAAATATCAAAATTACATATACCCGTAATAACAAAGAAAAAGAAACAACTTTAAAACTATATAAAGATGAAAATGACATATATAAAACCGGCCTTTATGTCAAAGATAGTGTTACTGGTATTGGAACATTAACATTCATCGACCCAAAAACTAAAAAATTTGGAGCATTAGGTCACGAAATTCAAGAGCAAACTACTGGTCAAATTTTTGAAATAAAAGACGGTAATATTTTCACTTCTAAAGTAACTGGTATACTTCCAAGCACCGACGGTACACCAGGTGAAAAAAAAGCAGAATATGATAAAAGTGATACTACCGGTAATGTCGATGAAAACACTATTAGAGGAATATTTGGCGACTACACTGCTCAAATAGATACCTCAAAAACCTATCACGTTGCTAAACCAAACGAAATAAAAAAAGGAAAAGCTAAAATACTAACAGTTTTAAATGGTAATGAAATAAAAGAATACGAAATAAATATTATTCAAATCAACTCTGAAAAGCAAAAAACAAAAAATTTTGTATTTGAAATAACTGATAAAACGTTACTAGATAAAACCGGCGGAATTATTCAAGGAATGAGTGGCTCACCTATTATCCAAGGAGACAATATTATAGGTGCCGTCACCCATGTTGTAGTAAATGACCCGCAAAAAGGCTATGGTATTTTTATTACAAATATGTTAGAAGAAGCAGAAAATTAAAAGGAGAACTAATCTCCTTTTTTCATAATCTTATATATATTATCATTTATTTCTTTTAAATTTTTTTTATTTTCAATTTTATTCTCAACATCAAGTATAATAGTACCTTTAGATAACGTATCTACATTAATATCGTTACAATATACATTTATATTTTTCTTAAAATATTCATATCTAAACGCATAATTATAAAATGAAATAAAATTACAAGACATATAAATTGCCACATCATCGTTATACTTACTAATATCATACTTTTCAGCAACCTGTTTTATTTTATAAATATCGGTTTTTTTATAATTCGAATCACCTAAAAAATATATATAATTTTTGTTATTACCATTAAAGAAAATAAGCAAGAATAATATTAAACTTAAAGGTATTAAAATTTTATTGCCGTGATGTATATCAGATAATTCACAACTCAAAATAAATAAAATCCCAAAAAGAACAATTATACAAGAAAACATATATCTATTATAAGAAGCAAGTACAATAGCTTCAGCATATGGCATAGAAAGCGCATACATTATACAATATACCATCGCATATCCAACATATAAAACATTAACAAGCAATAATAAAAGTAAAATTGTCTTTCTCTTATCTTTAAATAAAAATATCAAAATAAGTAAACATACATTTATACCTATCATATACCAATTAATTAAATTATTACTTACATCAAAGAAATTACTAATATATTTTTTTACAACTTCAATAGTTTCATTTTTACCATTTTGATGCAATGTTCTATCAAAATTAGTTATACTTATAGAATGTTTAGTTGTAATACCAGTTTCCGCTGGATACACCATAAGTAAATGTTGTTGCCAAATATAAAAACATAAAAAACTAGATCCAATCATAATAAACAAAGCTAATAATAACTGTTTAATTCTTTTTAAACGTACACCTATAATAATAAGTAATAAACAGTTCATTACTACAAAAAGCAATCCACTATTTTTTAAAATTACAAAGAATAAAGAAACAAGTGTTAATAATAATGTAGCCTTCTTTAAATCGTTACGATAATAATAAGCCACAACTAATGAAACAACACCCAAAACTCCTAACAAAGTATCAACTGATAAATCATTAATAGCAATATCAATAGTAGCTAAAACAAATACAAATAAAACATAAAATATAGTAGATAAAACTTTTCTTTTATCTTTTAGAAAAACAGTCAAAGAAACTACCAAACCCAAAAATAAATAGTTCTGACCCAAAATCATTGAAGTTTCATTCTTACCAACAATCAAACCAACAAAATATATAAATAATGCAGATCCCGGTGGATATGTTGTAAACTCATCAAGATTATATTGAAAACTAGATAAACTATCATGTAAAAACAATTGTTTAACAATAACTGCCCAATGAGAAAAATTGTCATAAGAAGTAATGTGTAAATTAAAAGAAAGCAAAGTAAACAATATGATGAAACCTATAAAAATAAATATTTTATAATCAAAAAAGCCTTTAATAAACTCACGGTTTAAATATTTCTTATATAAAAGCCAAATATAACTAAAAAAGCCAAATATAAATATAAGTAAAGCAAGTAGTTTAATTACATTTAACATTGCACCAGCAAATAACAATAAAATTATACCAATGAAAGTAAAAGGAATAATCAATTCCTTTGCAAGTTTACTATATTTATAAATAAATAAAAATAAACCAAAAAGAGAAATCCAAAATAATATCACCATCATTTAAAAATAACCTCCTTTTGAATAAAATAATTTATTATAAATAAAGTAACATCCACAAAAAACTTAATAACAGTTGCAAATACATTAATAATAAATGTGTTAATAATAAAAACTAAAAATCCAGATACACACATTTGAATTACCACTAATAAATAATATTGTAAAAACATCTTCTTACTATTTTTTTTAAACACCACTTTTGAATTAATCGCAAAATTATAAAGTGATGATAAAATTCTTGCAAAAATAGTAGCTAAAATAATTGAAAAAGTACCTATTATATTACCTAAGCATACATTAAATATTGTAAACAATAATAAATCAAGAGCAAAAGACGAACCTGCAGAAAAAACATATAAAATAAAAGTTTTATTTATTTTTAATTTCATTTTTTATAATTGCAATTTCTTGAGCTAAAATAATATTTTTTCTTTTCTCCAAGTTCATAATTTTATACAAATCAAACGACAAAATAAGTAAAGCGAGCACCCCACCAAACAAAAGCATATTAGAAATTGTTTCAATGCCAACTATTCTTGCAATATCTAAAAGAAAATTAGGAAAACAAACAAAAATAATCATTAAAATTCCAAACAAAAACCATAAAATAGAACTTTTAATAGGAAATTTCCCATTACGCACAGAACGTAAAACTATAAAAAAATAAATTAAAATTATTATTGATAAAAAAATCACTAGCTTAACTGAAATCATAATATTTTCTCCTTAATTTTTTTAGGTTTAAAAAGAATTATTGAAAGACAAACATTAAACATATAATAAATAGATTTAATAAAATTAATTGATGATTTTCCTCCATTACGTTCAAACATATTCACTCCGACTTCATCAATCTTAAATCCTAATTTTAAAAGAGCATAATTAGTAATAGGTTCCGGATAATCAAAAGGATAATTATTACAAAAAAGTTCCATAACTTTCCTATCAGCAGCCCTAAAACCACTCGTAACGTCCTTAATTCTTTTACCAGATAAAAACTTTATTAAACCAGATATTATTTTAATTCCTAGTTGCCTAGACCGTGTTGATTTAAAAGTACTAACATTATCAACATATCTAGAACCAATAACCATATTAGCGCCTTTTTCAATTTTATCTATTAATTTATTAACATAAGTAATATCATGTTGTCCATCTCCATCAAATTGAATAGCAATATCATAACCATTTCTATATGCATATTTATATCCGGTTTGAACAGCAGCACCTATTCCTAGATTAAATGGAAGATCAATATAATTAATATTATTTTCTTCTAAAATTTTTTTAGTATTATCTGTACTCCCATCATTAATCACTACATAATTCAAACTCTCATCAAATTTTCTTATCGTTTCAACAGTCCTTAATATACTTTTTTCCTCATTATATGCAGGTATAATAATTAATGGCTTCATAAAACCCACCCTACTTCCAAAATCATTATATAAAAAAAGCATAAACAAGTCAATAATGCTTTTATATTGACTTGTATCATAAGAAAAATCAGGTCTTTCTTTGAAAAGCATTTACTCTTTTTTTATTACGTAAAATAGAAAAGAAATTAATACAACAACAATTGTTCTAAATAAAGCAACTATATAAATATTTAATGGTAAAGCTTTCCAATCAATAAGAAAACATTCTATTGAATGAACACATAAGATAATTATAGAAATTTTCCCAATATTCATTAAAGTCTTTTTCACAAATTTAGTTTTACACAATATCTTACATAATTCAATAATACAATAAGAAGCACATAAAGACTCAATAACGCTCAAAATATAAAATGGATATTTTCTCACTACTAACTCAATATTTAGATTAAACCCTAAACATATACCCCAAATCATAAAAGACACAAGAAACAAAATTGTTTTATTAATTTTAATTTTATCATAATATTGCTTAAATAAATAACCAACATATAAATAAAATAAAAATACTAAAACTATATCAAAATTTTGTGGTAACCAAACAGATAACCCAATTTCAATACCACTCAAAAGCAAAAAACAGTATATTATTATATTAATTTTTAAATCATCATACCCGAATTTATAATTAATTAAATCAAAAATAATTTTACTAAAAAACAATGTCACTAAAAACCAAATTGGTCCTATATTAACAAAATCAATACCAAAAAAAGTATACCCGGTTCCATTTCCCCATAACAGATTCTTTATAAAAAATTTTATAAAATTAAGAAAATTCCAATCATAATTTTTATAGAAAATAATAATAGAACAAATAAAAAGTATAATTAAATATGGAAATAATATTTTTTTTATATATTTTTTTAATCTAGTTAATAAATCACATTTATCCTTAGGTAGTTTATAAACAAAACCAGACAAAATTATAAACAAAGGCATATGAAAAGAGAAAATTAATGTTATAAAATGATTATTTGGAATTGTATGTCCAATTACCATTAAAACTATAGCTAAACCTTTTGCAATATCTATCCAATCAATTCTTTTTATCATATAACAAACTCCAAACTACATATTACTTTTTAATTATTACATTTCTAATATATACTTTTTGATTTTAAAGTTAATTTTTTTAACAATCTTTCTATTACTAATAAATTTAAAAAGTTTACTCCTAATAAATTCAACTATTATACATACTACAAAAATAAGCAACGCATAAATAAACACTTTAAATACAATCAAATTGCCAGTAATCATAGCGCCAATATCAATTCCTAACCATCTATATATAATAGGTCTTATAAAATCATTATCGTGAATTAAATAAACTCCAAATACAAGTGATGCAATAAAATTAATAAATTTACTTTTTATCGTTAAAGTGCCAAACCATAAGAAATAGCATACACTTTGAATAATTACAAATGGTGAACTATAGTAAGTAAAATAATTTCTTAAATTATCACCGAAGTCATGAAAAAAAGGATTATCAAAACTTAAAAAATATGAAGATAATAAGCAAGAAACAAAATGAGCTATACAAAAAAATATCATCAAACCAAATAAAATTATTTGTAATTTATTTTTACTAAATTTTACAAAATGATAATTTTTATCTATTGGATATTTTCTAAAATAAGATCCAACAAAATACATAAAAACAAATTGAATAAGTGTAAAGCCATCATTTGACACTAAATCTTGTCTAGTTACAAAAGGAATTACACAAAACAAGCAAAACAATAATATTATTAACTTTTTATGCTCTTTTTGCGAAATATTAATAATTAATCTATTTAAAAATGGTGTAACTAAATATAACATCAAATAGCAAACAATAAACCAATAATTATAATTTAACGGTGATAAAACATTAATCAAAGTATAACTTCCGCCTATACTAAGCAATCCTGTTACTAATAAAATTATAACTATTATTATCTGATAAAACCACGCTTGTAAAAAAATATTCCAAAACTTCTTCCATTTAAACTCTTTGTCATAATTAAAATAACCTGTAACTAATACAAACGAATTTACATGTACTAATGTTATACATATAAGTAATAAAAAAATAAAATTTAAAACACCAGTAGTATGATTCAATACATTACCATGTATTAATATATGATAAATAATAATTAAAAGCATTGATACTATACGCATTAATTCATAATTTGATTGTCTTACTTTCATTTACAGTACCCCCTGAATTAAACTTTATAAAAATAAACAAAATCTAATTTTATAAATCAAAGTTTAATCAGCCACAATTTATTCTTATTTAAACACATTAAATATCAAATTTTATAAAATAGTTACTAAAAGAAATCTTCTTTTAGTAACTATCTACCAATCGAACTATAAATTATATCCTTAGTATCTTCTAACTTATAGCAATTTCTTCCATCATAAACTCTAGGAGTTTTCATAAGTTTTTTATATTTCTTAATATCATAGTTTACAATTTCTGGCCATTCAGTCATAATCATAACCGCATCTGCATCCTTAATTGTATCATCAATATTATCAAAAAAAGCAATTTTACCTTTAACACCATCATCTGACAATTTAAAGCTAATTTTCCTTTTAAAATTTTCAATTGAAATTGGATCATAAGCTTTAACATTAACACCATAATCAAGAAGCATAGAAATATTATCAATAGATGGTGCATCTCTTAAATCATCAGTACCAGGTTTAAAAGTAAGTCCTAATACAGCAATGTCTTTACCCTCAATTCCTTCATTAAAATCATGAAGTAGCTCATTAAACAATACTAATTTTTGTTTTTTATTAACACTAATACACGCTTGAATAGTCTCGAGTTCTACACCTTCAATTTGTCCAAGCCAATGTAACGCTTTAGTATCTTTAGGAAAACAAGAACCACCATAACCAATACCAGCTTTTAAAAACTTATTACCAATTCTAGAATCATAACCCATACCTTTAGTAACTTCTTCTATATTAGCTCCTAATTTCTTGCATAAATTTGCAATTTCATTAATATAAGATATCTTCAAAGCTAAAAAATCATTAGACGCATATTTTATCATTTCAGCACTTCTTCTTGAAGTATGTAAATAAGGTACATTATAAGGTTCTTTGGTTAAAGGTTCATACATTTTTTGCATAACATTAGCTGCAAAATCATCCTCCGTACCAACTACAATTCTAGAAGCATATAAAGTATCATGAACTGCTGTCCCTTGAGCTAAAAACTCAGGATTACTTGCAACATAAACTTTAATTCCTTCTCTCACATCTTCATTTAATTTCTTTTCAATTTCATCATTTGTTCCAATCGGTACTGTTGATTTTAAAACAACAACACAATCTTGTTCCAAAGATTCTGCAATCTGCTCACATACTGAATATACATAATCCAAATTTGCTGAACCATCTTCCCTCTCTGGAGTACCTACTCCAATAATAATTACATCTGCATCCTTATATGCCCTTTTATAATCCAAAGTATACTCTAGTCTCTCTCTATTTTTAGACATTAATTCTTCTAAATCTTGTTCATAGATTGGACTAATTCCTTTTTTCATTTTCTCTACTTTTTCTCTATCAACATCAACACAGGTTACATTATGCCCAATATGAGCAAGCGCTACACCTGTAACAAGTCCCACATAACCAGTTCCTGCAACTGCAACTCTCATATAATACCTCTTTTCTATCTATAAAACTAATCGTATATATATTTTACCACTTTTCTATTTAATTGTATATTAATATAAGGCAAAAAACAAACATTTCTTCAAATAAAGTTATTTTTATATGCTTTATTTAAGGGTTAATTTTAAATTACTAGACATCAAAACAGCGTTCTGTTACAATAAAAATATAAAGGAGTGAGAATTATGCAACTTTCCATTATAGTACCTTGTTATAACGAAGAAAAAAACGTAACTGAACTAACTAAAAAAATAAATGAAACATTCAAAAAAAAATATATATATGAAATTATCTTTATAAATGATGGGAGTAAAGACAACACTTTAACTGAACTAAAAAAAATAGCCACAAATAAAAGGCTTAACATTAAAATCATTAATTTTTCAAGGAATTTTGGTAAAGAAGCGGCAATATATGCAGGTTTAAAAGAAGCAAAAGGAAATTACGTTAATATTATAGATGCCGATTTACAGCAAAACCCTAAATATGTTTTAAAAATGGTTAATTTCCTAGAAACACATCCAGAATACGATATTATAACTACATATCAAAAAGAAAGAAAAGAGAGTAAAATTCTAAAATTCTTTAAACGTAGTTTTTATAAAATAATTAATAAAATGTCAGAAACAGAATTTATTAACGGAGCAAGTGATTTTAGAACCTTCAGAAAAAATGTAGTAAAATCAATTTTAGAGGTTAATGAATATTATAGATTTTCTAAAGGAATTTTCTCATGGATTGGATACAACGTTTATTATATGCCCTACAAAGTTGAAAAAAGATTTCAAGGTACTACTAAATGGTCATTTTATAATTTATTCAAATATGCTATAAATGGCATTATTTCGTTTTCTACATCTCCACTTCACCTAGCTACAATTCTAGGGCTATTTTTCTCATTTTTATCAATTATTTATCTAATCATAGTAATAATTCAAAAATTATTATATCAAATTAATATTGAAGGATACGCAACTATCGTAGCATTAATCTTACTATTAGGTGGCATTCAACTACTGTGTATCGGAATAATTGGTGAATATTTAGCAAGAACATATGTTGAAACAAAAAAAAGACCAATCTATATAGCAAAAGAAATTATAGATAACCAAACAAAGACAAAATAATAACACTTAAATATAAAAATCGCCATAACTACGGCGATTTTTATAATCAATTACACAAAATCCTATTTATAAAATAAATTGTATCTATATTTTACTACTTTCCTATTTAATTGTACATCATCATCAATACCATAATAAGATTTTAACATTGATTGATGCCAATTATTCCAAGCATTCGCCGTGTGTAAAGCATACTCAGGCAATAACTCCAAAGTTACAGCTTTTGAATTTTCAGCCACCTGTTTTTCAATCGTTAATTCTCTATTTTTATTTTGTAAATAAACATTATAATATAAAATCAACATACACAAAATCCATAAAACTGTTATTATGACTAAGCTTCTTTTAAATAAAGTATTATTAAATAAATCAGCCTTATAATTATTTATAATAAGCATACATACAATAAAAAGCATAACTACTGTAAACGAAGTAGTTCTACCTCCCCAAATTGGAGAAAATAACATCGCAGCATTTGCTAAATAGCCAATAAATGTATAAAACAATATTTTTATCTTATTAGATTCATTAATATATCTATAAATTAAATATATAAAAGCAAATGTAAAAAATAACCAATAAATAATTATTACAACATTAGAAGAATTGACTAAAAATAATCCCTTATTTAGAATATTAACTTCGAAGCCTAAATATAATCTACAAAACTTATAAGCACTCATAATTACAGTTAAAAGCGGAATAACTCCAAGCGCTAACATTTTAACAAATAAATATTTAACTTTATTATTTTTTAAAACCAAATAACAAACAAAAACCATAAGTATTATTAAAACAATATTTGTCAAATATGTATACTCTACAAACTTAGGAATACTAGTTTGCATCATATCAACAAAACCAATATTACTAAATCCTGTATCAGCAAGCCTCAATGTAGCACCAGGACTTACACGCATTAAAATAAACCCAATTAAAGAAATCAAAAAACAAATAAACCTCTTTATATCAAACTTTTTGGTCTTCCAAAATACATACACGAATATAAACAAAGTAATAAATACCATAGCTACGCTAACCGTTTCAATTGACATAGATACAATCATAATCATTATCAAAGAAACAATAAATTTTAAGTTAGAAATTTTATAATCATTTTCCCAAATATTATTATTAAAATATAAAAATATAATAGTTAAAAACATTGGAAACATATAAGTTGCACTACCAGTAGGCCATACAATAACTTGACGCAATATTTCATTAGAAATAAATACAAATAAAGTAAACGTCAAAAAACGAATAAATTTGTTATTTTTATTTTTTATAATCTTATTAATTAAAACAAATATCCCCGAAATCATTAAAGCATTAATAATTGCCCATAAAAACTTATAATGAGTAAAAATAAGTACAAATATCCGGCTAAAAAATCGACCTTCAACATCTAAATACTTTTGATAAGCAACCCTAAAATAATCTACAATTGAATCTAATCCAAGTATATTATTAGTCCAATCATCACCACAATACGGTACCCATAAACTAATCAAAAGAAATATTAAAAATAATAAAACTGCAGATGGCCAAAAACGTATTTTATCCTTTTTCTGATTAATTTCTTTATCTAATTCTTTTACAAACTGTTCTGTATTACTTTTATAAGGAACTGGTTTAAATTTTTTAGACTTATCATAAATCTCTTGCAAATCATCACCATCATTAAAAGCTAAAATATGTCCTTCATCACTAAACACATTAACTATTTCCGTTTGATGATCATTTACATGCTCTCCATATTTTTCAAGTCTAGGAGCCGCAATAACCTTTTTATTATGTTGAAGTGGCATAACAATAGAGCCTGTACCACCATGAGTAATAATCAAGCTAGCCTCATCAATATACTTTTCCATCTCATCATAACTGATAAAATCAAATATTTCCATTTTATCACTTTTATAATCTGCAGACCATCCAGCTTGTACTACTATTTTTTCTTTTGTTTTTAATTTTTCTATAGCATCTAACAATCTATAAAAATTCTGCTTTTGTGTTCCTAACGTAACCAATATCATTTGACCAACTCCTTAATATAACAATAAATAAAGACTATCTTTTTTAAATACAAATTGTTTAACATTCAATTCATCAAAATTTAGCCCATCAAAATACTTTAAATAATCTTCTTCCGACATATTTTTAATAATATATTGCTTTTTATTAATTCCATTAATTCCACATTCAAATCCCCAATTATTACTTAATATTGTAACAGTATAAGCAGTATCATTCAAATCATATTTATATGTTGGATTAATATCCCGATGAAAATATATGTTTTTAATCTTAATATTGTTTTCTTTTTCATATTGACTAATTCTATTTTGTACACCAATAGCATATTGTTTATCCTTGACAAATCTACTATAGCCATCATAAGAAATAGAATAATAATTTATTCCGACAATTAAAAGAAAACAAATTGAAATAAAAATCATAATATAATAAAATACATTACTGTTAATCTCCATTTTAACAACAAGCAATAATAGCATTCCAATAATTGCAGTTAAACCTATACACATCCTCGCACAAATATAAACATTATTAGAATCCATCAATATATAAGGTCCAACACAAACCACAATATTACCAATTAATAACAAAATGATATAAATATAGGTTTTATAATAATATTTAAAATTTTTAATAGTTAAAAGCAAAATAGAAATGAGAATAACAAAAAAAACAATATAAAAAATTTTATAATCAATATAATCACTAAATGTAATTAGCAAATTCTTAACATTCTTATATAAAAACAAAAAATTAGTTTTAAAATCAATGCTCCCTACTTTTTCAGATTGCGTATTTAATAAAAAATTCACTAATAATACAAATAAATATGACAATATATATGCTACAGCATAAACAACAATGCATTTAAGCAAAAATTTAAAAACATCTTTAAAATCAAAATTACAACTATAATATAAAACAATAGCTAGTGGAATAAAAAGGCATAATACTCCTTGATAACACCCAGTAGCTACAAATAACAAAAATAAACTTATCAGAAGATTTTTTTTAGAATTTTTGTTAATATAACAAGCAGCTAATGATACTAATAAAATTCCGAAGCACATACTAAATGACTCTTCAAATAAAAGAAATTCTAATATAAAAGGATTATAAAATATTAACAATGATCCAACTAATATTAAAGCTTTAAAAAATAATTTATAATTTTTATCTTTATTTATAAAATGATATATCACAAAAACCGATAAAGATAAAAACAAATTAGATAACAAAATAGAAAAAATAGACACAATTTCAAACGAAAAATGTAACAACCCAAATAAACAATAAAATATTGTGCTAACAAATCTACCCGATGCTAAAAAAATTGTCGAATAATCAATAAATCCAATTTTTAAATTACAATATCCATCTATATTATAAGACGGTAACAAAGTAAGAAATGTAATAATTGTCCCAAAAAGAAATACCAAAAAAACAATTAAAAAATTTTTTTTCATTAATATATTCCACCCCAATAAACAGCTTTAGGATAATAATCAAGCATACTTTTCCATTGTACAACAAACGTTGTCGCAATAGGATAAACCAATTTCCCCGACAAAGTTTTTCCTTTATTCTTAGCAAAACTTTCAATAAAAATTACTTTTTTGCCAAATAATCTTCCTAAATAACACATTGGAACAGAAGTATTAGCCCCTGTACTAACAATCACATCAGGTCTAAATCTAATAAATGTATAAATTGCATTAAAAGCGTTTATAACATTAATGAAAAAATATTTAATAAAATTTTGACCATTACAATATCTAAAAAAACGCATATTATATTTTTCTTTTAAACTAACTGTAACATCTGTTTTCTCAGTTACAAATAAATAATTATATTTTTTAAATAAGCTTTTTAACTGAAGCATTTGCGTTAAATGCCCACCAACACTACAAATAAATAAAACTTTTTTCTTTTTCATTATATCGCCTACTATTCTTCAATAAACTCTTCTAACTTTTTATCCATTTGGCTATTAAATATCTCATAATTAAATGCATTTCCTAATTTATATCCATCATCTAAAAATTTCTTCATGCCATTATATACCCCATCTTCAGAATTCTCACATAGTATTCCAAAACCTTCATTTAAAATTTCTTTAGCATCAGCCACATCAGTAGAAATAACCGGTACCCCCAAAATTCTAGCCTCGTCTATTACTATACCGTAGCCTTCATATTCTGATGATAACACCAAAGCTGAAGCATTTCTGATATATGGATAAGGATTAACCTTTCTGCCAAGCATAAAAACAATATCATTCAAAGAAAGTTCAGAAATCATATTTTTATACATTTCAAAATCATCACCATCACCAACAATTATAACAGAAAATTTATAATTCTCACTTAATCTCTTGCTGGCTTTAATAATTCTAGAAATTTTCTTTGCTTTCTCTTCACAACGCGCTACTGTAATAAATACAGGTTTTTGATAATTAAATTCTACTTTCTCTAAAGATTTTTCAATGATGCTTTTACCATCTAATAAATTATTAACAACTATTATTTTACCACAAAAATTTGGATATAATTCCATAAAAGCTTCCATAGCATCGTTACTAACACAAACAACTTTATTAAACTTATCAAATTTCATTTTCTTAACACGCTTTGAATTATCACCGTATTTTAATCTTAAATTATTATGAATAAACATAATATTATTTTCAGAACTCTTTCTTGCTAAACTAGCCAAAATAGGATGTTGATATGCATAAGAAATAGCAACATCATATTTTTCAAATTTCAAACTAACCTTTAATTTTTTAAGCATCATTTTAAAATAAGTAATTATCTTGCCAAAAATATTCCATTTACCTTTACAACACAAATAAACTTCAACATCTTTAGGCACCATATCTAAATATTCTTTTTGAACTAAATATCCAAGAAAAAGTGTAATATGATATTTTTTAGTCAAAGAACTATAATTAAGTAAATTAATCAGAGCCTTTTCCATACCACCAATCGACAATTTTGGCATATAAATTATCATTTTTTTCATTTTAACCTCCATTTCGTTCGCGACTATGTCGCTCCGACACAAATCGCTATGAAAAATATTTTATTTATTTTAATTTTTAATATATAATATCTCATTGTAAATTTAAAGAAGCAACTACAAAGCACGGCGAGGTGAGTAGAAATTGTCACCTCTTTGACAATAAGTCTGTATTTTAACATGTGTAGATTATCCTTCTCAAGCACAAATAAGTGGTACTTCGAGTCCGTAAACTAATCATTGGAATTATCCTTGATGTTCAGTGCCTGGATTTTCAGTCAATGCTTCTTTATTATTTACATTTTAAAGGAGTTGTTTTTATGCTTAAAATAGTTCGTCCTATTTGCTGTGGTGTTGATGTTCACAAGAGATTCATTGTTGCTTCTATTGGTACTACTGATAATCATGGAATAACTACTTATCAAACCAAAAACTTCTATACACATAACAAAGATATTAATTCTTTTAAAAGGTGGCTAATATCTAACAATTGTCATGATGTTTGTATGGAATCTACTGGTAAGTATTGGATTCCTATATTTAATATTTTAGAAGATGATTTCAATGTTGTTGTCGCTAATCCAAAATATATTAAAGCGGTCAAAGGAAAAAAGACTGATAAGAAAGATTCTATTTGGATTACCGATTTATTCAAACATGATCTTTGTCCACAGTCTTTTATTCCACCTAAATCTACTAGATGTTTAAGAGAACTTTTAAGATATCGCGTTAAGCTTGTTAATATGGCTTCTTCTGAAAAAAACCGTATTCAAAATTCTCTTACCATCTCTAATATTACTTTAGATTCTGTCTTATCAGATATCTTTGGTAAATCTGCTTCCAATATACTTGATTATATTTTATCTTTAGATAAACCCGAAAATTTTAATGAAGAAGTTATTAAAACTCTTCTTTGTAAATCCGCTAAAACAAAATCTGATGATATTATAACATCAATCAAAGGTTTTTGTATACCTGATTCTACTATTGTTAAAATTAAATCTTCTAGAATTCATTTGGAATCAATTCAAAATACTGTTTCCTCTATCGACGAAGAAGTAGACAGATTAATTTCTTCTGAATATCAAGTATATGTAGATTTAGCTAAAACTGTTCCTGGTATTTCTGATAACTCTGCCAAGGTCATTGTTTCTGAAATAGGTATTGATATGTCTGCTTTTTCCACTTCTAAAAAGCTTTGTAACTGGGCTGGTCTTACCCCTCAAAATAATGAGAGTGCCGGTAAGAAGAAATCTACCAAAGTTTCTCGAGCCGGAGTTTATCTTAAACCTATTTTAGTTCAGTGTGCCAATGCGGCTATTAAATCTACTAAAGAACCATACTTTAGAAACAAATATCTTAAAATTAGGAAAAGACGTGGACACAAGAAAGCTATTATTGCTATTGCTAGAATGATGCTTACTTGTATTTATAAAATTTTTCAAACTGGTGAAACTTTTAATCCCATTGATATTAATTATTCAGACATTCCCGAAGCTGTTTTCGAATCTAAACGTGAACAAATTATTGATAATGCTATTAAAACATTATCTAAACTTGGAATAGATACTTCTATCCTTAATCTTAATCCTGCAAATAATTAAACTATTTTCAAAGAACTTATTGTTTAATTTCTCCAAATTTCTAAAATTTGGTGAACTAAAACTCTTTTTGTCGTGCAATAATTTCTATTTTTATTTTTCAAACTAATCTCCTATAGTCTTATAAAACTTATTCATATTTTCTTTATTATAATTATTCAAATCAAATTTAAAACGCTTATGTTTAGGTCCGTTATAAACTTTAATTATCGTTTTAGATATAGATGGGATATTATTTTTACAAATTGTCATACTACCTTTAGGAGCAATATATTTATAAATATCTGTATTACCACAAACTTCTGTCGCAACAATTGGCACCATGCAAATAAGTGATTCCATTAAAACTGTCGGTAATCCTTCATAATCAGAAACTGAAAGTAGCAAATTCGCTTGTTTTAATATAGATTGTATATTCTGGCATTCACCCAATAATATAACTTTATCTTCAAGTCCTTTTTCTTTAATTAAATGTTGCAAAGAATCAAATAACTCTCCTCCACCTACAATATAAATTTTTACATCACTAGGTAAAGTAGAAGCAACCTCAACAACTTTATCAAAACGTTTCTGTTTACATAATCTACCTATACATACAATATTGTATTTCCCATCAAGTGTAACAGAGCTTTTTTCACTATTTAAAGCAAAATCAATAATATTCCATATATAAGTAGTTTTAGACTTATATTCAGGTAAAACCTTCTCAAAACTTTCTTTGACGCCCTCACTAACACCAACAATTATATCAAATTTATCATACTTAAATTTAGTGCGATCAAATTTCTTACGATATTTCTCATCATGTTTATAAGCATAATCAATATCTGTATGCAACCAAATAAGTTTCTTTGAAGCAATACTAGAACCAATATAAGAATCAACAAATGGATAATAACCGGCATAAGAAATAGCTACATCATATTTTTTGTTAGTTGAAAACCAAGAACCAGTATAATAATTAAATAATAAATGTTTTATAGCTTTACAAACAATATTATTACTAAGCACTATTCGCCGCATAACACTTCCGTCATAAGGAGTAATAATATTAACATTCTGTGGTAAATATTTTAAAAATGCCCCTTCTGGTTTTAACAAAAATACATCAATCTTATACTTTTTATAGTCAATTCTCTTAAGTAGATTAACTAATGTCTTCTCAATGCCACCAATTTCCATATGTACAGTACCAATCAATACTCTTACTTTGCCATCTTCATCAAGAGATTCTCTACATCTAATATAAAAATTAACAAGAATCAAAATCATAAAAGTACTAACAGATGGCGCTAATGAAGTGTGTCCAGACATAGTTGAAACTCCAAGCGCTAAAATAATGCTAAGCAAACACATAGCAGTCTCAATATCAAAGAATCTAATCTTAATCTCTTTAAAACAAATTTTCAAAGAGCTAAATAAAACATATAACAAAGGAACAAACAAAATAATAATTCCTAATATCCCAAACAAGAAATAAATATCAAAAGGATCTTGCTCAGTAATAAATAAAGTTTTATCTTCTCGTTCATAAAATTTACCAAATAATCTTTCGCCAATTGAAATATCTTTACGTAATTGTACCATTTTAGCAATATAACCATTACGACCACTATAAATCAAGAAATTAATTCTTTCATCTCTTTCTACATCAGTAATCATTTCATCGTCAATTTCTAAGCTTTCATATCGTTGGGCTGTATTGTAAACAGCTGGAATATTAGGCCACATTAAACCAGAAATACATAAGCAAATTAAAACTATAAAAAATTTAGAATCTAATTTTATCTTTTTAAAAGCAATAAGACGATAAACTAAATATCCAACAATAGTAATAAAATATCCAAGTAATCCAACTTTTGTACCAAGTAAAAGTAAAGCAATACCAATAATAATAGTTAAAATATTCTCCCACTTGTGACTGTTTGGATTATGTAATCCATTAAATAAAACAATAGGAAAAATTATACTAAGTAAAGCCCCAATTTCATTTCCTGAAAAAAACCAACCAGAAGAACCATCTTTTCCACTATTAGGTAAATAAGTATCAAAAGCCGTATCAGTTATCCAAGAAAGGAAAAAAACTAAAGCTAAAATAAAAAACGGTAAACGAAATTCATGTAATTTAATAGAATTGCCATTCTTATACCACTTAATAAAATATAGTAAAACTAAAGAAAAATACACATATTTCATTAAATATCCGGCATACTCAGAAAAATGAGATTTTAAAATATCTAAATTAAAATACATATTTCCTAAACATAAAACAATAATCAAACCAAAATAAATAAAATTATAGTGTCTTTTATATTTATCAAAAAAAATCAAATAAATACTCATTAAAAATAGTATCAACATCTTTACTAAAATTCCAACAGTAACACTTATACCAACAACCGTCATAAATGATGTTAATACATCAAACAATGGCTGTATAAAAATAAATATCGGTAACCATTTGTTAAAAATCTTATTTTGCATAAATACCACCTATATTCCTCTTAATTTCTTAATCAAATTATAATTTCCTTTATATATTAATCTACACATTAATTTTCTTTTAAAACCATATTTTTTAAAATATTTATTTTTAGTAAAATTAGGATATTTCTCTTTCATAATTTTTCTAATTTTATCAATCATATCATATCTTTCATAATTTAAAAATCTAATACTTGCAGCCCTAAGTAAATGATGAATATATATATATTCAATTTCCTCTTTAAACTCATTAGCTAAATTATTTTCTTCATACCAAACCGTAATTCGATTAACAATAAAGAAAATATCTTCTAATTTAGTATTATAATTAATTTTATTCATAATTGAATTTTCTCTTTTAAAATAATGATACAAATAATAATCAGTAAACTTAATTTTATCAGTATATATAGCAAGTAATGGTATTGTTCCTAAATCTTCATAATATTTGCCTGTAATGAAAGAAATATTATCAAATAAACTCTTTCTAAACATCTTATCACAAGCCGACGGATTATATAAAAGTAATCGTTTAGATGGTGAAATGTTATCATTAAAAATAAACTTTTCCATCTCAATCATACTCTTTTTTATCTCATTATTTTCATCAATAAATATTCTAAAAATAATTATATCATCGCCAGATAATGCTTCCTTTTTCATAATTTCAATTGTATTTGGTTCATAGTAATCATCACTATCCAAAAATAGTACATACTCTCCTGTTGCCTTAGAAAGACCATAATTACGAGCAGAAGAAAGCCCACCATTTTCTTTAATAAAAGATTTCATATTAGCATTCTCACTCACATACTTATCAATAATTTCCTGACTATTATCCGTCGAACCATCATTTACAATTATAACTTCAAAATCATTATCACTTTGATTAACCAAAGAATTTAAACACTTGTCCAAATAATCATAAACATTATAAACTGGAACAATCACACTAATTTTCATATAATCATCCTAACTATTTTCTTAAAACCATTTCTTTTGTTTTTTGAAACAAAAATGTCAATATTTCATCTTTTGTAATAAATAAAATTATCAAATAAATAATAACTCCAACAACAAATTGTACAATATTAGTAAGTAAACCAATACCCATATAATGACCAATCACAAACAAAATAGCCCCCATTATTACAGCTGAGGCAAAATATTTAATTGCCTTAGATAAAACTCCATCAAATTGAAATATCTTATGAACAAATATATACTGAACTACTAAGACAGAAAATTCTGTTATAACTGCACTTATTGCCGCACCATAACCACCCAATTTAGGTATTAAAATTAAATTGCTGATTATATTAACAACACTTCCACACACTATCGAAATAGTATATTGCCTTACCTTATCAAAAGGTATTAAATATTGTGTTCCAAAAACATTAGTAACTGAAATAAAAATAATCGTAGGTGCTAAAATAGAAATCATATATCCAGTTTTAGTAAATTCTTCAGTTAAAAACCATGGTATAAAATATGGAGCTATAACAGCAAAACCAATAGCAAGTGGAAAAGATAAACATAATGCAATCTTTAAGGTTTTATTAGTCATATCTTTCGCCTTTTCCTCTTGTCCAGATGCAATAGTACTAACCACATGAGGAAGCATCACCGTTCCGATAGTTGTAACTAAATATAAAACCATCGTAATTAATTTATATGCATAATTATAAAAACCAACCTCATCAATATTTGGATATAACATTCCAATCATAGTTTTTGAAAAAATTGAATAAACACTTGTAGCTATCTGCGGAATAAATAAAACCAAAGAACCTTTAATATGGCCTATAATTTCCTTAAATGTTGGTCTTACATAATGTACAATATCTTTAATATTAACAAATAAAGAAAGGCAACCAAATAAAGTTGTAATACCAATTAATATTGTATATAAAATTAAATCATTTGTGTCTTTAATCAAGAAGATTATTCCTAGAACAGTAATAATTTTTATTATAAAATTACGAATAGTAACACGTTTAAAATTTTCTAATCCTACATATAACCAAGAAATTTCAAATGCATTTGCAAAGATTAAAATTCCTTGAAACAAATAAACTTCTTTATATTCAAAATTTGTAAAACCAAAAATAATAAGGAATAATATTAAAGACAAAAATACGGTAATCATTTGCATAGTAAAAACTTGACTAAAAACTTTTGATATCACATTTTTATCATTAGTCGTTGATGCTTTAGCAATCTCTTTATTACCATATAAAGTTACACCAAGCATTCCAAACAAAATAAACCAATTAACTACAGAATAAGTATAATCATAAATTCCAATATTAGAAGCTCCTAATGTTCTAGTCAAAATAGGAGCCGTAATAATAGGAGTTAAGAATGTTAAAATTTGATATAAAACATTATAAATGTAATTAACTGAAACTCTGCTTTTTTTCATTATTTACCACCATGTAAATTATTATATATTCTCTTAGAAAAATATAAAAATGTTATTCTAGAAGTTAATGGATTTAAAAGTAATTTATAAGCTGTTCTTTTACGAGATGTTTCATATTTTAAATAAGGATAAATCTCTGAACGATTTTTTGATAGCACTTTAAGCATATCAAATGCAAGTTCTCTTTTTTGTTTATATATTTTTTCATCAGCAATTCTTGCTATTTCCGAATTCATATAAACATACTGTAGGAAATAACGGTAAAGTAACATTTCTTTATTTCCTTCTAAAGTATAATACTGTTCCATCATAGAATCAAAAACTGCTTTATGATCATCAGCTATTTTAGGTTTAGCATCTGTAACCGTATTGCCTTCTCTATCAACGAGATAATAAGCAAGTGGCTTATCAATATACATCGCACTTTTAATAACTGGAATATATAATTTATGTAAAATTCCATCAGTATAACTTACCTTATGAGGAAATTTGATATGTTTAGCTAAACTTGTTTTATAAAGTTTTGCATGTGGACTATCAGACATAAACAAAAATCTATTTATATCATCAGTATACACTTTATTTGCCTCTGGTTTAAAAACATTAGGATAAGTCATACCACTTTGAAATTCTTTTTCACCATCATTTGAATAAACATTATAATAAGCCCCACGCACAAAATCTAATTCATATTTATCTGCCGCCTTATAAAGAATCTCAATAGCATCTTCAGTTAACCAATCATCTGGATCACAAATCAAGAAATATTCAGTCGTAATATTTTTAATAGCATACTCTAAAACAGAGCCATATCCTCCATTTTCTTTTTCAATACATTTAACTCTGTCGTCTTTTTTAGCATATTCTTTAATAATTGATACACTATTATCAGGTGAACCATCACTAATTGCCCAAATTTCAATATCTTTAAATGTCTGATTAATTAAACTATCTAAACATTTAGACAAATACTTTTCAACGTTATAAATAGGAACAATAATTGATACTTTAGCCATCATTTTCCTCCTTTAATTTTTCAAATAATTTTAATGCTTCATTAATAACCAAATCCATATTAAAATACTTGTATTGAGCAAGCCTTCCTATCAAATAAAAATTATTAATTTTAGAAGCTTTCTCTAAATATTTATTATATAAGCTCATATTATCATCATTAACTATTGGATAATATGGAATATTTGCTTTATCACTGTTTCTATCATAAACGCAAGGATATTCACGCATGATTGTAGTCTTTTTTGTTTTTGCGTTTTCCATTGTCATATGTTTAAATTCAGTAATTCTTGTAAATTTATCTTCCTTAGTTGGATAATTAACTGTTCCAACCTCTTGAAAATATTCATTATTAATCGTTTCAAATTCAAATTCTAAAGACCTATAAGGTAAAGACCCAAATTCATAATCAAAAAACTCATCAAGTGCGCCAGTATAAATGACTTTACCACTATACTCTTTACCTTCAAAATATATTTTATCATTTTTAACCGACAAAATATCCTTTGCATCCACGCCTAATCTAATCTCAATATTATTACTATCTAACATTTTATCAAATATTTTTGTATACCCACCCCTAGGCATAAACTGATATTTATCTTGAAAATAACGGTCATCCTTCGAAATAAACACTGGAACCCTATTTGTAACATTAGGATCAATCTCATCTGGCATTTGTCCCCACTGTTTCATTGTATAATATAAAAATACATTTTTATAAATATACTCCGCAAGTTCATTTATATCCTTATCCGGATACTTACGAAGTTCCAATATTGGTATTTTCTTTTCCATACCAAAATCATTTTTTAAAATTGAAATTAACTTATTAGCTTTATCTTTATCAAAACTCTTTTCAATAGAAATAATATTAAAAGGAATTGGTACAATTTTATTATTAACTTTACCAAGAACTCTGTGTTCATAAAAAAACCACTCACCAAATTGTTTCAAATAATTATAAACATTCTCTAAATTTGTATGGAATAAATGTGGACCATATCTATGAACTAAAATACCATTTTCATCAATATAATCATACATATTTCCCCCAATGTTATCTCTTTTATCAATTACTAATACTTTTTTATTTAAACCATTAGCAATCCTCTCTGCAATCGTTGCACCTGCAAAACCTGCACCCACAACAATAAAATCATAATCCATTATTATCCACCTTTCAAAAAATGTAATATATTGTCTTATTCATTATATCATATATAAAATAAAAAGCCAATAAAGGCTTTTTAATAAATTACAACAAAAATTATTTCAAAATTTTATCTATAATATATTTCGGTCTATGTTTAGTTTCCCCATAAATTTTTCCAATATATTCACCTATTAAACCAATAGAAAGCATCTGCACACCTGCCAAAAGCCAAATAGAACAAACAATAAATGTCCATCCAGATACAGCAGAACCACATAATTTAATAATTAAACAATAAATCATTACAAACAAACTAATAATAAACATTATAATTCCAACCGTTAAAACCATTCTTATTGGTTTTATACTAAAAGACGTAATACCGTCCCAAGCAAAATGAAGCATCTTCTTAAGCGGATATTTAGATTCACCTGCAAATCTCTCATGTCTTTCATAATAAACAACATCATGTTTAAAACCAATTAATGGAAAAACGCCACGCAAAAACAAATTTACTTCATCATATCTTTCCAACTCATCCAAAACTCTTTTAGAAGTTAAACGATAATCTGCATGATTATAGACAATTTCAACACCCATAAACTTTAGGAACTTATAATATCCTAAAGCCGTAGTTCTTTTAAAAAATGTATCTTTTTTCCTACTACTTCTAACTCCATAAACCACATCACAGCCTGCATAAAACTTATCAAGCATTTCATCTATCGCATTAATGTCATCTTGTAAATCAGCATCCATACTTATAACTACATCTGCCTCTTTTTTTGCATACATTAAACCAGCTAATAAAGCATTTTGATGTCCCCTATTTCTAGAAAGCGAAAACCCACAAAACAAAGAATTATCTTTATGAATTTTTTCAATCAAACTCCAAGTGTTATCCTTAGAACCATCATCAACATATAAAACTCTACTTTGCTTATTAATTTTTTTATTTATTATAAGTTCTTGCATTTTTTTACTAATTTGTTTAGTCGTTTCTTCTAAAACTGCCTCTTCATTATAACAAGGTATAACTACATATAAAATCTTCATCTAAATCATCTACTCCTCCACATAAACTTTCTTCTTGCCAAAATATTGTCTAACCGCATCATTTACCCAATAATCAGGATTAACCGTAATATCTGAAGAAAATATCGCCTTAGGGCGTACAGTTAAAGGTTTAACTTTAACCACATCAACGTCCTTATCCAAATATAAATCATATCTTTCATTCATCTCGGTTTTATACTGAGCTGCTTCACCATTTTTAATTGACCTAAAAGCTACATAAGAAGAAATATTATCATGATAACCAAAAATCCACATCACATTAACTAAAACAAACATACCAAGAAACACATTTCCCTTATTAAACAAAATAGTACTAAAATCATTTTCAACTTTCTTTAATTTCTTATCTGTAAACAAAACACTTCTAAAATAACCAACCCAATAATAAATAAGAATAATAAAACCCCAAATATAACTATAATATATAATATTTAAAAGTCTTCCAGCTCCAGTATTAGACATTGCATAAAGCGGTGCCATATATAAAGCTGATAAGATTCCACAAATAAGTATCGTTATTGCAAAAGGATGCTTAAAAGAAATATTAACTTTCTCATATGACTTAGATAAAAGCAAAACAACCGCTAAAATATAAGCCAAATTATAAAAATTACACCAACCAACAACGTTTCCAGTAAAAGCTTCTATAGAAGCGAAAATTGCTGAAAATAATCCCATATTAGTATTTTGTGATTGTCTCACTGAATTACCTGGTGCAAGCATATTGAATCCAGCCGTAATATACAAAACTCCGAGCAAACCAAGCATCTGATATCTTTTAGGATGTTTCTTCACAAACAAATAAATAAGTAAAATACTCATCATAATAACTTGGTTAGAAACAGTTACATAATTACTACCAGCAACCATAAAAGTTAATATTAAAGCTAAAATATAATTTTTCCTCTTACCATATTTCAAATATTTTAAGATATGACCAATTTGAAATAAAGAAAATGAAAAGAAAAGTGTATAATAAATTGCCCCGTTCCACCAATAAAATCCTTGTACTAACGATGGCAATCCTTGAATACATACTGTTAAAATCAAAATAGCAATTATCTTATAATAATACTTATCTAACTTTAAATAATCATTACATATTACCTTACACAAATAAAAAGTTCCCCAAATAAAGAATCCTAAAAGAATAAATGTTGTTAAAAAATACCATTCAACACCAAATAAAGATGGTTGCATAGACATAATTGTAATTGCTGTAAACGTTCCTTGCCAATTAAAATAAAAATGTTTAACATTATCAAAAATCGCTTTAATAAATCCAAGCAATCCATCACTATTAAGTGCTTTATAAATATCTATAGTAAAACTATAATCATCTGCACTTGGGAAATTATAAAAAGCAATAACCACTAACGGAATTAAAGATACAATAAATGCGCATAAAGCAATTCTATACAAATTCTTTGACGATATCTTTGTATTAAATAATTTCTTGATTTTATCTACCATTAACTTCATCCTCCTTAATTTTTAATTTATCTTTCTCAGTCTCAGCAATTATATATATTGGCCTTTTTTTTACTTCTAAATAAGTTTTAGATAAATATTGTCCAATAATTCCCACACAAAGAAGTTGAACCCCTCCTATAAAAAACATAATACATACCATACTTGGCCAACCACTCGTTGGGTCACCATATATAAGAGTCCTAACAATCACAAAAACTATCATAAAAAATGCAATAAAACAAAATAAAATTCCCATTACAGACGCAATTGATAATGGTGCAGTTGAAAAAGCAACAATACTATCTAAAGAATATAAAAATAACTTCCAAAAAGACCATTTTGTCTCCCCTGCAACTCTTTCAACATTCTCATATTCAATCCATTTAGTTCTAAAACCAACCCAAGAGAAAATACCTTTAGAAAATCTATTATATTCTCTTACTTCCAAAACAGCATTAACCATTTGTCTAGTCATTAACCTAAAATCACGTGTCCCATCAACTATTTCTGTTTTAGAAATTTTGTTTATTATTTTATAATATAACCTTGCAAAAAAACTTCTTATTGCAGGTTCTCCTTTACGAGTCACTCTCCTTGTTGCCACACTGTCATATTCACCGGATTCCAAAATCTCATACATCTCTTTCAATAAAACTGGTGGATCTTGTAAATCAGCATCCATAATAGCCACATAATCACCAGTAGATATTTCAAGTCCAGCATACATTGCCGCCTCTTTACCAAAATTACGCGAAAAAGAAATATATCTAACATCATTATTTTCAGCTAATTTTCGCATTAATTCTAAAGTTTTATCATTAGAACCATCATTAACAAATATAATTTCAAACTCTACTTCTTCAAATTCATTTTTTATCTTTTGAATTTCATCATAAAATAAATTAATAACCTCTTGTTCATTATAACAAGGAACAACCAAAGATATTTTTTTCATTAAAATCACTCATCCTTAAACACTAACCAAACTATTATCAATTTTTTTATTCACTTTTTCTTTACAAAACAAAATAATTTTTTTGAGAGTATAAGACAAAGCAAAGGTCCCTACACTCGTAATTAAAAGTAAACATATAAACATCAATAAATTTTGCCATAACCCTACTGGAGTTATAAAATAATAAATAACCTTACGAGAAAATTCTAATACAAGTACATGTAACAAATAAATATGCAAAGAAAGAGATGCCAATAAAGCAAAAAATTTTTCTAACTTCTCACTTACAAGCCACTTATCGTAATTTTCCTTAACAAAAACAAATAAAGCAATCGTCATAAAAAACGGAAAAATTCTCTCGGGCGGTGAAAATGGCTCCCAACGTACACCTGTCATTAAAATATAATCTAAAATTGGTATACATATAAACGAAATAATACCAAGTACATAAAGCGGTCTTCTTAATCTTTCTGCCACCTTATATTTATATAAATAATAACCTAAAAATAAATAATTAATTTGTGTTAAAATTGTAGGATAACTAATTCCCTCAAAAGTTGGAAGCTCAAAATAAGTACAAAATTGAGTCAAAGTAGATGTACAAAAACCTAATACAAATATTAAAATAATTAAATTTCTAAGTTCCTTTTTCTTTAAATGTTGAATCCCTACCCTCAAAAATGGTATTAATAAATAAATTAAAATAATACTATACATATACCACAAATGATACTTAATTTTATTACTATAAAGTCCTGTAACAAAATCAAATAAAGAAAATGAAGTACTTTCTAAAGCCCAACAATCATATATATAATAAATAAATGACACAGCAATAAGTGGAATAACTAATTTCTTAATTGTTTTTTTAACAAATTCACTATATTTTTCTTCCTTTTTACTATTAAGCAAAAACATCCCCGTAAACATAAAAAATAAAGGCACACCAGTTCTTGCCAAGCTATCTACTATTGTAAATAAAAAATAATAATTTCTATTTTCTAGTAAATATAACTGTCTAAAATCAGCAACCACATGTATCAAAATAACCGAAATAATTGCTATAAATCTCAATAAATCACAATATCTCACACGATGTTTCACAATAAACCCTCCAATTATCAACACTTCTCATAATAAGTATAACAAAAAAGCATAAAATTTACCACCAACTTTAAAATAAAAAAGAATATTTTGTATCATAATCACATATTTATGATATTTATATCTAAAAACAATCAAAAATAGCAAGAATATTTGATATTCCACGCAAAGATAAGCCGGTGTAAAACGGCTTTTTAAAATACAAATATAGAATTAGATTATTGATTATAGATTAAAGGCAAATCAATGTTTTTAAAAGAAATAATAGAATTTAAAATTTTTCTACCTTTAGATGTAACATAATATTTTGAAGAATGGTTTACTTTCTTTAAAATACCATGACTTTTTAATTTGCTTAATAATCTAGTTGTTTTATTTCTAATTCTTATAGAATTAATGTCTTCATTTTTAAAATATCTACATCTTAAAGTTTTATTAGTAATACCATTTACAATAAAGTCTCCAGAAGCAATAACATCTAAAAGATTAGAATCATCTTTAGATAAAATATTAAATCCACTAACTTTTCTATCATTAACGATGATAGTTTTAGAAATGCTTTCAATTTCTTTTACTGGAGTAACAGTATCAACTGCATTAGGTAAAGCATTTATATATCTTGTATTAGTAGCTTTACTGACTTCGGCATATCTATATAAATTAGATATACTTTTACCCATAGGGACCCAATGACCACTACCATCTATAGCTTCACCAGTATCTTCATCATATTTGTATTTCCAAATTTTGAATTCATGAGGATCATTGATGGTTGTTTCAATTCTTAAACAAGAATATTTATCATACATTTTAATTTGATTAGACTTCATCTTGTGTTTAATACGAAATCCTTGATAACGTTTTCTAGAATCGGAGACTACTTCTCCCTGAAACAAATGATGAAGCTTTCTTCCAAAGAAACTCATAATGTCATCACATTTGAAAGTAAAGAATGCTTTTTCGACTAGAGACGGGAAAATATTTTCTAAATGTTCCCTTGTCTTAAACATAATATCGGTCGCATATTCACATTCAAATACAGTCCAAAAGTATCCATGACCTAAATGTTTTTCAAATCTAGGAAGTATATTATTGTATTTAGAAACTATACCATCAAACTTTCTTTCTAAATTCATATTATGAAGATGGTCAGAAATTTCTTGAGCTTTTTCAATATCATCTATATCTATTAAACAGTTATTATATCTTTCATAATGGATATTTTCTTTATCTAACTGTTTACAAATATATTCTCTACCATTCAAATAAATTTGAACATTAAAAGGAAACCAAGTTTGAATTTTTAAATACATCCAGCCAAAATCTTTGTCAATCATATATAGATAATAATGCTTACATTTAGTAGAACGCCTAGTAACTTCTAATTTTTGAGTTTGTTTATTACCTTTAACAGTCATAGTATCACAAACTTCCATGGAAGCAATGGCACATACTAGTCCTTCATTAACTGGATTTTCTTCATAAAGTTTTCTAGCTATTTCGTTTTTACTTGATTTTGAAGAATTAATATATTTATAAGGTATATTATTTTCTTTAATAATATTATCAATATGGTTACATAAAGAATTAGTATGTTCTAAAGCAAAATCATTAAAATTTACTAAATCACAATTATTTTGAATCATGTAAAAAAGAAATTGACGACAGTTATTTAACTGCCTAGAAAAGCCATTAATAACAATTCTATCAAAACCTGTCAAAATCCCCTTGATATTTTTTTCATTTTGTTTTAATATATTCATAGCAAATCACTCCTAAACAACGTCACTGCTCTGGAAGGAAATCTTTTTTAAAAGACGTAGCTTCCGATAATCATATTGAGATATAAAGCTCGTGGCAGTTATTATACTGCTTTAGCAAACGTTTGAATAGTGGTTTGCTTAAAAAAGTCTTAAGTTTATGCTTAAGATTTTTTAGGTTGCGGACGTTGTCCGCCGCATGTTATAATAAAATAACTAAAGGAGGAATAAAAATGTACAATTTATATTACAAAGGATTATTAACCGATATTAATGAATTAGATGAAATTAAAAGATTTTTCAAAGAAAATAATGTTAGTCTAACTCCTGTTTTTGAAAATTACGCAACATTACCTTTAACATCAACCAGAAACTTAAACGTTGCACTTCAAGACAGTTTTAGAAAAGCTAACCCAATGGGACAACCAGCTAATTTAATCTGTCACTCAATGGGATGTAACTTAGGAGTTTTAACAACAGCAAAAACCCCTAAGGTAAAAAGTTTAATTCTAATTTCCCCACAATTCGGAAATTATACTGAAGAAGAACTAGAAAAACAAAAAAATGAAAAAATAAAATCAACTTTGCAAAGACCATATGGCGAACAAAAAACTAAAACAAATAATGATAAAATAAAATCATTAATTGTTTTTAACAAAACTCAACAGCTCGCTAAAGTAGCTATTGAAAAAATTAATGTTCCAACACTAATCATTTACTCAAAAGACGACGCTTTCATACCAAAAGAATATCTACAAGATTTATCAGCAAGAAAAGACAATGTTACACTAGCAACCATAGACACAAAAATGAATAACCCATTAACTCATAAACCATATCGTACAAAAGCATTAAAATTAATAAAACGTCACATAGCATAAAGATGTATAAAACATCTTTTTTCTTTGTCAAAAATAGTCAAATAAAAGAAAAATAAATCCCAAAAATATATTAATAATTTCCCGTTTCATGTATAATCTCAAGTTTGACACTTGTAAGAAATTAAAAAGTCCTAATCCCTTTAATTTCAAGGGAAAATAGGACTTTTTAATTTCAGAAAAAATGCGTACCTAAATTTTATTTTCTTGTTCATCAAAAATTTTTTTAATTTTTTTATAAGTTATTATTTCTGTGTCTGTTTTAATGCCTAAAAAGCTGTGTAAATCATCAGTTAAATTATCTCTAGTTTGTATTGGCTCAAAACCTTTTCCTTTATGTTCTAATAATTTCATTTCTTGTAGTTTTAATATTATTTCACTAACTGTATATTTGTCATTTAATTTATGTTCTAAATATCTGTAAATAAATAAGGCTAAAAAACAAGTTATAAAATGGCCTTTGATTCTATCTTCTCTTGATAAGTGTACTGTCCCAGAATCGAAGTCATCTTTCATAATTCTAAACGATTCTTCTATTTCCCATCTACCATTCATAACTTTGATAATTGTCTCGGTGTCATCAATTAAATTTGTTGTTATTCCGTATAAGCCATTATATTTTTCTTCATTTTTATAAATCTCTTCATCAATTATATATTCTATATTACAAGCAACTTCTCCTGTATCAGTGGTCTTTATTTCTTTGACAAATCTTTTAGGGTCATTTTGATTTTTACTAGATTTAATTTTTTCAATATCTTTTTTCTTTGTAACATTTTTGTTTTTCCTATTAGCTTCTTCAACCATTTTTCTGGCTCTTTCCAATTGATGGGTTTTGAGCTTATGTTGATATGCTTGGTATTTAAATGAAAAGGTTACTATTAAAGCTTGTTTAACTGATTTGGTTTCACATTCTATTTCTTTATAAAAAATAGTATTGTAATATTTCTTTTTAAGCTCTTCATTTTTTTCAATATCTTCCAAATTGTAAATATCCATCAAATTTCCTAAAATACGCCATCCATTTTTATCTAAAGCGAACTTTTGTAGTTCATCACTTAATTTTTTTATTGATTGAGTTATTACAAAGCCTCTACCTTCTTTAACATTAAACTTTTTAATTTCATCAGTACACATAGCTGCATCGGTACATACAATTATATTACTGCCTTTCATATTGTATTTCTTCAAAAATTCTTTTTCTGTTGGAATCATAGTTTTAGTCTCAGAAGTATTACCAGGATTTATATTCATGGCAAAAGGGTATCCATCTGCATCCATAAATAATCCCATTTGTACAAGTGGATGTGGTTGATGTTGTTTGCTTATACCATACCTTTGAAAATCGTTTTCCTCTGTATAAAAGAAGTAGTTTGTACAATCATAATATATGACTTTATAATTTCTATCAATTATTTTATTACTGTAATCAAATAATTCTTTTTGAATATTATCTATCTCTTTTGATAGATAGGATAAGGTTCTATAAACGTGTTGTAATTCAAAATCATAACTTCCAATTAATTGTTTAGATTGTTCAAATGTAGATAGTTTAGATGATGGCCATATAATACGTGAATAGAGTAAACATTCAACTATCTTATTTATATCAAAAGTAAATTTGTATTTCTTTTTAATATTTTCACAGATTTTATCAATTCCTAAATCATAGTAAATTTTTCTTAAAAATATATGTCCAGAAAAAAAGGCACGATTAATATCTTTTTCAATTTGCTTATTTGGATTTAAAGTTATATGAACTGGAAGTTCTTTACCATCTTTTATCATTTGATTTAAAGAATTGATATATTCTTGCAGTTTGTCCATAGTATGTTCTGAACCAAAACGCTCCTTTAATTTTTCATCATTGCCCAATGCTTCATAAACATAAGAGGATCTTTTGCCTTTAGAATTTTTATAGTCACCAATAATACAATAAGTAGTATTACTTTTTGTTTTGGTCATTTTAAGTCTCATAACATCACTACCTTAATTACATTATATCACTTACGAATTAAGTACGCAATACTAAATAATAAAAAAAACTAGGTTTTATAAAGCCTAATCCTGTATTTTTTCTTAAAAGTGTCAAAGATGGGAATAAAACGTCACATAGCATAAAGATGTATAAAACATCTTTTTTCTTTGTCAAAAATAGTCAAATAAAAGAAAAATAAATCCCAAAAATATATTAATAATTTCCCGTTTCATGTATAATTATTATAGGTGATAATATGGAAAATAAAAACATGAATAATACTGCGTACACGTCAAGAACTGAAAGAAAAAAATTTGAAGAAGAATTAAAAGAAAAACAACTTGAAAAAGAAAAAGAATTAGATGAAAAAAGAAAAGAATTAAAAAATATTTTATTTGAAGACAACAAAAAAAACATATATAAAAATCCAAGAAAAAGAGAAAATCAAGCAAAAATAGAAAATACTGAAACTATAACTAAACCAAAAGCCGCCAACATTTTGCTTTCCATTACATATGTTATTACCATAATTGCTTTCTTCTATCTAATAATTGATTCATCAAATAAGATAAATCAAATATATCAAATTATAAATGCTTTTTTTCTTCTAATCATTGTTACCTGTTTTCTTATCAGTTTTAAAAAGTCATTTTTCAAAAACAAATCTGCCCCAACAATAATAACATCTTTACTTGTCGTTGGAGCAATCGCCTTTAATGGGCTATATATGACAAATATAATAAACTTACCAAAACAAAGTTACTTACCAAACTTCGAAAGCAAAAACTTAACAAAAGCAATTAACTGGACTGAAGAAAATAATGTTAAAACAGACCAAGACTTCGAATATAGTGATACTACAAAAAAATATAGTGTCATAAGTCAAAGCGAAAAAGCCGAAACTTTAACAAAAAATCTAAGTAACGTTAACTTTGTTGTTTCAAACGGACCAGACTATAATAAAGATGTTATCCTAGCCGATATGACAGGTTGGAATGTTGATGACGTTTTAAATTTCGTCGAAGAAAACTTTTTAAACAATGTTGCTATCAATTTTGAAGAAAATACAAACGTAGATAAAGATACTATTATAAGACAAAGTAAAACCGGAACTATCAAAAGAAGCGATGCCATAATCTTTACCGCCTCTTTAGGAAGTAAAGATACCCTATCCCCTATCAAACTTAAAGATTTAACAGGCCAAAGCCTACTTAGAGCATCAGTATACTTAGGAAGAAACGGCATCCTATATGAATTAAAATATGAATTTTCAGACAAAGTTGAAAAAGGTCATGTAATTAGTAGTAATCCAAAAGAAGGCACAACTGTTAATCCAGATGATAAAATTACCTTAACAATTTCTAAAGGAAAAGAAATTAAAGTGCCTGATTTAAAAAATAAAACTATGGCCTATGTTACAAAATGGATGGTAGAAAATAACATTCAAATAAACTATTCAGACAGATACGATAGCAAAATAAAATCAGGTAGAGTCATTGAAAGTAATTACAAAGAAGGAGACATCATAGAAGAAGGTACTACAGTTGATGTTATATTCTCAAAAGGTCCATTAACTATGAAAAAATTTGATAATATCAATGATTTCAAAAGTTGGGCTGACACCAACGGAATAAAATACGAAATCAAAGAAGAATTCAATGATAATGTAGAAAAAGATAAAATTATTAAAACTTCTATCGAAGAAGGTGCAAATATTAACATAGAAGATACAATTACAGTATACGTTTCTAAAGGAATTGCTATAACCGTACCAGATTTCAAAAACAAAACAAAATCAACAGTCCAAACCGAATGTAATAATTTAGGTATTTCTTGCTCATTTAAAGAAGAATATTCAACCAAAGTAGATTCCGGTAAAGTAATTAGTCAAAGCATTGCCTCAGGCACGCAAATAGCCAAAGGAGATACAATAACCATAACTATTGCTACATCTAATAAAAATACATCTAGCTCATCAAACAAAAATAGTTCTTCTAGTTCATCGTCAAATACTTCTAGACCATCTAATGGAAATTCTTCAAGCGGTTCTAATTCGTCTGGAAACAATTCAGGTAATGGAACAAATACTCCATCCACTCCTACATGTAACACTTACAAATTTACTGCTGGTGGCGCTGGAAGTAATGGCGGTGAAACTTGTGCAATTATGAAAAATACAGCAAATAATAATAAATTAAACATTAAATGTAATTATGTAACAAGTTGTCCAAATGGCAATACAAGTAATGGTGCTGTATGTAGTTATAGTCATAACCCTGGTTCAATGGTTTCTAGTTGTGATACAATAACAATAACAATTATAAATAAATAATTCTAAAAAAGATAATTCATTAATATTTGAATTATCTTTTTCGAGTCCAAAAAAATAATATATAACTATTTTCATTAAAAGCATTGTCACAAACAAAACATTCTGTTATCTTGAGTTTTACAGCAAAAACGCGTAATCCCTTATTTTATAAGGAAATACGCATTTTTTGTATCTTGTGTAATATTTAAAATTTTCAATATTTTAAAATTTTTTTAATTTTTTCTCTAGGCATGTATTTTTTAAATAAACCATTAAGATTATATTGGTCAATTAAGTCAAGGATTATATCGTTAGCCCCAAATAATTTGTAGATATTTTCGGTATCTAATTCTGCGGAAAAATTAACCATTGAATCAATTAATTTTCTTACTGAATATTTGTTTTTTGTCTTAATTTCTAGAAGCCTTACTATTACTAATGAAACAAAACAGGTAATGAAATGAGCTTCTATATGTTCTTTTGTCCAAACAAACACAGGCCTAGTTTCTAATTCAGTTTTTGTGACTTTAAATGTTTCTTCAATTTTAGATAATCCTCTATATTTATCACGTAATTCAGCATCACTCATCTTAAATTCGCTGGTAACAATAGAGTAATATCCATCATATTTTTCTTCTTCTTTAATTAAATCTTCTTTCAAAGATAAGTCTAGTCCATCAGCAATTTCACCGGTTGATTTAACAAATTTGATATTATTAATATAACTTTTAGCGCCTTTACAAGATACTCTGTCATATTTTTTAGGATTATTGATAATATCTTTGGCTCTTTCAATCATTTGATTGCGGTCGTGTTTTTGTTTATCTGCGTACTTTTTAGAATAATAAACCATTTGTTTTTGATCTGTTCTAACTTTAGTATTTCTTTTGCCATCACGTTTAATGGTAATTTCTTTTGGATATATTCTAGATTTGTGTTTAAAATAAGCTTGTTTTTTTTCGTATCCAATGAGTTTGCCATCTTTATTAAATTTCATAGATCTAAACATAACTGGATTACCATCTTTATCGTAAATTGGATCATCGATGTAATCTTTTTGATTTAGTACCCAAGCTTTAAATTCAGCATCAGCGCCTCTAACACTTTGACCATATATATAACCATCAGAATTTTTTTTGTTGTTTTTACCAGCTAAAAAATATATGTTGTCAGAGGTGTTTAAGCCACGGTCAGCAACTACAACAGTTCTTTGAATACCGAATTTACTTTTAGTCCTTTTAACTATAGGTCTTAAAGATAATTTTTCCGATTCATTTCCTGGAAACAAATCGTAAGCAAGAGGAATATCGGTAGCATCCATCAGTAAGCCTAATTCAACAATTGGATCAGGTCTATGATTTTTTTCAGGACCTCTTTTCCGATAACCTTTTTCAATAACATTTCCTTCTTCGTCGACTAAATCTTCATCATTATAATTAATTTCAAAATAGTAGTTTGTACAGTCGTAGTAAGTTCGAGAGACATCTCTACCATAAGTATCTTTAGTGCTTTTCCATAAAAGTGTCTCTATATCTTCTTTATAAGAAGCGAAATAATCTAAAGCACGATATATATCGTGTAATTCAAATTTATTAAATGGTTCAAAGAATATTTGTCTATTATTAAAAGTTTCTTTTTTTGAGCCAGGAAAAAGAATTCGAGAGAAAACTAGAAGTGAAAAAATTTTATTAAAATTATAACTCACATTTACTTTTTTTTGTTTATTAGCAAAGAAGGTGTCAAGACCAAGTTCAGTGTATAAATATTTTAAAAAAATATATCCTATATTATACTTGTTATCGTTTGTCGACAATTCTTCGTTTAAATCAATATTTTTAGTTATAATTTGTTTTTTTGCATTTTCATCGTTTAGCTGTTTAGCCTTATTAGCAAAGAAATTAATAGGGTCATTATATTTTTTTTCTAAATCGTCTAAAAATCCAATTTTTTCTATAGTTTTCTGCTTAGAATTTTTAGAAATGGGGTCATAATACCCATTGACAATTGAGAGAAAAGTTCTTCCATTTTTGAATTTGCTTTTTTTAAGAAATATAGCCATACTATCACTACCTTGTAAACATTATACCATATTTCACACGATTACACAATATAAAAATAACAAAAACTTGACATAAAAAAAGCTATATAAAATATAGGCAAACTTTATCTTTCTTAAATGGTCAATTGTAAAACTCGGGTGATACAATAACAATAACAATTATAAATAAATAATTCTAAAAAAGATAATTCATTAATATTTGAATTATCTTTTTCGAGTCCAAAAAAATAATATATAACTATTTTCATTAAAAGCATTGTCACAAACAAAACATTCTGTTATAATTAATTTACTGGAAATGTCTCATAAATGCAGAAGTTTTCTACTTGTGCCTGAGCATTTCCAATTTTTTTATGCAAAATATCAAAAAAAATTCCAAATTAAAACTTCACCATCACAAATATAATCCCTATTATTATAAATATCATAATTTTCATCATCATAATTCCATAATTTTATATTTTTAAACAAATCTTTAACTAAAATTTTATCGCTATTTAATTGTTTTATTTCAAAAAGCTCCACTGACACTATGTAAAGAATCTTAGAAGCAACTTTCTCTTTAACCGTAATTAAAGCTTTATAATATTTATTATTCATTAAAATAGGACATACAAAATGTAAATATCCAAGCTCATTATAATTATATTTCTTCTTTTTCATAGGCTTTATAGTATCAACATAAACAGCGTTTTCAAATAATTCTTTTAAATGACATGCAGCATTTAAATTATCAATATAATCAGTACTATAATGATTAAAATATGGTGCAGGATAAATAATTTTATTAAGCGTTTTCGATGTTATTTTAGCACTATATAGTGTTGATTTATTTAATATTAATTGCCTATTTTGATTAATGTACTGCTTAAAATTATTTCTTAAGGTTTCTAAATTTTTCTTTTGATAATTTAAAACTTTAATATAGTTATTTATTTTTACAATTCGAACGTAATCATTTAACTTTAAATCGTTGCGTAATTTTTCCAATGACATCATCTACTTTCATAATATGAATATATCATACACAGATATTATTGTAAATAACTTTTTGTAAACTTTATATGTATTTAAAAATCGCAGAAAATAATCTGCGATTTATTCAACTTTCATTTCAATTCTACTATTTTTAGAAAAATTAATGCTAAAACTATACTTCTTACCATCAATTGTGGTTTTAACATCATCAAGGTTTCTACCTAATTTCTCAGTAAATTCTGAAATATCAGTCAAATTAGTACTTGTAGTAATATAAATTGTATAATTACCTTTTGGAATATCAGAAATATCTAGGTTGTTATCATACCAAGCCCTTGTTTTATCTAGTCCATCACTTACTGGTAAAGGTGCACTATAATCACCATTAGTTACAGAGCCTAAATCTTTAACATATGTTTTATATGTATCTTGATTTTCAAAAATTATTTTCCTTGTCACATTTGAACTGCTAGATAAATTCATTCCATAAGAATATGACATTCCTCTTAAGTGCAACTTATTATCATTAGTAAAATTAAAATCTATATAATTATCAAATTGATTATAATAACTTCCGACTGTTTTGTCAGCTAGTTTTTCATCACGAATAATAAATTCTATTGGACTAGAATCATAGTTATAATTATTTCTAATAGTCACATATTTATCACTAGCAAAATTAGTAATCTGTGTACTATTAGTTTTGTTATTAATTACATTTTCGGAATAATAATCTTCTCCAATCGACATGATTGATGCCGTATAATTTCCAGCTGGCAATTCAGAAAAATCGAAATCGAATGTAAACCATGAATATTTATAATTTTTTCCATCAGAACTATAAACATCAAACAAAATATCTTCATCATCAGTAATTCTTGTAGCATATTGTTCATATGTTTTACCATTATCAATATTTTCCAAAATCACTTTATATTCTATTTTTTGATTTAAATCATTATCAATGCCCTTTATTGTATTATAACCTTTTAATTCTAGTTTTCCATTAACGATATTCAAATAATCAATATAGAATAATCCATCTTTCTCTTCTAATACTTTCTCACTAACTGTAACTTTAATAGTTTTATTAACTTTTTGACCATAAGAATCAGTTACCGAATAAGTTACATCATATGTACCTAATTGATCTGTTTTTACTTCATTCTTCTCAACTTTAATATCAGTAATTGGTCCGTCTTCATTATCGTAAGCTGTTACCCCTTCCTTTGGATCAAAATTACTATTTAGATAAATTGTTTTATCAGAAGCATTTATCACCGGAACTTGATTTACGATAACTTTAACCATAATAGTTTTAGTAGTTATTTGACCATTTTTATCTTTAACAGTATAAGTTATCGGATAATCACCAACTACATCAGTTTTAACTTCTCCACTATATTCAATATCTTTAATCTCTCCATCTTCAGCATCACTAGCTGTAACTCCTTCTAAATAATCAAAATCACTATTCAAATAAATTTCCTTATCAGAAGCATTAATAATCGGTTTTTCATTAGGAATAACTGTTACTTTAATAGTCTTACTAACCTCATTACCCTCAAAATCCTTAACTTTATAAGTAACTTCATAAATAGCAGCAACATCAGTATTAACAGTTTCTTCATAAGTTACATCATCAGTTAAATCCGTTCCATCATGAGCTTTAGCACTTACACCATCCATATAATTAAATTCACTAAACTGTTTTATTTCTCTGTCACTAGCTGTAATTTCTGGAAGATCATCAGAAACAACATTAACAGTTATTGTTTTACTCACATGAAAATTACTATTATCTAAAACCGTATAAGTAACCTTATAAGAACCTTCAATATATGACTTAACCTCACTTTCAAAAGTAATTTTACTAGTTAAATCCCCATTTTCAGCATCACTAGCTGTAACACCTTCTAAAGGATAAAAGAAAGTCCCTTTAGTAATTGTTTTATCAGAAACATTAATTACCGGTTGAGTATTTGAAACATATACTTCTTCTACTGGTATATAACCATAAAGTTGATTATCACTAGCCGGCAAATCAGTATATATTTTATAAAATTCTACTCCATTAAGTCCAACAACTTTATCAACAACATTAACAGACATATCATAAACCGTTTCATTATTATTAGGATTTTTTAATGTATAAATATGAGCTGCATTAGTTCTTTCAGGACTTCCAAAAACCCATACATTAGCCAATCCTTTTTTAACAACCCCTATTGTACTAGAGTTAAAATCTTTACCTCCATAATTCTTATCATTATTAAATGAATTGCTTGCCTGTTTCTCGCCCCAATATGGGTCAGTCGCATATTTAACATTTCGGCCACTTGACTTATTACCATAATGACTTCCATAATAATATTTCCCGGTTGCAAGTGAATAACTACTACCAGTTTTTTGTGCATAATCCATAATTGAATCTCTAACACTATTATAAGAATAAGCGCAGTCATAAGCACAACTATCTGCCGCTCCATAACCAAATAAATTATTCTTATCCATTGCAATCCTACTAGTACCACTCGCACTCTCATTCATTGCCGTACCAAACATCATAAGTGCATTTTGGCCATATGTAGCCTCTGCTTCCTTAAAATATTGACCAGCGCCATACATCTTAGAAGTAGATGCTGTATAACCTTTACTTGCAATAATATTATCAAAATCCGCAGCCGTATATCCAGTCACAGAATGACTTGATAAATATAAATAATAAGCATAATGTGGACTATTCGCATTCACACTACTTGCATATTTACCATTTCTATAATCATCAAGCATTGTTGTCAAACTTGAATAAAAATAGTTACCATCAAAACTATAATATCTAACACCAGGTGTTAAATAAGTAGGAGCTGTTCCTAAATTAGAAAAAGTATCTCCATATCCACTACCATTATAATAAGTAAAATGGTGAATCAAATTATTTGTACTCGTATTTCTTTCATAATATGTGCCAAGACCATTACTACCAGTAAGAACTGCCACACTATCAGTTTTAGCAATCCAAGCATCACTACCATTATAACTAACCTTATACCACGTATAACCATCAGCTTGTCTAGTCTCTGTATAACTAAAATTAGTTGTTGTACCAACCTGAGTAATTACTGACCCCGAAAGTGAAGGTGTTTTTCTAATTCTAATTCCTAACCCTCCTGGAACGTTAATAACATTACCATTAATACCAAGCAAAGAAATAGGTGTTACTACCCCATTAGAAACATCTGTCCACCCAACATAACCGCTTATCATTAATTTAACTCTACCATTAACACTATTATAATCAAGCAATGCTGCATCTGTCCCATAAGAACCATGAACCGCAGTATAAGCAGTATTAGAAGTAGTACCACCATACAAATTATATGTACTACCAGGTTTAAACTTAAAAATAGCATATTCGCTATTTACAGGCACACCATCCCTATAAATTGTAGCCACACTACTAGCCGTCGAATTTTGACTATTCATCGCATTTAAAGCCGCACTATAACTACTATAACTTCCAACAACTTTATTACCAGTTTGATTAGCCACCATTTCAACTGTATAAGTAGAAGCAGCTTCTACCTTACTAAAAGGCATAAAAATAAACATTGAAAAAATTATAAAAAATAAATTTACATATCGTCTTTTCATATTCCATGCCCTCCTAATTATCCTAATATAATTATATCAAATATTAATATCAAAGTACATGACTACCATCTTATTATTATACAATATTTGACACAACTAACCAATTTACTTATATCAAAAGTTGTGTTAAAATATATAGAACGTTGGAGGGATTTCATGGACACAATAAAAAGTACCATAAAAACATTTGCTAAAGGATTATTTAATCCTGATAATAAACTATCACTAATTCCAAATTGGCTTTCATTCTCAAGAGTAATTGGCGGAATAGCCATACCAGTTATGGCATATACAGGCACTCCCCTACCACTATTATTTGGAAACATCACTTTTCTAGCACTATCTGATTTTTTAGATGGACTAACCGCTAGAGTAATAGCCAAAGAAGAAACAAAAGAAGGAGCAATGTTAGACGCCATTTCTGATAAAATATTTTCAATAGTTTTAATAATCGGCATCTTACCAATCCTGCCAATATTCGCAGCTAACGGTGCATTAGAAGGTGTAATTGCCTTCATCAACGGTAAATTATTAGCCGCTGGCGGACAGCCTAAAAGTAACTTTCTAGGGAAAGTTAAAATATGGCCTCTATCTATTGCCCTAATATTAGGCTATCTAGCCCTAGCCATTCAAAACTTAAATATTGCTGGTATTACAAATGAAACATTACTTGCCATAAGTACCGCCCTAAGTCTTGGAACTATCCCCTTGCAAGCCATAAATATCAAAGAATATGCTGATAAATATAAAAAGCAAGTAGAATTCAATGAAACTAATACTGCAAATCAAAATACTCACCAAATAGAAAAAGAAAATAAAATCACTAATAAAAAAAATAATGAATTTACTAACAATCAATCAGAAATAATGCAAGAAGAAAAAACAGTAAGCCCACATTTAACCCTATCCAAAAATCAACATCAAGCCATCATCTATGAAATTAAAAAACCATTTGAAAAAGCAGAACAAGAATGCAAAATATTTACAAAAAAAATAAAATCTAATGAAAATTAAATTCATTAGATTTTTTAAACACCACGCACAAAAACCATATATCCAATAAATACAATATATATCAAGTACAAAATAATTCCATTAATCATTTCAAACTTCGTTGATTTATATTTAACACCAACCGCCATAGTTGCTAAAATTCCACTAACTAAACCTCCAATATGTGCCCAGTTATCAATACCAGATAAAGTAAAACCTAAAATCAAATTAAGCACAATCAAAGGAATAATCTGCGACTTAACCACACTATCCAAATAAACACGATAATGATATCCAAAATAAAGCAAAGCACCCATCAAACCAAATATTGCACCTGAAGCTCCAACACTAAAACTATTACTAAAGAAAATTGATAACATTGAAGCCCCTATTCCAGAAAGTAAATAAACAATTAAATATTTAGCCTTACCAAGAAAACTCTCGAGTTGCATTCCAATTATATATAATGCGTACATATTAAATAGCAAATGCAAAATACTACCATGTAAAAACATACCAGTAATTAATCTATAATATTGTCCAAAATTAACAATAAGTTCCCTATTAACTGCAAACATCGGTAAAATACTATCATTAAATACCGATAATATAAATACCAACACATTAATAATAATCAAAGCATAAGTAATAACCGGTTTCTTAGGTCTAAACACATCCTCGTTCATCTTCGCATCACCCTCATTTTTCTTATTGATATCACTAGTAATCTTCATAAATAATTCCAAACCCTTTTCCTTAAAATCCATATCCTTAGTAATATCAGGAAAAGCGGAGGTAACAAAACGATACTTATCCAAATCAGATGCCTCATGAATATTTGCAAACTTGATATTTGGTGTATTATCAAACTCTGATATATCAACATTATCCCCCAAATTAACAAAAATACTTAAAGCATTAATTTTAAATGATAATGTTTTCTTTTTTATTGTCTTAAGCAGACTCTTAGTTTTAAAAATATCAAACTTAAACTGCTCATTATTATGAATATAACCAGAAACTATCCTGACAATTTTATAATCATCTTCTAAATTCTCAAGCCATATTTCATCCTTGACCCCTCTAATTATTACCGGATTATATCCTCTTTCAGTAATAAAATAATGTAATAATTTCATAACAAGTTCTTCTTTTTTATCAATTACTATCTCGTTCATATCATCACCTACTCAAATTTTTTTAAAATATTTAAAAAACATTCCGGAAGTTCACTATCAAACTGCATATATTCTCCAGTCCTTGGATGAACAAATCCAAGTTCTTTTGCATGTAAACACTGTCCACTATCATCAAATAATTTACGATTACCATAAACCGGATCATTAACCACTGGATGCCCAATATAATCCATATGTACCCTAATTTGATGAGTTCTTCCCGTTTCCAATCTAAGTTCAATTAAAGTTGCCTTCTCATATCTTTTCAAAACCTTAAAATGAGTAACCGCTTCCTTACCATCAGCTCGAATAGACATCTTCTTACGGTCATTATTACTCCTTCCAATCGGAGCATCTATCTCTCCAGAATCACTAGTAATAACGCCCCAAACTAAAGCTACATATTTTCTATAAGTTTTTTTCAAAGCAAGTTCCTCAGCCAAAATCTCATGAGCTTTATTATTTTTAGCCACCATAAGTAAACCTGTCGTATAAGCATCTATTCTATGTACAATACCAGGTCTCTCATCGCCATTCACATCACTAAGCTTAGTATGATATAAAAGCCCATTAACTAAAGTGCCACTATGATTACCAGCTCCAGGATGTACAACTACCCCATTAGCCTTATTAACCACAATAACATCATCATCTTCATAAACAATATCTAAATCCATTTTTTCTGGAACCACACCTTCTACTTCAGTATGATTAACAGTAACCTCGTCACCATTCTTAAGCATAAACCCAGCTTTTACTATTTTATCATTGACTAATATCTCATTAGCCTTAATCATCTTAGTAACTTGACTACGGCTAACATCCAAAACATCAGTTAAAAATATATCTAATCTAATATCATTTTCCTTTACTTGATACTTCATTTTTATCACCTTTTATCATCTGAATAGCAATCAAAACCATCGAAACCACAATTGCAATATCAGCTAAATTAAATACCGGAAAATTATAGCCAAAAATATTAAAATCCAAATAATCAATCACCTGCATATGCAAAATCCTATCAATTAAATTGCCTATAATTCCCCCAATTAACAAACCAAATGCTACCTGTTCAAAATCGCTTAACTTTTTTCCTTTTACAAACCAAAAATATATTACATTTAAAACAATAATAGAAATAACTATAAGCAAAAGCGTATTAGAACTCAAAATACTAAACGCCGCCCCCGTGTTTCCAATCAAAGTAATACTAAAAAAACCAGGAATTACCGTCATCGACTGACCAAAACTCATAAAAAACAATAATAGATTTTTTATAATTTGGTCCAATAATATAGTTCCTAAAGTAAAACCATATAATTTTTTCATAATATCACCAACAAATATTATATCAGAAAAACCATATTATTCAAAATAATAAAAATATGTATTAATTAAATTAGAAAGTTCCCGTTTTATTTTATACGAGAATTTAGTTGTGAAAAGAGATGTCAATGGCGGACGAAGTGAGTTTATCTAGACCATTGACATCTCTTTTCAAATAATATAATAAATGTTACAAGCAAAGTTCACCTTTGCTTGTTATTAAATTACTTATAATATTTATTAATTTGCTTTTTTTAATTTTAAGTGTACTATATATGTCATTGGTTTGTTTGTCATCTAGTTGGAGGTATTTTTAAAATGACTAAATATAATCAATTATTAAAAGAACAAAGAGAGACTATCGAGTATATGATTGGTAAAAAGTATAACTTTACTTCTATTGGTAAAGCTATAAATAAAGATCGAACTACTATATCTAAGGAAATTAAAAGAAACAGATATGTCAAAAGTTATTACTATGACCCTTTTGATTCTAAAGGTATTAGTGAAGCAGAAAAAAAATGTCCTAAATTAAAGGATAAGCCTTATGTGTGCAATTGTTGTCCTTTTAAGAACAAGTGTAATAAGCATAAGTTATATTATAATGCTTCAGTCGCTCAAAAACACTATGAGGAAACTTTAGTTACTTCTAGACAAGGTATTGATATTACTCCTGAAATTATTGATGAAATTGAACATGCTATTGTCCCACTTATTAAAAAGCAAAAACAAAGTGTAAATCAAGTATACTCTAATCATTCTGACATATTGTATTTTTCAAAGGTGACTTTTTATAAATATGTTAATATCGGTGTTTTTTCACTCAAAAATATAGATTTGCCTAAAAAGGTTAGCTACAAGCCTAGAAAAAAGAAAGATGAATTAGAAGAAAAACAATACAAAAGAAAATTAGCTTTATTAAAAGGTCGTACTTATAATGATTATCTCAATTTTGTTTTAAAACACCCTAATATGAATATATGTGAAATGGATACTGTTGAAGGCAATAAAGAAAGTATAAAAGTACTCCTTACTATTATTATAAAAGATACTAAATTCATGTTTATTAGATTACTTGATAAGAAAAATGTTCAATCTGTTAATTATCAATTTGATTTATTTAAAAGTAAACTTAGTATTAAACTATATTCTAAAGTTTTTAGAATTGTACTGACAGATAATGGCTCTGAGTTTTTTGATCCATTACACATCGAATACGATTATGAAACTGGGGTTAAAAAAACTAATGTTTTCTATTGTAAACCTTACTCTTCTTGGCAAAAAGGTACTATTGAAAAAAATCACAAATATATAAGAGATATTTTTCCTAAAGGAACATCTTTTGATGATATGACTACTGAACAAATTCAAAGATTAGAAGACACTATCAATAATATTCCTAGAGATTCATTAGATGGCAAAACACCTTATGAACTTACATTAAAAAAATATCCTGAATTAATTAAATCTTTGAACTGTTCATACATCTCTCCTGATGATGTATGTTTAACCAAAAAAGCAATATTAGGAGTCAATAATGAAAAATAATATTATCTACTCAGATTCATTATTAGGTACTTTTAATATTCAAGATTTAATATATTTTCTTCAAGATATTTTAAATGAATTAACAGATGAATCTTCTACTGAATCATCTTCTCAAGTTGCAATACAACAACTCAAATTTATAATTGATATTTTAAATGAAAATATTTAACTATCAACGAATGGGCAGATTTTATAATCCGCTTATTCGTTGGCAAACAAGCCAATCATATTGACTCATGTGCGGGAACTTAGTCGCGAAAAGACTAAAGGTCGTACACTTTTTTGCATGCAATAATTTCATTTAATGTTCTATATATTATCATATTTTTTTGATTTTTACAATTTTTTCCTAAAAAATCCTTTTCATTTTGGGATTTTACTCTTTTAAATGTTCTTTTATAATTTTACGGGAATTTTCTTTTTAATTCAATCTAATAAAAATATGATACAATAATTCAAGAGGTGATAAAATGAATTCAAAAAAAAGAGAAGATTATTTAACTTGGGACGAATATTTTATGGCTATCACTGAATTAAGCGCCTTAAGAAGTAAAGACCCATCAACCAGAGTTGGCGCATGCATTGTCAGTGATGATAATAGAATCCTTTCAATCGGTTATAATGGCGCACCTAATGGTTTTCACGACGATGATTTTCCATGGAACCGCGAAGGAGAAAATCTAAACACTAAATACCCATACGTCTGCCACGCTGAACTAAACGCCATATTAAATTACCGTGGCTCAAAAAAAGACTTAGAAAATGCCAAATTATATGTCGATTTATTTCCATGCAATGAATGCGCTAAATTAATCATTCAATCAGGCATTAAAGAAGTCATCTACTTAAATGATAAATATGCAAAATCAGAAAATAATATCGCATCACGTACTTTATTTGATAAATGTCATATCAAATATCATAAAATTAGTATGGATAAAGAAATAATTCTTTCTGTCAAAAATAACTAAAAACTATTAGGAAAAAACCACCTAATAGTTTTATTTCTGAATAAAAGTCAAAATTTCATCACTAGACATATAACCAATATGCATCGTATATGTACCATCTTTTTTAAAATAGATAAGTGTAGGAACACTCATAACTCCAAACCTTTTACAAAGTTCTAAGTTTTCATCAATGTCTACCTTCATAATCTGCACTCTATCTTTAATTTCTTCAAGCTCTGGTGAAAGCATCTTACAAGGACCGCACCATGTCGCAAAAAAATCTACAAGTACATCTCCTTTACTAGCAACACTATCAAAATTATCCAAATTACCCTTAATTATTTCCATAACTATTCCTCCTCATACTTACTTAAAACGGTTTCAATACCATCAATTTTTATTTTACCACTATCACTCAACTTTTTAACTGTATCTACAGTAACTATTTTATATTTCAAAAATACATCTAACGTCTCTAAATTATAAGAATTTGTATCTGTACTATCTGTGTATTTATCAGCCAAACCCTTAAATTCATCTAAAACCTCAAGTGAAGTACCCGCAATATTTGAAAGAAGCGGCGTATTTTTTAATATTGGCTCACGATAAGTCGAATTCTTGACAAAATCAACATCGACAAAATTTGGCATCGAAAGCAAATATAAAACAAAAAATACAATAACATAATTCTTAATAGCTCCAATAATCGCCCCTAATATCGTTGAAGGAACTCCTAAAATAATTGTAAATTTTAAAATGGTTTCAAAAATTCCAGTCGCAAATAATAACGCATTTAAAATTGCCATTAAAATGAAAAATACAACTATAAAAGCAATAACTTCATACACTGCAATATTTAAAACAGTTACCCCTTTAATTATACCACCAAAACTAAAGAAAGGACAAAAACTCATTAAAAGCTCACTAACTGGATTTTTCAAAAAATAAGCAAGAACTACAACTATAATAATTCCCAAAAAACTAACAAGAGCTTTGGTAAATCCTTGTTTAGCCCCTACAAAAGCTCCAAGCAAAATAAAAATAATAATTAAAATATCTGTAATATTCATATCTATTCTCCTTTAACATAATTATATTACATTTAATTTCAAAAAGTAAAGCCTTTATTGTGATAATACAAGAAATATGATAAAATATTTACAGGTGATTAGATGAAAAAAGAACCAGTTAAAACAATAACTTTAAAAGTTAGTGAAAATACCATGAATAAAATGAACGAATATTTCGAAGATAAAAAACGTTTAAAAACTCCACCATATGCTGTTTTTCAAGCTGATGAAGCAGACACAGTTGTCACTTTATATCAATCAGGTAAAGTAGTCTTTCAAGGTATAAGTGCCGATATTGATGCAAATCTATGGTCACAAATGGAAAAAAACTTAAATCCTGATAAAAAGGTTGACATGAAAATAGCCGGAGAAAAAAAGAAAGAAACCAAAAAAAATTCTAAAGTCTACTATGCAAACACCATTGGTTCAGACGAAGTTGGAACTGGTGACTTTTTTGGACCAATCGTTGTTACCGCTTCTTATGTCACTAAAGAAAACATACCATTCTTAGAAAATTTAGGAGTCAAAGATTCTAAAAAATTAACTGATGAACAAATTTTAAAAATAACTCCACAAATTATAAAAAAAATACCTTATTACACCATGACCTTATCAAATAAAGAATATAATGAAAAACATACAACTTATAATATGAATGCTATGAAAGCCATATTACATAATAAAGCACTATTAGAAATGACTAAAAAATATCCAAACTACGATTATATTGTTGTCGACCAATTTGCTGAAAAATATGTATATTATAATTATTTAAAACAAACACCAAACATTCAAAGAAACATTACATTTATTACTAAAGCTGAAGATCAATGTCTATCAGTTGCTTGTTCAGCCATCATCAGTAGATATATTTTCATCAAAGAATTCGATAAACTATCTAAAAAATATAATCAAAACTTACCAAAAGGTGCTGGACCTATAGTTGATGAAATTGGAGCTAAACTAGTCAAAAAATATAGTGAAAACATATTAAATGAAATTGCCAAAACAAACTTTAAAAATACTGAAAGAATAAAGGAATTAGCAAAAAACTAATTCCTTTTTAATTTAAAACTTTACCACTAACTATTAGTCTATTTTTCCAAGAACCATTACTACACGTACATAAAGTAATTAAATTATCTTCACTATCAATACTAACTTCACTATTTATCAAATTACTTTCCAATACCATATCTAAATAATCTTCAAAATCAGTAGACTCAAAATTAATTGGTAACTCATCCTTAGTAGCATCCGCTATATAAACAGCAAAAATAGCAACCTCAATTACTTTATCACTAGTATAAATCTTATAATTTGAATGATTCTTATAAAATTCAAAAGACTTATAATTAAGTAAATCACTAAACATTGTACCGTTATTAAAATTATGACCATATATAATCGTATTCTTATCATTAAACCCATTGTTTCGGTAATCTAAAAATATAGATCCCATTTTATTTCTATCACCATTTGGTAAATGTTTTAAATAATATGAATTATCCTCACCTTGCATAATTGGATAACTAATGCTTGTATTAGGAATATCAATATAACCAGTAGCTCCTTCATACTCATTTTCTAATTTATTTATATCCTTTATATTAGTTGAGGGGAGCACATTTCTATAAAATGTCTCCCCTTCTTTCTTGTCTAAAGACTCCCAAGTAAATAAACTTAAAAATATTAGACAAATAACTAAACATAATATTACAGGTACTTTTCTAAGCATGTTTTCTTTTTAATAAATAAACACTGAGCATTCCAAAAGCTATAGTTAAAATTCCATAAAGTGACGTATTATCACTACCACCAGTTTGTGGAATATTAGCTTTCTGATATGGTTTTTCAAACACATCTTTGTAATTCATAAATGAACTAACATTTCCTTCTAAGCCAATAACTCCACCATCATTAGTAACTGATGTCTTATAACCATCACTATCTGCTTCAAGTTCGGTAACTTTATAGCTTGCTCCTACTGGTAAACCAATAATCGTAATAGACTCACCATGTTTTAATTTAATTATATCACCAGATTTAATAGTGCCAGTTTTACTTCCAATGTATTTATATTCACCTTCTAAAACTTCACCATTTTCATCGTATAATATAACTTTAAAATTAAAGTATCTATCAGTCTCACCACTATTACCACCAACAGTTTTATCGATAGTTAAACTTCCTTCATTTTTCGTATTCGTAAATACTACCTTGTTTTCGTCAAAAGTAATTTTTCCTTTATCATTAGTAGCTGTAGTTTCATATCTGTCACTATTAGCCTCTAACTCTGTAACTTCATATAAAGTTCCGTAAGGAAGTCCATTAATCGTAATCGATTCACCATGTTTTAACTTAATAGTATCACCAGATTTTATAAAGCCCTCTTTAGAACCAGTATAATGGAAAGACTCTTCTAAAGGATTGCCATTTTTATCTGTTAAAATAACTTTAAAAGTAAAGTATCTATCAGTCTCACCAGCATTACCAGCTACAACCTTACTAATAGTCAAATTACTATCTTCAAGGGTATTAGTAATAGTGTAGTTTTTATCATCAACTGTACTTTCACTACTATACTCTTCATTATAATGTTCTGGTACCGCTTCCTCTATAGTATAATCATAACGATTATGATTTTCATCATATTTAGCTAATCTTTCAAAAGAAGCTTGCCAATTATTACTACTACTCAAAGTAACTGATTTCTTTTGACCATTTTCATAAACATAATCATTATTGCGTTTTAAATAAACTGTAATTGAATCAGGTCTATTTTCATAGTCATTATCATTCCAAACCTTAGTAACATTTATATTAATCATTGAATATTCATTACCAACCTCAAAAGTTTTTACTTGATAATATTGTTCAATACTATCTGGATATTCAATTCCATCATTTCCTGGATATACAAAGTAATATACCGTCGTATCTAAAATATAACCATCTACAGTTTTAGACTCAACTAATTTATATACACTATCATAATTAATACCACTATAACTAGCATATCCATCATCTTTAGTTTTTAATGTAGAAACTAAATTTTCTTCACCAGTTAACTCAAAAGTATTACCACTACCAGTAAAGCCTAATTCATATAAATTAAACTCAACATCAGCAAGTGGTGTATTCTTATCACCATCTTTATATTTATATACATAAATCATTTGTGAATTTCCTGAAGAAGTAGCTGAGCTTTCTAAAACTTCACCTTTCAAAATCCATTTACTTTCAGCGGAATTTTCATCATAAACAAATAAATTAACTTTATTAAAAGCATTATCTTCGTTTAACTCTTCGCCAGCACTTAATGTAACTCTAGCCTTATATGTGATTATTAATGATTCACTGTCAGGAACATGAAGCGTTAACATATGAGTCTCTTGATTCCATTCATAACTATCAGGATCTGCAGCTTCACCATTAATCTTTAAACTTCCTCTAATAAATTCTAAAGCTGAACCCATTTCATCATCCAAAACTAAAGTGTCAGAATCTTTAACAATATCAGCCTTACCCTCATTAACCTTTATAGTATATTCTACTTCTGGTGCCGTATAAGTATTATAGACTGCTGTTTTATCAAGTAACTGAGTAACTTTACCTGTAATAGATGCTTCTACATCTGGATATGTATAATCATTAATTGTAATATTAGCCTTGTTAGTATAAGTCTTTTGATCAGCAAAAATATCAGTTAACCTGCTATCGTAGAAAATAGATGCTCCAGCACTATTCGCACTAAGCTCATCAATATAATCATCTAAATCAAATATTAACTTACCATCTTCAAGTTTTGGTTCAAGTTTATAAGTTGTATAAGGATTATAATTTAACACTAATTTTGCAGAGCCTTCCACATATTCCATACCATCAGGAATAGTATCTGTTACATAAGTATCCTTAACATCTTTAGGTAACCTATCAATTTTAATCTCCCATCTAGCAATACCTGTTTTACTAAAGTTATCGCTAAAATTATTCAAATACTTTTGAATATAATTGTCTTTCTTATTATACTCATATTTACCTGTAGATGATTTTCCTTCACCATCTACAGTAACAGTAGACGTATTATAAAATGTTTTTGATTCACTGTTATCAAATGTCGTATCATAAGAAATATTTAACTCTTTACCTGGTTCAATATTACCAAAATCAATTGTAAATTCTGTCTTACTTGCATTATATTCTAGCTTAGGATTTGTAGTTTCATTAATAGAAGTATCATTAACTTTTACAGTAGTTACATCTAATGTTAAGCCATCACCTAAAACATCTTTAAAGGAAACCTTTTTTTGTTTTCCATCGATATTAGGTATTGTTACCTTTGTATTCCAGTGAATAACTCCTTCCCTGTCATCTGCACTTTTAACATATTTAGAAATAGTTACTCCAGGAACAAGACCAACAGTCGCATCATCAGATACACTATGATTTTCCCCAACATAAATTGTAGCTTCGTTATATAACTCAGTTTGTTCACCAGTTGCTTTTGTTTTAAATGTAATTTTGTATACTTTTTGTCCTGTCGCATCTTCTGCAAAAGTATAACCTTTTTGTAACTCATCAGCTGTAATAGTTAATTCAGAATCATGATAACTAGAACCATTATCATCACTTTCGGTAACTGTTATATCACCTGTAATTTCTTGACCATCAGCAATAACGTCTTTTAACGTTACACCTTTTTCTCCCGGTTTTACTGTAATAGTCCAAACTGCAGTATAATCACTAAGATTATATCTACCATCTTTAGATACATCTGCTTTATAAGTACTAACTAACGCAGTAGCTGTAATTTCATTTGGAAGTTCATCACTTTTAACTCTTGCTGTATTTCTTAAATCATTATCAGTAGAGCTACTAATAAATCCACCATCTAAAACATTGGCTCTATAAGTTATGGTTACGACATCACCTTTATTTAACTTATCAATTGTATAAACAAAGCCAGTTGTTCCATTAATAGTAGGTTTAATTTTATCAGTCATATCTTGAACATTTTGATTACTATCAGCCTTTGTAATCTTAAATGAATCAGTGATAAGCTCTAAATACTGACCCATTGAATCAGTAATGACCACATTGGTATTATCAGTTATCGCAGTTACTTCAACTTTAAACTCATAAGTATCAGTATCAATCTTTTCAACTGATTTATGAATTCTTAAAGCACTAGTTGGTTTAACATTGATTATAACTGTTCCAACACCAGGAATTTCTAAATCAATCCTACCTCCATCGCCACCACCTATAGCACTTTCAGTAATCTCACCTGATACATTTAAAGTACCAGTAATATTACTTAATTTTAAAAACTCTTCATCAGTATACCTAATAGTTACTTGATTTCCAGAAATAGTATAAACACCGACAGCCTCGGCCCCATTTCTTATCACTCCATTTTGGACATTAGTAAATGTAAATCCAGCTGGAAGTTCATAACTAAAAGTATTTTCTGTGGTCCAATCTGTTGTATTTGGCAAAGACCACTCTAAATGAATGTCAATAACATCTCCATATTCGACAGTATCCTTAAAGTCTTCATCAACTTTTGTGCCGTCAATAGTAAAATAACTATTTTCATTCAAATAATCTGCCAAATTATAGTTTCCTACTTCACGAACAAAATGTGAAGTACTTAACTTCTGTATGCCATTCTGGTTAGAATTAAATATTGTGTTAATCTGGTTGCCATTAAGAGCTATATTGCTCTCATTTGAAGCCATTTTTAAACTAGGATTATCATGGTTAACTCCAAAATTTAAAAATAGGCTGACACAAAGTGCTAGTAGTAAACATGCCACCCCTAGACAGTTTTTTACTTTCATACACTCCTCACTTTCTGTCGTGCTACTTATTATAACAAATAATATTCAAAATTCAATAAAAATGTACAAAAAAGTATAAAAAATCGAAAAAAAATTCTATAAAGTAGCCCGCCAAAAATAATTTATGCATTAAGTGAGTATTATTGCACAAAAAAATATTCCCACAAAAAAAGCCATAAAGAAAACCCTTTGAAAATCAAAGAAATTCAAAGGGTTATAAATAAGCAAAGTCCAAAAGAGAAACCTTAACGAATTAAAAACCTGATCTCCCAGGTGGGCATCACATCACCAGCTTTAGGATCCTTTAATAAATTAAAGTATTCTACACCACCAGTGAATTAGATTCCCAATCGTTATACTTAGTAGGTTTTTCATAGCGGTATTCTTCTTTTAGACAATTAAATTATATCATATATATATCTTTTTTTCTAGCATCTTTACAAAACTTCACATTATTTTCTTAAATCTACATTTTCTTTTAAAGCATCATAGGCTTTTCTAACAAAATAATCACTTACATCAATTTTTAAATCATATTCCTTTAAAATATTTTTCATCTCATCAATCGTATTGCCATTATTATTTTCTAAAAGTAAATTCTTTTGTTCCATCTCTACATAAGTTCCAATACCTTTAACATCTTGAATATAAATTTCGTTTTTTCCATTACTCATTAAAACATTATGATCACTTATTTCAAATAATTTTTTATAGCCGATAGCTTTCATAAAATCATAAGCCTTATGAATATCAGTAATTGGGCATTTAACTGACTCTTGTTTTACTATCTCTCCATTTTCATTTACTTCTTTATGCTTTAAAACAAGCATTTTTCTTTTTCCAACAGTTTCTCTAATTAAAACATAATTAGAAAAAATAACTTCTTCGTTTTCCAAAAATACTTCCACATCATCCTTAACCATATAAATATCATTTAAAATAAAATTTTCTTGTTCGTGAAAACCTTTTTTAATCATATCATCATAAAGTTCATTAAAAGGTACCAAAGACCTTACACAAATTTCTAATTCTTCTTTCATAATTACCTCACACTTTCAAATCCTAAATTTTTAATTTTTAAAACATCAACATTATCACCCATATGCATACAGAAAATTCTCTTTCTATCTTCAAATTCAATTAATTTAGCCAAATCATCTAATTGCATATGTGATTTATAACCATCTGTTGCCACTTCGTGATACATAACTTTAATTTTCTTACTCTTAAACTTCTCTAATATTATATCACTTATGGTGCACGTATCGCCACTGTAAAAGAAATTATCATTATCGCTAATTACATGATAGCCATAACTTGGCATTGGTATAATTTTACCATTATCACTAACATCGCCATGTAATTGCTCATATTCTTTAATATAATATCCTTCTATCTCCTTAGGTGTTTTTACATTATAAAGGTTTTCATCAATACCATATATATTTAATAACATATAAGGTACTCTCTTAATCGGAAATATTATATTCACTTCCCTTACCTTTTTAAATCTTAAATAAAACACCAAACTACCTAAACTACCAACATGGTCACTGTGAAAATGAGTAATAATAATATCAACCCTTTTAATATTTTCATTTATAATATTTAACTTTAAAATTTCATGAAAAACAGTTTCTCCTGAGTCAAACAAAAGTATTTCATCATTTTTTAAATAATAGTAAGCAGAATTATTTACATATTTTGTAGAAAAAGCTCCACCCGTTCCAATAAATTTAAGTATCTGCCTCATCCTAACCACCTAGCTTCCTTCTAAGCACTTTAACCCTACTTATTTCATTCTTATAATTTTGAAGCTTTCCATCATTTATTACATAATCAAAATCATAATCTCCGCTTGTTTTATAAAGAATTTTCCTATCATCTGATTGATAAATATCATCTTTTAAAGTTAAACCAAGTTCTAAAATAACCTTTTGAATAGCATCTTCATCAAGTGAATGTTCTTTAACCCATTTTGCCTGCTTTGTTGTATCATTATCGCCAACTAATAGCCTTTTGAATCTCACCTTCTTAATTGATGGGTTGTTTTTTAAAAAATCATTTAACTGTAATGACAGATCAGAACATTCTAAATAATCCGTCAAAGCAATATCGCATTTTATATTACCGTTTCTAAATAATAAACTCTTTAAATAATCCTCACTATATCCAAGTACCTTCATATCAACATCAGAATTTAATGCTACTCTGAGAATTTCAAACTCTAGCGGTAAATCAGTAAGATTAAAAAGGTTAAATTTATCTTCCTCACTAAATATATTACCCGAAGAATGTACCCTAACTATTTCAAACAAATTTCTATATTTGATTAAACATTCTTTGATTAATTCTAAATCTTCTAAAGAATAAAATGATGGTTCCCCATTTCCACTGAGAACAAATCTTTTAAATTTTATATTATTTTCCATAAGTTCATTTAAAATTTCATCCAAAGATTCTAAATTATCGCAGGTAGAAAACTTTTGATTATTTTTAGCAATACAATATGGACAGTTTTTATTACACATATAAGAGCCTAAAATCAATGTCAAATTATTAAAGTGTGCAAAATCATCATTTAAAATCCCAAGTACTCTCTCTAAGACATCATTCTTAGATAAATTTGTAGTATCGATAGTTTGGGTAAAATCATACTTTTTCCAAAAACCGCTATCCTTCTCTTTTTGATCACGTTCTTTTAACTTTTTTAAAGTAATTTCATAATTCTCACCATTCATCAACATTTTTCTTTTAACTCTCTCATCAAAATCAGTTTCTAAAAAAATATGATAATCCACTTCTGGATAAGCAACAACTGGCCTTCTCGCATTAAGCAAAACATTACTTTCACATTTTAAATCATCAACTATACTTCTTAAAGCATCATTTAAAGAATCACCGACAATTGATCCAACCATTACTGTATCCATATTCATTTTGGGGGTGTTTAAAACCTCATAACTATAAAAATTACCATTAATTCCTACTTCCACTTTATTACAGGTAATTTTATAAGTAAGATCAATCTGTTGCTGCAATTTTCCACTTAAAACAAACTCTCTAATACCGTCTTCATCTAAAGATAATTCGTTTATTAAATAATAAGTAAGTGGTCTAAATAAAAAACCAAAATCAAAGTAAACTAACTCATTACCCCTTTTTAATAGCTCTTCACTTATAGTAGTTTTTCCACTTCCAGAATAACCACTAATTGCAATCACCTTATACATATTTCCTCCTCCAATTTAAATGTATCACAAATTAAACTGCCAGAAAAATACCAATAATTTATACAAATATAACTAATAATCATTCATATAAAAAGTTTTTAAAACTATATACATTCTAGTAATTGCTATCAAAAAAAGTAATAAAAAAATAACATTTTTTCATGTTATTTTAAATATTCATCTATAAAATGTCTAGGTGCTTCAGTTAAATTTCTTTCTTTACATATTAAATTTAAAGATATTTCAGGAAGTTCCTCATATATTTTTATTTCTTTTAAATTACCACATTCAATATCACTCTTAACCATATCTCTCAAAATATAACCTATTCCAAGACCTTTTTTTACCATACTATAAATAAGTTCGCTTGTTTCTATCGAAAGAACATTATTGAAAACAGTATTGTTTTCTTTAGCTAAATTATTTAAATATTGTCTATGTGAACTATGAGAAACCGGCAATATTAACGGTAGTGATTCTAAATCTTTTAAATGATATTTTTCTCTTTTAGGTAAAATATTTAAATCGGGCAAAACTATAAAAGTATGCGTAAAAGTATCTAAAGGTTTAACATCAAAACCATCTAATTCATCTTTTGCCGAAACAGAATCCAAAACAAAATCAAGTTCATTATTAGAAAGCATTCTAAGTAACTCACTACTAGGCCTATCAATAATAACAATATCAATCTTATTATATTTTTCATGAAAAGTCGCAATCTTATCAAGTAAATAAAATGAAGCCACATTAGATCTTACACCAATAGATAAAGAACCCTTTTCTAAATTCTTATTTTCCAGCATCTTCTTCTCTGCTTGTCTAAAATTTCCTAAAGCTTCTTCTACTAACCCATATAGTTCCTTACCTTTATCAGTTAAAATAATACCATTTAAGGTTCTATAAAACAGCATTGCATTAAGTTCACTTTCTAAATTTTTAATTGCTTTACTTATTGCTGGCTGTGACAAATACATATTTTTTGCAGCATCTGAAATACTATGATATTGTGCAACTTCATAAAAAATTCGATATAAATTTAAATTGATATTCTTATCCATTTTTGCATCCTTTCCTTAAATTAATGACTTAATTTCTTCATCCTTACCATTTTCACTATAAATAAGTTTACCTGAACTTAAAACAATAATATGTTTTCTTTCCATTTCTTTTAAACCATGAATAATAATTTCAAAATTCTGTTTTCGACTTTTAAAATTTCTAGTAAATTCATCAAATTGTTCGTCTGTTATTGATAAATTATCTTTCTCCTTATAAGCTTTGCCCCTAATTGGTAAAAACCTAATTATCTTCCAATAATCTATATCATACTTGCATATTTCCTCATAAAGCTCATCCATAAAATTAATATTGCCATTAAATAATACTGTATTTAATTGTAATATTATATCAGGATTAATTTGTTTTATTTTTTTTAAAATTTTAGAAACATGAGCATAATAATCTTTTCCTATACCATATTTTTCATTCAAATCATCAGAAATAAAATCTAAAGAAATAATTAGCTGGTCAACATTTTGAATTTTTTCTTCCAAATTATCCACATCAACGGTCGTTAAATTGGTATTAACAGAATTAATAATTCCATATTCTTTACTTTTCTTTAATAAATGAGGCAAATCTTTATATAAAAAAGGTTCGCCACCAGTCCATGAAATCTTTTTCACACCTAGTTTAAATAAATTATCTAAAACTCTTTCATTTTCTTCTAAAGTCAAATCTTCCCTATTAAACTTAAAACAATATCTGCAATTTCTATTACATTTGCTTGTTATATTGTAGCATACTTTCATGATTACTCCCTTCAAACTTTAATTCTTTTATTTTAAGTAAATCAATACCATATATTTCATTATAAATAGATGTCACATCTAAAGTAGTTGCATCATCCAAAGTATATCCAAGCTTTTCTAAAGCCATAACAACATCTTCATTTGTTTTACCCTCTATTTCGGCATATGTTGGTATCAAAGGCCAAGAATCAATAGAAATTTCTACATTATCCAGAGAATAAATAATTCGGTAATTTTCTTGATAATTACGATATCTATATCCAAGTTCCTTTAAAATATCATTCATAACATCAAAATCACCCACAACTGTTTCTAACTCCATAGTCCCATCTATAGCCGTTTTATCTTTGATTTCCTTAATTGTCAAAGTCGTTTTTTTACCATTTGTCCTAAGCCTAATCCATTTATTAGGCAATATCGGATTAAAGTCATATGTATATCTTCTTTGCAAAAATTCATCTTTTTTTACTGCTCCATTATTCAATAACTTGCTTACAAAACCCTTCTCATCAATATTAAGAATCGTAACTTCTCTTTCTTTAGCCATAATACCCTCCATTTCCACTATATTATACCGTACTATTTGTTTTTTTTAAAGTATAATAATATAATTAAAAATCATAGATATATAATTTTTTCATATAGAGAATCCAGTAGAAAAAATTAATCAATTTACTTTTAATCTCCTACTTAGATATTGCTATATGTAAGATTAGCGGCATAGAGCTATTCCAATAACTCTTCCAACTAAAAGCTAAACTTTTGAATTTTTCTTTACCTATTCCAAGTCTTATTAATCGGTTTAGTCTATCTTTACAAGTTTTCCATTGTTTCCAAAGCAAACATCTTATTCAGCTATTTAAATGACTAGTAATGTTCCTCATGACACCTTTCATATCTACAATTTTAAAGTAATTTATAAAGCCTCTTATTACATAATTAAGCTGTTTCATTCTTGTAGCTTATGGAATATTGTAATTTATTTTTGTAATTTGTTTTTAACCTCCTCTTGAACTCCTATATTGATTTTATATTCAGTGTTGGTTGACCGTGCAAGTATTTTCCGAACTTATATAGAACAAAATACCAAAATAAATTTTGGTATTAGCTTACCTCACGGTAAGCTCTTTCTACTTCATAGCAGTCTTAGACTCCTCCATAGACCAGTATCGGATAGTCGCTACCCTAATTATATTATTTATTTACCAAAATTTATTGATTAGATAGATTGATCTAGATATAACATATATTTTTCTAAACCTTTAAACATTATATTAACTGCTGCATTATAATCACGAGTGTGCTTTGTATGACATACTGGACATTCCCATTTCCTTAACTTCAAATCTTTTGCTTCTTTATTTTGATAATCACATATACTGCATATCTGACTGCTTGGATAATATCTATCTATTTGTATTAATCTCTTATTATTCCAGTTAGCTTTATATTTAAGTACTCTGATGATTTCTGATATTGGGTTTTCATTTAAGCCTTTAGCTACATAGTGATTTTTCTGCATACTTTTTACATCTAAATTCTCAGTTACTATAATGTCATTCTCGTTTATTAGTTTATTTGTTATATCATGTATCATATGTTTTCTTGCATTTCTTATTTTTTGATACAATCTTTGGATTTTTAGTTTCATCTTATATCTATTTTTACTTCCAGACTTACATCTAGATATTCCTCTTTGTAAACCTACCATTCTTTTTGTATTTAGTTTTATTTTGTTTTCTATCTTTTCATTAAATGATGTTACTATTAAATCTTTTATTCCTAAATCTATACCGATTATACTTGTTGGTACAAATGATGGCCTTATTAATTCTTCGTTGGTTAAGACACTTACATAATATTTACCGGCATCTTTCTTAACTGCTGCACTTTTTAACTCACCAGGTATAATATTTTTATTTCTATATCCTCTTATCTTTACTTCTTTTAATTTTGGTAAAGTTATTGTTTTATTTTTTAAATCTAATTTTATGCTGTTATAATTATTACCTTTATAACTACTTTTAATATTATTAGTTTTATAACTTTCATGAACGCCTTTTGCTTTAAATCTAGGATAACCGTTTCCATTAAAAAATCTTTTATAAGCATCTTCTAAATTAAATAGACTTGTTCTTAAAGCGCAACTATCTACTTCTTTCAAAAACGGATATTCTTTTGAAAGTGATGGAATTAATTTTATTTGATCATATACACTTTTACTTTTTCCAGTTTTTTTATATTCTTTAATTTTATCATCCAAAAAATAATTATATACAAACCTAGAGCATCCAATAGTTTTATTAATTAACTCTTCTTGCTTTTCAGTTGGATACATTCTAAATACATAGCCTTTTAGTATTTTCATATCATCACCTTCAATCTTTGGTGTATTCAGTATATCACAAACATTTGTTCTTGTAAACATTTTTTTTACAAAGCAAATTCCTAGTATATAAAAAAACTATAACCAATACGTTACAGTTAATATCTATCTAAAAAATTATGTTTTTCATCTTCTTCAAAATATGAAATAACCTTATCTAATTTCACATTACTTATAGAATTAAAAATATTCCTATCTGCATCAATATAATATTCTTTTAACGTTCTAACTAACTTTTTCATTTCTTTTCGCTTACCTAAATCTTTTTTAGTAACACTACACGCACAATCAATAAACGATAAATTATTATATCTACACCAATCTAAAATACTTTCCTCTTTAACAAAATAAAGAGGTCTTATAAGCTCCATACCATTAAAATTATCGCTTTTAATCTTAGGCATCATTCCAGCATACATTCCATTATAAATTAAATTCATCATAATAGTCTCTAAAGCATCGTCAAAATGATGACCTAAAGCTATCTTATTACATCCAAGATTCTGTGCATAACTATATAAATATCCCCTGCGCATTTTCGCACATAAATAACATGGATTTTTTTCCTTACTAACAATCTTAAAGATAGGACTATCAAATATATGAGCCTTAATATTTAAAATATCTAAATTGTTCTTAATTTTGACTAAAACCTCATCTGTATAACCCGGGTTCATAATGATATACTCTAAATAAAATTACACCTTGCCATGTTTTTGTAATTCTTCTAAACACTTTGCAAGCAAAAAGGAATCTTTACCACCACTTATACATACCGCAATCTTGTCATTTTCATTTATCAATCCATATTCATTCACACATTTTACAAAATTGTGCCAAATTGAAGGCCTAAATTTTTTAATAATACTTCTTTCAATTTCCTTATATTTTTCCATAACTATAATTTCAATAAAGAATTATTTTTAAACACTTTTACCTTTCTTTTATTATCAGATATAGCCGTATCCAAAACAGCATCTTCCATATCATGAAGTCCAACCGTACTTTCGCTAATATGATGTGCGACTGAATTAATAAAGGCTGGTGATGCAATATATTCTTCACATAAATCATCACTATAAATCTGTAATTCTGATATTGGGGATTCTATAGCCTTCTTAATATCTTCAAATTTCATATTATCCATGAAAATCTTTTTGCCAAAAGTCTTATTGCACTCAACCGATAAAAACGCTCTTTTTATTGCCTCTCTATATTTTCTATCATAACCTTCTTCAATATCATCTGTTGAAATATCAGTCATAAGTAAATCTTGAATTATTCTCTTAACTTCATCACCATTATAATCTAAAGATAAAATAGCATCATCAATATTTTCAAACGTATATATCGGCTTAGGAATAAAGCAATCTTCATAACCATTTACATCAATTTCTCCAACAAACATTACCTGAGATAAATCAAAAAAATTATTTTCATAAGTGAAAAAAGCTGAAGTAATCAAAGACTCTAATTCTGAAAAGCCTCCATATAAAAAGCAATCTTTCATATCATGAATCAAAACAATTCCCTTGCACTCTTCTCTATTATTTTCCATAAATAATTTACAAAATGCATCAAATAAAACATTCTTATTAAAGCCACTTTCAGTACAAAAACCAAATACTTCTGCAAGCGGTATATCCATTTTAGCTGCCGTAAGCTGAACAATCGTCGTTTTTCCACTACCAAGTTCACCAACTAATAAAGTATTTCTTGGCCTAGATAACTTTTGATTTTTTGCAATTGTCCATACAAGCTCTTTTAAAGCTTTATCTTGATTACAAAGTAACTTTCTTAATTCATCATAAACTTCTCTTACTTCCATAAAATCACCCAAAAATCATTTATTCTTTAAACCTAATAAAGATTCCTTTTTTAATACCTTATGATTATACTTACAATCATGTGAAATAGCCTCCTCAATCGCCATCATCAAATAGTGCAACCCTTCTCCACTTTCTAAAATATTATACACCACTTTATTCACAAACTCATCTGAATTAATATACTCGTATGTCAAATCGTTTTTATATAAATTAAGGGCTGAATGAGGTGATTTCAAAGCCTTCATTATCTCTTGACTTCCCATATTATCCATAAAAATTCTTCGGTTAAAAACATCTAAACATACTTTTGATAAAAAACGTTCTTTTATTTGTTTAGTAATATAATTATAAAATCCTAAATTAACATTTCTATTTCCATTTTCATCTTCATAAACAACATTATCCTGTGAGAAAAAATCTTTAATCATATTTAAAACAGGTGACTTAAAATTATTATTTTCTAAATCATCTAAATAATTACACTCTCTTGGAAATAAATCATCTACATTATTAGTATCTATCTCACCAACAAAAGTAATATCAGAAACATCCCAGTAAACACCATCACCCAAATCAATAGTTCCAGACGCAATCATTGAATTAAAAGCATCACTAGAACCATATATAAAACTATCTTGAAAATCATGTAAAAGTAAAATACCTTTGCCTGACTCACTATCACTCATCATTTGTGAAACACCGTTATAAAATAAAGAGACATTAAAACCATTAGGTACAAACATATTATATACCTCACCCATTGGTATCTCCATTAATTTAGCAGTTTCTCTAAGCATAGTCGTCTTACCACTGCCTCTTTCACCTATTAATAATATATTTTGTTTGAAATCACCATCGGTATAAAAATTCTTATCCAAAACCCAAATTAACTTTCGTAAAGGTTCATCTTGAATCATAAGTTCATCTTTAAGTAAATTATAAATCATTTGTTCTTGCATATAACCATCCTATCCCTAAAGCCCCTAGTCACTAAGTTTTATATGTAATTCTTTTAATTGCTTTTCACTAACATCACTTGGAGCCTCAGTCATTAAGCATGAAGCACTTGTTGTTTTTGGAAATGCAATTACATCACGAATATTTTCAGTACCACATAAAATCATTGTTAAACGTTCAAGTCCTAAAGCTAAACCACCATGAGGCGGACAACCATAAGTTAAAGCTTTAAGTAAAAAACCAAACTGTCTTTCAGCATCTTCCCTAGTAAAACCAAGTTCATTTAAAACTTTTTCTTGCATCTCAGGATTATAAATTCTAAGACTTCCACCACCAGCCTCATATCCATTAATAACAATATCATATGCCTTAGCCAAAGCGTGTTCCTTATCACTTAAAGTATTAACATCTTGTGGTAACGTAAACGGATGATGACAAGCAATATATCTTTCATCTTCTTCACTATATTCAAACATTGGAAAATCAGTTACCCAAGTAAACGCATACTTATCTTTATCGATTAAATCTAACTCTTTTGCCACTTTACACCTTAAAGCACCCAAAGCTGTTTTAACCATTTTTTTATCTCCAGCAATAATTAAAACCAAATCATTATCCTTTAAATCCAATGTTTTAACTAAACCATCTCCAATTTCAGAAGTAATAAACTTCGCAATACTACCAGTAAATTCACCATTATATTTAAGGAATGCTAAAGCCTTAGCTCCATATGTTTTAACATATTCTGTTAACTTATCAATATCTTTTCGGGAATACTTTAAAGCCGCATTAAACACAAGTGCATTAATAATACCCCCCTCATTAATAATATTATTAAATAAACTAAATTCACTTTCCTTAAAATTATCAGTAATATCGTAAATTGGATTATCAAACCTTAAATCGGGCTTATCACTTCCATACAAATTAATAGCATTCTCATAAGTCATTCTATCAATTGGTAATTTAATTTCTATTCCTTTAACTTCTTTAAAAATATTATAAAGTAACCCTTCAGTCACACTCATAACATCATCTTCGGTTACAAAACTCATTTCCATATCAATCTGCGTAAACTCAGGCTGTCTATCAGCTCTTAAATCCTCATCTCTAAAACATCTCGCGATTTGATAATATCTTTCCATCCCACTCATCATAAGTATTTGCTTAAAAAGTTGTGGTGATTGTGGCAAAGCATAAAAACATCCCTTATTAACTCTAGAAGGTACTAAATAATCTCTAGCCCCCTCAGGTGTAGACTTACACAAAATAGGTGTTTCAATCTCCATAAACTCCAATGAATTCAAATAACTTCTTGTCACTTGCATAACCTTATGTTTAATCATTAAGTTATTCTTAAGTTCTTCCCTTCGCAAATCTAAATAACGATATTTTAATCTAGTATCTTCTAAAGCTGTTGTATTATTCAAATCAAAAGGAAGTTCTGCAGCTTTATTTAATACCTCTATACTTTGAATATTAATTTCAATTTCACCTGTTTTTAAATGCTTATTAGCTTCTTTTCTTAAAACAACTTCACCAATAGCTTTAATAACATATTCATTTTTTAAACTACTAGCAAGTTCATATACATCACTTTCAGGATTAACCACTAATTGAATAAGACCACTTCTATCTCTTAAATCAATAAAAACAAGGCCACCTAAATCTCTTTTCTTATTAACCCAACCATATAAAGTAACAACTTCACCAACATTTTTCTTACTTATACTAGCATTATTAATTTTCATCATCATCACCTAATTTTTCATCTAAAAAATCTATAATATCTTCTAATTTAATCTTATATTCTTCTTTTGTCTCATTATTTTTAACTGTTAAAACCTCTGTTTTAACCTCTTCCTCACCAATTATAACAATATATTTAGCCATCACTTTATCAGCTTGTTTAAAATTACTTTTAAAATTATGGCCATCATAATCAATCTCTATATTAAATCCAGCCATTCTTAAATCATTAGCCAAACTTAGAACATAAGGTTTTTGTTCATCTGATGCACTAAAAATATAAACATCTGGGCATACTATCTCTTTAATATCAATACCTTCTGCCTGTAGTGCTAAAAAAAGTCTCTCAAGCCCAAGCGCAAAACCAACACCAGGCACACTAGGTCCACCAATAAACTCAACTAAATGATCATATCTACCACCAGCCGCTAAAGTATTTTGAGAACCAAATCCCTCTATATCAGCTTGAACCTCAAACACTGTATGAGTATAGTAATCTAAACCTCTAACAATATTTGGATTAACCTTATAACTAATTCCCATCGTATCCAAATATTCTTTAACCTTCTCAAAATGCTTGCGACTTTCATCATTCAAATAATCTGTCATTTTTGGAGCATTTTTCATAATCTCATTACTACTATCAACTTTGCAATCTAAAATACGAAGGGGATTCTTCTCATATCTTCTCCTACAATCATCACATAAATCATCCAAATACGGTTTAAAATAATCAAGTAACGCTTTCCTATAATTTTCTCTAGACTCACTATCACCTAAAGTATTAATATTAACACTTACACCTTTTAAACCTAAAATATTAAATAAATTAACCACAATACTAATCATATCCGCATCCATCATTGGATCATTAGAGCCAAAAGCTTCTACCCCAAATTGATAAAACTCTCTATGTCTTCCAGCTTGTGGTCTTTCATATCTAAACATTGGGCCCATATACCATGCTTTTAAAGGTAAATTTTCTGCATATAATTTATTTTCTATAAAACATCTAACAACACCAGCAGTACCCTCTGGTCTCAAAGTTAAATCTCTATTTCCTCTATCTTTAAAATCATATGTTTCCTTACTTACTATATCAGTTGTCTCACCAACTCCTCTATGAAAAAGTTCACTACTTTCAAATATTGGAGTTTCAATATATTTAGCATTATATTTATCCATCAAAGCTTCCACTAACTTCCTAAAATAAAGTTGCATCAAAGCTCTATCACCATATATATCATAAGTTCCTTTAGGTTTTTGTAACATAATAAAAACATCCTTTCACTATTTAAAATTATATTGGTTTTTCATATAAAAGTCAATGAAATACCCAATATTAAAAGCACTTGTAATTAATTTACAAGCACTTAATATCATATATAACTTATTGGTACATAATAATTATTTTCATTATAATCAATATTATTATCCTTATAACTTTCAAATCCACTTTAATTTTTTATATACTAGGAATTTGCTTTGTAAAAAAAATGTTTACAAGAACAAATGTTTGTGATATACTGAATACACCAAAGATTGAAGGTGATGATATGAAAATACTAAAAGGCTATGTATTTAGAATGTATCCAACTGAAAAGCAAGAAGAGTTAATTAATAAAACTATTGGATGCTCTAGGTTTGTATATAATTATTTTTTGGATGATAAAATTAAAGAATATAAAAAAACTGGAAAAAGTAAAAGTGTATATGATCAAATAAAATTAATTCCATCACTTTCAAAAGAATATCCGTTTTTGAAAGAAGTAGATAGTTGCGCTTTAAGAACAAGTCTATTTAATTTAGAAGATGCTTATAAAAGATTTTTTAATGGAAACGGTTATCCTAGATTTAAAGCAAAAGGCGTTCATGAAAGTTATAAAACTAATAATATTAAAAGTAGTTATAAAGGTAATAATTATAACAGCATAAAACTAGATTTAAAAAACAAAACAATAACTTTACCAAAATTAAAAGAAGTAAAGATAAGAGGATATAGAAATAAAAATATTATACCTGGTGAGTTAAAAAGTGCAGCAGTTAAGAAAGATGCCGGTAAATATTATGTAAGTGTCTTAATCGAAGAAGAATTAATAAGGCCATCATTTGTACCAACAAGTATAATCGGTATAGATTTAGGAATAAAAGATTTAATAGTAACATCATTTAATGAAAAGATAGAAAACAAAATAAAACTAAATACAAAAAGAATGGTAGGTTTACAAAGAGGAATATCTAGATGTAAGTCTGGAAGTAAAAATAGATATAAGATGAAACTAAAAATCCAAAGATTGTATCAAAAAATAAGAAATGCAAGAAAACATATGATACATGATATAACAAATAAACTAATAAACGAGAATGACATTATAGTAACTGAGAATTTAGATGTAAAAAGTATGCAGAAAAATCACTATGTAGCTAAAGGCTTAAATGAAAACCCAATATCAGAAATCATCAGAGTACTTAAATATAAAGCTAACTGGAATAATAAGAGATTAATACAAATAGATAGATATTATCCAAGCAGTCAGATATGCAGTATATGTGATTATCAAAATAAAGAAGTAAAAGATTTGAAGTTAAGGAAATGGGAATGTCCAGTATGTCATACAAAGCACACTCGTGATTATAATGCAGCAGTTAATATAATGTTTAAAGGTTTAGAAAAATATATGTTATATCTAGATCAATCTATCTAATCAATAAATTTTGGTAAATAAATGATATAATTAGGGTAGCGACTATCCGATACTGGTCTATGGAGGAGTCTAAGACTGCTATGAAGTAGAAAGAGCTTACCGTGAGGTAAGCTAATACCAAAATTTATTTTGGTATTTTGTTCTATGATATATCATTTTCGTATTTTTTGAAAACGACTAAATATAAATTTAAAGTGCCATTTTTTTCTTAAAACATCCCAAATGCATCAGCAATCAAATTTACAATTTGTAGATTAATTAAAATCGTTGAAAGAACAGAAAATATAGCAAAAGAAATTTTAACAATTAAATCACGCTTAGAATCTAAAATACCTGCAAAATAAAATAAATTAGTTATATAAATAGCAATATTATTGGTCCAAACAATTGTCATAAACCAGCCACTATTTATAACACTTCTTATAGCTGTAGTATTATAAAAAGAAGCATCACCATATACCATTCCAGTATAAGCTAAAAAATCAATAATTAAACTAATAACCGTTAAAATAACTAAAATAATTGTCACATTTCTCTCGTAATTTTTTACTTCTTTCTTTAACACCTCTTTTTTCATTTAAAACCCTCCTATTATTAGGATACAACATTAATAATTAAATAACAAGCAATACTTTTCAAAAGTTGTAAATAAAAAGCCAGAGAATAAATCTCTGACTAAATTAAACAATATTATTCGATAACTTCTGAAACGTTACCAGCACCAACTGTTCTACCACCCTCACGGATAGAGAATTTAGTACCATTTTCAATAGCGATTGGTGCGATTAATTCTACTGTCATTTCAACATTGTCACCAGGCATTACCATTTCAACACCTTCAGGTAATTCAATAACACCAGTTACATCAGTTGTACGGAAGTAAAATTGTGGACGATAGTTACTGAAGAATGGAGTATGTCTTCCACCTTCTTCTTTACTAAGTACATAAACTTGAGCTTTGAACTTAGTATGTGGAGTAACTGATCCTGGTTTAGCGATAACTTGACCACGTTCAACTTCGTCACGGCTTACACCACGAAGTAATAAACCTGTGTTATCTCCTGCTTCAGTAAAGTCAAGTTGTTTTCTGAACATTTCAATACCAGTAACAACTGTTTTCTTAGTAGGTTTTAAACCAACGATTTCAACTTCTTCATTTAATTTTAATTCACCACGTTCAACACGTCCAGTAACAACTGTACCACGTCCAGTGATAGTGAATACGTCTTCAATTGGCATTAAGAATGGTTTATCGTTGTCACGAGTTGGAGTTTCAATCCATGAATCAACAGCATCCATTAATTCACCAATTTTAGCTTCGTAAGCAGCATCTCCTTCAAGAGCTTTTAAAGCAGAACCTCTAATGATTGGAGTATTGTCGCCATCATAACCATATTCAGTTAATAGCTCACGAACTTCCATTTCAACTAAGTCTAATAATTCTTCGTCATCTACCATATCACATTTGTTTAAGAATACAACCATACGAGGTACTCCAACTTGACGTGAAAGTAAGATGTGTTCACGAGTTTGAGCCATAGGTCCATCTGTAGCTGCAATAACTAAGATAGCACCATCCATTTGCGCAGCACCAGTAATCATGTTTTTAACATAGTCAGCATGGCCTGGGCAGTCAACGTGTGCATAGTGTCTATTAGCTGTCTCATATTCGATATGAGCAGTATTAATAGTAATACCACGTTCTCTTTCTTCTGGAGCTTTATCGATATCAGCATAAGCTTCGAATTTAGCCCATTTTGGATTTTGATCTGATAAATATTTTGTAATAGCCGCAGTTAATGTTGTTTTACCATGGTCAACGTGTCCAATAGTACCAATATTAACATGTGGTTTTGAACGGTCAAATTTTTCTTTTGCCATTATATTTCCTCCTTTTTCTTTTTCATTAAACATTTTAACATGACTAAACTAAAATTTCAACCATTTTAATTTAGTTTCCACCATTTTTTTTGATAATATCTTCGGCGATATTTTTAGGTACTTCCTCGTAGTGATCAAACTTCATTGAGAAGTTACCTCTACCTTGAGTATTAGAACGTAAACTTGTTACATATCCAAACATCTCAGAAAGTGGTACCATAGCATCTATACTTAGTGCATTACCACGTGATCTTTGACCCATAGGTCTTCCTCTTCTCGCAGTAATATCACCCATAACTGTTCCTAAAAATTCATCAGGTACAGTTACTTCAACACTCATAATAGGTTCCAAAATAACTGGATCACAGTTCTTCTTAGCTTCTTTTAAAGCTAAAGATGCTGCAACCTTAAATGCCATTTCAGATGAGTCAACATCGTGATATGAACCATCATGTAAAGTAGCTTTAACGTCGATAACTGGGAATCCTGCTAAAATACCAGATTCCATAGCCTCTTGTAAACCTTTATCAACTACTGGAATGTATTCTCTAGGAACTACTCCTCCAACAATTGCATCGACAAATTCATATCCTTTACCAGGGTTAGGTTCAAATTCAACCCAAACGTGTCCATATTGTCCACGACCACCTGATTGTTTAATATATTTTCCTTCACAGTCGCCCTTCTTCTTAATAGTTTCTCTATAAGCAACTTGTGGATTACCAACATTAGCCTCAACGCCAAATTCTCTCTTCATTCTATCAATAATAATGTCTAAGTGTAACTCACCAACACCAGCAATGATAGTTTGACCAGTTTCATGATCTGTTGTAGCTCTAAATGTTGGATCTTCTTCAGATAATTTTTGTAAAGCTAAAGCCATCTTATCTTGATCATCTTTAGATTTCGGTTCAACAGCAAGTTCAATAACTGGTTCTGGGAATTCCATAGGAGCTAATATACAAGCATGTTTTTCATCACATAAAGTATCACCAGTAGTTGTAGCTTTAAGTCCAACAACAGCTGCAATATCTCCAGTATAAATATCTGTAATTTCTTGTCTGTGATTAGCATGCATCTGTAAAATACGTCCTATTCTTTCCTTCTTATCTTTATTGGCATTTAATACATATGAACCATTAGATAAATGACCAGAATAAACTCTGACAAAAGTTAAACGTCCAACAAATGGATCAGTCATAACTTTGAAAGCTAAAGCAGAGAATGGTTCTTTATCGCTTGGATGTCTTTTGATTTCATTACCATTCATATCAACACCCTCAATAGCTTCTACATCTGTAGGTGCTGGTAAATAATCAACAACAGCATCAAGTAATAATTTGATACCTTTGTTTCCAAGTGCAGTACCACACATAACTGGGAAGAATTTAACAGCTAAAGTTCCTTTTCTAATAGCTGCTTTAATTTCATCAACAGAAATTTCTTCTCCCTCTAAATACTTATTCATTAAATCATCATCGAATTCTGCAACTGCTTCGATTAAGTCATTACGTTTTTCTTCAACTAAATCTACTAAATCTGCTGGAATATCAATGATTTCTGGATTTTCTTCAGGTTTTCCATCGTATTTATAAGCTGTTCTAGTTACTAAATCAATAACACCATTGAAGTCACTTTCAGCTCCAATTGGCCACTCGATTGGTTTAGCATTAACACCTAAACGCTCATCAATACTCTTTAAACTAAATTCAAAATCTGCTCCCATTTTATCCATTTTATTGGCAAAAATCATTCTAGGAACATTGTATTCAGTTGCTTGTCTCCAAACTGTTTCAGTTTGTGGTTCAACACCAGCTTGCGCATCAATTAAAGCAACCGCACCATCTAGTACACGTAAACTTCTTTGAACTTCAACAGTAAAATCAACGTGACCTGGTGTATCAATAATATTTAATCTATAACCCTTCCAATATGCAGTTGTTGCTGCAGAAGTAATAGTAATACCACGTTCTTGTTCTTGTTCCATCCAGTCCATTTGAGATTCACCATCGTGAGTTTCACCGATTTTATGAATCTTATGAGTATGGAATAAAATTCTTTCAGTGCATGTAGTTTTACCTGCATCGATGTGGGCCATGATACCAATATTACGAGTTTTTTCTAAACTATATTCACGAGCCATATTTTATTTCCTTTCTTATAATTACCATCTATAATGAGCAAATGCTTTATTAGCTTCTGCCATTCTGTGAGTTTCCTCACGTTTTTTAACTGCAGCTCCAACACCGTTAGAAGCATCAATTATTTCATTAGCTAAATTTTCAGCCATAGAATGTCCGCCTCTTAGACGAGCATATTGAACAAGCCAACGTAGTCCTAAAGCTTGAGCTCTATCAGGACGTACTTCGATAGGTACTGGATAGTTAGCTCCACCTACACGTCTTGTTTTAACTTCTAAAGCTGGTTTGATATTTTCTAAAGCTTTGTTAAATACTTCAGTTGGCTCTTCGCCAGTTTTTTCTTTAACCATATCAAACGCATCATAAAGAATTGTTTGTGCAGTTCCTTTTTTACCATCTAACATAATTTGATTAATTAATTTTGTAACAACTTTAGATTTGTAAATTGGATCTGGTAAAACATCTCTTTTTTCAGCTCTTCTTTTACGCATAATAATCCTCCTTCCAAATTTATTTTAAAAATTATTTATTTCCTTTTGGTTTTTTAGCACCGTATTTAGAACGGCCTTGTCTTCTTGCGTCAACTCCAGCAGTATCCATAGTACCACGAATAATGTGATAACGAACACCGATTAAGTCTTTAACACGTCCACCACGAACAAGTACAACACTGTGTTCTTGTAAGTTGTGTCCTTCTCCTGGAATATAAGTATCTACTTCTCTTCCATTCGAAAGTCTAACACGCGCATATTTTCTTAAAGCTGAGTTCGGTTTCTTTGGTGTCTTAGTTCCAACACGAGTACATACACCACGTTTTTGTGGAGAATTACTTACTGTCTCTTTTTTATCTTTACTGTTGTATCCAATGTTTAAAACTGGTGATTTACTTTTTCTAGTTTTAGAACCTCTTCTTTTTCTAACAAGTTGATTAATAGTTGGCATAATTTAACCTCCTTTCATTACACATACCCAGGTGTTTCATTTTTATTCTTAATTAAAGATTTACCAAAAGGTAAACCTAAAATTAAAATGCATAAATAATATACCATTTCATTATATGAATGTCAATAATTTTTATGATTTTTTTGGCAAAACCTTGCCTTATATTCTTATATTAATATAATGTATAACACAATTATTTAAAAGTACCATCTACTCTATTGTGTAAGGATTACTTTGAGAACCATTTCCTCCAGTAATTTTAAGGTCAGATTTAAGATAGAGAGCAGGAATTACATAATTATTTGCATTATCGGCGAACGCACTAGTACTAGTGCCATCAATAGCACTATAAATTCCACCATGACTATTAAGATAAAATACATATGTAGTTTGATTATAACCGTAAGTATTTTTAGTTAACGACCACCAACCATAAGCTCCATCATATCTATAAACCATCCAAGTTGTTCTATATGAATTACTACAACCATAATATAGTGCATAATGAGTCATACAATTTTTATCCGTGTTTGTTCTTACAAATTCACTTGCTGTTACTAACGCTATTTTACCAGTCCATTTAGTTGCATTTTCATCATTGATTTGTCCAGCTAAATCATTATTGTCATTGTCTGCTCCACCTATGCTAAAACTATGAGTTGCAATTTGATTTTGCGCAGTAGATGTTAAACTATTATAATATGTACTATTTAAATAGGTATTTAATGTGGCAGGACGCACCCAATTATTTGAATCTGATGTATCCCATGCCATCTTTCCTAAAGTTTCTGTACTAACTATTTTTATGGTACCATCACATTCTACAGATATTATTCGCCATAACTGATTATTAAATACTATATAGTTATTTGGCTGAGCGCCTCTATAAATATACCGACATTCATATTCGTCCTTATATAATCCATCTCCCGAAGTCACTACGTCTACTTTATCTAATATTTGTTCTCCTGATGATGGAACTTTTGTACATTCAGTATACAACTCGTCTATGGCTCCTTGTACATCTGTTGATTTTAAACCACTAATAGAGTTTTCATAGCTTACTTCATTACTTGGAAAAACAATTACAGCATATACAGCAACCCAACTTATTAAAAAACATCCTAATATAAAACCAATTAAATTTGTTTTTAAATATTTTTTTGTACTCTTTTGCATTCTTTTACACCCCCCTATTTTATAGTCCTAAACCATTTACTACCAATATTCCTAAAATAAAGCCAATCACATATCTTTTTAAAAACTCTATTATTTTACCCATCATTTCTTACCCTCTCTATTATTTTCACCTTACATATTTAATTATATATTTTATTAAAAAAAACGCTTAACCACATGAGGTTAAGTTTATAGTGAGCATGTCAATTATTCAATCTTCTCTATCTATATTAGAAAATAGTTCATCGGAAAAAAATTCTTCTAAAGTCATATTAAGTCCATCGCATATTCTAACAATTGTAAGTAGTTTTGGATTAACAGAATTACATTCAATAATATTTTGAACCGTGCTTTGTGTTAAACAACAAATATTCGCAAGTTTATTAACGGATATCCCTCTCTCATCACAAATTTTCAGTAATTTTTTTGACATTGCTTCACATATTTTCACAAGACTCACCTTATGCTAATTTTAACAATACTAACCGCATATCGTTTAACCACATAAGGTTAAATAAAAAACAATTATACTAAAAATTTTCCCCATTAGTATAATTGTTTAATTTTAAAAATCTTTTTCAATACAAAATACTGCATAAAGTGGAATTGATTTAATTTGTTTTTCTTTATCAAATCCAAAATTCCTCGCACTAATTCTAATCATATATTTTGGTTTATACTTTTCAAAGTAAACATTTAAACTCTTAGAACGTACCGTATCACCAGCCTTAACCTCTACCGGAATAATTCCATCCTTTAAATAAAGTAAAAAATCAACTTCAGAAGTATTATTTTGCCAATAAAACAAATCATGTTTATTACATGTTAATTGATTAGCTACATAATTTTCTGCAATAATCCCTTTATAAAGTGAAATATTATCAGATAAAATATCATTCATTGAAATTTTTAATATATTATTTAAAATACCTACATCACTCAAATATAATTTAAATGTATTATTATCTACAAATCCCATTAAAGGAACCTCTGGCACTTTCACGATATTAGAAACAAGCACCATATTACTAGCTTCTAACCAATCTAAAGAAGTTTCATATTCTCTAGCACGCGCTCCTTTATCAACCTTTGAAAATTGAAACTTATTAGATAAATTAGAAAGTTGTGATGGAAGCGAATTATAAACCCTAGAAATCTTTAAAGCCTCAGATTCACTTGTGACATATTTATCCATATCTTTAAAATAAGAACTTATAATATCAGTCAAAATTGAAGTATCATACTTAATGTAATCACCATTAGCTCTAACCATACTTTTCACACTTTCAGGCATACCACCAGTAATCAAATAAATTCTATAAAGTCGCAAGGCCTTTTCATGAAGCGGCTCTGAAATTGGTTTATTATTTAAATAACTTTCCTTGATTAAATTGATAAGTAAATCTTCACCCATCGCCATTAAAAATTCTTCAAAATCCATTGGGTATAAATTAATCATTTTAACTTTACCAACAGGAAAAGAAAATTTTGCCCTTTTTAATTTTACACCAAGTAAAGAGCCTGCACATACAATTCTTACATTATTATGTTTCTCACAAAAATATTTTAATTCTGAAATTAATTTTTCTGATTCTTGAATCTCATCAATAAATAAAATAGAATTTTCTTTTTCAAAATCAAAATTTAATAAAACCTTAAGCTGAGCAAACTTCTCATCAGAAGTTAATTTTGAATTATAAAGTTCTATAACACTATCATTTTCAAATAAATTTACATAAGCATAATTTTCATATTCCTTTTTGCAAAACTCATCCAAAATATAAGTTTTTCCAGACTGTCTAACACCAAGTACCATAAGTGGTTTAATATTAGCACTATCATTTTTCCAATTTAAAAGTTCATCATATATTTTTCTTTTCAAAGTCAATCACCCACCACAATATTATCATATTTTTTATATAAAATCAAATGACACATCACATTTTTCATAGATAATTTTTGACATTTCATCACGTTTTTCATAGATAAAATTCGAAAATATATCACATTTTTCATACATAACACAATCAAACATCAAATTATTTAAAATAAATCTATTTCATTAATTATAATTATTAAACCATCATAATCTATATTGGTGATATAATGAAAATATTTTCTATTAATCATTTAATACTCATTTTTTTATTAATATTATTTCCAGTATTAATTGGACTCAAAATTAAAAAAAGTAAAAACAATTTATCATATATTTTAATTTTCCTGTTATCTTTAGAAATATCAAAATTTTTATTTTTAATATTAACAAATGATTTTAAAATAAATAACGACTTACCTTTGCAACTATGTTACCTATATCCATTCATTGGACTAATCTACTTAAAAACAAAAAAAGAATTCCTATTAAACTACTTAGGCGCTTTCGGTATTTTCTTTAGTTTTTTTGCCATCATCTTTACAAATCCAACCAATCTATATGATTTTCGCATTTTATATTGTTATATTTATCATTTTTTCTTATTAATATCAGGTATTTATATAACTAAAAATTTTAAAACCAAATTTTCTTTCAAAAACATATTAATTATGTTTGTACAAATAGCTATCGCTTTTATAGCCAATTCTATAATAAAAAATGGAGCTAATTACATTTTTTTAAATACCTTTTTAGATCCGTTTCATTATACAAAATATGTTGATAATGTATCTGCTTTCAACATAAAATTATTTGGAATTTCAATCAATGACATTCTAATTTTTTTAATTAATACGTTTGGAAAAACTATATATATTTTATTATTTGTTTTATTAATAATATCATTCAGTTCATTATTTCTATATATATTTAGTAATAAGCATAAATCAAAAGTTTAAACGACTTTATAAGTTGTTGTAAAAATTCTATCATCACTGCAGTACTCCATAATAAATCTATTCTCTTTTTTACATATAACCACACCTACTGTTTTATCGTTAAATAACTCTTTAATATTTTTATCAACATAGTTTATATACTTTGTAATTTGTCCAATATATTCTGCTTTCATTTCAGTTACTTTAAGTTCTATGACAACATAACAATTATATTTAACATTAAAAAGTAGAAAATCAATATAATTATATCTATCACCTATTTTAATTTTTACTTCACTACCAGCATACAAAAAACCAACACCTAGTTCTTTTAAAAAATCATCCATATTTTCTAGGATGGATTTGTGCAAAGCATATTCAGTTAGTCTTTCATTTTTGTCTTTTACTTTTATCATTATTGGATTTTTAATTAAAGTAGAAACTTTAGGTTCTTCTAACTTTCCTTTAATTCCAATTCTTTCATATTCTTTTGATTTTATTCTTTCTCTAAGTTCTCTAACAGATAGATTTTGTTTATCCGTTATATAAATATAATAATTTATTTTAATAATATTATCTAATGATAACAATTCACAAATGTGGCTCCAACTTAATTTTGCAGACACTGTCTGCACTTTTGAAAAATTCATATAAAATTTTCTCATTAATGCGAGATTCCGCCTACTGTAACCTTTGCCAAGTTCTTTAGTTAATTTGAAAGAATACTCTTTAATTAGCTTATTTCCGTATTTAGCTCTCTTTTCACCGCCCTGGGCTTCAACTATAAGTCTACCTACTTCAAAATAAGCTTTTAAATCACTTTTGTTTTTAGAATAATCTTTGACTTTTTTGTATATTTCATTTTTAACTAAAGTTTCTTTTATTTCATCATAATAATTCATTTTCACCACTTCCTTTATTTCACTTTATATGTAATAGTAAATATTCTATCATCACTGCAGTACTCCATAATAAATCTATTCTCTTTTTTACATATAACCACACCTACTGTTTTATCGTTAAATAACTCTTTAATGTTTTTATCAACATAGTTTATATACTTTGTAATTTGTCCAATATATTCTGCTTTCATTTCAGTTACTTTAAGTTCTATGACAACATAACAATTATATTTAACATTAAAAAGTAAAAAATCAATATAATTATATCTATCACCTATTTTAATTTTTACTTCATTACCAATATAAGCAAAGCCAACACCTAATTCCATTAAAAAATCATCCATATTTTCTAGAATGGATTTGTGCAAAGCATATTCAGTTAACTTTTCATTTTTATTTTTTACTTTTATCATTATTGGATTTTTAATTAAAGTATTTATCTTAGGTTCTTCTAACTCTTCTTTAAATCCAATTCTTTCATATTCTTTTGATTTTATTCTTTCTCTAAGCTGTCTTACTGATAAATTCAAGTTTTTAGTTATCATAACATAATAATCAAATGCTTTATCGTTTTTAATACCTAACAAATATCTATAATGACTCCATTGTAATTGGTCGCACAGTGTGCGGCCTTTTGAGATTTCCAAATAAAATTGACGCATATTTTTAAGATTTGTAATATTATATCCTTTTCCTAATTCTTTAGTTAATTTTGCTGAATATTCTTTTATTAATTTATTTCCGTATTTAGCTCTTTTCTCTCCGCCCTGGGCTTCAATTATTAATCTACCTACTTCAAAATAAGCATTTAAATCACTTTTATTTTTCGAATAATCTTTGACTTTTTTGTATATTTCGTTTTTAACTAAAGTTTCTTTTATTTCATCATAATAATTCATTTTAAACACTTCCTTTATTTCACTTTATATGTAGTAGTAAATATTCTATCATCACTGCAGTACTCCATAATAAATCTATTCTCTATTTTACATATAACCACACCTACTGTTTTATCGTTAAATAACTCTTTAATGTTTTTATCAACATAGTTTATATACTTCGTAATTTGTCCGATATATTCTGCTTTAAATTCTGTAACCTTTAATTCCACTACAACAAAGCAATTAAACTTATAATTAAAAAGTAAAAAATCAATATAGTTATATCTGTCACCTATTTTAATTTTTACTTCATTACCAATATAAGCAAAGCCAACACCTAATTCCATTAAAAAATCATCCATATTTTCCAGGATGGATTTGTGCAAAGCATATTCAGTTAACTTTTCATTTTTATTTTTTACTTTAATCAATATTGGATCTTTTATTAAACTTTCTACTTTAGGTTTTTCTATATTTATATCTTTGCCAAGTCTTTCATATTCTTTTGATCTTATTCTTTCTCTAAGTTCTCTAACAGACAAATTTTGTTTATCGATTAGATAAATATAATACTTCACTTCATTTATATCTTTAATTTTTAATAATTCTGTATAGTGACTCCAACTTACTTTATATAATTGTTGCGACAGTGTCGCAACTTTTTGAGTTAATAAATAAAATTGTCTCATTCTACTAAGATTAGTATAAGTATAACCTTTTCCAAGTTCTTTAGTTAATTTAAAAGAATACTCTTTAATTGGCCTATTTCCATATTTAGCTCTCTTTTCACCGCCCTGGGCTACAATTATTAATCTACCTACTTCAAAATAAGCATTTAAATCACTTTTATTTTTAGAATAATCTTTAACCTTTTTATATATTTCGTTTTTAACTAAAGTTTCTTTTATTTCATTATAGTAGTTAATTTTAATCACCTCTATTTATTAATATACAATGTTAAATTTAAAAATCCTTTTAAAATAATCGAGTAGAGAAAATTAAATAGATTTTCTCTATTTTAATTTGTCCCTCTCACACCACCGTACGTACCGTTCGGTATACGGCGGTTCAATTTATATTACAGTATGTACTTTCTGATAATGTTCTATCGGAAAAATAAGTCCTATTTGCTTTAATATTTTATTTGTGATAAATATACTTATGTAAACTGAAGAATTCCAGTACTTTTTTTCTGCTATATGCTATTGCTTTTGCTTGCTCTTCATTACATCCAAGTTTTCTCAAACGCTCAATTCTCTTCTTGGGAACTTTCCATTGTTTCCATATAATACATCGTATTCTTCTATTTAAATGCAATGTAATACTCTGCATATAAGTTTTCATGTCTGCAATTCTAAAGTAGTTTATCCACCCTCTTATAACTTGATTTAATTTGACAAATCTCTTATCTAGTGAAATACTCAGACTCCTTTTTGTGAGCTGTTTTAATTTTCTCTTAAATTTTTGAATTGACTTTAAGTGTGGTTTTGGCTTAATTATACCCGTTTTGGTGTAGTAAAATCCAAAACCTAAATACTTTATTTGATGAGGTCTTGCAACCTTACTCTTTTCCACATTGACCTTCAATCCTAGTTTCTTTTCAATGAATTTCGTTATACTTTCCATAACTCTATTCGCTGCTTTTTCACTTTTAACTACGATTATACAATCGTCGGCGTATTGAGTAAACCTCAAGCCTCTTTTCTCAAGCTCCTTATCTAATTCATTTAACATGATATTAGATAATAGTGGTGATAAATTGCCACCTTGAGGAGTTCCCACTTTTGTTGGACTAATTATTCCATTCTCCATTACTCCGCTTACTAAATATTTTCTTATTAATGACACAAGTTCCCCATCATGTATTGTTTTCATAATGATTGATATTAATTTATCATGGCATACTGTATCAAAGAATTTCTGCAGGTCTATGTCTACTATCCATGTATAGCCATCATTAAAATATTCTAGTAGTTTTATAATAGCCATTTCACATGAACGATTTGGTCTAAAGCCATAACTCGTTTCACTAAACTGTTCCTCATATATCGGAGATAACACTTGAACTATTGCTTGTTGTATAACTCTATCAACTACTGTTGGTATTCCAAGCCCTCTTTTGTCTCCGTTGTCTTTCGGAATATATACTCTTCTTACTGGACTAGGTTTATACTTCCTCTTCCATATTTGTTCTTTGATTTCTTCTTTATGTTGATACATATAATAACCAAGTTCATCAACAGTAACCCCATCAACTCCACTTGCTCCTTTATTTTTGTATACTTGTTTGTATACTCTAAATAAATTTCTGTCATCTAAGACTTTTTCTAGTAATTCCATACTCGTTCTTTCCTTTCTAATTTCAACATTAATCACTTATCCTTTGAGGATTTTTCAGAAAATACGTTTCTTACTCTACCTTTTATTTATTCTGACTTATGATTAACATAATCTTAGCGTACTTAAACACTATAAATTGTTCAGTCCTTCGGCATTTGTGAGACCTCTAGTTCTTCACTAGCTCGTTTCCACACCTACTATGACCTCGGCTGACTTCTCATGACAAACCTTTTTTGACCGGCATTACATCTATTAACAATTGGCATATGAAACCGCTTGTACTTATCCGTCCATGAGACCTCCCGTGGTAAGACATATAACTTTCCTCGTTTACTCACTTGATTTACTATATAAAGTTACGTGTATCTTTTGGGCTTTAGTTTGTTATGTAACCTTACCCCTTTATATAGCCTTTGTATCAAATTTCTATTCGTTGAGCCACGATTTTGTTTCACGCTTCCTTTAGCCCCAACATCACTGTTGATGCTTTGCGTTTCCCTAATACTTCGCAGATACTGACGCATATAGTGAACTTTCACAACCTAGTTATATGCCATGCACGGCACACATAAAAACTATATTTAAATTATCCTTTAAATATAGCTTTTCTATTTAATCATCTCTTTAAATGCAAAATACTACATAAAAAAATCAACCTAAATAAAATGAATTATACTCAAATAAATATATCCTTGCAAATCGAAAAAACAAAATGCTTTACTCACTAGCATTTTGTTCTTTTTCTATCATATCTATTTTAGCTTTAGCCTCATTTACTGTATTAACATCAGGTTCCATTACATATAACTTTTGATGAGGATAAGTATAAGTATAACTATTACTACCCTTTCCATCTAAATTATATGACTCAAAAGTCCATGAAGGCATTTTATCAAGTTGCATATTCACTAAATTATAAATTTTACTAGCTGGCATATTAGTCTGAAAACTTCCACCAAGTGAATCCAAAATATCTGTATATTTTGTAATCAATGTCGTTGAACTAAGCATTTTATTTAAAATAGCTGTAAGTACTTTTTGCTGATTCTTACCACGTTGACGGTCTCCATCACTAAATGCCTTTCTCTCACGGGAAAATGCTAAAGCCTTTTTACCGTTCAAATGGTTAGTACCTTTAACAAACCTATCTCCAGTAGTTGCTCTAAAACTATAATCACTTACTACATCTACGCCACCAATAGCGTCTACCACTTTAATTAATGATGTAAAATTAACCCTCATGTAATAGTTAATATCTATATCTAGTAAATCTTCAATAGTTTTAACCGACATATCAATACCATAAACACCAGCATGCGTTAATTTATCCTTATAACCACTTGTTCCATGTAACTGAACATAAAAATCCCTAGGAATTGATGTAAGTAATATTTTATGAGTATTTGGATTAACTGTTGCAATAATATTAACATCACTTCTAGATACTGAAGCAATATTGCCATAAATATCATTACCACTTATATAAATGTTAAATGGTTCTTTAGTAACATCTACCTCTTTAACCACTACATTACTCTCAATTTTAATAGATATTTTACTTAATATCCTAACATTACCTTCAAAACCCTCAACATCTTCGTTTAAAACACTATAATTAACTGCACTTGTAAATATAGCATCCGCCTCTTTACTCATTAAAGCCTCAGCCTCACTTAAATATGAAGGATATTCTTCTTTTTGAGTTTTAACTTTTTTATTCAAATTCCTTAAAGCTTTTTCATATGTCTTATCCGCTGATTCATATACACCAAGCTTATGTCCCTTTAAATCTTCGATATCTTGCATTTCAGAATCATTAAGTACCAAAACATAATAATCGACAAGTTGATAATTTTTATCTTTAATATCATCAAACATTTCAAACGTGCTATTTAAATAATAAAGTCCAAAACTACTTATAGCAATTAAAATAACAAATATTAAATCAGCTACAATCTTAATCCAATTTCGAAAATTATTTTTAAAGGCAAAAAAGCCAAATAAACCTGTAATAACCACATAACCTATTAATAATGGCACTAAATACTTAACCGGAAGCACATTCATTGAAATAACCGTTCCCAGCATAATTAGTGACAAAATTAAATATATTACTAAAATAATTCTACTCACTATCGTTGTTTTCTTTAACTTACTTTTAGTCTTTTTCTTTTTAAACATAATTACTCCTCCTATTCTAATAAATCAGATTAAAAACTATTTTTTAACAATCTTTTTTAATAAACCTATAATAATTTCATTAATAATTTATATTAACGTTTTAAAATGTTTACAATCTGTCTATAATTTTCTTGAACACTATACTTCTTAGAATATTCTCTATTATTTTTTTTTCTAATTCTATTATATATTTTATAGCTTTTATTTAAAGCATAAGCTAAGTCATCAACAAAAGTTTTCTGATTATAACCAATTAAAACATTATCATCAACATTTAAATATTCTTTGATACCACCTTTATTTGAAGCGACTACTAATGCCCCAACACTCATAAACTCCACTACACTAAGGCCAGCAGCCTCATTACAATTTGATGGCACTACACCAACATCTACCGCACATAAAATTTTTTCAATTTCAGAATGCTTAATATATCCTGTATATATAACCAAATCATCACTAAATTCAAATAATTGTTTTAAATAATTGTTTATTTTCTTAGAACCATACCAAGTTCCCCCAATAATTAAAAGTTTCTTATTTGGCACATCAATCTTATTAAATGCTTTAATTAATTCTAATGGTCCCTTTTCTTTAGAAAGACGACCAGAAAATGCATATACAAAATCTTTTGCACCAATATTATATTTTTCTCTAACCTCTTTTTTATAATTATTAATCGTAACTTCATCTAATTTTTTGAAATCAATTGAATTATATACTGTAAATACCCTATTTTCAGCATCTGCATCAATTTCTATAATTCTATTTTTAATATAATCAGAAACAGTAATAACCTTATAGCATAAAGAAAGAATTTCTTTAGCCTTTTCAATATCTTTATTAAAAACATCACTATGAATATAAGGAATTACTTTACTATTTCGCAACGATAAAACTAATTCTGGATAATTTTCTACTATCACATAATCATAATTCGTTTTATTTATCAAAGTTATAACACGGTTTTGATAATATTTATTAATAGGTATATCTTTCTTTAATAACTTATTAATTACTCTAATACAAAAACTAGATAATTGATTAATATAAATATATTTACATAACCGATACTTTTGATATTTCACTATTTTTTTAGCCTCTTTTGACGACATTGAATAAATAGTAATTTCAAATTTTTTTTGTTTTTCATTCTCTTGAACAAAAGAATCAATTAGTGTCTCAATTGCCCCACCTTTAGTAGCTGGCAATGGTAACAATCCTGAAGTTATAATTGCAATCTTCACACTATTTCACCAACCTTTTTAAATAACTATTAAAGTTATCACAATATCTTTGCTTTGAAAAATATTTACCTTGTTTTAAACCAATAATACTCATCTGTTTTCTTAACGCTTCATCATCCATAACCCTTTTCATGGCTAATGATAAATCACTTATAAAATATGGCCCCCTTTTAATTAAAATAGAATTAGTATTTTTGGTATATTGTGAGGTTCCACCACAATCACTACTTATAAGTGGTAATCCAGACGCTAAAGCCTCTAAATTCACCAAGCCACATGGTTCATCCCACTGTGATGGAACGATCATACAATCAGACATAGCATGATATTTAGCAATATCCTTATTTGGTATATAACCTGTAACAATAATATTTGGATTATTCAAAATTTCACGTTCTACCATTCTTACATAACGAGTTTTCTTAAAAGAAGAATAATAACTTCCGCCTAATATTAACAACCTAGTATTTTTCCTATCTAATTTTTTAAAAGCTTTAATTAATTCTAATACACCTTTTTCAAAATCAATTCTACCAGTAAAAAGATAAACAAAATCATTCTCACTAATACCATACTTTAAACGTAATTGTTTTCTAATATTTTTTTTATCTTTTCTCCGGAAACTCATAATATCTATACCATTAAGTAACACTTCTACTTTAGAACTCAAAGAATTATCAATTGTTAATACTCGTTTTTTTATATAATCACTAACTGTTTGAATAGATATACAAGCATCAAATATTTTTTTACAATTTCTAACACCGTTATTCAATTTATCATTGTGTAAATATAAAACTATATTTGAATTATTTACTTTTTTAATAGGCAAAACAAAATGGTTATCACTTTCAATTAAAATTAAGTCATATGATTTATTTTTTAATAATTTACAAACCTTTTTCATATACAAAAACCTAAAATTAGGATCGTGATATCCTAGTTTATTTATCACTCTAAAAAAATTAAAAAAAATCTTATTTAAAATACTAGAAACCTTAATATAATAAAAATTAGTAAATTTATATTTTTTTCCTTCCTTCATTGCTTCCTCATCAAAAATAGAATATATATCAAAATTAAAATCATGTCGTTTTTCATTACAATCAATATAATACTGCAGTAATGTTTCTATAGCACCACCTTTTACTGCTGGAAATGGCAAAACTCCACCAGTTATAATAGCTATTTTTTTCATATTTTTTCCCCCAATATTTCTTCAAATAAATCATTCCACATTTTTACAATCAATTTTTCATTAAACTGTTCCGTAAAAAGATTAGCATTTTTAGAAAATTGAATACACTTTTCATCATCACATAATAATTCGTAAATTTTCTCACTCATCATTTTTATATCAAAATCATCAATTAAATAACCATTAACATTATTTTCAATCGTTTCATCAGGACCACAATCACAATTAAAACTAACAATAGGCAACCCATATGCTTTTGCTTCCAATATCACTAACGCAAATCCTTCAAATCTTGAAGTCAGTACAAACATTCTACTTTGTTTATAATATTTAGAAATATCGCTTACTCTGCCTTTTAATTCAACCATACCATTTAATCCATATTCTTGTATTTTTTGTTCTAAATTTTTTTTATCCTCACCTTCACCTAAAATAACCCACTTAAAATTTATTGTTTTTTCCTTTAAAAATCTAGCCACCTCCAAAAGAATATCAAAACCTTTTTGATAAGTTAATCTACCGGAACTCATTATTATTTTTTGGCTACAATTATATTTTGGTAACTCTTTAGGCATAATAAAAGGATTATAAATACGAATAATTTTTGTGTGAATCTTTAAATGCTTCTGAAAATTTCTTTTATCTCTATCAGTTAGTACCACTAATGCATCAGCCTTTTTAGCCGCATATTTTCTACCATAATCACGCAGTTTCACCCCTAAATTAAAATTATAATTAAAATGTTCCCAAGCAATATATTTACATTTTGTTCCCTTAATAGCAGGCAAATCAAATAAAGCTTGAATTGTATCTACTCCAACCAAAACATCAATATCATGTTGTTTTATGTATTCACGAATTTTTTTTACAATTGTAAAATATTTTAATTTAATACTTGTTTTTGTATTAAATATTCCATCATAATGAATATTTTCGTCACCTTTAAAAAAAGGACCAACATTTTCATCATAAAATGTGCTCAAAATACTAATATCATAATAATCATAATTTTCCAATAATAAATTAGAAATCTGTGTAGTGACTTTCTCTGTCCCACCGCAATTACTAATTGCAGCAATATGAAAACAAATATGAATTTTTCTCATGTTTTCACCATTCCTTTTCTTTTAATGTTTTAATAATCTATTCTTAATTTGATAATATTTCTCCTTGCCAAAAATTCTATAAATTAATCTTCCACATTTTTGCTTTACTCTATCTTTCAAATTTAACCATGCACCACTATACCAATGAATAGAATATGTATTTTTAGTTACATTTAAAATATTAGATGCATAATCAAGTGGACAAAAATATTCTATAGGATAAATAATAACTCCTTTTATTTCTTGAACCTTATCTTCTTCTTTAAAGCCATATTTTCTTAACAAATTGGTTGTAATACTAACACAATTAATTCTCTTAAAATTACCATACTCATCTAAAAACAAAAGATTTTCATAATATTTTTTATTTTCTTTTATAAAACAGTGATGTTTTATTGAACCAAATATTAACCCCGTATTCACTTGGCCAATCGCCTCTAATCCCATAAATGCTTTACAATTCAATAAATCATCAATTGGTTTTAATAATTCCACATCAGTATCAAGGTATATTCCACCTTCCTGATAAATAACATCTAATCTTACATAATCTGTCAAAAATGCATACAATTTATGCTCATAAGTATATTTTACATATTCATTTTTACTTAAATCATAATTTGTCTCATTCCATTCGATTATTTCATAATCAGGGCAATACTTTTTCCAACTAGCAATACATTTTTTTGCAAGTTCAGGCAGTTCTTTACCACCAAACCAACAATAATGAATTTTTTTCTTTATCATACAATCCTCCAACAAACTTATTTTAAAAAAACATATCTTTAAAATCTAATACTTGAATATATATCCCACAAATCATCATCAAACCCAAAAATAACAATAAACAAGGATAAAACTTTTTAATTTTTTTATTATTCAAAAATACATTCAAAATTCCAAAAATAACAATCGGTGACATAAACACTAAAAAGTCAACCATTCTCATAAATATTGTAAAATATTTAAATAAACAAACAGTAAAAATTCCACTTAAAATAATTAAAAAATAATACTTTTTCAATTTCAAATCTTCTGTCTGCCAATAACAAACTAATCCACATAACACAAAAAATAATGTTTGAAATAATCGAAAAACTAATTGCATATATATCGGTATATTTTCTTCAATAAGATATCCATATATCATATTAATTAAAGACTCTACTATCTTAATATTTTTAAATGGTATCAAAATAGAAATAATTAATTCTGGAAAAAAGAAAGAAAATATAAATAATGCAGATATAAAATATATTATTTTTTTGTTTTTAATTTCAATTAATAATCTAAAAAACAATAATATTATGCTGGTTTTATGTATAAAAAATGGTAAAATATACAATATTTTTATCCATTTATTTTTATAATTCCTTACCAAATCCAAATATAATGCAAGTACAAATACGATATAGGCCAAAGCATAGCGAATAGTAGAAGCAATTAAAACAAAACGAAATAAAGTAATACAAGCTAAGCTTACAAACACTATAGAAAATTTAGAATATTCTTTTGATTTACCATAATCAAAAATTATATAAAACAATATTGAATAAAAAAGCAACACAGGGAAAAATTGAAATAATCTGTAATTACCAATCAACACTATCATATACATATAAATTCTAAACAATAGTTCAAAATAATTTTTTATATATGTAATTGATTCAATATCATTTATTTTAATCATATCCATTAAATGATAATATTTACTAAGATCATAATTACCATCAACAGGATAAAAATAATATGCTAAAATTGCTAAAGCAAAAACAACAACAAATGGCAATATGTTATAAAACTTACTTACTCGCATATCTTACTTCCCTTCATTTATACCATAATATCTAATAACCAATTGCAAAAATATATAATCATATACAATTATTTTTCCAATTTAACTTTTTAAGAATTTTAATTTGAGTATTATCAATAGCTTTATCAATTTTATTAAATAATATTTTTTCAAGCGAATTCTATCTAATTAATTATACAATACAAACAATAAAAAACTAAACCTGTAAAAAATTTCAAAAACTTCTTTAATAACAATTTATCATTATCAATAAAAAATAAACACTAATTAATACAAATAATATAACCCCTATATAAGCAAATAATAATGACTAAAAACGATAAATAGCACTGTTATAATATTCCAAATCTCAATATTACATTTTTCAGTTTCTTTTTAATCATGACCAAGCCCTCCAAATCTATAACTTATTCATTTTTAGTTTCAATTTATTTATATATTCAAATATCATATTTTTATAAAATCTATAATAATCATTTTTTCTAAATATAATCACAATAATTGCTATAAAAATAACAAATCCTAATACAATATCAAAAACAAGTCCAAGTAAACTTAAAGGCAAATCTATCCATTTAATAATCAAAATACATAAGCTCATTCCAAATAAACTAACTACACCATACTTAAAAAAATCCCTAAAATATATAAAAACTTTTGTCTCAAAACCATATTTAAAAAGAGCATAAGGTTGATACCAAAATGTAGTTACTAAATCACTTATCAAAGTGCCTAAAAATACGCCAACTAAACCTATATATCTAACCAACATAATAGATAATACAACATTCACTATAGCTCTAATTAACATTGAATATTTATCATTCCAAAATATACCCATCGCATATTTAAAAGTCCCAACCACATTTCTCATCGATAACAAATAAAAATTAATTAAAAGAATAATTACTGTCGCATCATCCAAAATATACTTAGCCCCAAAAGACAGTCCAATAAAATCATTCAAACAACACACAAGCATAGTTAAACAAAAAAATGAAATAACAAAATTAACAAAATTAATTTTATGAAACATATTCATTGTATTTTTTTTACTTGTTGATACCGACAAATTCCCAACACTAGCCACAATAGCATTAAACATTTGTCCAACAAAATTAGATACAGAACTAATAATCAAATAATAATTAGAATATAAACCAACCATAATTAAACTAATATATTTAGAAATAACAATATTATCTGTTCCATTAATTAATACACTACCTATCTGATTACAAAATAAGGCATATACATTTTTAAATACATTTTTTCTTTCACCTTTGCCCAATTTACTGTCTTTTGTATCTTTAATAAAAGAATACATTTTATCAGCTCGATTAGATATTAAAATATTAGTAATTAACTTAAATACAATTTGAATAACAAGATAAATTATAAAATTTTTAAATAAAATCAATGAAAAACACATTAATGTAGTCATAATAATTTTACAAATAATTTGATAACGATTACAAATATAGTTTTTTTGCATCGCATTTAAAATTGATGATTTATACACAAATAAATATGAAAATACACTATCAAGCAAATATAAAAAATAAATAAAATATAAATGCGGAATTTCAACATTTGTACTATCATTAATAAAAAAATTCAAAAATGGCATAATCATTAACCCAGCAAATAAAATAATAAGTGCTATAATGTTATAACATTTTTTATAAAAACTCATATATGACCTTATTTTATTCTCATCATTCTCTGCAATAGGTTTATACATAGCATATATAATCGCACTGCCTATCCCAAGTTCTGCTAAAGAAAATATCGTTAATATATTAGAAAACAAACCATTAACACCCAAATATTCTTCAGACAATGTTTTAACAAAAATATATCGACATATATAATTTAATAAAACAGTCGAAATTTGTGTAATAATAGAAAAAGATATATTTTTTATTGACGATTTTGTTCTTGATTCATTATTCATTTTCTCACCTTAAACAAATATGGTACTATACTAATAACAATAGAACTAACTTTTACTCTAAACGGTATCGACTTATCAATCAAAACATAAAACACATTTTTACGCATTTCTTTAATTCGAACTTTTTCAAATTTTTTATCACGAATAAGACTATGGATGGAAATAGTAAAATAATGCCTATTAGCTGTAAAATAATTAGATTTTATTTTATTAGTTAATTTAGGATACATTAACAATAAGTCTTTTTCTCTATCTTCAAAAGCACAAAAAGACTGAGGATCAACTTGTTTATATAAATTACTTGTGATTGAATTAGAATGCAACACATAATAATATAATGGTATTGAATCCACTACTATAATTTTTGCCTCATTAATTAACTTATATATAGTTAACAAATCTTCTAATACTTTTCCAATTGGAAAAGTATTATTTTTAAATAAAGAATAATGAAACAATTTATTACATGCAAAATTATCAAAACTCACATAATTCAATAACATATCAATTGCCTGTTCATCATTTAAAATCACTCTATCACATTTAAATTGACACGTCCTTACTTGCCCATTTTCTACTAAATACCAACCACAAATAGCTATTTTAGCATGAGCCTTTTTTATCATATCGTACAACACTGTAAACATATTTTCATCAACATAATCATCACTATCAACAAATCCTATGTACTCTCCACTAGCTTTTTCAATACCAAAATTCCTCGCATCACTAAGTCCCCCATTTTGCTTAGAAAAAACTTTTAAAATATTAGAATATTTATTTTCGTATTTCTTAGCAATATCTAAACTATTATCAGTTGAACCATCATTCACCACAATAATCTCTATATCTTTTAAAGTCTGCCTTACTAAACTATCTAAACACTTTTCTAAATATTTACTTGCGTTATAAACCGGAACTATAATTGAAATTTTAGCCATTCTAACACCACAATTCTACCATTTATTACTTAAACTTTTTTTTAATTATCAATATATATAAACATTTACCAAAATTTTCACGTATAAACTTATATCAATTAATCTATATCTTTTATCCTTTTTGTTTAGACTTTATTAAAACATTAAAAGTCCTAACTGAATATACTAATATTCTTATCCATCTAAATTCAGTAAGATGAAAGCATTTATATAAAAACTGTTTCAATTTGTTTACTTTTGGTACTTCAAATGTAAACTTTTTATTACTAAAATTTTTAAATACTCCTAACCACTCACATTTATGGATTTCAAAAATTTCTGGTTTTTCTTGATAACTCATTAAAAATAAAATTTGGTCATCATCAGCTAAACCAGATTTATTTAATGCAAACATATTATTTCTAACAAGTTTCCATAATTCTTGCCATAAATAATCTGGAGCAATTATTTCTCCCCCCTGTACATATGCATTATTTTGCTTAATAATTTCAAAAGGAGGTAACGAATCAAATTCATTTACCTGTAACAAATGAATTTTGTCAGAAAAATCATATTCCCATAAAAAATCAAATTCTTCAGATTTTCTATAAAATGTTCCACCATAATTAAAGCCAAAATCTAGCCATGCAACCATTTCAGTAGTTAAACCACGCTTCACAGCATCAGCACAACACCAAGCCTTAAGAGCCATTATATAATTATATTTTGCACTTACAGCTTCTGGAATATTACGCTGTAAATGAAAATCTAAAAATTCTTTTTTGCTCATAACTGAATAAATACTATTATATAGTTCTTCATCTATCTTTGTATAATCATCTATTATAACTGTTGCCGTTTTATCTAAAAGCCCAAATTCTTTTCTAATTTCAATAACTTTAGCAATAGTTTCTCTATCAGAAAATACAACCAATTTATTTTTTATTCTTGCCCAAAACTTAAAAGAATCTAAATATTTTTGATTAGAACGATTAAATCCTTTCATGTTTGAACGATTAATATCAAAAAAAGCTGTTACAATAGTAATTTCTTTCATACAACTCCTACTTTCCTAAATACTTGTTTACAACTTAAGAAAAATCAATTATCTATTTTTATTTTTCCTTCTCAAAACATTGTTATATAAATAATTTCTACCACCATCAGGTATATATACCATCACATACATACCCAATAAATTTCTCGATTTTTCCAAAAAATTAATTTTTTTATTTTTATACAAATAATTTTGTAACTCTCGCCACCCTTTAATATATTTTTTATTACCTCTCCTGCTAACAAATCCATTACCTACTCTAGCATGTACTAAGACACAAGGTAAATTTTCTATCTTCTTATTATTAACTATTAATCGAGCCCACAAATAATGGTCTTCTAAATAAAATAATGGTTGATAATTTCCAACTTCCAACACATCTTTTTTTCTAAAACAAACACTCATGTGATTGATTGGATTTCTAAATTTAGCAAATTTCACTACTTCTTCATAAGAACAAGGCATTGTTTTAGTACGAATTATTTTATTAACATCTTCTTCGAATTCATCAATAAAGCCACCTAAAGCACTCACATCTTTATGTGCCTGCATATATTTTAATTGTTTTTCAAAGCGATCACTAACAGCAATATCATCACTATCCATACGCATCACTATATCATATTTGCACTTTTCTAAACCAATATTTAAAGCATTGCCCAAACCCATATTATTATCTAAAACAACAACATTAAAAATTCCGGAAAATTTATTTTGGTATTTTTTAATTACACATTCTAATTCATGTGTTAACTTACCATCTTTAACAAGTACAATTTCATTCGGTAAAACTGTTTGATTAATTAAAATACTTTTTAAACATAAGTCAAAATATTCAGGTTTTTCCTTATAATAAATTGACATCAAAACAGAAAACTTTTGCATCTACTCGATACCTCACTTAATCTTCATTTTTGTTTAATAAATTTTTCACAAAACTATCTCATCAACATTATATCATATTTCTCACCGAATGAGTGAGAAAAATTTCAACGAATAAGTGAGAAATATGCATTAAATAAATGAGAAAATATTCATATAAGAAGGGAAGGCGCTGAAAATAGATAAAAAAGACGAAAATTATGTCTACTACTTAGTTGGACAAAATTTAAAAAAATGGCGTAAACTAAGGCACTTTTCTGTAACAAAATTAGCCATGGAATGTAACTATAGCGAAGGCTTTATTATGAACATTGAAAGTCCTAACTATAAACAAACATTTAGCTTAGGCACCTTATGGAGATTTGCTACTGTTTTAGAAATAGACATAAGAGAATTATTTAAACCATTAGACGAAACCCCAGACAAATAAGTCTGAGGTTTTATAGTATATTTACAGATAAATTTATAATTAAGCAAAAAAACTATAGAATTTTAACTCTATAGTTTACTCTAAATAAGGTTTTAAAAACTGACCAGTATAACTATTAGGGCATTCAGCTACCTCTTCAGGTGTTCCAGTAACAACAATATTACCGCCACCATCACCACCTTCTGGTCCTAAATCAATAATATAATCAGCCACTTTAATAACATCTAAATTGTGTTCAATAACTAAAACAGTATCTCCATTATCAACAATTCTATTTAAAATTACAAGTAACTTCTTAATATCATCACTATGTAAACCAGTTGTAGGCTCATCTAAAATAAACAAACTCTTACCAGTTGGCTTCTTCTGAAGTTCCTTAGCTAATTTTACCCTTGCTGCCTCACCACCAGAAAGCGTTGGGGCACTTTGACCAAGTTTAATATAAGAAAGTCCAACATCAGAAAGCATTTGCAATTTATTTTTAATCTTCGGTACATTTTCAAAAAACTTAAGTGCTTCTTCAACCGTCATCTCTAAAACATCATAAATACTTTTTCCTTTATATTTTATCTGTAAAGTTTCACTATTATAACGTGTACCATGACAAACCTCACAAGGAACATAAACATCAGGTAAAAAGTGCATCTCAATTTTCTTAACACCATCACCCCAGCATGCTTCACATCTTCCGCCTTTAACATTAAATGAAAACCTACCTTTGTCATATCCACGCATTTTAGCCTCTTTAGTTTCCGCAAAAACATCGCGAATATCATCAAACACTGAAGTATAAGTAGCCGGATTACTACGTGGAGTTCTTCCAATTGGAGCTTGTGAAATATCAACAACCTTATCGATATTTTCTAAACCTTTAATAGATTTAAACGCCCCTGGTTTTTCCTTAGATTTATATAAATTATTCGAAACAGCTTTATATAAAATTTCATTAACCAGTGTACTCTTACCACTTCCAGAAACACCAGTCACACATATAAATTTACCAAGTGGAAACTTAACTTTAATATTTTTTAAATTATTCTCTTTAGCTCCCACAATCTCTAAATACCTCTTATTTCCTTTTCTTCTCTTAGAAGGAACTTCAATCTTAAGTTCTCCTGTCAAATATTTACCAGTTAAACTATTAGGATTAGCCATAACCTCCTTTGGCGTACCTTCCGCAACCACATTACCACCATGTACTCCAGCACCTGGCCCAATATCAACTAAATAATCCGCTTGAAGCATTGTATCCGTATCGTGTTCAACAACAATAAGTGTATTACCCAAATCACGCATTTTTAAAAGTGAATTAATTAATCTCTGATTATCCCTTTGATGTAAACCAATACTAGGTTCATCTAAAACATATAAAACACCTGTTAACTGTGATCCAATTTGCGTAGCTAACCTAATACGTTGAGCTTCACCACCAGATAAAGTCTTAGCTTCTCTATCCAAAGTTAAATATTCAAGTCCTACATTAATTAAAAATGAAAGTCTAGATTTAATTTCCTTTAAAATTAAATTAGATATTTCTTCTTGCTCCTTAGTAAGTTTTAAATTACTTAAAAAACCATATAAATCCTTAATACTAAGCTGCGTTACCTCATAAATATTTTTACCACCAATTAAAACAGAAAGTACATCGTCATTAAGCCTAGAGCCATGACATTTTGGGCACTTAAGTTCTGTCATATAATTTTCAATCCAAGTTCTAACCCAAGTACTTTTTGTTTCCATATAACGTCTTTCTAAATTAGTAATAATACCTTCAAAATACCCCTTAGTTGTTCTTTTATTACCAGCTTTAGAAGTATAATTAAAAGTAAGTAAATCTGAACTACCATATAAAACAATATCTAACTCTTTTCTAGTTAAATCTTTAATAGGCTTATCCATATCAATTCCGTAATAATGACAAGCTGTCTCTAAATTAGTATAAGTAATATTATTCTCATCATCCACATTTATAGCACTAATTGCACCCTCATTAATACTTAAATTTTTATCAGGAATAATCAAATCTTCATCAATTTTATATTTAATACCAAGTCCCTTACACTCTGGGCAAGCTCCCCAAGGAGCATTAAATGAAAACATTCTAGGTTCAAGTTCTGGTAAAGAAAAATCACACTCTGGACAAGCATAAGTTTCGCTCATAAGCATCTTTTCTCCACCAATAACATCAATTAATAACTTACCAGACCCAAGTTTAACCGCCACTTCCATACTCTCATAAAGTCTACTTCTAATTTCTGGTTTAATCACTAACCTATCAACAACCACTTCAATAGTATGTTTTTTATTTTTTTCTAAATTAATATCCTCAGATAAATCATGCTCCTCATCATCAATGATAACTCTAACATATCCATCTTTTCGCAAATTCAAAAGTAAATCTTTATGTGTACCCTTTTCTAAAGCTACAACTGGACCTAAAACCCTAATTTTAGTTCTTTCAGGTAACTTCATAACATCTGTACACATCTCTTCAATACTTTGACTACTAATCGGTATGTGATGAAGAGGACAATATGGAACACCAATTCGAGCAAATAAAAGTCTTAAATAATCATAAATCTCAGTAACCGTACCAACCGTACTACGAGGATTCTTATTAGTAGTTTTTTGGTCAATACTAATAGCTGGAGAAAGTCCGTCAATACTATCAACATCAGGTTTTTCAGAGCCACCTAAAAACTGTCTCGCATAAGCACTTAAACTTTCAATATATCTTCTTTGACCTTCCGCATAAATTGTATCAAAAGCTAAACTACTCTTACCACTTCCAGAAACACCAGTCATTACAATTAATTTATCTTTAGGTAAAGTAATATTAATATTTTTTAAATTGTTTTCTCTTGCACCTTTCACTACTATTTTGTCCATAAGTACCAACTCCTTCAAATAATTCAAGTTCATCCTCAGTCAAATTAAAATCTCTAATAAATCTGTTTCTTCTTTCAACATAAGTGTGTAACATCATATCAATAATTTCTTTTCTAGAAACTTCTCTAACAATTCTCAAATACTCACAAACATACATATCATAATATCCATAATATTCATCATCATATTCCTTCACATCTCCAAAACCAATAACCTCAGTTATTACTGAAGTATCTGAATCAACATATCTAAAACAATCCTCTATATGTGTACATAAATGAAAACCATTACCACTATTACCCCACTTAATTTCACCATCCGTATGGTAAACCTTTCCAATCTCAAACTTATTACCATACCTATTTGTAAAATCTTTATTAAAACCTTTATATCCGATAACAAACAATTTATCACATCCAAAACTACTATCAATATTATAACATCTTTGTCAATACACTTACCTAGCCAATACCATTTTACAAAGCAAACAAAAGTTTGTCAATATAAAAATTAAAACATCTAGTAACTAACTAAATGTTTTAATCCTTTGGCTCAAATACAAGTGCAAAAAAGAAAGCGAATATAATTGCCGCACTAATACCAGCTGCCGTCAAATCTAAAGTTCCACTAAATAAACCAAGCACACCTTCAGTATTATATCCATGAATAGCTCCATGCGTTAAATTATGACCAAAACTAGTAATCGGAACAAGCGCCCCTCCACCAGCCCATAAAATTAGCTGATCATATATATTAAATATATCTAAAAAAGCTCCAAGCACCACAAATATAACGGTAATATGACCAGGTGTTAACTTAGTACAATCAAGTATCACTTGCGCTATCGCACACACAAATCCAGCAAATAAAAAGGCATTCAAATATATCATGACACTACCTCCAAACTAACCGCATGACAAACACTTGGTATTGTTAGTTTATGATTAACCATCGTTGGACTCATCAAAGCTCCAGTTGCAGCAAGTAAAACCTTGTTATACTTCCCCTTTTTCATCTTGTTAAATATATAGCCATAAGTCACAAGTGGTGCACAAGCCGGTCCACTCGCCCCCGCATAAACTGGCTGATTTTCTAAATCATAAAGCATAACCCCAGTATCATTATACTTACTAAGTTTAATATTATATTCACTAGCCATATATTCCTTTAAAATTTCCTTACCATATATACCTAAATCACCAGTAAGTACCAAATCATAATAATCAATACTCCTGCCCGTATCTTTTAAATGTTTTACTATCGTATCAGCAGCCGCTTTTGCCATTGCCGCTCCCATATTAAAAACATCCTTACTTCCTGAATCAATAACCGCTCCAATTGTCCCACTTTCTAATCGAATTCCTCTGTTTTCCCTAGAAAGTAATGCACATGCCCCACCAGTCGATGTAAATGTTGTAGTCTTAGGTTTTGGACCACCATATTCAGTTGGATAACGATATTGTTTCTCTGCAGCCATATTATGTGATGACGTAAAAGTAATCGTCTTTCCTGCAAAACCACCTTCAATTAAACTTCCACCTAATATAAGACCTAAAGTAGACGTAGAACACGCTGAATAAATTCCAATAAAACTTTTATCAAATTTACTCATCGCATAATTAGAAGGAGTAATTTGATTAAGTAAATCTCCACCAATCAACACATCTACATTACTCAAATCAACCTGACTCTTTCTAATTAACTCCTTAATTGCCTCATCAATTAACTTAACTTCAGCTTGTTCCCAATTTTTCTCACCAAAATATAAATCATTATGACATAAATCAAAATACTTACCAAGCGGTCCTTTACTCTCATAAGGTCCAGTTACCGTTCCAGTTTCATTAATATAAACATTTTTGAACTTAATTGTCATATAAGTCCCACCACCATTCTAATTAAACTAAAAACAAAACTACTAACTACTCCAAAAATAATAACCGCTCCAGAAAGTTTAAGCATATTCATTCCAATACCAGTAACTAATCCCTCTTTACGGTACTCTAATGCTGCACTCATCGTCGCATGAGCAAAACCAGTTATTGGTATAATAAGGCCGCACTTGCAAAAATTAACCCACTTATCAAAAAAACCTAAAGAAGTAAACAAACAACTAAAAAATATCAATGTAACAAGCATACACACCGTAGCTTCTTTAGTAGGAATATCAAGCCAAGATGAATATGTATCAATTAGAAATTGTCCAATAATTCCCATAACTCCCCCAGAAATAAAAGCAATAACCGCATTAGTCACAACATTCTCTTTAGGACTATTTTTCTCTGTAATTTCTTGATAACTTTGTTTCATAATAATTTCCTCCTAACACTATTATGAACCAAAAAAAATTTTCTATACAAAAAAACTACTAGCACTCTGGCGTGCAAGTAGTATTCGCATACTCATATTTATATTTATTATTAGTAAAGGTAATGATAACCGTTCCGTTAAAATTCTCATATTTTTCTTCCTCTTCTGTGCTATCTTTTTTATATTTAGGATTTTTAATATCATCAGCCGTAAGCAGTCCTGCTTGCTGAATAGTACTAACACTTAAACAGCACATACTTCCCTCAGTTTGACTTGGTAACTTTAACGAATTTTTAGACATATATGTCCTCGCTGTATCCTCAATCGTTCTAACCTGTTCATCATAAGCTTTATCCCTTGAAGAATTCAAAGAACTATTAATTGTTGGAATTGCAATCATAGCAATCAAACCCAAAATAACAATAACTCCAAGTAACTCAACTAATGTAAAACCCTTTTTCATACTATCACCTATCATTAATTATAATTTAATGAATTATAATTGTCAATTACAGTTTTGGCGAAGCTTAACTAAAACTTTCTTTTCCCTTCTAGATACATCAACCTGACTTAAACCCAAATTATTTGCAATCTCACTTTGAGTCATATCTTCAAAATATCTTTCTATCATAATCGTTCGGTCAGGTTCCGGCAAATTATCAATTTCCTGTTTTAAATAAATTAAGCTATTATAATCAATATCTGAATCACCAATAACATCATAAAGTGATAAATCATCTAAATAAAACTCATCTAAACTTAATCCATCACCTTGATAATTCATAATCATATCTAAATTAATAATTGGTATATTTAAATAATCACTTATTTCCTCATTAGTTGGCTCCCGCATTAATTCTTGCACCAAATAACTCTTAACCTTACTAATCTTATTTTTAGTCTTCATCATATCTTTACTAAGACGAACAGTGTGATTTTCTCTTACATACTGAGAAATTCTTCCTAAAATAAAAGGGTAAGCATACGTTGTAAACTTCACCCCCTTAGAAACATCAAACTTCTGATAAGCCTCCATCATCCCCATACATCCCGCTTGAAATAAATCATCCATATCTTGATCATTTCCAAACTTTCTAGCAATACTATATATTAAATTACTATTTTTCAAAATCACCTCTTTTAAAGAGTCCATTTCCACCTCCTAAGTACTAATAAGATTAACTAAACGTACAGCCGAAAGTTCATCAGAAACAACATTAAATTTTTTTAAATCAACATTAAATTTATTTTTACTTAAACAAATTATACTATTGCCATGATTTTTATTACACATATTATAATATTTAACCAGTGTTTTAAAACCACTATCATCCATAATATTAACATTCTCTAAATTAAAAACCACATTAAGTATTCCAACATTTTTTATTAATTCTCCAACCTCATTATTTAATTTCTTCCTAGTTCTTTTCGTTAATTCTCCAAAAAGTCTTACAAATAAAATTCCATACTTTGAGTCCATATCTATCTCTAGCATATCATCACCATACATACTTTAACACTTACAAAAAATAAATCATACACTTTCGCCAAAACTAGACATAAAAAGAAAAAATACGCACCAATAGCGTATTTTATTCATCTTTCTTTTCAATCTTCACTAAAACTTCACGAGGCTTAGAACCATTAGGAGGACCTACAATACCTCGCTCTTCAAGTAAATCAATACATCTAGCAGCTCTATTATAACCAAGCCTAAATCTTCTTTGCAAAAGTGAAGCACTAGCCTTACCTTGAGTAATCACAAACTCTCTAATTTCATTGTATAAAGGTTCTTCATAATCATCATCCTCAGTCATTGTGGTCGCTCCTCTATCTTCATCAGAAACCGTTAAAGAAGTATCATACATCGCTTTTTGTTGTGATATTGTATAATCAACTACTGCTTTAATTTCATCATCACTGACAAATGTACCTTGAACACGCGTTGGAATACTCTCTCCTTGTGGTAAAAATAGCATATCACCTTTACCAAGTAACTTCTCAGCTCCACTCATATCAAGAATTGTTCTAGAGTCAATACTCGAAGAAACTGCAAAAGAAATACGAGATGGAATATTAGCCTTAACAACACCAGTAATAACATCAGTACTTGGTCTTTGCGTTGCCACAATTAAATGAATACCAGCTGCACGAGCCATCTGTGTAATTCGCATAATTGAATCTTCAACTTCTTTAGCAGCCACTAACATCAAATCTGCAAGCTCATCAATAATAACTACTATATAAGGAAGTCTATTTATTTTCTCATCATCTGGTAAACTTTCATTTTTCTTATCGACATATGCATTGTAACCAGCTATATTTTTAGTCTTACTTCCTTCAAATAAATCATATCTATCTTCCATTATTTTAACTATTTTTTGTAAAACAATATTAGCCTTCTTAGGATCAGTCACAACTGGCGTAAGTAAATGTGGAACACCATTATACATTGAAAGTTCAACTTTCTTAGGATCAACCAATACTAACTTTACCTCATCAGGCTTAGTTCTCATCAAAATAGAAGTAATCATACTATTAATACATACAGACTTACCACTACCAGTCGAACCAGCAACAAGTAAATGAGGTGTCTTATCAATCTCACACCATACAGGATTTCCCATAATACTTTTTCCTAAAGCTACTAATAGCCTAGAATTATCTTTACTCTTAGGTACAGCCTCCAAAATTTCTCTTATTGAAACTGACATAATTGATTTATTAGGTAACTCAATACCAACTGTTTTCTTTCCAGGAATAGGCGCCTGTATACGGACATCTTTTGCCCCAAGTTCCAAAGCAATCTCCTTATTTAAAGCTGTTATCTTAGAAAGCCTTGTACCAGATTTAATTTCAAGTTCATATTGCGTAACAGATGGTCCTATATTAGCAGCAACAACTTTACCTTCAACCCCAAAATCTTTAATAACTTTTTCAAGTTCCGTAACATTTTCTTTAATTGAATCTTGATTAGCTTTAATTGCTTCTTTCTTAATCTTCGGCTTAATAAGTAAACCCATTGGTGGTTTATTATATCCTTTGCTATCAATATGTACTTCTTCTTTCTCTAAAGGCACTTCTTCCTTAATCGGTTCTTTTGGAAGTTCATCAATTGAAGAAATAACAACCTTTTTATCCTCATTCTCATATTCTTCTTCAGCCTCTTTGGCCGCCTTTTCAGCTCTTTTATTGATTTTTACTTCCTTAGCTTTCTTAACTTTATTTTTCATATAACCTACCGCATCATAAATAGATACCCCTGTAAACATTATGAGTCCGCATACAATAAGGGCAATACATACAACTCTTGTCCCTTCTAAAGTAAGAAGCTTTACCCCAATCACTGAAAAAATTGCCCCAAGCATTCCGCCACCTTGAATATCTGCTGTATGGTTAACAAAAGCCATTAAATTATCAACTGTCGCTGTAATAATCTCCCAAGCTGATATATTATCATTTCCTAAAGCCTTAATATATTCTGTATGTGATAAAATTAAAACTCCTAAAGCCAAAACATAAAGTCCAACTAACCTAGAAGTTAAAAAATCAGGCCTTTCTCTTTTTACCATCATATATATTCCAGCAGCACCTGTAGCCACCAATGGTAAAATATACCATCCACCAGCCAAAAAGCCTGCGAAACCTTTAATAACATCAGCTGTCACCCCAAATGGGCAGCACCCAATAATCATAATTAAAATTAAAACAATGCCTTTTAACTCTATACTATAAGAAGGCTGTTCCTTCTTTTGTTTTCTTGCTTTCTTTTTCGCCATGATATCCTCTCCATTATTACATATCAATTATATCATTTTTCTAAAAAAAACAAAAGAACACAAATAAATTTAACACTTTTTTATAAAAAAGGGGTGAAATAAATTTCACCCTTCACCCTAACGGGTGATTTTTTTTGCTTTAATCAAAATTTATTGGTAAAATTTAGTTTAAAGTGATGTTATATGATATTGTGTACTAGTAAAGATAAAGATTTTGAAAATTATAAAGAACGTATTTCTATTAGAAAAGTATTTTTTACTATTAAAGAAATTTTTAAAGATCATTGGGATGATTATCAAACTAAATATTCTCATATTAAAAGACGTCCTATTATCAATATTGTAATTGATAAATTTCTTAAATGTAAAACTTTTCTTCTTGGTTATTCTGTTTATAAATGTCCTATTTGTGATAAGGAAAAAGTTGTCCCTAATACTTGTAAAACTAGATTCTGTTCTTCTTGTGGTAATAAATACAATGAAGATAGAGCTATTTCTATCTTTTCTAAACTATTTAAATGGCGTCATCGTCATGTTGTTTTTACTATTCCAGAAGATTTAAGAGGAATCTTTCAAAATAATAGAAAACTATTAAATCTTCTTTTTCAAGCTTCTGCTATTACTATTAAATATTGGTTTAAAGAAAAATACAAAAGGGACAATCTCATTCCTGCCTTTATATCTGTCCTTCATACTTATGGTAGAGCTTTAAATTGGAATCCACACATTCATATGATTTTATTAGATGGTGGTATATCCAAAACAAATTTTAAAAACATAGACTTCTTTTCATATGCTTCTTTCAGAAAACGATTTATGAAAGTCATTCTAGATTTATTAGAAAATGAACTTGGAAAAGATGAATTTAGACAAATCAAAAACGATTTATATCGTAGATACAAAGATGGCTTTTATGTTTACGCCCCTAAATCATTATATAAATCTATTAAAGATCTCTTAAAATATGTTTGTAGATATTTATCGAGACCTGTTATGGCTGAATCTCGTATTTTAGATTATGATGGTATCTTTGTCACCTTTTGGTATCAAAGGCATACTGATAACGTAATTGTTATAGAAAAAATTCATGCTTATGAATTTATTCATCGATTAATTATTCATATCCCTGAACCAAATTTTAAATATATTAGATTTTATGGTGCTTACAATAACAAAACTATTATTACTATTGATGTAGCTAAATTTATGGATAATGACAGAATTAATTTTAAAAAATCTCTAAACAAATGGCGTAATAAAATTTTAATTAATTTTCATGTTGATCCTCTTATTTGTCCACATTGTCACGAAGAAATGGTATACTATAATAGTTACTACACGTAACTAAGGAGGTCATATGAAACAAAATTTATATATTAATAATTCTAATGAAGAATTTGATACTTGGTTTTATGATAATACATCTGATGATATTGAAACTACTTGTTTATCCTGTGGTTATACAGAATTAGTCCCTGATTTTATTTATGATGAAATGTCTAGAAAAAAATACCATTTTAAAATTAGAAAAAAAGTTTCTACTTTAACTTGTCAAAAATGTGGCAAAAATACAGCTATTCCTTCATCGTTTTTAAAAAATAACTGATGTTATTCTTTTTGGCATGTTCATATTTTTCATCACCTATTTTTTAGGTGATTTTTTTATCCATTCTATAAATGCACTTTCCTTATATACAAAATAACCTAACATGATAACATGCTAGGCTATATACTCACAAGACCACAATTAATCATAGAGAAAGCTCAAATGGATTTGTAGATGAACCATCTCCACCAGTAATTTGTGTTTCGGATGTGAGATATAAGACTGGGCGGACCGCAAAGTAGAGGGTCACGTAGTCGTCCGCATAGACAAAGCCAGAACCGTTCAAATTGGCCGCATCATGACTATTACTGGCATTAGGAGCCTGTAACCATTCATTTACTCCAATTGATAAATAATCACTGTTTTTACAACTATCTCTATAACTGTATAATGCGGTTGAAAGACAGCTACTTCCTGCCGCATATCCATAATCACTTGGATACATTAAACCTATATATTGTGTTGTACTTGCTGGGTTTCCACTATATACTTGACTGCTATCTCTCTCTGCATTATAGTAGCCACTTGCTGTTAGTGTTGTATAATTGCTACTTGTTGATCCTCCTAAATAATATGTCTCTTCTGATATCATATTTTTATATGTTCCATCTATACTATTATAATATTCTCTTAAATAACTTTTTAATGATGAATTATTCCAATTATTACTATTATTTGATGCCCAAGCATAACTTCCTATGCTTGAACTTCTTATTATTTTTATCTTTCCGTCTATTACTCCTAGTATTCTCCATAGCTCATTATTAAATAATACATAGTTATTGGGATTTGCTCCATAATATCTAATATCTCCATGTTCATCTTTATATAGTTCATCTGGGTTAATTGGTAACAAATCTGTTATTGTGTCTGAACCCTTTGGTGGAAAACATACTCCATACAGTTCATCTATCGCATCTTGGACATTTGTACTCTGTAAGCCACTTACACTATTATCATATGTTGTTTGATTAGAAGGAAAATATGTGGCTGCTATTACACTTATACTAAATGCGGTTATTACTCCTATTATAAATCCTATTAAGTTTTTCTTTATTTTTTCTTTCATTGATACCTCTCCTATCTTATCCATATTCAAGATATCACAAAAAAAAAAAAAAAAAACAAGTAATATTTTTGTTAGATAATTCATTTTCTTTTAGACCAAGTTACTATTCACAGCCAAAAAAAGTTATCCACAGATAATGGGAAATTATGTTAAAACACATGATAATAAAGACATATCATGTGTTTTAATATATAATGAATGTATAAAAGATAGACAGGATGATAAAAATGGCAAAGAATTATGAAAAAGGATTATTAAATGAATATCATTTATTAGAATTAAGAAATCTATATTTAGAAAAAGAGAACAAACAATTAAAGTATGAATATGCACTTTTGGAAGCTAGAAATAAAACATTAAAAGATAAATATGAATATGCCAAAAATATAGCTTTAAATGAAGCAAGAAAAGAATATGAAGAAGTTAGAAATCAATTAAAAGAAAAAGACAGAGAAATAGCTAGATTAAAATCATTACTTAATAATGATGGAACCAATAGTGGTTTATCAACAAGTAAGACACCATTAAATAAAAAGAAAGTAATACCAAATAGTAGAAAGAAAAGTAATAAGACTATAGGAGGACAAAAAGGACATCCAAAGCATAAATTAGAAAAATTTACTGAAGAAGAAATAAATAAAGAGGAAACAATTGAATTAAAAGAATGTCCAAAATGTCATGGAAAATTAATAGATATAAATCAAACAATAAATAAAGATGTTTTAGATTATAAATTTATAGTAATCAAAAAGAGGGTGAAATTTAAAGAATATAAATGTCCATGTTGTGAGAAAATAGTACATGCGCCAATTCCAAATGATTTAAAAGAAGATAATCAATATGGTCCAAATGTAAAAACATTAATATTAGAATTACTAAATGAAGGGACAATATCAATAAACAGAGTAAAAAGGATAATAAAAGGATTTAGTAATAATGAAATAGATTTAAGTGAAGGATATATAGCTAAAGTACAAAAACAAGCAGCGAAGAATCTAGAGAAATTTAAAAGTGAATTAAAGAAAGAGTTAATAAAACAGAAATTAGTTTATTGGGATGATACGGTAATAGCCATTAATAAAAAACAAGCATGTCTAAGATTTTATGGAAATGAGAAAATAGCTTTGTATATTGCTCATGAGAGAAAAAATAAAGAAGGGATAGATAAAGATAATATTCTAAATAGCCTTGATAATACAAAAACAGTAATGCATGACCATAATAAAGTTAATTATAATAAGAGTTATTCTTTCAATAATATAGAATGTAATGCCCATTTACAAAGAGACTTACAAAAAGTAATAGATAATTTGAACCATGAATGGGCGAAGAAATTAAAAGAATTAATATCAGAAAGTATTAATAAAAGGAATGAGTATATATCTAAAGGTAAGATGAATGATGAAGAATTTTCAAAGAAATTTTTTGAAGAATTTAATGAGATTATGTTAAAAGCAATAGAAGAAAACAAGCAGGATAATCATAAATATTATACGGATATAGAAAATACTCTTATACTAAGGATATTAGATTATAAAGAGAATTATTTTGCGTGGGTAATAGATTTTGAGTTACCAACAACAAATAATTTATCAGAAAGAGCGCTTAGGAGTAGTAAAACTAAGATGAAGATATCAGGGCAATTTCAGAATATTCAAAGAGCAAGTGATTATGCGAATATAAAAAGCTATATTGAGACTGCATATAGAAATGATTATAATCCATATGAGGCATTATTGCTATTATCCATGGGTGAGCCACTTAAAATAAGTGATATAAAAGCGAAAAAATAGCTTTCGCTATTTTTGGATGTCAAATCGGCTGTGAATAGTAACTAGACCAATTCTACTATTATAGAAAAAGTCTGAATATTACTATTCAGTACTTAAGATTAATCTTTTATTTATTTAAGATTAAGAGAGTGTAAAATAAAGTGTGTAAGTAAAAAAACTTACATACTTTTTAAGTATGATAAAATATAAGAAAGAGGTAAAAATATGAGAAGTAAAAATAAAAGTAAAAATGAATTAGTAAAGGCAATAATAGATACATATCAACCAGAGACAGCCAAAGATGTACAAGATGCATTAAAGGATATTTTTGGCCCTATGTTTGAAGCGATGTTACAAGGGGAAATGAATAATCATTTAGGCTACGAAAATAATGATAAAGGAGAAAAGCAGACAAATAATAGAAGAAATGGTTATATTAGTAAAAATGTTAAAACTAGTATGGGGGAAATGACAATAGATGTTCCAAGAGACAGAGATGGATCATTTGAACCACAAATAGTTCCTAAAAGAACTAAAGACATTTCTGATATTGATAAAAAAGTATTATCTATGTATGCGAAAGGTATGAGTCAGAGAGATATATCTAATACTATTGAAGATATATATGGCTTTAAAATATCACATGATACTATTTCACAAATAACAGACTGTGTTTTAGATGAGTTAAACGAATGGCAATCAAGGCCACTAAAAAAATGTTATCCATTTGTATTTGTAGATTGTATGTATGTAACCATGAGATACGAATATGAAAGTAAAGAAACTGCTGTTTATACCATTCTTGGCTATGATATAGATGGTCATAAAGATATACTTGGAATTTGGTTAAATGAAACAGAATCTAAACATTCATGGATGCAGATATTCGATGAAATAAAATCTCGTGGGGTTGAAGATATATTCTTTATATCTATGGATGGAGTTAGTGGTTTAGAACAAGGGGCTAAAGAGATATTTAAAGGTGTTGTTGTTCAAAGATGTATCGTTCATTTGATAAGAAATTCTTTAAAATATGTTCCTAGTAAAGATTATAAAAAATTTACTGCCAATTTAAAATTAATTTATGGAGCTCCTAATTTAAAAACAGCTCAAGCAGAATTTGAAAAATTTAAAAATACATGGTCAAAATATTCTGGAGCCGTTGATGTTTGGGTTAGAAATTTTAACCACGTAGAACAACTTTTTGATTATTCTAGTACCATAAGACGAGTTATGTATACGACTAATGCTATCGAATCTATTAATTCTTCATTTAGAAAAGTTACAAAAAAAGGCGCTTTTCCTAATGAAAACGCACTATTTAAATTATTATATTTACGGGTAACTGAACTTTATAAAAAATGGGATAACTCTACTATTTATAATTGGGCTATGGTTAGAAATGAGCTAGATGCCCATCCCAAATTTCAAGACAGGTTTCGTAAATATTGTAATTAAGTTCTTTGACAATTTTATATGTGAGGTATTAACTACTTACACACTTTTCTTGACACACCCAAGATTAAAACTTTAAAATTTTTCAAAATTAAATTAACAAAAAAAGAAAGAATTACCTATCTTCCTTAACATCATTGTTTTTATCCTTTTTCTTATTTTCATCAGATTGAGTAGTTTTTAAAACTTCTTTTCTAGATAAATTAAGTCTTCCTTTTTTATCATAACCAAGCGACTTAACTAAAATCTCATCACCAACTTTAACCATATCACTAGGTTTCTCAACCCTCTTAACATCTAATTGTGAAACATGTACTAACCCTTCACAACCTGGCCAAAGTTCAACAAAACACCCAAAATCTTCGACTTTAACAACTTTTCCAGTATAAACTTTATCAGGTTCTACCTCACGAACAACATCTTTAATTCTTCTAGCAGTCTCATCAATAATATCTTTATCAGTATGATAAATAACTACTCTACCATCATCTTCTAAATCAACTTTAACTGCATTAATATCATTAACTGAATTAACATGACTAGACTCCAAAATTATCTTCGTAATCATGTCACCACCTTTACCAATGACATCTTTAATCTTATCTGGATTAATCATAAATGTCATCACCTTAGGCGCATACTGACTAACCTCTTTACGTGGCTCTTTAATAGCTCCAAGCATTACATCTAAAACTTGTAAACGAGCCTTCTTAGCTTGCTGTAAAGCTTCTTTTAAAATTTCTTTAGTAATGCCTTTAATCTTAATATCCATTTGAAGTGCACATACACCATCTTTAGTACCTGCAACTTTAAAATCCATATCACCTAAATGATCTTCCATACCTTGAATATCAGTTAAAATTGTATAATCATCACCATGCGTAATTAAACCCATTGCAATACCAGCTACTGGCGCTTTAATTGGTACTCCTGCTGCCATTAAACTCATACATCCCGCACATATACTTGCTTGTGATGATGAACCATTACTTTCTAATATTTCAGATACCACTCTTATCGTATAAGGAAACTCTTCTTCTGATGGAATAACTTGTAATAATGCTTTCTCACCAAGTGCACCATGACCAATTTCTCTACGTCCAGGTGCCCCATATCTTCCAGTTTCACCAACTGAAAATTGTGGGAAATTATAATGAAGCATAAATCTTTTTGAATCCTCAAGTCCAAGTCCATCCAATATTTGATGTTCACCCAAAGCTCCTAAAGTAGTAACCGATAAACTTTGAGTTTGACCTCTTGTAAATAAAGCTGACCCATGAGTTCTAGGTAAAAAATCAACACAAGCTGAAAGTGGTCTAATTTCATCCATAGCTCTACCATCTGCTCTAGTATGTTCTTTAACAACTATTTGTCTAAATAACTCATACTCTACTTCATTATAGATAATTACAAGTTTAGCTTTTAATTTTTCTAAATCATCTAAATGCATATCTTCATTTTCAGATTCATATTTACTAATTAAATTATCTTTAATTTCATCCAATTTCGCATACTTATCTAGCTTATCTTTAATTCTAAGCGCCTTATCAATGTCATCTTTAATTAAATCAGTCACTTCTTCTTGCAAATCAGAAGTAATTTCTAATTTTTCATATTCCATTTTTTCTACGCCAATTTCTTTGACAATTGTATTTTCAAACTCAACTAATTTTTTAACTGCTTCATGACCAAACATCAAAGCTTCTAGCATATCTTCCTCTTTAACTTCTTTAGCTGATGATTCAACCATATTAATAGCTTCTTCTGTTCCAGCAACAGTCAAATCAATATCAGAAACTTCAGCTTGCTCAGTCGTTGGATTAATAACAAACTCACCATTAACCCTTCCAACCTTAACACCAGCCACCGGTCCATTAAATGGAACCTTACTAATAGAAGTTGCAATAGATGAACCAAGTAATGCCGCAAGTTCAGGTGAATTATCTGGATCTACTGATAAAATAGTATTTACTATCTGAACTTCATTTCTAAAATCATCTGGAAAAAGTGGTCTCATTGGTCTATCAATCATTCTAGCTGCGAGTGTTGCTGCTTCACTAGGTCTACCTTCTCTTTTGATAAAACCTCCAGGAATCTTACCTACAGAATATAATTTTTCTTGATAAAGTACCATTAATGGGAAAAAATCAGAAAGCAATCTTGCTTCTTTAGATACTACAACCGTCGATAAAACAACTGTGTCACCATATCTTACCAAAACGGCCCCATCAGCTTGCTTAGCTACCTCACCATTTTCAACAACTATTCGTCTCCCATAAAAATCCATTTCAAATGTTTTTTTCATACTTCTTGTCCCTTTCTATGAAAAGACACTCTAAAAAGAGTGTCTACTATTTTCTAAGTCCTAAACTTTTAATAATTTCACGATATCTTGTAACATCTTTTTCTTTTAAATATTGTAATAAACTTCTACGTCTACCAACTTTTTTAAGTAATCCACGGCGTGAATGATAATCGTGAATATGAGTTTTTAAGTGCTCAGTTAATTCTTTAATTTCTTCAGTTAAAATAGCAATTTGTACTTCAGCTGAACCAGTATCGCCATCTTTTCTAGCATACTTTTTAACTAACTTAGCTTTTTCTTCTTTACTCAAAGCCATTTTCTTATCCTCCTTTACTAACGAATACGCTCATATCTAAGTTAAAAAGATGGAGTTCTTCAAAACCTAGAAATAAGTACCACTAATAATATACATTAAATTAAGTAAAAATGCAAGAAATTTTTAAAATTTATTAATTAAATTAGAAAGTTCCCGTTTTATTTTATACGAGAATTTAGTTGTGAAAAGAGATGTCAATGGCGAACGAAGTGAGTTTATCTAGACCATTGACATCTCTTTTCAAATAATATAATAAATGTTACAAGCAAAGTTCACCTTTGCTTGTTATTAAATTACTTATAATATTTATTAATTTGCTTTTTTTAATTTTAAGTGTACTATATATGTCATTGGTTTGTTTGTCATCTAGTTGGAGGTATTTTTAAAATGACTAAATATAATCAATTATTAAAAGAACAAAGAGAGACTATCGAGTATATGATTGGTAAAAAGTATAACTTTACTTCTATTGGTAAAGCTATAAATAAAGATCGAACTACTATATCTAAGGAAATTAAAAGAAACAGATATGTCAAAAGTTATTACTATGACCCTTTTGATTCTAAAGGTATTAGTGAAGCAGAAAAAAAATGTCCTAAATTAAAGGATAAGCCTTATGTGTGCAATTGTTGTCCTTTTAAGAACAAGTGTAATAAGCATAAGTTATATTATAATGCTTCAGTCGCTCAAAAACACTATGAGGAAACTTTAGTTACTTCTAGACAAGGTATTGATATTACTCCTGAAATTATTGATGAAATTGAACATGCTATTGTCCCACTTATTAAAAAGCAAAAACAAAGTGTAAATCAAGTATACTCTAATCATTCTGACATATTGTATTTTTCAAAGGTGACTTTTTATAAATATGTTAATATCGGTGTTTTTTCACTCAAAAATATAGATTTGCCTAAAAAGGTTAGCTACAAGCCTAGAAAAAAGAAAGATGAATTAGAAGAAAAACAATACAAAAGAAAATTAGCTTTATTAAAAGGTCGTACTTATAATGATTATCTCAATTTTGTTTTAAAACACCCTAATATGAATATATGTGAAATGGATACTGTTGAAGGCAATAAAGAAAGTATAAAAGTACTCCTTACTATTATTATAAAAGATACTAAATTCATGTTTATTAGATTACTTGATAAGAAAAATGTTCAATCTGTTAATTATCAATTTGATTTATTTAAAAGTAAACTTAGTATTAAACTATATTCTAAAGTTTTTAGAATTGTACTGACAGATAATGGCTCTGAGTTTTTTGATCCATTACACATCGAATACGATTATGAAACTGGGGTTAAAAAAACTAATGTTTTCTATTGTAAACCTTACTCTTCTTGGCAAAAAGGTACTATTGAAAAAAATCACAAATATATAAGAGATATCTTTCCTAAAGGAACATCTTTTGATGATATGACTACTGAACAAATTCAAAGATTAGAAGACACTATCAATAATATTCCTAGAGATTCATTAGATGGCAAAACACCTTATGAACTTACATTAAAAAAATATCCTGAATTAATTAAATCTTTGAACTGTTCATACATCTCTCCTGATGATGTATGTTTAACCAAAAAAGCAATATTAGGAGTCAATAATGAAAAATAATATTATCTACTCAGATTCATTATTAGGTACTTTTAATATTCAAGATTTAATATATTTTCTTCAAGATATTTTAAATAAATTAACAGATGAATCTTCTACTGAATCATCTTCTCAAGTTGCAATACAACAACTCAAATTTATAATTGATATTTTAAATGAAAATATTTAACTATCAACGAATGGGCAGATTTTATAATCCGCTTATTCGTTGGCAAACAAGCCAATCATATTGACTCATGTGCGGGAACTTAGTCGCGAAAAGACTAAAGGTCGTACACTTTTTTGCATGCAATAATTTCATTTAATGTTCTATATATTATCATATTTTTTTGATTTTTACAATTTTTTCCTAAAAAATCCTTTTCATTTTGGGATTTTACTCTTTTAAATGTTCTTTTATAATTTTACGGGAATTTTCTTTTTAATTCAATCAATTTTTAAAATTAAACATAAATAGCTAAAAAGTCAGACATTAATAAATCATTAGTATTTCATTTGTTTGTCCTAAAGCATAACCTCGATTTTCATATCGTCATTATCTTTCTTATAAATAGCAAGTTCTTCACCATTTTCATCTAAAAAAAGTACTCTATCAGAATAATTTCCCTTAATCTTACATCCATTTAATATTTTAAACTTAAGTTCATCAGAAACTATAACTTTATCAATATCCAAAACATCTTTAATTTTTAAAAGTCTATAATTATCATTTCTAACATCTGTTAATGTATAAGCATTTTCAATATCAAATACACCCTGTTTAGTCCTTGTTAAATTACTCATAGTTCCGATAACACCTAAATCAGCCAAAATATCTCTAATTAAACTTCTAATATAAGTACCTTTACTAACTAAACATTTAAAAATAAATTTATTCTCATTAAACTCTAAAAGCTCTATTTTTTTTATAGTAACCTCTTTCTTAGGTAAAATAACATCTTCTCCACTTCTCGCATACTCATAAAGCTTTTTACCATTAACTTTCACAGCCGAATAAATTGGCACTTCCTGCATATAAGTCATTTCAAATTTTTTCAAAACTTTTAATAAATCATCTTTACTTATATCACACACTTTTTCTTCTAACACATTGCCTTCTATATCTAAAGTATCCGTTCTAACCCCTAAAGTAACCTCCGCAATATATTCTTTTTCTCTAGCTGAAAGTAACTCATTTAACTTTGTATATCTATTTAAACAAATAACTAAAACACCAGTCGCTAAAGGATCCAAAGTCCCATTATGGCCCACTTTTTTAGTTCCAAATAACTTACTTATTACATTAACCACATCTCTACTTGTATAACCTTTATCCTTATTTATAACTAAAATACCATTACTTTCTAACTTCAAATGTCGTTCCTTCTCTCGTATCTTTAATTACAATATTTTTAGAAAGTAATTCATCTCTAATCGCATCGGCTAAAACATAATTTTTTTCTTTTTTAGCTTTATTTCTTTCTTTAATTTTACTTAAAACATACTCTTCTAAATCTTTAGAAATTTTCTCATCTTCAAGTAAAGAAAGTGAAAGTACAGAATCAAAATCCTTAATCAAATAAAATTTTGAACTATTATTCAAATCACTTTTAATAACATCGTACAGTGTAGTAAGCATCATTGATGTATTCATATCATTAGAAAATGCCTCTTTAAACCTATCTTGATATTCTAAAACCTTATCATAATCTATCTCACCATCTAAATTATCCTTAATATTCTTAACTCTTCCCTTTAATTTATTATAAGCATTAGTGGCCATATCTAAACTCTCTAAACTATAAACAAGCACTTTTCTATAATGTGACTGTAAGCAAAAATAACGATAAACTACCGGATCATAACCTTTTTCAATCAAACTATTCAAATCCTTAGAATCACCTTTAGATTTACTCATCTTACCAGATTTATCATTCAAAAATTCCATATGAACCCAGTAATTACACCATTTATGACCTAAATAACACTCAGATTGAGCAATTTCATTTGTATGATGTGGAAATATATTATCAACTCCACCACAATGAATATCCAAACGCTCACCTAAATTTTGTATTGCAATCGCTGAACACTCAATATGCCATCCTGGATACCCATAGCCAAACGGACTTTCCCACTTAAGTTCTTGATCTTTAAATTTAGAATTCGTAAACCAAAGTCCAAAATCAAAAGGATTTCGTTTATTATGATCAACATCTACATCATCACGAACCGCTAATAATAAATCATCTTTACTTCTTCCAGAAAGTTCATAATAATTCGGATATTTAGAAGTATCAAAATAAATATTACCACCAGATTCATAAGCATAACCTTCATCAAGTAACTTACTAATCATTTTAATATAAAAATCTATATTTTCAGTTGCTGGACTAACTATCTCCGGCCTTTTAATATTAAGTCTATCTAAATCTTTAAAAAAAGCTTCAGTATAAAATTTAGCAATATCCAAAACCGATTTGTGTTCTTTCTTTGCCGCCGTCATTAATTTATCTTCACCAGTATCACTATCACCAGTCAAATGGCCAACATCCGTAATATTCATACATCTTTTCACATTATATCCTAAATATTTTAAACCTTTCTCTAAAATATCTTCAGAAATATAAGTTCGTAAATTACCAATATGTGCATAATAATAAACCGTTGGCCCGCATGTATACATGGTAACTAAATCTTTGTTATATGGAACAAAATCCTCAACTTTCTTTGTTAAAGTGTTATATAATTTCATTTTCTCACCTCATAACCTTATATAAAATTATATCACATATATCTTTATTTTTTCTAAATTTTAAATTTATTTTTAGGTAAATAATAAACGTAAAGTTGACATTTTAATAAACCATGATATAATATCACTTGTATTTTTTGAAAAAGAAAGGAACCAACCTATGCCAAAAATAAGTAATCAATCTATTAAAAATTTACAAGATTTAATAAATGAAACACAAAGCAATCATCAAATACAAAAAAAAATACCAAATTTAAAATTTACTTTAAATCCCAAAGAAAAAATTATTTTTGCTTACCAATATCACGACCTAATGCATGGAATTAGTATCATAGATATTTTAAAAGAAATACAAAACAATCCAGAATTATCCAAGCTTATTTCCAAATTTATTATTTGTAATAACATGCTTAAACCTTATCCAGATTCCCGATATGAATACATTCAAACAACACCAAAAAGAGTTATAACGTTAGAACGAGGAATGGGACTAGGAATTAAAGAATTAACTAAAGAATATAATCATCAAAATTGGCTAGAACCTTTTGATGAAGAAATAATATTTTCAGCTAAATATCCAGCAATAACATCTTATAAAGATAAAAATGGAAATACAATTTCTTTTGACAAAGAAAATGCTACTAAAGTAAAATTAGCAATTGTCGAACAAGGTATCTTTCCAGCAAGACGTATCGTAGAAAGCGCATACAGTTATGTTGCTAACGGCACATTTAATGAATATATCAAAAAACTAAAAAGCATAAAAGGAGTGAAACCAAATGGAAGAAAATAAAATTACCAGAATAGAGCAAGTATGTGATTTAATCAATCAAACAGTTATTCCAAGAAACAAAAAGCTCAATCGTAAACAACAAATAACTTTTGCATATAAATATTGGACAGAAAATCCCGAAGATTTAACAGAATTATATGATTATTTAGCTCAAAATTATACAATACAAAACGAAAAGCTAGCTCACACTATAGGAGAATTTTTAAACAATCAGCAAATAACTACTATTAAAAAATTTTCAAATGCTTTTTATAACAGCAGTCTAAATACTATATTAAAAGCCACCGCTCTAATTAGAGAAAATGGTAATTGGTTAAGTAAATACAGCATAGAAAGAGAATACGATTCAACATCAAAACATAGATTTCCTATTATATATAGTTACCAAACTAAATCAGGAGAAAGACTTACCATTGATAAAACTGCCGCAGATAATATCCTAGGTATATTAATAGATTCTAATATTCCAACAGCCAAATGTATTGTTCTAAGTAGTTTTCCATATTATGCAAACGACAATATGGACACTTATATTAAAAGTTTCCAAAAAATAAAATAATTTAAAACCTATAAATTTATACTTTATAGGTTTTTATTATTAAAACTATCTATCATGATTAACTTCTGTTTTCATACCTCCACTTACAATATAACATAAGAAAAAAATTAATTAATATATAATAAATAAAATAAATATGGTATAATTTTGATAACATACAAATAAAGAGGTTAAATATGAAAAGAAGTAATTATATTCAAAATTTTAAAAATGAATTTGAAAATAACAAATCTAAATTCATTGTCTATTTTTTATTAAGAGGATTAATAATACTATGCTTAATTCTACAATTAATTAGAAAAGAATATGAAAATGCCGCCCTATGTATCCTCTCATTAATATTACTATTTTTACCATTCATAATAGAACGACGTCTAAAAGTAGATTTGCCAAACACCATAGAAATTATTATTATGCTTTTTGTCTTCTCTGCTGAAATACTAGGTGAAATAAACAACTTCTACGGTATCATCCCCTTTTGGGATACAATCTTGCACACCTTAAACGGATTCTTAATGGCCGCTATTGGCTTTTCTCTATTCGATATCTTAAATAAAAACTTAAAAAGTATACACCTATCTCCAATATTTTTATGTCTATTTTCTTTTTGTTTTTCTATGACCATCGGCATAATTTGGGAATTCTTTGAATATGGAATGGATAACACATTTAACTATGACATGCAGAAAGATGAATATATAAATGAAATAAACACCGTAACTCTAGATCCAGCTCAAAGCAATAAAGTTATCACAATTGATAACATAGATTATACAATTATATATGATAAAAATGATAGTCAATTAGCAAGATTCAATGGATATTTAAACATTGGTCTTAATGATACTATGAAAGACTTAATGGTAAACTACATAGGAGCAATCATTTTCAATATATTTGGATACTTATATTTAAAAAATAGAGACGACAAATTTATAAAAAATTTCATAATTAAAAAAAGAGAAACTTGCTGAAATAGCAAGTTTTTCTATATTAATAAAAGAACTGAAAATCCTCGTGTCTATCAATCACACATAAAAACTCATAATATCAAATATTATGAGTTCTCTATTTAATGGTCACACAAAGTGCGACTCTCAACTGCGATGGTGCGGGCGAAGGGACTTGAACCCCCATGCCGTAAGGCGCTAGATCCTAAGTCTAGTGCGTCTACCAATTTCGCCACGCCCGCATTTTAAATGGTGGACCCTGATGGACTCGAACCATCGACCGTCCGGTTATGAGCCGGATGCTCTAACCAACTGAGCTAAGGGTCCAATTAAACTGACTTCTATATAATACCACATTACCAAATAATATGCAAGAAGTAAGTGAAAAAATTATACCTTATTAATCATATTTAATAAATTTATTTTAAATTTATCCTTATCTGAATGTTCCTTAGAAAGCATAACCCCCTTATAAGTAACAAGTTCAGATTGATGACCCTCACTCAAAATCTCCTCTGGAGACAAAGTAATTAAAGTAACGCTCTTACTATCATCATTAACCTCATAATGTAATTTAACCTCTCCATGAACTTTAGCAAACAAAGCATCTGTTGGAAGTTTTACTTCATATTTTTTTATATTTCCTTCTTCCGCCACAACTGTACCTAAAAACTCCCCAGCCTTAATCTTAGGGTAATATTCAAAATAAAGTTTTTTGAAAGCTAACATATTGTACTTCTTAAGCGCACTTTCTAACTTCTTAAACTCATTTTCATTTTGATAACCAAATACATATTTTTCCATGGTTGTCATTCCTTCCTATGTGGCATACTATACTATTATTATAATAGCACATATTAACATACAAAGCAAACACTAAACCTGTATTAGCTAAAATTTGACAACTTCTTTGCACGCTCATACAGTCAAAGAAAACTAGGCAATTACCTAGTCCTCCTTTCCTGTCTTAACATATCCTTGTTCCAATAATGAATCATCATCACAACTAGACCATTTAGTATCGACATTGCTATTTAAAGTTTTACTTCTATATCTATAATACGTCACACTTTTATAAACAGGCTCTGTAGTATAAGTAGTAATGCTTTTTTTACAAGAAACCACACTATCATATACTCCAGCATTATCATAACTAGATGGACAAACATACTTAACATATCCATTATAAAGTACCTTAGTTGCTCCACCTTCCATAGCCGTAGTATGTGGCACCTGTTTAGTTCCCGTTTGAACTTTGCTTACCTTTGTTTGTACTTGCGTAGTACTATTAGCTGTAACTTTTCTAGTACTCCAACCTGACCATTTACCATATGACCAAGTATCGTCAAGATTTTTTACGAACTCGCACCTTGCGGTGCTGGTACTGGGAAATGATGTTCCGTCAAGGCTCATATGAAGCATAATATAATCTTCTTTTTCAGAGCAAGACAAATTTACTTTCATCGTATACTCATCTTCCTCTTTTGTAACTTCTAAATATGATTTATTACTATTACATGTTCTATTATTACTATCAGAAAATTTAACTAGCAATTTATTATCATACATCTCACCTAAAGTCATCTTAACAGTATCGCCAGTATTTTCAGGGAGTCTAGATGAAGTAAAATATCCACTTCCAGCCGTAGCCATAGCAAGTAAATTATTGTTAAAATTATCACTACCACTGTTTTCCTTTACCTTCTCATCGACATAATTTGTTACAAATCCCTTAGTCGGAAATAATATCATAAGAACAAATATTAAAAGTACAACCAAAACAATTTTAATAAATGCACTTTTAAAAGTCTCACGCTTATTATCTTCATCTTCGTACATACCCTAATCCCCCTTTCAGATATGGAAAATATAATAGCACATTTACACATAAATGTCAAACAAAGGTAATAAATTACATAAATTAAGACTTAGCTTACCTCACAGTAAACTATTTCTATTTCACTTATTTTGTATTTTTTGCAAGCAAATATTTTACCATCTAAAATTTATTTTTACAAAGCAAATTCCTAGTATATAAAAAAGGATATATAATATACCCTTATTTCTTGATTTGAACAAGCATGCATCCTCTATTTCCATACGCACTTTTAAACTCTATAACGTCTTTATTATGGCTTAAAGTAATAAAACAAGTTTCACGCATAACACCTGTACCTATACCATGAACAATTAAAACAACTTCGTTACCCATTGCCTTATTATCCTTTATAAAATCATTAATAGCAACTCTCGCACTATCTCTATCAAAACCGTGCAAATCAAGTTTTGGCAAACTATCAATGAAAATAACTTCATTAATGGTCATTTTTACTAATCTCTGCCCTTGCCGCAGCTAAAATTGCCGCTGGCACTCTATATGGTGAACATGAAACATAATCAAGACCTAACTTATTAAAAAATTCAATGCTCTTCTCTTCTCCTCCATGTTCTCCACAAACGCCAAGTTCAATATCATCATTAACATTCCTAGCTAATTTAACAGCCACCATCATGAGTTTACCAACTCCTTCTTTATCAATAGTTTTAAACGGATCAAATTCCAAAATTCCTTTTTGATAATAGCTATCAATAAAAGCTCCAGCATCATCTCTTGAAAAACCAAAAGTCATCTGCGTTAAATCATTAGTTCCAAAACTAAAGAAATCAGCCTCCTTCGCAATCTTATCAGCTTGCGTAACACTACGAGGTACCTCAATCATCGTACCAATCTTATATTTAATATGACCATGTTTATCCAATTTTGATGCAACATCTAGAATAATTTTCTTTAAATAATTAAGTTCATTAACATCACCAACAAGCGGAATCATAATTTCCGGTTTAACATCTATTCCATGTTTTAAAACCTTACTAGCCGCTTTAAATATCGCTGTCGTCTGCATCACTGCAATCTCTGGATAAACAATTGAAAGCCTACATCCACGAAGTCCCATCATTGGATTAAATTCTTTTAAAGAATCAATCTTTTTATTAATTTCCTCTAAACTAATCTTCAAACTCTTAGCAAGTTCACTAACTTCTTCCTCAGTTTTTGGTAAAAACTCGTGTAAAGGTGGATCCAAATATCTAATTGTAAGTACATTACCATTAGCCACCTTAAATAATTCTTCAAAATCCTTAGTTTGCATTCCTAAAAGTACTGTCAAAGCTTCAATTCTATCCTTCTCAGTGGGTGCGACTATCATCTTTCTAATCGCAAAAATTTTTTCTTTTTCAAAAAACATGTGCTCAGTTCTACATAAACCAATACCTTCAGCTCCAAAATCCAAAGCAACCTTGGCATCTTTACCTAAATCTGCATTAGCTCTAACACCCATCTTCTTATACTTTTTAGCCCACTTTAGCATCGTTACAAAGTTTTCGCTTAAACTAAAATCTGATGTTGCAATAACCCCTTCATAAACATTGCCAGTCGTTCCATCTAAAGATAAATAACTATCGCCAGTAAACGTCATTCCATTAATAGTCATAACCCTATTAACTTCATCAACATAGGCATTATCACAACCACTAACACAGCACTTGCCAATACCTCTAGCCACCACTGCTGCATGTGAAGTCATACCACCACGAACCGTCAAAATACCATTCGCATACTTCATAGCTTCTATATCTTCTGGTGAAGTTTCCTCTCTAACCAAAATGGTTGGAATTTTTTTATTATATTTTTCTTTAACTTCTTCAGTATTAAAACAAATCTGACCAGAAACAGCCCCTGGAGATGCCGGAAGGCCTTTAGTAATAGCTCTTTTCTTAGCAACTTCCTTCTCATCAAAACTCTTATGAAGCATTCCACTAATCTCATTAGGATTAAGTCTCATAAGCGCTTCCTTCTCCGTAATCAAACCTTCTTTAACCATATTAACCGCAATATTTAAAGCTGCCATTGGCGTTCTTTTACCATCACGAGTCTGAAGCATATAAAGCTTACCATTCTCGGCGGTAAACTCCATATCCTGCATATCCTTATAATGTTTTTCTAATAATTTACTATATCCTTCTAACTCTTTATATATCTTTGGTCTTTCTGTCTCTAACCTATCAATAGAAAGTGGCGTCCTAACACCAGCCACAATATCTTCACCTTGTGCCTTAACCAAATACTCACCATAAAGCTTATCATCGCCATTTGCTGGATTTCTAGAAAAAGCCACACCAGTTAAAGAATCTTCACTCAAATTACCATAAACCATTTCTTGAACATTAACTGCTGTGCCCAAATCATCTGGAATATTATTCATCTGCCTATAAACTTTAGCCCTTTTATTATTCCAAGATCTAAATACTGCAGTAATTGCCTGCATAAGTTGTAATAAAGGTTCATCAGGGAAATTTTCTCTAACTAATTTTTTATAAACTTTTTTAAATGTCTCAGTTAAATGAACCATATCATCCGCATTTAACTCTAAATCACTTTTTAATCCTCTTTTTTCCTTATATTGAGTTAAATAATCTTCAAAATTATCCTTACCTTTACCCTTAACCACATCAGCAAACATCATAATAAGTCTTCTATATGAATCATAAATAAAACGCTTACTATCTTCATCCTTAGAAAGTGCAGCCGCAATTTTATCATTCAGTCCCAAATTTAAAATCGTATCCATCATTCCTGGCATACTAATTGGTGAACCACTTCTAACCGAAAGTAAAAGTGGATTATCAACACTTCCTAAAGTCTTGCCTGTTTTTTCTTCAACACTCTTAATTCCTTTTAAAATCTGTTTTTGTACATTTTCATTCAAGCACTCATTTTCCTTAAAATATAAATTACATGCCTCAGTTGTTACCGTAAGTCCATAAGGAACTGGAAGTCCCATATTAGTCATTTCTGCTAAATTAGCTCCCTTACCACCAAGCAAACTTCTTAAATCTTTATTACCTTCATCAAATAAATAAACATATTTCTCCATAAAATTAGCCTCCTTTAATTCTTATGAGCCCTAGGATGAGCACTCAAATAAACTTGTCTTAATCTTTCATTAGACACATGGGTATATATCTGTGTCGTCGACAAACTCTCATGTCCAAGTAAATCCCCAACGCTCTTTAAATCTGCCCCTTCATTAAGCATATGCGTCGCATAAGTATGACGAAGTGTATGTGGTGTTACATGAACACTAATGCCAGCCTTCTTAGCTGTATCTGTCACAATAGATCTAATTTCTCTTTCATTTAACTTTTCTTTTCTTTTCCCAATAAGTAAATAAGGACTATCCCTATGGTCTATCTTTAAATACTTATCTAGTAAATCCGCACATTTACTGCCATAGTAAACATATCTCTCTTTAGATCCTTTACCAAGAATAAGTATCTTTCTTTCATTAAAATCAATATCCGATAACCTCATATTAGCAAGCTCACTAACTCTAACTCCGCTAGAATAAAGCATCTCTAATATTAAAGCATCTCTAAGCCCATATTTATTACTTCTGTCAGGAAAATTAAGTAACTTTTCTAAATCATCATAATTCAAATAATTAGGTAATGTTTTTTCTATCTTAGGATTACTTATTAATCTCATAAAATTATCTTTAATAATACCTTCACTTTCCAAATACTTAAAATAACTTTTAAGTGAGCTTACCTTTCTAGAAATTGACCTGTTACTGTATTTATCTTCATATAATTTTCTTAAATACTCTCTAACTAATTCAATATTAATATCTTTATCTAAAGCAAAATCATAAAACTCTTTTAAATCGGTCTCATAACTTTTAACTGTATAATCTGAAAAACCTTTTTCAAACTTCAGGTAATCTAAAAACTCGTAAGCATTCTTCATACCATCACCCTATTATTAAGTATACCACATTTTCAAAATAAAAAACAACTTTCCCCTTTAAATAAGCCACTCTTTACACATTATAAAATTGCAAACTTTTACCTTTTACAAAGCAAATTCCTAGTATATGAAGAAAAAAGTAAATGAACCAAACTCATTTACTTTTTAATATATTTTCTTAAAACCTTGTCTACCTTTTCTTTATTCTTATCAGAAAGTTCTACAAGTGGTAATCTTGGTTTACCAAAATCATAACCAATCTCATTTAAAGCATATTTAACTGGAATTGGATTAACTTCACAAAATAAAGCATCAATCATATCTATAATTTCCACTTGCATCTTTGCAGCTTTCTCAGAGTCACCATTCCAAAAACTATCAAGCATTTCTACCGTATATTCCGGCATTACATTAGAAAGAACTGAAATAACACCTTTACCCCCTAAAGATAAAATTGGAATAACTTGATCATCATTACCAGAATAAATAGCAAAATCATCACCACATAAATGAGCAATCTTTGCTACTTGTGAGATATCACCACTTGCTTCTTTAATTCCAAAAATATTATCAATTTTAGATAATCTCTGACAAGTTTCAGGTAAAATATTAACTCCTGTCCTAGAAGGTACATTATATAAAATAATTGGCAAATCAACAGAATCAGCTATTGCTTTATAATGAGCAAATAAACCATCTTGCGTTGTTTTATTATAGTAAGGAGTTACTAATAAAAGCCCATCGGCACCAGTTTTTTCTGCATACTGGCTCATTTTAATCGCACTCATAGTATTATTACTACCAGTACCGATAATTACTTTAATTCTATTACTCGTTTTATCTATCGCATACTTAATTAATTTTTTCTTTTCTTCCTCATTCATAGTTGATGACTCACCAGTCGTTCCGCAAACAATAACTGCACTAACGCCAGCTTCTATTTGGTCATCAAGTAACTTTCCAAATTCTTCATAATTAACATCATTTTCAATAAATGGTGTTACAATTGCTGTTCCAACACCTTTAAATAAATCTTTTTTCAAAATATCACCTTTCCTTTTCCATAGTTACTTTCTAACTATAACACAAAATTAAGAAAACACCACTTACTAAAAATTCACACCAAAACATTAAAATCCACAAATTATCTTTTCTTTTTAGGTATAGGATTAGTGTAAGGTTTTGCATCAAACAAAGCCATCTGTCCTTCAATAACCCCTCTTTTTTTAGGCTTACTTTTCTGCACCTTTTCAGGATGATTTAACTCATATTCCATTCTAGCCCTTTGTAAAACCGTAAGTTCGCCGCGCAATCTAGGTACCTCTTTTTTCTCTTTAAACAACTTATAATTTCGCTTACCAATTTCAATACCTCTCACAGTTTTATATCGAGTAAACTCTTTTTTCAAATTAGCTTTAGCTTCCCAAAGTGTATTCTGCGCTTCTCTCTCATCAGAATTTTTAAGTCTCAAATAATAACTTAAAGCTGATTGAAAATAATCATTAGTATATCTATGAGATAAAATAAACTTTAAAAATTCTCCATCTTCAGTTGCTAATCTCAAAAAATCATTCATATACCTTTCCGCATCTTCATTAGAAATCTTTGTTTGTCTAAGATTTCTCATTGCCAGATCACCCAAAAAAGGAATATCATTAAAAATAATTTCCAAAGTTTTAGCACTACCATTACTATTATATTCAATTACAAAATATCCATTTTGATAATTATCAGATACCAAATTAAGTACCTTTGAAAGTTCATCATCATTAGAAAACTTAGATGTAAGCGCATCAATTTCCGTCAACATAAACTTATCTCTATGCGTTCCATCTTCATAATTAATATCAAAAACCTTCTCACTACCGTCAAAATAATGATAAACAAGCCTATATCTATTTATTCCCGCCATTTTTCCTCACCAATTATATTATAAACCAAAGAAAAAGAAATGACAAATCATTGCCATTTCCACTCTGTAATCTCTGGCATATCTACGCCATGTTCTCTAATATAATTATGATGTTTCTTAAGTAATCTCTCCATCTCTAACATAACATGCTTTCCTTCCACACCTAAATCCAAATGACGAATAGCCTCCATAACCAAATGATAACGGTCAATTTCATTTAAAACTCTCATATCAAAAGGTGTTGTAATTGTTCCTTCCTCCTCATATCCATGAACAATAATATTTCTATTATGTCTAAAATAAGTAAATTCATAAACCAAAGAAGGATATCCATGAAATGCCACAATAACCGGTTTATCAGTAGTAAAAATATAATCAAATTCTTCATCACTAAGTGATTTAGCATACTCATTAGAAACCTTTAAACACATTAAATCTAAAACATTAACAAATCTTATCTTTAAATTAGGAAAACTCTCTTTTAAAATCTTGGTTGCTGCAAGCATCTCTAAAGTTGGACAATCACCAATAGAAACCAAAACAATATCTGGATTTTCATCATTAGCTGCCCACTCCCAAATAGCCAAACCTTTCTTAAACTCTGCCTTAGCCTCATCCATCGTAAGCCACTGCATACTAGGATGTTTAGAAGCCACCATAATATTAATCTGATTCTTCGTCTTCATACATTCATCAAAACAAGTCATAAGCAAGTTCGCATCAGCCGGTAAATACATCCTTACAATGCTATCTTTCTTAGTCGCCATATGATTCAAAAATCCTGGATCTTGATGCGTATATCCGTTATGGTCTTGCTGCCAAACATTAGAAGTTAATACATAATTAAGTGAAGAAATATCACGTCTAAACTTTAAATTTTGGCACACCTTAAGCCATTTGGCGTGCTGCCCAGCCATCGAATCAATAACTCTAATAAATGCTTCATAACTCACAAAAACACCATGCCTACCAGTAAGCAAATATCCTTCAAGTAAACCTTCGCAAAAATGTTCTGATAAAAAGCTATCTATGATTCGACCATCTTTACTTAAATACTCATCATCTTCTCTAATTTCCTCTTGCCAGTCTCTTTCAGTCGCTTCAAATATTTCATAAAGTCTATTACTCATAGCTTCATCTGGACAAAATAATCTAAAATTATCATTAAGCTTATAAACATCCCTAATATACTTACTTAGTTCTAACATATCTTGTGTTTTATAAGTTCCACGTCCATCAAATTTAACCTCAAACTCTTGTATGTCAGGTAGTTTAATAATTCTTCTAAGCAAACCACCATTCGCATTTGGATTCGCACCCATCCTATATCTACCAGTCGGAATAACCTCATATATTTCTGGATTAAGATGTCCATCTTTATCAAATAATTCCTCCGGTTTATAACTTTTAAGCCATTTTTCTAAAATATCTATATGTTCATCTGTATCTACTTGTACTGGAACTTGATGAGCTCTAAAAGTTCCCGCAATCTTTTTACCATCGACAATATCTGGCCCGGTAAAACCTTTAGGTGTCTTTAAAATAATCATTGGATAAATAACCTTACCCTTAAACTTACCACTTTTAATAGCCTTAATTTCATCTAAAACTCTATCTAAAGTATAATACATTTTTTTATGTAAAACATTTATATCAGAAGCTTCAACCAAATAAGGATGCCATCCTAAACCATAAAAATAACTTCCTAATTCCTTCTCACTCATTCTACCAAGCACGGTAGGATTACTAATCTTATAACCATTCAAATTCAAAATAGGTAAAACTATACCATCAGTTTTTGGATTAATAAACTTGTTACCATGCCAAGAAGTTGCAAGCGGACCAGTCTCAGCTTCACCATCACCAATCACTGAGGCTACAATCAAATCAGGGTTGTCTAAAACCGCACCAAAAGCATGAGCTAAAGAATAACCAAGTTCTCCTCCCTCATTAATTGAGCCAGGTGTCTCAGGCGCAGCATGACTAGGTACTCCACCCGGAAATGAAAACTGTTTAAAAAATTTCTTAAGACCAGCCTCATCCATTGTAATATCAGGATAAGTTTCACTATAAGTACCCTCCAAATACACATTTGCAAGCGGACTATTTCCACCGTGACCAGGTCCTGATATATAAATCATATTTAAATTATTATCTTTAATCAATCTATTCAAATGCGCATACACAAAATTTTGTGATGGTACCGTTCCCCAATGACCAACAATTTTCTTTTTCAAATCACTTTTTTCTAACTTTCTTTTTAAAAGTGGATTATCAAGCAAATAAAGCTGACAAGCTGATAAATAATTAGCTGCCCTAAAATACTTATCTATAAGTTCTATTTTTTTAGATATATCTTCCATAATACTCCCCCTACTCTCTGTTCATTATACCTTTTTTATTAAAGTATATCAAATATTTCTAATTAACTTAAATATTTCAAGAATAACAAGCGGAGTAATTGAAAGTAATCCTACAATAACCCACTCATTAAAACTTAAATCAACAAGTGAAAAGAAATTAGCTACTGGTGGCACTAATACCACAAACATTAATATTAAAAATGAAGCAAACATAGCAAAATATAAATATTTATTTTTAGGATGTTTCTTCGAAAACACCGATAAAGTGGCAGAATGTTGATTTAAAGCATGAACAATTTGTGATAAACATAAAACTAAAAATGCCATCGTAATTCCATCTTTATAACTATTTCTTGAACCAATCAAATAAGCAATCATCGAAATAACCGCAATTAAACCTCCATAAAATATTACTCTTGTAACAAGCCCTTTTTCAAACAAACTGTCTTTCTTAACCGGCTTTTTCTTCATATCATCAGGATTTTCTGAATCAACTCCGAGCGCTAAAGCAGGAAGTGTATCAGTCACCAAATTAATAAACAAAATATGTACCGCTAAAATTGGCACCGATAAATTAAATAAAGTTGAAAAGAAAACAACCAAAACTTCCGCAATATTTCCAGAAAGTAAAAACTGAATAACTTTTTGAATATTACTATAAACTCTTCTTCCTTCTCTCACAGCCACATCTATAGTTGCAAAATTATCATCTAAAAGAAGCATATCAGAAGCTTCCTTAGCAACATCTGTACCAACCTTACCCATTGCAACTCCAATATCCGCTGCTTTTAACGCCGGTGAATCATTAACTCCATCACCAGTCATTGCACAGACCTCACCATTAGCCTTAAATGCATAAACTATCCTAAGCTTGTCCTCTGGAGCCACTCTCGCAAACACTGCAATCTTTGATACCATTGATACTAACTGTTCATCACTTATCCTATCAAGTTCTTCACCAGTCATCACTAAATCACCATCATTATAAATACCAAGACTTCTCGCAATTGCTGTTGCTGTAAGCTTATGATCACCAGTAATCATTACCACTTTAATATGGGCCTCTTGAAGTGACTTAATTGCCCCCATAACTTCTTCTCTTGGTGGGTCAATCATGCATGATATTCCAATAAAAACTAAATCATATTCAATATTATTTCCTTCATTTGGAATAAAATCTATCTCTTTACTAGCAAAGCCTAAAATTCTATAAGCCTCTGATGATAACTTTTCACATTCACTTATAATTTTATTCTTAATTTCTAAAGTAAGTTCTGTCACCACACCATCTTTTAAAATATAAGGACATAACTCTAATAGTTCCTCCAAAGCTCCTTTGGTATAACATTTATACTTACCATCTATCTCATAAACAGTACTCATTCTCTTTCTCTTAGAATCAAAAGGTTGCTCAAACACTCTTTTAAAAGATTTAGAGGATAGTTCATAATCTTCTTTTTTTACATACTCCAAAAGTGCTACCTCAGTTGGATCACCAACTGGTCCTTCATCCAAAGAAGCATTATTACATAATTTGCACCCCATAAGAAAACTCTTCGGAACCAAACTATCCTTATTCAAAATAAGTTCATCATAAAATAAAGTTTTAACCACCGTCATCTTATTTTGAGTAAGAGTCCCTGTTTTATCTGTACATATTACACTTGCACTGCCTAAAGTCTCAACTGCTGGAAGCCTCTTAACAAGCGCATTCTTACTAGCCATTCTTTGGACCCCTAAAGCCATAACAATTGTTGTCGTTGCTGGCAGTCCTTCAGGTATTACAGAAATAGCTAAAGATATTGAAATCATAAGCAATGAAATAACATCCTTACCATACATAAAACCAATTATAAAAATCAACACACTAACAATAATTCCCACAATACTAAGATTCTTACCAACCACCTCTAATTTTTTCTTAAGTGGTGTATCTAGCTCATCAGTATTCTCAAGCATATGGGCAATTTTTCCGACTTCTGTATTCATACCCGTATCAATTACTACACCAGTCCCTGTTCCATAATTAACAATAGTTCCTGAAAAAGCCATATTAATTCTATCGCCTAAAGCTAAATCATCTTTTAAAATAACCGATGCATCTTTAGAAATTGCCTCACTTTCACCAGTAAGTGCAGATTCATCAATCATAAGTCCGTTATCACGGATAAGTCTAATATCTGCCGGCACAATTCCACCAGCTTCCAAATAAACAATATCACCAGTAACAACATCACTAGAAGGCACTACTTGTACTTTCCCATCTCTAATAACATTTGCCTTCGGCGCATTCATATTTCTCAAAGCCTCAACCGCATCAGCCGCTTTCTTTTCCTGAAAAATACTAATAACTGCATTAATAACTATAATAATTAAAATTACAACTCCTTCAGTTTGCTCACCTAAAATAAACGACAAAAAAGCCGCAATAAATAAAATAATTATCATTTTATCCGTGAGCTGCTCTAATATCATTTTAAAAATAGAATTTTTCTTTTTATGAGTTAGTTCATTCTTACCATTACTAATAAGCCTTTTACTAGCTTCTTCCTTAGAAAGACCATTTTCATTAGTGTTTAACTCTTTAAATAATTCATCTATTTTTTTACTATATGCTTTCAATTATTATCACCATTTTAATTTTAACATATAAAAAAATAAAAAAGAAGTCGTATTATAGTAGGTTTACACCCCTAATCAACTTCGACTTTATAAAGTTCTCTATCACCTACATTAAAAACAACCTCTTTTATCTCATAATTCGCTCCCATAGATAAAGAAATCGTATCCAAAGTTTCTTTAGAAATAGCTTCGCTTATATTATCATTTAAAATATCTTCATTAAAATTAAGCTGCATCTGCCCATCTTTAACTGTACTCGAAACAAGCTGTGTACCTTCATTTAAAAAGCTCATTAAATTCTTATTAAAATCAAAATTATTCGAAAGTTCGTCGATAATAATACTTGCCTTATCCCGAGAATCATTCACATACTTTGTCACCGGTACATAATAATAATTATCACTTATTTGATTAATATAATAAATTGTTACATCCGTAATATCCTTTGTACTTGTCAAATCAAATTCCTTATTAATTCCAAAAGTCTTATCTAAAGTTGAAGGTAAATTAATTTTAGTCTTAGGTAATTTAGTCAAAATATCACCTTCGACATAAATAATAACTCTATCAACCTTATCAATAGATGTTAATGTATATACAATTGACTCCACCATTTTCTCTTCTAAATCCTCAGACACATTAAGTAAATCCTTAGAAAAATCCACTTTAATAAGCCCATTTTCATAACTTAAACTAAGTACCTCAGTATTTGGTGGAATAATTGCACTAAAACCACTAGGAATTTTGCTATCCATACCCCCAATCGTCAAAACTTTAATTAACTGTCTTGCCTTACTTTCAATATTAGTATCACTAACCGCCACACTAGTAAGAGCCACATAACTATTTTTATCCATCAAAAATATTGGTGTACTTTCAATATTTGTATTCACATACTCTAGTTCCTCTTTAATATCAAGTTTATTTTCATTAGCTGGAATAATATAGATTAAAAACATCGCAAAAAGAGCTAAAGAAGAAAGCACAATTTTCCTTATTGATATTTTTTTTAGCATACCATCACCTACTTTAAAGATATGAAAAAAAGGTCATTAATATGACCTATAATGAAAGTTCTCCGAGCCTAAGTAACTCAATTACAGCTCCCGCACGACCTTTGACGCCAAGCTTCTGCATCGCATTAGAAATATGGTTTCTAACCGTCTTGTCACTTATCTTCAAAATATCTGCTATTTCATTAGTACCATAATTTTGAATTAATAACTCAAAGATCTCACGTTCTCGTTTAGTTAAAATTCCCTTTTTCATACTTTCCTCACTTTCCTAAGGCGGGATGGTTTATATTTATTCATATTATTGTATGCTTTCACACTTCATAAGTGAAAGGAAAAACACCTAAAAAAACTTTCTATTAAAGAAAGTTATTTCTGAAACTTAACCGAAATCGACATAGATGTTTCAAATTCCTCTTGTACCGACCTCATTATTTTATTAGCAAGTGATTTATCATGTTTAGTACTATCGACAACTACTGAAACACTTGTCTCATCAATACTAACAAATGATTTCAAATTAAATTCGTTTTTTATTTTATTTTCTATAGATTCCTCAGTTCCTCTATTTTTATTAAGTGTTTGCATCTTTTCAAACGCTTCATTCTTTTCTTCTGTTGTCGAATTAGAATCTGTTAATACTTTTTTTAACTCTGTAATCTCATCAAGCATCTTTTCCTCAGATTCTACTCTCAAAGCCACAAGCTCCGCACTTTCTTCATTTTCTGTAGAAGCTGAAACTGTCTCTGTTTGCTCATCATCACCACTAGTTGCCATTAAAAGCTCACTTGGCATCGTAATATAATAAACACTAAGTACCAAAATCAAACTAAATAAAGTCAAAAACCATAGACTTCTTTTATTAATCATTGTTATCCCTCCTAGTACGTTTCTACTTAATTATATTAAGGGATAAATTTTTTATTACTCTTTTTTTACAGTTTCAACTTTACCATTATTATCTGTTGCTTTAAATTGACTATTTTCAATACTTAAACTAATAACTTCACCATCTTCAACTGTAATACTTCCACTTCCGCCTTCTATATCACCCGTAAAATCAAGTTCCAAATCAGTTCCCGCATCACATCCTGAACACACCAAATTATTATCGCTATAATTATATATAACCTCACCACCACGTGCATACTCGTTATAATCCATAACAGCTACATTTTTCATTTCTTCTACACTATTTGTAAAAGCATTCATCCTAGAATTTTCAACAACTCCAAAAATAACTGGCATTGTAATTATAGCAATAACAGCTAAAATAGTTATAACTGCAAGTAATTCAATTAAAGAAAAACCTTTTTTATTCATTATTTTCCCTACTTTCTATATCAATTATATACTATTTTTTTCTAAAAGAAAATTATATTTTTGATATATTTTACTTTTGTAAGATAACAAATGATCCTGAGCCAAACGATAAACCACAAATCTCAAGCCAAAGTAAAAGTAATTCCGGTTTATCGTTTTTACTTTTATAGAAAACTCCGTTATCAATTTTATAAATTTGTTCAATTGTTGGCACTCTTAAATAAAGTACAATATCCTTAATAATGTTCATTTTATTTTCAGTATCACTAAAATCAATATAATTATTCTTAATTAAAAACCTATATTCCCATTTTTTTAAAAACTCTATTGTCGTTAATTTATGAACTTTTAAATAATTTTCTATGTCATCTTCTAAAAAGCTATCCGCTTCCATCTTATAAATATATTCTATAGGAATATTTGTAATCATACTAATTTTTTCTATAATCTCCGCTAATAAACTTTGCTTACCAAATCTAATATCGTATCTCCAGCTGTTGATGGTGTTGTACATATCCCATATAGTTCATCGATTACTCCTTTGATATTGGTTGAACTTAGACCACTAGATGTATTATCATAAAATACCTCATTACTTGGAAATGTTACAACGGCATATATACCTATAACTCCAAAAATAATGGTTCCAATTACAAAACTTATTATATTGTTTTTTAAATATTTCTTTTTGCTTTCTTTTTTCATTTGAACTATCCTTTCTTTATTTACATACACTATAAAGTTCATCTATAGCATCTTGAACATTAGTAGAAATCATACCACTAGTACTATTATCATAAGTTATTTGGTTAGATGGAAAATAGGTTATAGCATAGACACTTATTCCTCCACAAATTAAAGCACTCAAAATAATTCCAAATATACAATTTTTTAAAATTTCTTTTATTTTCTTCATTTTATCTCTCCTATTCTATCCATATCCAAGATATCACAAAAAAACAAGTAATATTTTCGATAAATCACTTGCATCTTATTAGCTTGACATTATTTTTTTACCATACGAAAACAACTTCAAATTAATGAAGTTGTTTATGATTTTAATATAATTTAGCACCTGCAGGAATGTTATCATCCAACATTAATAAATATAATTTTTCTTTTCCTTCTTCTTGATAAACCGCACTAATAAGCATTCCTTCAGAATTGGTACCCATCATTTTCTTAGTTGGTAAATTCACAATCGCTACACATGTTTTACCAACTAACTGTTCTGGTTCATAATATTCATGAATTCCACTTAATATTGTTCTATCATGACCTGTTCCATCATCTAAAATAAATTTTAAAAGTTTCTTACTCTTAGCAACTGCTTCACATTCTTTTACTTTTACAACTCTAAAATCAGATTTAGAAAATGTCTCAAAATCAATAAAATCTTTAAATAATGGTTCTATTTCAACTTTTGAAAAATCTATTTTCTTATCTAAATTAATTGTTTTATGTTCAATTTTTTTAACATTCATTTCCTTTTTATTTCTCATATGTGGGAATAACAATACCTCTCTTATAGTATCCGCACCTGTCATAAGCATAACCATTCTATCAATACCTATACCCATTCCGCCAGCCGGTGGCATACCATATTCTAAAGCTTCAACAAAATCGATATCCATCTCATTAGCTTCTTCGTTACCAAGTTCCCTTTCCTTTAACTGATTTTCAAATCTTTCATATTGATCAATTGGATCGTTTAACTCAGTAAAAGCATTTCCAAATTCCATACCACATATAAATAATTCAAATCTCTCAGTATATCTAGGGTCCTCACTTTTAGAAGCAAGTGGACTAATTTCTACTGGATGACCATATACAAATGTCGGTTGAATTAAAGTCTCTTCAACAAATTTTTCAAAGAAAGCATTAACAATATGACCAAATTCAAAATGATCCTCTATCTCAACACCATATTCTTTAGCAACTTCCTTAGCCTCGTCTAAAGTCATTTCTTTCCAAAAATCAACTCCGCAAGCATCTTTAATTGCATCAACCATGTGAATACGTTTATAATTAGGCTTTAAAGAAATTTTATGGCCAACATATTCAATATCATAAGTACCATTTACTTCCTTGCATACCGTACTAAATAACCCTTCAGCTATATCCATCATTCCATACATATCTGTATATGCTTTATAAAGTTCTATTGTCGTAAATTCAGGATTATGTTTTCTATCTACACCCTCATTACGGAAAATACGTCCTATCTCATACACCGCATCCATACCACCAACAAGTAATCTCTTAAGTGGAAGTTCTGTTGCTATTCTTAAATAAAACTCCATATCTAAAGCATTATGATGCGTAACAAAAGGCTTAGCCGCAGCTCCACCTAAAATTGGATTTAAAATAGGTGTTTCAACTTCAGTATAACCTAAATCATCTAAATATTTCTGAATTATTCTAACAATTCTTGGACGAGTAAAAGCAATTTTTCTAGCATCTTCATTCATAATTAAATCGACATATCTTCTTCTATATCTTTCTTCAACATCAGTAAGTCCATGAAACTTCTCTGGAAGTGGTCTCAACGCCTTAACTAAATGAGTATAGTTAGTCGCATGAACACTAAGTTCACCGGTATTTGTCCTAAAAACATATCCTTCAATTCCAACAATATCACCAATGTCAGAAGCTTTAAATAAATCATAAGCTTCTTCACCAACTTCGCTAATACTGATATATATTTGAATTTGACCATATTTATCTTGAATATGGAAAAAGCCTGCTTTTCCCTTTCTTCTTTTAGTCATAATTCTACCAGCAATAACAACATTGTCCTTTAATTCTTCTAGTTCTTCCTTACTTTGACTTTCGTGTTTTTCTTTAATCATTTTAGAATTAGAAGTTACATCAAATCTAGACCCAAAAGGTTTAACTCCTTTAGCCACTAAATCTTTTACTTTATCTCGTCTTACTTGTTCCTGTTCTGTAAATTCTCTCATTAAAATACCTCCAAACTTATGCATATTATATCATAATTTCTTTACCTTTTGATAGCCTCTTTCAAGTTTTAGTGCAAAATCATTAGGTATTTTTTCAAATGCAGCTTCTTTCAAATCACAAGGAATAGAAAAATATGCCTCAGCAAGCGAACCAGTAATAGCCCCAATTGTATCCGTATCGCCTCCTAAAGATATAGCTTTACGAATCGCATCCTCAAATGATTCGCTTTCAAGGAAAGCAACTATACATTTTTCAAGCACTAAGCACGAACTATCAAATTCATTTGTCAATCTAATTTCATCAAGCGATTTTCTAACTGGGTAAAAATTATCTTTTAATTCATCTTTAGAATAACCTTGTCTCCCCATATAAATAAGAGTATTTAATGTTTGCGCTGAAACAACAGATAAATATGAATTATGTGACGGTATAGTTGCCTTCATACTTTCTTTGAGAACTAAAAATAAATCATCGTATAAAAATCCAACAGGAGAAACTCGCATTAAGGCGCCATTTCCCATACTTTCTCCCTTTATCTCACCCTTACACCATTTAATAAAATTAGGTGAAAACATATATTTAAAATGACTAGCATTAGTATCAGGCTCATCCAAATAATATTTTAAACCATATTCTCTTAAAACATCGCCATAAGGTCTAACATCTAAAATCGCCTCTAAAATTGCTATTGTTAAAATAGTATCATCACTATAAAAACTATCTTCATCAATTAAATTACTTTTAGATAAAATTTCCATACGTCTATTAATATTTATATCTTTATTTTTAAACTCGTCATATTCATAAATAGAACCTGCTAAATCTCCAATAATTGCTCCAAGCACAAATTACCTTCTTTCTTTAATTTGTTTTTCTAACATCTTTTCAAAATCTTTCAAAGATAAACTTTCAGTTTCCTTATGGCCAAATAACCGATAACTTACAGTTTTATTATCCTTTTCTTTATCACCGATAATAAGTGTATACGGAATCTTATGAGACTGACTCTCACGCATCTTATAACTTAATTTTTCATCTCTATCATCCAAATTAACTCTAACATTTTTATCAGATAATTTTTTCATTACCTTTAAAGCATATTTCAAATGATATTCATTATTAACTGGAATAATATTAACTTGAATAGGTGCGAGCCAAAGTGGAAATGCTCCTTTAGTTTCTTCAATCAAAAATGCCATAAATCTATCAAAAGTACCTAAAATAGCTCTATGAATAACTACAGGTCTTGCTTTTTGACCATTCTCATCAATATATGTTAAATCAAATCTTTCAGGTAGCAAAAAATCTAATTGACAAGTAGATAAAGTTACATCATGTCCAATAGCCGATTTAATTTGAACATCTAATTTAGGTCCATAAAATGCAGCCTCACCTTCAGCTTCATAAAAATCAATACCAAGTTCAGTTAATACTTTTCTAAGCTCACTCTCAGCCTTTTCCCACATTTCATCATCATCAAAATACTTTTCAGTATTATTTTTATCTCTAAGTGAAAGTCTAAATGCATAATCTGTAATATTAAAATCTTTATAAACCTCTAAAATTAAATTAACAACATTTGAAACTTCCTCTTTAATTTGATCAGGTCTAACAAACAAATGCGCATCATTTTGGCACATCTGACGAACCCTTTCAAGTCCACATACTGCCCCACTAGCTTCATATCTAAAATCAGGAGCAAGTTCACCAATTCTAATTGGTAAATCACGATAAGAATGCAATTTATGTTTATAAATAAGCATATGATGAGGACAATTCATTGGTCTTAAAACTAACTCCTCATTATCCATTTTCATAACAGGAAACATATCATCCTTATAATGATCCCAGTGTCCGCTTACTTTATATAACTCAGTAGAAGCTAAATATGGAGTATAAACATGATTATATCCTAACTTAACTTCTTTATCTTTAATATATTTTTCAAGTTCATATCTTACTGTTGCCCCATTAGGAAGCCACATTTGAAGTCCTGGACCAACAAGTTCATGTCCCATAAAAAGCTCAAGTTCCTTACCAATCTTACGGTGATCTCTTTCTTTCGCATCCTCTAACGCTGCTAAATGCTTATCTAAATCTTCTTTACTGTCAAAACAAACGCCATAAATTCTTTGTAAAACTTTATTCTTAGAATCACCTTTATAATAAGCACCAGATACCTTAAGTAATTTAAAATTCTTACACTCTTTCACGCTATCTACATGTGGCCCTCTACATAAATCAGTAAAATCACCTTGTGTATAACAGCTAATTACTTCACCTTCTGGAAGTTCATTAATAATATCAATCTTATAAGAATCATCTTTAAATCTGTTTAATGCTTCTTCTTTAGAAATTTCCTCACGATAAATTCTTTTGCCATCTTTTGCAATTTTCTTCATCTCTTTAGAAATTTTTTCTAAATCATCATCAGTTAAAGTATAACCACCTAAATCAATATCATAATAAAATCCTTCTGATATAACAGGTCCTACCCAAAACTTCGCATTTGGATATAAATGTTTAACTGCTTGTGCAAGTAAATGTGCACAACTATGATTAAGTACACTTAATCTTTCATCTTCTTTAATATCTATCATTTTCTATCATCCTTTCTTAATTTTATTTTCTTTTTCAAGCTCTTTTGCCTACCTTTTTTGTCAAATTTATATTCTAAAGATACCGAACTTATTAAAGATAAATCAAGTTCTGTATCAAATTCAGCATCATTCATAAGAACACGGTTAGGATTAACGTAAGGTGCAGGATTACCAAAAGCATCGTTCACGTAAATAATCATTCCTGTCATAACTTGTTCTTTCGAAACATATTCAAAACTTGTCCTAATAAGATTAATACCATATAAGGTAGCTACTTCCTTAAGTTCTTTATGAGATAAATTACATAGCTCAGATATCAATTGTTCATTATCTAAACCACAATAATTTACCAAAAAATGTCTTAAGTCCATCTTATAACTTTTTCTTATATTCTTCTTATCCATAAAATCACCAAAAAAATTCCCTGCACAATATTTTATGCAAGGAGCGTATAAACGCGGTACCATCCTACCTTATAACTTAATTTATTAGATAACGGTAACTAACCGGAATAATCTTTCGAAAATCTGCTTCAAGGTAGTAATTATTAAAATCCTTTATTTAGCTCCCACCAATACTAAATTCTCTTTAAAATTACCTTTAATAATCATGTCCTTTTCATCGCATTTATCTATATTTTATCACACTATCACTCATTGTCAACCCTTTGCCTTTGAATTTCACTAAATATAACTTCCGAAGAATATGTAATAAACTCTTTAATATTAGAAATATCAAATAAATATTCCTTTTTTTCTTTTGAGTTTTCTAATATAATACTAGTCGCATCTAATAACTCCTGAAGTCTATAAATTGGGATTTCATCCATCATAATATTAGGTAATATAATAGGATTAGAAAATAGTGATAAATCTAAATTATATTCGTCAAGTAATTTCACATTCAAATTAGTATAATCATTATATAAATACTTTGTAAATTCATCTTTATTATATTCAATCTTAGAACCATCTAAAAGTGTAATCAATCCTTTGTATTTAATATTACCAATAAAATACTTAAACCACAAATAATCGGTATATAAATGGACAAAATATCCAAGTATAAAATCATTATCTAATTTGTATTTTTCTAAAAACATATTAATATCTGGATAAATATTTTTACTTCTATCTATAAAATGAGATAAATCCCTACTAGTATTTACCACCTTCGATATATCGGGTGCGATTAATCCTAATAAAAAATCATTATAATTTTCAATTTTCAACTTCTTATTAATTTCACTTGCCACACATATATGAATAACCGCACTAGCCATAATATCCCCTTATTCCCTTAAATTTTTGCTTATCATCTCTTGATATTCTGTAAGTTGTTTTATTCTTGAAATAATACGTCCTGCCTTAATAACCTCATCACCTTTAGAAGTAATTGCCAAATGATTTTCTAGGGCCTTTAAATCCAAATTAGATGTGAAAAATGTCGGTAATTTTTCATCCATTCTATACTGTAAAAGTGGACATAAAATCTCATCACGAGCCCAAGGAGTTACAGCTTCGGCTCCTAAATCATCAATCAAAAGTAAAGGAACTTTTTTAACATAATTATATTTATTTTTAAATTCACTTTTAATCTCTGAATTAAAAGATGACTTTAAACTATTTAAAAACTCTGGCCAAAACACAATAGCACTTTTAACCCCATCTTTACCAAGTTCATTAAATATTGCAGCTATCAAATACGTCTTACCACATCCAAAATTACCACATAAATAAAGACCTTTTTGATGAATATCCTTCTTATATTTTTTTATAAACTCTGTAAGCCATAAAATAGTCTGATATCTATTTTTATCAGTTTTATAAATCTTTTTAATTGAAGCCTCTTTAATTTCCTTAGGAACATTAAAAAGCATTGTATTACTATGTAACTTTTCTTCTTTATCCACTTTCTTCTTATACTTGCAAGGCTTATAACTAAACTCCAAAGTCTCACCATTTAACTTTGGCAATTTCGCATATCCAGTTATTTTATTCTGACAAGCCACCAAACCAGGACAATTTTGGCAATTATGATACTCTATGGAGCTTTCTTCTAAAAGCGAAGTATACTTCTTAAGTACTTCTCTTTTTATTTTTAACTTACAAACAAACTCTTTAAAATCTGCATTTTCTAAAGCCTCATCATAAGCTTCATCCAATAAATAATCTAAATTATTTTTTTTTAACTTATCTCCAACTTTTTGCACTTAAATCACCTCTATAAGTCTTTCAAGCTAGCCTCTAAAGCAGCTATGTCATCACTGGTTGCAACATTCTCTTCAAACTTTTTATCAAACCAATCAGGTTTTACCTCTTTCCTAACCACCTTAGCTTTGACCTTATTTCTATTTTCTTTCTTACATATAGCCATAGCTTCTTCTACTGTTTTTATGTTACTTCTTTTCCATTGATTTGCTATTGTCAAGACAAAATTACGAGTTAATTTATTATCATTAATTCTAAGCACATAATCAATAAGCACATTAACAACCCCAGGAGTCAATTCATAATCAACCATTAAATTTTCAACTAAAAGTAGTTCTTTTTTGCTAGGCTTAATTCCTTTATTCTTACCAGTTAAAAAATCATATGGTGAAGTAGTCTCAAAAGTATATATTTGTTTAGATTTACGTGAATCATCACTAACATTAGTTCTTAAATACTCAGGTTGCTTTTTATATACTAAAGAAGGAGTTGTGTTTTGATGCTCAAAAGTATAATAATTATGACAATTAGAACGTAACAAATCCTTATCAATTATCTTCTTTTCATTTACTGAATTACGAATTAATTCTGAAAGCTCACCTTCATCTAAATTGTAAATATATGCAAGTTTATAAATTAAAGATTTAGTATCCTTAGTAATTGAACGATGATTTAAAATCTCATTTGGTATTAACGCAAGTAAACTATTCAAATCAATACTCTCATCAACTAATAAATCAACTTGTTTAATTTTACGAACATCTTTACCATCATAAATTTCTAAAGAATTCGTAACTTCAAAAGCATCTGAAAAAGAAGTACTGACATCCTTATAATCCTCCAAATCAATAGAAGGAACTTTAAAAATATTTAAAACTTTTTCATATTCAGCTTTGCCAATATTACTAATAAGTGTCGTTGCCAAAATAGGGTTATCTATAAATTCACTAGGTTCCAAAGGAGAATATAGCTCATAAATATAACTGTTAATATTTCCTTTTTTTATATATGTTTTTAAAAGACCAATCGCTTCTAATTTCTCTCTAGCTTCTAAAATATCCTCTAACTTTATTCGCATTTCTGCCATCAAACTATGATGAGTATATTCCGCCGAAATAATCTGACTGGCATCCAAATTACTCCATAAAGTAAAATATAAACTAATAGCTACACTACCAATAATTGGCTGATATAACTTAATTAAAATAAGGCGAGATTCATTATTTAAAATTGTTGCATTCTTAACAATATAAGTATCTGCTGGTAGTAAATTCATATCTCTCACCTCTCATATTAGTGTATCATATTTTAAATATTTTTTAAATAAAAAAGGGGTGAAATAAATTTCACCCTTCACCCTAACGGGTGATTTTTTTTGCTTTAATCAAAATTTATTGGTAAAATTTAGTTTAAAGTGATGTTATATGATATTGTGTACTAGTAAAGATAAAGATTTTGAAAATTATAAAGAACGTATTTCTATTAGAAAAGTATTTTTTACTATTAAAGAAATTTTTAAAGATCATTGGGATGATTATCAAACTAAATATTCTCATATTAAAAGACGTCCTATTATCAATATTGTAATTGATAAATTTCTTAAATGTAAAACTTTTCTTCTTGGTTATTCTGTTTATAAATGTCCTATTTGTGATAAGGAAAAAGTTGTCCCTAATACTTGTAAAACTAGATTCTGTTCTTCTTGTGGTAATAAATACAATGAAGATAGAGCTATTTCTATCTTTTCTAAACTATTTAAATGGCGTCATCGTCATGTTGTTTTTACTATTCCAGAAGATTTAAGAGGAATCTTTCAAAATAATAGAAAACTATTAAATCTTCTTTTTCAAGCTTCTGCTATTACTATTAAATATTGGTTTAAAGAAAAATACAAAAGGGACAATCTCATTCCTGCCTTTATATCTGTCCTTCATACTTATGGTAGAGCTTTAAATTGGAATCCACACATTCATATGATTTTATTAGATGGTGGTATATCCAAAACAAATTTTAAAAACATAGACTTCTTTTCATATGCTTCTTTCAGAAAACGATTTATGAAAGTCATTCTAGATTTATTAGAAAATGAACTTGGAAAAGATGAATTTAGACAAATCAAAAACGATTTATATCGTAGATACAAAGATGGCTTTTATGTTTACGCCCCTAAATCATTATATAAATCTATTAAAGATCTCTTAAAATATGTTTGTAGATATTTATCGAGACCTGTTATGGCTGAATCTCGTATTTTAGATTATGATGGTATCTTTGTCACCTTTTGGTATCAAAGGCATACTGATAACGTAATTGTTATAGAAAAAATTCATGCTTATGAATTTATTCATCGATTAATTATTCATATCCCTGAACCAAATTTTAAATATATTAGATTTTATGGTGCTTACAATAACAAAACTATTATTACTATTGATGTAGCTAAATTTATGGATAATGACAGAATTAATTTTAAAAAATCTCTAAACAAATGGCGTAATAAAATTTTAATTAATTTTCATGTTGATCCTCTTATTTGTCCACATTGTCACGAAGAAATGGTATACTATAATAGTTACTACACGTAACTAAGGAGGTCATATGAAACAAAATTTATATATTAATAATTCTAATGAAGAATTTGATACTTGGTTTTATGATAATACATCTGATGATATTGAAACTACTTGTTTATCCTGTGGTTATACAGAATTAGTCCCTGATTTTATTTATGATGAAATGTCTAGAAAAAAATACCATTTTAAAATTAGAAAAAAAGTTTCTACTTTAACTTGTCAAAAATGTGGCAAAAATACAGCTATTCCTTCATCGTTTTTAAAAAATAACTGATGTTATTCTTTTTGGCATGTTCATATTTTTCATCACCTATTTTTTAGGTGATTTTTTTATCCATTCTATAAATGCACTTTCCTTATATATAAAAAAACCTAGCATTTGCTAGGTTAAAAATTATTTATTAGCTTTCATTTTTTTATCACGATATATTACTACCGCTACACCACCAGCAATTATAAGTAGTCCTACTCCTAAAATTGTAAGTGGAAGCTTAGAAGCTGTATTAGGAACACTGATAACAGTTCCACAATCCCATGCACCATATAATGTCATGTTATTATTTAAAGCTGTACCGTCTACCCATTTACCAGTTAAATCTTCTTTAGTATACCAACCATTAAATTTACAATTTTCTTGTCTAGTAGTTAATTCTTTCTCTTGATCATAACTAGTACCTTTATCATAACAACTTCTACCAGGAGTTGGATCAGTTAAATCAGGATCTGGTTTAACATCACCAACAATAACATAATCAACACAAACTTTTGGTTTATCTAACTTAGCAGTTAGACTAATTTCTTTAGATAAATCATCAGTATATAAAGTTACTAAACGTTGATAAGATGTATCAGTTGGTTGATAAATATATGATTTTGCACTTCCAGTAGCTGATACTGTAACTTTAATTGTTGTTGTTTGACCCAAAGCATTAACAGGAATTTTAACTAAGAATTTATCACCTGCATTAAATGTATTTTTAGTAGTTCCATTAGTATCAGTAACAATAGTACCACTAGGAGCACCACTAACACTAACTTTATATGTTGATGCACCAGTCAAAGTTGGAGCAATTTCTTCAGAAACAAAGTAATTTCCATCACTAGATAAACTCATATTAGAATTACTTACTTTAACATCCAATGAAGATTCAGCATTTGCTTTAGCATTCTTAGCTTCACTAACTAATTTTTGAATATAACTTCTAAGTCCATAAGGATCTGCTGCATCAGTTGTAAAATCTGAACTTAACTTATCTGTTTGACCAGTATCTGATAAATACCACCAAACAGCTGCTTGCGTAATAAATCTATCTTGTTCACCATTACCTTTTATAGTCTTATAAGGATAACCATTTTGAAGAATATATGTTAATCCAGCATCTCCTTCTTTTACCAATGAAACATTAGTAGTTTTCTCAGGCCATTTTTTAGCTAAGTCCATACAATAAGCAATTTTACCATCTGAAGTTTTAAATTTTGCCCAATTATAATTTTCTCCAATGTAAGAAACCATAACTCCTTCCCTATTAATTGTAGGGTTATTAGGAGCCGCATTAATTGAAGGCATTAAAGTAACAGATACAACTGCAACTATTAATAAAGCAATAAAACCATTAAATACTTTCTTAATATTTTTCATATTTATTCCCCCTTACTTTGACTAACGTGTTTTCCTTACATGACTATTTTGTTGAACATTATTTCGGCTTGCTAACCATTCTTCTCTCTCAGGACTATTCATCCATGCTTCAGCAATAGCTTCATAATCATTATCTGATTCAACTGTTTTTAAATCTTTAGAATCATCAAGCTCTTCATCTGTTTCTTCTTTTTTTCGTTTAGCACCAGCAATTCCAGCTCCAACTAGTCCAGCACCAGCAATTCCACTTGCAACAGCCATCACAGCAGATTCATCTCCTGTTTGTGGAAGATTAGAAGTTACCGTATACACTGGTTCATCAGGAGTTAAATCAGGTGTTGGTTCTGGAGTTGGCTCAGGCGTTGGTTCTGGTGTGGGTTCCGGAGTTGGTTCTGGCGTAGGTTCCGGAGTTGGCTCAGGTGTTGGTTCCGGAGTTGGTTCTGGTGTAGGTTCTGGAGTTGGCTCAGGTGTTGGTTCCGGAGTTGGTTCTGGTGTAGGTTCTGGAGTTGGCTCAGGTGTAGGTTCCGGTTCAGGATTATCTTCTATTGGTTTATCTCCAGGTTCAGCATCTGGATTATTTGACATATCTTGATTATCACCTAATTGATCATCTTCTAATTTTTCATAATCATCTTTAGTAATACTTGTTACTAAATTTCCATCTTTATCATATACTTTATAATTTTGTCCATCAGAAGTTGAGAACACATAATCTCCAATAGTAGCAGATTGTTCAGTTTGACCGTTTTGAATCATTTCATCTGTTGGCGCTTGTGGCAAAACATCAGAATTTACTATTGCATCTTCTGGAAGTTTACCATTTTGTTTAAGCTCATCAATTAAATCTTGAAGTTGTCCGCCACTTAAACCAACGCCACCTTGAGCTATTGTATAACTTCCATCCTCATTTTTAATAAGTAAATATTCATTATCATCCACTTCAAAATCAGACACTCCATCATTAGTTTGTTGATTATCTTGAGTGTTATCTTGAACATTTTCATTTTGAGATTCCCAAGAAGTAATTACATTGCCATTTGCATCATTAATAACAACATTACCATTTGCATCCTTAGTTGCAGTATATCCTGAATCACCTAAAATTACAGATGATCCAGCTTCTAAATTGGCATCAATAGTATCCTTATCAAATGCATTAACACTACCATATTTATCTGTAATTTGCTGTAATTGATCTTCTGAAACATCTCCTACAACATAAATTTGTCCATCTTGTTCAAACACTTGAAAACCATTTTCATTGTTTTCTAAAACATTCTTATCACTTTCAGTAGTTGGTGGGGTAACTTGATCATTATTTTGTGTATTATCTGTCACATTTTCTTGAGTCTTATCTTCCTCATTTGTTACATCAGCACTTCCATCTGTCGTATCAGAAGATACATTCTCCATATCATTAGTAGTTTCATTTTCTTGCGTTTGAACATCCTCAGTTACATTTCCAACTTCTGGAACTCTACTATCAATCTCTTCATTAATAGTAGGTGTAGTAATTTCTTGAGTACTATCACTAGTTAAAGAAGCATCAGCCGTAAATGAAGTATCTGCATTTCTAGCATCAGTAATTGCTTGAGATGCCGCTACCGCTTCATTAATTTGAGCAGCAAGCTCATCACTACCAATCATAGAATTATAATCAACAGTTTGTTCATGACCTTCTTGTGGAGTGTTATTAACAATACTAGCATCTTGAGCAAGAGCAGGTGTTGGTGCTCCAGCTAACATACTAAGTAAACCACCAGCTAAAACCGCCTCTTTAAAAAAGCCTCTTGGATTACTTAATAATCTACGTAATTTTTCTTTCAATGAACCATCAATACTTTCAGCTCTTAAATGTTTTGCTCTATAAACCTTAAAACTTTGAAACATATATATCCCCCATTTCTAATTTCATCACGCTTTTTCTTTTGTTTTGTCGCATATAATACCATTAAAAGCATTATTTGTCAAATTAACACATTTCGAATTTAAACATATATAAAAGGTTCAATTTCATTATACTCATCTTTTAAAACTTCTAAATAAATTTCATCATAAAATCCACCTTTAAAATAATATGTTTTATGTCTCACTCCAAACTTTTTAAAACCCAAACTTTCATATAACTTTATAGCTTTTTTATTAAATGAATATACCTTAAGAATAATATTATTCAAATTCAAATTATTAAAGCTATAATCTAACAAAAGTTTAATAGCCTCTTTACCATATCCTTGGCTTCTATTTTTATCATCACCGATAAATATTTTAAGTTCTGCATTCCTATGTATTAAATCTACATATGAAAGGCCACAAAAGCCAATAAGTTCATCACCCTCTTTTAAAACAATTCCAAAATTGTAATCATTTTGATTTGCCCTCAGCCATTCCTTTTCTCTTTCTACTGTCATAACCTTTGTATCAAGACCAATATTTTCACTAACTGTCTTATCATTAAGCCACTTAACAAATATTGAAGCATCATCAGTACATAAAGGCGACAAATATAGTCGGTTGCCCATAAGTTTAGCAAAATACTTCATATAAACACCTTCTATATTTATAATTATAACAGAATTATATCATTTTGACTATTATTATTTCACTTTTTTACCTTATTTTACATAGGAAAACAAACAAATATCAAAAAAATAAAAATTGTTAGGAAAGTTCACTAACAATTTTTTTAAATTCATTACCTCTTTCTTCAAAACTTTTATACTGATCCCAGCTTGCACAAGAAGGACTTAACAAGATTGTATCTCCTTCTAAAGAGATATTATAAGCAGCCTTAGTTGCTTCTTCTAAATTATCAGTAACCGTCACATCAATATTATTATCAAGGGCAAACTGTTTAATTCTATCTTTCGTCTCACCATAGCAAACAATATGTTTAACACGAGTTAAATAAGGCAAAAGCGGCTCAAAACTATGTCCTCGGTCTAACCCACCTAATATAAGCACAACTTCATTATCAAATGACTTTAATGCTGTAATAGTTGAATCAACATTAGTAGCTTTAGAATCATTATAAAATTCTCTACCATTTAACTTTCTAACAAACTCTATTCGGTGCTCAACTCCAGCAAAATTATTCAAAACCTCTTTAATAACATTATTAGAAACATTAAACTCTTTAGCTACTAAAATAGCTGCCATAATATTTTCATAATTATGCAAACCTTTAACTCTAATATCAGATGTCTCTACAACCTTCTCTTCCTTATAAATAATAGCATTTTTGTCTATACAAATATCTGCATCACCTTTAGAAGAAAAATACACTTTTTTCGCTTTTAAATTTTGTGTGAGCTCACAAACTTCATTATCACCCTTATTTAAAATCGCAACATCTAAAGCACTTTGATTTCTAAAAATTCTAAGCTTATTTAACTTATATTTTTCATAGGTTCCAAAAAAATCTAAATGTACTGGAAATAAATTAGTTAAAACAGCAATATCAACTTTAAAAGTATCTAAATTAACTAATTGATGACTAGAAATTTCCACTACTAAAATATCACCATTTTGAATATCCTTTATTTGACTACATAGTGGATAACCAATATTGCCAGCTAAATGTACTGGTAATCCAGCTGCCTTCAAAAATTCATAAGCAATAATTGTTGTTGTTGTTTTACCATTAGAGCCAGTAATTCCTACAATTTTAACTTCAGGCAAATACCTATAGGCCACTTCCAATTCAGTAATAACAGGAACATTAAAATCTTTGGCTTTTAGAACAACCGGATGATCTAATCTAACTCCAGGATTTTTAACCACATAATCATAACTATCATCAAAAATTTCACTTTGATTCTTAGTAATAATTACATTAATTCCAAGTTCTTCCAATTCTTTAATAACATCTAAATCATCACATTTAACATCAGTAATTAAAACATGGTTGTCAGCAGCCAATAACTTAGCTACTGAACATCCACTCTTACCCATACCTAAAACAAATATTTTTTTATCTTTAAACATAAGTTGCCTCCCAGCTAAAAAGGTTTTAATTAAAACCTTTTCATTATTCTATTAACTTCTGACTCCAATTTAGATTTCATAATACAATCTGCAAAACCATCTTGTAGATAATGTAATTTAATAAACTCTTTATTGTCATTTATCATAACTACAACTGGAGTATTAAACTTCTTATTTTTCTTAAGTTCATTCAAAACATCTAAAGCACTGAATGTAGAAGTCTCGTCATCTAATATTATTAAATCATACTTAATATTAGAAGCAATTTTTTCAATTACATCTCTTCCAAAAAGTGATCCACTAACTTCAGCATCGTGATTTTCAAGGAATGTTGTTATCTTAGCAAGCTCCTTCGCGTCATCATCAACAACCATAACTCTTTTATTACGATACAAACTTTGCTCATAACTTTCAAGTTTTTTAGAAATTTCCGTTTCTTTGGATTCAACAATTTTCTGCTCAAGCACAATATTAACCGTTGTTCCAACTTCATCACTTTTAACCATTAAATTACCACCAAGCAATGAAACCAACTTTTTAACCTCTTTTAAACTCAAAACCTCACCATCACGATTACGCAAATCAATCTGTGATAATTCATCACTATTTAAACTTAAAATATTGTTAACTTCTTCAATACTCATACCAATACCAGTATCACTAATCGTAATAATAAGTCTACAAACTCCATATTTAATAATTCCGTTAACCTCTAAATTAATATCGCCTTCATTAGTATGTTCTAAAGCATTAGTCAAAATAGAATTAACCGCTTGTTTTAGCTTAATAGAATCACCATATAAATAACTAGGAAGTACATTGCTTATTGCACAATTAAACTTAATCTTTTTATCAATTTGTTGTTCAAAACGATATTCAATTTCTTTAAAAAGATTCACGGCATTATAACGACTATCATAAATTTTAAGTCTTTTAGTTGTCATACTAGACACATCTAAAGCATCATTTATTAAATAATCTAACTCAGTACCAGTATTATTAATATATTTAATTTTCTCTTCAATTTCATCAATATTATTACAACCTTGAAGTTCAGCACTTACCCCAATAATATCCTTAACCGGCTTTTTAATTTCTTGGGTCATTCTAAACAAGAAATTAGAAGTATCTTGATTAGATTTCTCAATCAGTTTTTTATTTTTATATAATTCTTCCATCATCTGTACATCTGGATTTTCGATAGTAAAATACATAAGAAAAGTTACGAAAACATGTACAGCGGTTGCTAATAACAAACCTGGATTAAAATACTGAACTGCTGAACAGACACTGCCAAAAATTACAAATACTACAAGTGGCAAAAATCTTTTATCTTTAAAGTTTCTAAAATTCCATGCCACTGAAACACAAGCAATAAAACAAAATAACACAGTTGCAAAATAAATTAAATTTACGCTGCTACCATAAGTATATGCAATATCACCTTCATAATAGAAATAAATTGGTAACACAGAATCAATTAAAGCAAAAACTATAAAAAATCCGATAAAAAATCTATGAACTTTTTTAATTAATTTCTGCTTCCGTTTCATTTGCAAAGCAATCGTTACAATATATGTACACAAAGTAGTTGCCCAAAGCAATAAGAAAATCAAATATATTTTGGCCACACTATAACTTAATATTGGTGTTGTTTGATATAATGGCCCAACAAAATCTAAAATAATTTCCAAAACAAGCTCAATTAGTGCAATTACAATCAGATAAGAATATATTTTATTTTCTAAATTTCTTAATCTTCTTTTACTAAAAAATACAACAACAAGCAATAATAAATAAATTAACGCTTCAAATAAGAAAAACTTACCAGTACTCATTTTGTCACCCCATTATTCCTAATTATTCTTTATCACTTTTTGAGTTCCTTTTTTAGCCTTTTCATTTGCTTTAGCTTCTTCTTCAGCCATTTTTTCAAGTGTCAAATAATCAATCTTATCAGCTTTTGTTCTTGGTAATGTATCAACAAACTCAAAAGTCTCTGGAACTTCAAATGGTTTTAATTGAACAGTATCTCCATCATCATTAATAACCCTTGGACTTTCCAAGCATTTTCTAATATATTCATCAGTAACTTCATCACGTGGCATTCCTTCTTTTAAAACAACATAAGCCTTGCCAACATAAAGATTCTTTTCATCAGGCATTTTAACTACTGCACAATTCTCAACACCATCAACAGTTCCAATAATATTTTGAACCTTATCACAATATACTTTATTTAAATCAGACCTAATATAAAAGCGTGATTGACGACCAGTCAAAGTAAAATAACCGTCTTCATCAAGATGACCCAATGTTTCAGTATTAAAATATACTTTTCCATCATGCTCAATCCAAACTTTATCTGTTAAATCAGGTCTCTTATAATATCCTTTAAACACATGTTTCCCTCTAACACAAAGTATACCAGTTTCCCCATATTTTAACTCTTCACCAGTATCTTTATCTAAAATAATTGCATCAGTTCCAACTAAAGGTCTTCCAACTGTTTCTGGTTTAATTGGTAAACCATAAGTAGTAGTACTATTAGCAGAAGTTTCCGCATTACCAGAACCATTACACATAATCACATCTGAACCATGCTTTCTAAAAAATTCCATTCCACTTTCCGCATTTTTAGGTGTTAAAAAATCACCACCAGAAATAAATGTATGAACAGATGATAAATCAGTATCATCTTTAGTATTTCTTCTAACAAGTTCAAGCAAAGCAGGACTACCAAAAATAATATTTGGTTTTTTCTCTAAAAAATAATTAATATTATCAGCTGACACATTAGGTGCTAAAATAACCTGCCTTCCGCAAAGAAAAGACATCAATGTAGAAGTAGCAAAACCATAAGGATAACAAAATGGCACACTAACTAAACACTTCTCACCATGCGTTACTGGAATATTAGCTGAATTCTTAAGATAAGTTCCTGAAGCAATAAAATTTTCATTAGTAAGTAAAACCGATTTAGGTAAACCAGTAGTACCACTAGTAAACAAAATTAAAGCATCATTTTTCTTACCATATAAAGTATTTATCCATTGTTTATAATAATCACCAACCAACTTCATATCACGGTAAGAAATAAAATCACTATTACCAATTATTCTATCGCTTTCTTCTTCAAAACCATATTTATTCAAATCATTATTGTCCAAAGTTACTACATACTCAACTGAAGTATCCTTTTTGATTTCTTCATTATACTCACGAGTCTTATCATAATTGACAAAAACCTTTGATTCAAATAAATTCAAATAATATTTCACTTCTTCTGCCTCAGCCCTAGAATTTAAAAAACTAGTTACTGCCCCAATACGATTAGCTGCAAAAAAAGTCACTACAGCTTGATAAAAATTAGGCATTAAACAAGTAACAATATCACCTTTCTTAACTCCTAACTCCTTTAATCCTTTTGATAATGCTTTCGCATCTTTCATAAGTTCATCATAAGTAACTGTTAAATCATAACAATTTAATGCATCTTCTTTTCGGTATGGCAAACTCATAGCCAAAACAGCATTATAAATACTTAAATTTGGAATCATCGGATGTTTTTGAAAAAAATTAGCATCAGCTTCGTAAGGACGGTCTATTGAAGCATAACCAGTCATTTTTTTACTTCCACTCCTATCCAATTTCATTTTACTTACATCTGACATCATACTGCTTTGTATATTTTCATTGTTCATTTTTTCCCCCCCTGATCATTGTAATATACAATTAAAATATAACATTTTAAGAAGCATTTGACAATAATTAACACAAATAAAATATAAAAAAATAGATATTTTGTCTAAAAATATCTATCTACGACTAATTTTAACTTTTTCGTTTTCCAAATCATTGATAATTTTATCATTCATATAAATCTGATAGTCTAAATCAACTACCTTAATTTTTTTGACAATATAAGGAATAGTGCATCCAATAGTATAACCACCTAATCCAGCAAACATAGTCCCACTCAAAAATGAACTATGCACACTAGCCATTGCCACTAAGCTACCAACAGTTCCAAATAAACACATATGACTTATTTTTACTGGTTTAAACTTAATTTGTTCTTTCTTCTTTTCATATTTATCATTAAGTTTTAAAAGTGCTTCAATATTTTGATTCATTCTATTTAATTTCATCATATCACCTGACTAATTATTATAATGATTTACCAAATAAAAATCAATAACCAAAAAATAAAACGAGAAAATTTTATATTTAATAAACAAATATTAATAAAATTTTCAAATATCAAGGTAAAATAAAAACTAGATATTGCTATCTAGTTAAATACATATTGGTACGATGGATAGTATATTCGAAACCAAAGGAATAGTTGATAAACAACTAGTCACTGAATACATTTTACCATAGATATTGATTATTTCAATATTTTTTAGTCAATTTTTATAAAATAATACGAGAAAAAGGAACAGCGTTCCTTTTTCTCCCTCTCAAAAAGAGAGGCATTTCATTACATATTCATGATATCATATTTTATGATCAATGTAAATATGTAACACTAATATTTTATGATTATTTTTCTTTATTATTCATTAATTTGTCAAAATACTTTTTATCTATACCAGTATATTTAGTATATGCTCTATCAAATAAGAAATGTGTATATTTCATACACTCGTTATTCTTATTATTTTCATTTAATAAAGATTTCATCTCATCTTGCATATCTCTAATTTGCTTGTTTAGTGATATTAAATCTAATTTAATTCTTTTATCATTATCATATTTTTCTTTAATACTATTTATGTTAAAATCAATATTACTATAATCATCTAATTTAGATAAAATTGTTTCATATAAATCCATTTTATTAGTAGCTATTTTATCTGGTCTCAAAATAATATTATATTTTTTATATACATAAACTAACTCTGTATACATATTAGTGTTCTTATCCAAATGTGAAATAATTTTATAGATTATATATATAACCCAAGATAAATCAATATTTGTATTACCTGAAAAACTATTATATCTATCACTGCCAAAGAATTCTGCCAAGTAAGACATATAATTGGTTGTTAATACATATTGCTCTTGTTGATTATGTGCTTTCGGTAAGATGTAATGTATATTATTTGACTTTGATGAATAATACTCTTTAACATTGAAATTATATATAGGTTGATTATGAGCCAAACTATTTCTTAATAAACCAACAATATTTAATATTTCACGCATAACATTTAATTTGTTCCAATATTTTTCTTTATCTTCATCAGTTGTTATTTCATCTTTATTTAATTTAATATTAGTAAAACAATTAACACAATCTTCCAATATATTTTGCATATGAGATATATCTAAATTGATTATTAGTTTTATAGTCTCTCCTAATGTTAATTCATTAATTATAATCCAATAAGGTACTGATAATTCTTGATCATTTTTCCTTTTAATTGGATTGGAGTGTTTATTTGTTTGTTTATCAAATATCTTCTTTATTGAGTTAATAGAATTTGTAATGTTTTTAGGGGTTGTATCATATTGATTTATATCTGTCAAAAAATTATCTTTAGCTTCTATACTATTTAAATATGTAACCAAAACATTTTTTAAACTCTCTTCTATTATTAGAGTATATTTTAATAATACATTCCTAAGCTCATGCTCAAATTTATAAATTCTTATAAAATCACTATAAATAACTTTATTAGAATATAAATGATTATAATATTTTATTCCTTTTATTTTTTCTTTAAGCTCATCGTTTGAGTCAGTATATTTTAAATTAATACCATATTTTTGACATATGCTAATTAATATTTCTCTATATAGGGCATTATTACTTTTGTCATTAGAAATTGAGAAATTTTTTCTATATCTATCAATATCAATTGAATTTTTAATATTATTTTCAATATCATTGATATTTTCAATACTAGTAGAAAAAATATTTTTATAAGCATTAATAACTTGATAATAACTATATTTATCAAAATACTGTTTCTTTTTTTTATCAAGTGTAATACCTTTATTTTGTATTTTTTTTCTCAATTTCGTATTAGTATATGATTTCATTTTTACTGCCTCCTACTAAAAAGAGCATAGCATCTTTATAATTATAATAAGTCATTACTAGCCCTTATTGAATTATTTATTTTGTGTTTTTATTAAATTTTTTTGATTTTGTAATTTTTTATATTCATCTTCTGCTATATCAGCATCATATCTTAAGAAACAAGCTATTTGTCTATAGTAATCATAGCATTTACCAGTTTTCTCTTCTAATTCATTTGCTTTTGCTTCTAACTTTTTTCCTTTTTCAAATAAATATAATGCTCTCAATGATTTGAATCCTCGCATATTTCTGTTTAATTTCATAGCATCTTCTAAATACTCTTTAATATATTCTGGTCTACCAGTTTCTTCTATTTGATAATCTTTTGCCCTTAGTTCAGGAACTTTTACACCTAATAATATTTCAAACCATGCTGCTACAATATGCCTATGACAAAATTCTGTATTAGGTTCATAACAAAGTAAAACAGAATGGTCTAAATCTCTAAATACTTTTTCGGGATCTAGTTTTGATAATACTTGATTCCAATATTCTTGTACATAATATCTATTATTTTCTTCTTCAGAAATTTTACCAATGTTATTATGCCATACTTTCCAAAAAGATAATTTTGGTGCTAAATCTGGATAACATTTTCCTTGATAATTAGCATCTTTTCCACGATTACCAGAGATAGAATAGGTTTTATATTTATCTGACTGCCAATCGTTATGACTGCTTGTACTAATCATATTTTTTCCCTTGTATAATTAATCTTATAGAAAAATTAATTGATTTCTATATTGATTAATCCCTTTCTATTTATGTTTTTTGATTTATTATATAACTAGTTGTATAATAAATCTCGCACTGTGGATTTATTATTTTTTCCTACAGTTTAGACTGTTCTAGGAGACTCTTACCACAGTTTTTTATTTAATTGTTGATTAGTTAGTTAACACTTTGATGTTTTATATTGTCACAAGGATACATGATAGAAAACTATGTGGTCAAACGTACAATGCTAAAAATCTAATTTAAGTAGGTACGTGTATATGGTATATATTGGAATAGATATATCAAAATACAAACACAATTGTTTCATCTGTAATAGTACAGGTTATGGTTTGAATTTGAAATTATTCTTAGAAAAGAATAATTATATTTTTATGAAATTTAATCCTTTGTTAATCAAAGAGTTTAAAAATTTTTGAGCTTACGAAAAACAGATAAGATTGACACTAAAGTTATCTGTCAAAAACTTATGTCAGTTCCATATAAGCCAAATTCAAAACTATTTTATCATAATTATGGTCTTAAGTCACTAACTAGATTAAGGGAAACCTTGGTTAAACAAAGAAGCAAGTATATGGTTCAATTAACTAATGTGTTAAATATTGTTTTTTCTGAGTTTAAACCATTTTTTAATAATAGGTTTTCAGCTACTGCTATGTATTTGAAACAAATATAAATCTACTGAAAAGATGGCTAAAATGCGTAATTTTGAAACACCAAATAAAATATCTAGGGGGTTCTTTTACTTATGCTAGATTTGCCAAGTTAAAATAATTAGCTAAAAATACTATTGGTGAAACAAATGACAAATTCATTTAAATTACTATCTTTTGCTGGACTTGAACCTGGTATTTATCAATCAGGTACAATGCTTGCCTATGGCAAAATGGTTAAACGTGGTTCTAGATATTTGAGAGGAGCTTTAATGAATATTTCTAATATTGTCATAAAATACAATTCTACATTTTATGATTATTACCTTAAGAAACGTTCTGAAGGTAAATGTCATAGAGTTGCTTTATCTCATGTTTATAAAAAACTTCTTAGAATTATTTACAAATTAGAAACTCAAAACATCCAATTTGATCCGTCTTTACTTAAATAAATTTTAAAAATTACTGTTTTTGGAGTCTTTTGGCGTAGGATTATTTCCATTTATGACAAAACTATCAAAAAGTGCTTGACTTTTTATAGTTAGCCTCCTTTTATAGATATGGCTATTATTAATAGTGATTAATTTTTTATAAAAAATAACTAAAATTTAACTACAAATTTTTTATAGATATTTAATATTCATATTAGCTAACTAGTATAATCATTATATGATGATGTTAAAAGCCTTTAAATATCAAGGTAAAATAAAAACTAGATATTTCTATCTAGTTAAATACATATTGGTAGCGAGAGGGGGATTCGAACCCTCGACCCTACGGGTATGAAAAAAAAGCTCTAATTAGTTATATGATGTAAAATATCAAAAAAGCCTTTATTTTTAAGGATTTTCATTGCTTGTAAAATTCGAGTAAGTTTGAATAGGTTTGAATAAATATAAGTAAATTTGAATTATTTTTTATAAAAAATAACTAAAATTTAACTACAAATTTTTTATAGATATTTAATCGATAAATTGTAATTTTAGTGAATAGTAACTTAATTTTCTTTTTTATTAAACATATGGCGTACTTTATCTATTCGATTATTTGGTCTACGTGATTGAATAACTGGTTCACAAGTAGCAATTTGATAATCTTTTAATTCTGTCAAAAAAACTGCTTGCCCATTTGTATATAGAGTTAAAGTATTACGATATTCATTAATACAACGTACAGGAATATGTCCTGTAAAAATAACTTCATCATTTTTTGATTGACTTGTTTCAATTATTGCACAATGTTTTTGTGCATCTTTATATGCACGAGAAAAGTATCCCTCTGGTGTAAAAAGTATAAACGAAAGATATGGCTCTAATAATTGCGTTCCCGCTTTTTTCAATGTTTGTTCAAGTACAATTGGGGCAAGAAAGCGAAAATCCGAGGGAGTACTAACAGGGCTATAATAAACACCATATTCAAAACATATTTTACAATCTGTCACTTTCCAACCATACAATCCTTGCTCCAGTCCATAATTAATACCTTCTCTTACTGCATTTTGAAAACTTTGATTTAAATAACCGAGTGAAACTTTGCTTTCGTACTGTATTCCAGTGCCAATTGGAAGTGGAGTTATTGATAATCCAATTGATGCCCAAAATGGATTTGGTGGTACTTCAATATGAATAGTATAATCTGCCTTTTGTAATGGCTTTTCCAAATAAATTACGGTTGGATCTTCGATTCTTATGTTTATGTGATATTTTTCAATCAACAGAGAACAGATAACTTCTAACTGCACTGTTCCTAAAAAAGAAATGATGATTTCATGTGTTATCGTATCAACATAATAACGTAAAAGAGGATCAGTATCTGCAATTTCTGTAAGAGCATCCAATAATTTTTCTCTCTCTTCTATTTTTATCGGTTCAATTCTTGTTCGTAGTATTGGTACAGTCTTGTCATTCCATACATTGCATGGCAAAATCTTTTCATTTCCTATAATATCGTTCAATCTTAATGTATTGTTAGGTATAATAAAAATATCTCCAGAACAAACTATTTTTGTCTGTATCATTTCCCCATTTGAAGGAATATATATTTCTGTAAGTTTCATTTTCTTTTTTTCTGGCAACATAATTGTATCTCGTAAGTGTAATGTTCCACTATAAAGACGCAAATAAACTAATCTTTGCTTATGGTCTGTATATTCAATTTTAAAAACTCTTCCACATAGTTCTGAATCATTCTCATTCATTTCAGAACAAAAAAGATTTGAAATAGCTTCGATAAGTTGTTGAGTCCCTATATTATTTCTAGCACTTCCATGGTATATAGGAAACAACGAACCTTTTTTAACACACCTATATTCTTCATACATTAATTCTTGTATAGTCAATTTTTCTCCTACAATATATTTTTCTAAAAGTTTATCATTTTTGGAAATTACAGGATCCCAATCATCTAAATCAATGATATTTTTAATTGATATTTCTGGAGTTAATGTTACATTTTGCATAACAATAATATCATTTGAAAGTTTTTCTTTGATATTTTGATAAATATTATTTAAGTTAATTCCATCCTGATCTATTTTATTTATAAAAATAATTGTTGGTATATTCATTTTTTGAAGTGCATGGAATAGTATTCGGGTTTGTGCTTGTACACCATCTTTAGCAGAAATTACTAAAATTGCTCCATCAAGAACAGATAAGGAACGATACACTTCTGTTATAAAATCTGTATGTCCAGGAGTATCTACAATATTGATTTTGTAGTCATTCCAATTAAAAGAAGTAACTGCTGCCTGAATTGTGATTCCACGCTGACGTTCTAAAAACATAGTATCTGTCCTTGTTGTTCCCTTATCTACACTGCCTAATTCTAAAATTGCTCCACTTGTATAAAGCAGACTTTCCGTTAAGGTCGTCTTTCCTGCATCTACATGAGCAAGAATACCAATGTTGATTATTTTCATGGAATTTCCCTCCCTACAAATTTATCTTTTAACTTAAAATCAATATTTGCTAATTTTGTTCTTTTAAACTATTCTCAAAATCAATTATCCACTTTTCTAATGTTTCTACTAATGCTAATTGTTGTTTGAACATTTGTTTTCCAACATTAGGAATATGTTGTCTATGAGAACGTCTTTCATTTAGTAATTCTTTTAATTCTAATATCTTTGATTTTATATTAGAAACAAGAATCTGTTTTTGTTCATCATCTACTAAATCTAAATTCGTGATAATAACATTAAAATCCAAATATAGACTAACATCAGAATTTGAAATATCATTCATAAGTTTATTAAAATAATCATTACCTTTGTTAGTAATAGTATATATTGCTTTATCTGGCATATTTCCCTCTTTCTCTTTATGGCTAACAATATATTCTTTTGATTCTAATTGTAATACTTTCTTATAAATAGACTGTTCACTAATTTTTACCCATCTTGGTATATTACGATATTCTATATTTTTTTTAATATCATAAGCACTTTGTGATTTTTGTTTAATAAGTCCTAATAATACCAAATCTATATTTGACATAATCTCTACTCCTTACTTAATATAATCTGTAACGCCAAGTCTATTTCCAAATGGATCTTCAAACTCGACTGCATTACCAGTTCCAATTTTAAAAGGCTCACTCAAAAATTTTATATCATTATTCAACATTTCTTTATAGAAGATTGCAACATCTTCTACTTCAAACCATATTGTAGGCTTTAAATTCTCAAATTTATTTTTGTCTTTTAAAATTATTGCAGGTTCTTCATTTCCAATATTATAAGCAACCATTCCCTTATCAGAGAAATCAAATTTCTTTTTTAACCCCAATATTTCCTCATAGTATCTTTTTGCTTCTTCCATATTATCTACAGGAAGAAAATAATTGTCATAATTTTTCATATATTTAATGTCCTCCTTTCTACTATAAACTACACCACTATATTTTATAGTAGTTATCGTTAAAAGTCAATATATAATAAAAAAATAGATTAGTTGCACTGAACTAATTTATTTGTATAACTGCCTGTCGTACAAAAAAGACTGTCATTACTGACAATCTTTTTGGTAAATTACTATTTATCTAACTATTATTTCCTATTTTCTTATTTTCAAATAATAAAAGTACACTAAATATTATTTCTATTACTATCATCATCATTGCAAGAATATAACTTGCAAAATTCAAACCAACTATTAGAGATAATATTGGAATAATTATTGACAATGCCATATATGATTTTGAATTATATAACCAACCATAAGGTAATAAATGAGCTCCAAAAATCATAGCAATAACCATTAACATTTTATCTGGCAATGTAGGATAAACCCACATTGCTATTAAAAAATATATCATTTGATTTGCAGAAAATAATATACCTAAATTATTTAATGGATTACTTTTATCTTGAAATTGTATTTTCAATATTTTGGATATTAAAAACGATATTGGCAATAATGGTGCTGTACAACAAAATGTTAATAGATTTTTTGTTAATATAGGAAAACTTGTTAATTGTACCATTAAAACCATAGTCCATATTACTATTGACGCAAGAATAAAATGGATACCTTTCTTTTGTTTTTTTATGCAATCTTTTTTTAATTGTTCTAAATTCATTTTCTAATCCTCTCTACACATTACTATTTATTGTTTAGATAATTATATCATTTATTCTTAAAATAAAAAAGATGGGAATACCTGTTTAGATATTCCCAATAAAAAAACTAGGCTTAAAACCTAGTAAAATAATCAAAATTGGTAGCGAGAGGGGGATTCGAACCCTCGACCTATCGGGTATGAACCGATTGCACTAGCCAACTGTGCTATCTCGCCATAATACAACGTGAACAATATAATGTTATCATATTTATTCACGTTTGACAATATGTTTTTTTCTTTTTTTGCTCGTTTTTAATGAATTTATAACGCAATTTCTAAAGTATTCTGTAACTTTTCTTTAAATTCTTTTCTTTTTTCTTTTGAGTGTATAGTTTCTATTTTAAATGAGTCGCCAAACAATTCTTTTCCTTTGTAGATAGCCTCCCAGTCGTTTGGTGTCTTTAAAATAAAGTTTGTAATATCTTTATACAAATTATTATTATTTTCTAAAATCTTTTTTAATTGAAATAACATTTTAGGTATTTCCTTATATGTTGGATCGTAGTTTAAAGAATAATACCTTTTTACTATATCATACATTTCATCACTACTAGTAAAAACTTTCCCAGATAATATTGTTGCTACTTGTTCAAATTTTAAATTAATAAATAATTCATTATTATTATTTAACTTTTCTTCAAATTTATTAAAAATCATACTAGAATTTTTAAGATTACTTTCTTTGGGGTGCGTATAATGTTGTGTCATTTTTATATTTACACCATGTCCCATTAAAATAGCTAGTTCTTTTTCAGTTAAATATTTATTCTCATGATATTCAGCAGTACACCAACTATGTCTTAATCCATGTGGCGTAACTTCGCCTAATGCGTTTTTATCTCTAAAATCACACCAAATTTTATATGGTGTATCAGGGTGCATTATTTTACCAAATCTACTTAATAACATATTATCAGGTGAAACATAATCTTTACCGTACCTTTCTACAAATTTATTAATTAATTCTTCACGATATTTTAAATAAACTTTAGCAATGTTCATAACAAATGGTGGTAAAGTAATTACACGTTCGCCATTTTCAGTTTTTGTTTCTTTTTCATAAGTAGTTCCTTTTCTTTTAGTACTGACTACATTATGACGAACAGTAATTGTGTTATTTTCAAAATTAAAATCTTCGACGTGTAATCCTACTAATTCACCTTTGCGAATACCAGAACATACAAGAATAGCAATAACGTATTTATCTCTAATGTTTTCATCTTTTAGTTTATCTAAAACATTATACATTTCTTCTAAATCATAAATTTTAGTTGTTTTTGTTTTAAATTTTGGTGGCTTTATATTTTTCATAGGATTACGTTCTATACCGTTCCAGTCTTTACAAATATTAAAAAAAAGATTAACGACATTATAAATACTATTTTGATATTTAGTAGAAATCATTTTATTAGGATTAGTTTTATTTGGAGTTTCTTTTAAACCGTTAACAAAGGCTTGTAAATCATCTGTTTTATTTTCCATTTCTTGCATGGTAAAATTACCGAATTTGGGTATAAAAAAACCGTCTAGCATTCTTTCGTAGCCATCGGCTGTAACTTCACTCAAATTACCATAACAATATTTTTCTAAAAACTCGGTTTTAAAATCTTTTACTAACATTTTTTTATATTTAGCAGTAGGAATTTTACCGAGTTTAGCTTTTGATATAAGTTCATCTCTATATTCTTTTACTTCTTTTAAATCCATATAAAAATAATCGCTATAACCATCAGGAAATAATTTATTAGGTTGAATAAAAATTCTATAATAATCCTTACCATATTTATAGATATATTTATCAATATTTGTACTGTTCTTTTTTTGTTTCTTTTTATTTTTTATTTCTATATGATTTTCAGCATATAACTTATTTCTATAATTAATAGCATCATTATCAGAATTAGCCTCAAAGTACTGTTGAATATTAACTAATTTACCAAGAGAGTTTTTCCTTTTAATTGCTACTAAATAAGTGGTATCACTATATTTATAGAGGTTATTATCAACTTTTATCATTTATTTTCTTTTTTTAATGACTATATTTATATTATTTTGATTTATGATCCATTTATCAATAGCATCTTTTTTAAAATATCTTTTATGTCCAACTCTAAAATGAGGTAAATTATTTTGTTTGATAGCCATATCTAAACTATATTTTGTAAACATTGGATAATGCTCTAAAAACTCATTAGTATTATAAATAATTTCATTTGATGTATTTTGATTTACATTATTACCAGAAGAAGAAATTAAAGAAAACAAATCATTTATAGACATATTTTTTATTTCCTCGATACTATATAATTTATCATTTATAATAATCTACCTCCTCACTAATTTTTAATATAGTTTTACTTTCTTTATTACTAATAATCATATCTACAACAACATAAGGTGTAATTAAATCTAAAATTTTGTTTTGTTCAAATAAATTGATTTTTCTATCTATTTCTATAATATAATTGTTATTTGTTATAGTTGTTTTATCACAACAAATAGTATCTTGTAATATGTTAATAAAACTTTGTAATTGTTCTTTTTCAGTATCTGGGTTATCTTCTTGTGAATAAGTTTTTTGCATTTCATTATTAAATAAATTCTCATAGTTGGATCTCATTTGTTCAACAGTATAATAATTTTGAGTATTTTTCTTAATCATTTTTATTTGTCTAGTAATTGGATTAAAATTATAATTTTTAAATATATCACTATATAAATAAGTATCTCTAAAAATAGGATTAGAAACAGTTGGGAAAATAATAGTTTTATATTTTAATACGATTATTTCATTAGCTGTTAAAAGTTCCCTACCGAGTAGAGAAGTAGTCTTATTAGCACCTACTTTAAAGGTATCAGTACTTTGGCTTATTGACTGGGTTTCAATAGTAGATTTACCAAGTTTACGACTAATAACATCAGCACAATCAATACTGTTTGTTTTTAGATAAGTGAGTGCTGAATTATCTTGAATAATAGATGATGATTCTTTCCCATAAACTTGGTCTAGTTGAGCAAAAGACTGAATAAAGAATTGAAAACGCATATTTCTTGATCTAGCAACAGACACGATCGTTTCAATATCACTCAACGGTGGACAGTTTGCGAACTCATCTAATATCCACTCAATTTTACGTGGTAATTTTCCGTTATTATGGGGCATATTAGCGATTTTAGTTAGTTCCTTATAAAGAATACCTACAATGATAGTAACGAGCTGGTAATAGCTCTTATCCTCGTCAGGAACGATAATATAAAGTACACTGGGTTTATCAACTAAAGAAGATATTTCAAAATCACTAGAGCTAGTAATGTTTTCTACATTAAGGTCATCAAAGATTTGCATTTTTTCGCCAAAGACAGCTGTAATTGATTTATATGTATTTTCACTCGCCGATAAAATAGAAGTAAGATAATCTTTTGAAATAGTACCATAATCTCTAGTATTTAAGTTTCTCTGTAAATAGATTTGATTTTCTTTTAATAAAGAGGAGTTTTGAAACTTTTTAATACTAGAAACATTTATCTTATTTTCTGGTATCAAGCCACTTTCGTAATCTTCTAAAAAAATACCAGCAATACCTTTGAAAAGATTTTTAGATGAGTTTAACCAAAACGGATCTTTTGTTTCTTTTTCAGCGAATATTAAATCAGCTAAATTATTAATAAGTCTAGTAGCTTCAGCTTGACTAGAAGAACTTTGATTTTGATATTGCTTTATATAATTTAAAAGCTCCGAATTATTAATAGATTTGTATTCATAATCAACTTTTTCTTTTAATAAATCAAAAAAATCTTCGCTTTCTAGTTTATCTTTGATAGCATCAATGTTATTTAAAATATACTCAATGATATATTCATCTAGTTTATAAGTTACTTTAATATCATTTTTATATTGTTCATTTACGATAATTTGTTCAAAATCAATTTGTAAAATATGAAACAAGTAACAGATAGAATAAAATAACTTTTCTTCATATATACAATGGACTTTCCACTCATCAATAATCGGTTGCATAATATTTATATGCGTAGATAAATGGGGATTTCTAAAATCAATAGTAATGATGTTTTCATAACCATTATCTTTAAATATGCTAGAAGTTTTAGAAAATATTTCGCCTTTAGGATCAGTAATGATTAAACTTTCTTTTTCTTTAGCAGTAGCGAACATTATACACTCTGAAAGTACGACGGTTGCTGACTTACCTGATCCAGTACTACCAATTAATAACCAATGTGGACTTACATTATCAAAATAAACACTTTCAAATTGATTATTTTTCTTTTCAAAATAAACAGGAAAGCCAGCTTCTTTGATATTATAAATATTTTCTTTTTTAAACGTTTTAGCAATTTCTTTTTTAGTAGCAAACTTTGATGAGCCATACTCATTTTTATTTTTTACTTTTCTTTGATTAAGTCTAGGTTGTATTAACACTATAAATATTATTGCACCTATTACCAGAAATAAAATTAAGACATAAAAAAAAGACAGGTTATTGTCTAGTATCATTGTTGTAATCCAAAATATAAATTTTATGATGATACACTAGTATAGTGGCTATTTTCTTTTTATCAGCCAAATAAATACGGTAATGTGTACCCCAAAATTTAGCCCAATTCCATGCTGTCTTTTTTAGTATCTTTTTCATTTTCATAAGTGTAATCTATGTAATCATCAATATATTCATTAATGCTATTTTTTAAATCTTCTATATCAGAGCAATGGTATTCTGCACCTGATGAATTTTCTGTCCCAATTATTACCGAGTTATTAATTTTATCGTAGTTAATCTCTAACATAATATCTTCTTTCAATTTAGGATATGGATATTTTTTATAATCTACATTTTCTAAATCTTCCCAGTCTAAAATAATATCAGAATTATCATATTTTGCTTTTACTTTATCTAATGCTTCTTCGTAGCTATTAGCCTCAATATCAATAACACGACTTAAAGTTTCGACAATTTCAATTTGATATTTACTCATGTTTATCAGTCCTTTCTTGTTTTTCTTCTTGCCTTGAACAATAACTTGAAACCGTGCAAGCACAGTAAATGAAAAGTAAAACTAAAATTAAAATAATAATTAATGCTTCCATATTTACAGTTCCTTTCCAGTATCTAGTATTGAATCAAGTTCAATATATTTTTCTTCACAACCTTTAATAGCTTTATCTAAATCCATATAATCAGAATTATTTAAGTGTAAATCTCTAGTAGTAATTAAAGTACCAATATGATTTATGATAATTTGATTTGAAACATAATCAGGCTCGTCAAAAGAATCACTACCTATATCATAAGTGTAGTATCCTAATTCTTTTAATTGTTGTCTTTGTTTATTAGATAACCTTAAACCAGTAATGTAAAAAGTATCTTTTTCTTTTACATTTTCTTTTTCACGATACCACAATTTAATACTTTCTTTAGTGGCTTTATTGTAAGCAAGCCAATAAAGATTTGTTTCTATATTTGGGATAACTTTTCCTTGTAGGATTAAACTATATTTTTGGTCTTTTAAAAATTTAATAATATCGTCTTGAATATTTTTTGTTTTTCTAGTTTGAATAGTGAACTTGGGTTTATTAGTGTCATAATCATATATTTCTATTGTTTTCATATATCAAAATATTTAAAGATAATAGTCGTAACTTTCCATTTCGGAAACATAATCTTTAAACTTATCCTTTCTTAATTCTTGTGCTAACTCAAAGCCAAGTTCTTCAATAACTTTTTTATCATAAGATGAAACAGAGAACATACCATTTTCTGAATCATAAAAAAGCTCCCTACTCAAGTGGGGGAGTTTATGCTCGACAAAAGTTTTAACTAGACTTTCATAATCATAACCATTACCAAATATACCGTCTTTATTTCTAGTTCTAAAAATAGACCTATCAAAATCAGACTGATCTAAAAATAATGAATATTCTTTATTACACTCTAAAGTCATAAAAGGTTTTAAATAATTTTCAAACCATTTTTCAAACTTTTTATATTCTTTTTCTTTATAATAAATATCACTTAATAACAAATTAGGATTTTTGGATAGGTATAACTCAATACCTTTATTGATACCGTTTCCTAATTCTTTTCTTATTTCTTCATATTCTTGTAATATACTCAATTAAATCACTTCCTTTCAATTTTGAGTATAAAAAAAGACCGACTATATTAAGTCGATCTCATCGATAAATTGTAATTTGTGTTAATCCTTAACGATTTTATTTATATAAATTGCATAACTAATTGATACAACTATTAAAAATATTGGAACAATATATGTTAATATGGTGTTTTCAACATTAAATATTGCTAGAGAATTAGTGACTGAGTGTGTTATTATACAAGGAATTAATGACTTGCTTTTATAAAATATAATAACAAATAAGTATCCAATAGCAGTTGCATAACATACTTGCATTAATGTTGGAATAATATCTGCACCATTAAACAAATTAATTATATGTCCAATACCAAATGTTAAAGCACCTACTATTATGGCACTTTTAATATTATCTTTTTCCATCATTTTAAACAAAAATCCTCTAAATATTATTTCTTCAATAAATCCAACATTTATCATAGTTAATATATAAAATATAATTTCATTTGTCCTATTATTAATATTAATTCCATTCCACAAGTTTACAGTTGCTATTAAGATTAATGGAATGAAGAATAAATATTTTTTTGAATTTCTAACTTTTGTAAGACCATAGTATTTTGTTCTTTTTAAAATAATCATAAGCACAATTAAAAAAATAGAAAAAATAGTATTAATAATTGCACTTCTATAATCAGTTAATCCAAAATTTTGCATACAATATGAATTGATAATCACATACAATAAAATTAATAATATACAAAATAAAGTTTCGTTTTTTTCAAATATTTGCTTCATAGTTTTACTCCAATCTTTTATATAAATTACTATTTGTCGTTGAGATAATTATACCATTAAATGCAAAATAAAAATAGTCCTATACTAGCGACTATTTCAAGAAGTGCGATGCTACAATGCTCGGCATAGTTAAGTGGTTCAACGTCAGTTGTTATACTGACAACATAAATATACTATTATTTTACAGAAAGTACAACTTATTTTGATAAATTATTATTTTTTTCTGAAAGCATATCATAAAACTGTTCAGCGACTTTATCTTGTTCATATTTCAAATTTTTAAAAGAACGGTATATAGCTTTTTTTATGGGATAATTTTTTTTAAAACTATTTTTTAATATGCTATGATTTTCTTTGTTTATTTTTCTTTCGTTTAGATAAACTAGTAAGACAGCCTCGTTTAGTAAATCATTAAGACTTACATTTTGATTAGTAGCAAAACGACTATGGTAAACATATAAAGCATTATTAACGATAGCATTTAAAACGTAGTTATCATACTTTTCTAACTTATCTTTAATAAGTTTACTATCTTTTGCATTTTCAAAGCCTATATTACTTATTAAGTTATCTTGATCAATTTTTAAAAAGATATTATTTATTTCTTCGATTTGTTTATTAATTTCTTTTTCTGATAATTGTATATCTTTATCATTAAAAAGAGCATTCTTAATATCTTTTGTTAAATGTCTTATTTCATTTCCAATTTTATTTTTAGGTAGAGAGTTATATTTAATTTTTTTAGGGTTATCAGTACGCATTTTATTAAGTAGGAAACCTAATCTTAAAATTTTATATTCTAAATCAATATTAGTAATATCTTTTAGAGAAAAACTTTTGTCTTTATGGTTAAAATATTTTTTTAAATCTTCCAAACTTTTATTAAGATTAATAAGTGCTGGAGTAAATACTTTAGCTCTTTCAATAGCAAGTACAGACTGTCTTTTGATAAAATTCATTTCTCGGTCATCAAGATTTAATCTTTGTTTAAAATGTAATTTGTTATCCGTACCTAAATATGATTCTTTCTTTTCAATAAAACCAATATGAAAGTGATAGTTATTTCTATCAAAAGCCTTATGCAAGGAAACAACCCAGTCCATAGTTTTATATGGATCTTGATAGCCACATTGCTTTAAAAACATAGGAAGTATTTTTGTAGTAAGTTCCTTTTGTAAATTATCAATACCAATGTTCTCATCTACATAATCTTTATTAAAAGAGAGAACAGACAAGTGAATATTACTTTTATCAAAGAGTTTAGACCAGTAGGAATTTTTTTTACTGGCTTCGCTATCAGTTACAAAATTACCGAACTTATTCATCATCATTTGTTCACGTTTCATAGCATTTATTTCCATAACAGAAATATCTTTTTTACCACCCATCATATAATCAAACAAATTAGAATTATTACATTTTTCTAATGTTATATTGGCTTTTTCTTCGTTCCTAGAATAAGTCATAAAACCTTTATTACCAAATAAATAATTTTTAGCTTGAACAGAATAGTCCGATTTATTTTTACATTGTTTGAAAATTCTTTTACCGTTTTTATCTTTACCTTTATAAAGAAGAAAATTATTGTCTTTATTATTTACAGCAAAGAAAGGATTATCAATGAATATAACTTTAGGGCTACTCATTATGTAACTTTTCTAAAATATTTTTAACATCTTCTAGTACTAAAATATAATCCTGATTTTGTTTTGCTTGTAATTTTTCTTCTTCATATTTTAAGATACCTAATTCTAATAAATACTCTAGGGTTTGATATGAGTAGTGCTGACCAATTTCGTTATTAATAATATCAATTTTATCATTAATAGATTTTTTTAAACGGATACATTTTTTAATATATTTTTCCATAAACTAATCCCAAATTTTATATTTATTCTTTTTGATATTATCATAAAACGAAGTTAAATATTTATCTTTAGTTGGATCAGAATTTTCTCTAAAACCATGATTTGCATAGCTTTGTTCTTCTAAACTTTTGATTAAATAAACAGTCGATAAAAGTTTATCAATTTTACTATCTAAATCTTTAATATTTTTAAAAACTTTCTCATATTCAAAAAAGGTAGATATAATTTCATTGATAGCTTTATTTTTCGTTTTTATCTTATTTATTTTCATATAGCTTTTAATTTTATCTTCTAAATAATCTTCTAGGGAAACTGATCCACGAGCCATTTTACACCTTTTTAATAGACTAATCTAAAAAACAGGATATGATGTTTGCCACCTTATGTTGTGCAAAGCCTTATTTCATAAGGCTTTTGTCGGTGGCAAAACACTTTTCGCACTTGCGAAAACAACACCATTTTATTATAAAAATAACACCAGTCATTAAATAGCCATTGAATTAACTATATAAGTAGTGGTGTAAAAATGGTGCATTTAACTATTATCCGTATTTGTAGGTCGTTTCAATTCTTTTTCCATATTTAAGTCATTAGAAGATAATTCATTTTGTATATTTTCAAGCTCCAGTAATTTATTTCGGTAAATCTCATTAACTTGCTTAATCTCATTGATAGCCATATCTAATTTATATTTTTTATTTAGATAGTTTCTTTTGACGATATAAGATTCATCTTTCATAGTCGATTCTTTATTGACAGTATAGATATAAGCACCGTAATAATTGCTTTCATTATAATAAATTACACTCATATCACGAGCTTTATTTTTATATTCTAAATTATAGAATTTTACCTTATCAATATTGTTATTATCAAGCAGAGTTATATCAAATTCTACACCGTATTTTACTTTAATATTTTCTAATTTTCTTTTAAATTCTAACTTTAAGTCATCTTGTTTTTTAATCTTTTCTTTAATGCTTTTATCATTATCCGATCTCAAAATCATCACCTCGCAATTTTTTAGAAATAAGATTATATTGTTCATAAAAATAAGTAAGATTTCTTGTTAGAGCCTCTTTATTTTCAGTAAGCGCTTTATTAATATCTTTATATTTTCCATCGTCAATAGATTTAATTAACGTATTATTAAAAGACGTTATACCAAGTTTATCTAATTCATTTTTTAGACTATTACCAATTTTTAAACCAGCACTATCATTATCAAGAGTCAGTACAAAAATACCTTTATAATCATATTCTTTTACCAAAGATAGAAAACGATTTGTATTATAACCATTAAGACTAATTGTTTTTATATCAGGAATAATAGTTTCTAAAGATAAGCTATCAATAACACTTTCAGTAACATAGATAACTGAATTATCAGTAGAATTTTTTAATAAATCTTCATTAAATAAATATCCTATACCACTAGTTTTATATTTATTATTACTAGTGGTAGAACGACCAAAATAGCTATGCTCATTTAATGGGAATATAACGATTTTTCTTCTTGTATCATAGCCTATAAAATATTTATCTTGCAGTCTTTTATCAATGTGGCGAGTATTAGTTAAGTAATCAGTATTACCAATATTTTTATGACAATAATAAAAGTATTTACTAAAATTTTTTTCTATATAGTCATCTTCTTTAATAGTAGAAGTAGGAACAATTTTGTCTAACTCGTTAAATAATTCAGCAATTTTATTATGCTGTTCTCTAAAACTGGTAAGACCATAATGTAACTTAATTAAATCATATATATCATACCTTTCGCCACAAGAAAAACATTTACAGATTTGATATTTTGGCGAGTAATACATACTAGGGTGTCTATCAGGGTGATTAGGATTAAGACAATGAAAGTGTTTTTTTAAATTACTCACATTACAGTATAATTGCAAATACTGTGGTAAGTAACTTTTGAATTTTTTTATTTCTTCTTCGTCTATCATTTTTTATTTTTGAAGATAGAATTAATTACAGTAATAAAATCTTGATTAGAAGTAATTTTAACTTCATACATGAGTTTTAAAAGGGAGTCTGTTTCTTTCTCTTGCTTAACTTTTAACTTGTTATTTTCTTTTTCCAAGTCTTTTAGTTTTTGAAAGAGCAAATTTCTTTCTAACTCATAATCCGAAAGTTTATTAGTAATTGTTTGAAACTCTGTAATTATTTTATCCGTATTCATAACCAAAAATCCTCTTGTTTTTCTAGTATGTCTTTCATTGCTAAATCTAAACCATGTCTTAAATTCTTATTTTCTAGTAAATCTTTTTCAGTAATATTAAGAGCCTCTAAAGTATCCTCGTAATCTTCTGTATATGAAAATTCGTGATTATTAAGTTCACAAAAAAACATATCATAAATAAACCCTGTACCAGTCTTATCTTTATTTATTTCTTCTTTTAATTCAGATATATGTCGTATATTCATTTGATCCCAGTCTTTCATTTTGTCTTTAGGTATGTAAAAATTATTACCGATATAAAGGACTTTATCTCGGTCAGTTTCTTTAAAGCCTAATTTTTTAAGGCTATCTTTTAATTGGTCGTCATCAAATGCAAAAATAAGAGGAAACAAATCACGTTCTTCCTTTTGACGTTTCATTAATTCTTTATATTTATTCATTTATCAAAACTCCTTTCAGTTTATTTCATAGTCATTATTAGAATAATTTTTTAATAACTCAAAATTATCTTCTTTAATAATTTTATCTAAAACTTTATAATCTATTTTTTTAAAATCTTCCATAGTTATATAGTTATCTTTATATATAGCTTTAGTTAATTGTTTTGCTAGATACATTGGATTTATAAAAGAAGAATTACAAGAATAACAACAGTTGATTAAACTATCTATTTCTTTAGGGGATAAATCATTTTTCTCTGAAATGATACCAAGATAAAAACCTAATTCATCATAGGAAAAATCTTCAAATAAATTATTAGTAAGTTCTTTGTATGGATTAATTCTTTTAAGAACTCTTTGATTATCAAAAGGGCTTTCCAACTTTAAATATTTAGTTAATATTTCTTCTTCCATATACTCAAAAGGTTTAAAGTCTTTAGGATCAACTCCATCGCCATAGTAAAATGAAAGAGGAAAAAAATCATAATCACTATCTTTATCAAATTTATACTCATTAGTTTCTAAATCATAAATCATAAATTCCTTTTTCTCTGGCGATAGTAAGCAACCTGATCCATCATAATACCTTTTCCATATCCACCCTTTTGGGAGTAGTGTAGCAGGAACAAAACTCACTTTATCTTCGTTATTCATTTTGATTTACCTTTTCATATCTTAAACGGAAAACTAATTCAAAATAACCAGCTAGGACAAGCATTTTTACCAAATCAAGTTTTAAAACAGATGATATTCTAACTAAAATATTAGGATTAATGGTAGGTACTTTAGCATTTTCAATTTTACTAATAGTCGCATAACTAACTTTAGTTAAAACAGACAAATTACGTAATGAAATATGATTTTCTTCACGAGCAGTTTTAATATAATTACCAAGTCGAACGAGATTTTGCTTTTGTAAAGAATTAAGAGATTTCATAATCAACTGACCTTTCATAGTTAGGAATACTAGTTAATTTTTCGTCTATATGTATATGTTTCAAATATTTATCCATTGGTAGATTAATAATTTTACTTTTTACAAAAAAATGTTCTTTATCCATGTATTCACACATACGATAGTATTTTTGAAAATTAAACTTATCAGGTCGTGAATATGAAAAACAAGTATTATCTTCGACAAAGCAAATAACATATTTAGACACCAGTCCTTTATCCCATAAATCTTTAGCTCGATTATAAAGTTTCTTATGATTTTCTTCGGATAAATCTAATACGACAGCTTCACGTTTACCGTTTTCATTTTCGCCCTCTAAAGTAATTCCTACAAGTTTCATCGTATTAGTAGGAATTATTTTATTATTCATATCAAAATATAAAAAAGGCTTTTGGGACTTATCTTTTAATATCTCGCCAGCGATATGATATTCTTTATAATTTATAATTTCTTCTGGATATACTTTGCAAGAGCAACACTCACAAACTTCCGATGGCTTTGTTAAATCATAATAGTCAGATAAATTTTTAAGGCTTACTTTATCATGTGTTTTAATATTATCAATTTTTATGTATTCATTATCACAGTTTTCACATTTCATATTAAGTTTTACCATGTAAAAATAAGGTTTTATATTTTTTTCTATATGAATCGACCTCCTTTGATTTTTTATTCTGTGTAATATGAAGTATCACTAAAATCTATAAAATAAAAAGCATCTAGTCTTATACCTGTATCAGTATTAAGTCCTAAATGCAAATGATTACCTGTGCTTTGTCCAGTTGTCCCAACCGTAGCAATTTTTTGACCTTTACTAACTGAATTACCAACGATCATTTTAGTAGTCGCACTATTAGGGTATAGATGAGCATAAGTAACTATGTCGTTAGTACTATCGCATTGTATTTTGATAATATTTCCAGTAGAGTTTTTAGGCTCTTTTTGTTGTGAAAAAGGTATATTTTCACTTTGAGTAAAAGTAACAGCTTTTATTGTCCCATCACAAATAGAATAAACATTAGTTTGAGCAGGTGCCGACATATCCCAGCCACTATGAAAATTAACATTAGCTTGAGCTGAATCGGATAAGCCTAAATCAACATTTCGTTTTTCATTTACCATAGATGTTATACCTGTTACTGTTTCCTTTTTTAATGGGGAAACGTAAGGGTGTCTATAATACATAGTTGTATATATGAGGTTATGTTCCTCAACATAACTTTCACTACATAAATCAACAAAATTCATTTTATTATATAGTGGTGGATATGGATTTACTCCAGTATTGTAAAACGGTAAATTATTAATTTTTTGACACATATCTTTTGTAGGATACATTTGTTTTTCTTCTTGGTCTATGTTTTTAATGTAAGCATCTTCCCACTTTTCCGTAGGTAGAGTATTGGGATCGTCCACATTATTTGTAACCTGTAAATACCAAATAACTCTTTCCATAGAAACATAGCCATAATCAAACAGATATTTATTAAGTAAGCTACGGTACTTTTCAGCATATAAGTTATTGTTTTCAAGATAGCTTTGTTTACGAAGCTCGGTATTATTATTAACAACAGTTTCCGAGCTAATAGAAAAGCCCATAACAGCAAGTACGGCGATTATTAAAAAGAAGAAGAAAAATAAAAAGGAAAAAAGAAGAATCAGTTTAATTAGTAGAAATTTCTTCATCAGTATTACTTTCTTCTAACTCTGATTCTTCTTCATCACCCATATAATACCTTTCGTTTGGAGTAGCGAATATACTAACTCTTAATCTTTGTTTATTCGTAATATTAAGTAGAAAATCGCCTAACTGGGCTTTATTAAGGAAAGCCTTTTGCGTTTCAGTAAGTGGATTAGATTTATAAATTTGTTGTATGGCTTGTAAGTCATTATCTTTTAACATACCACATAGTTGATACTGACAGTTATTAAATATTGCTGTTGCATTTTTAAGTTTATTATTTGAGGAAATTAAGTCTTGTGGACTTTGGGTAGATACCACTAAACTAGAGTTATATTTTCTTAATCTTCTACTCATTTGGTCTAGGTATTTTATGGTAGCTGGGTTGTCGTCATTGATAAAGTTATGAAACTCATCTACCACCACCATAACAGGTTGTTGTTTTGTATTTAAGTTGACATCGTTTTTACCAATAATCTCATTATTTAAAAATGTAAGTAAGTTTAAGATTTGAGCATTACCAACACGAGTGTCATCACCATTTGAAACAAGACTTTTAAAGTTAAAACACATAAGTTGACTATCTAAAGAAATAGCTGTATGTCCATTAAAAATAGTATCTTGTCCGATAATAAATCTTTTTAATAGTATTTCTAAAGAGGAAATGATTTTTAATTCTTCTTCACTAGTAATATTCTTTTTATAATCTTCTAAAAAGATATATAAATCAGAAAATATTGGATAATCTTGACTGCTTAAATTTTGTAACTCCTTTAGAGTAGTGTTTTTCGTAATACCACGAGCATTATATAGTTTTTCGGTAATATCAAGTAGGACAACCATCTCTTTCTCTTTGATTTCTTCAAATACACAAGAGTAAAAAGATTCCAAGAAACCTAAATGCCTATTAAGTATAGGGATTTGTTCTTCTTCGTCATCAGGAAGAAAACGAACTTGTAAAGGATTAATCAAAACCTTGTTCGCAAGATTAATATATTCGCCACCATATCTTTGAGTAATTTTTTTAAACTCATTTTCAACGTCCCAAATAAAGACTTTTGTACCACGAAGTAACTCATTGATAATCATCTTTTTTAATAAGAAAGACTTACCACTACCAGTAGTACCGACAACAGCAACATTAAAGCTAGTTCGTTTTTCTTTATCTTTATAGAAAATATCCCATAAAATTGGTAACCCATAGCGAGCATCTTCGCCGATTAAGTAACCGTGAGGATCATTATGATTAGTCATTGTAAAAGGAAAACCACTAGCAAGTGTCATAGTCGGTAAAAACATAGCATAATCTGTCATACCAAAAGAAGTAAGGTCATAAGACTGCCAAGCCTCCATTTGACGGAGTTTCGGAATATCTACCTTTATTGAAAATGGATTAGCATTTGTTCCTATTTGCTTAAAGGTTTCTTCACGTTCCTTTTTAGTACCAGCAATAGCTAGAATAATCGTAACTTCTTTAATTTTCTCATCATTATTAGCCAACTGCTCTATGAGTAGGCGATAGTTTTCAAGAGTATGTTTAAGTGTATTAATATCAGCTACATTTTTAGAGGAATTATAATCAGCCATTAAAGATTTATAACTAGAGTTTAAGATATTGATTAACTTTTCTTTTTCCATTGTTTCTTTAATTGTAAAAGACACATGGACATTAGGAAGATTAACGATCGTATCTAAAAAGTTTTTTTCTATGAAAGGGGGATAACTTTTGATAGCGACCATTTGAACAAGTTTGTCATCGACTTTTAAAAGTGATGGCTGTTCTTGAAATTTTAAAGGAGAAAGAAGTTCGACGAGGTTATATGTCATTAAATGGTCTAAAGAGGTATCAGAAAAGTAAATCATAGTTAAAACTTTATAAATTTCTAGTTGATTATCAATTTGAGTAACATAAAGTTTTGGATTTGTGTTAAGACACAAACTTTCAAACTCATTAATAGATTTTTTTAAAGCTTCTTTTGAATCACAAATGATAGCAAAAAAATAAGAACTAGCATAAGTAACTTTTTCTTCTTCAATGAAGTTAAGGAAATCTAAATTACTTTTAAGTAGTTCTCTTTGAATATCATTAGTAGAATTTTTAATTAATTCTTCATAATAAACTTTATTAGCATTTAAGTTGATTTGTTCATCATACTTATAGGCTTTAATTGTAACTTTTAATTTATACAACTGTGAGAGAGTATAAAAAAATATCTCTTGTTCTTCTTTATTGGTAAGAGATAAGTCAATGGGATTAACACGGAAAAACTTTGCGTAGGTATCATCTTTCAAATAGACAATACCATCTTCAACTTTCCATATATTAGTAAAAACACTAGAGTTTTTAATTTTTCTTTTGAGCATACCAGCTCTTATATAATTTTTTGGATTTTTAGGAGTATGTTTTTTGACAATTTTTTCTTCTTTATTTTTTCGCTTTTGTTCTTTGGATAGTTCTCGTAAACTTTTTATATTGATCCCTCCTTACGTCATCAGTTTCTAAATGATAATAAAATGTACGATTTCTAAACAAAAAACTCCCAACCAATATAATTAATTTATATACTCGGTTTTTCTGACTAAAAGATACTGGTACTAATAAAAAAATGCCAGTAAATAAAAATACTAAACCAGTTTGATAAAAACCAAGCGAAAAGAAAATAATAAACGCAAGTGCGAATATACCAGCTAAAATAATGTCTTTAACTTCCAAATTAAATAAACCTAAATTCCTTTTAGTACTTTGTAAGGTAATATACATAGAAAGTATCCCTCCTATAACTTGTCGCCATCGTTTTTAATCTCGCTAATAGGTGGTCGCCTACGGTAACTATTAAGACTTCCAAAGGAATTAGGAAAATGTCTATAACCACTAAAACTATGAGCAATGTTACTTAAACCCGTTTTAGTTTGATTAAATCCCTCTTTGAAATAACCACTACGGACTTTTTCATTATCAAAATCCCAGCGACTATTTAAAGAATCCATTTTCTTATTACCACTATGTTCTTGCATCATACCCCAAACTTTTGACGGAAAACTACCGTTAGCATTAGCTTGACGTTCTTGACCTTTAGCAACTTTATTTTGAGCTTTTTCCATTTTTCTAGCCATAGATTTAACAGTACGATCGTGTAAGCGACCACTACTAATACCAGATGCCCCAAGCATACCAGCATTAGCCATTTTACCAAGTCCTTTAGCTGTTTGACCTGTACCTTTAATAGCTCCAGCTCCTGCCATACCAATAGCACCAACACTACCTAAAGCTCCAGCCACAGACATTAAAGCATCACGACCAGAGTTAGCCGAAACATTTTCGCCGATAAATCTATTAAGTACAGTAGAGCCAGTTAAAAGCATCATTGCACAACCTAGATATAAAACACTTTGGGCGACTGTTTTACTAACATAAGGTAAATTATTAATATCCGTACTATTTTGAATAGCATTGAACATAATAGAAGTTAAGCCTATAAGTAATAGGACTGCTCCAGCTTGTAAGACAAGTGAAGTTAGTTGCTGATATAAAGCTGACCTTTGTTCTTTACGTCCGATAGAAGTCGCAAAAATAATTGGGGAAATAAGCATTAGAAAAGCAATTTCTAATTGCCTACGACCAAGCATGATTACACTAAAAGCAATAGCGAATAAAAAGACTGCTCCGACAATAATACCAAATACCCAGTTGAAACTAAAAAAGTAATCCTCGCCGTCGTTCCAAATACCAGCTTTATATATTTGACACGTTTGATTAAATGAGCCTGAATCGGTAATTGTATCAGCTGTAAGAGTACCGTTACGAATTAAATTATTAAAGTGTTCAACTGTTGTAACACTCTCTGGGATACTTGCATAACCACTTAATTGTTCTTTTAATTTCTTTACATTTTCATTATCTACTTTATCCATATCTTTATGATAGGATTCGTTACCTGAATTATAATAACAGTCCTCATTAATTGTTAAGTAGGCTGTTTTCATTGTATTACCTACCGTAGTACCATTAGTAAAATTATTGTAAATAGCTTCAGATAAGTTAATACTAATATTCATACTTTGCGAGAAGATAAGAGAAACTAAAAAGATAAGAAAGCCACATTTACATATTTCTTTGACGAGATTAGAAAGAGGTTGCTCTTGTTCGTCAGCATCAAAGATACGAAATGTAACTTTCCATACTGCAAATAAAAAAAGTAATGCAAATCCGAGAATTACAAAACTATTAAAGATTTTGGTAAATGGGGAGTTCTGGACGTTTTTTAACATCTCTATCATATCAAGACTATTGATTTTATATGCAACTTCATACAATACATCAATAGTAGAATAGATAATGTTTACAAGCCCCATACCGATATTACGGAGTAAGTCTAGGACACTAAATTTAATATCAGTAGCAATGCTTAAAGTATAAAGCATATATCATAAATCCTATGTTTCAAGAGTACTAATAATTAGGTTTATGATAGACGGAATTAAAATTAAAAGGGCTACACCACCTAATGTATATAAAATTGTTTTCTTTTTTCTTTGTTTAGTTTCGTCATCACCGATAATAAACTGGATAACGAATATTACCATAGCGATAAAAGAGAGAATAATACCAAATACTTGAATTTGTGTCGCAAGTTTTTTGATAATTGTTCCAAGCGATTCTATGGTAATAGAGCCACCCTCAATTTTATCAACTGCGAACACAGGTGTAGCTTTAATAAAAAAAGAAAGAAGAAGTGCCGATAGTAGCAACTTCTTGTTTCTGAAAAATGACATTATTTTAGAATTATGATAAAATGATTTTAGCTTATTATTTTTAATAAGCTGTTCATGGGAAAGTGCTGGTAGTTTGGCGACGTCTAGCACTTTTTCTTTTTTGTTTACACTCAATTTAACATCAACTCACTTTCTTTGTTGTTTGATTTAAACATTTCTAGGATAGCTTTAATATTATCAATAGCTATCTCATTTTTTTCTCGTTCGTATTGTGGGAGTAAATTGTATTCTATATCATTTAGTAAACCATTGTTACCAAATAAGTATCTACCACTAAATAAAGTAGTATTATTGTTTCTTTCTATGACGAGATAATCAATTCCATTAATTTGATCTACCTGTGAATTTGATAACTTATAGTCATCATTTTCAATAGTGAGATCGTTTAAGGTTTCAATAGAATATCTACCACTCGGAATTTTCTCGCATGAAGAAGTATTAACGATTACGTTAATATCATAATCTTGCATTTCAACCTCCTTATCAAATTTGAATTTTAAACTATTCATTTCATTAGATGTATAATCTAAATACGATTTTTTATCTTTACCGTTATTGTTTGAAACAAACATAATAATTTTATCTTTATCTAACATATACAAGATAAGATCGCCTTTATTATTTTGTCCGAAATACTTAAATTCGATATTTAACATATTATATAAATTATTAAGTTCTTTAAATGTATAAGTTTTATTTTTATTTAGCATAAATTACTTTTCCAATTCTTCTGTTTTTTCTTGATTATCTTTCTCTTTTTCTAAAGTGTATTCTATCTTATCAACTACTAAATCAGTAGTATAAACTTTTTCGCCTTTATCATTGGTATATGAGCCTGTTTTAGTATGGGCTTCAATATCAACTTTTTGTCCTTTATCTAATTCATTAACTAATTTTTCTGGATCTTTCCAAACCTTTAAACTGATAAAATCAGCAACTGTTTTTCCTTTTTCATTAGTGTAAGGACGGTTACAAGCGACATTTAAGATGGCATACTTTTTTTCATTACCTTTCAAAATAGGTTTTCTAGTTAAGTTACCTTTAAAATGAGAGAAATTAATATCTTGTTCTTTTTCCATAAAATCAAATCCTTTCTTTATTAAATATCTAAAAATAAGTATTTATATATAACGGTTTTACACCACCTCCTTTAAATAGGGTATAAAAAAAAGACCAACTATTTAAAGTTGATCTCATCGATAAATTGTAATTTATAATTTGCTTATTACTTTTTTCTGTCAACTTCTTTGTTTACACTATTGCTAATAATATAGAAATTGGAAATATAGCTACTGGATAAAATTCTTATTTTCAATTTTTCAATTTAAAAATTTTCTTTTGGCGCTTAGTTTCAAATTTCCAATAACCATGATTACGATTTCGATGTTTTTTTTGAATCTTGTTTTGATTGTTTTTCATGGCTTGTTCAGCATTTAATATAATAGCTTTTTTTTCGTTGGAAACAAATTTAAGAAAAACATCATATAGGTATAGCCATCCATCGTATGAGATCTCAGTAAGCGTTGACTCTAATTTGATTTTTAAAAACTTGCAAATGCGTTTTTGTTGCTCATAAGTAAACAATTTTTTTGTTTTATCTTTGAAAGTATTTCCAGACGCTAAAAATATATATGATAAAAAATTTCTATAGTCTGTCGCATCCTCAACATCTGCTGATGTTTTTCTTTGAAAGTGAGCAAAACATATTCGTGCATTTGGCACAGGATAAAAATCTGATGGTTTAAACTCATAAATCAATTCAGCGGAAAACCAAGGTTTGTATAAAAGAGACCTCAAACTTTCGTTATAAAAAGGCTGTCCAGAATACCTTAGAAAAGCTTCATACTGCATTATGAAATATATATCTTCAGGAGGATTATCATCTTCAAATACTTTTTTCATAATATCAGCAGTTATGTTAAATGGAATATTTGCACATACTTTATATGGTTCTTTTACTGATATTTTATATTTTAAAAAATCCATCTCTATTATTTGAACTTTTTTAGATTCTTTATACCTTTCAGATAAAGTTTTCGCTAATTTTGCATCAAACTCTATTGCTATAACTTTCTTGCTTTTTTTTGCAAGTTCATTGGTAATAATTCCTTTTCCAGGACCTATCTCAATTACAATATCGTCGTTACAAATATTACTCTTTGATAACAAGGTCGCTACAAGTTGTTTACTATGTAAATAATTTTGCGAATGTTCTATTCCCATAAATACCTCCTTTACAAATTACTATTTGTTGTTTAGATAATTATATCATAGATATAGATATTTAGATAGCCACTTCGTTTGAATTTTGAATAGAATAATCTAAATCTTTATCTTTCATTTTATCATTGATTTTGCTAATAATCATTTGACTATAATTACAAATTGTTTCTAAAGATGAATCTATTTCTTTAAAGTCTTTATTTCTCGACCAACTGTAAAGATATGTTTCGCTAAATTCAGGCACATTAAGATTAAAGTAATTTGATACAACATAAGCTATCGATTCGGCTTCGGTTTCATATTTATTTCTATTGTTTTGATATTCTGTATAATTTTTTTCTAAATTAGTATGAGCTAGAGAGTGAGCAAATTCGTGAAGTAAGGTTTTAAATTTTACAAGATTAGTTTGATTAGAATTTATAACTATTTCTTTATCTTGAAAATTACAGTATCCATCTTCTTTAATACCAGTTTTATATTTCAAATTAAAGCCATTATCTTTAACTAACTCCTCTAGGGTATTAAGGTATTCTTTTGCATTTTCATTATCTACTCTAGGGTGTAGTTTTTCTTTAATTTCTTCATAAGGCATAGTACTATCAGAAATATCAAAAACAGTACCTAATGAAAAATATGATAATCTTTTATGATGAAATGTAAAGGTATCATTATTTTTATCTTTATACATTTGTTTTTCTTCATCAGAAAGAGAATTATAGTATTTTAAAGTATTATCCCTGTTATCTTGTACTACGGTACTAAAACGAGGAACAATAATAGAAATAGAATCAGGACTTTTCTTAACGGAATATCCTAATTTTTTATATGTTTGAAAAGGGGCTACAAAAGTAGCATCAGGTTTCTGTAAGAATATTAATAAAATATTATTATGACTATAATTATTAAATTTTCCTATATTATCTAAAAATAATTTAATATTAGATGGATTATTAAATAATTCAATAGCTTTATTTTTTAAATCTTCGGTAATAGATAAAATATCCTTTTCTAATTGTTCTTTATCATCAGAAGTAGGAATTTGTTTTTTTAATTCTTTGATTTTATCAAATTGTGTTTTAGCATATTTATTCATTATTTTTCCATATCTTGATCTTTAGTAAGGTTTTGTTCTTTATAATATTTAAAGTCTTGAACTTTACTACTAATCATTGGTGGGATAATTCCTACGTCTTTGTGAAAGAAACTGTCGTAAATTATTTGTAAATCATCTTTAGACAAATCACAGTCGTATTCTTTAGCAACACTCATAACATAATTATCAAATTCTTTTTTAAAGTTATTAGTTAAATTCATAACTTGTCCTCCTTATCTTTTAAAGTATCTTCAATTCTTTTCTTTGCTGTTAAAAAATAATCTTTATTTTTTTCTATACCGATAAATTTACGATTACCACCTGCATTAATTACAGCGACACCAGTAGTCCCTGATCCCATAAAACAGTCTAGGATAGTTTCGTTTTCACGAGAGCTATTTAATACTAGTGATTCTATAATTTCTAAAGGTTTAATTGTGGGGTGTTTATATAGTCTTTTTTCCTTTTGAGTAGTTGGTAAATAATAAACTGTTTTAGCTAGTTTGTAATTAGTTGGATTACAGTATCCACGTTTTCTAAAGTAAAGACAATATTCTTTATCATTAAGATATTTATTATTAAAAAGTGGCATAGCATTCGTTTTATTCCAAATTATAATTTCATAAGAACAGTTATGCTCGCCAATAAAAAAATCTAAATACTGTCTTATTTGAGCAAGATTACACCATATATAGATGTTTACTTTATCTTGTATTCTAATAAACTCATTTAATATGGATAAATCATAGTTATCAATTAAGTCAGCATCTGTTAATTCTTTTTCTAATGATAATAGAGTTTTAGCAAACCTACTTTTTCCTTTTTTACCACCGTCCATATTTAATAAATATGGTGGATCTATGATAATTAAATCAATAGAATTATCTTTAATATCTTTTATTAATAAATTACTATCTCCATATAATAATTTTATATTATCTATAATATATATCACTCCTTTTTTTATTGGCTAATCTATATCTAGTTTTAACTCTTTCTCTATCTCTAGGGGACAATGTACGGACATTTGTCCTTTTTCCATTTCAATACGTTTGCGATATTCACGTTTACGGTCAGCTTCGGTAGAGCTTTTACCTATATATGACTGTATATCAGACATATAAATAGTACCGTTTTGTAAAATTTCAATAAGCCCTAGAGCCTCAAATATTTTAAGGGCTTTTTCAACGTCGTTTGAATTATGTCTTATTACTTTTGCGATTAAATTAGGGTTATATGGGATTTTATTATTAAAAAGTAATCGACCATCATTTTTTAAACTTTTAAGATAGAGTTTTAAGAGAATATTAGAATAGATGTAACCGTTTTCTTGAGATTCAAGTATAATTAGTTCTTCACTATCAAAAAAGTTGTCTTTTAGCTTTAAATAATAATATTTGTGATTATCAGCCATTAAAGTTTATCTTTACGTTTCAGCTTATCTTGAACAGCAAGAAGTTTACTACTTAATTCAACTGATTTTTCTTTAGTCGTTTTTAGTTCTTCTAATAAAATATCTTGTTCAATTAAGAGCCTTATGTATTCAGCTCCACTAACAGTAAGAGCATTTGATTTGTCTATTAAATGATTTTTCTGTTTCTTATTCAAAACAAACTCGAAGTCTTTATCAAATTGTTTTTTTCTCAATATAGCTCCTCCTTTCAGTAGGGGATTTTATCTACTAGTTTAGCGACAACTACTATTTGTTTACCTTTATTTTGTTGGTCGCAAGTAGTTAGTATTAATTCGGTAGTATCTTTTGTTTTTGTAAAACTAATAGTACCGTCTTTATCTTGTCGTTCAATTTTTGAAACTTGATAAATATATTTTTCATTTTGATAGTAGATATATACTTGATCGTTTTCTTTTAATTTGTATAACTTATGAAAATAAGCAATTCGTGAATTACCAGAGTGTCCAGCTAGTGCTAGTGTACCATTTGTAACATTTGGCATATCAGAATTTTTTAATATCTCTACGTTTTTATCTACATTATTATTTTTGTCGTTAATAGGAAATAAGCCACGTTTTAAATTGATTTTAGGAATTTCAAGTACAGCAATATAGTTATAAGTTACTGTTTCTTTTTCCTCTTTAATAGTGGTAGTAGAATTATCAACCTTAACCGTAGTATCAGGTTTATAATCTAAATATTCTTGGATAGCTTTATCTTCTTGTTTATCTAAATAATAATTAGAATAGATTTTTAAAGATATAAGTGTAATACCTAATAATATGAAAAGAGAGCCGATAATAAAAACTCGGCTCAACTTTCTATTTTTTATTTTTCTTTTTTTCATATATGATTGCTCCAATTCCACCTAAAATAGCAAGACCACCTAAAACGTAAGTAATATCAATAGCATTTACTCCAGTATTAGGTACTTCAATTTCTTTTTCATTAGTCATAGTTGATTTAATAATTTGACCGTCTTCTGTAATTTCAAAGAATTGTTTTTCAGTATTTAAGATATAGCCCTCTGGTGCTTCACTTTCAATTAGATAGTATTTTCCGATAGGCATATCATCTATAATAATTTTACCGTCTTTGTCAGTATAGCCCTCGAATACCTTTGTACCATCTTCTTTAAATATTTCTATTTTAGTATTAGGAAGTGGCTCGCCAGTAGAAAGGTCGGTTTTAGTAAATTCTAAAGTACCTTTGCTATATTCATTATTTAAAGTAAATGTTTGATATACTACACCAGTATATTGGTCTTTATATTTTAATTCAAATTCATAAGTGTTAGGATCAATAACGTTATTATGATTAGATTTAACTTCTTTTAGGTTGTATTTTCCTAAAGGTAATAGCATATCGCCTAAAGAAACATATCCCTTTTCATCAGTAGTTAATGTAGCGATTAATTCGCCTTTAGAGTAGTATTTTTTACCACCAGCGATAATATCTTCACTAGCTCTTAATTCAAAAACAGCACCGTCAAGTTTTATTTTTTCATAGTGATAACTACCATTTTCAAAAACAACTTTCTCGCCATTTTTAAAAATTTCAACTTGTCCTTTGACTTGTTCATTTTCAAATTGTGTTTCAAAGATAACTCCATAAGTAGGATCAGTAATTAATTCTGAATCCTCGCCAATAGTAAATTCTTTAGACTGTTTATTCCATAGATAACCGTCTAGGGCTTGATCTACCTCCTCAAGTCTATAAGTACCAGAACTTAAAGGAAGTGGTGTCATTAAAATACCATCTTCATTAGTCATAAATTCACATTGTACTTTATCAGTAGTTTGACATACATACTCATTATTATCTACATCAAATATTTTGAATTTAATACCACTTCTAGCAATGATATTACCTGTTTCTTTATCTACCTTTACAACTTTTAATTTAGCTTTAATTTCAGCATTTGCAAGTAATTTATAGATAGGATCGTCAGAACTTTCATTTACTGTAATTTCAAAATCCTTTACAAATTCATGGTCTTGAGTACTAGTAACTTGTTTAATAGTATATGTACCATAAGGAAGTGTTGCAGTAGCATATCCTTTTTCATCGGTAGTAATACTAGTTACTTTTTCACCACTAGATTTTAAATAAATATCAAAAGTTACATTAGGCTCGCCAGTTAAGAAACCAGTTTGATCTGATGCGTAAACCTTAAATATTTTTAAATCTCTTTCGATAACTTTCTCGCTTACGTCAACAAGAGGATATAAGTCATCTTTTGTAATCTCAAAATAATACTTTGTTTCGTTTAATTCATATCCAGTAGATGCTTTTTCTTCTTGTAGATAGAAAGTACCTAAACTTGGTAGATAGTCGCTCATGACATATTCGCCACCAACTGATTCTATTTGACCGACACGTTTACCGTCCATAGAATAAATACCAAATATAGCACCGTCTAGGGTAGCGTCGCCTTGTGCGATACCTAAACCTGTGTCAGCATCAACTTTTTTTACTGACACCTTACCACCAACAATATTTATTTTTAAATCTCTATCAATAGGATCGTAATATCCTCTTGACATTAAATCTTGGCTTTTTGGGTGGACATATACGATAGCAGGACTAGACATATTTTTATCTCTTTTAGTAATAGTAATATTACCGTTACCAACTTCATTAGCAGTAATACTTAATTTATTACCATTAATACTAGCACTTACACCATCAGTACTTTTAATTTCAAATTTATTTAAGACATTATTAGCATCGGTTAATTCTATTGTTTCGCCGATAGTCATGTCAATAGTATCTTGATTAAATCTAGGAGTAATATCGTGTTCAGCAACTAAACGATTTAACTCATTAATTTCATCAGTATATTTTGTAATACGGTTTCCGTCCAATTTATCTGTAAAATAAATGTCGTATCCGTGTGGGACTGTTTGCCAAATAAGGAACTGGGTTACAGAATACCATTTAATATCGGTATGATTAGCATATCCGTAACCGTAGTATGCGAGTAAACTAATTCTTCGCCATTGCTCATTTGTTATATTAGCAATATAAGACTGATTGAAGTCTTGCCCCTGATAGATAGTAGAGCCACTAGCTATTGGAGTGCCTGGCTCGATACAATAGACAAACTGACCGTCGCTATTTCTTGTGATAACAGTCATTTGTTGATATTTCCTTGTGCTTCCTTTTACTTTTAAAATATAATCGCCTTTAATATACTGGGATTTTTCATTAAATGTATCATTATATGTTTTAGCTTGTACTGTTATACTAGGAATACATGATACACCAACTAAAAGTAGAAGAAAGCCATTAATTATTTTCTTTTTTAAATTCTTCATATAATAAATTCCTCCTTAATTTTAGCCAAAAGAAAAAAGCCTGTTAAGGCTTTGGAATATCCGAATATTCAACAAGTTTATCATCTTTTGTTCTCATTGTTAATTGATAATAAGTATCACCACAGTCATCAGTTGCACTCATATATTCATAACCAGTAAAACCGTAGATTTCTTTATACTGTTCAGCCGTAGCCTTTAACTTATCTAAACTGTCAAAGTCAGCTCTAAAAACAACATAAAATAATTTTGGAGTACAGCTTGGTGTTTCTACTACTTTTGGTGGAGTAGTAGGCTGTTTTGTGGTTGTTTGATTATTGCTTGGAGTTTGTGGCTGTGGTGTTGTATGAACATTATTATTCGGATTTTCTTTTGGTGTTTCTTCTATATTTTGTTTTTCTGTTTCATTAGTTTGGGGAGTTGTTTTTTCAGAATTAGTTTCTTCTTTTTCTGTTTCTTTGTTATCCGTTTTATCTTTTTTTTCTTTTTCTTTTAAATTAGTTTTAAGTTGTTTAGATGTATCAACTTTTGAGCTACTATCGTTACTAAAAAAATGAAAAGCGACAAAACTAGAAACTATAACAGTAATAGCAAGTAATGAAATTAAAATTATCTTCTTCCTAGACATATTTTTCCACCTCTTGCCAGCACTATAACATCTATTAAATCATTTGTCAAAAGTGCAGAATTAAGTCATAATATACCTCCTTATGAGCCTTTAAAAATTATTGATATATTTATCTAATCCTAAAAATACACAGAATTTGATAATAGCACTTTTCTTTAAACGATCATATTGGTATTGATGTAAAATCATAGCTTCTTGTATATAAGTCTTTTTTTCCTTATTCATAAAGCAACGAATAAATAGTTCCTTTTCTTCTTTAGTAAGTTTTTCTAAAGCACTTGGATATTTTACTATTAGATCCCTTAATTTATCTTTGCTATCATATTCATAAATCATAAATGTTTCGATTTTACTACAAGTATTACGAACACTAGATTTACCAACAAGTTCCACTTCATAAGTAGGTGTAATTCGGATATAGTAATCTTTATCGTCAAGTACTAGGGTTGCAGTTTCTACTAATTCCAAAAAGGCTTTTACTATTTCTTCTAGTTTTTTTACATCAAACTGTTTAATCATAAAATCAGTTAATATGTGTGTGTAATTCATAACAATTCCCTCCAACTATGAAAAAAAGAGCAACAGCCAGTTTATCGGTTGATAAAAAAGCTATTACTCTTATGTTTAAGTGATAAGTTAAATGTTTTATTGCCGTAACTTTTGGATTTTGGGGGAAAGTATCCCTTATGATCGCTTGAAAATTTGCAATAGTGCATTCACAAATCACCCCCTAACATATAAAACAATTAAATTGCTTTATATGTTAGCACAAAGTAGTAAAAAAGACTATTCCCATTTTACAGGGAATAGTCGTAACAACAAGCATAGGCTCATTTGCTTATAGTTTTTACTACTATACACATTGTACCACGCATTTTATAAAAGCCAATACCTAAAAAAAATATAAAATAAATATAATAAAAATATAAAATTATTTATTTACCATTTTCTTCATACCACATAATTTGGTGTAACTCACATTTAAGAATATGACAGATTTTAGCGAGATTAAATAAATCAACTCTATATAAAACTTGTCCATTAACATATTTATAAATGGTATCCTTATCAATTCCAGAGAGTTGACTTAATTTATATGGTGTCATATTTCTTAATTCGAGCATAGGCTTTAAATCAATAACAATAACCCCAGTTTGTTCTTTTACAAGCATTATATACCTCCATTTCATAAACACGTTATCAAATGAAAAATGGTAGAACTAATCTGTTTATAGACTAATACTACCATCTATATTATATATAATTACAAGTAAAATTTATCTACCATATATCATTGATATATATAATTATATCATAGTTTTAAGTGCTATTGTGTAATTATTGCTCGTCATTGACAATTTTTTAATAAACTAGCAGATAAACTTTCAAGATCGTTATTTTTTATTAAATCTTTTAAGGAAGAAAAATAGGTGTTTGCTTCTTCTAAATTGTTATAAGTTTTTGCGTTCAAGTTTGAAAACGTATAATCGGTATCAAAAATAATCATAGACACATAGTAATTACTATTCTGTTTTTTAATAAAAGCTCCAAAAGTAATATTATCTTTTTTTTCTTCAAATTGATTAACAAGGTTATCATTTAATACACTTTTAACTTTATCAGTTGGATTTGTAAATTTTTGTGCTAATTCAAAAAACTTTTTTTGTAATTCAATATTGCTTTGCGATGTTAATTTTTCTTTCAATTCTAAATACTTATTATTCATAAACTAATATAGACCTTTCGTTGTTTTTATTATAGCATTGTTTTACGAATAAGAAAACAGGTAAAATTTTACAGTTTACCACACAACACATCAAGCTCCATATTATATAAATTAGCTAAAGCGACTAGTCTATCAATAGGTGGGAAAAATTCGCCTTTAAAATATCTATATACGGTTGAAACATTACATTTTATATTATCAGCTATGTAAGTATAAGTATGCTTATATTCTTCTTTTTTCTCATTTAAAGTAGTAAGCATTTTATCATAATTAATTCTTTTGATATTTTCTACTTTAATTAGTTCTTTATCAATACCATAAATGTATGATAGTTTTACTTTATAAAAGCAAGATAACTTATCAGCCATATCAAGAGGGATCATAACGTTACCATGTTCCCAATTATCATAAGTACTTCTTTTGCAATTCAATATTTCTGATACTTCTCTTTGAGTTAATTCTTTCTCATTTCTTAAATATTGTAAATTATTAAAATACATTGTTACCACCTGAAAATATTGTCGCATTTTAACAGGTGTATTTGCTATTTTGCCCAATGCACGCAAAATAATTAACTTTGATATTAAAAAATGTGATATAATGAAAAAGAATAACAACCGTAATTGTTATTCATCAATATTTGTCATATCCACTCTAGCAGGTAACTTTTTAAAGTCCCTTTTGACGTAAAATTCAAAAGGCTCAACACCCAACGCTTTTGAAAGAAGTTCCAGCTTCTCAAAAGACGGAGTATGATGACCTAATTCTAGTTGACTTATATAAGTTACACTAGTATCGGTTAGTTCAGCAACTTTCTCTTGTGTATATTTTTTCCGAAATCTAAAATATTTCACATTGTTGCCGAATACTTTGTTTAATTTCACAATCGTATCACCAACTTTACCACTAATAATATGATACGATTTTTAAATAACATACTCCAGTAAGTAACAGTGTAAAAGATTTGCTGGGTGAATATGCAAAATGATTAGGAAAGGAAGTGAAAGCAATAAGAAGTAAGAAGTATTGTGCTAAACCATTAGTGGATGAATTGGATAGATTTTTTGCAAGAGAAGATTTTGACGAATATGTGAAACCATATATTAATGCTGGTATTAAATTTCATCTGGTAGAGGATCATCTAGTGGCTTATGCTCCAAAAAATAATTATGAATTTGGGATTATTAAAGATAAGGACGAAAAAAAGTATTATTGGTATTTAACACCTTATAATAAGTCTATCTTTATGACAGCAGTTGAAAACGGTATAGAAATGGTATTTTTTGCTATTAAGGAAAACGAAACTTTATATAGCTAAATAATGAAATGAGGTAAAACGTGGGAAAGAAAAAAAGTAATATAAATTCTGACGATGAAATAATTACTAAAACTATTACTTTATTAACACTTCATTTAAGAGATTCAACCTTATTATTTGCAGATTTTTATGATAAGCAATGTAAATTAATTAGAGAAGAATTTGATAATTTAATAGATAATGAGCCACCTAAAATATTTCGTAAAGCTCATAAAGAGTGGGAACAAGAAAAAGAAAGGTTATTAGAAAAATATGATGAAACATTTAAAAAGTACCTTAATGAGTGTCAAGATCTCGAGGAGTTAATGAATTATGATTAAGCACACAAAAAATATTGTTGTAAATGACTGTTCGGATATTCCATTAGAGATTATAGAAGATATTAAAATTATTAATTTTATTGTAGTAATAGAGAATATAAAGACAATAGAAAAGAAATTAGAGATGATTAATAATCTTCATAAAAAATATAGCAATAAGATTTTTAACGTAATTATTTCCAGAAAATGTGAGAATTTACCAAGACTATAATTTTATTTATTAAACAACTGCTAGTACAGAGTTGTTTTTTTTATGTATTAAATAAATTAAAATAAACATAAGTAAGTTTGAATAAATTTGAGTAAGAAAAAATATTTTTTATAAAAAATTAACTAAAATTTAACTACAAATTTTTTATAAAAAAAATTTGCATCCTCGCAAACCCTTGTAAAATAAAGAAAAAATTGATTTTATAAAATTAAAAAACTGGTCTTTACAGAGCAGGTATGAACCGTATGCTCTAGCCAACTGAGCTATCTCGCCATAACAAAATAATATTATCATATTTACTCACATTTGACAATATGTTTTTCGAAAAAATTTTTTAAAAACAAAAAAAGGCTGTTACTATTCACAGCTAAATTTAACAATTGGATCCTTTATTTTAAAGGCTTTATTGAATTTTAAATTTTATAAACATATGCCAAAACAAGTATTCACAGCCTATTTTTAGACGAATTCCAAGTCCAATACATTATAAATACATGGCAGACGGCTGTGAATAGTAACCTCACCCTGTAAACTTCAATTTTAAATTTTCTAAATTCAAAAGAATGAATTTATATTCTTTTAATTTATAATTTAAAATAAACCATAAATAGCGCCATCACTATCTATTTTCATATTCTCATAAGCTGGCCTTTTAGAAAGTCCAGGCATCGTCATTATTTTACCCATATAAACTACAATAAAACCAGCTCCACTATTCACCTTAACATCTCTAACTGTTATTTCATAATCTTTAGGATAACCTAACTTTTTAGAATCATCACTAATTGAATATTGAGTTTTAGCCACACAAATAGGCATCTTATCTAAACCTATTTCCTCTATCTTTTGAATACTCATATTAGCTTCGTCTAAATATTTTACACTAGAAGCATGATAAATTTCCTTAGAAACCTTTTCTATCTTATCCTTAATAGTTTCATTCTCATCATAAAGTAAATGAAACTCTTTTTTATTTTCACACATCTGAGCAATCTTTTTAGCAAGCTCCTTAGCTCCTTCACCACCTAAAGCATAAGAATCAGATATTTCAAATTCACAACCTAAATCAGTACAATAATTTTTAACAAATAAAATCTCTTCTTCATCATCAAAAGCAAACTTATTCAAACAAACAATAATATTGTCCAAATATTTTTTCATATTTTCAATATGAACCTTTAAATTACAAATACCCTTCTTCAAATAATCCATATTTTTATTATTAAGTTCATCCTTAGTCATACCACCATTATATTTTAAACTTCGAATAGTTGCATTAACTACTATAACATTTGGTTTTAATTTACCTTTACGGCACTTTATATCTAAAAACTTCTCAGCTCCTAAATCAGCCCCAAAACCAGCCTCTGTAATAACATAATCCACAAGTCTAAGACCAAGCTTAGTCGCAATTAAACTATTACATCCATGCGCAATATTTGCAAAAGGTCCTCCATGAATAATAACTGGATTATTTTCTAAAGTTTGAACTAAATTAGGCTTTATCGCATCCTTAAGTAAAATGGTCATTGCTTCTTCAACATGTAAATCACGAACAAATAAAGGTTTACCATTAACATCATAAGCAAACAAAATATTACTTATTTTTTCTTTCAAATCATTCAAATCATGCGCCAAACATAAAATAGCCATAATCTCTGTTGCTACCGTAATACAAAAATGGTTTTCGTGAGCAACATCCTTACCTAAATCTAAACCAACTGTTACAGTTCTAAGTGCCCTATCGTTCATATCCACACATCTATTAAAAAGTATTCTATCCTTATCAATATTTAAACTATTACCTTGAAATAAATGATTATCAATAGCCGCACAAAGTAAATTATTTGCAGCTCCTATCGCATGCATATCACCAGTAAAATGCAAATTAATATCTTCCATTGGAATAACCTGTGAATATCCACCACCAGCAGCGCCACCTTTAATGCCAAAAACAGGCCCCAAAGATGGTTCTCTAAGTACCGCTAAACTATTATATCCTAACTTTCTCATCGCATCATGTATTCCAATACTCATCGTTGTTTTTCCTTCACCAAAAGGAGTTGGGTTAATTGATGTCACCAAAATTAATTTTCCTTCACTACTTTTCAAATCATCTAAAATACTCAAATCAATCTTAGCCTTATACTTCCCATAATATTCTAAATACCCATCATCAATATTAAGCACCTTCGCAATCTCATCAATCTTAAACATCTTAGCTTTTCTAGCAATCTCAATATCTGTCACAAAATCACCTCTCACAGATATTATATCAAAGATTAATAAAATAAGTTAATTATTTTTGAAAACAAATTATGGGATAATGGTGCTGAATAACGAAATCTAGGATTATCAAAGCATATTGCCTTATAAATTTTACTCACAATTGATGTTAAATTCCTTCTTTCTATTAATTTTAAAAATAAGTTTTCACTTTTTCGAATAACTTCAATTTGTGATGCAAAAAATGAATCATTATCCATAAATTCATATTTCTTATCAAAAGCTAATCTATTAAAACCTGTTCTATATAATCCAGGTTCTACCAATACCACTTCTACATTTGCCTTTAAAAGCATACTTTCATAATGTAAAGTTCTAGCCATCGACGATAAAGCTGCTTTACTAGCCGAGTAACTACCTAAAAAAGGAAGTGGCCACTTACTAGCAAGTGAAGATATAATAACTATTCTTCCAAAGCCTTTATATATCATATTTTTAATAACCTTTTGAATAATATTCAAATTAGCAAAAACATTAACTTCAAAATTATCTCTAACTTTTTCTAAAGGAATTTCCATAAGTGACCCACTTTCTGCGATAGCCCCATTTAAAACTAACACATCAATATCCAACTCATCAACTCTATCTGCATCTTTTAATACATCTAACTTTAAACATTCAATATTTTTACAATTTTTATAAAGCTTTTTAATACTTTTAAATTCACTTTCCGTATGTACTGTCACATACACATAATAATCCTTAAGTCTTTGAATAACTGGATAAATCATACCGCTGCGAGCACCCGTAATTAAGATTTTCTTCATATTATCACCATTATTAATATTCACTCATTTAAAAAAACTATACAATTTGACACTAAATTAAATAACGTGTATAATACGTTTACTGAAATTTGAGGGAGGAAAAAATGAATAATTCAGAATTTTATAATACTATAACTTTAATCAGCAATCATAAAGACACTGTTGCTTTAATTAACATTAGTGAATTTAAAAGATTACAAAGAATTAATGGTGAATACAGATGGATACCACTAGAAATAGGATCTATGCCAGCCATTCCAATTGTAACAGCTGGTTTTAAAGAACAATTTCGTTCAACCAAAGAACAAGTAAGTATTAGAATAATGCCAATCTGGACATTTTTACCAAATGATGAACAAATAATTACTCCAAACGTCGAAATGTTCGAATTAACCGAACACACTAATAGTAACCCACGTTACACTTTAAAAAGAAAAGTAAATAAAAATCATCATTATCTATCAAATTCAAATTGGAATACCATCTTTGATAAACCTTTAGCCAAAAGACAGAATGCTATTGAATGGCAAAAAAGTAATACTTCAACTTTGCTCGCACCAATAAATGAAAATATTCTAAAAACCTATTTAGACATCTATCAAGATGAACTAGAAGAATTTAATCAAATATATGAACAAAGTGCAAAAGCGGCTAAAGAATTAAATGGATATCAAAAAAAATTAAAATAAAAGCCTACCTATCAAGGTAAGCTTTTTAATTACATCATATTATCTAACTGATTTGTTAAATCCTTTGCACCATTTGCTGCCTTATTAAAAGTATTTTTAACCGCTTTCATCATTGGTTTATTATACTTCTGATAAGCTAGTGTCAGTGCACTACCCATAGCCATTAAAGCAATGTTTCTCATTGTATTCATTATATCACCTACTTGTCAGAAACATGATGTTGTATGTTCTTTAACATACATTTTTATTTTATCTAGCATTTTCAAATTTATACTTAATTTTTTCTTTTAATTTTGAATTTCTAATATATTCATGATTATTTTGTACACTAGAAGCAAAAGCCTCAGGTTCACCAATAATAATTAATTTCTTTTTAGCCCTAGTAACACCCGTATAAACAAGCTTTTTATAAAGCATTCGTTTATATGAACGTGCCATTGGCATAATTACCATCTCAAATTCACTACCTTGACTTTTATGAATACTTATAATAAATCCATGTTTTATTTTAGAAAAATCTTTTGGTGTATACTTAACTAAATTACCATCAAAATCAACATACATTTCATCTTTTTTACTTTTACTAGTATTTCCATACTTAATATATTTTATTACTCCAATATCACCATTAAATACATTTTCATCTGGCATATTTACAAGCTGCAATATCTTATCATTTTCCCTAAAAATCACATTACTAGTTTTAATTTCTCTTTTCTCTGGTGCCTTAGGATTAAAAACATTTTGTAACTCACTATTTAATGCATCAATACCATTTTCACCTTTATACATAGGAGCTAAAATCTGAAGTCGCTTATAATCATAGCCTTTCTCTATAACTTTTTCACAAAGTCTAATCAAATTACTTTTAATATGATTAGCTGAACACTTTAAAAAAGTATAATCACTATATGTATTCAAATAATTATCACTAAGTTCACCATCTTTAATTTCATAAGCAAGCGTTGTAATATAAGAATCTTCATCTTGTCTATATAAATGATTCAAATGAATAGTATCAATACATTCACTACATATTAAATCTTTAAGCAAATTTCCAGGTCCAACACTAGGAAGCTGATCATAATCACCAACCAAAATCATTTTAACATTACTTCTGAGTCCCTTGAGTAAACTATCAAATAAATTAATATCAATCATACTAACCTCATCAATAATAACTAACTCAACATTTGATTTATTGGATTCATTTATCATAAATTCTAATGTATCCTTATTCCATTTTAAAAATCTATGAATAGTTGAAGCTGGTAAAAAAGTCGAATCACTCATTCGCTTACTAGCTCTACCAGTAGGTGCGAGTAAAGCTAAACGCTCAGTAAACTCATCATAATTAAGTTTATTAACGTGCTGATAAAGCTCAGTAATAGCCTTAATTATCGTCGTCTTACCAGTTCCAGGTCCACCAGTAATAATAAGTAAATTATTCTCTAAAGCCTTTTTAATAGCCTTTCTTTGTTCATCATTATATTTAATACTATTAATCTTTTCAAGCTCATCAAGTAAACCATCTAAATTTTTATGTTTCTTAACCGGTTTAAAAGCTAAATCATAAAGTCTTTCTGTAATATTAGCCTCAGCATCCCAAATTTCTTCTAAATAATAATCATCACCATTTACAACTATATAATCCGCATCTTCTAATTCTTTAAAAACTTCATCATAATTATCATACGAAGTATCTAAAAACTTATTTACGCTACCAATAATTCCCTCTTTACTTAAATAACTATCACCATTTTGATATATAAGTTTTTTCATAACATACAAAGTGACCGCTTTTACTCTCCTATCGTCATCTAAAGCCATATCCAAAACCTTAGCTGCTTTATCTATTTTTAAAAAAGAAATATCCGGCAAATTATAAGAAATTTGATATATATTATTGTCAATGATTCTCATCGTATTAGATTTATATTCATTGTAAATACTAAGTGCCTCTCTCATCGAAAAACCTAAATCAATCAATTTGGAAATAGTTTGATGACTTTCCTCATATTTTTTTAAAGTACTTACAATCTTCTTAATTTTATTTTCCGTAAGCTTAGGTACTAAATAAAGAGCACTTTCATCTTCTAAAATTTTATCCAAAGCATTATCTCCCAAAGTCTCCGCAATACTTTTAGCTAATTTCTCACCAACCCCTGGAAATAAATCACTTGATAAAAACTCCACAACTGCCTCTTTACCAGTTGGTTTAATTCTTTCATACCTATTACATTGAAACTGAAAACCATATCTCGGATGATTAACAGATTCTCCATATAAAACATAAGTATCATCTTCATTTAACTCATGAAAATATCCTGTAAACGTAATTGTTTGATTAATATATTCCTCTAAAGTTTCATCATTAGTCTCTCTAACTTTAAAAAGTCCAATCACATAGCCCTTATCTGATTTAAAAATACTTCGTCTATAATTTCCTTTGATGTAACTTTCCATATATATCTTCCTTTCGAATAAATTACTATAATAAATTGTATCATAACGTGAACAAATGTTCAATACACTTGAAATAAAAAGACCATTTAGGTCTTATTTAGTTTTACTTGGTAAATTAATATAACCACTTTCAACATATTGGTTAGCTCTTTGTTGGGCATTCATTCCATCGCCTAAATCAGCATAATGTTTACCAGTTTCATCAACAAAATATCCTACCCCATTGCGAGCAATTTCAAACTTAAACCCTGGATACTGTTTAATATCCTCACTATATACAACTTGAAAATCTTGAGCTGCATTTTGTTCCTGCACATAACTTTGGTAAGCCACACCACCTAAAGTCGCAGCCGCAATTGTTGCTGCAATTATAGCCGTTTTAATTTTCTTGGACATATCTTTTCGGTAATCATAAACCTTTCTTGGCTCTGGTAGTGTTGAAATTCTAAGATTATAATCTTCTGGCTTAATACGTGTATTCACCATACTATTACTTATACTATTAGGATATCCATTCATAATATCACCTCTTTATTTATTATATCAAAATTATCCATTTAATTCAAAAACTTTTATCTCACTAAGTAAATAAGGATATTCAACTTTACTAATCTTGACTATAACCTCACTACCCAAAAGACTTTCATCACCTTTAGCTTTAATCATTAAATAATTTGCTGTATGACCAACTAAATATCCATCTTCATAAACTTCTGGAATAAAACTAACCTCTTTCCCAAGATGCTTTTCCATATAATTTACTTCTAACTCTCTAGATATTTCAAGTAACTTTTTAACTCTCGCTTTTTTAACATTTCCTAAAATCTTATTAGGCATATAACTGGCCTTAGTGCCTTCTCTATCAGAATAAGGGAAAACATGTAATTTTGTAAAACCAATTTTTCTTATTGTCTCAATTCCTTCCTCAAACTGCTTATCAGTCTCACCAGGAAAACCAACAATCACATCAGTCGTAACATTCATATCAGGCTTTATTTCTTTAATTTTTTTAATCTTATTAATAAAATACTCTTTATTATACTTTCTATTCATCGCTTTTAAAATCTCATCAGACCCAGATTGAAGCGGTATATGCATATGATTTACAAGTACATCACTATTTTTTATCACATCTAAAACATCGTCATTTAACTCTGTAATCTCAATTGATGAAATTCTAAGTCGCTTTAAACCCTCTAGCTTCACTAAATCCTTAAGTAAAGATGCAAAACTATAATTTCCATCGTGATAATGACCCGTATGAATACCAGTCAAAACAATTTCTTTATGACCATTTTTAATTAAATTTTTAGCCTCTTCAATAACCTTCTCGTGTTTCTTACTTCTCACATGACCTCTAACATAAGGAATAATACAATAAGAACAATAATTATCACAACCATCTTCAATTTTAATATAAGCTCTTGTTAAATCAAAATTATTAAGCATCATATCTTCAAATGAAGCATCATTCATATCATGAACATCGTATATTTTACCATTATAATTTTTTAAAAATTCAACAATCTCCGTTTTGTGCTGATTACCAATAATAATATCTGCATCAATATCTTTATCTTGCTTATTTTGAATCATACATCCAGCAACCACTAAAATAGCTTTTGGATACTTTCTTCTTAAACTTCTTATCATCTTTCTTGATTTACTATCAGCCGTATTAGTCACTGTACAAGTATTAACCACACAAACATCGGGATTATCTGATTTTACATAGCCATGATTTTCCAATAAACTCTCCATAACTTCACTTTCATATTCGTTAACCTTACAACCTAAAGTAAAAATTTTGTACCTCATTTTTCACCTCCAAAAAAATAAGCCGTAATGGCTTATAAATTTTTTCTAAATTCCTTAAGTGAATTCAAAAAATCCATATTTTGTTCACTTTCAGTACTCGCATCTTCATAAGCTCTACTTATTATACCATCTCTTTGATGATTTAGTGAACTTTTTTTCTTTTCTTTTTGAATTCCATATATTGGAGAAATAATTTCCGAATTTTTAAATCTATGATGTTCTTCTTTTACTTCAGGTTTCGCACTTTTCTCTGTGTGCTCTTTATAAGTATTCATTGCTTCATGTACTCTCATATCCGCATTATCCTCAGTATAAGCTTCATATCTATCAGCTTGTTTCTTTAACTTTTCCGCAGCTGCCATCAACTCTTGATAACTAATAATCGCATTTTCTTCTTGTTCTCTTTCAAACTCATCTATATTATCTTTTTCTTCTAGTTGTTCTACTTGAATATCATCTTGTTTTTCAAGATCCATACTCATTTGCGCATAAACTCTCTCTAATTCTTCCTTAGCCTTTCTTTGTTCATCAGTAAGTACTTTTTCCTCTTTTTCCTCAAAATCATCCTCATTATCAAATCTTTCATCTTCACTTATAGGCATAACCCTATTTTTATTTACAATCGCCCTAAAAATTAATGCAATTACAACAAAAATAGCCGCCAAAATCACGCCAATAATTAACAAATCTCTATCCGCAATTTCAAATAATATATTCATACAATCCACTCCAAATACTTAAAATTTTAATACCGTAAGCGAAATAAAAAACAAAATTATTTTGCCTTTTTTTATTATTACCAAACTTACATACTATATACAGTTTACCACAAACAATATCCTTTTTCAAACATTTTTCGGCATATTTTTTAAAACAATTATTAACTTTAAAACTTCACAAAAAATAAAAGGGGTATTAACCCTAAACTAACCTTCATCTCTAATATTTCATCTTATTCCAAAGCAAATGGATTTGACTGACTTCCATCTCCTCCTGTAATTTGGACCTCTGCGGAGAGATAGACGACCGGACGGACGCCGTAAGAAGCGCTCGCATTGTTGGTGCGGAAGTTGCCGCCCGAATACACATAGAACACGGTGTAAGAGCCGCCAGAAGTAGGCGACAACGTCCACCAAGTAGTACTATTATGCATCCATGTTGTATTTCCACATGATGTTAAATTCCATATTTGATTCATAGTTCCACAGCTACTTTGATTACTATTACTTCTTATATATTCACTAGTAGTTGCTAAAGCAATTTTTCCATTCCATTTAGTCGCATTTTCATTATTTATTGTATTTGCTAAATTTGTATCATCATATGTTACATCTCCTATACCAAAGTCTTTGGATACTATTTGACTTTGTGCTATTGATGTTAAACTATTGTAATATGTACTATTCAAATATGTATTTAGACTTGCTGGTCTTGCCCAATTATTAGAATTACTTGAATCCCAAGCTTGATTTCCTATACTCGTATCTTTCATTATTTTGATGGTTCCATCTACCTCGACTGATATTATTCTCCATCCTGCTGTTTCATTATTAAAGGTTACATAATTATTTGGATTTGCTCCTTTATATGTATATTTTCCCTCTTCATATTCATCGGCGTAAAGTCCATCGCCTGAGGTTACTATATCAGTATTATCTAATATTGTATCCCCTCCTGTTTTTGGTGGGAAACAAGTATTATATAGCTCGTCGATTGCTCCTTGAACATCAGTCGCCTGCATTCCACTATTACTATTATCATACGTTGTTTGATTACTCGGAAAATATGTCATTGCTATTACACTTACTCCACCACAAATTATTATTCCTATTATAAATCCTGGTAAATATCCTAACACAATTTTCTTTATTTTTTCTTTCATTTTTGCCTCTCCTATCCTATCCATATCCAAGATATCACACAAAAAAAACAAGTAATATTTTCGATAAATCACTTGTCTTTAATTTTCTTTACATCGACTATTTAAATTCCATTAATGATGATATCTATATCCATTTGAAGTATCGTAAGTATTATAGTTATTATCTTGAACCCATCTATATTGTCCATTTGTCAAATTATTAGAATTATTATAACGACTACCAGAAATTGCATTTACAAATAATGATACTATTATGAATAAAACTAAACAAAATACCATAACAAGTAAGTAAATATATCCATGTTTATTTTTATCTTTAACCCCTAAATATTCGATGCCTTTAAATATATATAACATATTTAAAGCACTACCAAGTATTAAAACAACTAATCCTAAAGTACTATTTATAAACATTAAAAGCATTGATATAAAAAGTGCTGCCGTCAAAATAACAGAATTAATTCCATACATTGTAAATATTTTTTTAAAACTACTACCACCTTTAAAAATAATAGAATTAACAAGATATAAAAATCCCACATAAACAAAACTATATATAATAATTCCAAATAAACTTGCAAAAAATATCTGTAAATATGGAATATGATATGAAATTAAATAAGCACTCGCTCCAAACAAACTAAATGACACATTACTTACAAATGACATCATAAATATTCCTGAAACTAAAGTTAAAATTAAGACAAAAATTAATGCTAAGCTAAAGTTTTTTTCGTCAGTATATTTCTTAATTGTATCGACAGGTTTAACGAACATTCCCTTTATTACATCAAGAATATCCGCACCAATATTATGAGTATTAACTTGTTTTTCAATCTGACAAGTACAAACCTCACCATCTTCTAATTTCCTTCCGCAATGTATACAAAACTTTGCCATTATATCGCCTCCTTAAAATCTCGAAAAAGTAGCTGCTAAACTAGACATATCTACTAATTTAAAACCATCTTTATAATCAAATGTTAAATAACATGTATCTTCATCTGATTTCTCAATATCATCATCAGATAAATAAGCTTTAGCCGCATAATCATAATCAGCCACAACTGTTACATATATATATCCTTTTTCTGTAACCGTTATTTTTTCTACATTAATATCATTCAATTCATATTTTGTAAGCCCACTAGCTCTAATAAAACGTAAAAATTGATTATAAGCATCTTCTAAATCACCTAAATCTGCTCCATCATATTCATAATCTGCTTTTATATCATCAAAACTTTTATCGTCAAGTGCATACTCGTATAATTTACCCAAATTACTTGTAATTGCTGATTCTAAATCATCTGAATCTTTATCACTTAATTCAAAATTTTCAAAACTAAAATTGCTATTATTAACTTCAATTTTGCTACTAGTTTTAAGACCATTTTTCAAAGTAATCTCCGCATTATATTCACCCTTAAATAAAGCAGGAATCACATATGTATCATAAGTATCATCATCATTTTCTTCCAAATACTTTTTATCAACATCTATTCCCTCTAATTTTAAAGTTGAATCTTTAAAAGTTTTAATCTTATAATTTTCTCTAACAAGCGAACTTCCTTCACTAATTTTCCAATTATCAAAAATCAAAAACTTATTTTTACTATCTTTAACTAAATAAATAGTTGTTGATAAAGGTGTTTGCCTTCCTTCAAGGGTATAGCTAATCTCAACCTGAGCTGACAAACCATCAGATGAAACTTCTTCAGAAACAACTTCCCAATTTACCAAATCTAAATCAGAATCATCTTCTTTATTAACCTTCTCAAACACTTCCTTAGTTGTAAATTCATTTTTTGGAATATTTATAAAATCATATACCTTATCACTATTGTCATCAACAAGCGCTAAAAAATATTCACTAGCCACTTTTGAAGGCTTAAAACTGTTACTTAAAATTACACCAACAATCACAAACAATAAAACTAAAATAATAGCTACAGCTATAATAATTATATGTTTTTTATTCAACTTTTTTCTAGGTTTTTTAGGCAAAACAACCTTTTCTTCACTCTTTATCTCTGCACCACAAAACTCACAAAATTTAGCGCCTTCCGCATTCTTTTTACCACACTTAGGACAAAACATAACCAAGACTCCTTTCCTACCATAATTATACCTTATCTATCAATTTTCTGCAATTATTTTTTTAAATATGAAGAAAAACCATCAGTCGTAACTATATCATCACCATTTACCCACATTGCTTCGCCATTATAATCACTCACAAGCTTTTTACCTTCATCCATATCCATTATATATAAACTATTAACCAGCATATTTGCAGTCAAACTATCATTCGCAATCACAACAACACTATCATACTTATTTTCTTTCTTACTAGTCTTAGGATTCACCATATAGCTTTCAAACTCATCACTTTTACTTCTAGTTGCCATCGCCTTATTCTTTAAATAAACAATATCCATTACTTTATCACTATTAGGTTTATTTATACTAATCGCATATTTACCATCACTATAATAATCACCAGCCACTATATCGCCATTTTCACTTACAACATATTTTTTTATATCATTTTGTTTAAAATAATACAAAACCTCATTAGTCGCATAACTACCAATAATACTATCAAAATTCAAAGAAATATCATCACTAAGATTATCACTATCTAACTTTTCTATATCACTTTTAAAATTATATTCCTTATTATCTTTTAAACTAGAAATTAACTCACCATCAGTAACATCAATATACCCATCAGTCTTATAATAAAGTATTTTACCATATTCTATTAAAGACTTCTCATCTTCTGAAAGTTCTCCTTCAAAATCCATATCATCATACTTTTTATATATATTATTTATTTCATCAGTTAACTTTTTATGATTAACTTCATCATAAACCTTAAAAGTAATAGTCTCACCATAATAATTAAATGTTTCCATGTAAGCTTTATTTTTACTAAAAACTAAAGACCATAAAATCCAAATAATCAAAACAATTATTACAAATAAAATTATATAATTTCTTTTATCAAGTATCTTTTTTAACATATTCATCACCACTTAAAGTATAACAAAAGACCCCGCTTTTTAGCAAGGTCACATAAATATTTTATATTATTCTAAAGTATATGGATTACTTTGAGAACCATCTCCACCTGTGATTTGGACTTCAGAAGATAGGTACAACGCAGGACGAACTGCATGGTCCGTACTGCTCACATTATAGTAGTAGAAATCGGCATTGAGATTGACATGTAATACGCCGTAGGAGTTATCGGAAATAGGCGATAAAGTCCACCAATAGTTACCAGAATAATACATCCACGTTGTTCCTTTACATGGGCTATTGAGTGGATTATATATTTGACCTACTGTTACACAACTACTTTGATTACTATTACTTCTTACATATTCACTGGCTGTAACTAATGCTATCTTTCCATTCCATTTCTTACTATTTTCATCATTTATTGTTGTTTGTAAATCTCCTTTATAAGGATTTATTGCTCCTATGCTGAAATCTTTTGCTGCTATCTGTCCTTGAGCAGTAGAATTTAAACTATTTAAATATGTTCCGTTCAAATATGTATTTAAAGTTGATGGACGAGCCCAATTATTACTACTTGAACTATCCCACGATAAATTATTGGATATATTTATATCTGCATCTCTCATTATTTTTATGGTTCCATCTGCTTCTATTGATATTATTCGCCATCCAGCATTCTCATTATTAAATGTTACATAGTTATTTGGATTTTTTCCTTTATAAAAATATCTTCCATCTTCGTATGAATCCTTATAAAGTCCATCTCCTGAGGTTACTATATCAACATCATCTAATATTTGGTCACCTGCTGGAGTTGGTGGAAAACATGTATTATAAAGTTCGTCTATAGCTCCTTGAACATCTGTACTTTCAAGCCCGCTATTAGTATTATCGTATGTTGTACTACTACTTGGAAAATATGTCATAGCTATTACACTTACTCCACTAAAAACTATCACTCCTGTTATAAATCCAGGTAAATATCCAAGCACTATTTTCTTTATTTTCTCTTTCATTTTTACCTCTCCTATCCTATCTATATCCAAGATATCACAAAAAAAAAAAAAACAAGTAATATTTGAATTGGACCCCAAAATTCGGACAAAGAAAAAAAACACGTCAAAGCTATGATAAATAATGAAGGTATCATAGCTTTTTTGTGATAATATATCACTGAGGAGTGATAGAATGTCAATAATAATTTTTACAGATGAGCAATTAAAACAATTGCAAGATAATCCTTATGTAAAAAATGTTTCTTCGAAAGAGATTACTTATACAAGAGAATTTAAAGAACTATTTTTACGAGAATATGATGATGGGAAGAAACCAACTGAAATTTTTAGAAATGCTGGATTTGATACAAAAGCATTAGGAAGTTCAAGAATTTTTAGCTTTTATCATCGCATAACAAACAAAGGTATTGAAGATAATAGAAAAGGACATAGTGGTAGACCGTTTACTAATAGTAAAAAAGAATTAACTTCAGAGGAAGAATTAAAATTAGTAAAGCATAAAAATGCTTTACTTGAACAAGAAAATGAATTTTTAAAAAAAATGATATTTTTAGTGAGAGAAAATTTTTGGCTGAAGTCCCTACAAGAAAAAGATACGAAATAATTAGCCAAACTATAAAGAATGATAATAATGAATTAAATATAACTTTATTATGTAAAATAGCCCAAGTATCTAGATCTGGTTATTATGAATTTATCAAAAGGCAAAATGAAGATAATCCAATAGAGCAAAAAGATAGAAAAGACTTTGAATTAATATTAGATGCATATAATTATAGGGGTTACAAAAAAGGTAGTCGAAGTATTCATATGAGATTACTACACAATGGCACACCTATGAATAGAAAAAAGATACAAAGATTAATGCGAAAATATAATTTGAAATGTCCAATAAGGAAACCCAATCCCTATAAGAAAATGTTAAAGGAGTCAGAAGTGTCTGAAGTTGCCGAAAATTTATTAGAAAGAAAATTTAGAGAATATGGTCCAAGATATGTACTGTTAACCGATATTACTTATCTATTTTATGGTCGAGGAAATAAAGCATATTTATCGAGTATAAAGGATGCCTATACAAAAGAAATATTAGCTCATGTAGTAAGTTCAAATATGAAAGAAGATTTTGTTTTAGAAACTATTAATATATTAATGAATAATCATAAACATGAATTAAAAACCGATGCTTTAATACATTCTGATCAAGGTATACACTACAAAGCATATACGTTTAAAGAATTATTAAATAATTCGCAACTAAGACAATCAATGTCTAGAAAAGCTAATTGTTGGGATAATGCCCCACAAGAGTCATTTCATGGTCATATGAAAGATGAGATAGATTTAAGTAATTGTAATACTATAGAAGATGTCAAAAAGGTAATTGATGATTATATTGATTACTATAATAATGATAGGTATCAGTGGAATTTAGCTAAATTATCTCCTAGTGAATATTATAAATATACAATGACAGGCGACTATCCACTAAAAAAGGACTAGTCAAGCCCTTCATAAAAATCTTTAAGAACCACATTTTTATAATCAGATATTATTAGTTGCATTAAATCAAATAAACTCATATTAACTTTAATACCATTAATTTTTAACGGTATAGGAATATAATAGGATACAATTATTTCTGATATTTGATTTTCCAACAATTGAATATTTTTTAAAATTTGATTTAAAGCTATTTCTTTATCATTATAATACATAAACTGATTTCTCCTTTCAAAATCAGTTTATAATAATTTCAACTTGGACAATAACTTGCTTTTTTTATTGTCCATTAAATGGGGTCCAGTTTATTTCGATAAATCACTTATTTTCTATCATTTTACGTTACTATTCACAGCCAATTTGACACTCAAAAATAGCGAAAGCTATTTTTTCGCTTTTATATCACTAATTTTAAATGGTTCGCCCATGGATAATAGTAATAATGCCTCATATGGATTATAATCATTCCTATATGCAGTCTCAATATAGCTTTTTATATTCGCATAATCACTTGCTCTTTGAATATTCTGAAATTGCCCTGAAATCTTCATTTTGGTTTTACTACTCCTAAGCGCTCTTTCTGATAAATTATTTGTTGTTGGTAACTCAAAATCTATTACCCACGCAAAATAATTCTCTTTATAATCTAATATCCTTAGTATAAGAGTATTTTCTATATCCGTATAATATTTGTGATTATCCTTCTTGTTTTCCTCTATTGCTTTTAACATAATCTCATTAAATTCTTCAAAAAATTTCTTTGAAAATTCCTCATCATACTTCTTGCCTTTAGATATATACTCATTCCTTTTATTAATGCTTCTTGATATTAATTCTTTTAATTCCTTCGCCCATTCATGGTTCAAATTATCTATTACTTTTTGTAAGTCTCGTTGTAAATGGGCATTACATTCTATATTATTAAAAGAATAACTCTTATTATAATTAACTTTATTATGGTCATGCATTACTGTTTTTGTATTATCAAGGCTATTTAGAATATTATCTTTATCTATTTCTTCTTTATTTTTTCTCTCATGGGCAATATACAAAGCTAGTTTCTCATTTCCATAAAATCTTAGACAGGCTTGTTTTTTATTTATGGCTATTACTGTATCATCCCAATAAACTAACTTTTGTTTTATTAACTCTTTCTTTAATTCATCTTTAAATTCCCCTAGATTCTTCGCCGCTTGTTTTTGTACTTTAGCTATATATCCTTCACTTAAATCTATTTCATTATTACTAAATCCTTTTATTATCCTTTTTACTCTGTTTATTGATATTGTCCCTTCATTTAGTAATTCCAATATTAATGTTTTTACATTTGGGCCATATTGATTATCTTCTTTTAAATCATTGGGAATTGGCGCATGTACTATTTTCTCACAACATGAACATTTATATTCTTTAAATTTCACCCTCTTTTTAATTACTATAAATTTATAATCTAAAACATCTTTATCTATTGTTTGATTTATATCTATTAATTTTCCATGACATTTTGGACATTCTTTTAATTCAATTGTTTCCTCTTTATTTATTTCTTCTTCTGTAAATTTTTCTAATTTATGTTTTGAATGTCCTTTTTGTCCCCCTATAGTCTTATTACTTTTCTTTCTACTATTTGGTATTACTTTCCTTTTATTTAATGGTGTCTTACTTGTTGATAAACCACTATTAGTCCCATCATTATTAAGTAATGATTTTAATCTAGCTATTTCTTTGTCTTTTTCTTCTAATTGATTTTTAACATCTTCAAATTCTTTTCTAGCTTCTTTTAAAGCTAAGTCTTTAACATTCTCTAAGTTCTCTTTTAATGTCTTATTTTTTGATTCTAAAAGAGCATATTCATACTTTAATTGTTTGTTCTCTTTTTCTAAATATAGATTTCTTAATTCTAATAAATGATATTCATTTAATAATCCTTTTTCATAATTTTTTGCCATTTCTATCATCCTGTCTATCTTTTATACATTTATTATATATTAAAACACATGATATGTCTTTATTATCATGTGTTTTAACATAATTTCCCACTATCTGTGGATAACTTTTTTCGGCTGTGAATAGTAACCATTTTACAAAAGAGAACAAAATCCAAAATAAATTTTGACTTAGCTTACCTCACGATAAACTCTTTCTACTTCACAGGAACTCTAGGTTCCTCCATAGACCAATATCGGATAGTCGCTACCCTACTTTTTTACTTTGTCAAAATTTAACAATTATTTTATTTTTCGTTATATAATATAAATTAATTACTCATTCTTAATATTCGTTTAAATTAACCCTTAATATCTTCACCTCATCTCTTTGATGTATTTAGTATATCACAAACATTTGTTCTTGTAAATAATTTTTTTGTTTTTTTTGCAAAGCAAATTCCTAGTATATAAAAAATTAAATAAAGACTAAACTTTATAATACATTTGATTTTTACTAGTCGGTTTGTCAGGAATAGTAAGTTTAACCAATCCTTCATTAATTGCCGGCTCAAGATAATTACCTCTAAGTGTTTCTTTAGATTTTATTCCAAGCTTATCCATAATTTCATTTGCACTCATAGGCACATCATATTCCATAACATCCAATAGTTTCTTAATATAAATATTAGAACTTATAATCATCTCTTGCGAAACATTCATAATTTCTTCTAAAACCTCATTAATCATATGAAGCATAAACAAAATAAACTTATTTGAATTACCCTTCAAATTACATTCATTAATAACCCTATAATATTCATCTTGATATTTAAAGATTTGTGACTCAATAGGTAAATATTCAAAAAAGTCTTTATATTTAGAAAGTATAACCGTTTGCCATAACCTTGCACATCTACCATTGCCATCACTAAAAGGATGAATAAATACAAACTCATAATGAAATATTGAAGAAAGAATTAACGGATGAATAACATCTTTATTTTCATTCATCCAATCAAAAAGATTATTCATAAGCAGAGGAATTCTCTCAGCCGGTGGTGCCATAAATATACATTTATCACCATCAAAAACCCCCTCTTCACCTTTTCTAAACTTTCCAGAATCATTTAAAGTCAAATAAGTTAAAAAAACATGAGCCTTTTTTAAATCATCTAAACTATAAGGATTGTAATTTTCTATTTCTTCATAAGCTTTATAAGCATTTTGTACTTCCTGCACTTCTTTTTGTGGTCCTAAAACAAGTTTTCCATTAATAATATCTTTAACTTGACCTAAAGATAAAGAATTAGCCTCAATTGCTAAAGAAGAATGAATAGATTTAATTCGGTTATTACGTCTAAGAATTGGCATCTTATCTAAATAAGCATAATTACTAAGTTTACCAATTTTCTCCATAATAGACGAAACTAAATTTAACATTTCATTACTTATTTCAAAAGGTGGTACATACTTACCCATTTATATCGCCTCTTTTTCTACTATATATTATACCAAAAAAGCAAGATAATTACCACCATCTTGCTTAAATCTTGCTTATTATCTTACTTATTTATTAAATCCTTCTCTAAAACATATTCGTAAACCTTCTTTAACTGATAACCAATTTTCTTAATATCTCTATCAGCTGCCACTTTATAACCTTCCTCAGTTAAATCAGGTAATTTACCTTTTAAAATAAGTTTAATTTTATACTCAAAATCATCAATATTTTTAGCCTTATAAACATTAACGCCATCTTTTAACCAATCATCGTAAATTGGTATATCACTAATTAAAGTTTTAGCCCTCATAGCTAAAGCTTCAAGTAAAACAATACCCTCGGTTTCTTCTTTAGTTGGAAAAATATATAAATCACAGCCTTGATATGCATCCTTAAGCTCAGTGCTATTAACATAACCAGGAAAATAAACATTATCAGTTTTGTTCTTAATAGCATCGCTTATCTTAACTGGAATAAGTGACGGCTTAGTATAACCAAACCAAATAAACTTATATTCAGGCATTCTTCTAGCAAGTTCTAAAAACTCTAAAATACCTTTCCTTTCAATATAAAGACCAACTGCCATAATCACCTTATCATCATCACTAAATCCATATTTTTCTCTAAATTTTTTTCTACCATCTTTCGTTCTCTTAAAAAACTCCAAATCAATACCATTAGAAATGGGAATTATCTCTTTACATAAATCATATTTCTCCAACACTTTTTTAGAATATTCAGTTGGGGTTATAAGTAAATCAGCCGACCCATAACATATCTTAAGCCACTGGCGAAATATTGGTGACACCCCATTAGATAACTTAAAAGAATTACGAAAATCTTCTTCCGTTGAATGGGCATGAAAAATAACCTTTTTCCCCATTTGTTTACACTTCTTAGCCAGCATAAGTGACTCTGGAAAAATAGTATTAATATGAGCAATATCAAAATCATCATTTGGATTAGTTGTATATGGAACATGCATTAAATCAAGAGCCTTCATTTGATGAACAATAGCTCTCCCAACCCCACTTTTTTCAACATCTTTAAATTTACCAGTATGTAGTAATATTTTCATAACTCTCCTCCTACATATTCACATTTACTAGTATAACATCTTTGCCAATCTTGTCAATCTGACTCCACTTTATCTTAACAGTTCCACCACTAAAAAATATAAATCTTCGTCTTTGAACACTCATCTCAACAATCTTGCCTTCTCTATCTAAACTAACATCAATAATCATTCCAATCTTCTTACCATCAAACACATTAATAATATCCTTCGTTTGTAAATCAGAAAGCATCATACAAATCCACCCATTCAATTATATGAAATAAAAAAAGAAAAATGAACAAAAATCATTTTCTTAATTTTTTAACCTTAGCCTCAAACACCAATTTTTCGAATAAAGGCAAATTTTCTTTCTCAAGCTCTGGATGAAACTGAACTCCTGTTGCCCACCAATCAGATATCATACTTTCAATAGCCTCCATATTACCATCATTACTTCTACCAACTACTTTAAACAAATGACTTTTAGGTCCTTCTAAAACTTTATCTAAAGCACACCAACCATGAACCGATGGCATCTGTACATAAGTACTATTAAATATGCGCACTAAATTAGATTCTTTTGAAAGTAATACACCATGTTTTGATTTTTCAACCTCACTTAAATAAAATGGATCTAAATTATCATGGCCAGATTTCTTCTCAATAAAATTAACCTCATCCTCAGGCTTAAAGAAATTACTAATCTCATCATATGTTGGCATAGCATCTCCAAACTCACTTCTTACCCAATCATAACCAAGCATTGTTTGAAATCCCATACAAATTCCTAAAATTGGTTTTTCCTTTTGTAAGGCATAATGAACAGTATTTATATTAGAAGAATAAATAGTAGAGCCACCTTGTAAAACAAAACCATCACATATATCTAAAATATCTGAATTAAATTCATCATTAGGAAAAATAACCCCAACTGGAATTCCTCCAGCTTGTATAATTCTTTTAGGATAAGTTTCATTAAAATACGTTTTTGTCACAAAAGGTCTATCGTTTTCTTCAACTCGCGTAGACACAAGACCAATAATTGGCTTTTCCATACTATTTTCCCTTCACTATTTTTTCATTTTCAAAACTATTAACAATAGCATCACTTAAAACTTCACTTTGTTCAATTTCAGCTTTACGCATCAATGAATTCTTTGCAAGTCTAAGTTTAAGTAAAGTATAAATTTGCGCTTCTTTTAAAGTATTAGTAATTCTTGTAAATGGAGCACTTCCTACTACATTACCTTCACCATCTAACACTTTAGACATCTTACCAGCCACTTTAAATTTAGTTCCGTCTTCAAAGTGTTTAGAACAATCGACAATACTAAATTTTTCATTATCAATTACAATTTCTCTTTCATTCTCATCAGAAAGCGGATTAGCTAAAATATTAGCTGTTAAACCATTTTTTAAATCAAATGTTGCCCAAGTACCAGTAAATCCTGCAATTGCAAACGATTCATCACCCATCGCATTAACCATTTCATTTGTTCTAATACCTTCTGGATGTTTATAATAAACGCCCATACCTCTATTAACATTTTGAACACCAGTCGTAAATCCATCTCTATTTTTCTTATACATAATTGTACCATCTGGATTTAATAAAATAGGTGTATCTAAAGCTGGAGTAACCATCTTCGTAATAGATTCATTAGATAAAAATCCATTATTTAATTTTTCAAATAATTTAACTAAATCTTTAGATGTACTAAAGATACCTGCATGACCAGGATTTAAACTATATCTTTCCATGACTCTAGCTTTAGGATCATTAACGGTTTCATTATCTCTCATACCAGTTAATACTCCAAAACTCCTATCATAACTAGTTTGCAAAAGTCCCATTTCTTCATTAAAATACTTTTTAAAATATTCATCAGCATCTGGCAATATATCTCTTAAAACTATAAATGGGATATCACTATAAACAAATGTCTTATCTTTTACTATACTAGTAGATGCAAGTCTTCTTTGAAGTTCTTCTAAAGACATATCGCCATCTCTTTCATCTAATCTACCATCAGTTCTTAAATCATAATAAAATTTAGCCATTTTCTCTACTAGAATATTCAAATTACCATATTTACCACCTTTATACTCTGAAACTAATTTATCTAAATCAAACTTACCTTCTTCAGCTAACTTTAAAGCTTCTACTGCTGTAAATAATTTAGTTGAACTAGCTAAATCAAAACGTGTATTTTCATCTACACTAACGCCATCTTTTTTAGTCTTGCCATCATAAGTATAAATAGATACTCCACTTTTCGCATCTTTAATACCAGTAGATAAACCCGGTACTAACATACTAATACCTTTAACTGTCTTTAAATAATCAGCTATAATTGCATCGTATACTTCTTCTGGTGTTTTATCCATATAAGATGCAAGTTCATTTTTTTCTTTATCAAACATCTCTACCAAATAACGATATTCTTGTAATTTTCCATTTTGAATAAGTTTATTAATTAACTTATATTCTTCTTCCGTAATAATTCCTAAATATTCTTGTTTTTCCATAAAAAATACCTTTTTCTAAAATTTTGCTTGTTATTATAAAACTTTTTATATATCTTGTCAAATTTACATTATTTCAAATTATCTATACTTTTTTCAATTAATTTTTCAAATAATTTCAAGTTTTCTGTTTCCAATTCTGGATGAAATTGTACCCCAACACACCACCAATCACTTTTACTCTCGGCCACTTCAATCACATTATCATCACTTATTCCTGTAACCTTAAAAATACAATCATCATTTTCAAAAATTTCTTCTCTAGCAACAGAATTATGGAGTGATGGCATATCTAAAACTTCCGTCTGAAAAATATCAAACAATCTCGAATTCTTATTAATAAATACTTTGTGTTTACACTTCCAAATATCATTTATATTAAATGGATCTAACTTATTATGATAGGCTTTATCATATAAATAATTAAACTCATCATCATAACTAAAGTCTTTAGAAATAATATCATAATCAATTTTATCTAAATACTTTTGTCTAAACCATTCATACCCCACCATCGTCTGCATGCCCAAACATATACCCAAAACTGGTATCTTATGTAAATAAGCATAATGAAGCGCACAAATATGAGAACTGCCTAAATGTGGACCACCTTGAATAATTAAACCATCACACATTTTCATCTCTTCTTCGTTAAAATTCTCATCAGGAAATAATAATCCTATCGGAAGACCACCAGCTTCCATCACTCTTTTAGGAAAATTATCGACAAACCGGCTTTGACATTCAAATGGATTGTCTTTATTAAATCTTCTAGGCGCTAAAATACCAATAATTGGTTTTTTCATAAAAATCCTCCTTTAAAAATAGCTCATAACTATCAAAAAAATTACAAAAAGAAATATACATATTACTATATTCACAAAAAGGAAAAATGCTCTATTACTATTATGATTAACGAAAATAGCCTTATAATTTTTAAAACTGTTTTTTTTAATTCTCTCTATACTTCTTTTATCTAAATAAAGTATAAAAGAATTTAAAAAACCAGCCAATAATAATCTTATAAAAATCCAAAGGATTAATGTCATAATAAGTCCAAAAGCAATTTGATAATTAAATGCAAAAGCTTCGAAAAATCTATAAATATAATAAAACACGGTTAACTCTATAAATGATAATAATACTCCAGTTATTAAATGTCCTTTATATCCAATATACAAACACCCAAGCAAATATGGTTTTAATAAACCTTTATTATGAATCATCTTATCATAATCTTTTTCATAAAGTTCTAAATCACTTTTTTGATAATCATAATTAACTTTAACACTTATACCATCCTTCATATATCCACATTTTATACAAACACCATCTATCATCTTACTCTTGCACTTTGGACACTTCATATTCTCACCAATTTAATTTTATCATACAAAAAGAAAAAAACATACCAAAGTATGTTCATTTAATCAACTTTTTAATCTTAGCTAACCCATTTTTCTCTAAACGAGATATCTGAGCTTGACTAATACCTATCTCCTCAGCAAGTTCAGTCTGCGTTCTTCCAATCATATACCTTTGAATAATAATATATTTTTCTTTATCTTTAATTTCCATCAAAGCTTTTTTAAGCGCAATCTTAGTCTCCAAATCATATATACTTTCATCATTCGAAAGTTGATCTGCTAAATAAATAACATCACCACCATCACTATAAATCGGTTCAAACATACTAACCGTATCCTTCAAAGAGTTTAAAGCTTGCGACACTTCCCACTCCGGTAAATTAAGTTCACTTGCAATCTCAACAACCGACGGCTCTTTATTATTTTTAAAAGTAAGTTCTTCTTTAACTCTTAAAGCCTTATAAGCCAAATCTTTAATGCTTCTAGATATTCTCAGGCTACTATTGTCTCTTAAATATCGTTTAATCTCTCCAAGTATCATCGGCACAGCATAAGTACTAAAACGCACCTCATGTTTTAAATCAAAATTATCAATAGCCTTAATTAAACCAATAACTCCAACTTGAAATAAATCATCTAAATCAATAGCTCTTAACGTAAAATTTTTCAAAACTGATAAAACAAGTTTCAAATTACCATTTATAAGTTCTTCTTTAGCCAAAGCATCTCCACTTTGATATCTTTTAAATAATTCTATTTGTTCAGCTAAACTTAAAACCTTAATATTCGCAGTATTCACGTTTGCAATCTCTACCTTGCCACGTGCCATAATCTTCTCCTTTCACCTTTATAATGAGCAAAAGGAAAACATTTTAAACAAACAATTTAAAACTAAGTAAAATAAATATTACTGGCAAAAGAAATATAAATAAAGAAATAATCTTCTTTTTCTTATCTATATTAAACAGATCCAAACCTTTATAAAAATAAAATAAATATACAAGTAAAAAAACAAATAAAATAATATAAGTAAATAAAACCGATATATTAATAAAAATAATTCCCAAAATTAAGCATATAAGCAATATAACATTCAAAATTCCAAACAAATTAAATATTTGAATATAATTCTTTTTTAAATACCATTTAAAAATCATAGACACTGTAAAAAAGAATAAAATCGTACAAAAAAGACCAATTAAAAAATAATAAACCCCACTAGGTCTATCGGTAGATACTGTCACATAATTTGCCAAAACCCCAGTACCCTCTAAATAATTACTAGAAGTTATTTCAAAAACTTTATTTTTAAAAAAAACATAAAACATACCAGTAAATAAACTAACCATTCCAGTTATAATTACCGATACATAAAATAAATTTTGCTTTAAATAATTTTTAATAATATTAACCATCTAATATTTCCTTTCTTAAAAACTTTTTTGATAAAGTAATATATATAATCAAATAAGCTCCAGATATCAGATAACCAGCCAAAACATCACTCGCATAATGTACTCCTAAATATATTCTACTTATTCCAATCATCAAAATCAATAAACCAAGTAAAATAGAAAAAATTATCTTAGCTTTCTTATCAAAATTCATACCCCAAATAAGATAAATAATAAAACCATAAAATCCAAATGAAGCCATCGCATGACCAGACGGAAAACTATAACCATTTTCTGTAATAATCATCAAATCAAACGGTCTTTCCCTCATAAAAATTAATTTTAAACAAACATTTAAAGCAAAAATAATAACCGCATTCAAAATAACAAGCACACCATATCTCTTTCTTTTTAAAAACAAAAAGAATATTAAAGACACTAAAATAATCATCACTTCACTTGCAAAATAAGTAACAAACTTATAAAAACCCGTTAAAAAATCACTTTTATTAAATGTAACTATACCATAAATAAAATTATCAAAACTATCAGTTTTACCTTCCAAAACTAAATAAGCAACCATCACAAAACATAAAAACAAAATTAAAAAACATATCCATTTTATTTTTTTCATCTTATCACCAACTATTTTATTATATCACGGCACATAAAAACCGTCATAAAATTTGACGGTTCTCACCTTCTACATTTACACGATTAGGCGTTTTTTTAATATGATTACCAATTATCTCTGATACATCAAAAACAGTCACAAATGATGAATCATCAACCTCATTCAAAATATCTTTTAAAATAGATACCTCAAATCTTGTAATTACTGTATATAAAACTCTCTTATCACCATGAGAAATAATTCCCTCACCAGATAATACAGTTACAGTTCTACCAAGTCTTTTTAATATCTCGCTCGCAATCTCTGTTCCATCATCAGTAATAATAAAAGCCGCTTTCGCACTATTAAGTCCATCAGAAACCATATCAATAACCTTATAAGAAATAAAATAAGTAAGTAAAGAATATAATGCTCTTTCAGCTCCAAACACAAAAATAGCTGCCCCATAAATTACAACATTAAAGCAAAGAACTACTTGACCTACAGACAAACTTCTTTTTCTATTAATAAGTATAGCAACAATCTCTGTTCCATCTAAACAGCCACCTTCTTTAATAATAATTCCGCATCCTACACCAAGTAGGATACCACCATAAACAGTTGCAAGTAAAGTATCATCAATTAATGGCTCATAGTTGCCAAACACCTCAAGCAAAATACTAAAAAGAGCCATTCCATAACCAGCTTTAAATACAAACTTTTTACCAAGCTGCTTATATCCTAAAATCAAAAACGGTAAATTTACAATAAAAATTATCACACCAAGGGAACCACCGAATAATGTATTTAAAATAATTGAAACACCATTCATACCACCATCAATCATTGAATTAGGTATTAATATAAGTTCTAAAGCCAATGCTGCCATAACAGAACCTAAAGTAATTAAAATAAGTGATAAATAAAATTCTAAGTTTAAAATTTTGCTACTACTTTTCTGCATCTTCCTACCTCCATACTACAATTATATCGAAAATACCTTATTTTTAAAAGACATTCAAATTATCTTTTACACTTTTTCCAAAATTAATTTCTTATTATTTAAAACCCTCTCATCCTCTTTAATCTCAAGAGCCTTATTCACACATTCTAAAGCCTTATCATAATCACCTGTATTATAGTAACAAATAGATAAAAAATCATAAACACTAAAATCAGTACTAAACCACTCAGTAATATAACTCTTATAACCTTTTTTTATCTTAAGAGTATTTAAAAGAAGTGGTATCACTTTTGTATATTCTCCTTGATCATAATAAAATAAAGCAAGTTCACTATAAGGTTCTTTTAAATGAGGTGCCTCATCTATCGCCTTTTTATACCACATCTCAGCTTCTAATGATCTATTCAAATGCTTATAACACCTTCCAATAAACCTCATAGATGCACATCTCTCATCTTTCCAAACAGCTCTATCTAAACTCAAATGATGAATCAAAGTATCAATAGCCTCATTCCATCTCTCATAATACATATACTCTCTACCTAAATAATGAGTATTTCTATCATCAAGTGAATCTTCTTTAACCGATAACTCCAATAAAGGTAAATAACTACCTCTAGATTTTGCTCTATCCGGATAATGATTTAAAACAATCGACTCATCTAAAGCTCTCTTTTCTACTCCATCATAACTCAAAACTTCATGTACTGGATGAGTCCATCTATATCCATCTCTCGCATGAATTTTATCACTATCAAAACTAACCAAAGGATTACCTTCCTCATCTAAACTCCAATTATAAGTATAACCAAGTCTTGTCGTACCATTCACCCACGCTTTTTCTACCTTATCACGCCACCCTTCTTCAAATACTTCATCTAAATCTGTGCACACACATATATCCGCATCTTTATCAATCATATCTAACGACATATTTCTAGCTTCATCAAATCGCCATGGGGTAATAATTTCTCTTTTAACTATCGCCCCTAATTCTTTTAATGTATCAAAACTGCCATCAGTAGACCCAGTATCTAAGACAAATATTTTATCTGCCTCCTTCATAGAATCATACCATCTTTTCGCAAATTTTTCTTCGTTCTTGCATATCGCATAAACACATACTTTCATTTTTATCCCTCCATAATAGGATATGAAAGTAATGAAATATAATTATTTACTTTTTATCAAGTAATTTTAATTTTCGAATAACCTTTTTCTCTATTCTAGAAATATATGATTGACTAATACCAAGTAAATTAGCCACATCTTTTTGTGTCATTTCCTCACTATTATAAAGTCCATATCTCAAAATCATTATTTTTTTATCTCTTTCATTTAATTTCTCAATTTCCTCATATAGAAGTTTTTTTTCTATTTCTTCTTCCAAACCTTTTGTCACAATATCACTATCAGTTCCTAAAACATCTTCCAAATGTAATTCATTACCCTCTGAATCAAAACTTAAATTATCCTCAAAGCTAATCTCTCCTCTTCTTCTTTTATTTTTTCTAAGAAACATCAAAATTTCATTATCAATACACCTAGACGCATATGTAGCTAATTTAATATTTTTGCTAGGCTTATAAGTATTAACCCCCTTAATTAATCCAACACTACCAATACTTACTAAATCTTCTAAATCAACCCCTGTATTTTCATATTTTTTAGCCAAAAACACAACTAAACGTAAATTGTGTTCAATAAGTTTACTTCTGGCTTTTTTATCCCCATTCATTGACTTTGTAACATATTCAATTTCTTCATCTTTAGTAAGTGGTGCTGGCAGTTTGTCCGCACTACCGATAAAAAATATTCCATCTTTCTCAAAAAATCTTTTAATTAAATAAATAATTTTTTTAATCATATCATTTCCCCTTTCATTAAACCATTTAGCAAAACATCAGCCCCTGCTAAATTAAAATCCTTGTTAAAACCCAAATAAACATTTTCAAACACCCCTAAGCCAATAACTTCAACCTTTCTAACTTTTATACATTCTAAAAGCCCGCTCCCTCCTATCACAATATATGGAATATAAATTTTTTTATTTCTAAAATTATTATCAATATTAGTTAAAATCACTGGTCTATTTTTATAACACAAAGTATTTCCACTATCTAAATAACCATTCAAATTTAACACCTTTCTTCCAATATAAATATTAGTTTTAAAACTATACGCTATTTTCTGTTTAAACACCTTAACTTGCTTAATATAAAAATATAAAATAACCGGCGAGACAATAATCAAAAATAAAGCATTCACACTAATCCCATCATTAAAGAACACTAATCCTTTTTGTTTATAAGAAAATGTAATATTCAAAAAATATAAAAAACCACCAAGTAAAATACTTACCATATAAAAACATCCAATATTAATAAAAAAACTCTTCAAATTATGATAACCAAAACATACTATACACATAATAAAACTCAAATAAAGCTTAATAAAAAATAATTCCAATGAACCAATTTCAAAAAACAAAACTAAAATAGTCAAACTACCAAAAAAAGCCCCTAAAATAATTCTAAATATTTTCACATTTCTCTTTAAAATAACCACCGTTGTAAGTAAAAGTAAAAAGTCCAAATAAAAATTCAAAAACAAAAGCCCGTCAACATATATAGTCATTGCCATCACCATTATAAGTATAAAAAAAAAGACATAAATATAATGTCAATTTTTTTCTAACAAAAATTAAGAAAAAAAATACTTATTTAAAGTTATTCCTAAAGTTTACAGAAAAAACTGAGAGTGTAAAATAAAGTGTGTAAGTAAAAAAACTTACATACTTTTTAAGTATGATAAAATATAAGAAAGAGGTAAAAATATGAGAAGTAAAAATAAAAGTAAAAATGAATTAGTAAAGGCAATAATAGATACATATCAACCAGAGACAGCCAAAGATGTACAAGATGCATTAAAGGATATTTTTGGCCCTATGTTTGAAGCGATGTTACAAGGGGAAATGAATAATCATTTAGGCTACGAAAATAATGATAAAGGAGAAAAGCAGACAAATAATAGAAGAAATGGTTATATTAGTAAAAATGTTAAAACTAGTATGGGGGAAATGACAATAGATGTTCCAAGAGACAGAGATGGATCATTTGAACCACAAATAGTTCCTAAAAGAACTAAAGACATTTCTGATATTGATAAAAAAGTATTATCTATGTATGCGAAAGGTATGAGTCAGAGAGATATATCTAATACTATTGAAGATATATATGGCTTTAAAATATCACATGATACTATTTCACAAATAACAGACTGTGTTTTAGATGAGTTAAACGAATGGCAATCAAGGCCACTAAAAAAATGTTATCCATTTGTATTTGTAGATTGTATGTATGTAACCATGAGATACGAATATGAAAGTAAAGAAACTGCTGTTTATACCATTCTTGGCTATGATATAGATGGTCATAAAGATATACTTGGAATTTGGTTAAATGAAACAGAATCTAAACATTCATGGATGCAGATATTCGATGAAATAAAATCTCGTGGGGTTGAAGATATATTCTTTATATCTATGGATGGAGTTAGTGGTTTAGAACAAGGGGCTAAAGAGATATTTAAAGGTGTTGTTGTTCAAAGATGTATCGTTCATTTGATAAGAAATTCTTTAAAATATGTTCCTAGTAAAGATTATAAAAAATTTACTGCCAATTTAAAATTAATTTATGGAGCTCCTAATTTAAAAACAGCTCAAGCAGAATTTGAAAAATTTAAAAATACATGGTCAAAATATTCTGGAGCCGTTGATGTTTGGGTTAGAAATTTTAACCACGTAGAACAACTTTTTGATTATTCTAGTACCATAAGACGAGTTATGTATACGACTAATGCTATCGAATCTATTAATTCTTCATTTAGAAAAGTTACAAAAAAAGGCGCTTTTCCTAATGAAAACGCACTATTTAAATTATTATATTTACGGGTAACTGAACTTTATAAAAAATGGGATAACTCTACTATTTATAATTGGGCTATGGTTAGAAATGAGCTAGATGCCCATCCCAAATTTCAAGACAGGTTTCGTAAATATTGTAATTAAGTTCTTTGACAATTTTATATGTGAGGTATTAACTACTTACACACTTTTCTTGACACACCCAAAAACTTATTTAATAGTATCGCTTAGTTTTTGAATTTCTTGAATTGTTAGACCTGTAACTTCTGAAATATCTTCTATGCTCATTTTTTTATTAAGCATTTTTTGAGCTATTTCTAGTTTACTTTCTTTGATTCCAATACTTTTGCCTTCTGCAAATCCTTCATCATGTCCTTCAGATTTAGCTCCCTCAAGTTCATTATGCTTAACTAAAGCATCCATCTTTTCTTTCTGCCACTCATGAATAATAAACTCATCTTTACTCATATTAATAACCGCCTCCATTAACCTTTGAACTTTATCTTCATCTAGTACTTGTCTAGCTAGTTCATATAACTCACTAAACGTTCGCGCTGTAAACATCGTATACCATATAACTTCTTTATTTCTATTACCTTCATTGTAATATAAATTTCTATAAAGTTCAAGTGATTTAGTTAAGGTATGCCTATTAGAATTATATATCTTATGGCTCTTTAATCCATACAAAACTATATCATCTTCTAGTATATCTTCATAAGGGCTCTCATTCAAATTAAGCTGATATACATATTTATATTTTAAATTATTTATATCTTCTCCCATTTCTATAACTCTTGTAGATATAATATCTCCATATGAAAAATTACGTTCAGATACATATTCAAATTTACTTTTATTCATCTCTACATCAATAAATATTTTATTATTAATGACAACTAGAATATCGACGGTTCTTTTATATTCATTTTTACTTGTAACAGGTATTTCACTATCTAAAAGATTTATACTATCGTTATCGTTTATATTGGTAGGAATAGTTACTTTTAAAAAGTCTTTTAAAACATCTAAATTGATTTTAAACACACTTTTAAAAGCTCTATCGTAACTTAAGGGAATTAAATTCATTTCTTGGTCTAACTTTTCTAAATATTCTTTAGTTATATTCATATATCTCCTTTCTAAGCCCCTTCATATATAAACATACGACGTAAAAATCAAATTTCCTTTTTATCCAAATAAAAAAGTTCAAAAAATTGAACTCGTATAATTTCTTAATATATCTTTAACTAAATTAAAAGATAATATATCTAAATTATTTTTTCAAAATAATATCATCAATAATTTCTATTCTAACTTTGCAAATTCACTAACTTTAAAATTTCATCAATATCATTCACACTAATTTCCTTATAAATCTTACCATCACGAGATTTAAACTCTAATATACCATCTTGAGCTTTCTTACCAACTGTAATTCTATAAGGAATACCAATTAATTCCATATCTTTAAACTTAACGCCTGCTCTCTCATCTCTATCATCAAGTAAAACATCAACACCCATTTTATTAAATTTATCATATAAATCTAGTGCAAGTTTACTTTGAACCTCATCTTTAATATTAATAACCGTAATACCTACTGTAAAAGGTGCAACAGAAACTGGCCATACTAAACCATGTTCATCAGCTTTTTGTTCAGCAATAGCTGCCATACATCTAGCCACTCCAATACCATAACATCCCATATATACAGGTTTTAACTTATTTTCTTCATCTAAATAATTCAAATTCAAAGCTTCAGAATATTTTGTACCGAGTTTAAAAGTATTTCCAATTTCAATACCTTTTTTAAAATAAATTTTACCAGAGCAATGTGGACAAGTATCACCCTCACGAATATTTACAATATCCCCTTGCATATAAACATCAAAATCACTCAAATTAACATTGATGTAATGATAACCTGTTTTATTAGCACCACATACAAAATTACTCATATTAGCTACCTCATTATCAATCACAATCTTCACATTGACACCAACAGGACCTAAAGAACCAAAAGACGCATCTGTAATTTTTTTAAGTTCTTCTTCAGTAGCAAGCTCCACACTTTCAGCCCCAAATAATTTTCGTAACTTTGTATCGTTTAAATCCCTATCACCTTTTACTAAAGCAAATATAACCTCACCATCGACATTATAAACTAACGTCTTAACTGTTTTTTTAACATCAATATTTAAAAATGACACTATATCCTCAATACTTTTAACACCAGGTGTTTCTATAAGTTCAATTTTCTTAACTTCTTCTTTTGAAAACTCTTCCGCTTTCACGGGTGCAACCTCGATATTAGATCCAAAATCACAACTATCACACATCACTAAAATATCTTCACCAATATCCGTAACTGCTTGAAATTCTTCAGACAAATCCCCGCCCATAACCCCAGTATCGGCGCGCACTATTCTATAATCGATTCCCATTCTATCAAAAGAATTCTTATAAGCTGTCACCATTTTTTGATAAGAAATCTCACCAGTCTCACCATTAGTATCAAAACTATAAGCATCTTTCATTGTAAATTCTCTAGTTCTAATCAAACCAAAACGTGGTCTTGCTTCATCTCTAAATTTATCCTGAATCTGATAAATATTAAAAGGCATATCCCTATATGATTTAATCTTTTCTGAAGCTGCCATAACAAATAACTCTTCATGTGTAGGTCCCAAACAAAACTCCCTATCATTTCGATCATTTAACTTAAACATATCAGGGCCAAAAGAATCATACCTATGTGACTTATGAAAAATTTCACTAGGAATTAGTGCCGGCATCAAAACCTCATTAGCTCCCGCTTTATCCATTTCGTCTCTAATGATATTCTCAATTTTTCTTTTTACCCTAAGCCCCATTGGCATAAAAATATAAACACCACTAGCCTCTTTTTTTACCATACCACTACGTACAAGTAAATTACCACTTTTACTATCCTCATCTTTAATATCATCTCTAATCGTATAGAAAAAACTATTACTTAATTTCATATAAAATCTCCTCCTTAGAACAAAAAAAGAATGATACGTAGGAGTGCCTAAAGCACGGTACCATCCTTTTATTTACTTAATTTAATATAACGGTTTTACCCGGAAATGTTTGCATTCCACTCTGAAAGTAGGAATTAAATACTATCATAACTTGCTTCCACCAACCAAGCTCGCTTTATATGAGGGAATATTTAATATTCTTTCGTCATCGATTTACAAATAAATATTAACATATTACCAAAGAAATGTCAAAACTATATTTTAGAATTCATCATTTTCTTATAAATAGCCTTCAATTTTTCCTTTTTCAAATGATTCATTTCTATAAAATTAATATGAAGCTGATAACCACTATCAAAACTAAATAAGAGTTCTACTTTACCATGCTTAAAATTAATTGCACTACTAGAAATAGAAACATAAGGAAAAATATGAATTTTTTTATAAGTAAGTGCTAAAGGATCCCTATCAAACAAAATCATCTTCTTATCGGTAAAAACAACATAATCCTTACTATTTTTATAACTACCTATAATTGTCTCCTTATCACTTACATATTCCCTAGCATAATCAGGCAAATCCTTAGTATCTATTTCTCTTTTAAAATCAAAATATTTTGACAACTCTTTAAACTTAATATATGCCATAAATACACCACCTATTACCATTTTACAAAAAAAAAGGAATCAATGCAATTCCCTTTTTAAATTATTAATTATTTATTGAAATATTATTACGGAAAGTTTTATTTCCAGCAGCATCCACTAAACAAACACTAATACCTTTATGACTTCCAGCAATATAATAATCACCTTCATAAGTATCAGTTAAAGTGCCAAGTAAAGTGCCTTTTGATATTAATTCATCACATGATTGAAAATTATGACCTAAATCATAGTAAAGTTTAAATGAACCGCTATTATCACTCATTTCGTAATGAATACTACCTGTATATTCTTTATTACTTTCCAAATCACCAATAGAAGGCGCAGTATTATCAACTACTATATTACCATTTTGACCACCTATTGTTGTATTATCAGCAGTTAATTTTTTTCCTTCATTACCTGCAGCATCAGCATATCCATAAATTTCAAAACTTAAACGACCTTCTTTATCATTAACATTATATACTTTTGAATAAATATAATATTTTTCACCACTTGCTGATTTATTTTCTACCGGTTCGCCATATTGAAAAACTTCTTTGCCATTAACTTTTACATATGGACTAACAGCCAACTTTTCGCTAAATTGAACATTTATATAAACTTTATCACCATTAGCAACATACATAATATCATTATACTTTTCTCCACCATAAATACCTAAAGATTTATAAACTGGAGCAGTTTTATCAATTATAACTTCCTCTTTAGTATTAGTATTTGATAAATCATTTAATTGATTACCTGCTTTATCGTAAATATTAGAAATATTAAATTGAACTTTTCCTTCTGGCATATCTTCAGTTACATCAAATAATACAGCATACATATAATTTCCATTATTTTTTTCAGCATCCGCAGTTTGATTAACTTTATAAGTTACACCATTAATAACAAATGTTGGATTTTCTCTTAATTCTTCATTTACATTTAAATAAATTCCAACTTTATCTCCAACTTTCGCATAATTTTCATTTTTATTATTTGAATTTACACGAATATCTACCAAAGCGACAGGCGTAATATCAATTGTAAACTCTACTGTTGTTTTATGTCCAACAATATCAGTAGCAACTAATACATATTTGCCTTCAGCACTAATAGGAGTTCCACTTTCATATGCTTCACCATTTAAAGTTAGACTAACTAAATTAGGTTCTTTTACTATAGGTGTTACAGCAGTATTATAATAACCCCCATCTTTTACACCTGAAATTTTTGGTGAATCCTTATCAATACCAAATTCTTTTGTTACAGAATTACCAGCTTTATCAGTAACTACTAAAGTATATGATTTACGGTCTGAAATTTTAGAACCACTCTTGTACTCTTCACCATTTAAAAGTGCGGTATAACCATTAGCATCTTCAATATCCACATATAAATCATGTGTATACCAACCAAAGTCTAATTTTTTACCTCTTTTATCTTTTAATGTTAACTCAGGAGCAGTCTTATCAATAATTAATTTTTGATCACCATCTTCAGCAGTTAAATCATTAGTCTTATTTCCAATTTTATCTGCAATATTAGAAATAGTAAATTCTAATTCTCCTTCTTTCATATCATCAGTAATTGGATAAACTACTGCATATTGATATAAATTATCACCAATTTTACGACCTTCTGGTTGGTTTACTTTATATTCAACACCATTAACAACAAAAGTTGGATCTTGAGATAATTCCTCATTTACATTTAAGTAAATTCCGAAATAATCTCCTACTTTACCATAAGCATTATTAGTTTCATATGATGAATGAACTAATAATTTAGAAACTTTTGGTGCATCAGCATCTACAGTAAATTTATAACTTAATGGATTTCCTACTTTATCTGTAGCATTAATTGTTACATCTTTACTTCTGTAAAAATAATTCTCATAAGTATTTACATCTACTTTTCTCCATCCATATTGATTAATAAATTCACCATAAATATCTTCTGATGTTGTAATTGTAACTTTTATTCTTCCGCCTTCTTTATTCTCATATTTTTGTGTAATATTAAGAATTTGCGGTGCATCAGCATCTACAGTAAATTTATATTCTAATGGATTTCCTACTTTATCAGTAGCATTAATTGTTACATCTTTACTTCTATAGTAATAATTCTCATAAGTATTTACATCTACTTTTCTCCATCCATATTGATTAATAAATTCACCATAGATTTCTTCTGATGTTGTAATTGTAACCTTTATTCTTCCGCCTTCTTTATTTTCATATTTTTGCGTAAGACTAAGGATTTGTGGAGCATCTAAATCTACCGTAAAACTATAGTCTATTGCATTACCAGCTATATCAGTAGCATCAATTTTTACATCTTTGCTTCTGTAAAAATAATTTTCATAAGTGTTTTCTTTTACTTTTCTCCATCCATACTCATTTACAAAATCACCATAAATTTCTTCTGATGTTGTAATTGTAACTTTTATTCTTCCGCCTTCTTTATCCTCATACTTTTGTGTAAGGCTAAGTACTTTTGGTGCCGTTTTATCAATAACTAATGTTTCATTAGTATCAGTATTTGTTAAATCATTAAGTTTATTTCCTGCTTTATCAACAATATTAGAAATAGTAAATTCTACTAATCCCTCATTCATATCATCAGTAATTGGATACACAGCAGCATATTTATAACCACTATTAACTGTTTCAGTTTGATTAACCTTATACTCTTTACCATTTACTGTAAATGTAGGATTTTGAGCTAATTCTTCATCTACAACTAAGTAAACTCCGAATGAATCTCCAACTTTACCATATTCTTTATTTGTTTTATAAGAAGAATTAATCTTCAAAGAAACTTTCTTAGGTGCAGTTTTATCAAAATAAACTACATGACCATTTGATGGTTTATTAATATCAGCATATTTATTTCCAGCCTTGTCTTGAATGTTAGTGACTAACATTGTAATTTCACCATCAGTCATTTTTGTATTTTCATCGATAGTATATCTAATTGAATAACCATATTCACCATTGTCATATGCTCTTTCAGTAACATCTGCTACTTCATATTTTTTGCCATCATTAATTAAAGTAAATGTTGGCATTTCCTTTAATTGTTCATTAAATCTAACATAAGAGTAAATAGTGTCTCCAATTTTTGCATAGAAATATTTTTGCTCATTAGCATCACCATCTACTAAAATATTAGCCGCTTTTAACACTGGTTTTGTGTTATCTAATGTAACACTAGGATATGTCTTACTATTAACATCAGCTTGAGTTAATAAAGTACCAACATTTCCAACTTTATCAGTATATCCATAAACTTCAAATGGGATAATTCCATCAGCTAAATTCATCTCATCAGTAATTTTAATATCTGCATAATATGCATAACTATTATCCTCTGGACGTGAACTAGCTTCACGATAAGTAGCTTTATACTCCTTACCACCTAATTTAACTGTAGGTTCAGTACCTAATTTTTCTTCAAAATAAATTAATACACGAACAGTTCCACCATTTTTAATATATAGTTTTCCTGTTTCATCTTTGTATTCATCAATATCAGTAATACCTAATGACTTAACAACAGGTGCAGATTCATCATAAGTTACTTGACCATATTCCTTAGTAGAAGTAACATCATCATTATCTAATGTTAAAGTATTACCTGCTTTATCTTTAATATTTGTAATTGTAAATGGAATTTCTTTTCCATCTTCTAATTTTGCAACTGTGTTATCAATCTTAAGATCAATTACACATACATAGCCATAATCTTCTTGACTACATTTTCTAGCTGTCGCACTTTGACCATTTCCAATCGTAAGAACTGGAAGTTCAGTTAATTCTTCTTTACTATTAACTTCAACTCTCAAAGTTTGACCATTTCTAATAGTCTGACGATTGTTTTCATCAGAAACATTTAAAACATAAACCCATTTAGGTGTTTCAACTTTTGTATCAATCGTAAATGTAAGTTCTGCTTTCTTATTATAAGCAGCATCAGTCACTCTAATAAAGTAAGTACCATCTTTATCGAATGTAGCACCTGATTCAAATGAATACCATTTACCTTCATATAAATATTTTGCGTCTTGAATCTTAACCTCATCGATAGTAACTGTTACAGCATGATTGTAAAGTCCACCATCTTCTACACCCTTGATAACAGGCATTGTTTTGTCAATTGTAAATGTCAAAATTGTTTCATTGAATGCAGCATCTACTGCAGTTATAACATAAGTACCTTCTTCAGTAAATTTACCTGTATAATCTACTTCAGTACCATCTTTTGTTACCTTAATAGTAACATCGTTGTCATCATTGATTGTAAGTTCAACATCTTTTCTTGTAAAACTATTATTATCAATACCTTTGATAACTGGACCATCATTATCATTTAATATCTTATTAACAGTTTCTAAACGGCCTACTAAATCATCTTTAACATCGCCATTTTTTAAATCGTTGACTAACTCTTCTACTTTTTCTTTATCACGGAAATCAATTGAATCTAAAATTCCGTTTCGATCAGTAGAATCAGCCACCATAGTTTCTAATCTACTAACTAAAGATGTAACATCAATAATATCTTGAACATCATTAAGACGATCTGTTAAAGCATCTTTTTGTTCTTGATTAGTCACTTTTTTTACAAGCTCTGTTGCTTTATCAACATCAGCTTGGCTTAGAGAAGATTCTGCAGTTTCAACTGCCTTTAATGCATCAGCATAATAATCAATTGTGCTGCCACCATTACCAGTAGTTGTATTGCCGCCATTATTACCGTTACCACCAGTCACACCATTGGTGCCACCAGTTGTAGTTGTATTTCTAACATTTCTAGCTGCTCTTTGGTTATCAGTAGCTTGACCATTATTTTGACCATCTGATTCACCAGTTACTAGAGTTTCACTATCAGAAACATCACCGTCATCTTTAGTAGATTCCCCATCACCTTTAGAATCGATTTCCTCTCTACCACTTGGCTCGCGTCCTTCAAAATTTTCCTCATTGTCAGGATTTGCGAAAACAAACGATCCTAAACCAATAAGCAAAAATAGAAGTATAGCGATAAGTCCTATTTTCTTCTTATCCATACAATCCACTCCTTCACACCTATATTGTATCATTTTTTTATAAAATTGCAACAAATTTTCACTTCTTTTGCACAAAAACATCACAAAAAAAGTATCTTAAAGTTAATTTAAGATACTTATAAAACCCCTATTTTTGTAATAGGCCAAAATCTCATTGCCACCTCGCCAATAATATCACTTTTCTTAACTAGACCAATTTTTCTACTATCCAAAGAATTATCTCGGTTATCCCCTAAAACAAAATACATATCATCAGGTATTTTAGCAAACCCCAAATCAGTTAATTCAAAATCGGGAGTGTCGACATCCTTTAAATAATCCTCCACATAATAATATCCATTAATATAAACTTTATTATCTTTTATTGAAACATATTCTCCTGGCATTCCAATAACCCGTTTTATCAAATACTTAGTATCCTCATAAGTAAAAGCAATTATATCACCTCTTTTAACATCAGAGAACCGATACTTAGCTTTATTTAAAATAAGTACTTCTTGATTTTCCAAAGTTGGTGACATTGAATCACCAACAACCTGTGTAACCGAAACAACATAAACCATCAAAAATACAAAACAAAATACAACTAAAATAAATTTAACAGCATCTTTTATAAATTCTTTTATAGTTAAAAAATCCATAACGAAATACCCTTCTTCCTACCATCTAGCATAACATTTCAAATATAGCATAATTTAACACTAAAAGCAAGATACTAAAACCCTTAAATAGTCTTTGTTTTCATCTCTTTTACTTCCTTAATATTTTCAATATCGATAACAACTTTCTCTCCATCGCTAACAACCATAACATTTTTCATAGTTTGTGCAACAAATTCCTTTAAAATATAACCTTTTACATAGCTATCATCTTTTTTTACAATAATTACTGGCCTACCCAAAAAACTATTTACTCTCATAGCCATCGATATTACATTTCTCGGAATTTCATATTGCTTAATAGGTAAATACTTCTCAGGCACTGGATAAAGTGTAATCAATCTACGAGAATTCTTAGACATAATATAAACATAATCATTATACACCTTCACCTGCGCACCCCTATTAGATTTACTTAACAAATATTGATAAAATTTACCCCTATACATATTTCGAGTTTTCCCAAGCATCGACACCCGTCTAACCAAAGCTGCTTTACTCTCATAAATCATAGCCCTTTCATTTACCCTTTTCTTACCGTGATATGTTAACTTTCTTTTCATCACACTACCCTCTAACAAAATTATAACAAAAAAAGGCTTTAAAAGCCATTTTTCCTTTGTAATTTGTATTTTCTTTTTTTATTTATACTCACAATATCTTTTCTAAAATATTTAAACGTCGCAATCATAATAATAGCTACCGGTAAAGCAATAACAATACCAAGTACACCAAATAAAATACCACCCGCAAACACTGAAATAATTACAACCAGTGGATGAACTTGATTACTATTGCCATATACAAACGGATTAATTATATAACCATCAACCGCAGAAAATACTAAAAATACAATACAAGTTTTAATAAACAAAGCTGGACTAATCACAAAAGCCGTAATTGCCGCTACAATATTCGTAAAAATACCACCAAAATATGGAATCAAATTACCAAGTGCAGCTAAAGTACCAAGCATTAAAGCATTTGGATGTCCAATAAGCGTATAAACTAAGCTATACTCGAAAAAAGAAATAATCACAATCTTCATAAAACCAACAATATATTTTCTCATTTCATCATCAAGAACAGCCACATAATTATATAACTTTCTAGATTTCTGCCATAAATATTCCTTAACAAAACTTCTTATCTTATCCATATCAGCCAAAAAGTAAATAAAAGAAGCTAAAATAATAAATATTTTCGAAATATAATCTATAGATACCCCAATAAAACTCAAAGCTCCATTAGAAATATAAGTTCCAACCTTTTCCAAAGTATCATTAAAACTAATCGATAAAGTATTTTGAATATCCTTAAAATTAATATTATAATCAGACGACAATTCCCTTAAAAATGAAATAATACCATTAAATAAACTAGTAAGCTGACTCATAATCGTCGGAGTAATCAACGCAATAACTACCACAAACACTCCAATAGCAGACCCAACAACCAAAAACATTGCAAAACCCTTAGGAATATTTCTATCAGTAAGTTTTTTTACAATCGGATAAAAAGCATAAGCAATCGCAAATGCAATCAAAAACGGAAGTAAAATATTAAAAAGTAAACTAATTGTTCCAACCCAAAAATCTCTCGTTTGATAAATTAGATAAACAGCCAAAACGATTAAAACAAAATTAATTAGTTTAAAATCTATCCTATTTTTTATCACTTAAACCTCACCTTTTTCCAACATAATCGTAACAGGTCCATCATTTTGAATATTTACAAGCATTTCAGCTCCAAACTTACCTGTTTCAACCTCCACAAACTCACTAAGTCTTTCATTAAATATTTTATATAATTTTAAAGCTTTTATACTCTCTAATGCTTTAACATAACTAGGTCTATGTCCTTTAGAAGTATCCGCATATAATGTAAACTGCGAAACACTCAAAATAGCCCCACCAGTATCCAAAATAGATTTATTCATAACTCCATTTTCATCATCAAAAATACGTAAATGTAAAACTTTATTAACCATATAATCTATTTCCTTCTCACCATCACCGTCTGTAAAACCAACAAATAAAACAGCCCCTTTATCTATCTTACCAACAACTTTATTATCAACTAAAACACTAGATTTCAAACTTCTTTGAACAAGCACTCTCATTTTATTAACCTTTCCACATCAGTAACCTCTGGTATCATCTTAATATCATTCATAAGTTTTAAAAGTTGTTCCTTATTTTTAACAAGTACTGTCATTTCAATAGCCTCATCTTCTTTAGAACGATGACTATTAAACTGTCTAACTGGAATATCATTATTAGTGGCCTTCGAAATAATATTAATTAAAGTATTATTTAAACCATTAGACCTAACAAGTATAGTAGTTGGAAGTTTATTATCATCTGTATTCCACTTAACTTCGATTAATCTCTCATCAAGCTCGGCCACATTAGGACACACCATCCTATGAATTGTAACCCCATAACCTTTAGTAATATATCCAACAATTCTATCACCAGGTACCGGATTACAGCAAGAAGCTAAATTAACTTTAATATCTTGAATACCAGCAATTGAAACCAAACTATTACTTACATTTTGCTTTTGACCACCTTTAGTAGCCTTCTCAATAATCTTTTCTTCCTTACTAACTTCCTTTTTCAAATAATTATCCATAACCGTATTTATAGATAATTTACCACTACCCAAATTACCATAAAGTTCATTTATTGAATTAAATTTTAAATCACCAAGTAACTTCTTAATCTTTTCGTCATCAAAAAACTCATCATTACTTATCTTCTGCTTACGTAATTCCTTACTTAAAATATCTTCACCTTTCTTTAAATTCTCTTCTTTATTAACCCTATTAAAGAAAGCTTTTATTTTATTCTTAGCCTGTGTTGTTCTAACAATATTAAGCCATTCTCTACTAGGACCAGGTGAATTATTATTAGTAATAATTTTAACAATATCATCACTTTTAAGTTCATAATCAAGGGGAACCATGTGAGAATTAACAATAGCTCCTGTCGCTTTATCACCAACATTTGTATGAACCCTATAAGCAAAATCAATCGGTGTAGATCCATTAGGAAGCTCAATAACATCACCAAGCGGCGTAAAAACATAAATTGTATTTTGAAAAACTTCTTTCTTTACAGTATTTACAAATTCTTCAGGATTATCTTGCTCCCTTTTCAAATCCATAATAGCCCTAAAAAACTGTAACTTTTGTTCCATCTCATTTTGCATCACGGCTTTAACCGAACCCTTTTCCTTATAAGACCAGTGTGAAGCAATACCATATTCTGCTACTCTATCCATTTCATAAGTTCTAATTTGAATTTCATAAAGCTGGCCATCTACTCCAAACACCGTTGTATGAAGTGATTGATACATATTTGTCTTTGGCATCGCAATATAATCCTTAAATCTCTTAGGTTTAGGTCTAAATTTAGAATGAATAATTCCCAGTGCTTGATAACAATCCTGCTCTGTATCAACTAAAATTCTTAAAGCAAGTAAATCATATATATCACTAAACCTCTTACCTTTTTCTAACTTCTTATAAATACTATATATACTCTTAGAACGGCCAAAAATCTCATGCTTAATATCATGCTTATTTAAAAGTTCGGACACACTCTCAATCATCTTAGCCACACTATTATCACGTTCAGCTTTTGTCGCATTAAGCTTCTCAACAATATCATAATATTCATCAGGTTTTAAATAACGTAAACAAAGTTCTTCCAAATCTTGCTTAATACTATTAATACCAAGTCTATCAGCTATTGGTGTTAAAATATCCAAAGTTTCCCTAGCAGTAGCTTTTTGTTTCTTCTCACTATGAACAAAAAGTGTCTGCATATTATTAAGCCTATCAGCAAGTTTAATAATAATAACCCTAACATCTTCAGATAAACCAACCAATATTTTCCTTTGATTATTAATTAAAGCCTCTGTTGTTCCAGATAAATTTAACTTATTAATTTTTGTAACCCCATCAACTAATACAGCGATATTATGTCCAAACATCTCTTCTATTTCTTGAACAGATACATTACAATCCTCAACCACATCATGAAGTAAAGCGGCTGACAAAGTTTCATAATCTGCATTAGTTCTAGTTAAAATATATGCGACATTTAAAGGATGTATAATATAAGCCTCACCAGTTAAACGTTTTTGATCAAAATGTTTCTCATAGGCAAACTTATAAGCCTTATCAATAATTGCTAACTCTTTTTCATCCGTAATATAAGTTTTAATTTTATCCATCAACTTTTCAATAGTTAAATCTTTTAGATGCTTACTCATAAAATCACCTTCTTAAATATCAAAATAAATTTTACGACTTTTTTCACTTATTTTTTCTTTAAAATAGTCATCAACTAATACATCGTCAACATTTAAAATATCACTCACCATATCACTAAGCATTAAATCATGACTATTATGCCACCTTGTCTCCTTCAAATAATTCCAAATATCCTCTGGTTTTAAATAACCATAACCATTTGCCCTAAGCTCTGACATTTTAGTATTCAAAGCTGGTCTAAGCCTATTATAAAGTTCTTCTAAAGAATTAAATTCTAAATCCATAATCTCATCCCCTATATATATAAACATTATATATTAATTTTTCTTAATTTTAAAGTCCTAAAGTCAAAAACTAATCCATAAACCATTGTATTATTATAAAAAAAATGATATTATATTAAAACCTTAAGGAGATGATTATAAATGTTTGCCATAACAATTAAAAATGATAAAAATGAAGAAAAAGAATATATAGTATATGGTGAAAGAGAACTAAATTTGATTCTTAATATCAATAAACCAACTAATCTACCAATGCCTAATTACTTTGAATTAGAAAGCATACCAAGTCAATATCCTACTATTAAAATAACTAATCTAGTTCCAATTATTGTTATTCCAGACCAACTTATAATAGCAGACAAATCATTAACTCTAAATATAAATTTTCTAGCTAGCTATCCTCTTGAATTAGACGAATATGAAACATTATATGACACATATCTAAAACAAATGGAAAACAATCCTACACCAGAATTTCAAATGCAACAAACAATTATAAATGACCTTAAATATACAAACTCATTAACACTTACAAAAAAAAATAAAAGAGCCTAATGCTCTTTTTAAAATTAAATTTATTTCTACTTCAACAAATCTATTCTAAAGTTTTTAATTCTTTTTGTGATAAACCAGTTATTTTAGAAATCATATCTAAAGCTATATGATTTTCTAACATTTTTTTAGCAACTTTTAAATTATTTTCTTTTTGACCAATTTTAATACCTTCAGTTTTAGCTTCAGAAGCTAGTGTTTTAATTAATTTTTCATTTTCTTCTTCTGGCGTCATAAACTCAGTAAACTTTTGATTCTTATTTAATCTTCTAACTTCTTTTTCAAATAGTTCCATATATTCATCACCCTTACACATTTTATCTAGCTCCTCATTATCCGCATCTAATGCGGCAATAAAAGCTAATTCTTTATTACCACTATACCACATTTCTTTTATTTTATCTATATTGAACTCTATTATTATTAAATTATCTATATACACTTTATCATTATGTTTATTTTTTAATGTATATATCTCTAAACTTCGGCCATTCTTACTTAAGCCTTTAGTAAAATTAATTTGAATAAATATTTTCATCTTATCATATGTCTCACTTACTTTAGTTTCTTCTGAATATTTACTAAATATATAAGCCGCATTTTTTCTATGTAATGATGGATAATGTTCACTATTGAGTTCAATATAATATACCTCTGTTTTTGTTTCAGCTAAAACATCAACAGTTTTACCTTTTATACCCGCATTATTTTTAGGTAACTCTGATGATAGTATTTTTAAATCATCTAAATTAATTTCTAATATTCCCTTTAAACTTCTTTTTATAAATTCTTTTAATAAATCTCTATTTCTTTTTGGGGTAAATATAGCTTTAAATACTTGATCATTTGTCGCTTTATAAAACTTTTTTTCTTTTAACTTTGTCATAACCTCTCCTTTCAGAAAAGTAATATATACAAAGTAAAGAAAGTAAGCAAATGATTAATTTCAGGTTTTGAACATACTTAATATACCCAATTTCAGATTTTTGTTATATAAAATTTTAGTTTTTGTATGTGTTTTTTTACTAATTTGGAAAATTGATAGTTTTTAATTTTTTTTCAAAAGCATATATTCTAATATGAAAAAAAATATCTTCTTAAAATCAGTTATCTTACTTTTAATCGGCGGATTTTTAACTAAAATTATAAGCATGTTTATAAAAATAGTTTTAGCACGACTAATTGGCACCGAAGGCATGGGAATATATATGTTAATATCCCCTACTTTCATCATGCTTATGGCTTTAGCACAGTTAGGCTTCCCAGTAGCCATCGGTAAATTAGTCGCCGAAGATAATAAAAACAATAAAAACCTAGTTTTTTCTGTTATTCCAATATCATTAGCTTTAAACATCGTAATAATTATTCTACTATTCCTAACCGCAGGATATATATCACACACTCTGCTTAATGAAGATAGGTGCTACTGGGCTATAATATGTATTGGATTCGTCCTACCATTTATCAGTATATCAAGTATTCTAAGAGGATATTTTTTCGGTAAACAACAAATGTTTCCGCATGTTTTATCAAATGTCACTGAAGACTTTGTTAGATTAATCGCTATCATAATTGGAATTCCTATTTTTTTAAAACTAGGTATAGAATATGCAGTAGCTTTTATCGTCTTAACAAATGTCATAAGCGAATTAACATCAATCTTTGTTCTATTTTTCTTTATTCCGAAAAACTTTAAAATAACCAAACAAGATTTAAAACCAAATAAAGGAAATATTAAAGAAGTATTTTCTATTGGCATACCAACCACCATGAGTAGAATCATCGGTTCTATAGGTGCATTTTTAGAACCTATCATATTAACCTATGGACTTATCAAAAGTGGATATTCAAATAATTTTATTGTTAATGAATATGGAGTTATCAATGGTTATGTTATGCCACTAATATTACTTCCATCATTCTTCACCGGAGCCATTTCTCAAGCTCTAATACCAAATATTTCTAAAGCTCATAGTAGAAAACACTATAAATATGTTTGGAATAAAATTAAATTAGCCATTTTTATATCCTTACTAATTGGTATTCCCGCTACCATAATATTTGAGTTAATTCCAGGAATACCAATGAAATTAATTTATAATACAACCATCGGTACCAATTACATTAAAATATTAGCCCCAATCGCCCTCTTACATTATATCCAAGCCCCTCTAACCGCTTCACTTCAAGCTATGGGTAAAGCCAAAGAAGCCATGCGTGGAACCTTAATTGGTACCATAGTTAGAACCATAACATTATTTATTCTTTGCTTCTCTCATATTGGATTATGGTCCTTAGTATGGGCAACTGGTATAAATATAATTATCGTCACCCTTCATCAATATAAACATGTCAAAAAAGCCTTAAATATATAAAAGCATACCTTAAAGAAGTATGCTTTTATTAGTTAACCCAAAGTATATGGATTACTTTGAGACCCATCACCTCCTGTGATTTGTACATTTGTGTTTAGATATAAGACTGGACGGACGTCGTAGGAGCCGGTCACATGGTTGCCAACGTCGACAAAGCCAGAACTGATCAAACGGGCCGCAGTGGAACCATTACCGGCATCAGGCGTCTGTAACCATTCAGTTACTCCTGATAAGTAATCACTGTTTTTACAACTACCATCATAGACATTAAGTGCGGTTGATAAACAACTACTTCCTGCCGCATATCCATAATCATCTGGATACATTAATCCTATATATTGTGTTGTACTTGCTGGATTTCCACTATATACTTGACTGCTATCTCTTTCGGCATTATAGTAACCACTTGCTGTTAAGGTTCTATAATTACTACCTGCTGCTCCTCCCAAATAATACGTTTCCTCTGATATCATATTTTTATATGTTCCATCTATACTATTATAGTATTCCCCATTCAAATAACTCTTTAATGATGCATTATTCCAATTATTGTTATAAGTTGAATTCCATTGCATATCTCCTATACTTTCATTTCTGATTATTTTTATTTTTCCATCTATTACTCCTAGTATTCTCCATAATTCATTATTAAAGCTAACATAATTATTTGGAGTTGCACCATAATATCTGATATCTCCATGCTCATCTTCATATAATTCATCTGGATTACTTGGTAACAAGTCAGTTATAGTATCTGAAGCTGATGGTTCCTCTGTACATGTTTTATAAAGTTCGTCAATTGCTCCTTGAACATTATTTGATTCTAAACCACTTGTCCCATTATCATATATAACTTCATTACTTGGAAAAGTAACTACCGCATACACTGCAACTCCACTTATTATAAGACCGCCTATTACAAATCCTATTATATTTGTCTTGATATATTGGTTCTTTTTCTCTTTCATTTTTGCCTCTCCTATCCTATCCATATCCAAGATATCACACAAAAAAAAAAAAAAAAAACAAGTAATATTTTCGATAAATCACTTGTTTCTCTTTCATTTTAAAATAACATTTTTAAAAACTATTTTACTAAACTCTTATAATAATTAAATCTCTTAATAGCTTCTTCCTTATTAGCCTTAAGCATCACATCTGCATTCTCTGGATTCACTGTCTTAAGCATACTATATCTAGTTTGATTACTTAAAAATTCTTCATATAAACTAAAATCAGGATTAGGACTGTCTAAAGTAAATTTATCATTACTTCCATCATATCTAAATATTGGAAAATATCCACATTTAGTAGCTAAAGCTTCTTCCTCTACCGAACAGCCCATACCAGCCTTAATACCATGAGATATACAAGGACAGTACGCAATTATAATTGACGGTCCATCATGCTTAATCGCCTCATTAAAAGCCTTTATCGTCTGCATCATATTTGCCCCTAATGACACCTGCGCTACATAAACATTAGGGTAAGACAAAGCAATACGTGCTAAATCTTTTTTATAATTCTTCTTACCATGAGCCGCAAACTGAGCTACCATTCCTTCTGGTGTCGACTTAGAAGCCTGACCACCAGTATTAGAATAAACTTGAGTATCCAAAACTAAAATATTAATATTATCACCACTAGAAAGTACGTGATCAATTCCACCAAAGCCAATATCATAAGCCCAGCCATCGCCACCGATAGCCCACACATTTTTAGCTACTATATAATTCTTAAGCTCTTTCAATCTAGGATGTTTTTCATAATTGATTTTTAAAGCAACTTCCTTAGTAATATCATAATCATTAGAATTATTAAGCCATTTAGAGAACAATTCATCTTTATGTTTAAGCATATACTCTCTAACCATATTATGACCATACTCAAAACCACTTAATATACCATAACCAAATTCCGCATTATCCTCAAATAAACTATTAACCCAAGGAACGCTATATGGAGCATTTGGTAATTCCCCTCCATAAATAGAAGAACATCCGGTCGCATTCGCAATCACTAAATTATCTGAAGAAAGCTGAGTTAATAATTTAATATAAGCTGTCTCTCCACATCCTGCACAAGCTCCGTGAAAAGCAAATTTCGGTTTTTGTAATTGACTACCCTTAATCGTTTCTTTCTTAAAACTATCCTTCACACTAACATTATTAACTAAATAGTCAAACACCATATCATTTTTACTATCAGTAAGCTTACCAAAAGCCAAAGCCTTATTTCCTTTTAACCCAGGGCAAGTATTAATACATACACCACATCCTGTACAATTCTTAGCCGAAATAGCAATCACATAATAATGATTAGGTGCACCCAAAGCTGGTTTACATTTATTTTTTACATAATCTGGAGCTTTAGCATATTCCTCTTCATTAAGTAAAAATGGACGAATAACACCATGAGGACAAACAAGCGAACACATACTACACTGAATGCAGTTTTCTTTTATCCATTCAGGAACAAACTCTGAAATATTCTGCATCTCCGGCTCCGTATGAATAAAGCTACCATCTTCATAACCTTTAAAATCAGACACTTTTAAACTATTACCTTTTCTATGAGCCAAAGCATCGTAAATACTATCAACTTTAAAACTTAATTCCTCCTCTAAATCATCGAGTTCTACTTTTCTAAGTGAAACATCTCTAAGCGCTTCTATATTATTAATAGCAACTTCCTTACTCTTAACCCCAAACTTGCGCATAACGTAATCCTCAAGTTCTAAAGTCGCCTTATCTTCATCTACACCATCTATTAACTTAAATATAGCCTTCTCCATAATCATACTAATTTTCATACCTAAATTATGCTTTCTTGCAATCGCATCTGCATCTACCCTATAAACTGTAATATTATTATCCTTTAAAAATCTTTTATATGGATTTAAAGCGTCTAAAAGTTTATCATCACTCATAGCTGTATTTATCAAAAGTGTTCCATCTTTCTTAAGATTACTAATTGCGTCAAAAATAGATAAATAAGTATCCTTAGAGATAACCACCAACTTCGGATTATGTACAAAATATGTCGAACCAATAGGCTTATCGGAAAATCTCAAATGACTACAAGTAACGCCACCAGACTTCTTTGAATCATACTCAAAATAACCTTGAACATACATATTATTACCTATAGTACTAAGTAATGATTTGCTACAGCTAACCATTCCATCACTACCATATCCATAAATCAAAACTTCCGTACTATTACTTATATCAATATCTTCATAAATCAAAGATAAATTAGTCACATCATCATCTATACCAATCGTAAACTCATCCTTAGGATCGTCAAGCATATCATAAACAGCCTTAATCATACCAGGAGTAGTATCTTTACTAGATAATCCATAACGTCCATGACATATTTTCAAATTTCTTTCCTTCAAACTACTTACAACATCTAAATATAAAGGCTCTCCTTCACTTCCAGCTTCCTTAGTCCTATCAAGCACTGCAATCTTTGAAACACTATCCGGTAAAACACTAAGTAAATATTGAGAACTAAAAGGTCTATATAAATGCACCTCAATTAAACCAATCTCTTCATCACTATAATCTATATACTCCTTAATCGTCTCACAAACAGAACCCATTGCCACAATAACCTTTGAAGCATTTAAACTACCATAATAATTAAATGGTTTATAATTAGTTCCCGCTAATTTATTTATTTTATCCATATAATCACTAACAACATCCGGAATATTCAAATAAAACCTATTACGTGATTCCATCTCTTGAAAATAAATATCACCATTTTGATTAGTTCCTCTAGTCACCGGTTTATCACTATTTAATGCCCTACTTCTAAACTTTTCTAATTTATCCCTTGGAATAAGATTTTTAATATTATCACTATCTAAAATACTTATCTTATTAAGTTCATGACTTGTTCTAAAGCCATCAAAGAAATGTAAAAACGGTAAAGAAGACTCTATACTAGCTAAATGACTAACTAAAGACAAATGATAAACATCTTGAACCGAAGAAGAAGCAAGCATACAAAAACCAGTAGCTCTTGTCGCATATATATCTTGGTGATCACCAAAAATACTAAGCGCATGAGTAGCTAAAGACCTAGCTGCCACATGAATTACACAAGGAAGCATCTCGCCAGCAATCTTATACATATCAGGTATCATCAACAGTAATCCCTGACTAGCTGTATAAGTTGAAGCTAAAACACCCGTTTGTAAAATACCATGAACAAGTCCAATAGCCCCAGCTTCACTTTGCATCTCCACAACTTTAGGTACTAATCCAAATATATTTTTCTTACCATCACTAGACCACTTATCTATAAGCTCCGGCATTGGACTAGAAGGTGTAATTGGATATATTCCAAGTACCTCGCTAAATAAATACGAAGCCTGCACGCAAGCTTCATTACCATCACAAATTATTTTTTTCATACTCATGCCTCCTACTCATGGCAATCCTCATCAGGATTAGCAAAATTAACTGTATAATCAAAATCACTACCATTATTACTTGTTATAATCACACTAACATCAGATTCTATATAAGGTTTATCAGTCATTGGATTTACCAAATCTTTTTCAATATAACCACCTTTAATTGTCTGACCATTAACTGTACCACCACCATCTAAAACCTGAACTGGAATTACTGTCTGACCAGAAGCTGCCGGTAACAAATCAGGATAATCAATCACTAACGTCTTAGCTCCTTCAATTAAATTAGTCCTTTGCACCATACAAGTATCATAACGACTTTCTCTTAAATTACTATCAATCGCTGTAAAAGCAATAAGTCCTAAAATACTCAAAATAACAATAACTCCAAGCAACTCAGCTAAAGTAAATCCATTACGTAAAGCTCTTTTCAACTTATAAACTTGACTTTGATAATTGTCACTATTAGTAATAAAAGAACCCGCAACCACTATATCAGCATCACGAACATAACGAATAGTTGTATCATTAATTCCACCATCAACCTCTATCACATAAGATAAATTATTATCCTCACGATACTTTAAAACAATTTTTAACCTATCCGTAATATCAATAAAAGTCTGTCCACCAGCTCCAGCTTTCACACTCATAATAAGTACTAAATCAATCAAATCTAAATATGGATAAAGTTTATCAATATCAGTTGCCGGATTAATTGCAATTCCAACTTTAATTCCCTTATCATGAATATAATTAATAATATCCAAAGCATCTATAGAAGCCTCTAAATGAAAAGTAATATAACTAGGATTCAAAATAGCCACTTCATCAATATATTTTTTTAAATTTCTAACCATCAAATGCACGTCAAAAGGTTTATCTAAACTTAAAACAGTCTCTTTCATTTTTTCTATAGGCAAAGTTTTCTTCTCCGTAAACATTCCATCCATCACATCAAAATGAATCATATCACAAACTCGGTCTAAAGTCTTTATCCTATCAAAATCATCTTGAATCTTCAAAAAAGAACCTGCAATCTTAACCATTTAATAATCACCTCATTTTAGGAAATTTATATAATTTTCATATCTACTTTTTAAAATTGTCCCATCATAAACCTTTTCCTTAACCTTACATTTTTTCTCATGAATGTGAAAACAATCTCTAAACTGACATTCATCTCTATATAAATTAAACTCGATAAAATTATCGCGAATATCTTCCTTACTCATACCCGTAAAATCCAAAGCAGAAAATCCCGGTGTATCCGCTACCAAGCCACCACATAACTCTATTAATTCTGTATGTCTAGTAGTGTGTTTCCCTCTATTTAAAGCAAGAGAAATCTCCCCTGTTTTCAAATTCAAATTAGGATTTATTCTATTAAGCAGCGTCGATTTACCAGCCCCACTTTGTCCAGCAAATACACATACTTTACCATAAAATATTTCTTTAATTGAAGAAATATCATCATTCATATAAACCTCATAACCAATTTTCTTATAATAATCAATTATCGGCTTAATTTCATTCATCTCATCTTTACTAAGTAAATCAGCTTTCGTAAATATAATAACTGGTCTAACCCTATTATACTCACATATAACTAAAAACTTATCAAGTAAATTTGAAGAAAAATCTGGTTTCTTTAAACTAGTAATAATTAGTAATATATCAACATTTGCAACTACAGGTCTATAAAGCTCATTCTTTCTAGGTAATATTTCTAAAATATATTTATTTTCTTCATCAAAGAGAACCTCATCACCAGTTTTTGGCGAAAGGCCAAGGTTCCTAAACTTCCCCCTAGCCTTACACACATATAAACCATCTAAACTTTTTACTGTATAATCATTACTAATTTGCTTAATTATTTTTCCCTGCATTTACTCAATATCTCCAGTATCACTAGGTTCTGTTTCAGGAGTTGTTTGTACTGGATTTTTAACAACTTTTATTCTTAAATTAGCTCCCTTACTAACCTTACTACCAGCCGCCATATTTTGATATATAACTGCCCCATCATTTTGACTCGCATCTTCTACCTCAGTAACTGACAAAGTAAGACCATTCTCATCACAGAACTTCTGAACGTCTTCTCTTGTATAAGTTCCATCAGTAAAGTTAGGATAACTTACATAAATATTTGGAATAACAAAAGTAATTGTATCACCATCACCAAGTTTCGTACCAGGTTCTTTATCTTGTTCCATAATTGTATTTTCTTTGACATTTTCACTTGCCGAAACATCTTTAGGGTCACTTAGCACTCTAATTCCCGCTTCCTCAAGTTTTTCTTTAACCTTGTCAAAATCTTCGCCAGTATAATCATCTATCTCAATCTTTTCTGAACCACTAGACACAATAAGTGATATTTCAGAGCCCTCTTTCAAACTCTCTCCTATCTCAGGATCAGTTCCAATAACCTTACCTTCATCGACATCATCACTAGCTTCTTTCTTAGTTTTACCACTAACTTCAAAACCTTTATCTTCCAAAGTACTTTCGGCTTGCTCAACCGTCATACCCTTAACATCTGGAATTTCAATATCCGGTTTATCAGAAATCTTTGGCCATACAATAAATACAAATATCAAAGCTGCAATAAGTATTGCCACAATCGTTCCCACTGCAATTAATGCTTTATTCATTCTCTTATCTTTTTTGTTTTCATCTTTTTCGGCATTTCTAGCCGCTCTACCTTGCTTAGGAACTGACTCATCATCCTCAAATCCCTTTTCACGGTATTTATAAACAACCTTAGGCTCATTAAATCTATCTTTATCTAAAGCTGTCTCTAAATCTTCATGCATCTCCCATGCCGAATCATAACGATTCTTAGGATTCTTAGCCGATGCCCTTAAAATAATATTTTCAATAGACTGTGGCATTTCAGGATCATACTCACAAATACTTGGAATAGGCTCATTCATATGTTTAATAGCCACTTCAACTGGATTATCACCTTTAAATGGAACATGCCCTGTAACAAGCTCATACATTAAAATTCCAAGTGAATATATATCACTCTTCACAGTTGCAGCTCCACCATTAGCTTGCTCAGGCGGTATGTAATAAACTGTTCCCATAACACTATTAGTCTGCGTAAACTCTCCCGCATTTAAAGCAACTGCAATACCAAAATCCATTATCTTAACTCTTCCATCTTCTAAAATAATAACATTTTGTGGTTTAATATCGCGATGAATAATATAACTTTCATGTGCATGCGCTACCGCACTAGTAAGCTGAAGCATTATATCTTGCACTTCTGGTAAAGTTAAACTACCTCTTTTTTTAACAAGTTGCTTCAAAGTAAGACCTTGAACATATTCCATAACAATAAAATATTTACCATCATCTTCTCCAACATCATAAACCTCAACAATATTTGGATCATTAAGTGAACTAGCAGAAATAGCTTCTCTTTGAAAACGTCTTACAAACTTTTCATCTTCGGCCAAATCACCTCTTAAAATCTTAACCGCAACTTTTCTATCCAAAATAGTATCTTGAGCTAAATAAACATTAGCCATTCCACCCTCACCAATAGACCTAATAATTTCATAACGATCATTAATAAGTTGTCCCCTTGTTATCATTTAATTTCCTCCTTCTGTAAATAAGCAACTGAAATATTATCTGTTCCACCACGATTATTAGCTTTATTAATAAGTTTTTGAACCTTTGCATCTATATCTAAATCACTATCTAGCACATTCTCAATCTGTCTTTCATCAAGCATATTAGTAAGTCCGTCACTACAAAGAAGTATTCCACTAACATCTCTCTCAACATCAAACACATCCATTTCCACTGTAATATTAGCCCCAAGTGCTCTCATCAAAACATTCTTTCTCGGATGATCCTTAGCTTCTTCTTCTGTAATTTCACCAGATTTTACTAATAAATTAACCAAAGTATGATCATTAGTTATTTTATATAATTTTTTATCTTTAATAACAAAACCTGAAGAATCACCAATATTTCCAAAAAGCAAAAACTCATCTGTCAAAAGAGCTATAACTATTGTTGTACCCATTCCAACACTCTCTGGATTGTTTTCTGTATACTTATATAAAAGCATATTAGCTTCACTAACAACCTCTTTTAAAAAGTTAATTGCCTCATCTTTATTACCAACACTAGAGGTATCAATAAATCTCTTACCGATATGAGTAATTGCAATTGATGAAGCAATCTCACCACCCTTGTGGCCACCCATACCATCGGCAACCGCCATCAAAATTTCACCAGCTTCATTTTTTACAATTGTTACACTGTCTTCATTATGATCTCGGACTTGTCCAGGATCAGTCAAATATGAAAATTCCATTATTTTCCCTCCTCAAAGTTACTACGTAGTTGCCCACAAGCAGCACTGACTTCACTGCCAAACTCCTTGCGCACCGTCACATTTATTTTATTTTTCTTAAGTATATCATAAAAATGCATTATTTTATCTCTACTTGTTTTCTTAAACTCTATATGACTAGTCTCATTATATGGTATCAAATTAACATAAGCCGTTAAACCCTTAAGTAAATGAGCAAGTTCTATAGCGCATTCATCGCTATCATTTATTCCATCAAGCATAATATATTCAAAAGTAACCTTCCTATTAGTAACCCTTAAATACTCTTTTATAGCATCCATAACCTCATTAAGTGGATACACTTTATTAATCTTCATAAGCTTGCTTCGAAGTTTATCATTAGGAGCGTGCAGACTAATAGCTAAATTAACCTGTCTTTTTTCTTTCGTAAACTCTTTTATTTTAGGTACTATCCCACAAGTAGATACTGTAATATGTCTCGCTCCAATCGCGGTACCATAATCACTATTGATAATATCAATAAATCTCATTACGTTATCATAATTATCAAAAGGCTCTCCAATTCCCATCAAAACAACATGTGAAATTCTAACACCTAAATCTTCTTCCACCAAAAGTAATTGCAATACCATTTCATAAGTTTCTAAATTACGAACCTTTTTAAGTCTACCACTTTCACAAAAAGCGCAGCCCATATTACACCCAACTTGCGTTGACACACATAAACTATTGCCATAATCATGATTCATTAAAACCGCTTCAACTTTTTGACCATCATCAAGTTCAAATAAATATTTATGAACATCTTTTCCATTTTGAACTCTTAATATATTAAGTTTATTCATATTAAAATCTTCTTTTAATTTTTCTATAACATTCTTTTTAACATTCGTCATCTCATCAAATGAATGAACTCTTTTTTTATAAAGCCAGTCATACACTTGAATAGCTTTAAATTTCTTTTCACCAATATCTAAAAAATAACTTTCTAATTCCTTAAGAGACTTTCCATATATGTTCATAAATTCTCACCTTATATTTAATTATACCAAATTACAAAAAAAAATAATAGAACTCCATATATTTTTTATCATAAGTTCTATTACTTTGTTAACTCATAACCATCTATTTGACAATATATTTACCTATTTTATAAAATTCATAGCAATACAAATAGCAAAAAACACCACACCCAAAAGAGCCGTTAATCTAGTTATAAATAATTCTCCGCCTCTTTCTTTACGGTTTGCGAATAATTCATCATTACCACCCATAATATTACTATCTGGGCTTACAGCCTTACCACTTTGTAAAAGGACAATTGCAATTAATAAAATAGATACAATAATTAAAAGTATTTCCATAGTATCCCTCCGACTTCTAATAATTTACCATAAAATCAAAGAAAAATCAACCATTCTATTAATTATATGGCTGATTTCATTTAACTTTTTTTAATATGAATTAAATTCTTGTTAATTTCCTCTAAAGCTCTACCAATATTTTTTGAAGATTTATATTCATTTTCTTTCATTTGAAAATAACTTGTATCATCCATTTCTTTAGCTCTTTTAGAAGCAATATTAACAAGTAAATATTTTGATTCAATTTTCTGTAGTAATGCATCAATTGATGGATATATCATAGTTACCCCTCCTATAACCAACTATATAACACTTTTTAAAAAAATACAAGAAAAACGCCAAAATTTGACATTACTTAACGCTTTTTCTAAGACCATCAAGCACCGCAAACATAGCATAAGTATCTTGCTGACAATACTCTACTAATTTCTGATACTTGTACTTATAATCTAGTGGTAATAACTTAGGAAAAGACGCATAAGTAACCATCGCCTCAACCCCATTACCAACTTCCATACCTTTATAAGTCAAATTAGAAAACAAAGGTAAAACTTTCTTAATAGAAAATGAACCATCCATATCAGGATGATAATAATTAAACATTTTCGCTTCATCCTTAGAATAACCAAGCATTTCATACAAAGAAGATTTAGTCTTAACAATATTCATCAAATCAAACACATTATCCCTTATTTTAAGCAATTTGTCTCTATATTCAGGAAAGATATAAGCAAGTTCCTTTAACCTCGTTTTTTCAAATGAATCATTATAAACTAAAACCATCTTATCATCAGGAATCAAATCACACATTAACTTAACCAAATCTAATCTATGATCATCGTGATTAGGGGCCAAATAACCATAATGATCTTTCTCTTTATCACATACTCCAGGTTCTCTTTCAACGTGCAGAGAAAATTGAAATACCGACTGTGTATAAGGTCTTTCACCTTTATATCTAGGTAGTGGACAAGGAAAAGTTTCAAAATCTAAATGATAAAGTGGATATGTAATTTGTTTAATACCATCTTTAATTTTTCTTTCATTTATATAAGCTTTACCACTAATAACAGTCTCCTTTTGAACCCTATTTTTCTCTCTATTAAGCATCTCATCAGGAATATCTAACATACTCACCTTGCCATCATTAATCAAATCATAAGTATCATACTTAATATTGCCTTTTTTAAAACCAAAATTATTATTTATATAAGCAAATATAGAGTGTTTTTCTGGCAAAATATCAAAACAAAGTGGACAATACTTACACTTAACTGTCTTTTTATACTCACAGTATTCTCCTAAAGGTACCCTATCACCACTAAGATTATCTATATACCTTTTTATCTTTTTACTATCTAAATATATTTTATCCATTAAATAGCTTGTAACACTCGTCACATCAATGTATGAAATAATATCTTCACCATTTATAGTATCATATTTAGCTTCCCCTCCTTCACACTTCCCATCAAAAACATAATTACTATTTAAAACCGCTAAATAATATTTAACATTCTTATTACCACCATGACTTTTCAAATCATTTTCTATAATAAATCTTTGAACTGCAATATCATAAATATAATGTCCAGGAGCCGAATATTTATCAAATAACTTATCTCTATTTCTCTCATAAACTTTAAATGGCATATAATCTTCTATATTCAAATTCAAATCCTCAAGTAAATAATATATTCCATCATCACCTTTTTTAAATATAGAATATTCCTTACTTCCTAAAGCTAAATATTTCTTCATCGTCGTAGCTTTAACCTCAATAATATTAATACCATCATCATTTTCATTATATATATCTACATAACACAAATATCTAATATTATCAACCACCGCATCAAAGCTTTCCTGATTATAAGTACTTTTTGAAAACTTAAAATCCCCCTTAAAATATTTCGAAGCCAGTTCACCAGCTAAAATCTCAACTTTATTATAATATGGCATCATCGTCTCTAAATGTTCATTTTTAACATCAATTAAATCATTGCCATTTTCATCAAACATGCCACCAAGTAACTCTGTAATATGTTCTAATTCTTCCTCTTTTTTATATTCTTCAATTGAAATCATACTATCTAACTTTTCTTTTTTTAAATCATCTAAAGCTACATATCTTGGACACCTTGAATAATTTATAAATTTAGTCTTAGTTATTGCCATAATATCACCTATCTAAATTATACATCAAAATTAAATAATCTTGTTTATTTTTTTACGGAAGCAAATTCCTAGTAAATAAAAAAGGGGTGAAATAAATTTCACCCTTCACCCTAACGGGTGATTTTTTTTTGCTTTAATCAAAATTTATTGGTAAAATTTAGTTTAAAGTGATGTTATATGATATTGTGTACTAGTAAAGATAAAGATTTTGAAAATTATAAAGAACGTATTTCTATTAGAAAAGTATTTTTTACTATTAAAGAAATTTTTAAAGATCATTGGGATGATTATCAAACTAAATATTCTCATATTAAAAGACGTCCTATTATCAATATTGTAATTGATAAATTTCTTAAATGTAAAACTTTTCTTCTTGGTTATTCTGTTTATAAATGTCCTATTTGTGATAAGGAAAAAGTTGTCCCTAATACTTGTAAAACTAGATTCTGTTCTTCTTGTGGTAATAAATACAATGAAGATAGAGCTATTTCTATCTTTTCTAAACTATTTAAATGGCGTCATCGTCATGTTGTTTTTACTATTCCAGAAGATTTAAGAGGAATCTTTCAAAATAATAGAAAACTATTAAATCTTCTTTTTCAAGCTTCTGCCATTACTATTAAATATTGGTTTAAAGAAAAATACAAAAGGGACAATCTCATTCCTGCCTTTATATCTGTCCTTCATACTTATGGTAGAGCTTTAAATTGGAATCCACACATTCATATGATTTTATTGGATGGTGGTATATCCAAAACAAATTTTAAAAACATAGACTTCTTTTCATATGCTTCTTTCAGAAAACGATTTATGAAAGTCATTCTAGATTTATTAGAAAATGAACTTGGAAAAGATGAATTTAGACAAATCAAAAACGATTTATATCGTAGATACAAAGATGGCTTTTATGTTTACGCCCCTAAATCATTATATAAATCTATTAAAGATCTCTTAAAATATGTTTGTAGATATTTATCGAGACCTGTTATGGCTGAATCTCGTATTTTAGATTATGATGGTATCTTTGTCACCTTTTGGTATCAAAGGCATACTGATAACGTAATTGTTATAGAAAAAATTCATGCTTATGAATTTATTCATCGATTAATTATTCATATCCCTGAACCAAATTTTAAATATATTAGATTTTATGGTGCTTACAATAACAAAACTATTATTACTATTGATGTAGCTAAATTTATGGATAATGACAGAATTAATTTTAAAAAATCTCTAAACAAATGGCGTAATAAAATTTTAATTAATTTTCATGTTGATCCTCTTATTTGTCCACATTGTCACGAAGAAATGGTATACTATAATAGTTACTACACGTAACTAAGGAGGTCATATGAAACAAAATTTATATATTAATAATTCTAATGAAGAATTTGATACTTGGTTTTATGATAATACATCTGATGATATTGAAACTACTTGTTTATCCTGTGGTTATACAGAATTAGTCCCTGATTTTATTTATGATGAAATGTCTAGAAAAAAATACCATTTTAAAATTAGAAAAAAAGTTTCTACTTTAACTTGTCAAAAATGTGGCAAAAATACAGCTATTCCTTCATCGTTTTTAAAAAATAACTGATGTTATTCTTTTTGGCATGTTCATATTTTTCATCACCTATTTTTTAGGTGATTTTTTTATCCATTCTATAAATGCACTTTCCTTATATATAAAAAAAGCGCCTCTTGTGTAAGGCACTTTTTAAAATCATTTAATTAAGATAATTTCTTTTTAGCAATAAATCCTGTAACAATACTTACAGCAAGTAAGCCAAAAGCAATCATAATTCCATCTGAAGTTTTTGGGTTTTCTACTTCATCTTTTACTTCTGTATCATCTTTTGGAGTTTCTGGAGTAGTATTTTCAACTAAAACAAACTCTCCATTTTCTTCTTTCATTTCAAATCCATCTGCTAAATAAGCACTTACATCGTGAGAATAAGAACCACCACTTATAGCAATTTCATCTTCTCCTTCGTTATAAAATACTCCACCGTTAGCTTTAAAAGTACCACCAGTAATCTCTAAAGAAGCATTATTAGTTGAACCTTGATTTGTAATTAAAGAATAAGCTCCTGTATTTCCATCACTAATTGTAAAATTACCATTTTTAATCTCCATTTTATTAGCATTGTTTAATGCAGAAAAATTATGAGCCTGAATAAAATTACCACCATCAATAACCGCTGTTCCTTCATTTACTAAACCAAATACATTATCTTCCTCAGTAGTAATAGTACCACCAGCAACAGTTAATGTACCAGAATTATGTAAAGCCGCACTCTTTTCGCCTTTAGAACTAATAGTTCCACCTTCTACTATTAAAGTTCCTTCATTATTAACAGTTGGAGCAGCTGAAGAATCTTTTTTCTTAATAGTTCCACTATTTTGGCTATCAGTAATTGTTAATTTACCACTTTTTACATAAATAACTGAATTAGCATCCGTAAAATTAGTAAAATTATGTCCATTCAAATCTAAAACAACTTCTTCACCATCAATAACTAAATCTTGTGTAGCATCACCAGTTAAAGTTAAATAGTAAACTCCTTCTCTTTGTTCTGAAGTAACATTACTGCCATCATAACCAATTCCATCAACATCAATAGCACTAACCCCCATAAAAGGTACTACCATAAATGCACATACAAGTAAACCCAAAAATACTTTTAACTTTTTCATCTCTCTCTTCCTTTCTAAGCAACCTATCTTGCTATAATAAGTATAACAAATATATATAAAAAGAACAATACAAAAGAAAGGCAAAATTAAAAAATCTAAATAAAACGTAAATATATATAAAAATATGTTATAATTATAAAAGTTGGGGCGGTGACAAACATGCATAAAAATGGCCGAATATCTAGAGTAAAATATCAAAAAAGAAAACGTAGAAAAAAAATAATTTGGATTATAATCCTTATAACAAGCATTTTAATATCTATTCTTTGTATCATAAAAATTTTCTTTTGGAACAAAGATAACACAAAAATAGATAAAATAAACAAAGATATAAACTCAACCGAAATCACCAAAGAAGTTCAAAGTGAAACCGCCGAAAACATAAACCCACCAGAAAGCCAAGACGATGACTACTGGTATTATGTAAACATGGATATGATGAGTGTTAATTTTGATGAACTCAAGCAAAAAAATAATGACACTGTTGGCTTTATCAAAGTAAACGGTACAAATGTCAACTACCCAATTGTTCAAACAACCGATAATTCATACTATCTAAAACACGCTTTTGACAAATCTAAAAACTCAGCCGGTTGGGTCTTTGCCGATTATCGTAATAACATGGTAAACTTCGATAAAAACACCGTAATCTACGGACACAGTCGTTCTAATCAAACCGTCTTTGGAAGTCTAAAAAAAGTTCTAAATAAATCATGGTATGGAAACAAAGACAATCATATAATTAAACTATCAACACCAACTGAAAACACCCTATGGCAAATAGTCAGTATCTATACCATTAAACCAGAAAGTTATTACATAACCACTAAATTTTCAGATAGCCAGTTTAAAACATTCGTTCAGACAATTAAAGATAGAAGCCAAATAAACTTTAGTGGTACTTTAAATGAAAATGATAAAATCTTAACCTTATCAACATGTGAAGATGTGGCTGGAACTACAAGATTAGTAATTCATGCCAAATTAATAAAACTAGACAAAAGATAAAGAAGCTATAAAAATCATAGCTTCTTTTTAAATATCAGCTTGTGCATAATTAACTACCACCATAATATCTTGACTAACTATCTTCTTAGTATTCAAATCATTATTATACCAAACTTTTAATTGCATAGTCGTCTTTTCATGAGCATCTAATCTATCACCAACTGCAATGCCAGTTACCTCATAACCAATACCACCACCGATAACTGCTGGAGATACCGTAATACCACTAACTTTCGCATCAAAATCGCTTTGATTTTCAATCGTAAGTTCATACGTTATCTCATCAGAAGGCGCCGACAAAACCACGTGGAATGTCGCCGAAGTATCTGTAAAACTATATTCACTTCGTTCCTTCTTTTTATCACTACTTCCAAGCTCTTTCATATCAGTAAATCCAATTTGCCAATTTTCATCACGATATAATTCATTATTATCCGCAATAGGTTGTGCAAAAACAGCATACCACATAAGTAAAAGAGCTCCAAGTGCTACTAAAATAATAACAATTTTATTTGTAGTTTTTTTAGACCATTTAACATGACGATCCTTCGCATCAGTAATTTCATCTGGATGTGGTTCCCATAATTCAAGTACCTCAATATCATCATCTTTATCATTTTGAGAACTATCATTACCAAAATTATCAATAGAGTAACTACCAGAACTATTATCATTAAAGGAATCACTATTTTCATTTATATCATTAAAATTACTATTCTCGCCATTCACACCATAATTATCAAACAAACCATTATTAAAATTATCATCATGAACTGGTTCATTTTCTGAATCAAATAAAGTATCAATATTTTTTGGCTCATTTATTGTATTATTTTCATTTTCATCATCGACATTAAATTTACCATCCATATTATATTTATTATCCATAAAAATCATTCCTTACCGTCTACTCTAAAATTAGTATATCATAAACATTTTCATTAAGCAATAATATAAATTTCATAATTACAAATTTAAATCATAAAATTTACTAAAAAGGAGGCCATATGAAATATCTAAAAAAAATATCTTTAAATATCATATATACCATTATTTTCTTTATAATTCTATCACTTTTATTGACCACTTTCCACTATTTCAATATTATAAATTATCAAACCTTGGCTATCTGTAAAATAATAATTCCCATCTTATCCTTATTTTTTAGTGGACTATTAATGGGTAAAAAAGCTAGTAAAAATGGTTGGCTTGAAGGTTTAAAAATAAGTCTAATTATAATTGGTATACTAGTAATTTTAGCCATCAGTATAAGAGAATTTGAGCCAAAAAAATTAACCTTCTTCCTTATATTAATTATATCTGGAATTTTTGGTAGCATAATTGGAATAAACAAAAATACTTAAGCTTGATGTATCTATTTAGGATTCACATCAGAACCTAAGTATTTTTTTAAAAATTCATCTTTATACTTTAAAAATTCATCATTTTTAATAGCCTCACGCATATTTTCCATCATTCTAATTAAAAAACGAATATTATGAATTGAAAGAAGCCTTCCACCTAATGCCTCATTAGCCACAAATAAATGTCTAATATAAGCTTTAGTGTAATGCTTGCACGTATAACAATCACAATCGTCAATCGGTGTAAAATCCTCTTTATATTTTGCATTACGTAAATTAATTTTACCATGATAAGTAAAAGCATTCGCATGTCTAGCTATTCTAGTAGGTAATACACAGTCAAACATATCAACCCCACGTTCTACCCCTTCAAGTAAATCCACAGGTTCTCCAACACCCATTAAATAACGAGGTTTATCAGTAGGTAAATACTTAATCGCATCATCAATCATCTTATACATAGTTGGCTTATCTTCACCAACTGATGTACCCCCAATTGAATAACCATCAAATCCAAGTTTAACCGTTTCTTCCGCACTAAACTTTCTTAAATCACTATATTCACCGCCCTGAACAATTCCAAATAAAGATTGATTTTCATTCTTAAAAGCATCTTTACCTCTTTTAGCCCATCTAAGAGTTCTTTCCGTACTTTTTTTCGCATACTCATAAGTTGCCGGATAAGGAATACATTCATCAAAGCTCATAGCAATATCACTATCTAGTTTGTTTTGAATTTGAATTGAAAGCTCTGGAGTTAAAAAAAGTGGCTTACCATCTATATGACTTTTAAAATGAACACCTTCTTCAGTAATATCTTTCTCTTTGTTCTTAGCAAGTGAAAATACTTGAAAACCACCACTATCAGTCAAAATAGGCCCATCATAATTCATAAATCTATGAAGGCCACCAGCTTTAGCTACAACATCCTCTCCCGGTCTAAGCCACAAATGATATGTATTAGAAAGAATAACAGCACTATGAGCTTCCTTAAGTTCCTCTGGAGTCAACATCTTAACATTTGCTAAAGTTCCAACCGGCATAAACATTGGTGTTTCAAAAGTTCCATGATTAGTAATTAATTTACCAAAACGAGCTTTTCCATCATTCTTAATTAACTCATATTTAATTTTCATTTACTTCTCTCCTTCACATCTTTTAATTTAAAACTAGACAAATAAATATCCATATCACCTTTCATCAACTTATGATATCCATTTTCTAGCAAATCAATTAAAATTTCTTTACCCCTCTCTGTTTTCTTAAGTAATTTACCAGGAAAATCTTCAAACATAATTGGTCTTTCATTTGGCTTTTCCATAAACTGTGAATAAGTTGGATCAATCAAAAACTCATCATTCGCAATTAAATAATAATGATTATATCCTCCGCCCTCGTTTATATTATACATAAAAACTGGTATTTCCATCATTTCTAAATCAGCTTTAATATTATTAGCAAAATAAAAACAAAGTCCATCCAAACTATCAACCTTCACTGAAGCTTCTCCAACATTTTTAAAAACCACAAATCTAATCATTTCTTCCATACCTAATATATTACCCAAAAACAAAATAAAAATCAATGCTTACATATATTTTTGCATTGACTTCATCATTTGATTAACTTGTTTTTGGCTAGGTGTTCTTCCCATACCAGACATCATCGCCTTAATCATTTTCTCATTAATTGGTGGATTTTCCTTAAGTTGTTTTTTCATCACCTTTTTAGCAATCAAAAATCCGATAATAACACCAACAATTAAACCACCAACAACCTTTAATAAATCTAATAAAAATGCTCCAATATCCATTTTATCTGCCTCCAAAATATATTTTACTAAAAAACACCTTTAATAGCAAGCAATATTTTGATATTTACGCATTTAAAGTCACATTTACTCCATCATCTTGGGTATGACTCTGAACCATAGCATTATCCGATGCACTAATATAACTTACTCCTAAAACCATTACAACTAAAGCAATAACTGCCTTACACTTTAAAAATTCCATATTACATACCTCCCTTTTGACATTTTAATCATATCACGAACAAACATTCGTGTCAATATATTTTTCAAACAAACGTTTGACTAAATTACAATAATGTGTTAAAATGTGTATAGATTAATTTAGGAGGTAAAAAATGGAAAAATTAACACGTCGTCAAACAGATGTTTTAAATTTCGTTAAAAACTACATTGTTTCACATGGCTATCCACCAACCGTAAGAGAAATTGGGAAAGCGTTAGATATTTCATCACCCGCAACCATTCATGCCCACTTAAATAACCTTGAAAAAAAAGGATTCATAAAAAAAGAAAATTCTAAAAATAGAGCCATTGAATTATTAGTTAAAAACGAATTTGAACCTGAAAATGAATTAGTAGCTGAAGTACCATTACTAGGAAAAATAACTGCAGGTTCCCCTATTGAAGCCATTGAAATGCCTGACGAATACTTTGCCCTACCTACATACTTACTACCAAAAGGCAAAGAAGTATTCACTTTAAAAGTAGATGGCACAAGTATGATTAACGCTGGTATTTTAGATGGTGATATTGTTATCGTCGAAAGAAAAAATAGCGCTAGAAATGGTGAAATTGTAGTTGCCATGACCGATGAAAATGAAGTTACTCTAAAAACTTTTTATAAAGAAAAAGGTCATTTCCGCTTACAACCAGAAAATGATACCATGGACCCAATTATATTAGAAAATGTTACCATTTTAGGTAAAGCAATTGGCTTATATAGAAAAATATAACATACAATTTTGTATGTTATTTTTTATAATAAGTTTTAGACATTTTATACTCTCCATTTTCCAAAACAAGTGCTATCACATTACCTGAAACATCTAAAGATTCAGTTATAGAAGCATCTTTCCAACTTTTACCATCATCTAAACTATATTTATAAGAAAAACCTTCACCCTTAGGATATTTAATCATCACTTTCCCATTATCTTCAAATTCAATTCCAGGAATAACCTTAATAAGCCTTTTTTTAACCGTTTTATTTCCTACATTATCTTCTGCTATACATTCAATAATATAATTGCCAGTTTCCCTAGCTAAATTATTATCACAATCAAACTTAACCTTTCCAGAATTATCAGTAGCTAAAACGCCTGCTGAAACATCATAATTAATGACCTCATCACTCGTAATTGTCACTGTATCAGGTACCGTTAAACGAGGAGCCTTATTATCTTTAACAATAACTACTCTTGTCGTTTCTTTCAAAACATTTCCATCGTAAACTTCATATTTAACTACATAACTACAAACATCTTTAGTATCAATATAACTAACCTGTCTATCATCTTTATAATAAGAAACAGCTATTTTAGAAGAAATATTCTTTCCATCCTTATAAGCCTTAGCCCCTGCTTCTTCATACTTCTCATTAATACCAACATAAGTCACAAATTCACCATTTATCGCCAATGTAAAACCATCTTGCTTAACATTCACATTTTGTAAAACCTCTTTAGCCTCTGGTCTATTTATATAATTAACAATTTTAACTCCTGCAAAAAAAATAATCAAACCAATAAAAATCAAAGTAATAAGACCTACAAACTGCGCTTTTGTATATCCTCTATTCATAAAATCATTCCTTATTTATATTGGCAATCGTGCAACTATCCGCATTAGTAATATTTTCATCAACTACAATTGTTTTCGCATCTTTATCTTTCACTACACAAACATGCGCACTATCACTCCATAAAGCAAGTGTTACCTTACCGTTTTCATCAAGCTCAAACTCACCTGCATCAGGTAAATCACCATCCACTTTCAATTGATTTTTAATCTCATTAGAACTTGTTTTATAATTTATATATAAAGTTGTATCTTCATTAAGTGCTTGCTTTTCAGCTTGATAAGTACCAGCCGCCACAACTAAACTATGAGCCGTATCCTTAAAAGCATTTTCTCTAGAAGATTGAATTAAATTAATTACTATCGGTGTCGTAATCATTGCCACCATAGCAATAATAGCTATAACTGCAAGCAGCTCAATTAAAGTAAAACCCTTATTTTTCATAACTATTCTACCTCCTTAACACTATAAGAATACTCTGACACATTAACTCTCTCAACACAAACTTCTGTTAATTGAGAAAAATTCTCATCTGTCTTAGGATTTTTAATATCAACCGGTAAATAACCATTCTTCTGCAAAGTCTCTATTGTTTGACAAGCAGTATCACCTACCGATTGTGGTAATTCATCTAAATGTTCAGTATAATAATCCTCCCCACCTTTTTTAATCTGTTCTATTTGTGTTTCATATAAATCTTCTCTCCCACTATCTAAAGAACGATTAATTGCTGGTACTGTAATAAGTGCAATAACTCCAAGTATTGCAATAACTCCAAGTAACTCCGCTAACGTAAATCCTCTATTTTTCATTATTATCACCTACAATAATTATACAACATTTTCATTTTTAAACAAAGAAAAAGTAATTATTTTCATAATCACTTTACTCTGACACTTCAAAATCTTCTAAATTACCATTTTCCGTCACTATTTTATTAACCTTAGTCTCAATATTCTTAAGTTCCGCATCACACTCTTTAACAAGCTCCATAGCCTCCGTATACTTTTTGATTGACTCGTCTAATGATACTTCCCCATTTTCTAATACTTCAATAATATTTTCTAAATCTTTAATCTTATCTTCAAACTTTTTCTCTTTTGTCATCATTTTTCCTCCACTTCTAAAACTTGTGCTTTCAAACTTCCATCATTAAGTTTAATATTCAAAATATCATCTTTATTAATACCCTTAATACTCTTAAGTGCTTTATCATTCAAATATGTAATACTATATCCTCTAGCTAAAATATTTAAAGGATTCAAAAGATTAAGTTTATCAATAATCATTTTAACCTCTATTACTTTATCTTTATAAAGTAACCTAGGATTCACAAGTACGTAACTCTTTTTTATCTTTTCAAGCTCATTTTTCATCTTATCAACTTTACCAAGCATTAAATTATTTAATTTATCATTCATCAAAACTAAACTTTGTTTCTTGTTTTCAAACATAATCTGTGGATTTTTTATCACAAAGGAATTTTTAACCGAATCTAAATATAATTTCAAATAATTTACTTTCTTGTAAATACTCTCGTTAAGTCTAATAGAAAGCTGATTTATATGTGTCTTCAAATCACTAATATTAGGTACAGCTAATTCCGCTGCTGCTGTTGGCGTTGGTGCTCTTAAATCAGCGACAAAATCTGCAATTGTAAAATCAACCTCATGACCAACCGCACTAATAACTGGAATTTTTGAATTATAAATAGCCCTAGCTACAACTTCTTCATTAAAAGGCCATAAATCTTCAATAGAACCACCACCGCGACCAACAATCAAAACATCTAAATCATACCCTTGTGCTCTTTCAATATTACGTACTATATCATCCTTCGCATTTTCTCCTTGAACCAAAGTTGGAAATAAAATAGTCTCACAAATTGGAAATCTCCTTTTAATTGTAGTCATAATATCGCGAATAGCTGCCCCAGTACTCGCCGTAATAATACCAACCCTTTTCGGAATCTTTGGTATTTTTTTCTTATGTGATACATCAAATAAACCTTCAGATTGTAACTTCTTCTTTAACTGTTCAAATGCCACATATAAATTACCAACTCCATCTTCAAGCATTTCATCAACATAAATCTGATAACTACCCATCGCCTCATAAATACTTACCCGGCCACTTACCAAAACCTTCATGCCATCAGTTGGTTTAAATAATACCTTACTCGCATTACTTCTAAACATAATTGCATTAATTTTACTTGTCTCATCTTTCAAAGAAAAGTAAAAATGCCCCGTTGTATGTGCCTTAAAATTAGAAATTTCTCCTCTTAAAAAAACCCGTTGTAAATTCTCATCAACATCTAATTTAGCTTTTAAATAACGAGTAATTGCACTAACTGAAAGATACTTGTCCTCCACTACTGCACCTTCTCATGATAAATCTTATCTAAAACACCATTTATCATCTTTCTAACACTATCATCACTATATTGTTTTGCAAGTTCCACAGCCTCATTAATTGCCACAATATCCGGTGTATCCGTATATAAAAGTTCAAAAATTCCCATTCTAAGTATTGCAATATCCGTATTTCCAAGCCTATCAATTGTCCAACCATCTAAATACTTATTTGCAAGTTCATCTATTTCATTTTTATAAGTTATAACACCATAAACAATCTCTTTAATATACTCATTATCGACTTCAGAAACCTCTTTAATAACCTCATCGACATTATAGTCCATATGTGCTTTATCATACACTATCATTTGATACAAAATTGTCATACATTTTCGTCTAAGTTCACTTCTATTTTCTGCCATATACAAGAAATGGGTTAATCTTAAACCCACCATACTCCTTTCCTAAAAAATCTCTAATCAATTATACCACACGCCAAAGTAAATTCGCAAGAATAAGATATTTAATTACTTACCATAAGAATATTTTTTCCTAACATCATCATTACTAATTCCAAATTTTTTCAAAAACTCTTTATTAGATAAAACTAAATAATTAAACCCTTTATGGTTCAAAACCACATTATGGCTCTTTAAATATTTAACTCTCGCATAACTTAAATCAACCCCTTGTATCAAATACGATGGTCTTTTAACAACTTCATCTTCTAAAGAAACACTTCGTAAAACATCTAATTTCTTATTTACACTATCAAATGAATAGCTAAATACATTAGGAACCCTAACTGTTATTGAAATTGTTTCTTCCTTTGAAAAGCCACGATTCAAAAAAAGTCCAAAAGTATTCTTAATATTCTCTAAACTTAAAACATAAACCATCGGATTTATACCCGTAATTTGATTAACTTCTTCCTCACTATATCCAAGTTCCAGTAAACACTCACGTTTACTCTCAAGTGTTGAAACACTCATAACCATAATATTTGAATTTCGATAAATCATCTTTTGAATTCTATCTTTTTCATAACCTTTTGAAACTAAATAATCATAATTTTTCTGAAGCATCTCTAAACTATAAGTATAGATAAAAGGTGAATCCTTAGTAATTTTATTAATTTCCTTATCATCAAAACCTAACCTTTTAAAAAAATCACGTTTACTATTTAATTTGCTTATCGAAAGACTAAATAAACTAGGAAGCATCGTCGTAAAATTATGTACCATATTATTAGAATAGCCATAACTTCTTAATAAACTTAATTTATCTAAAATATGTGACTCACTAATCGTAAGTAATTGTGGTAACTTAAGAGTCATATCTTTTATCTCATTAGCAGAATATCCTAAACCACGCAAAAAGCCAAAACGAACATTCAACGTTTCAGCTGGATAATTAAATAAAGTTGGATTTAAAGTTGTCATTGAAACAATTTGTTCATCATCATAACCAATACTTTTAAAATAAGTAAAAGTATTAATAACTTTTTTTTCTAAAGTATTCAAAGTAAATCTATTAACCGCATGACTACCAATAATCTTATCTATAGCTTCGACATCATAACCAAGCTTTTTTAATGCATCTGTCATATTATCACTCCTTTATTTTATCCTTGAGTGGAAATAAATACCAAAAATGCACATAAAAATATAAAATAATAAATATAGTCCAACCAAGTATTGGTACAATCAAACTCACTATCCAAACATAAGGAAGTAAATATACTTCCTCTCCAGGAACTTTCAATTTTGCACTAACCAAACAACCAATTTTTATAGAAAAAACCAAAAACATAATAAGACCTGGAAAAATTCCAAATAAAAATCCTAACACCCAATAATACCAACGATGATACCAAGCATCTTTATCATATAAATCAAGTTTATAAGCAATATAAAATGTGAAAAGGCCTAAAGTTACAACATTTAAAACTAAATAAATCCAATAATTTTTTTTCTTAAGTTTTATCATAACATTCTCCTTTAAGGGGTCAAAAAAAAGATAAACGAATTATCTTATTGGCAAGATCCCTCGCCTGGCTTAGACCCTTCGACATATTCTTTATCAATAAGTTTGCAAGATGTTTTTGTCATTGAGTCTTGAAGATAGCCCCCTAATAGTTTGACTAAACTAACGACGATTACACTGACAACCGCTATGATTAGTAAATATTCTACTAGGGCTTGACCTTTATTGTTTAATTTCATAAAACCCTCCACAAAAATATCATAACTTATTTCAATTATAATTTTTTTTTTAATAAAAATCAACCCCATTAGCAAAAAACAAACAAATTTAAAGACAAAAAGTATAAAATGTGTTAAGATAAAAATGGTGAGAAAGATGAAAATAATTGAAGCCAAAACTTTCTATCAAAAACTAAAAGGCCTTATGTTTCAAAAAGAATTTGATTACATTCTCAAATTTAAAACAAATGGCATCCATACATTTTTCATGAAAACAAACATTGACGTTATCTTAACTGATAAAAATCACAAAATCTTACACATCTATAAAAACCTAAAACCAAATAAAATAATATTACCCAAAAAAGGTGTAAAATACACCTATGAAATACCTGTAAACTATATAAACAAAACAAAAATCGGAGATTATTTTAATCCCTGATTTTTTTATTTACCCTAAAATATATGGATCTGACGCTGTTCCTGTACCTCCCGTGATTTGGACTTCAGAAGAAAGAGTTATAGCGGGCCTGACTGCATGGTTAGTGCTCACATAGTCGCTGTTGACGCTGCCACTGCTGTGCACGGTGAACACGTTGCTAGAGGAGGCAGAATCAGGCGACAAGGTCCACCAATAATTAATACTTGAATCAAACATCCAATCGCTATTCTTACATGTAGTTCTATTATAATTATTTAACCTAAATGTTCCACACTGTTCTTTATTTGAATTGGCTCTCAAATATTCACTTACCGTTGGTAAGGCTACTTTTACTTTTGATGTTGTTCCTTTTTCATCACTTATTTGATTATGCATATAATTATCATTCCAAGTTACTGCACCCGCATAATACGTTGCTTCTACTATTTGACTTTGAGCTGTGCTTGTTAAACTATTATAATAATCCCCATTCAAATAAGTATTTAAAGTTGCAGGAAAATTCCAATTATTTGAACTGAAACTATCCCATACTAAATTATACGATGTATTTATATCTGCATCCCTCATTATCTTTATCGTTCCATCTGAGTTTATGGATATGATTCGCCATCCTGCTATTTCATCATTAAATGTTACATAATTATTGGGATTGACTCCTTTATATGTATATTTTCCGTCTTCATATTCATCTTTGTATAACCCATCTCCTGAGGTTACTATATCAGTATTATCTAATATTGAATCACCAGTAGTAGGTTCTTTTGTACATTCTGCATAAAGTTCATCAATTGCCCCTTGTACATCTGTTGCCTGCATTCCACTCGCCGTATTTTCATACGTCACTTGATTACTTGGAAAATATGTTGCTGCTATTACACTTACACCTCCACATACTATAAGTCCTGGTATAAATCCTGGTAAATATCCTAACACTATTTTCTTTATTTCTTCTTTCATGTATACCTCTCCTATTCTATTCATATCCAAGATATCACAAAAAAACAAGTAATATTTTCGATAAATCACTCGCTATTTTTTTGCTTGACACTTTATACAAAAAAGAAACCAATTACTTAGTTTCTGTAGTAAATCCATATTTTTTATAGAATTTTTCAACAAAAAAATTAGTGATAAACACTAATTATTCTGGATAAACACTCACTTGTTTACGGTCACGGCCTAAACGTTCAAATTTAACACGGCCAGCTATTTTTGCAAATAAAGTATCATCTTTTCCGATTCCAACATTAACACCCGGATAAATTCTAGTACCTCTTTGACGATATAAAATAGATCCGCCAGTTACAACTTCGCCATCAGCTGCTTTCGCACCTAATCTTTTAGATTCAGAATCACGTCCGTTCTTAGTAGAACCTTGTCCCTTTTTATGAGCGAATAATTGAATATTTAACTTTAATAATTCCATAAACTACACCTCCTCGTATATCTTTATGTTTTTTCTGTATTTTTCTTCTAATTCTTTTAATAAACTTGTCATATTTAAAATAAGTAAATTAGTCTCACGGCTATCTTTTAAAATATCAATAATTATTCCATCTGATGATAACTTATAGCTAATAGCTTTATCATCCAACCTTAAAATACCATTTATACTCGTTATAACAATTGAACTTACTGCCGCACAGACAATATCTTTACCATAATCATCAAACATCGCATGACCATTAATTTCAATATGATTTTGTTTAATATTAATTTTAATCATTAAGCAACTAATTTAGTAATTTCAAGCTTAGTATATGGTTGACGATGACCTTGAGTACGGCGATATTTTTTCTTTTGTTTATATTTATATACTTTAACCTTTTTACCCTTACCATGTTTTAAAACTTTAGCTTCTACTTTAGCACCCTCAACATAAGGATTACCAGCAGCTCCACCAATCATTAAAACATGATCAAAAGTAACTTTACTGTCTGCTGCCGCATCTAATTTTTCAGTGTACAAAACTGTACCCTCTTCGACATAATATTGTTTTCCTCCAGTTTCAATAACTGCTTTCATACTTATACCTCCTTTATTTTCTAAGACTCGCCATTAAGGTAAAGGAAATACCTTTTTAAAACCTTTTTTGCGCGGTTGTAGATGGAGATCTACACATTTACAAATTTTATCACATTCTCCCCTTAAAGTCAAACCTTTTTTTCAGTCTAAACCTCTCTGAAATATATTTATCTCCATCAAAAAATAAATGATTATAGTCTCTTCTCATGTGACTTACATCCATTGAATGAATTTTTTGTACTCTCTTAAAATGATATCGTTTCAAATAACGTTCTAATAAAAAACGATTAAATAAGCTCTCATGGTTCTTAATTTCCAAAAATATTCTAACAACTAAAAATAAAACAATTAAAAGAAAAATTAAATTAAAATTCACCTTTATAACCAAACATAAAACACTCATAATAGAAACAATAATTATTAAAAAATGACTTCTTTTAAAACTAATAAACTTATTAAAAAACAAATTTAAAATCTTTGAACCATCTAAAGGAAATATTGGCAATAAATTAAATCCTAATATAATTAAACTATAATAAATAACATCATTCAAACCACAAAAACAATAAACTATAAAAGTAAACACTATTTGAAACAAAGGTCCCATAACCACAATCCAAAATTCTTCATTAATCTTTCTATTTATATCCTCGTGAAAAATAGTTAAAGCCCCAAATGGTAGTATAATAACCTTCTCTATCTTCCAACCATAAATTACTCCCATCAAAATATGTCCAAACTCGTGAACTATAATAATTATGCTAAACCAAACAAACCCTTTAAAATGACCTGTAATTGCAGCTATAAACGCCACTATATAATAAAAAAGATGAATTTTAAATATATTTCTTATAATCTAAAATCTCTCCTTCTTTAGTAAACACTAAATAAAGTTTTGTACCATTAGCCTCACCTAAAATATCTCCAGATTTTAAATAATCATACATACTAACTTTTATCTCTTTAATATTCGCATACCAAACTTCTATCCCATCACCTTGTTGAACCACAACCGTATTTCCATATCCTTCCTTCTCACCAGTAAACACCACAATTCCACTTTTAATCACAGGAATAACATAATTTTCAGACACCTTAAGCACAGCCCCATCTTTATAATCACTATAATCATCATACTCAATTTTAGCCGATGAAACAAGAGCTGTCTGTTCCGTACCAGTAAGCGGCAAAGATGAACCAAATAATTTTTCATAAACCGCATTTACCTGTGCAAAACTAAAATTATTCTTAAAAACATACTTATATAAATTCTCTCTTAAACTAGGACTTGCCTTTAAAGCAATTAAAATTCCTAAAAGCAAAACCACACACACCAAAAATTTGCTAAAAAACTTACTTATAAAACTTACTTTTTTTATTTTCTTCTTTGCCATATAATCACCTATAATACCTTATTGTTTTAAATCAAATATTAGAACTCATTTTAGGCATTTACATATATTATTTTAGGTGATAAATATGAATATTTTAGAAATTTTAAAAATAACTAAAGGCACTTTAATTAACAAAATAAATTTAAACTTAAAAATAAATAAATTTAAAATAAATAGTAAAGAAATAAAAAAAGGAGACTGCTACATTGCCATAATAAACACCAAAGACGGTCATGAATATATAAAAGACGCCATTAAAAATGGCGCAAATCTAATAATCGTAAGTAAAAAATGTAACTATAATATTCCCACACTTTTAGTTCAAAACACCACCAAAACTCTAAGTCAATTAGCATCTTATATCAGGGAAAAATATAATCCTAAAGTAATAGCTATAACTGGTAGTGTCGGCAAAACCACTACTAGACAGCTTATATATTCTATTTTAAATACCAAATATAAGTGCCTACAAAGCAAAAAAAACTATAACAACCATATTGGTGTCCCTCTAACCATCTTTGACCTAAATAAAAATGACGAAATAGCCATTCTTGAAATGGGCATGAATCATTTAAACGAAATCAAATACTTATCCAAAATGGTAACCCCTGACATTGCCGTCATTACAAATATTGGTTCATCCCATATCGGTAACCTCGGTAGTAAAGAAAATATTCTAAAGGCAAAACTCGAAATAAAAGAAGGTCTAAAAGGTCCATTGTTTGTAAATGGTGATGATTACTATTTAAAAAATCAAAATGCCTACAAAAGCGGATTTAATCAAAATAATAATCTAATCGCTTACAATCTATCCACATCTTTAACAAAATCAAAATTCAAAATAAAAATAAATAATCAAGAATACGAAATAAATATTAATCTTCCAAAACATCTTATAAACGATGTCCTAATAGCAATTCAAATTGGCCTTTATCTAAATATAGATATAAAAGACATTCAAAACGCCTTGAAACAATATCAAAGTTACGACATGCGCATGAATATTATAAAAGATAAAAATAATAACACCATCATCAATGATTGTTACAATTCATCATTAGAATCATTAAAAGGTGTCCTAGATTTAATAAAATATGAAAAAAAGAAAAAATTACTAATTTTAGGTGACATTAATGAATTAGGTAAATACACTGAAAAAATACACAATGAAATTCCTAAATTACTAAACCAAATAGATAATAAAAAAGTAATATTAATTGGTCCAAATATGCAAAAAGTAAAATATGAAAATGCCATTCATTTTAACAACTACTCAGAAACAATAAACTATTTAAAAAATAAAAAAATAAAAGATACTTTAATTTTAATTAAAGCATCTCGAAGTCTTAAATTAGAAAATATCACCAACTATCTAACTAATAATTATATTTCCTCTTCTTTTTAAATTTTTGAATCAAAACAAAAAGTACTGAACCATAAAGTAAATTAAGAATCATTGATTTTAAAATACTAAATCCTAACACTTTAAAGTCAAAATCCATACTATTAATAAACACTAAAAGTCCATATGTAAGCACTCTATAAACTAAAATACTTAATGCAATAATAATCAAAACATTAATAAAATTATCACTTAACACCAAATTTAAACGCATAATAATAAATGCCATAAAACAAAAAATAATCGCATGAAATATAATTGTATCCGTATAAAACAAATCATAAGCTAAACCCGTCAAAAAAGCATACTTATAATAATTAGTTGATTCTTCAAAAAGTGGATAAATCATAATTAAAGAAACCAAAGTAAACAAGGGAGCCAAATATCCATTAATAGAAATAAAATTAGAAATAACCCCCTCTAGTAAAAAGGAAACAATGACAATAATAATCTTCATTAGTCACTCACCCTTTTTAACACCGTCACATAATCCAAATCATCAAAATCCACTGAAGCCTCAACCTCAACTACTTTTGATAAATCAAAGTTATCTGTTGTAACATCCTTTACTTTACCAATCATAAGTCCACTTGGAAAAACCGTTCCCATTCCTGTTGTTACAACATCCGCACCTTTTGAAATATCTACATTTTCACTAATTCCTTCGACCGTATAAGTATTGCTATTAGAATCATACATCGAAATTAATCCATAAACATAATCATCATCAGTCTTTATCTTAACACTTATCTTATCACTCATATGATCATTTGAAAGAAGTTGTACAGTACTAGAATAATTACTAACTTTAGTAACCTTTCCAATTAATCCTTTAGGATTAACTACCGCCATATCTTTTTCAATCCCATTTTTGCTACCCTTATCTATTGTAACTTCCTCATACCAATACCCAATATTTCTTGATACAATCGTCGCATTCAAATAAACTTTATCACTTAAAATTGTATTTAATTCCAAAGTATCCTTTAATTTATCAATTTCACTTTTCAAATTATCATTCTGTGAAACAACAGAATCAATCTGTTCCTCTTTATTCTTTAATTCCTTATACTTTTCATATATATTTTCTTTTTCAATCATAGCCTCTATATTATCATGCACAAAATTAAATGGTGCACTAACAACCTTTAAAACCACTGTTCCAATGTCTTTAGCCACTTTCTCGACTGGGTTTAAATCCCGGTCTTTTTGTAAAGAAATGGCCAAAACCACCAAAACTAAAGCAATAGCTATAACCACCAATATAAACAAATATCTTTTATCAAATCGTCTCTTTTTATACATAGCTGTCACCCATTAAAATTATAATACATTTTAAAAATAAAACCAACTATATTTTTCCATTTTCTAAAAAACTATAGTACTTATCATCACCAATAATGATATGATCAATCACCTGAATCCCCATAATAACCCCAACTTCTCTAAGCCTAATTGTCATATTAATATCCTCTTTACTAGGCTTTACATCACCACTTGGATGATTATGAACACATATAACCCCAGTCGCATTAATCAAATAAGCCTCTTTAAAAACATCTCTCGGATGAACTAAACTGTAATTAGCCGTTCCTATAAATAATAACTTCTCCTCTATCACCTTTTTACCCGCATCTAAATATATACAGTAAAATTGCTCCTGAGAACTATTAATTTTACTTTTATAAAAATCAAATACTTTATTAGTACTATTTAATCTAACTCCTTTTAAAGAGACTATTTTTCTATTCATTCGTTTACTAATCTCACTTAAAGCAAGTAACGTACACGCTTTAGCTTCCCCTATTCCTTTAATATTTTTCACCACATGATAATTTATATTTTTTAAATTTTCAATTCCACCAAAAACACTTAAAATATAAGATGACAACTCCTTAACCGACATATTTTTAACTCCCGTTTTCAAAATAATTGAAAGAAGCTCTTCATCACTTAAATTTTCTACTCCATAATTAATAAGACGTTCTCTAGGCCTTTCTGATAACGGTATTTCCTTCATTCTAACACTCATTCAACCAACTCCTCATATTTTGCTAAAACTTGATTACAAATCACTTTTATTGATTCGTTATCATCAGTTTTAGAAAGTAATTCATCATACTGTTTTAAAATACTAATAAAATCATCATTATCCGTAATTTTTTCCTTTAAAAAAGTATCATATCCAAGCGACTTATAATAATTTTGAATCTTTAAAGCATTTTCCTTACTCGTCGTAATACCAATATAGGCATAATATTGATTATCTTCAACATTGTATATGTAATGAGTAAAATCCTTCATACTATCTGTCATACCATTCATATCAGTATAAACACCTCTTTGAATATAATATAAAGTCTCAGCTTCTGAAGAAACTGCTAAAGCCGGCATATCCTCATATTGCCTAATAATAAAATAAGCCATAAAAGTACCTAAAATTAATGACACAAATATTGGAAACAAATATTTTTTCATAACCATCACCTAAAAATAGTCTATAATAAAAAAAACTATTTTTTTGTAATAATAAGTCACCTCTATAATAAATATACAATTTAAAATAAAAATTTCCTTTTTTTTTAAAAAAATAGTATAATTAAATTGGTGATAATATGAAATTACAAAGAAAAAATAATTTTAAACAAATGGTTATCTCTAAATTAAGTAAAGCTTCCTTAATAGCTGGAATTGGTGTTTTAGGATTAGTCTTCTTGCCAAATGCTATAGACATGATTAAAACAACATTAGATAGTAATAAACAAACTGATATTGTAACAGAAGCTATCAACCCTGAATATGATCAAACAAACCAAAACATTAATTTAGATGAAAATTATGTAATTACTGAAGAAACAAGCAAATACGATTTTCAAAAATTAAAAGAAACCAATCCAAACATCACTGCCATAATTGAAGGAAGCTGTTTTGAAGGCGGTTATTACCCTATTGTTCAAACAAATAATAATGATGAAATGAATTACTACCTAAAACATACCGTTGATAACCAACAATCATCATTAGGAACAATATTCACCGATTGTAATAATAAAGAAAATGACCAAGTACAAAGAATATGGGGACACAACTTTAATAATGGTAAAAATACCATGTTTACAGGTATAGCCAATACTTGTTTGAATCAACAAACATTTGATGAAACCATAGGCCAAGACGGTTCATTAAAACTATATACCGAAGATGGAGAATATGACCTAGATGTCTTCGCATGCGTCATCAATAATCCAACCACTCAAGCAGTAGGCACCTATAACGACCAAAATCAATTTCTAAACGATATGGAAAATGCTATTAATAATTCTGTTATTCAAACAGATACCCAAGTCAATGAAAACGACCAAGTATTAATATTAACCACTTGTACTAACATAGGTAGTTCCAAAGACCCTAATAATCGTATTTCAATTTATTGTAAAAAAACTCCAACATTAATTAAAGAAATGAATCAAGGTAAAACATTATAAAACTTAAAAAAGGCGGAAACTAAATCCGTCTTTTTATAATTTTAATTTAATTAACTAAAAACATTAAACAGAATATGCTATAGCGGGGCTTCGCCCCGCTTCCAAACTCAAGCAGGAGTTTGCTAAAATGCATTATCTAATTATTATCACTTAACCTAAAGTATATGGATTATTTTGACTTCCATCTCCTCCTGTAATTTGGACCTCTGCGGAGAGATAGACGACCGGACGGACGCCGCGAGAAGTGCCCGCATATTTGAGGCCGATGCCCGAACCCACATAGAACACGCCGTAAGAGTAGCCAGAATAAGGCGACAACGTCCACCAATAAGTACTATTATTCATCCATGTTGTATTTCCACATGATGTTGAACTGTATACTTGATTCATAGTTCCACAGCTACTTTGATTACTATTACTTCTTATATATTCACTAGTAGTTGCTAATGCAACTTTTCCATTCCATTTTTTGCTATTTTCATTACTTATTGTATTAGATAAATTTGTATCATTATATGTTACTGCTCCTATGCTAAAGTCTTTTGCTACAACTTGTCCTTGGGCAGTAGTATTAAGTCCATTATAATATGTACTATTTAAATATGTATTTAAACTTGCTGGTCTTGCCCAGTTATTATTTCCATATGCACCTCCTGATGAATCCCATACTCTGTTTCCTATACTCGTATTTCTCATTATCTTTATTGTGCCATCGGCTTCTACTGATATTATTCGCCAGCCTGCAGCTTCATTATTAAATGTTACATAGTTATTTGGATTTTTTCCTTTATAAAAATATCTTCCATCTTCATATGAATCCTTATAAAGTCCATCTCCTGATGTTACTATATCTACATTATCTAATATCGTATCTCCAGCTGTTGATGGTGTTGTACATATCCCATATAGTTCATCGATTACTCCTTTGATATTGGTTGAACTTAGACCACTAGATGTATTATCATAAAATACCTCATTACTTGGAAATGTTACAACGGCATATATACCTATAACTCCAAAAATAATGGTTCCAATTACAAAACTTATTATATTGTTTTTTAAATATTTCTTTTTGCTTTCTTTTTTCATTTGAACTATCCTTTCTTTATTTACATACACTATAAAGTTCATCTATAGCATCTTGAACATTAGTAGAAATCATACCACTAGTACTATTATCATAAGTTATTTGGTTAGATGGAAAATAGGTTATAGCATAGACACTTATTCCTCCACAAATTAAAGCACTCAAAATAATTCCAAATATACAATTTTTTAAAATTTCTTTTATTTTCTTCATTTTATCTCTCCTATTCTATTCATATCCAAGATATCACAAAAAAAAAAAAAAAAACAAGTAATATTTTCGATAAATCACTTGTTTCAATTTTCACTTTACAATAAGTTTATCTATTAATAATTTCCTCTTTTTCTAAGGAATGCTGGTATTACAGTATCTTCATCATCTAATCCGGCAATAGGAATCATATCATCTTCTTCTTTTTCCTTATTTTGATCAAAACCAGTTGCAATAACTGTTACAATAAGTTCATCAGTAAAGTTTTCATTAATAACCGCACCAAATATAGTATTAATATCAGTATTAGCAGACTTCCTAATAGCCTCAACTGCCTCTTCAACTTCAAATAAAGTTAAATTAGGTCCACCAGTAACATTGATAATCGCATCTGTAGCTCCATCAATACTAGTCTCTAAAAGCGGACTAAGAACAGCCTGATTTGCAGCCTCTACAGCTCTATCTTCTCCAACTCCTGCACCAATACCAATAAGTGCATTACCACGTTTTTCCATTACTGTTTTAACATCAGCAAAATCCAAATTAATTAATCCTGGACATGCAATCAAATCAGAAATAGATTGAACGCCACGGCGAAGTACATTATCAACCTCTTTAAATGAATCTAAAAGCGGTGTAGATTTATCAATAATCTCTCTTAATCTATCATTTGGAACGACAATTAAAGTATCGACATGTTTCTTAAGCTCTTCAATTCCAGCTAAAGCTTGCTCCATTCTCTTCTTACCTTCAAAAGAAAATGGTTTAGTAACAATACCAATAGTTAAAGCACCTGAATTTTGGGCAATATCAGCAATAACCGGTGCCGCACCAGTACCAGTACCACCACCCATTCCACAAGTGATAAATACCATATCAGCGCCTTTTAAAGCTTCTTCTAATTCAGTTTTAGATTCAAGCGCAGCCTCTTTACCAATTTGTGGATTAGCACCGGCCCCAAGTCCATGGGTAAGCTCTACTCCTATTTGAATTTTATTTTCCGCTAAAGAATTATTAAGAACCTGAGAATCTGTATTTGCTACAATAAATTCTACTCCTTCTACCGATTCCGTCATTCTATTTACCGCATTACAGCCGCCGCCCCCGACTCCTATTACTTTTATTTTTGCAAGTTGATCCATTTCAATTCCCATCATATTAATTTCCTCCTATTCGCCAAAAAAGTATCCAAATACTTTTCCCAGCATTGTATCATCGTTAGAATTTTCTCTAGGTGAAGAAAGTTCATCCATATCATCTTCACTAAGCATTGAATAATCCATTCCTTTTAATTTTAAAGTATTTAGAAAATAAATAATATTCCCAATAACTGTACTATATTTATTATTTCTAACTCCTATTAATTTAACTGCCCCTTTACTAGCTACTGGCAAAACATCGTGCAAAACATATTCAAAATCTAGCATATTGCTAGTGCCACCAGTTATTATTATATACTGAATTGGCTTATTTGTTAAGTCCTTTAACTCATTTTTTGCCAAAGTAAGTATCTCGCTAATTCGGCTCATTACTACTTCAGAAGCTGCTTTTTGATTAATTTTAATTCTAACATTATCTATATTAACCGTTTCATAAATATCATGAACATTAGCATTCCTAACGTGAGCCAAAGCAAACTTTTCTTTAATTTTTCTAGCATCCTTTAAGTCTATCTTATACATAGATGCCAAATCACGGTCTATATCATTTCCTCCAGCCCCAATTATTTTAGTAATAACTGGAATACTTTTATTATACAAAGATACTGTTGTAATATCCGCACCAACATTTATAATTGCACTAATACTTTTGTCTAATGTTTCCGTTCTAAAGCAATTCATATCGCCAATACTTTCAACCGAAATATCGACAATTTCAATTCCTAAACTTTCAATTATACTTACAACTGAATATACATTTTTTTTAGGGGTCATAACCATCATGGCTCTACCCATTAATTTCTGACCAGGAAAACCCTTAGGATCTTTCATAACCGTCTTCCCATTAATTTTAAAATCAATTGGAACAACAGTTACAAATTCTTCGTTAGGCATCAAATTTCCCTTAATTCCAGCCTTATAGGAATTAATCATATCTTTAGATGCAATTAAATCACCAGGAATATCACATTCACCTCTAATTAACTTATACTCAGCCATGTGGTTTGGCACATTCGCAATAACTTTTTTAATCTTAATCCCAAGCATATCTTCAATAGACCTAAAAGCAAGTAAAATTGACTTCTTAGCTAACTCTGGGTCAATTATTAGCCCCTTTTTTATTCCCCGAGAAGGTATAGTTGTAGCTGCAAGTAAATTCAAATGATTTTTATATAATTCACATACAGCAAGTTTAATGGAATCGCTGCCGAGATCAATACTCGCATAAACGTGCTCCATAACATCATCCTCCTACGGTCTATCATTAATTATACTATAATTTTACCTTATTGAAAAGAAAATGTAAACCCAAATTATTTTTTTAGTACATTTTCTTTTAAAATAATTACTCTTTCACCTCAAAATATTCACCAGAATCCAAATACAAAATTCCTTTTTTATTATTAAATTCTTTAATTATATCTAAATAACCATCTATTTTATCAAAATCATTCAAAGTTAAATATACTCTATTTCCATCGTTCATCGTTAAGAAAAACCTTCCATCATCAACTTCATTTGGATCATATTTTATTTCTGATATTCTCTTTACAATATCATAATTAACCTCTGAAATAGCTGTTAAAAACTCAGAATAAATTTTATCAGGCACATAATTAATAACGGTTGGCACCGGAAAATTATCACTAACCTCTGTCTTATCAGCCAAAATAGTTTTAGAAGCCGGCAAATAATAAAATAATGGCAAATTTTCTTCTACATTTATTACAACTTTTGTAAGACTCGGTCTTTCAACATCTACCTTTTTTATATAATCATCTCTTTCTAATCTATCCTCAATTGTTTTAGACAACGTTTTCAAACTACTAGGATAATCTGAAAGACCAGCTTTCTCAATAATTTCCCAATCACTATAAAGTGAATTACCTTTTATCACAATATTATTAATCTTCACGTCTGTTAAAAATGCAAGTCCTAAAAGAATCAGTACAATAAAAATAAACACAAACAAAACATTTTTAACCTTAATTTTTCGTTTTTTCTTCATCTTACGTGCCATCAAATCACCTTTTTATTCTATAAATTCTTGTTCACATTCTAATAAAATTCCTGTTTTATCATAAACCTTTTCTCTAACTAAATTAATAAGTTTAACAACATCTTCACCTTTAGCCTTGCCCATATTCACAATAAAATTTGCATGCTTTAAAGATACCATCGCATCTCCTACTCTAAGACCCTTAAGTCCTGCTTCATCAATAAGCTTACCCGCTGAAACTGATGGAGGATTACGAAATACTGAACCTGCTGATGGATATTCCAAAGGCTGTTTTCCTTTTCTAAGTCGCATATTTTCAAACATCTTTTCTTTAATTTCAGAAATATTACCCTTTTCAAGTTCTAAAAAAACCTCTAAACAAATAATTTTCTTGTGCTTTAAAATAGAATCACGATAGCCAAATTTTAAATCATCTTTAGATAAATAAATAACCTTTCCATTTTCTAAAGCATTAATACCCTTAATAATCAAATCCATTTGCTTGCCATATGCACCAGCATTTTGAAAAACGGCCCCACCAATACTAGCCGGAATTCCAAAAGCAAACTCAAGACCACTTAGTCCTAAATTCGCACATTCCATAGCTAACTTAGATAAACTGTAGCCTGCCCCGACCTTAACCAGTGTTCCGTCAATATCTAGTTTATCAAAATTTTCAAGTTTAATCAAAACCCCATCATATTTTGAACTAATAATTAAATTAGAACCATTACCAATAATCTTATATTTCTCTTTTAAATTACTCAAAAGATTTTCTAACTCCAAAACACTAGCAGGATAATAAACTTCTTTAACCGTTCCAGCTAATTTATAAGTCGTATAATCTTTCAAAGAAGCATTACTTATTTTTTTCATCATTACCAACTATCTTCTTTAAATTTTCATATATAATACTCGCACTATCTTTAACCTGCATACTTCTTAAATTATTCTTCATCTCTTTTAACTTAATTTCATCATGAATTAAACTATCAACCTTTTCAAATAAAACTCCAGCTTTTAAATTCTTTTCTTCAATCATCAAAGCCGCATTTTTGTTTACTAAATCCAAAGCATTCAAATATTGATGATTATTTGCTACATAAGGTGAAGGAATTAAAATAGAAGGAACCTCCAAAGCAATAAGCTCACTCAAAGTAGAAGCTCCTGCCCTAGACACCATTAAATCGGTCTTCTTCATAACTTTAGTTAACCCCTCATAAAAAGGGATAATTTTCACATTATTAGGATAAGTATGTTTCATAACCTCATCATAAGAACTTTTTCCAGTTACAAACAAAATTTCATAATCTTTTCCTGCAAATCTTCCAAGTTCATCTTCCAAATACTTACTTACCCTACCAGCTCCCAAAGAACCCATAACAATAAGTACTAATTTTTTAGTAACTGATAATCCTAAAGTAGACTTTAATATAGCCTGAACCTTCAAAGCATCCTCACTACAAGGATTACCCGTCATAACTGCCTTATTTAAAGGAAATTTATCTAGAGAAGACTCAAAAGAAACCCCAATCATATCGCAGTACTTACTCAAAAACTTATTTGACTTTCCAGGTAAAGCATTTTGTTCATGTAAAAACGTTTTATATCCTAATTTCTTCGCACTCATAATAACTGGAACCGTCACATACCCACCAACTCCAATTACAATATCTGGATTAAAATCTTTAATTATCTTCCTGCACTCTTTAAACGCCTTAAATAAACACTTAACCGTTTTAAAATTTTTAAATATCTTCTTACTAAAACCATACATCTCAATAGATTTAAACGGAATTCCCTTATTAGGCACAATATCTTTCTCCATCCTATTATGTGTACCAATATATAAAAATTCACTATCAGGTTCTTCTTCCTTAATTTTATTTAATATAGCCAAAGCCGGATAAATATGGCCACCAGTACCACCCGCACTAATTATCACTCGCATAACTTCACATCCTTAAACTAATTATATATCATAATTATATGTCCCGCAACCATTAAAATTTATCATCTTTAATATTATTTATTAAACTAACTTTATATAAAAGTAAATGACTTATAAACATACACATCAAAACAAGTAAAAAACAAAAAATAAAACTAATCAAAAACATCCTATAATCCATAATCATAAATTTCATATCAAAAAAATTCTCAAAATTTACATACAAATATCTACTAATCATTAAAATAAATGGGAACGCATAGAAACACCCCTTACCACTAATTATTAAACTTTCAAAAAATAAGCATAAATTAATGTTTAACTTCGTAAATCCCAAACTCTTCAAAGTTGCAAACTCTTTTTTTCGCACTTTTACATTTGCTGATGTAACATTAAAAATAGCCAAAATCACAATAAAAATAATTATCAAAAGAAAAATAAACATAAATAACTTAATTAATAAAATAAAATTATCAATAAATTCATAACCTTTTTTCACATTCACATAACTTATATCTAAATTTTTATCCTCTGCATACTTTGAAACTTTTTCATCTAAACCCTTCTCATCTGTTTTAATAAATGCCATACCATTATATTTTGGGCATACTAAATTAAAATCATTATCACTCAAATTCAGCACGTAATTACCCTCCAAAAGCATATTTTCAAATCCAAATGGTACCACATCAGTTAAACTAATTGATATTTTATAATCCCCTATTACTAATTCTTTCAAATCATGTAACGGCTTATAATCTATCTTGTACATCTTATTATTCTTCAAAGTCACATCTTTAACCCTATTTATAAGTTCCCCACCACCTAAATTAGTAATAAATAAATTACTTGACATTTGATAACCTTCATTATAATTTTTTCTAGGAATTGCAACCTTTTGCTCACAAGATTTAAAAACAACTTCTTTATCAGCCTTCAAATAAACTGCAAAATCAGAAAGTTTCTCATAATCATTTTCATCACTAATTAAAGAAATATCATACTTAGGTAAGTTAACATAATTATCAAATATATTTAAAGCGTAACTCTTAAAACTAATAAAACTATTAAAAAGTAACATTAAAATAAAAATACATATAACAAGCCCTCTATATTTTTTTCTTCCTCTTTTATAATTAATAAAAGCATAACTAAATACAAAATTTTTAAAACCATCCAAAGCCACACTTTTATCTATATCATTAGCCTTAAATAAAGTAATTACTTTATACCGTCTTATCTTAAGTAAAGGTAAAAAAGATGCTATAAATATAATTATCATAAGAAAAACAAAAGGAATCCATATAAAAGGTAAATAAAAATTAAACTTTAAATCACCATTAAAAACCTCAAATAACATACTATTAATAAATCTAATAATCAATAAATTAAGTAAAATGCTAAAAATTAACCCTAATATTATTCCAAGTAAACCACAAATAAACTCTCCACAAAAAAATATCCTACAAATCTGATTATTACTTGCTCCTACCGATGACAATAAAGCTATATCACCTTTTTTCTTAGTAAAAGCAATTTGAAAAGAATTATATATAATAAAAAAAACTGAAATAGATAAAATAAAAACAATTAAACTAATCAAACTTTTAAATAACTCTAAATAATTATCGTCACCAACTCCATACAAAGAAAGTAACTTATCGTTATAATTAACTTCTTCACATAAATCAGTATGGCATAACTTTTCAGTATACTCATAAGTTCTTCGAATATCATCATATTTTATATAATATAAATCATCTTTTTCTTTTAAAGAAATAATATTATCATCATTTGTAACCATACCTTTAATACTGACATGATAATTGTCACTATTCAAAGTCACATTTATCAAATATTCTCTAAAAGAAGAAAATAAAATACCCACACTAAAAAGTAAAATACTAGTTAAAATAGTCCCAATTATAATTGTTAAACTTTGCTTTTTATTTCCTTTTAAATACCTAAGACTTAATTTTAACATTCTTCTCATCCTTTATAATTTTTCCATCAGACATTGTAATCACCCTATCAGCTTGCCTAGCTAAACTAAGGTCATGTGTAACCATTATAATTGTCTGTTTAAATCTTTTATTATAAAATTTTAAAAGTTTCATTACATATTTACTATTTTTACTATCTAAATTTCCCGTCGGTTCATCTGCAAGTATTATCTTTGGTTTATTTATTAGTGCCCTACCAATAGCCACTCTCTGTTGCTGACCGCCTGATAAATCATTAGGAAACATTTCTTCTTTATTCACTAATCCTAAACTTCTAAGCAAATCATTAACTCTTTTATCACTAACCTGTCTACCATCAAATAAAGCTGGAAGTAATATATTCTCCCTAACATTTAAAACCGGTATTAAATTATAAAACTGATAAATAACTCCAATATACTTTCTTCTAAAGACCGTAAGCTCTTTATCAGAAAAACTATAAATATTTTGATTATTTATATAAACAAACCCAGTAGTCGGATTATCCAAACCAGCAAGTAAATGAAGTAAAGTACTCTTACCACTACCACTTTTACCAACAATTGCCACAAACTCTCCTTTATTAACTTTAAAATTAACGTTATTTAAAGCCCAAAATTCATTATCACCATTCACATATTTTTTACTTAAACTTTTAACATTTAAAATTTCCATCATATTCACCTCTATTTATTAATATACGGCGTAGAAATCCAATTTCCTTTTAAAACAAAAAAATTCAAACTTTTAAATTTGAATTTTCTTTTTCATTATTCTAAGTGCATTTAATACTGCAAGTAAAGTAACACCAACATCCGCAAAAACAGCCATCCATATACTCGCAAATCCAAAAGTAGCCAAAATAAGCATCAAAAATTTAAAACCTAAAGCAAATACTATATTAAATTTAACAATACCTTGCGTCATTCTAGCTATTTTTATCGCATAAGAAATTTTATCTAAATTGTCATGCATCAAAACTATATCTGAAGCCTCAATCGCCGCATCACTACCAATACCTCCCATTGAAATACCTAAATCTGCTTCTTTAATAACAGGTGCATCATTTATACCATCACCGACAAAAGCCGTAAATGATTCTTTTTTAATATCTTTTAATTTTTGAACCTTATCCATAGGAAGTAACTCCGAATAATATTCATCTATATTCACTTTACTTGCAGTCTCACAAACCATATCATAATTATCACCCGAAAGCATTACTACTCTATTAACGCCAACCTTCTTCAAATTACTAACTAAATTCAAAGCTGATTCTTTAACCTTATCACCAATAACTAAATATCCTAAATATTTGTCATCCAAAGCTACATAAACTACCGTTCCAAATGCTTTAACCTCAGGAATAACAATACCTTCCTTACCAAATAACTTTTCATTACCCATAATCATCCTCTTAGAAAACACCATAGCCTTAACTCCATAACCACTAATCTCTTTATAATCCTTAATCTCTTTTTCATCTATTTTTTCTTTATAAGCCTTTACTATTGATTTTGCAATCGGATGACTAGAATAATATTCACAGTAAGCTGCTAATTTAAGTAATTCTTCATTAGAAACACCATCTCCAATTATTTCCCTCACTTCAAATTTTCCTTCAGTAATCGTTCCAGTTTTATCAAAAACAATCGTTTCTAACTTATCTAAACTATCTAAACTATCACTGCCCTTAACAAGTATTCCTTCCTTACTAGCTCTACCAACCCCACAGAAAAATCCAAGTGGTACTGAAATAACCAAAGCACATGGACAAGCCGTAACTAAAAACACTAAAGCCTTATATAAATAATCATTAAAATCATATCCCATTAAAGTCGGAATTAAAACAAGTAAAACTGCTAAAAGCACAACAACTGGCGTATATATCCTTGAAAACTTCGTAATAAATTTTTCCGTATTGGCTTTTTTTTCATCAGAATTTTCAAGCATATTAATAATCTTACTAGCCGTTGATGTTCTAAACTCACTAGTCGCTTTTACTGTAATAAGTCCACTATTATTCACAAACCCGCTTAAAACGCTATCTCCAATATTTATCCCTCTAGGTACACTCTCGCCAGTTAAACTAGCCGTATCGACAAATGTTTTACCTTCAATTACTACTCCATCCAAAGGAACTTTCTCACCAGGCTTAACTACAAAAATATCTCCAACCTTAGCTTCTTTAATATCAGTTTTTTCTATCACATCACCATTTTTCAAATTAACATAATCACTTCTTAAATCCATCAACTTTGTAATAGATTCTTTTGAATTAGTGGTTGCTAAATCAGATAAATATTCACCAAGTTCAAATAAAAGCATCACCATTACCGCTTCTGGATACTCACCAATTATAAAAGCACTTATCGTCGCAATAATCATTAAAGTATTCTCATCAAATAAATTTCCCTTCAATAACTTCTTAAAAGCATCTACAAATATTTCAAACGAAACAATCAAATAACTACATACTAAAAGAATCAAATAAATAGTTTTATATTCTTTAAAAAATAAAGAAATAACAAATAAAACCGCACTTATAATAATCTTAATAATATCTTCATTTAATCTAAACTTAATTTTCATCACTCATCTTCTCCTTTAGATGTTCTATTCCATATTTCAAAATAATTTCAATGTGTTCGTCTGTAATACTATAATTTACCATCTGTCCCACTTTATTCGTTTTAACCAAATTAGAACCTCTAAGCGTTTTTAATTGATGCGAAACCGCCGACTGACTAACATTTAATTTGCGGGAAATCTCATTAACTGATTTTTCACCAGATACTAATAAATCAAGTATTCTAAGTCTTGTCTCATCCGCAAAAATCTTAAAAAACTCGGCTAACCCTCCTAAAAACTCTTTACTATACATTTTATCCTCCTTTATATGAATATCTGTTCATATAAACATATTACTATATATATAAAAAGATGTCAATAATAAACACCTATTTTAAATTAGAACAAAAGTCAAAATAAATTTCGACTTAGCTTACCTCACGGTAAGCTCTTTCTACTTCACAGGAACCTTAGGTCCCTCCATAGACCAATATCGGATAAGTCGCTACCCTACTTTTTTACTTTGTCAAAATTTAACAATTGTTTTATTTTTCATTATATAATAGATTAACTATTCATTCTTAATATTTGTTTAAATTAACCCTTAATATTTTCACCTCATCTCTTTAATACATTTAGTATATTAAAAACATTTGTTCTTGTAAATAGCTTTTTATTTTTTACGGGAGCAAATTCCTAGTATATAAAAAGAAGATATAAATCTTCTTAACTCATACCTGCTCCATCAACAGATAAAATAGCCCCTGTAATAAAGCTAGCCATATCACTTGCTAAAAATAGAAAAGCATTCGCAATATCCTCAGGCTCACCCATTCTACCAATTGGAATAGATGCAATAATTGGTTTAATCATTTCCTCTGGCAAACTATCTACCATATCTGTATGAATAACTCCAGGTGCCACTGCATTTACCCTAATGTGATCACGGCCAAGTTCCCTAGCTAAAGACTTAGTAAGTCCATTAACCGCAAACTTACTAGCTGGATAACCACATCCGGCAGCTTGTCCATAAATACTAACCATTGAACTAGTATTTAAAATGACTCCACCACCATTTTCTTTCATATACTTTGCTCCTACTTTAGAACAATTAAAAACCGCTTTAACATTCAAATTAATAATTTGCTCAAAAGCATCTTCTTCATAATTATAAAGACTATCATGTGAAGAAATACCAGCATTATTAACCACAATATCTATTTTACCAAAACGATTTTTAACCTCGGCAAACGCTCTTTCAACAGCTCCCATATCCGTAATATCAGGATACATTCCAATAACATTATAATTAGGATTTTCTTGTTTTAATTTAGTCAAAGCCTTTTGAACACTTTCCTCTTTAGAACCAAACAAAACAACTGTTGCTCCATTATCCAAAAACTTTCTTACAACAGCAAATCCAATACCTCTTGTTCCTCCAGTAACAATTGCTACTTTTCCTGGTAACATATTATCCCTACCTTTCATATATATCATATCACATCTACTTCACAAAAACAAATAAAAAGACACTTGCTTAACACAAGTATCCATAATTAAAGCATATCTCTTTTCTTAAGCCACCAAGCCAAAATAAGTGAAACAATAAAAGAAATAATACAAATAAATAAAAATGAATAATCACTTTCGCCAATAATTCCAAGAGGTACATTCATACCAAGAAAAGACGCTATCATTGTTGGAACAGAAAACACAATAGTAATCGCTGTCAAAAATTTCACAATAACATTCAAATTATTAGAAATAATCGTTCCATATGCATCAATTGTCGAAGACAAAATTTCCCTAGATATCGCACAGTTTTCAATACATTGTTTATTTTCTATAATTGTATCTTCTAAAAGAACCTTTTCTTCTTTGCTTAAAGGAATTATATCTTCTTTTTGTAATCTTTCAAGTACTGTACTATTAGCTCTCAAAGATGTAATAAAATAAACAAGTGATTTTTGAATATTTAAAAAATTCAAAAGCTGTTTATTATTAGTTGAATGATAAGTATGTTTCTCAACTTTCTTAATATCATATTCTAAAGAATCTAAAGTATATAAATATGCTTCTGCTGAATTAAAAATTATTTGCAGTAAAAAACGTATCCTCTTAGAAATATCAAAATTATCTACATCTCCTTGTTTGAATTTCTTTAAAAAATCATGTTCTACTAAAGATACCGTTACTATAAAATGACTATCACATATAATAATTCCAAGTGGATAAGTAACATATTTATTTTTAATACTCCTATCTTTCATATAAGGAACATCTATTACAACTAAAGTCCCACCATCAAATTTCCGAACTCTTGGAAATTCTTTTTCTACCAAAACCTGCATAATAATAGAAGATTTAACCTCACAAATGGTAGAAATTTTTTGAACTTCTTCTTCAGTTGGGTTTACTAAATCAATCCAACTGTTTTTTTCAATCTGTTCACATAAACTCACTTTATCTAATTCACTTTTAAAAACCTTAATCATAAACCCACCTTTTCTTCAATTATCTACACTTATCTTCATTAATTACTATATCATGATGATACACCAAAGTAAAGAACTATATAAATATAGAAAACATTTATTTTTTTTGATACAATATACTTAGGTGTGAGCTTTATGAAAGAAAAATTTAAAAAATATTTAAACAACGACTATAAATTTGATAAACCAACCTTAATTGGTATAATCTGTCTAATAATTGTCATATCAGGAATATTTGGTTGGTTATATGAATTTATTTTTTACTTTTTTAATAGTGGCATGAAACAATTTTACTGGCGAGGCGGTAATTTCTTACCATGGATTAATATATATGCCATAGGCGCTGTAGCCATATTTTTCCTAACCTATAAAAAAAGAAAACACCCATTATATATTTTCTTAATAAGTGTTATTGCGAGTGGAATCTTAGAATACATCGGCGGATGGTATATGGAAAACCTAAATGATGTTAAATGCTGGGATTATAATCAGGAAATATTAAACTTCGGAAATATCAATGGTTACGTTTGTCTAAGAAGTGTTTTAATATTTGGTATATCAAGCTTACTTTTAATGTATATAATCGTTCCACTTTGTTTCTATCTAGCTAAAAACATGAATAAAAAACTATTCCTAGCAATAAGCTATACTTTATGCTTTATCTTCTTAGTCGACGAACTTTATAACTTAATATTTGCCAATTTATTTTCGTTTCCAAGAGCATCCACAATTTATAAAAAACTAGGTTTTAAATATTTATATTTTTAAAAAATTCCCTTCAAAAAAGGGAATTTATTTCATATATGGTGCCTTAAAAGAGGTTATCTCGAACCAAGACATATTAACAGTTTACGTTTTTTTAACTTTTTCATTATTTTATTCTAATTTTTAGTAAGCCAATCTTTAATATCTATTATTTGAATACCCTCATATGTATACATATCATGATGTGTTCTAGCAATTAATATTTTAGGATATGCATCTTTTATTTTTAATAATGGATCAACTTCTCTTCTAAATGTTTTATTTTCAAAATCATCTCCAATATCACTTGATACTTGAATATAAATTTTTTCATTTCTTTTTGTAGCTACAAAATCTATTTCTTTTTTATACAAAGTTCCAACATAAACCTCATATCCTCTTCTAAGCAGTTCTATTGCTATTATATTTTCATACACTCTTCCATAATTAATATTTTTTGTTCCCAATTTAGCAAACTTAAAAGATTGATCTACCAAATAATATTTATCTTGAGATAATAGATACCTTTTACCCTGAATATCATATCTTCTGATTTTATAAAATAAAAAGGCATTACATAAATATTTTATATATAAACTAACTGTTTTGTGATTGATTTTATCTTTGTTATTTGTTAAAGAATCAGATATATTTCTAATTGATGTTAAATTTGATATATTATCCATTAAAAAATCGTTAATCATATCTAATAAATGCTCTTTTTTTATTTTATATTTATTACAAATATCTCTTTTTATAAGAGTATTATAAATATCATTTACATAATTATATTTTTCATCGTTTTCTTTGTATAGATAAGAGCCTGATAATCCACCTTCATAAACATAACTATCAAATGCTTTTTCATTGTTTTCTTTATTATAATATTCTAAATATTCTTTATATGAAAATGGATAAACTTTTATTTCAAATGTTCTTCCAGTAAAAAGTGTAGCCAAATCACTACTCATTAAAAAAGCATTAGAACCAGTAATATAAATATCGTATTTTTCTTCAGCATGAAAATTATTAATTGCTTTTTCAAAACCATCACACATTTGAACCTCATCTATTAATAAATAATTTTGTTTATCATCTTTATAATTTTCCTCAACATATTCTATTAATTTATGATATTCATTGATATTCTCATACTTAGTTAAATTGTAATTAATATGTATTATATTATAATCTTTGGCACTTTTGATAATATATTTTTTAAATTCTTCTAAAAGTTTTGATTTACCAGCACGACGAACACCAGTTATAACTTTTATATCTGGTGTATTCATTGTATTTATTAATTTTTCTAAATAATCAGTTCTCTTTATTAGCTTCATAATTATTCCTCCAATAACATTATATCACATCATTTCCCAAAAAAAAGTTTTTTTTGATTTTGGGAAATAGAAAAAACAAATTTTTTTAGTACAAAATTTTCAAGACAAAATCTCTAACTCCCTATGTATTTTGACAAAATGTCAAAATACATAAATAAAATGTAGAACCGTTTAATTCTACATCTTAAAAAATATAATAAAGCTCAAAAGTTCGAGCAAATTCTTCTCTGGTGGAGCTGAGGAAGTTATCTACAACTTTTTACCAAAGGCAATTGATGTATGAATCAATCACTACATACATTATAATCCATTTTTTGGGTATTAATTATTTAATACATTTACATTTTTTTCACAGAAGTTTCATTATAGTCATTATTTTTTTGCTCCTGCATAAGTTCTTCAACTCTATGTACTACTGATTTTGATATTGCCTTGCGATTTATGGTAAAATTATTTTTTCTTTCAACATCAAGTTTGTAATCAATCATCATATCTACATCATCTTTTATAATCCTTGCATCATATCTATCTTTTGGACGTGAATTCTTTTTTGAATTGTAAATACTTTCTAAACTCATCATTTTATAAGGGATACCATTATGATATCTTATTAAATTAGAAAATGACATATCTGTATAATCTTTAGAAAAATGATGTTCATCAACAAATAGTTGTTTACTACCATTTTGATTTTCAAAATAATATTCTTTTGTAGTTATACTATTATCTGGTTGTCGTTCAAACAAAAATAAACCGATACTCATAGGAGTTCCTTTATATACGATTTTATATTCATGACCATTAACTTCTTTATGAGCCATATTACTAATAAATTCAAAATCTGCACTGGAATCTATTAAGTCTTTTAATGTTATTAATTGTTGTTCATTTATAAATAAGTCTAAATCTCCATGATATCTTTCTAACACATGATTAGTTGCTAAATAGCCCATAAGTCCACCTGTATAATAGCAATCAAATCTTCCTTCAATTAAAGCGTTGAATTCATCGAAAGCATCAATAACTAACTGATGATTTTCTGTTAAAGGCATATTTGGATGTTCCATATTCATACCTTTAATCCAATTTAGTCTGGCAATCAAATCATTAACAGATGTATACTGTTCAGAGTTTAATTTTATAATAGATTCAACATTTGCAAAAATATCTTCTTCGGTTATCATCTTTCTATTTAGTAAATCATTTAATGAAACCAAAATAGCATCAATAGAGTCACTTATATTCATTGAACACAATTTGTTAATAGTATCATATATTTGATCTTGATTCGTAATATTTGCCCGTTGTGCAAAAGTATAAACTAGTTTAGTTACAGTTTCTTTTTGAAATTCATTCATACAGCACCTCATACTTTCCATTCAATTATATCATTAATTTTGGTAATTTACTATATTTCCAAATCAAAGTCATCGTGATCTTTGTATTTGTCAATTTTTCGTAAACTTTTTACACTCTGAATTGCATTGTTTGTTCAAGAAAGTGTACTATAATAACCGCTTTTTTCTATATTTTATGATGACAGATTTCTGTTTTTATCACTTGAATAGGGTAAAGTACTCATTCATTTTTACCTCCTTTCATAGATATATTTTGGCTCTAACAAAATATTTAACCCCCTAGGTATTTTGACATAAACATCAAAATAACCTGTGGGCTAAGGGATATTCCCTAGACCCCTTTTAGACTTATTTCTTCTAGGTTGATTTTTTCATAAAAACGAAAAAATCAATCATTTCTGATTGATTCCTATATCAAAAGTTCGAATAGTTCGAACAGATTTCCCAATGGTGCCGCAACGGAGAATCGAACGCCGATTAAAGCCTTACCATGGCCTCGTAATACCTTTATACTATTGCGGCATATCAAAATTATATAATATTTTATTATTTATTTCAACAATAAATACTATATAATTTTAAATTTATTTCAAATCATCAATAACCCTTGTAAATTCATATTGAATCTCATGTAACCTCTCTTCAGTTTTAGCTTCAAATCTAACCGTTAAATCAGGTCCTGTATTACTAGCTCTAACTAAAGCCCAACCATCATCAAACATTACTCTTATACCATCAACTAAAGAAAATTTATAATTTTTACCTTTCGCATAATCAACTACACCTGAAACAATATCAAACTTATTGTCATCAGTTACTCTAACCTTTATTTCTTCCGTTGAATAATAATGATTTAAACCATTAAATAACTCACTAATTTTCTTATCAGTTTTAGAAAGCAGTTCAATAATTCTAAGTATTCCATAAACTCCATCATCAAAACCTAAATACCTATCTCTAAAAAATAAATGACCTGAATATTCTCCACCAAAATCTAAATTATTCTCATTAACATATCTCCTGCAATAAACACTACCTGTTCTATTCATACAAGGCTCTAAACCTAATTTTTCAATTTCATCAATTAAAGATAAAGAACATTTAACATCAAAAACACCTTTTTTCACATCCATTGAAGGAGCTAAATCACGGTAAAATAATGCCATAATTAAATCAGCCGAAACAAACGTCCCATCCTCTAAAACAAGGCCACATCTATCTGTATCACCATCGACTGCCACTCCTAAATCATATCCAAGTTCTTTAACCTTATCACCTAAATCTTTTAAATTATCCTTAACTGCTGGGTCAGGAATATGATTTGGAAAATTAGAATCACTTTCACAGTATAAAAATTCACATTCTATATTAAACTCTTTTAAAATATCTTTAATAAATACACTGCCCGTTCCATTACCACAATCAATAGCCGCTTTAACTCTTCTTTTTCCAAAATTTAAAGACTTTTTCAAATTATCAAGATAAGCTGGAAATACGTTGGCCTCTGTTACTTTACCCTCACCAGAAGTATACTCATATTCATCCAAAAACTTCTTAAAATCTTGAAGGTCATTTCCAAATAATGAATCCTCTTTTTGAACCGACATCTTAAAACCATTGTATTCTTTTGGATTATGACTAGCTGTCACCATAATACCCGCATCCACATCATAATATATTTTCGCAAAATTATGAATTGGTGTTGTAACTAGCCCTAAACTAATCACATCCACTCCACTATCCAAAATACCTTTCATTAAAGCTGGATAAATCACCTCATGACTTTGTCTATTATCATGGCCTATAATAACCTTATTTTGTCCAAGCTTGCTTATATAACTTCCAAAAGCCTTACCAACTGTATAAGCCACATCTTCATTCAAATCTTCACCATATATCCCTCTAACATCATATTCTCTAAAAATTGCAGAATTAATTTTCTTAGTTATTTCCATATCCTACCCTCCTACTACAATTATATATTACTTTCATTAAAAGTACAAATATAACTTTACACATCATATTTTATTATTATATTCAATATAATGTGATGAGGTGTTAGTTTGAAAAATAAAAATAGAAATTATTGCACGACAAAAAGAGTTTTAGTTCACCAAATTTTAGAAATTTGGAGAAATTAAACAATAAGTTCTTTGAAAATAGTTTAATTATTTGCAGGATTAAGATTAAGGATAGAAGTATCTATTCCAAGTTTAGATAATGTTTTAATAGCATTATCAATAATTTGTTCACGTTTAGATTCGAAAACAGCTTCGGGAATGTCTGAATAATTAATATCAATGGGATTAAAAGTTTCACCAGTTTGAAAAATTTTATAAATACAAGTAAGCATCATTCTAGCAATAGCAATAATAGCTTTCTTGTGTCCACGCCTTTTCTTAATTTTAAGATATTTATTTCTAAAATATGGTTCCTTGGTAGATTTAATCGCCGCATTGGCACATTGAACTAAAATAGGCTTAAGATAAACACCGGCACGAGAAACTTTAGTCGATTTCTTTTTACCGGCACTCTCATTATTCTGAGGGGTAAGACCAGCCCAGTTACAAAGCTTTTTAGAAGTGGAAAAAGCAGACATATCAATACCTATTTCAGAAACAATGACCTTGGCAGAGTTATCAGAAATACCAGGAACAGTTTTAGCTAAATCTACATATACTTGATATTCAGAAGAAATTATTCTATCTACTTCCTTATCAATAGAAGAAACAGTATTTTGAATAGCTTCAAGATGAATCCTAGAAGATTTAATTTTAACAACAGTAGAATCAGGTATACAAAAACCCTTGATTGATGTTATAATATCATCAGATTTTGTTTTAGCAGATTTACAAAGAAGAGTTTTAATAAATTCTTCATTAAAATCTTCAGGTTTATCTAAAGATAAAATGTAATCAAGTATATTAGAAGCAGATTTACCAAAGATATCTGATAAGACAGAATCTAAAGTAATATTAGAGATGGTAAGAGAATTTTGAATACGGTTTTTTTCAGAAGAAGCCATATTAACAAGTTTAACACGATATCTTAAAAGTTCTCTTAAACATCTAGTAGATTTTGGTGGAATAAAAGACTGTGGACAAAGATCATGTTTGAATAAATCGGTAATCCAAATAGAATCTTTTTTATCAGTCTTTTTTCCTTTGACCGCTTTAATATATTTTGGATTAGCGACAACAACGTTAAAATCATCTTCTAAGATATTAAATATAGGGATCCAATATTTCCCAGTAGATTCCATACAAACATCATAACAATTATTAGATATTAACCATCTTTTAAAAGAATTAATATCTTTGTTATGAGTATAGAAGTTTTTGGTCTGATAAGTTGTTACTCCATGATTATCAGTAGTACCAATAGAAGCAACAATGAATCTTTTGTGAACATCAACACCACAGCAAATAGGACGAACTATTTTAAGCATAAAAACAACTCCTTTAAAATGTAAATAATAAAGAAGCATTGACTGAAAATCCAGGCACTGAACATCAAGGATAATTCCAATGATTAGTTTACGGACTCGAAGTACCACTTATTTGTGCTTGAGAAGGATAATCTACACATGTTAAAATACAGACTTATTGTCAAAGAGGTGACAATTTCTACTCACCTCGCCGTGCTTTGTAGTTGCTTCCTTAAATTTACAAAGAGATATTATATATTAAAAATTAAAATAAATAAAATATTTTTCATAGCGATTTGTGTCGGAGCGACATAGTCGCGAACGAAATGGAGGTTAAAATGTTAAAAAAATTAAAAACAATTTTAACTATAATAATTGTAATCATAATAGCCATTACAATTTATCTTAAATTCATTAAAAAAACTTCTATTGAAATTCCCAAAATTACTTTAAACGGCAAAAACATCATTACTATATACCAAGGTCAAACATATAAAGAACCAGGCTACAAAGCCACCGATTCCAAAGACGGTAACCTAACAGATAAAGTCAAAATAAAAGGTCAAGTTTTAACAAATAAAATAGGAACCTATGAATTAATCTATACCGTAACTAACTCCAAAGGTGAAACTGCCAAGGCCCATAGATTTATTAAAGTTACCAAAAATCAAACTCCAACCTACAAAGATGAATATGATAAAATTGACAACCAAACTAGAGGCTGGTGGAGTAACAACAAACTAGATGGTAAAAGACCATCAGGTGGTGCCGATATTAACGAATTAAAAAAATATAACGCCTTCTTTATGGGACCTGATGAAAAAGTATTATACCTAACCTTCGACGAAGGTGGACTTGAAACCTACGTCAAAGAAATCGTCGATGTTTTAGATCAAAACAATGTCAAAGCCACATTCTTCCTCTGCCGAAAATTCATTGAAGAAAATAAAGACTTAATTAAAAAAATGGCTGAAAACGGTCATACCGTTGCCAATCACACATCACATCACCTAAATATGCCATCTTTAGCCACTAGAGAAAATTTTGATAAATACTTAAAAGAAATCACTGAAGTTGAACAAACATATTATGAAATAACCGGCCAAAATATGGAAAAAATTTATAGAGACCCAAGAGGCGAATGGAGTTACCGCGACTTACAAATTATGAAAGACTTAGGCTATAAAAGCTATTTCTATAGTGCTGATTACCTAGATTATAAAGAAGATGTCACCAAAGAAAAAGCCCTAAACGAACTTACTAAAAGAGTTCATAATGGTGCCATATACTTAATGCATCCCAAAAATAAAGGTAATTACCTAGCCTTAGATACCTTTATTAAAAACATGAAAAAACAAGGCTACACATTTGACCTTGTTAAAAATATCAAATAAAGCTTTACTTATGGTAAATTAAGAACCTGACCAATCATCAAAGTGTTACTCGTAAGCCCATTCAAACTCTTTAAAGTATCAACACTCGTTCCATATCTATTAGCAATACTCCACAAACTATCACCACTTTTAACAGTATAAGTATTGCCACCACTAGGTACCTTTAAAACTTGACCTATACTCAAAATGTTACTAGTTAAACCATTTAAATTCTTAAGCTCATCTACTGTAATTCCATATTTATTCGCAATATTCCATAAACTATCGCCTGCTTTAACCGTATATGTAGAACCTGAATTACTAGAAGAACTACTTGGAATCTGTAACACTTGACCAATACTCAAATTATCACTAGTAAGTCCATTCAAACTCTTTAAATTACTAACTGTCGTCCCATATTTATTAGCTATACTCCATAAACTGTCACCACTTTTAACCGTATAAGTATTACCCGTAGAATTATTTGAACCACCAGTAACTTTTAGTACCTGACCAACACTTAAATTATCACTTGTTAAACCATTTAAACTTTTTAATTCCGCTACCGTAAGCCCATACGTATTTGCTATCTTCCATAAACTATCACCATTTTGTACCGTATATGTACCAGAAGTACTACTAGAACTACCAGGAACTTCCAAAATCTGACCAACCGTTAAATTATTACTCGTAAGTCCATTTAAACTTTTAAGTTCATCTACCGTAATTCCATATTTATTTGCTATCTTCCACAAACTATCACCATTTTGTACTACATAATAATTGCCACTTTCCGGTAAACTAGGTACCGTCTCTCCTTCAGCTGTTGCTATTACCGCATCGACAACCGCATCCACATATTCCTTATAATTATTTTGAATTTTAGTCAAATCTTCAGGATTATCAATAAAACCATACTCTACAATAACCGGATGCGTATTACTTCCCGTATTTCTATGAATAAAATAATAATCTTTAGAAGTATCACTAGGTAATCTTCTCTGGTAATATTTTCTCATCTTCTGACCAGCATTACCCAAAGCCGTTAAAATATTTGAAGCAAGTGTACTATCATCTCTAAGTGCATATATAACCTCTGCCCCTTCAGCTCCTTGAATACCCGAACCAGCCGCATTAATATGATTAGAAATAATTACCACATTAGGATTATCTCCATAAGCAGCCAAAATTCTATTTACTCTCTCAGTTGGCGATACTGTCTCATCAGTCGAACGAACTATTGTAACAGGAACACCTTTCTTTTGAAATTCATCATACATATACTGAGCAATCATCAAAGTCAAATCTTTCTCTTGTACTCCAGAACTACTCACAGCTCCTGGATCCGTGCCTCCATGACCAGCATCAATAACAACCTGTAAATTATTCACATAACCACCTCTACATTAAAATATGAAATAGTAGGCATTTAGTTACAAACATATTTAAACACCTATTAAAATAATAATTAACTTTCATTCCAATAACAATCTTGAAAAATCACAAAATATTAGTTATATTAAATAAAAGGAGTGGTGTTAGTGTTTGTTCCGCATGAACCAGATAGAATTTTTAATATTCAAAGAAGTAATGATAGATGTATCTGTTGTGGTGCTTCAGTCCTCATAACATACCATGATGGAATCCATAAAGGCTATTGCAAAGAATGTGCTAAAAAAAGACAAAAATTCACCGAAAGAATAATTAGAAACATCAATATTGAACAAATAACCCCAGTAATTCCCGCCCAAAGCTGGATAAATATTGTCGAACAAATCAGACAAAACTATATGCAAGAGCGAATTTATTATATGATAGATTTATATTTCACTAATGCAAACACTACTTCCGCATATAATAATATTGAGCCATACAACGATGACAATTTTATATATCAAACTTACTACGAAAAAGCTGCAATGATGAAAAATTTTGTACAAAATATTAAAGACCATTTAAATGATAATCTAAGTAATCAAATTTATACTTTTTATTTACGCGAATTAAACAAAATGTATGAAAACGATTATGATGCAATAGCTAAACTAGAGGCCAAAATAAATGGTTACCAATACAAAAAAAGTAAACCAATGCATCCACTAAGAACAAAATACCAAAATAAATTTTGGTATTAGCTTACCTCACGGTAAGCTCTTTCTACTTCATAGCAGTCTTAGACTCCTCCATAGACCAGTATCGGATAGTCGCTACCCTAATTATATTATTTATTTACCAAAATTTATTGATTAGATAGATTGATCTAGATATAACATATATTTTTCTAAACCTTTAAACATTATATTAACTGCTGCATTATAATCACGAGTGTGCTTTGTATGACATACTGGACATTCCCATTTCCTTAACTTCAAATCTTTTACTTCTTTATTTTGATAATCACATATACTGCATATCTGACTGCTTGGATAATATCTATCTATTTGTATTAATCTCTTATTATTCCAGTTAGCTTTATATTTAAGTACTCTGATGATTTCTGATATTGGGTTTTCATTTAAGCCTTTAGCTACATAGTGATTTTTCTGCATACTTTTTACATCTAAATTCTCAGTTACTATAATGTCATTCTCGTTTATTAGTTTATTTGTTATATCATGTATCATATGTTTTCTTGCATTTCTTATTTTTTGATACAATCTTTGGATTTTTAGTTTCATCTTATATCTATTTTTACTTCCAGACTTACATCTAGATATTCCTCTTTGTAAACCTACCATTCTTTTTGTATTTAGTTTTATTTTGTTTTCTATCTTTTCATTAAATGATGTTACTATTAAATCTTTTATTCCTAAATCTATACCAATTATACTTGTTGGTACAAATGATGGCCTTATTAATTCTTCGTTGGTTAAGACACTTACATAATATTTACCGGCATCTTTCTTAACTGCTGCACTTTTTACCTCACCAGGTATAATATTTTTATTTCTATATCCTCTTATCTTTACTTCTTTTAATTTTGGTAAAGTTATTGTTTTATTTTTTAAATCTAGTTTTATGCTGTTATAATTATTACCTTTATAACTACTTTTAATATTATTAGTTTTATAACTTTCATGAACGCCTTTTGCTTTAAATCTAGGATAACCGTTTCCATTAAAAAATCTTTTATAAGCATCTTCTAAATTAAATAGACTTGTTCTTAAAGCGCAACTATCTACTTCTTTCAAAAACGGATATTCTTTTGAAAGTGATGGTATTAATTTTATTTGATCATATACACTTTTACTTTTTCCAGTTTTTTTATATTCTTTAATTTTATCATCCAAAAAATAATTATATACAAACCTAGAGCATCCAATAGTTTTATTAATTAACTCTTCTTGCTTTTCAGTTGGATACATTCTAAATACATAGCCTTTTAGTATTTTCATATCATCACCTTCAATCTTTGGTGTATTCAGTATATCACAAACATTTGTTCTTGTAAACATTTTTTTTTACAAAGCAAATTCCTAGTATATAAAAAATAAAAGTATGTAAACACACATACTTTTTTAATACCATTTTTTTCTAACACTAACACCTTTTTTATTACTAAGCATAACCACATCTATTTGTACAGGACATAAATGATTAAAAGGGTGTAATATTTTTGGCGCACACTTTTGAATTTTAGTTACCCCACCAGTAATCAAAATATAATTATTATCTAACTTTCTAAGTCCTCTAACATTCTTTGGAAAAAATGTCTTTTTAGGACTAATTAATCCCCTTTTAAAATTACCAAAGCCAAATGGAATACACCCATCATGCGTATGACCACACAAAATCAAATCATAATCTTTAAATAAATTCGCACATTTATCATCATTACTAAACTCTGGCGAATGTACTAAAGCAAGTGTTGGTAAATCTTTTCTCACATTTTTATATAGTTTTTCATGTTTTTTAAAATCTTCATAAAATTCTTCAAAATCGTATTTTTTTGCATGATAATATTTTTTTGTTTCTGTATAACCCATCAACCAAACATTATTATCATAATATATATCATTATCAAGTAATGTAACTCCATCAATACTTTTAATAACATTACTAATTCCTTCTATATTACTTTCCTTTGTCTTTTTTTGAATATAATCATGATTTCCCAAAATAACAAATGTTGGTGCCACCTTAGACGCACAAGAAAGCAAATCATTAACCTTATAAAGCAAATCAGAATTTCCTATATTGTCAACATCATCAATTAAATCTCCGACAAACAAATAATAATCTGCTCTCTCTTGAATAATTTGTTTTTTTATCATCTCTAGTTTCTTTAAACTAACCATATCACTAATGTGCACATCGCCAATCACCATAAACTTCAAATCACGAGTAACTTTCTCATTATATAATGTAACATATCTAGCTTGTAAATAATCATCAATAAATAATCTCATAACTCACCCCTTATTAAAGTTTATTAACGTCCACTCTTTTATTTTCCAAATCTTTATCAACCAAAATTTCATGAATTTTTTCTTCAGAAGTATCCAAAAATACCTCTTCTATTCTATCAACCCTGCATCTTTCAGCTTTTATAATTGCTCCTAACTTAGAAGCAGCCTCCTTCACCTTATCATTAACTATTACATAGTTATACTTAGAAAGTTCATTAATTTCCCTATAAGCAGTTTCAAACCTTTCCATGACTTTCTCTTCACTCTCAGTATTTCTATCTACAAGCCTTCTTTTTAACTCCCTCATACTAGGCGGTAATAAAAATACAAATAAAGCCTGTGGCAACTTCTTCTTAATCTGTAAAGCTCCTTGAATTTCAATAACTAAAATTACATCCTCACCTTTATCCAAATGTTCTTGAACACTTCCTCTTGGTGTTCCATAATAATTGCCAGCAAACTTCGCATACTCAAGCATCTTATCTTCCTTAATATTTTCTTCAAACTCTTCAGCGCTTACAAAATAATAAGATACACCATTGGTTTCACCTTTTCGAGGCTTTCTACTAGTCATTGAAATAGACTCCCAAATATTAGGATTTTCTTTCTTAAGTTCATCACAAACCGTATTCTTACCACTACCACTAGGTCCAGATAACACTATAAGTAATCCTTGTTTTTTAGTCTTAATCATATTATATCCTCCTTTACAGAAAAAGACTGACACGCAGTCTAAATCATTAATTCAATCCAAGTAATTTTTTTAATTTCTCTGGATGTTCTATTAACTCTTTCGCCTCAGGAACTAAAATAGGCATAATTCTCTTAAGCTCATCGCCATTAACAACATCCATATATTCATCATTACCATTAAAATAACTTTTCACAACTTGATATTCATCTATAAAATCATCTTCATTTTGATTAACCCTAATCATATAACTATATTTACTTCCATCAATAACCTTCTCGGCAATTACAAACCATTTATCATTATCGTCAAATTCAACAACTGTATATAATCCGTTTTCCATAATATTCCCCTTTTTATCTTATTTTCGTAACTGTATCAACAACATCGTCAAGTCCAACAAAACCAGAAGGATCAGCCATACTATTACCAAATAACAACGCATTATTTGGATCTTTAGCCAGTTCAGCCATAAATGAAGGATCATTTAATTGCTCTGGCGTAAGTCCCATATAACTATTAGTAGCTGTATTAAACACATCCAAAGGATTATTACTAAACCACTCATTAGAAACAACCCCATTCGCATTACTAGCTGCATCATAAGCATTAGTAAACACCGTTTGGCCTTCACCAATCCCAGAATAATCTAAAGAAGCAGCTGCATTAGAAGTATTTGCCATAGTATCTTGTACCGTACTAACAGCATTATTAACCGTATTCGCATTTTCTGGATTTAATAAATGATTAACACCATCCATAATTTGTGGTCCAAAAGCAATAGACACTCCTACACCAACTACTGCAATAACACCAGCTACAATCGCCGCTTTTTGCCACGTCTTCAAACCTTTCCATTTTTCTACTAATGATGGTATAACCTTTCTACGAGAAACCTTTTTACCAGGGACAACTGGTTCAATACTCTCTGCACCCTGACTCAAATCAATAGCCTCAGGAATATCCCCTATTTTATCTAAACCAGACATATCTTTAGAATCATCCATATAATCAGCCGGATTTGGTAACACATCTAAACCAGAGTTATCTTTAATAGGTCCATCATCTGAAATTTTAACAATACCTAAATTTCCCTTTTCAGCAACATTTTCTTTATCATTTTCTTTTTCATCTAAAGAATTATGGTATTCCATCATATCCACATCACCAAGAATCTCAACATCTCCATCCTTAGTCACTTTAATCTGATTATCTATACCATCAATATTATTTGTTCCAAACTCCAAATCATTAATAAGTCTTACTTTTTTAATATTCTCATTCAATAATTTTGAATCAAGCAAAGCAAAATTCTTATTTAAAAAATCACTAGTAAAATTACCGACTACATATCCATTGCCATCTTTAACAAACACAACATAAGGTGAGTCAAGCTGATTAGCCTTAAAATGTTTTCCGCCAATATAAGGATTATAACTAGTAGTATTTTCTACAACATTTGAATCTGCATTTTTAAAATGCTTTCCACCACCATTAGAATTAGACATTACATTACTTCCATCGGCGTTTCTTTTAAAACGCATACCAACTAAATCTTTATTTCCATCTTCTTTTTTCTTAGAAACATCCTTCTTAGGAGATGTATCAATTTTCGTATTTAAAAGAGATTCTTTATTTTTTTGATATGCAATTTCATAATCAGAAGTTCCATAGTCGTAGCCACCAATAACTGTACCATTATAATGAGCAAGTTCCAATTCAAGTAACTGTTTTTGTTGCTTATAAGCTAAATCATAATTAACATCATTAAAAGAAAGAGAAATATCATCAAAATAACTACCGCCATTATAAGTAAAATTAATTGGTTCATGGTTTCTATATTTATTATCTAAATCAGCTATTTTTTTCAAAATTTCAACTTCACCACTTAACTTCTTTTCAGCTGCTTTGAATAAAATAATGTTTCTACGTATTGAATTATTATTTGGGTCTTTTCTAGCTTCATTTTCTAAAACTTCTAAATTATCATGCATGTTTTGTAACTGAAGTAACTTACTATCTAAATCCATAAAATCCCTCACTTTAATTGAACCATATTCTATATTATTTTCATTTTTTTGTCAATTTTACAATATCTAATTCAATTATAGCATACTAAATAAATAAAATTTTACTTTTTTTAGCCACTTTACACAAACAAACAATTGAAATACCCAAATAATAATTTATTTTACCTGAACCCCTAATAGCCCAACTAACTCAAAACACTGAAAACTATCTACAACAATACCTTTAACACTAAACAAATCAAACATAACCTCTGTTATATTTGAAGTCGAAAAATCCACTCCATTTAATGAAGATTTCAAAAACTCCGCCTTAGTAAAATTAACATCATCAAAAACCATATTTTTAACCTTCACATCTACAAAAGAACACTCCGAAAAATCACTTTCCTTAATATTCATATCAGTTATTTTAGCCCCAGACATATTCAAGTATCTCCCATTCACTGAAATAAACTCTGTATTTTTAATAAAACTATCAATAAAACTAGTTCCAATCAATTTACAATTATCAAAAACAGAATCTTTTATTAATCTCTCATCAAATTTTTTATTTGATAAATCACAATTTTCCAACATAACATTAATAAAATCAACGCCATCAAATTCAATATTACTAAAATCCACATTTCTAAAAATACAATTTTCAAAAGTAACATTTTTGAGAATAATATTATTCTGATTACTTTCAAAAATATAATTTCTAACACTCTCTTCTTCTAAGTCCTTTTCCAAAAAAGAATTTTCAAGATTAATCATTTTAAGCATATCTATACCTCTTTCTTAAAATAATTATATCATTTTTTTAATATATCATCTAAACTACCATTATATTTAATATCAAAATTACTAGGCCCTTCTATACACTTCCCATCAATATCAAATTTTGAACCATGGCAAGGACATTCCCAAATCTTCTCTGTTTTATTAAAAACTACTCCACACTTTAAATGTGGACATCTATTATAAACCACATGAAAATTATTACCATCATTATAAATAGCAACACTATTACCATCAATCACTTTGTAAAAAACATCTTTTTCTACAGGCTTAATTAACTTAGTCTTAAAAAAAGAAGCTAAAGTATTATTTATAACCATTGGAAATTTAATATAATTTTTTATATTAATTATTCTATTAAAATTTAAAAATTCATATTCTTTGTTATTATTCAAAATCAAATCACTAATAATTTTACCAGCTAAAGTACCATTAGTCATACCCCAAGTATTATAACCAGTTCCGCAAAACACATGAGGAATAATCTCACCTATATAAGGCATACTATCAACTGTCATAATATCCTTGTTAGACCATACATAACTAACATCATCAAAATTTTTAACCATTTTTTTAAAAGACTCATCTGAATCTAAATTACTAGTGCTCTTGCACTCTGATAAATAAATATAATAATCTTTATAATATCTATATGAAATAACTTCATCATCTATTGATATTCCGCAAATATCATCTATCTTATCAGTTTTAACCGCACACAAATAAGACTTTTCTAAATAAGATCGCATTGGTAAAAAAAATGTTTTAAAAAAAGAAATATAATGTGTCGCAAGAACAATATCCTTACACCTAATATCTCCACCACTTGTTTTAACTATAAAATTATCACCATCTTTTAAAATTTCATAAGCTTTTGTATTTTCATAAATATTAACACCCTTAGAGCACTTCTTTAATCCAAATAAATACTTACCAGGATTAAACACTGCACTTCCAGCTTCTATATAATTTTTTTCAAATACTACCCCATATTTTTTTAACTTATTATACAATTCTTCTAATTTATAAATCTTCTCATTAGAAAACAGACGATGTTTAACTTTCATATAATCACAATCAATATTATTTATATTAATAATCTCTTCTAATAAATCAGAAGCCAAAATCTGACTTTGAACATATTCATCTAAATGAGCATCTCCAATATTCACTAATACATCCTGTAAAAAAGTAATCTTGCCGGTTGACTTAGATGTTACTGATTCTAAAATAGAATTACTATCAATTAAAACTACCTTTAAATTAGAATCTTTTAAATGATAAGCTGTACTAAGTCCAGTCATTCCTCCACCAATAATTAATACATCTACATCAATATTTTTATCAAGCCGAGTTCCATCAAAACTCAAATTATCTTGCCAAATTGATTTTGCTTTCATTTTTATCACCAATATTATCATGAGTCATTTTAAAAAATTTATAAGAAAAAAACTGATTTTAAAAATCAGTCAAATACAAAATGGCGTCCTTGGGCAGATTCGAACTGCCGACCTACCGCTTAGGAGGCGGTTGCTCTATCCTGCTGAGCTACAAGGACAACAACATAATTATAACAAAAAAAAGAACTTTTATAAAGTCCTAAATTTTCATAATACTAATTGCAAATAATAAGAATAAATTATACGCATATTTAAGTTTAAATCTAAACTTAAGTGCAAACTCATTAGCAGCTACACATTTATCAACCATACTAACAATCCAACTTTCTGCATATTTCGGAACAGACAAATTAATTGGAAACATATGTGATCTAATCATATCTTCTTCTTTAGCCGTCAAATCAAATTGTGATTTTGCCATTGAAACAGCTAATTTAGGGTGCGTAAATACTGAAGCTATACGATCTTTTTGTGTTCTATCCTCAGGACTCAAAAAGAAATCATGAAGTAAACCACCAACTGCCGTTTGCTCATAATCCAAACGTAAAGCCTTTGCAATCCTATAAGAATAATAAGATACTTTTAAAGAATGATCAAATCTGCTTATTCCATGATGTTCTATTTCTTTAATTTTTAAAAATTCTTCATTATCTAAAATATTGTTAACTATACTCATATATTGTAAGTCTTTTTTATGACTACTCATTATATTTCACCTCAAAGTTACTTATGCATTATACCATATTTATAAATAAATTACAAATTGGCACATTTAGGCAGTTTCTTCAATATTTCCTTCTATTTTAACGTCTTCAGAAGGTGGAGTAATTTGAATAAAAGTATTTCCATCATTAACTTTTATCTCCTCACCATCCATATTTTTGTAAACTGTCTGACTACTCCTACTCGCTTTAGACCAAGTAATTGGAATTGCATATCCACAAGTTATATAATAACCATCACCTGATCCTACATCATCAAGTTCTAATCTACCATAAGAATCATAAGTATGCGTTGCAATCGGAGTAATAATAATATTTTTATATGTATATTGATCGCCAGTCACCGCATCAACATGAGGAGTATCTGACATAAAACGTTTATACACCTTATTTTCACTATCATATTCATAACTACTACTTGTATAATATGAATATTTCATAAATACCGTATCGGCTTTTACCGCATCTTCTCTTTTACTTAAATCAATCTCATCTACACTATAATTTAAAAGTAAATCTTTATTAGTATCACGGTCATAACCTTTTTCCTTCGCATATTCATTAATTTTTTCCATACTTGTAAATACAGTATGCTCAGTCGCCTTATTCAAAGACTTATCCCGCCAAAAAACATCAGATACCGTAAGTCCATTAATATTATCCACACCAAGTGAACTAATATCACTTTTTGCTTGATCACTCCAACCATAATGAACATAAATCGCATCATTTTCAAGTGCATAATCCAAATAATAAGGACGTGCACTTCTAACAGAACCAATCTTAGCTGTATCTTTATCTTTAAATATAGCCATCAAACGCGTAATTCCACCTTCAGCTAATATTTCATAAGTGATATATGCATCCTGAAGACCCGCATGAGGCCACGCCACATGATTATTATTAATCATAACTGCAATAGGTCTACTTTTAGAATCCTCATCCACAATTTTTAACTTTTTCTCTACTTTCACCTTATCAGATACAAAATCATGAACATCTTCCTTATTAAACCAATAATAAACACCAAAACCCACAAGTACTAAAATAACAAGCAAAACAAACCATACTTTTTTCTTATTTTTCTTTCGTCTTTTGGCCATAAAACATCCCCTTACCTTGTATTACTATTATATCAAATCGTAATATAACCGACATTAAAAATAATTATCCTAATGTAAATATATGTCTATTAAAGAAAAATATTTATTCGGTTACTATCCAAGCATTAGGAATTGCCCTAGTAGTCTTTTTTCCACTGCCATTTACTGGTTGATTAGTAAGCTTACCGTCAATAACAAGGCCACATGAAGTACCACCATCTAAATTAGCTGCATTATAAGCCCCATAATTCATCATTATCTCTGTAAGTTCTACCATACCAACTCCATCTATTCCATGAACATAATCACGACCATCCATAACTAAAAATAACACAATGCCATCTTGTCTCTGACCAATAGCAGTTCTAGGGGCCGTTCCCCAACCACCATTACCTTTAATAAATGAAGGCTCACCATTTACAATCAAAAACGGTCCAAACTCAACCGCATCACGAACCCCCTTGTTAAGAGCTTCTTCAGCTGTCATCTTACCCATAATTAATTTATTATCGTTAGTAAAACCAATAATACCGCCACCAACATTTGACCTAGGTAAATTACTAACCAACTTTCCATTTTGAATAACTGCTCCATGCGGTTTACCACCATTACCAACATAACCAGGATCATAAAAACCACTCGCATTGATAGCCACTAAAGCATTATTCTTCTCAGCAATCTTCGTAAGCATCTCACCACTACTATTCATATTACTAGCAGTAGCTACCTTAACCTTAGATGGATCATAAATTGCAATCAAATAACCTCGCATCCCATCACCATCAATATTGATAAGCTTATAACTAGCTCCTTCTTCATGTGTCAAAATCTCTTTTTCATATTTATTCTTATACATAACCTTTGAATTACTATAATCAACAAAACTAATTGCATTTAAATCAGTTGCCTCATCAGACTCTTTCACATAATTATCCTGCATCACTTGATTTATAGTCTCATCATCATAAAACCAAGTAGCCAAATACTTATGACTCATCGTCGTCATAGCCGTTGTAATAAGCCAATTTCGAAAATTAGGATAAGGTCCATATAGTAAAAATGCAAGCCCAGAGCCTAATATCAAAGCCAAACATATAAATATCACCAAAATAATCTGCCATAATTTCATTTTTTTCTTCTTTGGCTTTTCACTAATCTTCTCGACAGTAACCTCAGAAATTTCATTAACATCATCGGTATCACTATCAACATTAGCTTCTTCAAACTTATTTAATAACCTATCAATATCAACATCATCTTTATCTGGAAAAACATCATTTAAAGATGGATCTTTAACAAAATCTTCATCGTTATCCTTAGTTTTTTGTGCTTCTTTTCTTTTCTTTTCTAATTCAATATCTTCTTCATCTTCAAATAGTACTTCTATTTCATCATCTTTCATCATATTCACCTATTCTTCCCCAAAATATTCTCCATCTTTATCATAATCTATATAGTCCCCATACGAAGCATATAAAGCCTTATTTACAGTTGCATATTGATTTCCATGTTCAGCATTATATTTCTCATAATCATCAACCATTTCATTATACATTTTTACATCACTAATATAATAATTATGTGCTGCTTCATAATTAGCCTTAAACGTTGTACACTTTGAACTAACATTCACATCTCCATACTCAATCTTACAATCCTCCTTAAGTATAGAAGCAGCATCTTCAACCTTCATAATTTGCGCTCTATAATTTTCCATAAAAGTATTCCAAGCATCTGCATTATCTCTAAGTGTCTCTAAATATAAATTTTCCTTATATTCATAAAGCTGATTTCTTAAAGTAGAAAAATTATCAACCTCTTCATTAAATTTTGGATAAGCTTCTAATATTTCATCCATTTTTTTCTTAGTAGCTGTCGTATCCTCTTTTAAACCATCAATCCATATCCAAGCGCCAATAAACACAACAACAATAATTATAATAACAATCCCAATTATCATTAAAGACTTCTTCATATAAGCGCACCCTCTTATCTTATACAATGATATCAAAATATAAAAAAAATGTAAAGTTATGTCGAATAGAAATTATCCATAACTATAACCAGTTATATCAATAACCCTTATATTTAAACGTCTTATAACAAAACAAAAAATAGACACAAAAACATCAAAAAACTAGCATGCACTTGCACACTAGATTACACACTTCTATTCAATAATAAATGGATTTGACTTAGATCCATCTCCATCTGTAATTTTAACTGATGATGAAAGATAAACAACTGGTCTAACATTATAAGAATTCATAATATTATAATCCTCAAAATAAATTTTACCATTTGAAAAAACATAATAAACTTTCATAGAACCACCAGCAGCGTTTAATGTCCACCAATTTGTACTGTCATACATCCAATTAGTACCTCGACAAGCATTATAATTATTATTATTTAAACTAAATGTTTCACAATTTTTATTAGAATTCGCTCGTAAATATTCGCTTGCTCTAATTACCCCTACTTTCCCATTCCATATTTCACTATTTTCATTTTTTATTATATCTGATAAATTATCATCATCAATTTCATGTCCAGTACTAAAGTTATACGACACTATTTAACTTTGAGCTATACTATTTAAAGTATTATAAAAAGTATTACTTAAATAAATTTCTACTCCAGATGAATCCCACTCGTTATAATAATCAGAACCCCACATAATATTACCTACACTCTCATTTTTTATTATCTTAAGTGCACCATCACCTTCTATAGAAATAATTCTCCAACCAGCCTCTTCATTATTAAAGGTTACATAATTATTGGGATTTGAACCCTTAAAAATATATCTATCTTCATAATCATCATTATATAATCCATCTCCTGAATCTACTACCCCTATATCGTCAACAAGTTCACCAGGTGTCATTTCTTTAAAAGTGCAAACATTATAAAGCTCGTCGATTGCTCCTTGGACATTATTTGATTCTAAACCACTAGTTTTATTATCATATGTGACATCACTACTTGGAAAATATGTCGCCGCTATTACACTTACTGTCCCACACACTATTATTCCTGTTATAAATCCTATTAAATATCGTTTCCAAAATCTTTTTATTTTTTCTTTCATATTTTTTCTTTCATAAATATCCCTCTCTTTATCTATAGTCATACTTTTTAAAGGTTATTATCTAAAAATATTATACATCAGTTCATATTACTTTGCAATAATCTTTTTTCATAAAATTTCATGGCAAAATGAACATGGGTGATGTATATGGAATATAGATTCAAAGAAATTAGAGGATTACTAGATTTAAAACAAAGAGAAATAGCTGAAAAAACAAATATCAGCAGAGGAGCTTATGCAAATATAGAAGCTGAAACCGCCAATGTCAAATTAAAATATCTACTAAATTACTGTAACACCTTCAACTTAAGTATGGACTATGTATGTAATTTAACAAATAATAATGATTCTTCACTAAATAAAATAAACACTATTGATAAGAAACTCATGGCTGAAAGATTAACTATTTTAGAAAAAGAAAACAGCAAACAAGCTAAAGATATAGCTAAAGAACTTGGAATTTTAAAAAGCACATATTCTGGATATAAAAATTCTAAACAGCCAAATTTAATGCAAACACTTATGCTAAAAAAACTCGCCTCAAAATATCACTATTCAATGGACTGGCTCATTGGCCGAAATCATACAAAAAACAAGTAACGTTCAAACCATTACTTGTTTTAATATTATTTATTTTCTTTATCTAAACTTTCTAAAATATCCTTAAGTTCTATAGCTACATTTTTGGGAAGTATACTAGACAATTCTTCTACACTTCTTTTTTTCATATTCTCGGTTGTCTTATATTTCTTTAAAAGTTCTTGCTTTCTCTGCTTACCAATACCTGGTATATCATCAAGTATCGAAGCATAAAGTCCTTTACTTCTAATTTGTTTATGATAATTAATCGTAAAATTATGTACCTCGTCCTGCATTCTTTCTAAATAATGAAATAAATTACTTCTCTTTTCAATCGGAATTTCCCCATCAAATGTCACTAACGCATTAGTCGAATGCTTATCATCTTTTTTTAAACCAACCAAATTAATATCCATACCTAAACTATCAAGTACCTCTTTAGCTACATGCATCTGACCAAGTCCACCATCGACAATAATCAAATCAGGTCTAACTAAGTTATCTTTCAAAACCCTAAAATATCTTCTATAAACAACCTCTCTCATCGTACCATAATCATCATTCTTATCAACAGATATCTTAAATTTACGATATTCATTTTTAGCAGGCGTTCCATCAATAAACACTACCATACCAGACACATTATATGTTCCAAACAAATGTGCATTATCAAAAAGTTCAATCCTATCTAACTTATCTAAACCAAGTACCTCTCTAAGTTCTTCGTTTGCTTTAACTGTCTTTTCCTCGTTTTTAATAACAAGTTCATATTCATCCTCAAGTTGCTTTTTCGCATTATCACACGCCATATCAACGAGTTTCTTTTTAACGCCCTTTTCAGGAATTCTAACTTTCACTTTTAAATAATCTGAAAGTAAATCACCATCCACAATACTAGGCACTAAAACCTCCTTAGGGATTAAAGTCTTATCATAAAACTTCGCAATATATCTAGTTAACTCCTCACCTTCATCATCAATTAACGGAATAATCTGATGATGATGTCCGGCTATTTTACTTCCTCTAACAAAAAATACAAATACACTTAAATAATTGCCATCACTATAAAATCCAAATATATCCCTATCAATATCATCATGAACTTCAATCTTCTGTTTAACTAAAATAACTTTAATATCATCAAGCAAATTCTTAAGTTCCAAAGCCTTTTCAAAATGTAAAGACTCGCTCTCTTTTTCAATTTCTTTTTTTATCTTATCAGTAACAATCTCGTCGTCACCTTTTAAAAACCTAATGATATCCTTTTCCATCTCGTCAATCTTCTCTTGAGGAACATTATTCGTGCAGTAGCCTAAACACTGCCCTATATGAAAATATAAACAAGGTCTCTTTTGATATGTCCGGCACTTCCTAAGTGGATATAATCTATTAAGTAAATTAACAACCTTCCTAGCCGCATAAACATTCGGATAAGGGCCAAATAAACGTGTTCTTTTTTTCTTTCTATGAACATTTCTCACAATTAATAATCTCGGCACCTTCTCTAAAGTAAGTTCAATATAAGGATAACTTTTATCATCTCTAAGTAAAATATTATATTTTGGATCATGCTTCTTAATTAAATTAATCTCTAATATCAAAGATTCTGTTTCTGATGAGACAACAATATAATCAAAATCAGCTATCTCACTAACTAAGCGTGCTGTCTTTCCAGTATGTGAAGAATGGAAATAAGAATTAAGTCTATTTCTTAAATCTTTAGCTTTACCAACATAAATAATAACCCCATCTTTATTTTTCATCAAATAACATCCAGGTTTATGTGGTACCAATTTTAATTTATCTAAAACCATACTCTTCACCTCTTTAGTAATTATAATGATATTTTATCATTTAATCAAGATGAAACATCCCTCCCAAGCTAACAAAATTCATACTTCTTGCTTTTTTAAAATAAATTTCTTATAATTTTATTGGTGATAGTATGAAATCCATAAAAGAAAATATTACAAATGAAATAATTATTAATAAATCAAGATTCATTACCACATTAATAAAAATAAATAATATAGATGAAATAAAAAACAAGCTAACAGAAATTCAAAAAACATACAAAGATGCGACCCACTACTGCTATGCCTACATTATAAATAACAAAGAAAAATGTTCCGATAATGGTGAACCTAGTGGCACAGCTGGACTACCAATTCTAAACGTCCTAAAGCAAAATAATTTAACCAATATATTATGTATAGTAATAAGATACTTTGGTGGAATTAAATTAGGAGCCGGAGGCCTAATCAGAGCCTACAGTACTAGTACAAGTGAAGCTTTAAACAAAACAAAAATTGTAAATTTAATAAACGGTTATAATTTAACCATTGAATTTCCTTATGAAAACCTAAAACAAATAAATTATTTACTTAAAAATATTGATATCAAAAAAGATTACCAAACTAACATAACCTATAATTTTAATATCGAAGAAAATAAATTCAAACAAATAGAAAACGAACTAACAAAATTATGTCACATAAAAACTAAGAAGATAACCACTATCACTTCTTAGTTTTATTATCCAAAATAACCACACTACGATTGTTCAAACAAATGCCCTTAATAGCTTTTTTAAATGTCTCAAAATCAAGTTTCTTAAGTTTATCATGCATATCATAAATAGGATTTCCATAAAAATACACTTGATTTGCAATCATTGAACATATTCCCGTCGAATTTTCCGTTGATAAAATAATAGAATTTAAAATAGCTTTTTTAATCAAATTAAAATTTTCTTCATCAAAATTCATATCTTTAATCGTCTTATCAATCAAATCAATAAACTTATCCGCATCATCCTTAACTGTCGCATTAAATATAACCATATAATAATCAGAAGTTGGTTCTATATAAGATGAAACAGGTGAAATCAAATTAGTATCATTCGCAAACACATCAACAATTGGAGCAATTGCTCCAAACTTTAAATCCAGTAAAAATGAAAAATATATTCTATTCAAATACTCATCCTTAATATAAGTCGGTTTTTTTACCTTATAACAAATCAAAACCTCTTTAGACAAATTATTCATATAAATAACTTCTTTTTCTTTAACTACTGTATCTGGTTCATCCTTATGTTTAATAATCACTTTAGGCCTTTTTTCGAAGTCATAATTATTATAAAATTCATGCAAAAAATTAATTGTTTCATCGACATCAACATCGCCACTAATTGTCAGTACCATATTACTAGGATGATAAAAAGTATTATAACAATTATATAAATCCTCTTTAGTAATTGAATTAATATCCTCTAAACTACCCAAAACGGTATTTTTAAAATCTAAATTATGAAAAGTATTAAGTAAACATCTATCATAAACAATTGAAAATGGATTATCTAAATCTTGTTTCTTTTCCTGTGAAATAATTCCCTTTTCCTTTAAAACATTCTCATCAGTAAAATAAGGTTCATGAACAGATTTCAATAAAGTTTCCAAATTTTCAAAAAAATGTCCGACCCCAGTAAAATGATAAGCCGTTACATATTCATTGGTAAAAGCATTACCAGAAGCCCCATTATTTTCATAAACCAATAAAGGATCCTTACCATCCTTCTTTTCAAACATCTTATGTTCCAAAAAATGAGCTACCCCACCCGGAACCTTCGTAAAATTATCATCACCATCCATTTTAAATTCTAATATTGAACCTCCAAAGAAAGTTGTTATACGTGCATGAATTGTATGCCTCGGAATTGGACTAATATACACTCTAAGTCCATTATCCAAAACCTCCTCATATACATCTAAATCTAACCCTTTATAATTTTTCTTCTTCATTCTATCTTTCTCCCTTTAATAAAAATACTGTATCAACATGCACCTTTTTAGCCAGATTCATAACATCTTCTTTTGTAACTTTCTCCATATTTTTCCTTCTATTTTCAATATTATCATTATGAACAAACAACTCTGATGTAAAGCTACCAACTAAATCACTTTGTGAATCCTCAATTTTAACCAAAGAATTGTAATATATCTCTTTAACCCCTTCAAACAGTTCATCAGTAAAATTGCCCTTCTTCATATTATCCATTTCTTTTTGAATAAGTTCATAAGTTTTTTCAAAATCTTCACCATCAATACCAGCATATATTTTCATCGTATCAAATAAATTCTGTCTTACCGCATAAATATAATAACATAAAGAATTTTTTTCCCTAACAGTTTGTGTAAGTAAAGAATTCATTCCGCCACCTAAAATCCAAGAATATAAAACAAACACGTACTTTCTTTCAAAATCATTCAAATCCAATAACTTACAGCCCACAATAAGATTACTTTGAGCATTACTAGATGGTTCAATAATCACATTCGGTTCTTCATTATAAGTTATCTGTTTAACATAATGGTTTATTTCACCATACCTAGATCCCTTAAATTTAATAATTTTTTTCAAAACATCACAAACATCATCAGGTTCCACATCTCCGCAAACAAATATATCTAATTTTCCCTCATTCATAACCTTTTTATAAAATTCATAAAGCTCTTTAGAAGTTAACTTTTCAATTTCTTTAATTAATTCATCTAATTTATAAGTTTTATATTTTTTTATCTGCATTTCTTCAGATAATCTACTACCTGCATAATTCTGTGGTCTATCTCTTAATGTCTTATAATATTCTAAAAGTTTTTCCTTTTGAACTTTAAAAACATCTTCATCAAAACCACCATTAATCACCTTAGGTTCAAATAAAACCTCTGATAAAAACTCAAAACTTTTTTTATTCATACCATTCTCAGTATATTTTTCATTCGAAAAACTAGCCGTCAAACTCAAAATATCCTGAGAACCACTTTCTAAAACTCTAATATTATAAGATGGATCATAAATACTCGCACAAAAAGCATTAATTTCTCTAACACTATCAAACTTACTACTAGTTTGTGCAAGTACCCTACTAAGTAAAGAAGTATACTTCTCATATTCTTTTGCATCATCAAATCTTATATTCACACTATAAAAAACCGTCTTAAAACGCGCCGTTTTTATAACGTGCAAATCAAAACCATTAATATTATAATTATAAAATTTCATATTACACCTCATCAATATTATGTCCAAAAAATCTAATTATAAAACTGAATCCAAAGCAAGTTTTATCATTTTATCAAGACCTTTTTCCCTATCTTCTGCACTTGCCACTTCCTTAATATATTTAGAATCAACCACACTCATCAAACAAGCCGCTTTCCTATTAAGCATTTTAGCTATATAAAACAAAGCAAATGCTTCCATTTCTGCCGCAATTGGTTTCACACCACTAGGCATTCTATCAAAAAACTTATTTATATCTGTCATATAAACATCAAAACAATCTAAACAAGCGGTCATACCACGATATAACTTTATGCCATTTTTATAAGCAACTTTCCCAATTTTAACATTCAAATCTTCATCACTATAAGCAATATGACATAAATCATTATTTAAAGTAAGTGCAAAGTTACTTTCTGAATAAACAGCCGTTGATAAAATAATATCAAATAACTTCATTTCTTCTAAATAAGCCCCACAAGAACCTATTCTAATAATTTCTAAAACATCATAAAACTTATAAAGTTCATAAGCATATATTCCAATACTAGGCATACCCATTCCATGAGCCATTACCGTAACTTCTTTTCCTTCATATAAACCAGTATAAGCATACATTCCTCTTACATCATTTACAAGTCTATAATCTTTCAAATACTTCTCTGCAATATACTTTGCACGCATTGGGTCTCCCGGCATAATCACCGTCTTTGCAATATCTCCCTTATTCGCATTATTATGTGGGGTCATAAAACCACCCTCCTTTTCTACTATAAATAAATTATAACAAAGGCTTATTTAATAATCAATTTTCTTACCAAAAGAGAAAAAAAACAATCACGCAAAAATACACGTAATTGCTTTATCATAATTTAAAATTGCTAAATAAATGTATCAGAACATCTTTATATTACTTTTATTTAAAGCATATTTTCAAAAATATCTTCTAATTTTATCAATCACTAACACTTAAATATTCAGGAAATATATAAACAATCTCATTATCATCGTAAATCATAATAACTCCACTCTCATCTTTAAAAACCATATATCCAAGAACACCTAAATTAACTGTATCACCAATTTCCATTTGTGAACCAATCGTATCATAATCAAAATTAAGCACTTCTTTTATCGCATTTTTACCATGCTTTTGTAATTGTTCATTATAAATATCATTTAACTGTTCATCAGAAACATCACCAATAATAATTAACCGTTTTCCATCAATAACAGTTAAATAATCATCAAAATAATCTTGGTTTTCCTTATTATTTTCTTTCAAAGTAGGACATATAAGTCTATCTACAGATATACGAAATAACTCATCTTCATCATATAATTTCTGAACAAAACTATCCACAATATCATATTTATCTTTTTTATTCGTATCTACATAATCATCAATTATCTCTCTTATCTTATCGGCCCCTAAGTCATAAACCATATCTCTACTTTCTCCAGAAAGATATATATACCAATCACTATCATCATCTAATACTTTTTTCAATACAAACTTTACTTGGTTAACTCCATGCTTAAAATTAGTTTCAATAAGCGCTTTCTTTAAAATATCAAAATCCGCCTTTTTAAATGAATAGTTTTCATTGTGTAAATCACTAGTTTTTTCAAAAGAATTTGATGTATCATCATTCATAAAAAGCCCTCCCCATAATTTATTCATTATCTAAATTATACAATGATTTCTAATATTTAGCAATCAATCAATTAACTTCTTTACACTTAAATTATTTTACCAATATAAAAGTCTCATATAATCAAATATCTTGTTAATTAGTTTTTCTTACTTTCATCAAAATATATCCTAAACAAATAACCTTAAATACTAACATACCCTCTTATTTTGATTAAATTCTATTTTTTATGGGAGCAAATTCCTAATATATCAAAAATAATCAGAAATTTCTGATTATTTTTCATTGATAATTCGCTTACTTGTCATATAAGTAACTAAAAAATATCCTCCATATATAACTATAATAAGTAAAGCTGTTGTAAGTATTGAAGTCATATTACTAGTCACGCTCATACTTTCCATAATTGTATTCGCACACATTATACCAAATATCGAATGAATAATTGCTATTATTAATGGAAACATAAAGAAAATAAATATTTGTATAAACAAAGCTCTATTTAATTTCTTATTGTCAACCCCAATACGTTTTAACATTTGATATTTTTCTTTATTATCACTACTATCAGATAATTCTTTTAAAGCAAGTATAGCTGCCGATGAAATTAAGAAAATCACTCCTAAATATAAACCAAGAAATATCATAATAGCTCTAAGTCCAGTACTAGCTGTATAAATATCTAATTTCGTATCAGTTACTGCCCCATTAGAATTTATCTCATCCATATACTTCATTAAATTGTTCTCAGCCTTTTTCTTATCTCCTTTATAATTAGCTGCCAAATAACTTCTAATAGTCTCATTTGAACTAGTATCTATATTATCAGGTACAACTACAATACCAGTATTGCTTTTATTACCACTCATTTGTAATAAACCTTCCCTGCATTCATCGTATTTATTATGATATTCCTTATCCCCAATTTTAATCGTTACACCTTTTTCCAATGCCATATTTTCATATTCTATCATTTGAGGATAATCTGCAATTAAAATAAACTCATTATCTTTAAGTGTATAAGTATCTCTTCCGTAAAATGAAGCAAACTTATTATAATCAGAAATCTTCATAACCGGTAAATAACTATCAACCATCAAATAAGGGTAACTTTTTAAAACATCATCTAATATTGGAGTAAGTAAACTGCCAACTGTCACACTTTCAAATCCATAAGTATTACCTTCTACATATCCACTAAAGTTATCAATGCTATATCCAACTTTATCTAAAATATCTGTCTTTACATCTTTAGTATCCTCCGCATAAGATGCAATCAAAACATCAGCAGGTGTGCCATAAACTAAATCATTTTTCAAACTCACATTAATACTCCAAGCTGACGAAAATATTGTAATTGTAAAAAACAAAAGTAAACAAATAATACTCATTGAAAATACTGTTGTATTAACCTTACTGTTTATCTGTCTTAAAGTAAATATATTTAAACCTTTTAAATATATTTTTTTATTACTTTGAACTAACTTCAAAATAAAACCTGACATCGAGAAAAATAACAAAAATGTTCCAATAATTCCAAGTAATATAGAAAGTCCAAATAAATCTAAACTATCTAATCTTTGCGTCGCTAAATAATAAGCAAAACCTAGTATTCCGACTGAAATAATAAATAATATTACTGAAATAGTTAAATTACGTGTTTTAATCTTTTCACCTTTTTTAGCCGCTGTAAGCAAATCAATTAACTTATATTTAGTAACCGCAAACACATTAAATACCATAACTATTAAATAAATAATCGCGTAATACATCACTGTTTTAAGCATCGAAGCCTCTGAAAAGACGAATTCAAACCGAGACATATCAGCCTCAAATAACTTAGCCACCACAATACTCATAAACTGTGAAGCTATAATTCCAATTCCAAGGCCAACAGCAAGTGAAATAAGACCAATTATTACCGTTTCCATTAAAAGAATTTTTGAAACCTGTCTCTTACCCATTCCTAAAGTAAGATAAATACCAAACTCCTTTTTCCTTCTTTTAATCAAAAACCGACTCGCATAAATAACCAAAAAGCCTAAAATAACTGCCACTAAAATAGATACTCCACTTAAAAACTCATTCATAATTGAAATAATATCTTTTTCAGTCGCACTAAGCTCTAGCATCGCTTCCTGACTATCAAGTGCATTAAACACATAAAAAATAGCTACACCAAGCACCAAAGTTAAGAAATATATTGCATAATCTTTAAAACTTTTTTTAATATTTTTTATTGATAACTTAAAGAGCATCATTCATATCCCCTCCAAGTAATGTCACAACATCGATGATTTTATCAAAAAATTCCTTCCTTGAATCATCACCTCGAACAAGCTCATTAAATATCTTACCATCTTTAATAAAATATATTTTCGAACAATAACTAGCTGTAAAAGCATCATGCGTAACCATCAAAATCGTTGCTTTCAAACGTTGATTAAGTTCACCCAATTTTTCTAAGAGCATCCTACTACTTTTACTATCTAAAGCCCCAGTTGGTTCATCAGCTAAAATAAGTTTAGGGCTCGTAATAATCGCTCTAGCTGATGCAACTCTTTGTTTCTCACCACCACTCATCTGATAAGGATACTTACCTAAAACATGTGTAATATTAAGTGTCTTAGCTACTTCCTTAATCTTACTATCAATCTCTTTTGTTTTTTTGCCTTGAATTGTCAAAGCAAGCGCAATATTTTCATACCCCGTTAAAGTATCAAGTAAATTAAAATCTTGAAAAATAAAACCTAAATCCTCTCTCCTAAACTTATTTAACTTATCACCCTTAAGCTCTGTAACATCAGTTCCATTAATCAAAATATGCCCACTAGTTACCTTATCAATCGTTGAAATGCAGTTTAAAAGTGTCGTCTTACCAGAACCAGAAGCTCCCATAATTCCAACAAACTCACCCTCTTCTACATCAAATGAAATATTATCAATCGCCTTAGTTAAATTAGAGCGATTGCCATAATATTTCTCTACATTAGAAACTTTCAAAATTTTATCCATTTTCTTCACCTCTGCCACTAATTATACTAATATACCTTTTATATAACAATCTATTAATCTTACAAATCCTTACACTTTCGTAAGAAAAAAACTCCTTAAAGAGTTTCAACATATTTAATTCCTTTGGACGTAACCGTATAAATTTTACCTTCTTGTTCAATTAATTTATATTCGGTTAACTTATCGAAAGCCATAATCCATAAATTATTAACTTCTTCACTTGAATTAAGCTTAACCTCATAATCACCAGCTACAATCTTCTTTTTATTTTTAGAAAGTTTTCTATCACCTTTCACAGCTTCTTTTAAAAGAACACTGCTTTTCTCATTTAATTTTGCCTTTTTCTCTATATTATCAAAAGAAAATACAAAATCAATATCATCCACTTTAAATGTTAAAGCATCATTTTCATTTCTATTACTTTTCACTTTTAATCCCATAATCTTCATCTCCTATCATTTTATCTGTAAATGAGCCAAGCGGAAAAATAATTTTAACCGTTGTTCCAACTCCCTCAGTACTATCTATTATAACATTATTACCTAAAGCTAAACATAACTTTTTAACTAAATATAATCCCATACCAGTAGAATTATACTTACTTCTACCATTTTCACCAGTAAAACCTTTTTCAAATACTCTAGGTAAATCTTTCTGACCAATGCCAATTCCATTATCACGAATAATTAAACTAACACTTTCCTTATCACTTATAGAATATATTTCAATAAGAGGTTTATCTAAAGTATACTTAATACTATTAACCACAATCTGATTAATAATAAACTCCATCCATTTACTATCCGTCCTAACTTTAACCACTAAGTCATGCATATCTAAACGAATATTTTTCTCTAAAAAACTATTTTTATTTCGAATAATCACCTTATTTATAATATCATTCAAATTACAACTTTTAACCAAATAATCTTTCTCCGGCATTTGACTTCTCGCATAAAACAAAATCATTTCAATAAAACCATCAATTTTCCTAGCTTCTTCATTAATACTATTTGTAACTTTATTTTTATTATTTTCACAAATTAAATTAATTGCCGAAAGTGGTGTTTTAATCTCGTGTACCCAAAGCTCCATAAACTCTTGAAATTCCTCTAAAAGATACTTATACTTATTGATTTCTTCAATTTTATACTTATCTGTCTCCCTAAGTACATCTAATAAAATTCTACCATCAATAAAACTGGCATCTTCCATCGTCTCATGCGTTAAAACTTTATTATCTAAATTATTCAAAACCACATAAAGTTTATCATAAAAACTTTTTTTCTGATAAAACTGATAAAAAAATAAAATAATTCCTAATACTACTAACAAAAACACAATCATAATAATGCCAGTATAATATAAATCAAAAGCTAATAAAACAATTATAATAAGTAAAGTCACACTCATATAAGCAAAAATTAAAGGAAACTTTTCTTTTAAATAATCACTAAATTTCATAATATGATATAACCCCATCCTCTTCTAGTTTCAATTACATCACTAAATCCTAGTTCCTCTAATTTCTTACGAAGTCTTGTAATATTAACAGTAAGCGTATTATCGTCCACAAACATCTCACTATCCCATAAAAAACTCATCAAATCATCACGAGATACAACCTTACCTCTATTTTCAAGTAAATAAGCTAAAATAGAAAGTTCATTTTTAGTTAATATCACATTTTCTCCCTTATATTCTATAACCCCTTTAGATAAATTAACCTTCATTCCTTCATAATCTAAAACATGACTAACTGTAGGCATACTTCTTTTTAAAACCGCTTCAATATGTGCGAGTAAAATTTGTAAATTATATGGTTTTGCAATAAAATCGTCCGCCCCATAATTCATACAAATAAGTTCATCTATTTCACTATTCCTGCTAGTAACAACAATAATTGGGACTTTCTTTTCTTTCCGAATTTCTCTACATAAATGCATTCCATTAATACCCGGTATATTAATATCCATTAAAATTAAATCAGCATCCATCATTAAAATATCATTTAACGTATTTTCAAAATTATCAATAATCAAAACTTCATAACCATTATTCTTCAAAAAATTAGCAAGCTCATCCCTAATCTTAACTTCATCTTCAATAATCAATATTTTGTGCATAGCAATCACCTAAAATATTATAACAAAAAAAAGACTTATCATAAAGCCTTAACGAGTACGTCCAACTATTACATTACCTTTGGCTAAATGCTCTCTATTATAAAAATTCTCAAGACCAAAAATAAGCCCATCATTAGCATAATTACCATCTTCATCAAAAAGTGTCGCCTCAAAATAAACTTCATTTTTTTCAATTTGATTCTGTAAATTAATATAATTCTTCTCAAAAAGACTTCTTTGATCACCAGATAATTGAGATGGTGCCAAAACTCCATAAAACTCTCCAGCTCCAGTTCCTCCATGCACCATTAACACTACTCCATTAGAAGCCCAATCAGCACCTTGCCTATGAATTGTATCACCAGTATAACCAATTCCTATATCTTTTTGCAAATTTATAAACCATTCGTCATTAGCCACATCTTTCTTAAACGAACTATCATGAAAATTATCATCTGTAAGCTCACTTACTGGTGCATCTTTATAAGTTCCAAAACTTTTAAAACTACCATCTGGGGCAATCAATATACCATTTACTTTTTCAATATCTAACATATTATTTCCTCTTTTCTATTATAATTGTACCACAATTCAATAACATAAATTATATTTTCTTTTAAATTTCATATATTATTACAGGTGATAGTTTGAAAAATAAAAATAGAAATTATTGCACGACAAAAAGAGTTTTAGTTCACCAAATTTTAGAAATTTGGAGAAATTAAACAATAAGTTCTTTGAAAATAGTTTAATTATTTGCAGGATTAAGATTAAGGATAGAAGTATCTATTCCAAGTTTAGATAATGTTTTAATAGCATTATCAATAATTTGTTCACGTTTAGATTCGAAAACAGCTTCGGGAATGTCTGAATAATTAATATCAATGGGATTAAAAGTTTCACCAGTTTGAAAAATTTTATAAATACAAGTAAGCATCATTCTAGCAATAGCAATAATAGCTTTCTTGTGTCCACGCCTTTTCTTAATTTTAAGATATTTATTTCTAAAATATGGTTCCTTGGTAGATTTAATCGCCGCATTGGCACATTGAACTAAAATAGGCTTAAGATAAACACCGGCACGAGAAACTTTAGTCGATTTCTTTTTACCGGCACTCTCATTATTCTGAGGGGTAAGACCAGCCCAGTTACAAAGCTTTTTAGAAGTGGAAAAAGCAGACATATCAATACCTATTTCAGAAACAATGACCTTGGCAGAGTTATCAGAAATACCAGGAACAGTTTTAGCTAAATCTACATATACTTGATATTCAGAAGAAATTATTCTATCTACTTCCTTATCAATAGAAGAAACAGTATTTTGAATAGCTTCAAGATGAATCCTAGAAGATTTAATTTTAACAACAGTAGAATCAGGTATACAAAAACCCTTGATTGATGTTATAATATCATCAGATTTTGTTTTAGCAGATTTACAAAGAAGAGTTTTAATAAATTCTTCATTAAAATCTTCAGGTTTATCTAAAGATAAAATGTAATCAAGTATATTAGAAGCAGATTTACCAAAGATATCTGATAAGACAGAATCTAAAGTAATATTAGAGATGGTAAGAGAATTTTGAATACGGTTTTTTTCAGAAGAAGCCATATTAACAAGTTTAACACGATATCTTAAAAGTTCTCTTAAACATCTAGTAGATTTTGGTGGAATAAAAGACTGTGGACAAAGATCATGTTTGAATAAATCGGTAATCCAAATAGAATCTTTTTTATCAGTCTTTTTTCCTTTGACCGCTTTAATATATTTTGGATTAGCGACAACAACGTTAAAATCATCTTCTAAGATATTAAATATAGGGATCCAATATTTCCCAGTAGATTCCATACAAACATCATAACAATTATTAGATATTAACCATCTTTTAAAAGAATTAATATCTTTGTTATGAGTATAGAAGTTTTTGGTCTGATAAGTTGTTACTCCATGATTATCAGTAGTACCAATAGAAGCAACAATGAATCTTTTGTGAACATCAACACCACAGCAAATAGGACGAACTATTTTAAGCATAAAAACAACTCCTTTAAAATGTAAATAATAAAGAAGCATTGACTGAAAATCCAGGCACTGAACATCAAGGATAATTCCAATGATTAGTTTACGGACTCGAAGTACCACTTATTTGTGCTTGAGAAGGATAATCTACACATGTTAAAATACAGACTTATTGTCAAAGAGGTGACAATTTCTACTCACCTCGCCGTGCTTTGTAGTTGCTTCCTTAAATTTACAAAGAGATATTATATATTAAAAATTAAAATAAATAAAATATTTTTCATAGCGATTTGTGTCGGAGCGACATAGTCGCGAACGAAATGGAGGTTAAAATGAAGAATTTAATTAAAAGCATCTTAATTCCTGTTATATTAGGTGGAATAATTGGTTTAATAATAAATCCTTTTATGAACTATCAAAGTTTAAATAAACCTCCACTATCTCCGCCAAGCTTAACCTTCCCAATCGTTTGGACCATTTTATATATAATAATGGGTTATTCATTTCATAAACAATTTAAGAACAAAATACCAAAATAAATTTTGGTATTAGCTTACCTCACGGTAAGCTCTTTCTACTTCATAGCAGTCTTAGACTCCTCCATAGACCAGTATCGGATAGTCGCTACCCTAATTATATTATTTATTTACCAAAATTTATTGATTAGATAGATTGATCTAGATATAACATATATTTTTCTAAACCTTTAAACATTATATTAACTGCTGCATTATAATCACGAGTGTGCTTTGTATGACATACTGGACATTCCCATTTCCTTAACTTCAAATCTTTTACTTCTTTATTTTGATAATCACATATACTGCATATCTGACTGCTTGGATAATATCTATCTATTTGTATTAATCTCTTATTATTCCAGTTAGCTTTATATTTAAGTACTCTGATGATTTCTGATATTGGGTTTTCATTTAAGCCTTTAGCTACATAGTGATTTTTCTGCATACTTTTTACATCTAAATTCTCAGTTACTATAATGTCATTCTCGTTTATTAGTTTATTTGTTATATCATGTATCATATGTTTTCTTGCATTTCTTATTTTTTGATACAATCTTTGGATTTTTAGTTTCATCTTATATCTATTTTTACTTCCAGACTTACATCTAGATATTCCTCTTTGTAAACCTACCATTCTTTTTGATTTTGTTTTCTATCTTTTCATTAAATAATGTTACTATTAAATCTTTTATTCCTAAATCTATACCGATTATACTTGTTGGTACAAATGATGGCCTTATTAATTCTTCGTTGGTTAAGACACTTACATAATATTTACCGGCATCTTTCTTAACTGCTGCACTTTTTACCTCACCAGGTATAATATTTTTATTTCTATATCCTCTTATCTTTACTTCTTTTAATTTTGGTAAAGTTATTGTTTTATTTTTTAAATCTAGTTTTATGCTGTTATAATTATTACCTTTATAACTACTTTTAATATTATTAGTTTTATAACTTTCATGAACGCCTTTTGCTTTAAATCTAGGATAACCGTTTCCATTAAAAAATCTTTTATAAGCATCTTCTAAATTAAATAGACTTGTTCTTAAAGCGCAACTATCTACTTCTTTCAAAAACGGATATTCTTTTGAAAGTGATGGAATTAATTTTATTTGATCATATACACTTTTACTTTTTCCAGTTTTTTTATATTCTTTAATTTTATCATCCAAAAAATAATTATATACAAACCTAGAGCATCCAATAGTTTTATTAATTAACTCTTCTTGCTTTTCAGTTGGATACATTCTAAATACATAGCCTTTTAGTATTTTCATATCATCACCTTCAATCTTTGGTGTATTCAGTATATCACAAACATTTGTTCTTGTAAACATTTTTTTACAAAGCAAATTCCTAGTATATAAAAAAGACTCATATCGAGTCTATCTAAAATATAAAGCCCTTTTCCCAAACAAATTATACATCTTTTGAAACTGCGTTCTTTTATATTTTTCTATAGAGCCAGTATAAGGATCTGAAACATAAACATAATTATCATTAAATCCTACAATTACCACACTGTGTAAATTACAAATCCAATTTATATTTTTACCACTAGCCTTATTATACCAAGTCGCACACACCGAAGTATTTTTTAAATTAATTGAAACCCAAACTTGAACTGGTTTCCCACTTCTAACTAATTCTAAAACTTGATTCAAAGAATGCCCAGTATAATCTACCATTCCGGATTTATACTTACTAGCCAAATTAATTATCGGTCTTTGATAACAACCATATCCATGCTTATCTCTTGGCTCACCAACAAACTCCACTTCAGGATTACCACCATACAATTTATCATTTTCCCAGTAAGGTCCATCACCTTTAGCCAAATTATTAACAAGCGTCGCCGGACTAACATTAACTCCATAATACTTAAGCATCAAATATAGTGCAATCGTCTCACAACCATTTGGATAATTTGGAAACTGACTATAAGTTGGAAAATTATTAATCATTACAGTCTTTTCCTTAACTGTTATTTTTCTTTCTCTAGTAGTAACATTACCCAATTTATCCTTAGCAGTATAATAAATCTTATAAGTACCAGGCTTATTATAATTTACCTTAGAATCATCGACCGTAAACTCTAATTGTCCAAACCTGTCATCAACCGCTGAAACATTCTTCTTTAAATCTGCTTTATTACCAACATAAACCGTCAAATTAGTAAGACCATTAATCTTAACCGAACCCTTATACTGGATAATATTAATTTTAGCCTTCTTACTACTTTTATTACCATATTTATCAGTAGCCATAACTTCTACCTCTTGTTCGCCTACCTGTGATTTAATTTCACTAATCTTTAAATCAACATCTGATAAATCTTCTACCTTAACCACAAAATCTTTTGCCTCCGGCAACTCCTCATCTAAATATCTTTGAACATCTTGAACCTCTAAAACCGGCGGTGTTGTATCTTTAATATTTATAGCAACTTTAAATTCGTAACCATTTATTGTTAAAGTAACTTCATGCTCTCCAACCTCTTTCAAACTACTTAATTTAGGACTAAACTTAACTTTTTCAAAATCATCTTTTAATATATATTCTGAAGTCACTTCTTCACCATATTCAATATTAATAACGTCATTTATCTTCTTAGAAATCTCATTTTTAACATATGCCCTATATCCAAAATAACCTAACACAAATATAATAATAATTAATATTATTATTAATAAAACTTTTAAAATCCTTTTCTTTTTACTTCTATTAATTAATTCTTCTGCGTCTTTTTTCAACTCTTCTTTTTGAATAGAACTTCTTTTCTTATTTTTAATCTCTTTTTCTAATATTTTCTCATCTTTTTTATCTAATTTTTCATAACTATTATTTTGCCTATGTCGAGGCTTTTCTTTAATTTCATCATTCGAACTACTCTCATCAAAAAGTTCTTTATACTTCTCACGGTATTTTTTTTCATTTTTAAGATTATACTTATTTTCCAATTTTTTTTTAGATTTCTTCTTACTCATTATAAAACTCCCTACTTAAAACTCTCTACTATAACCAATTATAACTAAACATTAATCTTTTTTCAACTACCAATATTCATTTAAAAAATAGAGATTTTAAATTATCTCTATTTTATAATATGAAAAGATTATTCAAATGTATATGGATTTGACTGACTGCCATCTCCACCAGTGATTTGAACAGATGATGAAATATATAATACTGGTCTAACAGCATATGAATTTATTAATTCGTTACCATATACATTTCCATCATCATTTATATAATACGTAAGATAATTATTAAACTCTGATATTGTCCACCACTTATATGAAGTAACAAGCCAATTTGTATTCTTACATACACTATTAGAATTATTAAGTTGATATGTTCGACATTGAGAATAATTTGAATTAGCTCTTAAATATTCACTAACACTAATAAATCCTATTTTACCATTCCATTTTGTCATATTCTCGCTTTGAATTTGATTTACAATATCATTATTATTTTCACTTACTACTCCAACACTAAAATCATGTGATACTATTTTATTTTGTGATTCTAAAGTTAAATTACTATAAAATGTATTGTTTAAGTATGTATTAATAGAAGAATTTGACCAACTTCCAGTACCAGAAGAATTAAACTCTTTATTTTCAGTACTATTATTTTTTATTATTTTAATTGTTCCATCTGAATTTATGGATATGATTCTCCAGCCTGCTTTCTCAGCATTAAAACTTACATAATTATTGGGATTAGCTCCTCTATAAAAATATCTTCCATCTTCATATTCATCTTTATATAACCCATCTCCTGAAGTTACAATTTCAACATTTTCTAATAAACCATTGCCTCCAATTATAGTTGATGGGAAACATGTATTATAAAGCTCATCTATCGCTCCTTGAACATCTGTACTTTTAAGTCCACTTTCCTTATTATCATAAGTTACTTGATTACTTGGAAAATATGTAACTGCATACACAGTAACACCACTAAAAAGTAAGCCTCCTAATACAAAAATAAATATTCTGTTTTTAAATATTTTTTTCATTTTCTCTTTCATGAATACCTCTCCTATCCTATCCGTATCCAAGATATCACAAAAAAAAAAAAAAAACAAGTAATATTTTCGATAAATCACTTTATATTTTTTAAGTCAAAATAAAAGAAGGTTAAAGAACCTCCTTAAATTAAGCCTTTTTCAAATTGCCCTTCTTAAGTAAATTAAGTAATTTAATATTCTGTAAAGCTGACCCTGTATAATTACTAATTCCATTCGCTCTTGCAATTCTTTTTCTATTTGCGAAACTAGAATCTACTCCTATCGACTTAAGCCCATCGACAAATGAAAGTCCTTTATAATCTGTTTTATAATAACTACTACCTAAACTACCACCCTGTAAAACCCTAAGTAAATTTTCATTTTGTGAAGCACTTCCAGTGTAAATATCCGTAAACCCAGCCTCTTTATATAATTCCTTCCTTGATTCAAATGAACTATCATAACCTACTGATTTCAAAGCATCAACTATTGAAGTACCATTATATCCACTTAAATCAGGTAAATCACCTCTATCTTCATTACCATTTCCACGATTATCAAATATATCTCTATAAAGAATATCCATATCCACATTACCACTTATACCATTAACTTTACCAGATGAAGTATATTGCCACATATCATACACCCCACGGTAAGTATTTGTATCATTATATTGAGCTACCCAAATGGTATATTTATCCTGTAATTTTTCATAATCTAAATAAGTCGTAAAAAAATACTTATTCGCATAAACACCAGCCCAGTAACCGGCTTTTTCAATCACATCACAAAAAGCCTCGCACATACTAGTTAAAGTACTTTTACCCAGATTAACTTGTGATTTATCTTCTATATCATAGTATACTGGCAAATTAAGCTCTCTACCATTAAGCCATTTTAAAACCGTATTAGCCTCTTTTTTCGCATCATTCACACTAAGTGCATAAGAGTATAAATAAACACCTACTGGTATTCCAACACTTCTAAAACCTTCATAATTTGCCTCAAACTTTTCATCTTTTTGACTTTCATACTGTCCATATCCAATACGAATTATTGCAAACTGAACACCCGCGTCTTTAACTTTTTTAAAATTAATATCTCCTTGATATTTAGAAACATCTATTCCTCTATATTCCATTTCACACCTCCTAATCATATATATGAAATAAAACATAAAAAGAAACCACAAAAAACTATTTTAAAGTAGCCCTTTGTGGCAATAACATCTTAACCTTTTTATGTATTTTATAATCCAAACTATTATCATCATTTAAAGATACAAAAGCGTGATCTCCATCATGATTAAAACCAAGTCTTGGCTCACCATTTTCAAATATAACTTTAAAATCATCAGTTTGAAAGGTTTCAATGTATTTACTATATTTATAAATATCAAAATTTTTACCATCTTTATAAAGCAATTCTGATAAAGCTTTAATTGTCCTTTTACCAGGCAAACTTTTTAAAACCGTTACCTCAAACATTCCATCGGAAATATCCGCTTTTGGAAAAAGTTCAAAACCTGCAAAAATCTTTGTATTAGAAACAATCATTGTAAGTGCAGACGTAATCTTCCGCTGACCATCGACATCATAACTAATCTTAAGTGGCTTATGAACTACATCTGGTAAACAAGAAAGACCTATAAGTCCAGAAAACATATAATACCCCATTTTCCCAAAAGTCTTCTTAAAACTCTTTGGTGTCTCGTAAGTCAAATTAGTAAATGTACCACAGCACGAAACATAAGCAAAAGGTACTTTATTAGCTGTAAGCATATCAACATCTACAACCATACACTTATTCAAATTTTCATAAAGTTTTATTGAAGAATAAACAGCCCCTTGATATAAACCTAGATTATTAGCCGTATCATTAGCTGTCCCTGTTGCTATATGAACATAATTAACCTTTTGATTTACATCACCAAAAGCTCTAAAAGCTTCACCTAAAGTACCGTCACCACCCATAGTCACCAATAAATCACTATCTTCATTAGCCCTTTTAACAAGTTCAATCACCTGTCCCGGATAAGTACTTTCTAAATCAGAAACATCTATTCCTTGCTTAGTTAAAACCATATTCATACTATTTAAAGCCTCATCAGTCATCCCAGTCGCATTAGGATTATATACTATCGCTGCTTTCATAATGTCACCTCATAGAAAAAGATTATACATCAAAATGTCAAAATTGACAAATTAATATATAATCTAAAATCTCACATATTCATTAGTATTATACAAAATACCATTTATTTCAATATAAACTGTATATTTACCAATAAGTCCATCTTTATTAATATATTTAGTTGCAGTTATATCTTCATCATTAGATTCTTCTCCTAAGTCTACACATAACGCTGTATAAGGTGTGTTACTAACTCTCATCAAGTAAATATTTTCCATCATATCTTTATATAAAATTACATTAACACGGCTACCTTTTTTAAATGTCCCACTAACTACTAATCTATCTTTTTCTTGTGTAATACTAATATTATGGTTTTTATATTCATCATCAATATCCTTACCATTCATCATAAATGTAAATTTTTGGTCATCAATTTTAGTTACTCCTAAACCACCAAGTTCCTGAGCCTTACCCAAACTAAACTTTCCATCACCATATAAACTCATTTTCTCTACTCTATAATTATTAGTTGGTAAAACCATTTCAAAAATAACTTCACCATCTAAAAGTTCGACCGTATCACTAACTAACTTATCCGCATTAGCTAAACCAGCAGGTTGATTATTTATCTTACCATTAGTATAAGATATACCACCAGAATGAACAATATAATGATTATCATCCAAATAATCCACATCAGAAATATAAGGTGAATAAAAATCATTGCCTCTTTCCTTGCCATATTCAAAAACCTGCTCTGCAGTCATATTTTCTGTATCAATTTTATAAATAACTCCTCTAGAATAACTATTCTCAGCTGCTACATATTCATCCTTATTTTTAGATTTATTATTTCCGTTATCAAATACAAATACATTGCCATTAGGTAAAATCATTGCCGCATGTTGTGACCATTGCCATTCAGTATCACCAACCGGCTTAAAGAAATATTTTTGATATTCCTCACTCCAATTTGTACTATCACCTAATATCCAATTAAGTTCTAAAGTATCATAATCTATATTAATAACCGCATCTTGATGACGGCCAGATAATGTTATAGAATTAGTCTTTTTATCATACCAAACAGAATTATTATGGAACCAATCATAACTTATCCAATTTTCACTCTTACCGTCTTCCATATTCAAAATATCTTTCAAATCAATAGTTTTAACAATATTACCAGTCTGTCTATCAAGTTCAACCACATAATCCTCGACAGTTCCATAATCATTATCAAAATTATCAGAAGCTACTAATAAATTACCATTTTCCATTTCAAAATAATCATGATGATATCCTCCAGGCAAACTATATTCTGTATATATCTTACCAAGCATATCCATCTCATATAAGCCTGTTGAATAATAAGGAGTATTTACTAACCTTTCAGTACTCAAAAGTAAATGTCCATTCTCAAGTTTATTAACTTCCCAAATAGCCCTTTCATCTAAATACCATCTAACATCACCATTCACATCATAAGCACATGTATAACCACTAGATGAAGGTGTAAAAAAATATAAATCATTAGTAAGTTTACTTTCATCCTTAGTTACACTAGTAGGTATTATAAAATCATCAGGTAAATCATCAGTCTTTATTTTTAAAGTATTTTCATCATCACCAGCTTTAATTAATACATCATTAATTGTTCCCGCATAAAGACCATAAACAGGAATATAATGAACCTTTCCCTTATCAAAAGTGTGTTCGTAAGTTGAAAGTTCATCTTTACCTTTAATAGTAATACTCACTTCTTCCTCATCATCAGTTTCAAAAATAACCAATGCCGTAAGTGGTGAATTACCATAAGGATTCAAAATAACATTAGGATTTTCTAAAGTATAACCTTCGCTTTCAAAATCTTTTTCAATATCTGCTTGTTTATCAGTCAAAGCTAAAGCTTCTTCAACCTTATTTTCACCATCACTAGCCATACTAAAAACTCTAAATAAAATAGCAATTATAATAACTAAAATAGCTAAAGCCAAAATAATAATCTTCTTCTTACTCATAATCCGTTTAAAATCCTCCTATATTCAAAATTATAGCACACCCAAATAAGAAAAAAAAGATAAAACTCACCTTTTTAAAAGATGAATCTTATCTACAACTTCTTCAAACTCTTCTTCCACACTAAGCATACCATCTATTCGATAAACATTATCAAATATTCCCATCGTATATTCATATCCCTGTTTAGCCTTAGTAAGTGTATCCACATTTTCATTTCTATCAATAAATGTTCTTTTACTTATTCTATCCATAGATACACTAACAGGCACATCAAAATAAAATGTCAAATCAGGATCATCAACCATAAAAAGTAAATTTCTTACAATATCTAAATGTGGAACATCATATGCATAAGCATACGCTAAATAACAAAGTAAATGTCTATCACACAAAATATAATCATAATTAAAAACATCTTTATGCTGTAAATCATAATAATAAGAAATTATTCTAAGTCCACTATATCCCTTCAATGCTAAATCAAATATCTTATTATCACCCATGCGATTTAATGGCGAATAACTCATTTTAGCCACTAAAACTTTAGCATCCTTACTCAAATAATCTCTAACTAATTTAAGTTGTGTACTCTTACCACTACCATCAATACCACAAAATGCAATTATCTTTCCTTTTTCTCTCTCTTGTTTCATAATAATTATTATATCACATTCTACTTATAAATACCAACTGCTGTTACATTATGTAAAACATCTTTTAAAATAACCGAATTTGCTCCAATCCTCACATCATCTCCAATATTAATATTACCAAGCACTTTTGCCCCAGCTCCTATCATCACTCTACTACCTATATTAGGATGTCTCTTTCCCCATTCTTTACCAGTACCACCCAAAGTCACTCCATGATAAATTACTACATCATCTCCAATTACCGCTGTCTCACCTATCACTACTCCAAAACCATGGTCAATAAATAATCTTTTACCTATTTTAGCACCTGGATGAATCTCAATACTGGTTAACCTTTTACCAACCTCCATCCAAAATCTTGCCCAAAAATAACATTTTTTCAAATAAAAAAATCTCGAAATTTTATAATAAACTAACGCCCAAAATCCAGGATATAAAAACACCTCCACTTTATTTTTAAAAGATGGATCATTCTTTTTAACCGCTTCCAAAAAATCTTTATATAATCTCATCTATATCACCTATTATATGATATTAAATAAAGTAAAATAAAACATAATTAAAAACACTAAAAAACTCAAATTTATTCCAAATTGAGTTTTTTATCCATACATCTATAACTAATATAGTAGTAAACACCACCTAATAAGGCTGTAAAAAACATAAAAATTGAGAAGAAACTGATTAAATCTTTCATCATAAATGTACCATTATCTAAATTAGACATAAACGATGGATTAATAATCATAATTATACCAAGTAAACCTAAATATAAAAATTCCATTACAAAGTAAAATATCAATCCACATACTACCGAATTCACTAATTTGTTTGAACTTCTACTATAACCTATTGCAATTGAAGCATAAACCATTAAAATAGATGTTATATAACCAATAATGCCATAAACTATCATAAAAAGTAAAAATTCGTAAATCTTCATTCCATAAATAGATAAATTAAATCCTTTTATCACTTCACCAAATAAACCTTCTTGATAAAAAGCAATTATTAAACTAACAATTAAAACTAAAGCTGTCACAACAAATGCCACTAATGAAACAAGTACTTTAGAAAGTAATAATGTTCCCTTCTTAACTGGAAGTGTATGTGTTAAATAGCCTTCATCCTTAAACAAATTATCTAAATAATATTTAACCGAAAATATTCCAGTTAACACAAAAGATAATGCAGATAACATTACTAAAGCCACAATCATCAAACCACATATTATTGCAATCACCGAAATATTATCAAAAAAACCAAGTAATCTTATCATCACACTTAAACCAAATAATACCACATATAATGGAATCAAATATCTACAAAGTGCCTTTAAATCATATTTTAAAACCTTACTTAACATTTAAACTCCTCCCTAAATACTTCATCTATAGACTTACCACTTTCATTTCTTAACTTATCAGCATCCTCATATCTCATAATTTTACCATCATCAATAAATATAACTTCATCTAATACCCTTTCAATATCACTAATTAAATGTGTAGACATTAAAATAGTTGAACCCTCATCAAAGTTATTTAAAATAGTATTCAAAATATAATCACGAGTTGCTGGATCAACACCACCCATTGGCTCATCTAAAATATAAAGTTTAGCTTTCCTACTCATAACTAACACTAATTGGACTTTTTCCTTCATTCCTTTAGACATCACTGATAATTTATCATCAGCTTTAATTTTTAAATTATCAAGCAACTTATAAGCCTTATCACTATCAAAATCTTCATAAAAATCACTAAAATATTCAATAATATCTTTTACCTTCTTATGCATACTTAAATAAGTACGTTCTGGTAAATAAGAAATTATCTTTTTAGACTCAGTACCAACCACCTTACCATCTACTAAAATTTCTCCTTTATCTATTGATAAAAGACCATTAATAGCTTTAATAAGTGTAGTTTTACCACTACCATTTTTACCAAGCAAACCAACAATTTTACCACTAGGTAAACTTATACTAATATCTTTCAAAGCTTCCTTTTGTCCATAATTTTTACAAACATTCTTACACTCTAATAACAAATTATTCATTCCCTTCTATCATCTCGATAATCGTTTTTAAACTATAGCCCAAATCTTTCATATCGTTTATATAAAATATAGTTTTTTCTTGAGCTAAACTTTCCAAATAATTTTTAATTGTTTCTTTTTTTTCAGTAACAAATTTTCCATTAGTTCTTTCTGTATAAATTAGTTCTACATCCTCTAATTCACTTAAAGCTTTTTGCACCGTATTCGGATTAACTTTATACATAACAGATAATTCTCTAACTGATGGAATCTTTTCACCAGATGAATACTTACCAGTAACAATATCTAAAGCTAATCTTTGAAATAATTGTAAATAGATAGGCGTTTCATTATTAAACTTCAACCAATCACCTCACTGTACTAACACAATAATACAATAAAATTATAAATTTGTCAACAAAAAAACTTACTTAAAATAAATTAAGTAAGTTAATAATCAATAATGGCGGAGCAGGAGGGATTTGAACCCTCGCGCCGGTTGCCCGACCTACACCCTTAGCAGGGGCGCCTCTTCAGCCTCTTGAGTACTACTCCAATAAGACTACGTTTATAATTTTACCTTAAATAGTCTAATATGTCAATCATTATCTTTTAAAATGTTTTCCTTTATATTGTGTTTCTTCGCTACTTTCAAAATGATACTCATTCATATTATCATGCTTTAAAGCATATCTATAAGCATATTGTTTAAATCTTAACTTATCTAAAAACATCTTATTAATCATCCTAAATAGTAAACTACCACTACCAACAATCATCCCGCTCATTAAACTACTATCTGATTTAGTTAAAACACCATAAGCCATACCAGCTAATCCAACACCAAACATATAAAGTCCACCTTGCACTCTATCTTCTTTTTTCTCTATCTTTTGATTAACTTCTTCTAAGCTTTGTTCAATATACTTTCTTGTTTGTTCTGTCATTAAAATCACACCTTTTTCAAATACCTAAAATATTATATCAAAATATTTTTAAACTTAAAAGAAAAAAACTCAAATGAGTTTACATATCTTTTTTATTATTATCTTGGATGTGTGCGGGAGTAGCCGCTTCTTTTTTCACTGTCTCAACTAAAAGACTATTTGCTTTATTGTTATTTTTCTTGTTATTCTTTTTATTTTTACAGCTCATGAATATTACTCCTTTCTAATTTTATTATGAGCAAAATAAAAAAAGAAATACTAAAAAGTATCTCTTATCTAATCTTAATATGAATTTCTCTCAATTGTTTTTCAGTTACTTCGCTAGGTGCACCCATCATCATATCTTGCGCATTACTATTAAGTGGGAATGCAATTACTTCACGAATATTAGGTTCATCCTTTAAAAGCATTATCATTCTATCTATTCCAGGAGCAATCCCTGCATGTGGTGGTGCTCCATAATGGAATGCTGTATAAAGTGACTTAAATCTTGTTTCTAACTCTTCTTTAGTATATCCAGCAATCTCAAAAGCTTTTTCCATAATCTCTACATCGTGATTACGAACCGCACCTGAAGATAGTTCAACACCATTACATACAATATCGTATTGATAAGCTAAAATATCTTCAGTCTTTTGATTAAGTAAAGCATCCATTCCACCTTGTGGCATACTAAATGGATTATGAGTAAAAACAAATCTACCTTCTTCTTCACTATATTCATACATTGGGAAATCTACAATAAAGCAAAATTCAAATCTATCATTATCTATTAAATCTAATCTTTCAGCTAAAGCTGTTCTAATTAAACCAGCTTGTGTACTAGCCGTTAATTCATGTTTATCAGCAATAAAGAAAAGTACTGAACCTTTTTTAAGATTAGCTTTTTCAATTAATTCGCCTCTCTCTTCTTCAGATAAAAACTTATCAATTGGGCCTTTAAAAGTCATATCATCTAAAACACTTATATAACCAATTCCAGGCATACCGATTTTTTTCGCATAATCAACGAGTTCATTAAACCAAGAATTAGATTTAGAGGCAATATCATCTACTGCTATACCTCTAACGATTGAACCAGAAAACGGTTTAAATGTTGTATTTTTAAAAACATCAGTCACATCGATAATCTCTAAAGGATTTCTTAAATCTGGTTTATCGCTGCCATATTTAAGCATAGACTCTTTATAAGTAATTCTTCTAAAAGGTTTAAGAGAAACTTTTTTATCTGAAAATTTAGTAAATGTCTTATACATTACATCTTCCGCCACTTCGTAAACATCTTCGGCAGTTGCAAAAGCCATTTCCATATCTAATTGGTAAAACTCACCAGGTGATCTATCCGCACGAGCATCCTCATCTCTAAAACAAGGCGCAATTTGATAATATTTATCAAAACCAGCTACCATAAGTAATTGTTTAAATTGTTGAGGTGCTTGTGGTAAAGCATAAAATTTTCCTTTATATTTTCTAGAAGGGACTAAATAATCTCTCGCTCCCTCAGGAGAAGATGCCGTTAAAATAGGTGTTTGAATTTCCATAAATCCTTTTTCATCCATAATATTTCTTATATATTTAATAACTTCACTTCTAAAACGAATATTTTCATGAACCCTAGGATTTCTTAAATCTAAATAACGATATTTTAATCTAACCTCTTCATTTACATTAGTCGATGTAATAATTTCAAAAGGTAGTTCATTATTAGCTTTTCCTAAAACTTCAAATTCACTTACTAAAACTTCAATCGTACCTGTACTAATTTTTGGATTGAAGTTTTCTTCATCTCTCATACGTACAGTACCAGTTAAAGTAACTGCTGACTCTTTAGTTAAACCATTAAAAATACTATCATCGTTACTTACAATTTGTAAAACACCTGTCTCATCTCTAACATCGACAAAGATAACTCCACCGTGGTCACGAATATTTTCAACAAAACCACAAGCTTTAATCTCTTTGCCAATACTTTCCTCAGTTAGCTCATTAATATATTGTGTTCTATATTTCATTTAAAATCACCTTTTCTCTATTTCTTTAGCCATCACATCTCTAGCTAAAGTAGGATTAGCTTTACCACCAGTTTTTTTCATAACCTGTCCAACTAAGTAGTTTACCATATTAGTTTTACCATTTTTATACTGCTTTATAACATCAGGATGTTCATCTAGTACTTCATTAGCTACCTTAACAATCTCACCTTCATCAGTAATTTGTTTTAAACCTTTCTCTGTTGCAATATCATGAGGAGATTTACCCGTTTCCAAACTTTCAGTAAATACCCCTTTAGCTTGCTGAGAAGAGATCTCTTTATCCTCCACCATTTTAATAAGTTCTGCTAAATGTTCTGGAGTGAGTTTTGCCTCATCAATAGTTAATTCCATTTTATTTAAATTACCAAGTAAATTTGTTGTAATCCAGTTAGAGGCACTTTTTGGATTTGCCCCAAGTGTGGTCGCTTTTTCAAAAAACTCAGCTACTGGTTTTTCTTTAACTAAAATAGTCGCATCATATTCAGAAACCCCATATTCATTTATATACTCTTCCTTTCTTTCAAAAGCAAGCCTTGGAATACTCTTTCTAATTTCCTCTAACCATTCTTTAGAAATTTTAAACTTAGGAATATTAGGTTCAACAAAATACTTATAATCTATCGCATCTACTTTACTACGCATATAAATAGTTGTTCCTGATTCCTCATCCCAGCGACGTGTTTGCTGAGGCATCTCATCGTATTTTCCGTCTTCTTTTAAATCGATTTGTCTTTGAATCTCATAATTAATCGCATCTCTAACCCCACCAAATGAGTTAACATTCTTAATTTCAATTTTAGTTCCCCAGTTTTTAGGATCAGCTTCATCTAAATTATCTTCCATAATAGATACATTTACATCACATCTAACTTGTCCTTTTTTACTATCAGCTTCACTAATATCCGCATATTGATAAATACTTCTCATAGTCTCTAAGAAAGCTACTGCTTCATCAGCTGAACGAAAATCAGGTTCTGTAACAAGTTCAAGTAAAGGCACACCTGCTCTATTATAGTTAATTCTAGAGCCAGAAGCATAATGATCAGAAGAAGCCGCATCCTCTTCTAAATGTAAGTTATTAATTCTAACCTTTTTCTTCTCACCATTAACTTCGTATTCTAACTCACCATAACTACCAATCGGTGCGGGTTTAGTTTCTTGTGTAATTTGAAATCCCTTAGGTAAATCAGGATAATAATAATTCTTTCTTTCAAAATATAAATATTCTGGTTGCTGACAACCTAAAATCATACTAGCCATTAAAGAAAGTCTAACTGCTTCTTTATTAACGACAGGAAGCGTTCCTGGGAAAGCCATATCAACTGGCCTAATATTAGTATTAGCTTTTTCACTAAAACTATTAGCTGCAGAAGAAAATACTTTAGTCTTAGTATTACTGATTTCACAGTGCATCTCTAAACCGATTAATACTTTATAACCCATTATTTAACCTCCCTCGCTATTTGATTTTTATACTCCATAGAACTCTCAAGTGCATAAGCAATATTTAAAACATTTATATCGTCATAGCATTTACCTGTAATATTAACTCCAACCGGTAAATTAGAAACAAAACCATTTGGAATAGTAATAGAAGGAAAACCTCCAAAGTTACCAATTTGTAAATGATCTTCTAAAACAGCTGTATTTCTATCCAAAGCATCTTTAGAACCTTCTAATTTTTTAGCTGGACCACTTCCTACCGGTAAAATAACGGCATCATATTTTTCGAATAACTCATTCCACTTATCGACAACAAGTCTTCTAACTCTTTGAGCATTGTGGAAATATCTATCTTTATTCTCCGCTTGTAAAACATATGAACCGATGACAAATCTTCTTTTAATAAGTGGTGAAAAACCTTGAGTTCTATAATTTTTCATCTCAGTATCCCACTTGTCACCTTCCGCACGTGGTCCAAAAATAAATCCTGTTAAATTAGACATATTACTCGTTGCTTCCGCACATGATATAACTACATAAACTGAAGGAATCGCATTAAGTAAAGTTGAATCAACTGACTCTTCTACTACCTCCATACCAAGTTCCTTACATTTATCTATAGTTTTCATAAAGTTTTCTAAATGTGCTTTTAATTCCGCATCCGCATTAGGATACATATTAATGTCACATAACTCTTTTATATAACATAACTTCTTACCTTTAACTTTACCATCGATAGAATCATATAAATGCATATCTTTAGAATCCCAAGAAGTCATATCATATTTGTCTATACCTTTCATTCCATCTACGACAATTGCCGCATCTTTAACAGATCTAGTTAAAGCTCCACAATGATCTAAACTACTCGCAAATGGAAATAATCCATAACGCGATATCATGCCATAAGTTGGTTTATATCCGACAATCCCGCAGTAAGCTGCTGGTTTTCTAATAGAGTCACCAGTATCACTACCAGTCGCATAAGGATAAACACCGGCTGCCACTGCTGCCGCACTTCCAGCTGATGATCCCGCACACATTCTAGTCTTATCCCATGGATTAGTAACAACACCAGTATGACCAGTAGTTCCTGTTCCACCCATACCGAACTCATCTAAAACTGTTTTATTAACAGCTACTGCTCCTTTTTTAGATAAATTATCTATAGCTGTTGCTGTAAAAAATGGTACATAATCTTTTAAAGTATTAGATGATCCTGTACTTAAAATACCTTTAGTACTATAGTTATCTTTAATACCATAAGGAATACCAGATAAAAGTTCATCTGTAACTGGAGCCTCCACGGCATCATCCATAATTGTCACAAATGCATTACATTTATCTTGTACTTCGTGTGATTTTTCCAAAGCTTCTTTAATTAAATCTTTACTAGTAACTTCACCTTTAACTAAAGCTTCATGTATCTCTTCAATTGTTTTATCCATATAACTCATATTATCCCACCATCCTTGGTACTTGTACTTCACCATCTACTGTACTATCATCACAGTTAGCAAGCAAATCTTCTATCGGAATAGATTCTTCTACCACATCTTCACGAAGTTCATATTCAAAATTATCCAAAGCATGTGTCATTGGTTCCACACTTTCAATATTTGGAATTTCATTGATAATATCAATCGTTCTGTCAATAATCTCAAACTCATCTAAAACCATTTTGTTTTCTTCAGGGGTAAGACCTATTAATAACTTATCTGCATAATCATCAACCATTTCTTTAGTAAATTTCTGCATAATATCGCCTCCATAAAATTATATACAAAAAAAAGATGGCGCCTAATGTAGGACTCGAACCTACGACCCAACGGTTAACAGCCGTTTGCTCTACCAACTGAGCTAATTAGGCAAATAAGTGGCGCCTGATGTAGGACTCGAACCTACGACCCAACGGTTAACAGCCGTTTGCTCTACCGACTGAGCTAATCAGGCAAATAAAGTGGCGCCTAATGTAGGACTCGAACCTACGACCCAACGGTTAACAGCCGTTTGCTCTACCAACTGAGCTAATTAGGCAAATATAATGGCGCCTGATGTAGGACTCGAACCTACGACCCAACGGTTAACAGCCGTTTGCTCTACCGACTGAGCTAATCAGGCATTTATACAAAAAACAGTTATACATCCTTAAGGACGAATAACTGCAATTCGCGGTACCACCTTATTTATCACTTATGTGATCACTCTATAGTTCCATCTTTTGAAACGTATAATATGGTAACGGATTACAGCCGACTTACTCTACTAAATTTCAGGTAAGTAACTCTGTGGTGTTATTCATATAAGACTTATTACCAGAATTCCACCATCTCTGGCTCTCTTCAAACAGTTTCTTACATTACTTCTCCACTTCACAGTATTTATAAAAAATATTAATTAACAAAATTTGGTGACCCGTACGGGATTTGAACCCATGAATGCATGCGTGAAAGGCATGTGTGTTAACCGCTTCACCAACGGGCCAAAAACAAAATGGTGGGCCTGGTAGGACTTGAACCTACGACCCCACGCTTATCAAGCGTGTGCTCTAACCAACTGAGCTACAGGCCCATTTCTCATTCGACTTTATCATTGTACATTATTTTATGAAATTTGACAAGTGTTTTTTCAGTTTTTTTTCACAATCACTCAAATTTCTTCTATATTCTAACATAAATAATTATCAATATCAACACTAAAATGAAAAATGTTTTAAAAAACTTAAATGAATTTTAAATGTAAAAAAAATCTAAAATTAATTATCTACCACATAAATAATATGACAAAAAGTAAAGATATTCTTTTATCTTCACTTTATGACACAATAAGTAAAATAATAGAAAAATCATTGCTTTATCTTTCGAAGCATTTTATTTTTATCTTGTTTTTATTCTCATTTTCTGCAATACTCATCATCAATAATTCCTCATCAGTAAACAAAGGAGTAGCTTCACAATTAAATCTACCACGTAAATTTAATTCATCGGCTAAACAAATTAAATCTTCTGAACTTAATCTTAAATCACTTACTTTTTCAGATAACTCTTTAAGTTTAGTTCTAAATAGTCTTAACTTTTCCATATGTATAAGATCTTGATAATCATTTAAATCAGACATTGTATTTTCTAATTTTTCCAAAGTCGGCAAAGAAGCAGAATTAAAATTCATATTATAAATTGTCATTTTCCACTCTTTAGAATCAAAATTACCACTCTTTTCCAAACTAAAACCAATTATCCTAGAGCCTTTTATAATAAAATCAGGATGATAAAAAGTAATATCCACACAATCTGTTTTTAATTCACTTTTTAAAGAAGCATTAGAATAAACATTCTCTTCTCTATAAAAAACACGTCGCCCTGATTCAACCTTAATAAATCCTTCTGGTTGATAATAAAGTTGAACTTTTTCAAAAGTGTCATTAGGATAAAAATCTAAATATATCTTATTAATGCCAAGCTGACTTATTTCATTTAAATTATTAATAATTTGATTTAAATATTCGCTTCGTTTTTTCTCATCAATAAAATATATATTATGAATCACATAAAACATAAAAGACATATAATAATCTAATTTACTAAAAAATTCTTCAGCTTGAATATCATCAAAAACATTAAAGAAAGACTCATACTTATTAAAAAGTTTTTTTGACTTCATATTAATAATATTAAATTCTTTAAATAATGCATATTTAATATTATTAACTTCACCATTTTCATACATTTCTAACATATCATTAAAAACTAAACAAGACTGTTTATAATCATTTTTTACAAACTCTACAAGCTTTTCTAATAAATTATAATCAAGTTCATCAAGGGATAATCCCTTTTTAGAAAATCTTTTAAATAAATCCGCAAATACTCTTTCAAAACCAGTATAATTAATACTCACGCAATCGCTTACACCAACTTTTTTAAGCATTTTATTTCTCCTTTTCAAACACTCTTTAATTTAATATAGCGTTAACTATAATAATTTTTAATATTCCCTCGTATCAAAAAAGTATATCACAAATCAATGTAAAATTGAAATTTTTTTAAAAGATTAACCCTTTATAATATTTAAAAGCAATTACTCTAAACGCAAGTTTATCAATTAAATTTTCATTGAGAATACCATTATTAATTGCTTCTTTAACCGAATTCATACTATCTTCAAAGTCGGTAGTAATAATTAAATCATTACCACTCAAAATAGCTTCAACTGTCGAATTTTCAATATCTTTAGTCGCTCCCATAGCTAAATCATCAGTAATAATTATTCCTGTAAATTTAAGCTCATTTCTAAGTAAATTATGAATACTAGAAGAAAGAGAAGCTGGATTTTCTAAATCCACACTACTTACTATATTATGACTAACTAATACAGCTTCTGCTCCCTCATCAATACCAGCTTTAAAGGGCGGTAAATCATTTTTTAATATATCTTCATAACTCCGCTTATCAATAACTACATCTTCATGAGTATCTAAATTATTACCATAACCAGGAAAATGCTTCAAAGTATAAGAAACACCTAACCCATGACTAGCCGAAATAACTGTTTTCGCATATTCTGAAGTAGTATCACTATCCTCACCTAAAGACCTAGAATACATATAATCATTAGAATTAGTAGACACATCTATAACGGGCGCTAAATTAAGATTAATTCCTAAATCATATAAAAGTTTACTCTTTTGAATTGTATCTTCCTTAATTCTATCAAACCCACCTTCCAAATATAACTCTCTAGATGATTTAAAAGGAATGCTTGCTAAATTAGGATTACTACTCACCCTAACAACTCTACCACCTTCCTCATCAACAGCTGTTAAAATAGGAATTTTAGAAACACCTTGTAAATCACTCATCATTGTTTTTACTTCATCGTAAGTTTTATCTTTAAAATCTTTCGCATAAAACACATAACCACCAAATTGATTATTTTTCAAAACCCCTAAGCCATCATCAGGATACCTCACCAACAATATTTGAGCAATCTTCTCATCTAAAGTCATATTTTCTAATTTTTCATAAGCTTTTTCATAATATTTTTTAAATAAGCCATCATCTAACCATAATTTAGGAATTCCACTTTTATCATTATAGTCATACATTACTTCATAATCTTTAATTATAATATCTTGTAGTTCCTTATTTTTATCTAAATCACCAGCATATTCAATTTGAACTGTATCACCAATATTAAAATCGGCATCTAAATTAAAAGTATAAATAATATTGTCACTATCCTGAACAGTTATTTTACCATTTTCTTTATTAATAACCATCGCATTTAACGTATTTGTTTTTTCTTTTAAATTAACTTTCTTTTCATCTTTTGGATTATTATAAAATATTCCAAACAAAGTTAAAGTCATAAAAATAAATAACAATATAACTATTACACTTTTCTTCCGCATATTTCTCACCCTTAAACTATTATACACTTAATTAAATATATAAACATGTCGAATTTAAACACATAATCAAAAAATAACTATTGAATTTACATACTATTTTATGTTATACTTATTAAGAACTTGTCTCCTTAGCTCAGTTGGTAGAGCAACTGACTCTTAATCAGTGGGTCTGGGGTTCGAGCCCCCAAGGGGACACCATTTAAGCATATTAAAAGAATTGCTAATAAATTCAGCAATTCTTTTTTATTAATAATTTTCAGCTTTAATTTCAAAGTATGATTGTGGATGAGCACATACTGGACAAACTTTAGGAGCTGAATCACCATAGTGAACATGGCCACAATTACGGCAAACCCACATCTTAGGAGTTTCACTCTTAAATACTTTTTCATCTTTAACAGCTTCTAATAATTTATTATATCTTTCCTCATGAGTTTTTTCAATTTTACCTACTTCTTCAAATAAATATGCAATATGGTCAAAACCTTCTTCTTTAGCATCTTTTGCCATATCTGCATACATTTCAGTCCATTCGTAATTCTCACCTTCAGCAGCAAGTCTTAAAGCTTCTTTAGTATCTACCTTTAAACTATCTTTAATATCACCACCAAATAATGTTTTTAACCACATTTTAGCATGTTCTTTTTCATTATTAGCAGTTTCTTCAAAAATAGCTGCAATTTGTTCATATCCTTCTTTTTTAGCAGTAGCTGCAAAATAAGTATATTTGTTCCTAGCTTGACTTTCTCCAGCAAAAGCAGTTAGTAAATTTTTTTCAGTTTTTGTTCCTTTTAATTCCATATTTTATATCTCCCTTCTTTTTAATATTTGGTCATCAGAAACAACCGATTACCATTAAAATTATACCATAACATCAAATAAAAGTATATAATTTAACCTTCTATTTCTTTATTAATCCAACTCATTATAACTTTAACAACATAATCTACTTCATCTAAAGTAAGTTTTCTTCCTTTAGGAATATGGTGCCATTTTTCCAAACACCCCCTACAACAAGTTCCTGTTGCGTGCTGAGCAATAAAAACCGGATGCCCCTTCATCGCTGTTTGTCTTCCATCATTTTTAGGATAAGCTGGTTTTAACTTCTTATTAATAAAATCATAAGCATGACTTTCTATAACATCTAGTCCCTTTTCATTAACATAATCAATCATATATTTACGCAAATGAAAACTAGACCGAAATTTTGATTTACTTAAATTTTGAAACAAATAATCTAAATTCTTATACATAATCAATCTTTCAAATAACCTAAAAGTTTATCTATAACCTCCTCTAAAACTTCCCGCTTATCATCCCGGCGATTATCTCTATCAACATATATATCAAAATCAATATACTTTTCACTATTTCTATCAAAAATACACATGAACACTTGATTATCATTTCCACATTTATTTTGAGGATCTCTTTTACCAAGTTTACCAGTTATTCCCACACCATAATCACTACTTGCAAATACACTTATAGCTCTAGCCATTTCCCTAGCCGTTTCCAAACTATAAACTGTATATTTATCAATAATATCAGCACTAACTCCCATTTTAATCTTATAATCATTAGAATAAGTCACTGCACTAAAATTTAAAACACTACTCGCCCCAGGTACATTTGTAATTGCATTTACAATCGCTCCACCAGTACATGATTCCATCGTACTAATTGTTTTATTTTTTTCACGTAAAATATTGACAACTTCTTTTAATCTTTTTTCCATTCCATTATCACCCTATATAATTATACACCAAAAAAGAGACATTAACGTCTCATTTTCATATTTTTTTGATACGTTGAATAAACCATTCGTACACAAGTACCATTGATATCTTCACGTTCATAATTCCAAAAATCAAGTCCATTCATTAAACCTTTTAATACCCTTCTATTTTGTTCATGATCAATTTCATTATAATCATCATAAGTTCCTAAAATAACTCTAGTATCAGCATTAGTAATTTCAGGAATTTTAGTAAATAATCTAACTAATGAATTTGCATCATCAAATGGCATTACAGCATGAACCAAATTAATCTTTGATAATTCTACAGGATTTTCAGTCAATAACTCAACAAGTCCTGAATAACATACTTTAAATTTAGGAAAGTCAGTCATATAATTAGTAACCAATAATCCCTCATCATTCATAATCTCTAAAGCTGTATAATTGTCATCCAAATCAACAATTTCATTCAATTTATCTTTAAAAAATGATGCATACCTTTCTAATTGAACATTCTCTAAAGTTGATGGAATATCAGTTTTGAAAGCATCAACCTTAAAATCACTAACTTTTTTTGATACAACTAACTGCGGTAAAATTTCTTTCATTTCGCACCTCTTTCTAAAAAACTCTATTATTATACCGCAAAAATAAATAATGTCAAATTGACAAAAATATATATAGTTTAAAATAGTTTTAAATTTAAGTATACAAAAAGAACAAAGTAATCACTCCGTTCTTAAAGCTTCAACAGGATCTTTCTTAGAAGCCATATTAGCCGGGATTGCCCCACCAATAATTGTTAACGTTAAACTAATAACTATCAAAATAATTGCATGAATAGGATTCAACTTAGCTACATTTGCAAGCCCAGATAAATCCTCTATAATCATATTAGCCGGAATTGTCAAAATATAAGCAAAAACAACTCCAAGTATACCAGAAAAAATGCCAATAATAAATGTCTCTGCATTAAATACTCTTGTAATATCTTTCTTTCTAGCTCCTAAAGCTCTTAAAATGCCAATTTCCTTAGTACGCTCTAAAACTGAAATATAAGTAATAATTCCAATCATAATTGAAGAAACAACCAACGAGATTGATGAAAAAGCAATAAGTACTATCGTAATTGCATCCATAATATTACCAGAAAGCGTCGAAATCATCTCTGCCATATCAGTATATTGGATAACATCATCTTCATCTTTTCCATCATTATATTTATCTAAATAATTAAGTATATTATCCTTTGTATTAAAATCTTTAGGATAAATATAGATTGCTAAAGGAACTACATCTGCCCCCAAATATCCTAAAAACATTTCTTTCGTATTTGTCTCATCAAAAGTTTGATGCGTAAGCACATTATAAGAAACACTATTTTGTTCTTTAACAATTTCTGAATCTTTATTATGACTTATAACCTCATCTATTAAAGCCTCAGTATAATAAAGTCCACTACCACTAGTAATAAGTTCCTTATCCTCTTTACCACGAACAATAGCCATTATTTTCACAGAAATACTATTATCACTATTGTAAAGTTTGCCTAAATCAGTCTCGACCTTAAAATTATCCCCAATCTTCTCATAATAATCATCATTAATAGCTACTTTAAATTCTTTATTTAAAATATCGTCAAAACTTACGCCATCATCAAAACCTAAACTTTCTAAAACAGAAGCACTAATCTGATTTCTACTATTAACAATAAGTATCAAACCAGCTTCATCACTAATATTTCCAGCTAAAACATCATAATTTTTCTCAAGTAACCCATCTTCATCATTTGGATTCTCTGGTAAAGTACTACTAGACATACTAGATAATCCAGCACCGCTATTTACTAAATTATAATTATCCCCAGTTTTATTCACAAAATTAATATTAGTACCTTTAACATAAGATATCCCAGATACATTACTCATATCCATATCATCTAAATAATTAACAAAATCTGAAGTAATTTTATTAGTATGCACAATTGTATCTTTTAAATCATCTTGAGCAAAAACTTTCTTATCACTAGGATACTTTTCTATCTCACTCTTACCAGTAAGTTCACTAAGTGTCTCTTCATCCATCTGCATCGTCTGATTAGTAATCATAATTGGCGACTGAGATAAAGAATCCTGCTCAAAATTTTCAACCTCGATATTAAAACCATTAGATAAAGAAAGAATAAGGGCAATACCAATAATTCCAATTGATGAAGCAAAAGCAGTTAAAAAAGTTCTACCTTTTTTAGTACGAATATTTCCAAAAGAAAGTTTTAATGCTGCCCAAAAACTCATCGCTGTTTTATTTATTTTTAAATTACCAGTTTTATCATCAGAATCAAACGGCTCAGTATCACTTAATAACTTTCCATCTTTCATTTCAACAATTCTTGTCGCATAACTTTCTGCAAGTTCTCTATTATGTGTCACCATAATAACCAACTTATCCTTAGAAATATCTTTTATAAGTTCCATAATTTGCATACTTGTCTTACTATCCAAAGCTCCAGTAGGTTCATCAGCCAAAATTATTTTAGGATCATTTGCTAGTGCTCTCGCAATAGCAACTCTTTGCATTTGACCGCCAGAAAGTTGATTAGGTCTTTTATGAGCATGTTCACCAAGTCCAACTTTTTCAAGCAAATTTAAAGCTTTCTTTCTTCTTTCAGATGCATTCACACCACTCAAAGTCATACCCATTTCAACATTTTCCAAAACAGAAATATGTCCAATTAAATTATAACTTTGAAATACAAAACCAATCGCATGATTACGATAAGCATCCCAATCCTTATCCTTAAATTTCTTAGTAGACTTACCATCAATAATTAAATCGCCAGAAGTATATCTATCTAATCCACCAATAATATTAAGTAAAGTAGTTTTACCAGAACCACTAGGTCCAAGTATTGCTACAAATTCATTTTCTCTAAAAGATAAATTTATACCTTTTAAAGCATGTTGAACAAAATCACCAGTTTTATAATTTTTTTTAATTGCTTTTAACTTTAACAAACTAAATCACCTATCTCATCATATTAATTAAAAAGACAACTATGCCACATTTGCCAAAGTTGTACTTTTTGGTTCAAAATCAACTAACTGCTGAAGCATCTCACCATATCTAAACCTAGTATCTCGAACCGTTAATAAATCATAATCATATTGTGGATCCATCAAAATAGTTGAATCCCCTTTATCAAGTTCATCTAATTCACGAACTAACGTAACATAAACTGTTTCATATTTATTCTCTAAATTATATCTATTATAAATATCACTTAAAATCTTTTTACTAGTCACATTCATCGCAATCATCGGTACATATTTTTCTTTTGCAAGTCCTTCTGCTATCATTGAATAAGCATTGATAAAACTAAGTAGTTTCATCTCACTATCTTTATTTTTCTTAACAAAATTATCGTTAACTTCATAAATAACATATCTTATAAAACTAGAGCCACATTGATCTAACAATTTAAAAATTTTCTTAAGCTCGTATACCGCTTCACGTTCATCAGTTGCACTACCATATATCATCGCACCAGATTTCATACCTTCTTCGCTACAAACATGCATATTTTCTAAAAAAACTTTTTCATCTTTTATATTATCAACATTCAAACAAGGAAGTATAACCAATTTCGCATTTTGATCACGTAAATCACGAAAATCTTTTTGTGTAAGCTTATCACCATCTAAAATCTTTTGAGCCACAAACTCAGAATCAATTTGTTCTAAATCCTGAACATCATTTTCCTCATACATCTCAGAAGAATTTTCTTCATTAAAAACTTCTTCAACAGGTTCTTCATGAACTTCCTCTATATATGAATCATCAATAACTTTACTATCTACTGGGCTAAGCATTACGCTACTCTTATTAACGACAATTTTAGGTTTTTCTATTTCTTCCTTTCGTTTCATTTCTAAAAACAACTTATATTTATCCAAAACAATTTCTAATGCTCTCGCATAATTTGCATTTTCAGGATCAAAATCAGGCCATCTTATCATTCTATAATCCAAATCACCCTTCATACATGCATAACCTAAACTTCCTTCTAAATAATCCACAGCTAAATTATAAACACGTACCCAAGCCTTACGATAATTAGGGTCACCTTTACTTGGAATAGTAACAATATTCTTAAGATTACTGTTTGGTACGTCAACCCAAACCTCACGGCCTTTCGCCACTATAAAATTATTAGGTTTCAAAAGTTGCGATTTTATCCAATCTATATGGTCACGCGTTACATCACGAATTTGATTAATCAAAGCCCCTGAATCTTTTACATCATTCATGTCATCACCCGCTCTATTATTATTAATATCATTATACATCTTCTTTACATATTGTGTCAATAATTTCATCAAAAAAAGCCCAAAAACTAAGGGCTTATCTATATTTTAATTTTTTTAGAAACTTTATAAAATAAATCTGTAAACACATTAAATAAAGTAATCGCAATCATAAACAAAGCTAAAATTAAAATCAATAATTTTGGTGTCAAAATCGTAAGTGAAAATAAATTTCTAAAGAAAACAACACCTAAAGTAAACAATATTGCTAAAAAGATAAATAAACATCTACGTAATGTATTAAATGGAACACTTATTCTATATAAAAGCATAAAACCTATAAGTCCTGTCAAAACAACACATAATGTTGATACTTCATCTTCAGTTAACTTTATAAAATTAGAAATCAGAATAATAATCAAAACATTTGCCACAATCGTAAGAGCTGTAGGAATTGACCTTTTTAACACATTAATAATAATCTTACCATTAATTCTCTCATTGTTTGGCTCCAAAGCTAAAATAAAGGATGGTATTCCGATTGTTACCACACTAGTAAGTGTAAGTTGAATTGGTTCAAATGGATAACTAATAGGTAAAAAAACAAATAAAATAGCTAACAATGTCGCATAAGTTGTTTTACAAAGGAACAAAGATGATGACCTTTGAATATTATTAATACTCCTTCTACCTTCAGCAACAACTTTAGGCATTGAAGCAAAATTAGAATCTAAAAGAACAAGCTGTGAAACATTACGAGCCGCATCACTACCACTATTCATTGCTACACTACAATCCGCTTCCTTTAAAGCTAAAACATCATTAACTCCATCTCCAGTCATTGCCACCGTATGACCTAAAGCCTTTAAAGCCATAATAATTTCCTTTTTCTGGGATGGTTTAACTCTACCAAAAACATTATATTCATCAGCAATCTCAACAATCGGTCTATCACACACACTCATATCAATATATTTAACATCCTTAAGCCCTACTTTAGCTGCCACACCAGCCACCGTCTTTGGATTATCTCCAGAAATAAGTTTTATATTCACACCTTGTTCTTTAAAATAATCCAAAGTAGCTCTAGCTTCTAATCTAATTTTATCATTAATAATCACAAGTGCCATTGGCTCTACATCTAAAGGTAATTTTTTATTTAACTTATGATTTACCTTACCTAAAAGTACCACTCTATTACTATCCACATAAGTACTCAATTCTTTATCTATTTTAGAAGTATCTTTTAAAACAATCTCTGGTGCCCCAAGTATATAACTAACATCCTCAAAACTAATACCCGACCACTTAGCCTGAGAAGAAAATGGTACAATTTCCAATACTTTATGATCATTTCTTCTTGCATACTTCTTACTAATCGCTTCCATCGTCTGATTATCATTATCCATATGATAACTCATCATACTAAGAGCATCAACTGTTTCATTCATCTCTGTACCATTTAAAGGCACCAACTTAGAAACTTCCATCTCACCTTTAGTAATCGTTCCCGTTTTATCTAAACAAATAGTATCAACTCTAGCTAAAGTTTCAATACAATAAAGTTCCTGAACAAGAACATTATATTTAGAAAGTCTAATAACACTAATAGCAAGTACTGTACTAGTAAGCAAAACTAACCCCTCAGGTATCATACCAATTAAAGCCGCTACTACGTGTACAACCGTATCATTAAATGTTCCAGAATCCATCTGACTAATAAACAATAATACACCAATTGGAATAATTGCTATAGAAATATATTTGATAATTCTATTAAGAAAATTCATAATTTCTGAATTAACCTTTTTAATATATTTAGCTTCTGCTGAGATTTGTGCAGTATAATTATCAGCTCCAACATGCACAACCTCTGCTAAAGCACTACCACTCACAACAAAACTTCCAGACAAAATATCCATATTATTATTTTTGGTAACTGACTCTGACTCACCAGTAATTAATGATTCATTAACCAAAATTTCTCCAGAAATTATCTTGCTATCTGCTACAATTTGATTACCTGCCCTAAGTTTAATAATATCACCTAAAACAATATCATGAATTTCAATCTGTTTTGTAATACCCTCTCTAATAACTGTAACTTTACTTTCATTAAGTAAAGATAATTTATCAATAACTCTTTTACTTCTAATCTCTTGAATAGTACTTATTAAAGTATTACAAAATACCACACCTAAAAAAAGTAAATTTTTATATGAACCCACAAGAAAAATTGCTAAAGCTAAACCAAAATTCAAAAAATTGAATAAGGTAAAAAAGTTACCCATAATAATTTGCCCTATTGATTTTGTTTTAACGTCAGCTTTATAATTTACAAGACCTCGCTCTTTTAACTTTAAAACTTCTTCTTCTGATAATCCTTTTATTTTCTCCATATCTTCCCTCTACATCAATTTTATCATGGATAAATAATTATGTAAATTATTCATTTTTTACTTACATAATTTCACAAAATTTGTTATAATTACTCAGTGCAAAAAGAAATTGGTAAAATTGGAAACGTACATTTTATAAATGATTAACGAACAACAACAATCTTCTTTTAAAAATGAAAGGAGGTTTTTATATGCCACAAACTAAATTTCAAGAAATTATCTTTGGAATCTTGATGGTTATTTTAATGGTATTTGCTATGATTACATATAACATGTCACTTCAAAATGGTGGACTATCTAACGAAATATTCTTAGAAGTATTAAAAGCATTACCCTTAACATGCTTAATCGCTTTTTTAATAGAGTTTTTCTTTGTTGGAAAATTAGTTCACAAAATAACTTTTAAAACACTAAACGTTAAACAAACAGAGCCTATATTTATGACCTTAATGATTTCCTGTTTAACAGTTGCTTTTATGTGTCCAATTATGACTTTAATAGCCAACATATTTTTTGAATTTAAAAGCTGGGAAAATCTATTTGTAAACTGGATCCAAACATGGACCTTAAGTTTCCCAATGGCATTACTCTGGCAACTTTTTTATGCCGGACCATTAGTTAGATTCTTATTTAGAAAAATATTTAAAAATCAGTTAAAAGCTAATAACTAAACTGGCTTTTTTCATTTTTTATAAATATTTTCTTTACAATAAACATAAAATATTATATAATTAAAAAGACGCAGGTGTAGTACAACGGTTAGTATATGGCCTTGCCAAGGCTAAGATGCCGGTTCGATTCCGGTCACTTGCTCCATTTTGAAATTAGCCCTTGAAAATCAAGGGTTTTATAATACTTAATTATAATTAGGTACAAATTAGGTACAAATTATTCTGTTTTTTCACCAAAAAACACCCTAGGCAAAAACCTAGGGTTTAATGTATTTGAACGCATTTGAACACAAGTGAACGCTATTTCATTCTAATTGCATCGATTTCTTCACCAAAGTTACCAGCATAAGAATTTATGTCATTACCTTTTGCATTTCGACTATCAACTTCTGGAAGCCATCTACCTTGTCTAGTAACTTTTCCATTTTCATCCTTAATTTCTTTAATATGAACTTGGTAAGTTACATAACCTTTTGTTGAAGTAATTTTAATAGCATCAAGTTTTTGATCACGTAAGCCAGCATAAGTATAGCCATATTTTTTATCATTTTTTATGTAGCTATTTGAAGAAACTTCACTTAACCATTTACCATTTAAAACATGTGCTTGTATTTTAATTTCACCATATTCTGGTTTCGCTCTTAAACCTCCCAAATCATTACCAAAATTACCTGCATAAGAGTTAGTCTTGCCAGAATCATAATTTCTGCTATTTACTTCTGATAACCATTTCTTTTTAACATTGTCGTAAGATTGATAAGTAATTTTACCAGTGTAATTAGGCTCTTTTGAACTTGTAGGAACATCTACTTGAGTTTGCCCTAATTCTGCTCTAATCATGTTTAAGAAACGTTCCCAACCCATGTCTAAGGTTCTATGTGGACAATATTTACTAGAATAATCTTGATGTTTGGTTACTTTATCAATTCCCCATCCTCTTTCTTTTAAGAGTTGAGCAATAAATTTAGCTGCATTTTTCTCGGCTTTGATAAATCTATCTCCTCCTGATTTAGAATAACATATCTCAATGGCTATACCTTGCATATTTCCTTTACCATGGCCATCCTTTGTATTCAATATAGTTCGTTACGCTATATCCGTTCTCTTATGAACTGCTATATGTCGCCATATAGAATAGACTATATCTTGACCTTCTATTAAAGAAGGCCCTCCCCATTTCCACTCACTTGAGTGTACTCGCATGCCTGCGATAGTCGTTGAACCTGTTCCTTTGACTTCCATATATATCCATAGGCACTCTTACGTTTACCATGGATACATCTTGTTATATTGCTTCCTAAACTATTTTTACTTATCGAAATCGCTGCTGTAGTCGGAGTTGAGTATACATTTATAAAGTTTCCTTGTAAATCAAATTGATATACCTCCCCATGATATTCAAATTGAGGTTTTAATCCTAGCCTTACTGCTTCCACAGTATTATATAAATTATCACACCATTCTAGATTTTGAACATCATTGTTTTCTTTATTCCCATCTATATGATTTATTTGTTGTAAACCTTTTGGATTTGGAATAAATGCCTCTGCAACTAATCGATGAACTTTGGGACATTTATTTTTACACTTCTGTCTTCGTAAATCTATATATAAATATCCTTTAGAATCTTTGTTTAGTTTTAAGAAATCTTTTTTGTAAGATGAATATATTTTACCATTTTCAAAAATAATATAATTTATCTTACAATTTTCATATCCTGGTATTTCACATAACCTTTTAGTTTCCATATAATTTCACCTGAAAGAATTATATCAAAATTGTATTCGAAAGCCAAATTATTTGGCTGCTGATTATCTCAGAGAGATTTCCCAGCAATTAAAGGAGTTTGCATTATAGATTACTCTATAATGGAGCTTATTTCAAACCCGCATGCCAAGCATTTCTATTTAAAGGAATACCTTGTACCACTTCTTTATCATCTACGGCAAAGTGAAATGACGTCTCATTATTGTTGGTTCTCATATAACTTATTTCATTATTTGCACTTGCATCATTTGCTGTATTATGCACTACTATCCTAGTTGGTGTCATTGTATAAGGACACTTAACACTATATTTACTAGGGTCTACTAACATTTGTCTTACTTCCATATATTATTCCTCCTCTACTTTAATTGCTTTATTTTCAAATTTTTTATAAGCATCTAAATATACTTCTTTTTTATCACCATTATAGGTTAGTTCATAGTACATACCATCACATAAAGTCGTACTTACTAATGCTTTATTGTTTTGCAAAGTTTTACAGCTCCATACTACAAATATATTATCTTCAGCTATTTGAACATTATCTGTTTTATCTAAATGTTCATTAGCATACTCTTTGACTATCTTTTTACATAATTTTAAAAAATTATCGTTACTCATAATTATTCACTCTCCTTATTATAATTTTTACTTGAAATCATTAAACAAGCTCCTAGCAATGTGTCTATTGCCATAATTGTTCCTGATATTTCTTTTGGAAATGGTAAATTCCAAAAACCTGCAATAGTTACGTAGAAAGTAGCTAAAGCTGGTAAGATTATTTGTGCTATGTATTTTAGAACATCATAAACTTTGTTTGACATTTTCATTTTTATTTCCCTCCTTTAATTACGAAATCGCCATTTTTAACTTTATTGGCGAATCGTATATATTCTTCTTTTATAAAAGCTGTATCTAATTTTATTTTCCCATTCCAGCCATTTGAAACATATTCATCACATAACTCTATGATAGCCACAAACTGACTTTCACTTTTTATAACACCATGTTTCAAATCGCTGGCGAAATTGGAAATCATTATAGAATATTCCTTCTTCTTATCTTGATGTAATTTATTTTTAATATTATTTACTTCATTCGTTAAATTTTCAACTTTAGTGTTTGTTTCCTCATTAATCTTCTTTCCTATAAATTTTAATATTGCTGTATAAGGGTTAATCTTTATTTTGGGAGTAGCTTCTATCACTACTCCAAACATGCCTAGAAGAACAAATAAATTGCTAAAGTTGTGTATAATGAAATTTAATATTTCCACACTTTACTCCTTTCTTTCATTATTTCCATTTTCCTTTTGCATAAACATGAATTTTATAATTGGCACTGGAATTCACATTCCCTCTAAATAGTGCAATTGTCCCAGGATTTGATTTTGTTAAAGAATTATCGGACGTCCTACCAATTAATGCTTGATTTTGATTTGGAGCAAAACTAATTTGCGTTACTGGAATTTCTGTAAATGTTTGTGGAAAATTATGCAAAGAAGCTGTTCCAACGTACAAACTACCCCACTGAGCATTTATCGCTACACTAACTTGCTGAATAAACCAACATTCCATATCACCATTGGCATATTTTCGCCATGTACCATTAGAATTACTACCACTTTCTACAATAACATTGTTTGGAAACAAACTGTTAATTGCATTAACTAAACTTGATTTATTACTGGTATTTAGATTAGATAAATTGCCTAAATATTCATCTAACGGAATACCTTTATTGTTATCCACCATTGCTATTGTATTAGCTTTTATTTTTGTATCATTTCCCATAAAATTTGATTTTACTTTCATTTCTTTTTGCTTGCTATGATATTCTTACCCAAGCATTAACTGCGTACCTTCTAGGTCTTACATCAAATGCTTGCCCTCCACCAGTTACTGATGAAGCAACTTGTACATCATTACTATATCCTTTACCATTTAAAGCTATTTTATATGCACCAGATGGATTTTCTGGTGATGTTCCTAAATTATGTTGATGTGGTGGTATTTCGTTAATTGTAAGTGTATGTGTATTTGAACCACTAACTTGTCCTACCGGGAAATCAGAACTAGCTGTCATAAAAAATACTTCTTCTTCTATTTTTTGCCATGTTCCCATAAAATAAATGTTAGGGTCTAATGTGTTATTTAAAAAAATAACACAGCCTATAGGCATACAAGGTCTTGGGTATAATTCATTATTTTGATTGTCTTTTAACAAAACTCTTTTTTTCATTAAGCTCGCATTACTATGCAACTCTTATCCAAACATATACCGCATAAAATTTTGGCACATTATTATGTGCTTGTCCACCACCTGCTGTTTTTATATAAGTTTGATTATAAATTGCGTCTGACTGTTTGTTATTCGTACCAATAAAATATTGGGCTCTAGATGCACTAGCGTCATGACCATAACCATATTCAAATCCATGGTTATGGCTAGGCATTTCATCAATTGTAAGAGTATGTTCATTTTCACCACCAGTTGATTTAACAGTATAATTGGAACTGGCAGTCATTAAGAACGTTTCATCAGGTAATTTTTCCCATGTTCCGCCAAACCTATTAGCTGGATTTTCATTATTTGTGGTAATAAAAATATCGCCAATTTTGTAGTATGCATTTGGATAAATTTTATTTCCTTCATTATTTTTTAAAGTACCATATCTAGACATATAGCACCGCCTTTGAAGAAGTAGTTGCTAGCAACACTCCCTCCTTCCATTCAAAAAGAGGTTGTTTAGCAAGCAACCTCCTTTCGTTTTGAATTGATATATATATATATATATATATATATATTAGTAATATTTTTCATAAATAATTTTAACATTTTATTCCTCCTCTATTTCTTCTTCTGTACTAAAAAACAAGGCACTTGAACTGTCTTGTTTTCCGTTAATTTTACTTGCAAGTTCAGCAGACAATTTTGTTTCATCAACAGAACCGTTATTTAAACTTGCACTTATTTGTCTATTTAATAATGTTACATCAATAGTATCAGTATTTCCTGAAGTATAAGTAGCTTCAGTTTTTGTTGCATAAGTACTACTTACATCAGTGGCCTTAGCATATGTACTATCAACTTCATTTTTTGTAGCATACGTTTGACTTGCATTGTTTTTAGTTTCAAACGTATTATCTACATAGTTCTTTGTTGTAAAATCACTGTTATTTGTTAACTCATTTGTTGTAGTTGGTATAATTGGTTTATTTGTAAAATTATTGTAATCTAAATAATAATCACCTTCCTGATTATTCAATTTTTCTGAATTATCAACTATACCATTTTTATTGGTATCATAAACATCTGTTTCCATATCACCTGAACCAGTACCATTGGTTACAGTGAATGTATCTGGATTTTGGTTATCGGTGTAATTGATTTTATAAGTATCTACACCAGCTACACTAGAAATTTTTTCAGTATTAACGATGCCCCGCCCATTAAACTCTCCATTATTTACTTTAGTTTGGATTTCTTGATAGTATTCTTGTCTTTCTTCTTCTTGGCTTACTCTTGTTTGCTCAGCACTTATTCTTGTGCTTTCATTTGTTTGCCTAGTCGATTCTTGGTTTTCTCTAGTCGTTTCAGCAGTAGCTCTACTACTTTCAGCCTTTACGCGATTCTCTTCGGCGGTTATTCTTAATTGTTCAGCAGAAACTCTAGAGTTTTCATTAGTTTTTCTAGTTTCTTCTGATTGTTCTCTTAAAGTTTCTGCATTATCACGCAAGGTTTCGGCGCTTGCTCTTGTATCTTCAGCCTGTGCCCTAAGTAATTCTGCACTAACTCTACTTGTCTCTTGTGACTGTCTCAAGGATTCATTTGATTGTCTTATATTTTCTTGATTTTCCCGTAGTTGTTCACTAGAAATTCTTTGATTTTCATTTGATATTCTTTGTTGTTCGTTTTCTTCTCTTTCTTTCTCATACTCTTGATATGCATTAACATCGTTTAAATCATTAAGTTCAAATTTTAACTCATCCATTAATACTCATCTCGCTTTCTAGTAATATCTTCTTTTAAAGTAAGTGTTCCTGTATATGCAGTTTGCTTAAGTTTACCAGATAAAACCTCGAAGTCATAACTATAACTTCCAATTTTTAAGTTTTCTGTATCTTCTGCATCTATCGTTAACAAATAGACTTCACCATCATTTGTCTTATCCATTAAATTTATTCCATCGGTTAACTTTTTTCTTATTAATGGGATTTTATCATCAGAAGTTTGTTTTACAGTGAAATAAATCTCTGTAATAGGATTATTCCAAGAAACCGTAAAATGTTGTTGAAAGGTATCTCCTCTATAAAACTCAAGCATCTTCTATTTCCTCCTCTACAGAGAAGAACAAAGCATCTACTTTATCTTGTTTATTATCTTCTAAACTTTTACCAAGAAGATAAACCGCTTTAGTACTAGGTGCTGTATCATTAGTTGAATTTTCATCAATAGTTGTTACTATTGGTAAATTATTAGTATTTGCTGTTGTGACTACAAGTTCAACAGTACTACTAGCAGGTAAACTGGGAGAGTAATTAATATTACCATCTGAAATTGAATATTTATCTAGTGCTAAATGTTTTCCATCCACATAAATATCAAGAAAACTATTACTGGTATATGTATCAGGTAAAGTATGAGTGCTTTCTTCCGATTCAGTTGTATACATAGTCTTTGTTTGCATGAAATGAGTACTTGTACCTAATGTTGCCAACCAATCTGCTTCTGTTCCTATAAAACCATTTTGAACTGCTACTTCATAAGCACTATATCCCCTTTCACCTTTAAAACCTAAAATCCCTCTAGCTTCATTCATCTTCTTCTCCTCCTTCCGGATATACAATGAACTGTTTGGCGCCATCAGAGTCCATTCCAATTATTGTCGTATCGTCGTTAAGAACTAAATCATACCAATACGTTTTAGCTTTGTTAGTAAGCTCAAATTTTTTTGTATCTTCAGCCGTCAAAGGTATTTCTGGATGTTCCGTAGATTCTGTATAACCTAAGTCTTTTAATTGATATTCCTTACGTAATACTTCATATTTTGTATAGCCTTTCCTTTGCATGACAATAAGTGAAATTTTATCATCAGGTTGAAACTTATAATTTTCTTCTTGATGTGTTTCAAAATTATAAACAGGAAAATAAAAAGCAAGGCGGTTAACCTTACCTGTAGTCTTATCTCCTCTTGTTATATGGATAGTTGTATTATCCTCTACTGCGACCATTTTACATCTCTCCTTTCTCAAAATAACCTAAAACTTTATAAATCAAAATTGTATCACTTCCACTTTGTTTTTCTAATGTTTGACCATTGAATTTATAGTATGCCTTTTCATCACTAACAGTGATACAAAATTGTTTATTGGTAGGAGTAATTAATTTATTTTCATAATCTGTTGCAGTACCACAAATTATAGATAAATAAACATAATTTGTTGGGTCTAATTCAAACGTAATATCCTCACTTATTCCAACATCCGAACTATATAATTCAGTAGGATTTATTAGTTGATTAGCGACGTTATAAGCTTTATTCCAACTGTTTAAATCACCACTGTCGATGGTATTTAATACTCCCATATTATTGTGATGATGAACATTTTGCACTGTTCTATCTAATTCTCGTTTATATTCATTGGTAAAATCGTTGGTAGAGAGCCCTTTATTAGGCTCTTTATCAACTTTATTTTGTATTTTTGATAATTGATATTTCATTTCAGTGTCGGTTGGTGTCCTTGATCTAGTTAAGTCTCTCTTACTTATCATCTGACATACGTCCTTCCTTTATAGGTATACACAGTAAATCCTAAGTCTTTCAAAGCACTTGTTTTTTCACTCACGCTTGAATAATTTTTATCTACATAATTAATAATGGAGTTGTCATATTCATCAAAACCTAATGTTTTTACCATTTTCGCTTTATCCATAAAACTAATATTTAAAGAATTAACTTGATTCATTATTTGTTTATCATAGCTATCATAACTACTATAAGACATTTTAATTAAAGATGCTTTTTGTGGAATGGTTAAGTTTAATGAATTGACAAAAGAAATTAATTTTTTCTTCCGACTACCAGTCACCGTTTTTCCTGTTGGTGCTATATCACTCTTAAATTCTTGCGAACTATAGTTTAACCAACTATTTATATCTACTCCAAGTTGTTTAGCAGTTTTATAATTCAAGTACTTGGATTCATCAGAAAAATCGCTTAGTGTGATATTTTCATATAATAGTGTCTTTTGGTCATCAGAAAAATCAGAATTATATAAATAGTTTTCTTTCTCGTTACTATTCATATCCTTTACGCTATATTTATAAATGTAGTAATTTTCAATATTTCCACCATTACTAGCAAAGTTATAAGCTTTCTCATAAGTTTGTGAAAGCTCGGTACCTACTACTTCATGCTGAGCAATGTTATATGAATAATTAACTAAGCCATTAATCATTTCAGCTTTATCCTCATCGCTTGCATTAATATAAGTATCATTTTTCATCATGTTATCTAAACCTTGTTCAAGCAATGTTCCAGATTTCTTTTGAAGCTGTTCTCTTTGTTTTGAATCAAGGATGATTTTTTCACCATCACTATTAACATAGTAAGGAGCTACTCTAGGAAGTATAGTACTATCACCGGTTTGTTTATATACTCTATATATTTCTTTAGCACTTTCACTAACATTTTCGTTATTTACGTTAGCTGGATTAAAAAACACGTTGAATATATTGTTTTTACCACCATATTTCTGTATTTCTCTACCCATTGAATCTACACTAGGTGCAAGAGTTTGACTAAGACCAGGTATTTTAGCTTTTATACTATTAATAGAACTTTGTAGAGGGTTTCCATATTCAAATGAAGTCCTCTGTGTTCCATCAATTAAATCTACTATCTGTTTAGAAAATGTTGGAACTGCTCTTGCTGGAAGTTCTAAAAGCTGATTAATAACTCCAGAGACAACGCCATCATTATCGTTTAATACTTCATTTATACTTTGTAAAAATGACTGTTCTAGTAATATACTGCCAGCGCTATCTAATGAACCTACTATTCCTTCCACCATAGCTTGCCCTTTATCATCTTCTGAATTAACAATATTTGCCATAATAGATAATGGAGCAGCCAATGGCTGTGCCCAATCATAAGTAAAAGATTTGTTACCTATTTTAATGGAATATGAATTAACTCCCATTGTATTTTTCATGAAGTTAGAAACATCTTTATCATCATCACTTTCACCACTTATAACGCCTGCTTTTGCTAATGCATACCCAAGAACATATAACATAGTTCCTGCAGTTGCTTTCCCTAAACTTTGAGCAAATTCATGTTGCATTTGTGGTGTAAATTGACCTGTATCTATTGCATTCTTTAATTTTCTACCTTTTACAATAGTATTAACTAAGCCTGCTGGAGAATAATCTACAATAGCTTTCGTTAAATTAGCTGGTGTTTTAGCGAACGGAATTAAAACATCACCAAGTCCATAACTTCTACCCATATTCATTAATTTCCTAATTCCTAATACTGCTTTGGTATATTTATTATTATCTTGCCATGTTCTGGATAATGCTTCTTGTGTTGCTATATCTATCATTTCTTGTGTAACCGTGTCGGTATTATTTAAAACCATTTGATTATTTATCGAATTAACAAAAGAACCTTCATAAAACATTCTATCTCCTGCATCTAGCATGAACGATAGTAAACTATCTACTCTATTTAGCGATTTACCAATCATTGTTTTTTCGTTGAAACTTTTACCCTCACCAATTTCAAAACGGTTACCGGCTATATTCCTAGTATTTATTCCTTTTTTAAAATCGTTGTATGATTCAAACAATCCTTTTCTTATACCTTTGAAATAATTTTTTAAACTTGTTGTTCCAACAGTTCTAACACCTGTTTTTCTAGATACTAATTTATCTACACCACTAGCGAATAAATCACCAAAGGAATTTACAGGAGCAATTAAAGCATTTCCCAATACATTTCTTACTTGAGTCTTTGGATTGAATAACATAGATATTCTCATCCACGCTTTAATTCCTTGACCTCTTTCAGGTGGAAGTTTATCGGTCATAAGTTTTTGGATTTCAGCAAGTTTTACTCGTTTGTCATATCCGTCTTCCATAGTAGCAACTCCTTGCATGTTATCAATTATGAATTGAACTTCTTCAGGTTTTAAGTCAAAATCAGCTCTATGTTGGTCTATCCACTTTTTAGTTTTACCTTTTATCATATGTTCATAGGCTTCAGATAACTCACTTTGTGCATATTTAACCATACCTTCCGGTGTCATTCTGTTCATGATATTAAATGCTTGAATAGTTTGCCCTGCCTCTGTTCCTATATCTCTCATCTTTTTTGCAATTTGAACAGAACTATCATAATCTTTAATATCATTATATTGTTTTAATAAAATCCATCCTTCTGCAATATCTGTAGCGGTTGGTTGTTGTTTCATCTTTCCATCTTTATCTCTACTAAATCTATCTATCCAGCTTTTTACTTCAAATTCTCCGCCATCTGCTAGCTTTTTAAATGCTTTATTCAAACTATCTTCATTTGTAACTTCTTTATAATATTTTACTTCATCATTAGATAAAATTTTAGCTTTGCTATCTTCTGATAACATATTAACTTTATCTTTAATATTGTCAAAGAAATGACTCTTGCCATCTCCAGTAGATACTTTTATATTGTCTACTTTAGGAGTTGTATTAGCGTTCTCTGGCCTCATTTGAGCTATTTCAGTAGGATTTAATGTTTTATTCGTTGAAGTGGCTTCTTGTGTGTTTTCTTGAATATTATTTGTTGGAGTAACTACTTTGGCATTATTTTGAACTTTTGCTTTTTGCGAATTGGTTTTAATATTGGTTGGTAATGGTGCAATTGGTCTATTTTCATTTTTTACCTCTTGCGATTGAATTTCTCCTTTTTGTAATGGTACTAAATTATCATTGTTCAGAGAATATCTAATGTCTTCATTTGAAGTAGGATTTAGATTGTCTATATTTTTAATTTGATTAGAATTAAAAACTACTGCATTTCCAAATTCATCAATTATTCCATCATAATTACCATTTAGCAATTGTTCTTCTACTTTTTTAACATCACTTTCTTTAAATAATTCCGTAGAAAAGATATTTAAAGGTTTTTTAATGTTAAGGTAAACTTTAAAAACTTTAGGATTTTGTTCTTTTCCACCTTCTCTAGCCATTAAATCTGCATAACTTTTATCTTCAGAAAAATAAAACCCTAATCGTGACGAAAGAAATGAACCCCTTTTCCCTATAAATGACTTATCAAATTGATTAAAAACACCATTTGGCGTCCCATGGTACATAACTTTTAAATTACCATTTTCATCCCTAACTTTACTATCTTTAAAAAATTTTTGTTGTTGTTTGGTAAGAGTATTACCTTGATTGTCTACTTTAGATAATGAATATTTTGTATTATTTTTAGAAATTGATGCATACTGTTTATTAGATGTATTCGATTTGACATTATTGTTAGATTGTGATACATTATTTGCAGAAGAACTTGCTACGGTGCTAAAGCCCGTACCTCGTTCTTTTTTTTGTTCATATATTTTAGTAAAGTTTTTATTTTTTAAATTATATTTTATATAATCATTTAAATCAATATTATTTTTACGTTCATATCCATATACACTTTTAATTCTATTAATATCTATCATTACTTTATTTACTGAAGTTTGAGTTTCTATTTCAATTGGAGTAACTATTGAATTACCATTTTTATCTTTAATAACAGTAACTACTAAATAATTATTATTGTTATTATTTTTTAATATAACTCTAGGATTATCTAAACTATCAATTGCTTTGATATATAGTTCTTTACCTAAACCATGGTAATTATCTCTAGGATTAATCTTCAAGCCTAACTTTTTAGCTTCTGCCTCCGTTAAAATGTTTTTTCTTATATGTGATGGATTTTCATACATCGGTAAATCTTTTATACCATTTTGAACCAAAACTTGTGGTGTAAAATCTCGCAATTTGACAGGTGTTCTTTCGTTAATGTCATTTAAAACTTTATCTATATCATCGCTTATATTTTTAGATACGTGATATTCTGTTTCTGTACTGACATGTGCTTGATTATTCTGATACACTTTCTCAAAAGTATGTTTAACTTTCTCAAGTTGTCTAGCTTCTTTTGAACCAGCTGTAGCCATTTTATAAAGGTGTTTAATTTCATCGTATACTTTTTGAAATATGTTTCTATGTTTAGAAAGGTTTTGAACAAATTCAGTATCACTAAATACGTACTGACCTACAAGCTCACTTGTAAGCTCGTTATCTATGTTAGCTCCTTTAACATTTTTGTATGCTTCTGTAAGCTCTGCTTTTAGTTTATCAAAATCACCTTTAGTTTTTGCATACTCAAACACCTCATTTTGAAGAGTTTGATAATCTTCAGTATTTTCAAAGAGATGCGTTGTTTCATGTCCTACGACACGATTAATTATACTATCAGAATCTACGTTAATTAATATCTTTCCATCATCAGTATTAAGACCATTGATAACACGCTTGTCTACGTTATAACCTCTATTTTTTAAATCTTCTGATGTGGTAAATTCATATTGAATTCCTGTATCTTTAGATAATTTAGATACAAAATCTGCCAAGTTATGTGATTCTTTAGTATTATTCATAGTTTTACTTGCGCTATCATAAACATTTTTTTCTAAAGCACTTATTTTAAGTTCATTACCCTTACTATCAGTGTGTGGTTGATATTCGAATGCCACATTTTTTTGTGCTTGATTGTTTTGGTAGTTATTATAACTACGTTGTAATAAATAATCGTTATTTTGTATTCTGTTTTCTACAGGCGTATCAGCTCTGTTCTTTAAATCATCTAGGTTTATTGAGTCGATTTCATTTTGTAAATCAGCTATCTTTTGATTATTTTCATTGTATTCACTATAACTCATATCAGTAGTGGATTTACTTTGTAATTCTTTTAATTGTTTTTCTAAATCTTGTTTTCTTTGACTTTCTTGTTGGTATATTTGATAATCGTCATTACCTAAAGCATTTTGAATTTCTGTTGGTGTTAAATTTCCTTGTTCTAAATCATTTTTTGTTTGTTCCTCAATAGCACTTCTTAATTGATTTTGTTCTTTTTTAGACATATTAGGGTTATCTTGTAATTGTTCGTTAAATCTACTATCAGTAATGCTATCTACTACTTTCTGTTCATTATCCGTATAACTGGTTGCTAAGTTTCTGCCTTGTTTAGTAGATTTAACTAGACCCGGAGCTTGCATAATACCACTGGCTACAGCACCACCAATAAATTGATCTAGTAATTGTTCATCATTTAAAATGTCTGATAATTCTTTATCACTTTCAAAAGTCATTTTTTTACCAATACCTTGAATTATACCAGAAGCAACTTCCTCTAAACCCTCACCGCTAGACTTAATAACTGCTGTAGTTAGGTTTTGGGCTAATTTACTTTTGAATTTAGAACTAACGGCTTGAGCTAAAGCATCATCTACTGGAATAGCACTTCTTGAAACTCCTAATGCTTTAGAACCTTTTCCTAAACCACCAAACATCATTTCTGTGGCAGTTTCAGCAATACCACTAATTAATCCATACGTTTGTGCTTCTGCATCAGTAGCACCATTAGCGTAAGCTTCACTTACACCTTGACCATAAGAACTTGTAAACATAGACCCACTTGTCAATGCTGTGGCCCCTTTTGTAGTATTCGCCATACCACCCAAAGCGATACTTGGAAGCATTCCACCGATACTTTCTACAATGCTGTCACTCTTGCTTCCTAAAACAGAATCTTGGTAAGCATCTGAACTAGGCATTGTAATTTCATCTACTAAATCGCGTTTAGCAAACTCTCTTGTTGTTTTGGCCAAATCATCTAATCCAAGTTTATCTTCTGCACCTGCTACAACATAATTTATAGCATCACCAATGCCTTCAACCATACCCATAGCACCTCTACCAATAGAATTAAAACCAGAAAGTATAGTGCTACCAACTGTTTTAGTTACATCACCAAACTGGTAACCATCTTCAAATGCTCCAGCTTTAACATATCCGCTATCCTTTAAGCCATTAGCTACGCCAGCCAATCTAGAATTATCTTTTTCTTGTTGTACTAACTGGTCTTCCATCTTTTTTTTATCTTCATCAGATTTACCAGAAAAATCTACAGAAAGTCTATCGGCTAGTCCGAGTTTATCTTCTCTAGCTTTTACAGTTTTTGCTGGTTCTTCAAACTTACCAGTTGTATTTATATTCGACTGCTTGCTATTAGTAAAATGTTCACTTACTGGCGCTGTTTGTTTTGTCTTTTTAGTATTTTTATTTTCTTTAACATCATAACCTGTCTTATTAGTTATTTCGTTATATTGCTTTTTATTACTGTCATAATAATAAAACTTATTATCTTTTTGAAAAATTTCAGAATCTTTTAAAGAAGAATCTTTAATATAGTCCCCTATTTTCTTGCCGGTATTTTTATATCCATCATCATATTTGTTATTAATATCAAAAGAAAATGATTTTTGCGTGTTATTTGAGACTTCCTTTTTTGATATTGTTGTACTCGGTAATGGGGCAATATTTTGTTTTGTACCACCTCTATTTAATCTATCGGTTGTTGATACAAGAGAACTATAATCACTTTGGCTAATCTTTTTTACATTATTACTATTAGTTTGAACTTTTTGATTAGACACAAGACTATTATAAAGTTCTTGAGATATTTTTTTCTTTTTAGCCATTTATATTCCTCCTTTATACAAAACTCTTATTTACTATTCCTGTAGATTTCATGTTGCCATTTTTATCTTCAAAGAATATTCTTCCATCTTTATCAGCATATAAAGTATAGCCTTGATCTACAAAGCCTTTTAATACATTAGACCTTGGTATTTTTTTAGTAACTTTTGTTAATTCTACATCACCAGAACCATTATTCAGACTACCACTATCAGTTAGAGCCACTCCAGATGATGCTTTGGATTTGGCAGCTTGTGAAGCATTAAATTGACGTCTATTTTCAGCAAGTTGTGCATTAAACTGGCGTCTTTCTTCAGCAAGTCTGTTTTCTTCATTTATTTGATTTAAGACATTGTTATATTTAGTTTCATAAAGACTCTCAATCTGCATTTTATTATTAAATTGAGTTTGTAATAATTCATTTTTATATTGGAATCCTTGCAAAGCTAGTTCTAATTGGCTTTGTAAACCCTCATAAGCTATTTGAGCCAATGATGAACTGTTTTGCAACATAGCGTCTTTTATTCCATTATCATAGTTTAAAACGGCTTTATTATAGTCTTCTCTAGCACTCGCATACCTATTTTGATATGAATTAAAAGCCATCATTTGAGCTGTTTCTGTATATCCAGAATTATTCATACCGGTAGAGGCTCTTTGTTCAGCATTTACTCCATATTCATCAATAGCCTTTTGATAATCCGTATAAGCACCTTTTTGCTCTTTGATATAGTCTTTTTCGGCTTGTTCCTTAGACTGTTCTATCTTGTCTATTGCCCAGTTAGTATTGGCTTGTTGTATAGCTTGCTGTTTATTAGTCCAATCTTTAGAATTATTTATAAGATTGTCATAATATTGCTGACTATTATTAATCATATTGTTATAAGTATTATTCATTTGATTTAAGGCATTTGTCTTTTCAGTTGTGACATTTGTTAATCTATAATCATTTGTAGTACTAGGCATATTTACTCCTTTCTACTACTTTTTTAAGTAGTTAGTTATATAACTTTCGAGTGATACTGAATAAAAAGAAAAAGGCTTATTGCCTTCTATTTTAAGTTGAATACATTTCCATTTTTTCCTTTTAATTTTCGATACCACTCTACCGTTTGTAATTTTATAATCATCTATTTTTTCAAAATTTGTTTTATCTGTTTTGGCATATACACTTATCTCTGTACCATCTATATCTATTGTACAACCTCTTTTATTGGTAATCTTACGCATTTGAGGGTGGTTCATCTCATCTTCAATAGTAGTAACATATGCATCTACTTCTCTATCTCCAAAATTAGTGAGTGTATATAATTCTTTACCACTGCCTAAATAAAGCATTCCATCATCTACAAGTACAAAAGTAGGATTAATAGGTAATTCCCAGTAAAACCACTCGTATTCTGTATTTGAAGAACTACTGCCCATAGCTCTACTATCTGCTAAATAAACATGATTATCAATGAATACCATTAAATAACCTTCCCATTCAGCGAGTTGCATATTCTTATAATTTGATTCGGAAAGCAATCTATTATCTACAAAGGTACTTAAGTGTGATATAACCTGCTCAGTGGTAACATCACTACTAATACCTTCCATACCTCTATCCGAAAAGAATACAATTCTGTCATTAAAGTTTTTAGAACCACCAATACAACCCGTACTAATAGAAGAATGGCTAGATGGATAAGTTTTGCCATATTCTGAATCAATAGCTGGATTATGATAAAAAATAGTTGTATTAGTCTGACTTGGTGCTTTTAACACCCACAAAGCATTATTACCAGCAACCAATCCCATAATTGGTGAATCGCTTACACCTTCCTCATAATAGTCGGTATCAGAGCAATATGTAGGATCATCTAATGAACAATGCCATAACACATTAGGATAATTAGGATTACCACTAAAGAACACTCTATTATCAAACTGTTCAACAATAGTACAATTAGCAATACGTTCTCTATATCCTTCAACTGTTCTTTTAAATTGAATAATTACATTATCGCTACCATCTGTATATGGTTTCTCAGGTGGTGTTGAAAATGTAATAACACCTTTGCTTGGGTCTTCTGTATATGGATAATCACTTATAGCTGTTAAATCACTTAATTTAACATCTGTAGTTACTTTTTGTAAGTCTCTTACTTTATAGTCTGTAACAGCTCCCATTTCGTCATAAACTGCTTCTAATGTTGGGTCATACCAATAAGTTTTATCGTCTTTAGTGTATTTGATATAGCCTCTATCATTATGTATCTCACCATTTACTATTTGTTCATACAAACTATTGAAAAGCCTATCATTTTCTTTGTCATACCAATAAACATCATTGCCTTTAGTATATTTCATATAACCGTTACCGTCATACACTTGCTTTTTTTCTGAGTTATCTACTAATTCGTCATTAATCCATATTTTTACATTATAATCTTCATCATAGCTTTCAACGTCTAAATGATATTCTAAACTTTCGCCATCTGAAGAAAAACTATTTTTTCTATATGGACTTAATAAATTAACATCTTGTAGTAAACTTCCTCCACCGCTTGGTGCTCTTGAAACAGTTGTAATTGGAATGTATCCCTCTACTGGTTTAATGGTTTCCCCATCATAGACGTAATACTCTTTTTCATCAATTATATAAAGCTTGGTTTGATAAATAAAAAGTGAGACTGTTACTTCATTTAATCCTTCTAAAATAACTTTATCGTCATCGTATAATTTATCGCCAACATGTGTAATTTTATGTTTTTTACCACCATATGTATAAAAAAACAAACTATATAATTTATCCTCATATTCTCCAACTTTTTCGATATCAGGTCTTGTTTCTAAAGCAAGCCCGTTACTACTCCTATAGTTTTTCCACAAATTAAGCATATCAGGTGAACGTACGATAGATATCTCGTCTTTACGGTTGGTAAAATCTACTCCTCTAAAATTAGCATAATTACGTGCAACTAAACTACCAGCATCTGCTCCACTACCAATAGCCATTAAAACCCACCTTCAATAGTAATCATCGTATCAGAATTTCTACTATCTAGTCTTTGTAACATTTTTTCATATTCATTAAGAAATACTGAACCGTATTGATTTGAAATATCTGTCATTAAAATGGTACCGGCTATACCAGTTGGAGCAATATTTAAAGCATCTTGATCTAGTTCTAACTCGAATTCATCTTCTGTATCTTCGGTTATCATAGTAGGATATTTATAATAATAAATAGTAACATCACCTTCTTGATTAAAATTAACGTAACTTCCTACTTTTTCATAATAGTGTTCATCGTAGGTAACTACTTTAGGTTTAAATTTGATTAATTTTAACTGGTAAAAATCAGGTAATGTTTTTAAATCAATTTCTTCACCTTCTGATACTTCTCTTTTTACATAGGTATCTATTTTTTTTACTCTAGCAAGTTCAAATAATATCTTATTAATTGCTGGTATCATATTATTTATAATATCTTCATCATCTGTCATATCAGGCATGTTATCCATATATTCTTGTAATAATTTTAAAGTTTCTGATTTTAATGTTTCCAAAGTCATATTACTCACCTTTTATTTCTTTATAAATTCCATCGATTTCATCTACTTCTTTTCTAATTTCATCTAATGTACATACTTGTACTTGAGGTGTTACGTATCCGATTTTTTCATTCCAAATAAGTACAAAACCTTCTGGATATGTTACTACGGTTTTTGATTCTTCTTTTACTTTTAATCCGTTTACTTCATACTCATTATTAATAATAGTAGTCAAAGTACAATCTTTTAAAATTTGATGTACTGTTTTATCTTTAGTCCATTCATCAAAAGTTAAATCTTTAGTAATTTTTCTTCCATATATTTGTTTTAAGTTTGGTTTTACTGTATAAAATTCTAATTTTTCTTTCATTGATATTCCTCCTTCATGGTCGTGTTGTCAGAATTGCACTGACTATACTCTTACACGATAAAAAGAGCTATAAAGCTCTTAAACAGTTGTTTTAATAACAACAATCTCTTTAGGTCTAACCACTTTAGCACCAAAGACATATAAACCTTTTAATGCGTCCTCGAAAGCATCTTGTGGTCTATAAGCCTCGACTTTATCAATTTGTTCAGCAAACGCAATAGCTTTTGTAGTTCTTAAAATGTTATAAACCTCTGTATTTTCTTCGTTTTGAGGTAATAAGTTCTCAATTGAAACAAGTGCATTACCATACTTACCAACATAACCAGCTTTTGCCATTTCAACGTTAGAAGTAAATAACTCAGTTAATCCTTGTCTTAATTTAGTAAAATAAGATGGACATACTTCTGCGTGGTAATTAAAGTTAGTTTTACAGTTATTACCATATAACACAGCAAATCCATCTTCTAACATTTCAACAGCATTTGTTTTAGTTACGGCTTTAGCTTCTCCTGTAGTAGCAATAGTACTATCTTCCACTCCAGTTTTAACTAAACTCGCAACATAAGCATCACCTTTTTCAGAAAGTGCTAATGCTCCTTCTTTGGCTGAAGCTTCCATTGCTCCTGGAACACTTTGAGCAGCATGAATATCATCAATAGCGATATTGAAATATTCATATTGGTCAAGTTTTAAAGTCTGGTCAGTTGCACTAATATATTCCTTTTCAATTGGAGTACCTGGAGTATATTTTTTTACAGTTGGTCTTACAGCATTTAAAATTTTTACTTCTTTTGCATTTTTGCTATCTCTTTCAAAGATAAAGTCACAGTGGTTTCTTAAAGAGGTGATTGTTTCCAATGCTCTAATGTAGGCTTGATGCCATACAGTTTGCATAGCTGGATTCATTCATCATCATCCTTTCCTTGTCATAGATTTTCGAACTGCATCCCATACTCTGTCATCACTTAAATCTTCAAGCGAAAGTTTACTGATTTCTTCAGGTGTATAACTGTCTTTGAAACTGTTTCCAGCTTCAGTATTGGTCATACTTCCAATCGGTTCAACTATTGGTGTGGGGTGAGTTTGCTTATAAAATTCATATTTTTCCTTTAATGTTAAATTGGTATTTAATTTTTTAGTAAAGTCTTTAAAATCTTTACTATCTAATAAATCTGTGCCAACACCTATTTCTTCAAGTTCTTGACGCTCTTTAGTCTCTTTATGAGATTTATAAAGTGTATTAAACATAGCTTTTTCACGTTTAGACATTTTATCGTTACCTAAATCGCTTAATCTACGCAATTCACTTTCTACTGCCATTTCTCCTTCAGAAATAATGTCCTCAGCATCTTTATTGGCAAGAGTTCTAATATCATCGTCGTCATAGTCTGAATAACTTGGTATTTTTACTCCTTGTTCGGTATAGAATTTTTCTAGCTTTTCTTCTGCATCGGCTAAATTATCTACTTCTAAACCGCTTTTTAAGATATTCTCGATTTTGCCGTATTTCTTTCGGCTTTCTTTTTCAGCCTTTCTACGTCCTCGATTATATCTTTCGGCAAGCATTTTATCTAATTCTTCGTTAGTATAAAATCTGCCATTTTGCTCCTCTTTTTGAGCTACGTTTTGTTCTGTAGTTTGCTCTACGTTTTCAGTAACATTTGTTACAGAGTTTTCATTTTCCATATTTCCTCCTCTATTTTTCACGTGTTTGCTTCACGAACTCAGCTTTTAGTGTCATCAGGCTTGGACATAATAAAAAAGTGCTTATACTGCACTTTCTACTTGACTAGCTTTTATTAATTGTTCAGCTTGTCCTTCTGGACCAGCATCTAGGAATTGGCTAGCTCTTTGTTGCATTAATTGGGCTTGAACATTGATTTGGGCAATTTTACGTTGTTCCTGTTCCATATCATCAATAATCATTTCTAAATCTTGTTTTGGTGTTGATGAATTATCAGGCAATGATTCGACATACCGCTTAAATGCTCCTAAGTTTTCCACATTAAAATAACCTGCCTTTAGCAAGTTTTCTAATGTTAATTCTCTGGCATACCTATCAAATGCAGAGACTGGTGTTACATCTAATTTAACTGTTGCTTTTAGTTTATCTAGTACACTCCTAGGAACTTTTTTTAACTGAATGTATTTTTCTCCGCTTTGTTCATCTGTAACTTCTTCTTCCAAAGTTAAAAAGTTATCAGTATAAGTTGTCCACATATCTATCCATATACGTCCTAAATCTTCAATGCAAGTCTTTAAAGCCATAGCTTGTCTGCCAAGTGGCTGTGTAGAGGCTTGTTGTACTGCTAGTATTGCTCTACCACTAGCATCTTCTGGATTAACGTTACCAGTTGCCATTTCTGAAGCACTTCTTAGGTCTCTAGTAATTGAAATAAGGTCTTGAATAGACTTATATACATCATATCCAACACTGGCTGGTGTAGTAGTAGATACTACTTTACTAACATCTGTTGCATTGGCTCCATGTACCTTGATAGTTGCACCTATCCTATTAATAGCTTCTGGATTAGATACAGCTTCTTCATTAACAACTTTTTGTGGATATGAAATATTTTTAATTGAAAGTAAATATCTCATTAAAGTCTTATTAATTTCTAATTGGTTAGGTATTAAGTATTTAACTTCACTCTCACCACGTGCCGAGCCCTTCTTTTCTCTCCAAAGCATATGTGCTAATGGATAAAGTTTTAACCCAGAAGGGGTTTTTTCTTTAATAATAACTGTACTGGTTGATTTACTAAACCATACTTTGCCATCTTCTTTCCACATCTTAGTAATAACTGTAACTTTATCATCTTTTTCTAATTTTGCAGAATCTCCAGCTAGATCATATGTATCTTGGTCAACTGCTATATTTTTAGCCTTGTCTTCTGATACTAACTTTTGAACATCTGACAGTGGAAGCCTTTGCCTAATCAAGATATAAGGCTGTGCTTGAATATTTGGATTATTTTCATCTCCATAAAATACATCATTTTTATTTAGTATTTCATTTTTTGGCTGTTGTTGTTCTTTATCATAAGTAGCATAAATAAGTCCTTCTGATGTGATGGCACTATCTTCAGACATAACAGTAACTTTATAGTCAAGCATATCTTTTTCCCATACTTGTGATGCTTTTTTATTAAGCATTTTACAAACCTTTTCTGCTGTTTTTCTAAATCGTTTACTTTCAAAATTTTCGCTGCTAAAGTTTAAAGCCCATAAATTTTGATTTATTTGAGACACTTTATAACTAACTATTGTATCTATGATGTTATACTGTACTGGTTCTATGTTTCCTGAACGTAGTCCCTCCCATTGATTGCCATAAGTCATACGATAGTTTCTATCAGTATCAGTAAACATATTGATCATAGAACAATATTGTCTAGCTTTTTCATAGTCATTCCATATTGGAGTTGTTTTAATTTCTTCTTCTGTCATCTAATCACCTAATTTCTTTTTGGTTATACGGATAATTATTGATATTATCTAATATCTGTTGTGTCTCGTTTCTTTCATCACGTTCTCTTTTTTCTACTTTTTTCTTTTCAATAGTTTCACTTATTGATGGAATTTTAATGCTTTCGTTATTATCTATTTTCTGTCTGATTCTTGTTCCAGCATATAAACAGACTGCTCCAAGCATGAAACAAACTATATTTTGAAAAAACATCATATTACATCTATCCTTTCTCCGACATCGCTTTTAGACGAAAACATATCACTAAAAGGCGACCTATTATTAAGTTCTATAACGTCTTTTGTAAACACTACTTGCGACCTAGCTTCATGTGCTATTGCTAAACCCATCATTTGGTCATCATGTCCACCTTCTGGAGCTTCTATTCGCCCCTGTTCATTGTGAATAATTGTTAATAATTCTTCTATCGTATCTTTATCATTAATCGTATCTGTTTCTTCACGTACTATTTCGATTAGATGAGATATAATTGTCGGTCTTGTAAGTACTGTTGTTTTAAACCCATAGCTTTTTTGAGCTTGCTGTGTATTATCATCAATTCTTTTGCGAACATACTGTCTGTCATATCCAAGTCTTTGAAGTTCTCTTATTGGAAAACTGTCAAAGTTACTTTCAATAGCAATTAAAGCACCTATATATCTACCATGAATATTTCTAGTAGAATAATATTGACCTAAACAGTAAACTTGTTTTGTATAAAGGTCTGCATCTAATTGTCTTTTTAAAACTGCGACCTGCTCGCCTGTTTTAGCATCTAATACATGAGCTGTGAAGTAATCGCTACCCTCACCGGCTGTATCGCCGCCTATACAATACAAAGTATGGTTAGGTACGTTTGGTATTTTATAAATTTTAATGTACCCGTTTTTATCTTCTACCCATTTGATATCTTTTATCTTTAATCCATCATATTTGTAAGTAAAATATCCTACCTTCAATGGCTTAGGTATCTTTGTAAGTCTTTCTTCTAACTTTTCGGTATCAAATACTGTTTCACCTGATAACAAGAACGCTTCATCTGGAGTACATGGATATTCTTGTCTAATTAAGCGTTTATCTATGTATTTATTGTATTTTTCGTAGTACCAATGTAATTGCTCTAGTGATAATTTTTTATCTTTCTTAAGCCATTTTAAACGTTTATATATCCATGATGTATCAGTATCAATTTTGCTTTCAAACTCTTTTTTAGAAGTTTCATCTATAAATGGTATTTGGTATTCTGGAGTTTTCCACCATTCATAAAAACAACATATATATGAGCCACTTTTCCACATTGTACGATAATCATTATAACCATTTGCTGTACTTTCATATATTTTTATACAGTTCTTTGTAAATGCCTCTCCTAAACCTGCTTGAATAGGCTGTATTCCATCTTTCCAAAAGGCACATTCTGAACCATGAAAAAAATTGACCGTTCTTGAACGACCAACATCTTTAGTAGCTGTATCAACTGCCCATGATGAGTTAAGTTTTTCAAACAGTAATTGTTTTCTGTTGTTAAACTTTTCAGTAGGTTTTAATTGATAAGGTAATTGTGAATGCGGAAATTTAGCTTTATTTTGAAATATCGCCTCTGCATTATCACTTTTATCAGCTAAAGTAAACCCTTGAAAGTTTCTATTTAAAATGCTATTAGCTAGTTGATAAGCTGTAACAAAGGTCGTAAAGCCTTGTTGCCTACCCTTTAATACCAGTATTGATATATCTGATATTAAACCTTTACTATAGTCATCTTTAGCTTTATTAATTACTCCTACAAAATCTTTTTGAACCTCATTTAAGAAAAAAGGCATTGTCTTTTGCTCTTTATCTACTACGATAAATACTAATTCGATTAGTTTTTCTGGGTTCTTTCTAACTTCTGATAATAATTCTTTATTTGTTACTAATTCGTTAGCAATACCAGCACGTAGACTTTTATCATATTCGATATCATGTTTTTCTTTCCATTTCTTCTTTCTTATTTCTATTAATTCATTAGCTGTCATTTAACACATCTTCCAATTTAACAACATGGTTAACTGAGCCATCTAATATAGTTCTATATTCGCCACTCATCTTATTAAGTGTATCTATAGCTTTTATTTTAGTGTTAAGGTCTGCATTCTTACTACCAGCTAACACATCTTCACCATCGCTAGTTTTTATATAAACTTCTTCCTTATTAATGTCTTTCACTACTCCAGATAGCCACTCCATACGTTCTATGGCACTCATTATATTGGCTTTTCTAAGTTCGTCTTGCAGTTCTTTTATGTATGATAATACATTAGCATTGGTTAGCAGTCTACTAGCATTTACTGTGGCTGTATCTTCACTGTTACAAGTCTCACTATACGCCTTTAAATAGGCTTGTTTACCATTTAGTCCATTTTTTACATATTCTTCGCAAAACCTTCTTTGTTGATTATTAAGCTCCATGTATTATCACCTTCCTCCATAATAAAAACAGCCTAAGCTGTTAAACGACTATTGGCTTCCCAATGTCAGGACATCATCTACTCTAGGTAGAGATGTATTGGCTCGCTAAGGAGCTTTGTTTTAATGTTCTTTGATAAATAGATAAATACTGCTCCTCGCAATAACTTACTATACACATATATTATTCAGTCAATAGAGAGTAAAAGTCCTGATAGAGAGCGACTCTATTTCCTCTTTTACCCAGCTTACACCTAAATCTATAAGAGATTGATACTCTCAATAACCACACACGTTAGGAATGTGTTATGTTTATTCGCTTAAACATTCTTTTTTTTCCATCTCTCTGTACCGATTTGTGCAGTTATACTAGCTACTAATCTTATATACATGTTTCCATGTTTCAACGGCACTACATCTTGTTTTAGCATTACGCTCCTGTCTTTAAGTTGCTACACTTAATGACTTCGTCGCCCTACACCTTGCACAACACAAGTGTCGAATTGCGATGCCGATTAGTTCTATACCTTATATACTCATATAATAAGCCACTAATAACCCGTTTCGTGAGTTTCTCACTCTCATCTCATTTGCGCGTATTACTACGAGAGATAACGTTATATGCTAAACGTATCCGTATAGCTAGAACGACTGCTAGGTTATTATCCGTACTACATTGTATTGTAGTCTTTCATACGGTTTACTTATCTACTTGTCAAAGAACATTATAAGCACTGTACCAGTTATATATACTCATTATGATATAAATCATAGCTTTCTAACTATATAACCAGTACATCGCCTACAAAGCGATGTCCATTCATTTTAGAATGCTCTAATTGTACTTTATAAGCACTGTACCGATGATATAATTAAGCCAACAAGTTTTCACTCTCTTACTTACTTGCATAATAATTACTATCATCAGTACACTACCTATAAAGATAGTGTTGTAATTCCAGCTACATCTCACGAATAGAGGTGAGATAGTGCTATTAATTAGCACCTTACCAATTATAATGCTGTAGGCTCCGAATACCCATTTAACTTTGGCCGATTCTTCAATATATCCAACTACTTTAGGTCCAATGGCACTCTATAATCAGTAAGCTACTAAATAAATGATGTGGTGGTTGGATTAAAAACGGTTTATGAAATTAGTATAGAAAGGATGTGAATTACCACCACATCAAAGAAAAGGGGCTACTTGATAGAATTATTCTATCTTAGCATATTTTACCTCTTGACCGGCGCATTAGGGGCGCATGTTATGATTTTCTTTAATTTTTTTGCAAATTCTATTTATTTGGCTTTTACTTAAGCCCCATTTTATTTGTAAATTTGCATTTGATAAATGAAAAATTTTTTTATCAAAATATATTTTTAAATTTCTATCTTCTGTCGGTATCTTATAATAAAGATTTTTTAGTTTTTCTTGCCCTTCGCTTAATAAAGAGGTTGCTTCAGCCAATAGCACATATACGTCTTCTCTAGAATGTGTCTTACGACTACTCTCTACACTTATTTCAGATATTCCACTTGTACATTTTTCGGCTTTGGTTCTAAGTTCTTCTACTTTATCATAAGTCACATCATTCATTTCATTTATGATTTTGTCAGCCTCTTTGATTTCTTTAATCATAGCTTACCCCCTGTTTTTTCTTATTTTTAATAACCTCTTTACTTTGTTGTTCCAGTAACCTTTATTTCCTAATTCTTTAACTGCATAGATGTTCCTATTATTTCTGATTATCTTGTATTTTTTCTTTTTCATTAGTTATCCTTTCTTTTACTTTATTGGCAAATTCGCCATTTCCTAAAGCTATACCTATTACTAAAGCAAAAATCACCCATAACCAACGAATAACTGGCACTAAACAAAAGACTAACACATTAAAATTTCTTTTTACAAAACCATTTTTTTTAGGATTTAATTTCAACCAATTTTCTTTTGTCAAATATAATACTGATTTTAATGAAATAAAACTAATTACAGTTTTAAATATATATTCTTCTATCATTTATTTATCAGTCCTTTCTAATATTATCTGTCCTTTTAATCCTCTTATAGCTATTGCTCTTAAATCATCGTTCAATCCTTTTAAGCTATCTATATCGTTAAATCCATCATAATCAAAGGCTATATCTTTGATTAATTTTAAAGCTTCATTTTTAATATCTAATTCTCTCTGCAAATTCTCTGCATTTTTCTCTGAGTTTTGCAGTGTTTTCTGCAGAGTTTTATTTTCATTAAACATATGGTCAAATAAAGGCATGATTTTATAAACTTCTTTTCTATCGCTCTCTTTAATGTTGTCTGGTAAATCTTTATATTTTAAAGCAATTTCCCAATTCCAATGGTATACATATTTTTTTGGAATAGTTAAACTACCATCTTCGTTTTTAATGCACAAATTATGAACATAGGCTTGCCAATTAGACCATCTTTCGTGTTCCAAAGCAGCTAAATATTCTATCAATTCTTCTCTAGTCATCTTTTACCACCGATTTGTTTGAATTCATTTAATGAAAAGCAATATTTTTTGTTTAATGTCGGAAACCAAATAATAAATGGCTTTTTAAAATTTACATATTCAAAGTCATAAACAACACCTATTTCACCAATTAACCTATCATATTTTTTTAAGCCATTATTTTTAGTTATTCTTACTTGCTCCCCTATTAACTTTTCATATTTTTTATAATGTAATAATACATTTAAAATAATTTTTAATTTACTCATCTTTTACCACCTCATTACCCACAAATTCTAAACTGCTTAAAGGTAAACACCTTTTTACTTTAAAATACTTATATTTTTTTCCTTTTTTATGCTTTTTATATCTGTAATGAACATTTACATAAAATTGACCTTTTATTTGTTTAGATATTCCATTGCCATAATCTACTCCTAAAGTATATTCCGATTCAGCATCTATTGTTGTTGGTAATATTTTTTTAAATTGTTCATCGTTAATTTTAAATGATAATTCTAAATCGCTTGGATTTAATTCACCCATTCTGCCATCTCTCCAATTCTTGAGTAAGGCTATCTAATTGACCTCTGCAGAAGTTTCTGTCGCTTTTATAACCATTAGCTGTTGCTTTTAGGTCATTAATTAGTTCCACACCAAAAGCTATTGCAAATGCTTGTCCAAATATAATAATTATTGCAGTTATCAATGCTAGCCATAATTTTTCTTCTTTATTCATGTTCCACCTCTTTTAAAATGTTTTCCAAATCGTTTACAATATCTTCAATGCTGTCATAAAAGTCATATTCATAATTGGTTATTTCGTATATTTTATTAATTACTTCTTTATATTTTTTGTTTTCCTGTTCTAACAATTCAATTTCATTAATAAGCTTATCTTCATTTTTTCTAACTTCATCTATTGTTCTATTATCCATTTAATCCACCTCTTTTAAAATATCTAATAAGTCTCTAGTCCCCCACTCATTTAATTCTAAAAATTCATCTTTTCTTTTATGGGTTTCTATATATTTTATTGCTTTATTAATTACTTCTTTATATTTTTGATTTTCTTTTAACATAGTATGTACATCTAATATAAGTGTTCTATAACTAAGTTCATCAAATTCATAAGTAGAATAATTACCTTTTTTTCTTTTATATTTCTCAACTAAATCTTCTAATGTTTCAGTTCGATTCTTTATCATTTATCTTCCACCTTTTCTACTAAGCCAGCTTGAATTAAATCGTATAAGATCACATTTCCATTATCATCTGTTGGATTTGATATTTTTCTATTGTCAAAAACCATTAAAACAATAACATTAAAAACATTTTTATAACAATATATATTTTTAGCTTTTATAAATCCAAACTTCTCTAATTCTTTTAAATCTACATTGTCTTTAATTTTTAGCACTTAATTAACCTCTTTCCTTTCTTTTCACTTGTCCTTTTGTGATATGATGGAGTTTGATAGAACAATAACGATTTGATCTTTATACCAAATTGTTTAGATAATTCTTGCAAAGTACCAAAGCCTAATAATTCATCACCTTTATAAAGTGCATATTCTTTCATACTTCTAACCCTTTCAACCACTCTGCAAATTTCATAAATTCAGCAAAATCGATGTCATCCATCATATAATAATCAACTGTACTTTCTAAGTCTTTGAGCATAATTTTTTTTACTCGTTCATCAATTAATTCAGGATGTTTCTTTATAAATTCACACGTTTCATTTACTATATATGTCTTTCTACCTATGGCATATCTTAATGCACTAATAACTATATCTCTTAAATCTCTATTAATCTCTATCACCTTTCTCACCCCTTATCTGTCTTAATATTTTCTTTTTATCTTCTCGACTTAAGTGCCAATTTTTCCAAATATTATCTTCAAGTTCAATTATTGCTTTAATATCACCTAATAATTTGAATTTGAAGTACATTTTCTTAAAGATTGGTAGCCAGTAATCAAAATAGTTATTCATCTTCTACTCTTAATTCCATGAAGTTTCTGTTTTGACTTATGAATTTTCTAAATTCGGTTATTCCACAAAATGATGGCAAAAAATTTACGTAATGATTATCTTTATATTCAACGGTTATGTATCTATTAGTTATTTCTACATCCCAACCTCTACCTTGATAAATAAAGTGTAAATGTTGCGGATTATTATATTTCATTTTGTATTTAATATTAAAATCATCAAATACTTTAGCTACTCCTTTACATCTTTGTTCTAATTTAGTCATTATTTCACCTCATTTTTAATTCTTTCTAATTGCCTTTTGATTTTATTATCCATGATTTTAGATATATCATCGATATCTAAACCGTAATATTCGTTGAATTGAAATAATAAGACTAATACATCTGCTATTTCTTCGGCTATATGCTCTTTAGTTTCTACTATCTCAGTTAATGGTATTTCATAAGATACACTATTTTTTAACTCATGAGTGGTAATAGCCTCTTGTAATTCAAATACTTCTTCGGCTAGTTGTCTTTGCTGGGCATTTACTCCGTAATGCGAAATTATTTTTAGTAAATCTTCTTTCATTTGTTATCACCACCTATTGCTTATTAAATATTTCAACATACATTTCATAACTACCTGTTTCATTAAATTCGCTATTTTTGTCTTTTCTTTCATATCTAATATGCTTAAACCAAATTCTATTTTGTTCCCAAGAATATTCTGACTTTTTATATATTCTTTTTGTAATACAATAAACATTTTCGTTAGGATATTGATGTCTTACTTCATCAATAGCATGAATATCTTTTACACTTTCTCCATCGGTTACTCTTTCAGCTAATGCTTCCATATTTGAATAATAAGAAACTCTTTCTTTTTGAGTTCCATCATAATTTTTTCCATATTCATTAATTTTTACTAATTTATAAACAAATGTTGAATAACGATTTACATAGTCCATCATTTCGTTTTCAATTATATATTTTAATTCACTAGAACTATTTGTTATTCCTTTGCTTTCATCATATTCATCATGTGTTATTTCATAATAGTTGTTTGTATGCATATCATTAATCCACATTCTTCCACCATGACAAACACATTCTTCTGTCGTAATAGCTATTTTTGCATACTTTTTTGTTGCTATTAATTCACATCTCCCTGTGTATTTTACACTTTCAATATTCCAATTATCTTCTAATAGTTTTTTAATTATTAAATTTTGTTTTTCAATATTATTCATTTATTATCACCACCTATTATTTCTTTATATTTTGATAAAATCTCATCAAATGCTGTTCTTCTGACAATTAAATAATAAACTTTAGCTTCATCTTGCTCAGTATTTAAAAGATTATTAATGACACATAATTTATCTTCTAAATGCTCTATAAATTCTTTTTCCATTAGACTTCCTCGATTTCTGCTCCATATTTCTTCATGAATAATTTTTTCTTAATTTTGTACACTTCTGTCCGATATCCTTTAGTATCAACCACGTGTACTTGTCCATGTGAATCTTTATAAACAAAGTCAGCAACGTATGTAATCGAACGATATGTCTTGCCATTTAATTTAAAACCTTGCTGTAATATAAATTTCCTTTGTAATTCTAAATCTACTATTTTCCCAGCATCCTCTAACATTTTTAAATATATGTAGTAATTGGCTTCTTTTTTAGAATCGAACAGTATGTTATCTACTACGACTTTTTTGTTTTTGTACTTGTTCGTTATCGGTCTGTCCAAGTTTGACCAGTAATTTATGTTTAAATTTTGTTTTTTCATCTCTCCACACTCTCCTATAACACCAATCACAATACACAAAATCATACTTAACTGGAACAAATACTGTATGACCACAAGTACATACATGTCTTACTGACATCATACTATCTGATTTCTTACACTCAATTATTCTTTGTCTATGTGCATTCATAACATCAGTCCCTTTTTAAATATCTTCTATAATGTTCCTCGTGATTTGGAAACTTCTCAACCATAAACTCATAAATACCATTTAATACCTCTTTGTTGTTTTTAGAATGAACTTCTATGATGTGGTCGTTATAACTTAAAGGTGTTAGGTTCCATAACTCGTTATTTGAACGGTTATGATCTATATGATGATAATGTCTAATTGTGAATACATCGCCTTTCTTTGATAGATATTGTCCTTTATAGTCAACGACATAATCTGAATTATCATAAGCTTCATAGAAGTCATCTGCTTGTTTTCTTATTTTTTTTGGTATTTCCATTTTCTTCACCCCACATTGCTTTTAAATGTGCTAATTCATCAGGTGTCATTGTTTCAATACCAATTGATTTTGCTTCTTCAACAGTCCCATCTATTAATTTAGACATCTCATAAGTATTCATTTCAGAGCTAGGAAGATAAACTATGTATGTCTTGAATAGCTTATCTCCTTGCTTCCTAACTCCGTCTTGTTCATAATACTTCACCAAAATTTCAATAGGCGTATCATATGGAACACACACAGAATATCGTTGTCCATACTGTTTTAACATACATAAATGAACATACTCTTTGCTTTGATTTAATGCATCGGCCATTTTATTTACTAATACCCAGTAATATGCATTGGCGTTTAGAGAACGCTTTTTCTTATGCTCTTTAACCTCATACTCTTTAGTTTCATCTAGTTGGAGCATTTTAGGAATTAATTCTTTGATTGTTCCAATCATAAATACCTCCATTGATATCCACCGGCCGTTTTACGTTCACCATTACAAACTTTTCTAATGTTTCTTGAATTAATTTTAATTCCAAATTTCTTTAATTCATCTGCTGCCTCAACAGAACCCCTAAATTTATTTATAAAGTTACCTTTTAAATCAAATTGTCCTATTTGTTTAGCTCTTATTTTTTTATTAGCCATTTGCCTAATGGCATTATCCATTAATCCGGTTTTGTATGCATGTTGTACATTTTCTTTTAAAGTACACCATTCTAAATTTTTGATATTGTTATTTAATTTATTTCCATCTTTATGATTGACTACGTTTTTGCCTTTTGGCTTATGAATAAACGTTTCTGCTACTAACCTATGAACACTATATTTCTTGTTATTAAGTGTTACCGTTTTATATCCAGTATTCTGAATCCAACCATTAATAACGTTTAATTGCCCATTTTTATATGAACGAACATGTCCTAAATTACTTACTTGATAATCTGGATAATCTTTAATGTTTGCCCATATTTCAGTCAAGAAAATCATCTTCTATTACTACATTTTCTCCAAAATCATCAAAGATGTCTGTCTGTTCATTTGTAGTTGTTGATTCGCTTTCTTTCCGTTCAGAAGCGGACTTCCTTGAATTTATAAATGTAATATTCTCTACCACCACATCAAAGGTGTATCTTTTACTACCATCTTGAGCGGTATAGCTTCCTGTTTGAATACGTCCCTCTACTGCTAACTGTTGACCTTTTTCAACGTAGTTTCCAATAAGTTCTGCTGTTTTACCAAAGGCAACACAGTTGATGAAATCTGCTTCATAATCTCCAGCTTGATTTTTAAATCTACGTGTTACTGCTAATGTAAACCTACAGACTACTTGGTTGTTTGCTGTATGTCTGATTTCAGGGCTATTACTTAATCTTCCTATTAAATTTACTGAATTCATTTATCTTTCCTCCATTTCATAAAACGGTGGCCTTTCGGCTAATTCTTCTTTTAATTTTTCTAGTTCATCAAGTAAATCACTAATCATACTGTCTCTTGGATAATCTTCGTTGTTAACTTCACCATAATCAGTCATTGTGATTTCTTCTACCTTTTCTTTTAAATCTTTATCCATAACTAGCCAACCTTTTCAAACTTAATATCATTAATTTCCATAAATCTCCTTAAAGCTGTCATTTTGGTATAATTGGCTGTAATTTTTAACGTATAACTTTTAATGATGTTTCTTTCATCTTCTACATCTTCAACTGGGGTACTAACCATTTCTTTAATTATTTCCTGTTTCGTTTCTTCTTTAGCTACATCAGTTTTAGCTAGTTTTTCTTTTTGCGCTTTCAATTGAGTATTTTTCATAATAGCCTTAGATAAATCATAATCTTCTAAAAAGGTGTTAATTAATTCTGTTTCAAACTCACTATTAAGCTCTTTAATTGCTTGTAAACCTGTATTTACTTTTTCAATTATATTTTTGATATCTTGCTCTACTTCTGTCATTTTTGTAGTTTTATTAAGCCATCTATTATCAAATACCTTTTCAAAACTTATTAACTCCGACAAATCTCCTACAAGGTTATCAAATAATTCCTCACACTCTTTTTTCTTAGTTTGCTTTTCCTCTTCTTCATACTTCTTGATTTGTACATCAATGCAGTTTGAGGCTTCTTTTAAAATACTTTCAGTCTCTTTTGCTGTTTTAATAAATTTTTCTAGTGGTTTATTAAATTTATCAACTGTATCTTTTCGATAATCAGCTACCTTTTTGTACACTTTATTAACGTTAGCCCTCTCATCTTTCGCCTCTTTCACTTGCTCCTCGTTAAATACTAAATTTTCATAATATCTTTTCATTTCTAGGGCATATTCTTTGATTTCTGCCATGTTATCTGTGATTTTTTGAACACCCTCAATTTTCACATCTATATCATTTTTTAATACTGGTTTTTCCATTAAAATACCTCACTTTCTTGCTTATATTGAATAGTTTGCTGTTTCTCTTTAAATTCTCTTAATCTCTCTGCTTCTGCAAAATTTAATTCGCTTAATTTCTTGTGCCCAAGATTTACAATAGCTTTTTTTATTTCTTCTTCCGTCAAGTTCATTTTTAACCATTGTTTTTGTCCTTCTTGTATTGGCATATCTGAAAACGGTTCTTTTTTTTCTTTTTGATTTTCCATAGCATTATTTTGATTTAACAAGTTAATTGCTTTTTTAATTGTCTCATCAGTCTTATCAGTGTTATATAACCATGTCAAATAATCTTCTGGTATTTCACTCAATTTTTTACCTTTATATTTTCCAAAGTTTAAAACATATTCTTTAGCTTGCTCAATTGTTTCGATAGTTTCTTGTTTTTGATATTTGCTATCTCCCCAATAAATTTCTGCTCCCATACCTAAACTTTTACATGCCACTGACAAAGCATCTGTATAAGCCATTTTGAAACACTCATCACTTGTATATAATCCATTTTTTTCATTGGCTACAAAGCTACTTCCACCAGTACCCTCTATTGCCTCACTCCATAAGTCTTCGTTTAATTCAAATGGCTTTTTGTAATTAACAAATAAATTAATATCCACCACTGCTATCTTTTCACCATTTGCTCCATCAATAATTTCTCTGTTTCTCGTTGTTGTGTACCAACCTAAACCACATGGTCCAAATACCTCCGTAAGTTTCTCAATTCGCCACATAGGCTTTATATCTGTCATACCTGATAATCTGCCACCTGTAATTTTCTTTTGTGCTTCATCAGGTACTTTTTTTATCATGTTATAAATTTTTAAATTATCTTCCATCTTTAACCCTCTTTTCTCAAGTAATATTTCGCATAAGTACAGTTTTCACCGTACCTGTTCTTGCTAGTTACACTTGTGCTATCTATGATTATTCCTCTGTCTCTTAACTCAAATATTCTTGCACTTAATCTAGTGACACCTAAATCTCTAAACGCTTGTAAAGTCGTAATACTTCCAAATTTTTTGATATACTCTAGCACTCTATCTGCTTGCGTTCTTTTCGCCATTGTTCCCCTTCCTTCTTGCTTTTAAGTTTTAATACTCGATCTAACTGTTTATTTGTTAAATTTATTTTCCAATGTGTATGTAGACCGATTATTCTTCGGTAATCTCCTGTATCTAATAATTTTTTAAATTTACTTGTACTCATTTAAAGCTTCCTCCAATTTCTTAATTTCTTCATTGGATGCTTTTTCTTCATCAATTTGTTTGTCATACCAATCAGGCTTGTCTGTACCGCCTTGTCTTCGATTCCAATTCCTTAATGTAGCTTTCCAGTCTTTCATATGATTTTTACCAACTAACCACCCATTAGCCTCATAATAATCAATAAACCCCTCTGCATTCACTTTAAGATTTTTTTCTTGAATGTAGTTTTGCACTTCTTCAAATGTTGGCTTAACAAACTTTTCTTTTTTATTTTTCTTTTTATATTTATTATCATTATTTACATTATTATCATTATTGTTTGTGTTCATTTGTTGTTCATCTGTTGTCCATTTGTTGTTCATTTTCTGTTCAAACTGTTGTTCACAATTTTGATAACTGTCGTAGTTTAGTATTGTAATTACTGTATATTTATTGGTTTTTTGTTGTTCAATTTGATGTTCACTTTCGTAACGACTTAATATCCGATAAATTTTGGATTGCGTTACACCTGTTTTATCTGAAATTGCTTTCCTAGAGGTTAGTAATTGACCTCTTTTAACTTCAACCTCTTGTCCATTAACCCATACCCTTTTATTACTATAATTAGCATTAAGTATTAGGTGGAGCCATACATGAACATATTCGCTATCTCTATACCAACTTTTATCTTGCATTTTTCGGTAAATACTTACCCATCCGTCCATGTTTCACCCCTTATCAATTTGCTTTATTTCTCGATTAGTGCTATAATCTAACCGAATTATTTATTTAATTCATTGATTGTTTGACCGTTCTCTACATCGACCTGTTGAACGGTCTTTTTTTCGTCTAATGCACTTAAATAGCAACTACCTAATACCATTACTACTAAAGCTATTACTGGTATCATTGACTTAATTTTCTTTAACATTTTCATCACCCCTTTCTAATTTTGCTAATTTTTTCAAATAGCCAATGTCTATATTGAAATAATCAATTACATATTTCATTGGTACTACTGCACTTCTAGGCAGTCTATAACCTTCTTTTTTTATTTGCTCTTCTATTTCTTGACGAATTTTTCCAGCCATGTTATTGCCAACGCCACCAATTACTTTAATTGATTCGTTATTAGCCCATTGGCTAGTCATAGCCTGCAATTGTTCGCTAGCTGAGTAATATTTTCGTTTCGCCATTTACTCACCTTCTTTCTAGTCTCCCGTGCTATAATAATTAGCTAAGGAGGTGTACTATGTTAGATTTAGATAAAAATGCTCGTAAAGTATTAAAATATTTTGTAAAACACAATACCGAACAAACTACTTTTACCATCGCACTAAATGCGAACTTAAAAGTTAAAAATAATGACACCTATACTTTGGCAAAAGAAGCTTTAGATGATTTATTAGAATTACATTTTATTAAAATAACTAAACAAGAAAATAATAATAAATTTTATAAACTAACTAATAAAGGCAAAATGTATTCTAAAAAAATGTTCAGTAATATTTTTTATAAATATTTCTATCCTATTTTGACAGCACTAATATCATTGTTATTAAGTTTATGGTTAAAATCATAAACATTAAAATTTTTACTATTTTTTCTAATGTGAATATTCTTTCACTTAATCCTAATAAACACTCAAACAAATCCCAATTAGTAGGCTCATGCTGAGCTTTTTTTGTTTTATCAGGTATTTTTTTCATATTATTTATTCTCCTTTGTTAAGTGTTTTGTTGTGTTAACACAACATTTTCTTTAAAAAAAATATCCCCAACATCACACTTTAAAGCTGTTGCCAATTTAAGCATTGTTTTACTTTCAATATTATCTATTGAATTATTTTCAATAAGTGAAATTGTTTGCCTAGACACATTAGAAAGTTTTGCTAATTGTTCTTGTGTAAGTGCTAATTCTTCTCTTTTTTTCTTTAATAAATTTTCCATCTTTTACCTCCTCTATGTAAAGCATACACTACACAAGGAGTTTTGTCAAGCATGATTTACAAAAAAATATATTTTTTTTATTGCTTTATTGTAAAGTTTAGTTTACAATGTATTTGAAAGGAGTGTCAATCATGAATTACATAGGTAACTTCATCAAAAAATATAGAGGTGAAATGTCGCTAAGAGATTTTGCTGAAAAATGTGGAATAAGCCATACACATTTAGATAGTATTGAAAAAGGTGTTGATCCTAGAACGGGAAAACCTGTACGAGTAACAATTGAAACATTAAAAAAAATAGCAAAAGCTATGGGAATGTCTATTAATGATTTATTAATTCAATCTGGTGATGTCAAGCTAGAAGAATTAAATTTTCAAGAAAAAAGTAATTTAGATGTGGCTACATTAGATAAAGATGTTGTAAAAATTCCTGTATTAGGAAAAATCCCTGCGGGAATTCCATTTGAAGCTATTGAAGACACATATACTGAAGATTATGAAGAAATACCAAAATCCTGGACACGTGGTGGGAAAGAATACTTTGCTCTACGATTAACTGGTGATAGTATGGAGCCACAATTCAAAAATAATGATATTGTAATTTTTTTGAAAACTCCAACATGTGATTCAGGACAACTATGTTGTGTAAAAGTTAACGGATTTGATGCAACATTTAAAAAAGTTGAAATACAGAAAAATGGTATATTATTATCTCCCTTAAACGAACATAATTCTAGCGGTTTTAAAACTACGTTTTATACAAAAGAAGAAATAAATGATTTGCCTGTTGAAATAATTGGTGTAGCTAAAAGGCATATAGGAGATTTATAATCTGAATAAAATTAAAAAGTTTATTTTTAATTTGGGACAAGCAGTTGCTATATTAACTATGTTAATCCCTTTATATATTGCAAAAAATTTTGAAAAAATTAATAATTATATTTTTTGGCTTATATGGTTTTCTTTATATGATATATATGTATTTTATTATAAAAAGAGGAGTGGATGTTAATGACCAGTGAAGATGCAATATTAATAGCTATGGGGTGCGGTATGTTAGCTGCTATATTAGCTTATTTAATTATCTATTTATATAACAGGTACAATAATAAAATAGAAAAATGGCGTGCTGGTATATTATTGGCTGATTTTATCTTTTTAGCAATAATAATAAACAGTATTATTGTTGCACTAATGACGCCGTTTGTATTATCCATTATTCAAAATAGTAATACTTTTACTGCTTGTGCCATTTCTATATTTATCATGGGTGGAATAAATGCTTTAATTAGTTTAACTAGCAAAGAATTCAAGAAAAAAGGTAAAAAATTTCTTTTGCACTTTGCAGTTGCTACATTGATAATTACATTTTTAAGTATATTTATTGAAATCGGTAACGCAAGAGGAATAAATGTTTTTCATTTATGCTTAATAATTTTATCTATATTTAACTTTTACTATTATAAAACCTTAGATTTAGATGATATTACGCCAATCAAAACAATTAAGAAAGAAAAAAAAGAACATATTTCGATAAAAGAAACAGAAAACAAATATGATACATTACGAAAATTAAAATCATTATACGATGATAATATAATTACAAAAGAAGAATTTGAAAAAGAGAAAGAAAAAATATTACAATAAAAAAAGATAGTCTCCTCGCCAAAGTAAGACTATCTAAATCATACGTACACAATCAAAATTACCAATAATGGTAAATCCTTTTGTGTACTTCAATTATACTAAATTTTACGTAAAATTACAATAATTGGAGGTGTTATAATGCCAGTTTATAAATCAAAAGAGCCAACTAAAGATGGACGTGCATGGTTCTTTAAATGCCAATATAAAGATGCTTATGGTGAAACTCATCCTAAAAAATCAAAAAAATATATGCTGAAAAAGCAAGCAGAAGAAGCCGAAAGAGATTTTTTAAAAACTTGTGGCAAACAAGTATCCAATAAAATCATTTGGGATGATCTAGTTAAAGAATTTTTGGAAAATAGCCATAATAAAGATGGTACTCTTTATTCAAAAAAAATAAATTTGGAAAAGTATGGTGATATTTTTGAAAACAAAGATATATCCTCTATTACCCCCCTACTTATTGAAAAATGGAAAATAGAGATGAATAAAGAAAAATTAGCCACTTCTTCTAAGCAAAATATCTTTAATTATTTTAAGACTGTTTTTGATTATGCTTTTAAAAAACATTATATTGATATAAACCCTTTCAGAATAACTGAAAATTTCGAAAAAAATCCAAACGAAATAAATTTAAAACATGAAGAAGAACTATATTTAACACCGGAAGAATTTAATCAATTTATTTCAGTGATAGATGATGATTTTTGGAGATTATTTTTCTCTTTTGCCTTTTATATGGGTACTCGTAAGGGTGAACAAATTGCTATCCAATGGAAAGACATAGACTTTGAAAACCATACTGTAAAAATATATAAACAACTAAATTTGAAAGGATTAAAAAAAGATAATTTATTTATACCCACAAAAAACAGTGTTATACGTACCATTTCAGTGCCAAATAAACTATGGAATATGATTATCAATCAATACAAAGAAAGCTCTAAAATAATAGGCTTTAATAATGAATTCTTTGTGTTTGGTGATGATAAATATATGGCATATACTACAATTGATAGGAAAAAAGATTATTATTTTGATTTATCTAAAGTAAAAAGAATAACTATGCACCAGTTTAGGCATAGTCATGCTAGTTTACTAATAAGCAACAACATACCATTAAATGTTATTGCTAAAAGGCTTGGAGATACTCCAGATGTTGTGTTAAAAACTTATGCACATTTATTTCCTCAAAAAGAAGCTGAAGTACTAAATATTTTGAACAAATTTTAGGTACAAATTAGGTACATAAAAATTAAAGCAATAAAATTTAAACGAAATTAATGAAAGTAAAAACGTTGAAAAATAAAGAATTTCCAATGATACAAAAGCAATGGAAAACATATAATTACTTCCGGTCACTTGCTCCAGTGACGTTTCTGTTCGAACTTTTATAGTTTGAACTTAACATATATATCAATCCGTTCGGGTTGATTTTTTTGTGTTTACAAAAGAATTAACAAAGAAAGGATGGTGTTTGTAGTGATTAAGATTGTTACACAAGAGTTAGAAATAGAAAGTAATCTTAAACAACGATTAGAATTTATATGTGAGTTTTGTCATATCAAACCTACTATTATAAATGGTAGTATTAGAAAAATTGATAAGACTAATTTATCTTACATAGAACCACATAAGATTATTGTTAAAGATACTACTTTTCTAGCATTTAATTATTCTACTGATATTTATGTTGGTAGTCTAAATAAAAAGATTCAAATTGTGGAACTTGAAGATTATATTAAGAATCTACTAAATGCCTGATATTTCGCTAACTATTGACTTTTTAAGACAAAAATACTATTATATATAGCAACTGAAAGAGATATACCTAAATGTATTAATGGGGGTTATGCATTATGGGAAGAAAGATAAAAAAATATATTTTTATAATATGAAGTTAAAGAGATAAAGGTAGTAGTTTGAATATCTATTGCTTTTATCTCTTCTTTTTTTTAAGAAAGGATGTGTTGTGTGTGGAAAACAAAGTTAAAAATTTATGTGGTATATATTTCTGGTGCATTTGATTTAGAAGAATATAATGCTGAAAGGAAAATTGTCAATGAAGCAATTTCTAAAATACAAAGTGAACTTAATACTACAAATATTACTGAAGAATTAAAATTTACGCCACAAGACATTTTATTAAAAAGAGATATCGACTTTATCAATAAAGTTAAATTAAAAGATGAGTATAAAGAAAGAACTAAAATTTGGAAGGATTATACAAGGAAAGAAAAATCAGACATTATTATGAAATATGTAGATGATATAACACTACTAGAAAAGAATAAAGTTATGATAGTTGATGAAGTTAGATTTAGAGAAAGTATATGTCGCCCTTGTAATGAACTTGTCCAAGCAGGTTATATTGATATTAAAACTCCTACTTTATTTGGTAATTTAGTTGGAAAGTTGAGATTTAGTAATTATCTACCAGAAGAAGAAGTTGGAAAACACATAATGAGATTAAGACAATACTATGATGTAGGTTTTGAAGAAGCAACTTATTATGTAGAAGATAGAGTTTTCTATTTCAACTTTTTACAAGATAATCGTGCTATTGTAAGAATATTTCCTATGGAAGATTATTGTAAAATAGATCCAGATATAAAAATGAAAGAATATAGATATGGAATAATCTATATTCGTGAAACTGATGAATTTCAAATGCAAGATATAGATAGTGCATTTGATTATATACCAGATGAAACAAACGATAGTGTTATCTATATGAGAGAGCCAATTCCTATTGAAATTGGTGTTAAACCTGTAAAAAAGGAATTGCTTAGTGTAGAAGAATAAAATGCGTACACGTTTTGCGAGTTTACTCGTGAAAGTGGGAAAAGCATTTTATAAACTTATGTAGTTTTGTTTTATTGCGATAGCTTTAAAATATTACGAAATAAGTTTTAAAAGGGTTCTAGGGAATCCCTAGCCCACAAGGTTATTTTGATGCTTGTGTCAAAATACCTAGGGGGTTAAATATTGTGTCATAAACAAAATAGGTTCAAAGAAAGGATGTGATTTATATATGTCAGAACTTGCATACTCACTACATTTAGGTAGTGATAAAAATAGAAAAAATGTATCAAGAGCAAGTGTAAAATCTAATGCTAGTGGAACTACTTCTCTATCAAATAATGCGATTCAAAATGCTAGACAATTATCTCGTGTTGATAAACATAATTATCGTAAGTATGATGATAAACAACACTTAATTGAAATAGTTAGAGGAACAACTTCTTTATATAGTGACGTTCAAAAATTATACAAAGATGAATTTGAAGAAGCAAGATTAGAATATAATTCTAAACAAACTAGAGATGATAGAAAAATAGATGATTACTTTAAAAAAATTAGTGATAATTCTAAAAATGATTTGGCTTGTGAAATTATTATTGAACTTGGAGATAAAAAATATTGGGATACCAAAGATGATAAATTTAAGCATAAAATGTCTAATATATATAAAGAACAAGTTAAAAATTTAGAAACTTTAATTCCTAACTTTAAAGTAGCAAGTGCAATTATTCATTATGATGAAACAAGTCCACACATGCATATTGTCGGTGTACCAATTAAATATAAAAGTAAAAATGGTATGTCTAAGCAAGTTGGTAAATCTGATGTATTTACTAAAACAAAATTAATTGAATTGCAAAACAAGATGAGAACATTATGTATTGCTAGTTTTAATAAAGAATATGGCTTAAATAATGTTTTAAAAACTAAACAAAAAGGTAGAAATAAAGATATAATGTTAAAGATATGAGAAACTATATTGAAATGCAAGAAGAATTATCTAAAAATAAAGAACGATTAGAAATAGCAAATAAAAAATCACTACAACTAAATAATGATTCCAACGAAATTAAAAAATTAATGAATAATTTAAAAACTACTTTTACTAATAAAGACAAATATGTTTTAAATAAAGATGATAAAGATAAAATTGATAAATTTATTCAGCAAGTAGATTCAACTAATGAAGAATATAAAAAATGCAAAAGTTATCTATTACTCTTAATGATGTTGAAACTGAATTAAAAGAAAACAGGAAAAAAGTTAAAATACTAACTGAAAATAATGATGCTTTAAACATTAAAGTTAAATCACTAGAAAAAAAGATAGATAAACAGGAAGATGAAATTGATGATCTTAAAGAGAAAAATTCTAAATTACAAAGCGCTATTAATTTCTTTGAAAACTTATTTGATAGATTAGTTAAATTTATTAAAAATAAAATGTTTGGCAAAGAAAAAGAACGTGAAGATTATTGGAATTTTTCAAAAGATTTATACACTCATAATATATTTAGCGATAAAACTATTGAATCAATTCAGGATGACTATATTTGGAATAAAGAAAATGATAAGCACAAAGATAAAAGTCGGGATGACTTTGAATTATAGTTTTTTCAGTCAGTTTTACAAGTGATGAATTACTTTATAAGTAGTTCTCTTTTTTGGTTTTGGACACTATTATTTATCTTAAATTTTTGATATAATTAGGTTGCAAAAGCAATATGCTATCAATATTTTAATAGGAGGTAAATTAAATATGGAAAGTACTGAAATTAAAAACCAATTAAAAATGACTTATGATGAATTAGTTGATTATCTTTTGAAAAAATATGGTCCCGCACAATATGATTATTTTCGTAATGAGTCTTGTAAGTCTAAAAATTCAAAGGTATCAAGAACAAATGAAGGACTATATTGTCATCACATAGATGAAAATAAAGCAATTTTATTGAGTAATGATAAATTTGCTATTAATAATCCATTTGAATATCAAAAGGCTAATAGATTAGTTTATTGTAATGTTTTAGAACATTTGATTTTACACATAAAAATTGTAGAAGAACCTAAAAATGAAAATGCTAACCAAATGGAAATCCAAGGAATTGGTGGAGCAGTTTGTTTTATTTGCCCACAAATAAATGATTATTTCAATGGCTATGAATTTAAACAACAATACTTAATTAATATCTTTAGTTTGATAGAAAATAATTTTAATGACTATATTGATATACTAAAATATTTTTTAGATGTAGTAGAAAAAAATCCTATTTATAAATTAATAGTTACAAAAGAGAGATTATCAGTTGGCTGGGATCAACAAATAGTAAAAAAAGTTTACGACCAATTATAAAATTAACAAAATCTATTCCATAAATACTTAAAATGTGGTATATTATTACTAGCAACGGAAGATTATATGTACTTTCGTTATTGGAAAAAAAGTTGTAGATAACTACAACACTCGCTCAATTATGCATTCAAAACCTTTGAAATACAAGGTTTTTATTTTTGCCCTAATAATTTTTGTTCCATTCAAACGTTTTTTAACTTCATAGTTTTTTCAACATCTAATAACATATCACAAATAATCAAAATATAAGTCGAATAATTTATGTAAACTTATATAAAGTATGCCTTTTTTATAATATCAGTCTTTATTTTAATTAAATTTTAAAGTAAAATAAATATTATAGTAGGAGCTGATAACAATGAAAAGTGTACTTCTTATTACATTAGGTAACTTACTATTAACTGGAGCCTATGCTTTTTTAACTGTACCCAATAACATGATTGATGGTGGAATTACCAGTACATCACTTATCATTGCTCATTTCTTAAAAATTGATATTACTTATATCACAACAGCCATTGCCATATTATTATTACTATTTAGTTTAGCCTTTTTAGGTAAACATTTTTTTCTAAAAACATGTTATAGTTGTATATGTTATATTGTGTTTTTTGATTGGTTTCATTTAGCGAATATTTCCCTAGCCATACCACCAATTATATGCATTGTTTTAGCTGGATTCTTAGTGGGTCTTGGCCATTATTTATGCTTAAGTCAAAAATCATCAGTTATCGGCTACGATATTATTGCCCTATTTATTCACAAAATAAATGAAAAATGGGATTTCAGCATCATTCTTAGAACAATCGGTGTCATTGTATTAATCGCTGGACTTTATGTCTTTGGAATTATAGCCGTTCTATATGGACTTATATTTATTATCATCGAAACTGAAGTTATATATTTTTTAAACAAAAGTAAACCAGTATATGAAGAAATATACGAAAAATAAAAACATAACTACTTCAAACTGAATTGGACCCCAAAATTCGGACAAAGAAAAAAAAACACGTCAAAGCTATGATAAATAATGAAGGTATCATAGCTTTTTTGTGATAATATATCACTGAGGAGTGATAGAATGTCAATAATAATTTTTACAGATGAGCAATTAAAACAATTGCAAGATAATCCTTATGTAAAAAATGTTTCTTCGAAAGCGATTACTTATACAAGAGAATTTAAAGAACTATTTTTACGAGAATATGATGATGGGAAGAAACCAACTGAAATTTTTAGAAATGCTGGATTTGATACAAAAGCATTAGGAAGTTCAAGAATTTTTAGCTTTTATCATCGCATAACAAACAAAGGTATTGAAGATAATAGAAAAGGACATAGTGGTAGACCGTTTACTAATAGTAAAAAAGAATTAACTTTAGAGGAAGAATTAAAATTAGTAAAGCATAAAAATGCTTTACTTGAACAAGAAAATGAATTTTTAAAAAAAATGATATTTTTAGGGAGAGAAAATTTTTGGCTGAAGTCCCTACAAGAAAAAGATACGAAATAATTAGTCAAACTATAAAGAATGATAATAATGAATTAAATATAACTTTATTATGTAAAATAGCCCAAGTATCTAGATCTGGTTATTATGAATTTATCAAAAGGCAAAATGAAGATAATCCAATAGAGCAAAAAGATAGAAAAGACTTTGAATTAATATTAGATGCATATAATTATAGGGGTTACAAAAAAGGTAGTCGAAGTATTCATATGAGATTACTACACAATGGCACACCTATGAATAGAAAAAAGATACAAAGATTAATGCGAAAATATAATTTAAAATGTCCAATAAGGAAACCCAATCCCTATAAGAAAATGTTAAAGGAATCAGAAGTGTCTGAAGTTGCCGAAAATTTATTAGAAAGAAAATTTAGAGAATATGGTCCAAGATATGTACTGTTAACCGATATTACTTATCTATTTTATGGTCGAGGAAATAAAGCATATTTATCGAGTATAAAGGATGCCTATACAAAAGAAATATTAGCTCATGTAGTAAGTTCAAATATGAAAGAAGATTTTGTTTTAGAAACTATTAATATATTAATGAATAATCATAAACATGAATTAAAAACCGATGCTTTAATACATTCTGATCAAGGTATACACTATAAAGCATATACGTTTAAAGAATCATTAAATAATTCGCAACTAAGACAATCAATGTCTAGAAAAGCTAATTGTTGGGATAATGCCCCACAAGAGTCATTTCATGGTCATATGAAAGATGAGATAGATTTAAGTAATTGTAATACTATAGAAGATGTCAAAAAGGTAATTGATGATTATATTGATTACTATAATAATGATAGGTATCAGTGGAATTTAGCTAAATTATCTCCTAGTGAATATTATAAATATACAATGACAGGCGACTATCCACTAAAAAAGGACTAGTCAAGCCCTTCATAAAAATCTTTAAGAACCACATTTTTATAATCAGATATTATTAGTTGCATTAAATCAAATAAACTCATATTAACTTTAATACCATTAATTTTTAACGGTATAGGAATATAATAGGATACAATTATTTCTGATATTTGATTTTCCAACAATTGAATATTTTTTAAAATTTGATTTAAAGCTATTTCTTTATCATTATAATACATAAACTGATTTTTCCTTTCAAAATCAGTTTATAATAATTTCAACTTGGACAATAACTTGCTTTTTTTTATTGTCCATTAAATGGGGTCCAGTTTAAACTTAGTAATTATGTTTTTTATTAAATATTTTTATTTCTTATAAAGTCTCCATCAAATTCATTTTCAAGTATATCCATATGTAGCATATCATAATATTTTCCGTTTAAAAATACTCTTTCTCTATCTCGTCCAGTATCTTTAAAGCCACATTTTAAATAGCACTTATGAGCTCTTTCATTAACATCTAAAACATCTAATCTAATACTATGTAAATTAAGATATTTAAAACCATATTCCAACATAAGTTTTATAGCTTCAGATCCATATCCATGACTTCTATAATCTTCTTCACCTATAAATATTCCCAAAACTGCACTTCTATCAGTAAAATTACGGCCGTCTAAACTAACCGTTCCAATCAATCTATCATCATCTAAAGTAATAATATCAAAATTTATATCTTCTCTATTTTTAGACATTTTCTCTAGCCATTCTTTTTCACCATTATATGTAACAATTTTACTACTACCACCAATATAATCAGTAACCTCAAAATCATTCATCCATTTAGTATATTTTTCTATATCTTCATCAAACGTACTTTTAGGAGCTAAATATATCCTATCGCCGGTTAATTTTTTAAAATATTTCATAACAAATACCACCTTTCATCAATATATAAAAATATTAATTTCTATTTACATTTTCAAAATCTCCACTCTTAGCCAAATCAGAAATTTTTTTATTTTTAAAATCTATACCAAAAGTTTTTTCGTAATCCGCAACACTTCTTACTTTACCAAGCCCAAACTCAGGTGGAATAACATCATCTTTTGTTATACCTAATAAAGTTTTTAATCGGTTATTTTCATTAATCATTGTATCATGCTTTAAGCCAGGAAACTTTTGTTTTTCTTTTTTATATAAATGATATACAAAACTTTCACCAGGATTATAAAAATTCCATCCATAAGTATATAACCTAATACTCATTGGCATTTCATCTCCATAAAAATACATACTTGTATCATATCTTACTTCTTTATGGGCCAAACTAAAAGTAAAAAAATTTCCACTCGCGATAAAGGCATTTTTCTTATAAGCTAAAGGGCTATCTTTTTTTATAAGTTTACTAGCGCACGATATAAAATAACTATCATCTATATCAGTTCTAAAATCTTTTGCATACATAACTGTACCATATCCAGGGTTATCAAAAATTTTATCATCTAGTGGTGCAGTTAACATCTCAGGAGTTATAGCAGGTGGATAACCAGATAAAATAGCTTTTTTATCATTTAATGATAATAACTGATTAATAATTTTTGTATCCCAATGTTTAACAAAACGCATATGAGAATCTACTTGATATATATACTTTTCATCACCAATTAAACTTTGACATAAATATCTAGCATATACACTTCCTCTAGCCTCAGACTGTTTTAAATGAATTATTTTACAGTTATTAATTTTTTTTAATTCATAATAATCATCTAAATCATCACCTTGATAACATATTGCGAAATGTATTCTGTCAGGATATTCCGCTTGTATAATAGCACTATTTACAGTATTTAATAACTCTTTATCACAGTATGATGCAATTTCTATCAAAATTTTTTCTTTATCCATATTTAAAACCTTCACTTTCAAAAACACTAATATTTAAACTAACAAAAGTATAACATACCTCATTCATTATTTTCAAATTTATTATAAATAACAAAAAATATCATCATTCCAAAAACGCTTAATAATATATCATCAATATCAAACACTCCAACTTTAAACACAAACTGTAATATTTCTATTATTAAAATAAGAACAAAAGATAACATAAAATTTAAAGAAAATTTTTTAACTTTAAATAAATTAATAATAAAATATTCTAATGGCATAAACACCAACAAATTACCCAAAATATTAATAATCATAAAATATAAATTATCACTCTTCAAAGCTTCATAAATAGATTTAAACGGTATAAAATTATAACCATATACACTGTCATATCTTGCAAAAATAACCATATTAAAAAGTAAAATCACATAATAAACAAAAACAATACTCATAGAAAATTTAGATATTTTATTTTTATCTTCTATCTTATCTACATAATTATTTCCATAAATTATATTTCCAATAATTATTAAAATAGAAGCAATAATTACCATAAATAATCTAACAAAATAATTTAATTCTATATTTGGATCATATTCAAATCTCAAATAAATCAAAAATAACAAAATAGATAAAATATAACACAGTATAGTAAATTTAAACCCCAAACCATACTTATTTTTCTGACTAATCTCATTATACTCAATTACTTTTTCAATTACCTTATCATTCTTGCTATCTTCTCCATTTAAAAGTTCCGAAACACTTACCCCAAGCTCTTTAGAAAGTGGAATAAGTAAAGAAATATCTGGAGTACCCCTTCCAGTCTCCCATCTAGAAATAGCCTTTTCTGTCACAAAAAGCTTATCTGCTAACTCTAATTGTGTAAGACCAAGTTCTTTTCTTTTTTTCTTAATAAAATTAGCTATTTTTTTTAGTTCCATCTTCATCACCAACTAACTTACAGCTATGAGTTTTCAAAAAATTATTATATTTTTCTTCAGAAACCTCATTTCTATCACTGTAATTTATCTCAATTATACCATCTATATTCATAAACTCATAATGCTTTCCAATGCTATAATGAAAACCATCAAACGCCCCACCAGAATAAGAATAAATTTCATAATTATCATTGCAATAATAGTGGGTATCTTCATATATATCATTCCCACTTACAATATATACTAACATAAGAAAAAACACCATATATGAAGAAAAAAATAAAACCAAACCTAAAATAATAGCCGAAAAAACTCTTACTAAACCATTTTCAAGTATTCCCATAATTCCTAATAAAATCACATTAACAATATCAAAAACAACATAGTAAATATCCTTACAAAATATTAAAATAAGTAAATATCCTGCCATTACTGGTACTTTAAATTTTATACTCTTTCTATTTCTAACTATAAAAACTATATTTAAAATAAATAACACATCATAGAACAAAGTATAAAGTAATCCTTCCACCTCAAAATCATAAAACACAAAATTTAAAACCATAAATAAAACAAACACAAATACTAAATAATAATTAATTAAAATTTTTTTCATAATATCACCTTCCTAAAACAATCATATTATGAAAAAATACAAAAGTCACCCTACGAATAGTAGACTTAAAAAAATTTTAACCATAAAGCTTAAAAACTTTATACAAAAAAACATATCAAAACGATATGCATTAAAATCATTAATCAATTTAATATATTTATATAACTTATAACTTAATTCCTAGTTCTTTCTCATAATCATCATGCTCTTTTTGAACTTCTTCAACTTCTCCTATAATTTATTATTTATTTTCCATATTAGAAACTTCTAATATAAATTTATCAAAATCAGAATTATATAACCTATCTTGTTTCACTCTAAATTTATCATATTCCTTATAAGCAAGTTCTTTAGCCACTTCATGAGAAATCTTTCCAGCATCATGAAGAATTTCTCTACCATTAAATTTTAAAAATGCATTTAATTTCTGAGTCCAATCTTTCATTGTCATCGCATTATGATTTTCCGCCTGCATTTCCGCATAATCTAAATACATCGTAACAATTCTATTTAAATCTTTCAATTCTTTCTCGTTCAAATAATTTTTAGCAATTATGACATCATATTTATAAATAGGACCATCAGGGCTATTTTTCCAATTATTTAAACCCATATTTTCTTTATCAGCATTAGCTCTATTATAAATTATTTCAGCAGCCGTATTTCCTGTAACTGCAAAATGTAATTTGTTTTGAACAGTTTTAAAAAAAGTCTTTGTTGTTTCACTATCTTTATCATAATCTATACTACATTGTGAATATATATCAGTAATTTTTTGATAAAATCTTCTTTCACTAGAACGAATATTTCTTATTCTTTCTAAAAGTTCATCAAAATAATCTTCGCCAAAAATATAATTAGGATTTTTAAGTCTTTCATCATCCATCACAAAGCCTTTTATCATATACTCCTTTAACACTTTTGTTGCCCATATTCTAAAATTTGTAGCTTTTTTTGAATTAACACGATACCCAACAGCAATAATAGCATCTAAATTATAAACCAAAGTTTTTCTTTTTACTCTTCGTTCACCTTCATTTTGAACTAGGAAGATTTCCTTCTTAGTTGAACTCTCATCTAACTCTCTGTCAAAATATATGTTTTGTAAATGAAGACCAATATTTCTCCTTGATGTATCAAATAATTCAGACATTAAATTTTGTGTTAACCATAAATCATGATTAATAAGCATCACATTTACTTTAACATCACCATTATCATCTTTATAAATTAAAAAATCACGATTAGTAACTTGTAAATCTTTTTCATTCATATAGATATACCTCCTTTGTATTTTTAACCATATTAAAATTATTTCAATTATTATAACATTTAATTTCTCACCATTCTATATTAATTATAATATTTTAAAAATTTCTATACAAAAAAACATATCATTTGATATGCATTTTATCTTTCAAATATATTTTCAAGCCAAACAGAAACATCACCTATCCAGTCCCCACCTGCTCCAAAGCCATGTGGATAACCATCTAAAACTTTAACTTCAATATCTTTATTTAAACTTTGAAGTAAATCTACCTGCGCATTAAATTGATTATAAAATGGATCTAAAACTATTATTATGCCTATTACTTTTTTACTCATTAATTCTCTCCTCTACCAATTCTTCTTTTCTTTTCGAAAATCGTCACTTTCTCTTCTTTGTTTTACCATCTTATCAAACCACTCTACCATATCTGGATCTTGATGGTTAAAGAATAAACTATCACTTGAATCAAGCTTTCTAATCTCTTCCATATCTTCTTTAGAAAGTTCAAAATCAAACACATCAAAGTTCTCTTTCATACGTTCGATATGTGTAGACTTACAAGCTATAATAACACCTCTTTGGATAAGCCATCTTAAAATAACTTGCGCTGCACTTTTACCATATTTCTTACCAATATTAACTAATGTTTCATTAGTAAACATACCGTTTTTACCTTCACCAAATGGTGCCCATGCTTCAATATGTACTCCATATTTATTCATAACTTCCTCTGCTTTAATCTGTTGATTCATCGGATTAGTTTCAACTTGATTAACTGCTGGAATAACCTCTCTTCCAAATAAACACATATCAGCAAGTCTATCAGGATAAAAATTACTTACACCAATTGCTTTAATTTTTCATTCTTTATATAAATCTTCCAAAGCTTTGTAAGTTCCATAATAATCACTAAATGGATGAACATATACAAAATAATAGTGAAATATAGATGATAAAATAAGTGGATGGATTTTTCCTTCATTACAATTAATAAAATCAAATAAACTATTCATTAAAGTTGGCACTAACATTGACTCTGGAGCCATATAAATAATTTGATTTCCTTTTTTTACTCATTCACCATGATCGCGGTAAAAACCATTATCATCATCAAAATATTTCATCATTAAAGTATGAGCTTTTAAAAAGTCGCTTTCACTTTTTGGATTATAATCATCAATATGTTCATATAATTCATTTGCATTTTTAACTTCTTGTATTTCTTTCCTATCTCCTAAAACTAATTTATTATCAATAATATTTTCAACAGATTCTAATGATAATGAATTAGCTTCAATAGCTAGTGAAGAATGAATTGATCTCACTCTAGATTTTATCTGAAAATTTTTTTTTAATATTATCATCAATTTTAATTAATAATAATTTATCCTCTATATTTTTAATAATTTTTTTATTATCTTCACTAATGTAAAATATTGGTTCTATTTTATCTAAATTCTTCATCTATTCACCCTCTCGAATTAAAATTATTTTTTAATAAATTTATATTACAATTAGTATATATTAAAAGAATTCCAAAGTAAAGATTAACAAAAACTACTATAAATAATTACAATAATTTTTTGGGTAGTTTTTTGGGTAGTTTTTTACAAAAGAACCAATATAAAATAAATTTAAAAACAATCATAACCCAAACATCAACTATCACATTATTATTGACAGTTTCCACCATTATCTTCAAAATATTTTTCGATATTTTCTACACTATGGTCAATATTTGCCCAGTCAGTAATATCCTTTAAATATATCTCCATATCTTTACTGCAATTAGGACAATCAAAATAATTTCCTTCACCAATAGAAATAGTATAATCTTTACCTTCTATCACACAGTCCATAGTAGCAGATATAGTCTGAACATTCGTACTACTATGATCCTCTGGAAATACCATAAATAAAACAAGACCTATAATCATAAGTACAAAATAAATAATTGCAATAACACCAATAATTTTAAGTATTTTAATTATCATACCAGCTAGTTTTTCTGTATTACTAACCTTAGCCTCCAAAACATTTTTAATATCATTATCTGTTAATTCATCTAAACTAACATTAAATATTTTAGATAATTTTTTAGCCTGCAAAATATCAGGTGCCGTCTCTCCAAGTTCCCACTTAGAAATAGTCTGTCTTGTTACCCCTAATTTCTCTGCCAATTTTTCTTGTGAAAGATTCTCTTTTTTTCTTAAATCTGATATTTTATTTCCTAAATCCATAAGTCCTCCTTTCAAAGCCCATTTTATATTTTAATCACATTTTAATCTACCAATTTTCACTGGAAAATACGCAATTTTTCTTAACATTAATTATCTATTACTTCTATCATATCATTGAGCTCATCTTTATAATTAGAGTTACCAATACCATAAAAAACAAAATTATCTTCTCTAATCAAAATAACATATCCCTTATCATCTATTATATACTTTTTATAATCCTTACTATCTTCTTTTATATACTCATCTTTAACATTATCATCAGTCTCTGATTTTGCCCAATACTCTAAATTATGCTCAGCCATCTTATCTGTTTTAAAATCATAAACATATAAAACACTATTATTACTCATAACAGTCATCGTTTTAAAAGTATAACCATCATTCACACTTTCATTAACTGCGGCATTATAGCCCTTATCTTCAAAGCTCTTTTCATATTTATCCATCCTATTACTATTCATAAAATAAAATATAATAGCAAGCAAAAAAATCAGTAAACAAATTCCAAGAAAAACTCTTCTTATAATAACCCATTTTTTACTATTAATAACTTTCTTAGACTTTAAATTTTCACAATTTTCAAATAAATAATTAATAAATTCATACTTACTTCCACCGGTCAAATTATTTTTATCTACAATAATTCCCACATTGTATTTTAACTTTAAAATAAATAAATTTTCTGTTTCAATAATCGAAATTATTTGACTAAGTTTATAACTAGAAGTATCACCCTTTTGTGAAGTCAAAACAATATTACCACAACTAACCTTAAAAGTCTGCCGCAAATCTTCACCATTATTCAAATTTTTAGTTCTTTTATATTGAATCTTATTAATTCCAGCAACCTTATATATAATCAAAAATATCCCACATATAATTCCAATTATTATTACCAGTCCATAACTGCCCATAATCATATATAAAATTAATAAAAGCAAAGAAACAAACATAAACAAAATATTCATTTTTCTAGTAGAAACAGCACCTAAAGCAAACTCCTTATATTTTTTATAATCAAAAGTACAAACAGAAGAAAACTCTCTATTTTTTTCCATAATTAACCTCCAATACCAAAATTATAACAAAAAAATCAGTTTCACATAATATAACCTATCTCTCTTCATTTTTACAATAAACTTTATTTTTTCACTATGATACTTATTTAATCTTTATACATTAGTTAATTTGTTCCATAAATTATATATTTAATCAATAATAATATGATATTCTTCGTTATATCGCTCATTACTTGAATGATAATATAATAATATTTCATTCTCAGAAAGCCATTTAATGTACCAATCTACTGTTTCATTAAAATCTGGTCCATCATATTTATAAATTAATTTTCCATTTTTAAAGACATACGGTCTACTAGCATAATCATATCTTAATGTTATTTGATGTTTTCCATTAGGGGATTTAAAAGTTTTATCTCTATTTACTTCATACTTTAAGTTTTCCTTTATGAAAAAAATACTTAATAATAGAATCAAAATTATAAATTTTTTTAACATTAGTATTCCTCCATAAATTGTAATTTGAATTTATTTTTTTAATACTTTATTTAATGTTTTGATATGTTCTTTGGGATTAATTAGTGCATCTTCACAATGACCTTTTCCTTTTAAACAAATAGTAGTAGTATTTTGATAGTTTTTCTTCAAATAATGTGCAACTTTACGAAATAAAATCTCATTTATTTTACTACCATAAAAATAATAAATCTCTGTATTTGGTGTGTTAATATCGCTAGGTAAGTTAAATTTTCCAACTTCTTGAACACAATTAATTATTGTTTTATCTGATAGATGATCAAACAATTCTAAAAACACATCTACTTTATCTTCACTAATAATAGTACCAATGGCTTGTTTTATAGTTCGTTCATCTCTATTTTGAGTTTTATGAGTAATATTCAAATACCATTTTGTAAAATAATTTGTCATAAATTTATTCCAAGATAAAAGAGGAGAACTCTCTAATATTAGTTTTTCTATTTCTATATTTTTATTTTTCCAAATATAACTTGCTAAAATTCCACCCATACTCATACCATAAATTGCAAAAACTTTATTACCATATTTAGTAATATAGTATTCTTCTAATTCTTTAGCACAAATATCGAATGATACAAAATCATCATTCTCATTGATATTATGACCTGCCAGAATCGGAACAATTACACAGTAGTCATTTTTATAGTAATCAATGTAATCATTCCATAATTGATATGGACTTTGAAAACCGTGAATCAAAATGATTTTCTCATTTTTGGGATTACCATATTCTAATATTTCCATCTCAACAACTCACTTTCAAATTACTATTTATCTTTTTTGATTAAAGAGCCTATTCCTAAACCAACACATAAACCTATACTAATTCCAAAACATATACATATAGGAATATTATCAGTAAACACTCCTATAATTACCCCTAGTGATGTTCCGATGCACATTCCTATTGACATTCCCTCTAACATATATGTTTTTGGTTCATCTTTAATTTCTTGCTTATTAGCTTTTTTGTTTTCATTAGCCATATTATTCTAACTCCTTACTCACATAGTCTAATAACTTGATATTGATAATTATCATCATTACCAACATTCCCAAAATCAATTTTTTTACCATCGTTAACCGTTTTCCTGATGCAGCCGAATTTTTAGCTTCAATCATTAACTCATTTACTTATTCAGCCATAATATCAGAATTATTCGCTTTAATTAAATATTCCATATACTCATTAACACTTGATTCAAACCCACTATTTCTTCTTTATTATTCCCAAAAACTTTATTCCATATTCAAGGGCTAATAAAAATAAATAAAAACCAAACCATACAGAAAAATTTAAAAATGCTACATCAAAAGTGTTTTCAGCTCCTGTTCCATCAACCTTTCTCACAAAAATAAATACACTAACTCCAAAAAACACAACAAACTGAAAAATTTGAAATATTTTAAACCCACTCATCTTCATTTAAAAAGCTCCTTTCTTCATCATTATATCAAAAAAAGCAGACTTAAACATCCGCTTTATTAATTATTATACCGTTCCTGTACATTTTTAGGCATATCTTTAAACTCTATCTCTTCCCAAGTCTTAACACCCCTCGTTATCATCACATCAAGCTTTAAATAAGCATCATCTCTTAACTCTCTACTAGTTTTAAATGTAACTGTCTTAGATTTACCATTTTTATCATAAGCTTCCAAACTATATTCATATCTCATATCACCAGAATCTAATGTTTGAACTTTTTCATTATCTATCTGAGTATAATATACACTTTCTTGATAAAACAACAGCCAAAATACTAGAAAAAATACAGCAATCACCAAAACAATACCAACTAAAGTAAACATTTTACCTTTCACATTGTCCATATTTTCACCTCCACTATCTTTCTTTTATAATATTTTTGCTTGCAAAATAAGTTATTAAAAAATATCCGCCATAAATAAACACAATAATTCCCGCAGTCATAATAATAGACTTCACAAGTTCTCCTTTACCAAATGTCTCTAAAATATATGTGCAAAATTTAATACCAAAAATTGAATGAATAACTGCTAATACTAATGGAAATATAAAGAATATACCAATCTGTCTAAATAGTGCCCTATTAAGCATCTTCTCATCAGTACCAATCTTTCTAAGCATTCTAAACCTTTCTTTGTTATCCGTTGACTCTGATAACTCCTTTAAAGCTAAAATAGCTGCACTAGCAATCAAAAATACAATTCCTAAATATAAACCAATAAATGTAATCATAGCCCCAAGACCAATACTACCTTCATATAAAGATAACTTAGTACTAGCTTCAATATCAGTATTTGAAGCATAAGCACTATTACCTGTCGCTACAATCATATCTTCGATTTCTTGTCTTTCTTCATCAGTATTTGCCTTATAATTAGCAACTAATAATTCAGACTCTCTAGAAACACCTTCCAAAACCTCATCTGGAACAATAAATATTCCAGTATTAATATGATTACTTGCCATATAAATAAATCCATCCTTACACTCATCATACTTAGGTGTCAAAGTAAATCCATTCAAATTAATTGGTGTTCCTTTTTCTAAACTTTGATTTCTAATATCAATCCAAGAATCAAAATCAGCAATAATCACATACTCATTACTGTTCAAATAAATTTGATCCAAACCATATAACTTAGCCACCTTATTATAATCACTAACCTTTATAAAAGACTCAGCCGCATCATAAGCTAAATATGGAAATTGTTTAGAAACCTCCGCATAATAATCTCCTAAAGTATCCCTAACTAAAATGTCATTACTTGCATATATATCAAACTCTAAAACATCCTTAAAATACTTATCAGTATCAAATCCAAGCCTATCTAAAGTTTCACTAACAGATATTTTAGAATCCTCTATAACCGCTTCAGAATAACCAGAATTAACTGGTAAATCCATCTTCTTATTAAGCTGTATATCGACAGGTGCCATCTGTTCCAAATTACTTGTCATAGAATTTCTAATTGAAATAGCACTCGATAAAATACAAATTGTAAAAAATAACATCAAACAAATAATAGTCATCGAAAATACAGTTGTATTAATCTTACTACTAAACTGCCTTAAAATAAAACTATTTAACCCCTTATAATAAACATTCTTCATACTCATAAAAATTTTAAGTAATAATCCAGACAAAGACCAAAAAATAAAGAATGTAGACACCGCTCCAAGTGCGATTGGAATCAAAATTTTATCAGCCGTTTGCATATCAGTAACTCCAGCCGTTACACAAAAATAAGCATAACCTAAAACGCAAACAGAAATAATAAATATAGTCACACAAAGCCAAGGATTTTTCATCTTAATCTTCTCAGACTTTTTATTCGCATTAAGTAAATCAATTAATCTGCAGCGACTAACATTATATGTATTAAAAATCATAACTAAAACATACATAACACTAAAATAAATCAAAGTCTTAATACATGCCGAAGTCGAAAAAACAAATTCAAACTCAGTCATCTTTGCTTCAAACATATTCGCCACAAGTAAACTCATCACCTGTGATAATGCAGTTCCAAGCACTAAACCAATAACCAAAGAAATACATCCAACAATTAAAGTTTCAAAAAACAATATTAACGATACTTTTCTCTTACTCATTCCTAAAGTCAAATATATTCCAAACTCTTTATTCCTTCTTTTCATTAAAAATCTATTAGCATATATAATTAAGAACCCTAAAATAAAAGCCACAAACACACTTACACCAGACAGCATACTATTCATCAAATCTATAATTTCATAAGTCGATGAAGATACATTCATCATTACCGTTTGGCTTTCAATCGCATTAAATATATAAAATATTGCCACACCTAATATCAAAGTAAAAAAGTAGATGGCATAATCTTTTATACTTCTAGCAATATTCTTAATAGATAACTTAAAGAGCATCATTCAAATCTCCACCTAAAAGCGTTACAACATCAATAATCTTATCAAAAAATTCTTTTCTTGAATCGTTACCTCTAACAAGTTCATTAAAAATTTTACCATCCTTGATAAAAATTACACGTGATGCATAACTAGCTGTAAAAGCATCATGAGTCACCATCAAAATTGTCGCTTCTAATTCTTTATTTAAATAAGCAAATCTTTCAAGCAACATTTTTGCCGACTTTGAATCCAAAGCCCCTGTTGGCTCATCAGCCAAAATAAGCTTAGGATCTGTAATAATCGCTCTAGCTGAAGCCACTCTTTGTTTTTGACCACCACTCATTTGATAAGGATACTTTTTTAAAACATCTTTAATATCAAGCTCCTTAGCCACCTTATTTACTCTTCTTGCAATCTCACTAGCAGAAACATTTTGAATAGATAAAGCAAGAGCAATATTTTCATAAGCTGTCAAAGTATCAAGTAAATTAAAATCTTGAAAAATAAAACCTAACTCTTCTCTTCTAAATTTATTAAGATTATTACCCTTTAACTTAGTAATATCTTCTCCACCAATAAAAATATGACCTGATGTCACTCTATCAATAGTCGAAATACAGTTTAAAAGTGTTGTCTTACCAGAACCAGAAGCTCCCATAATAGCAACAAACTCTCCCTTAGATGCTTCAAAAGATATATTATCTATTGCCTTTGTAAGACTAGATCTACTACCATAATATTTCTCCACATTGTAAATCTTTAAAATACTTTCCATAAAATATCTCCTTTCATGTCTACATTTTATGATAAAAAAAGGCTAATGTCGCCCTTTTAATATTACGGTATATTACTATTTTGTAATAATTTTAACGCACTTTATAAAAATCATCCTTAGAAAATGAAATTATAACCTCTGTATATTCATTTTGAACTGATAAAACCTTAATTTTATGCCCTAATTTTTCGCATAACTTCTTAACTATATATAATCCCATACCAGTAGACTTTGAACTATTTCGTCCATTTTCTCCCGTAAAAGTTTTTTCAAACACTCGTCCAATATCTTTAGCTGGTATTCCAATACCATTATCAATAATGTGCAAATCCACCTGTTTTGGTAAATCATTAACACTAAGTTTAATAAATGAATCATTATCCTTCTTATATTTTATACTATTACTAATAATTTGATTGATAATAAATTCAAGCCACTTAGAATCAGTAAGAACCACCTCATCTTTAGCTTGAGATATAAAATTAATATTATTATCAAGTAAATCATCTTTATTCTTCATAGCAACATTATTGATAATCTTTTTCAAACTAACTTCCTTAATTAAATAATCTTTCTCAGCATTCTCTGATCTAACATAATACAAAACTTGATCAACATAATCATCAATTCTTTTTATTTGTTCCTCATACCTTTTATCTACCTTATTTTTCTGATTATGATTCATTAGCATCAAACTCGCAATCGGAAGTTTTATCTCATGTATCCAAAGTTCAATATACTCTTTAAAATAAGTTAAACTCATCTCGTATTTTTTCACATTTTCATTCATTGATTTATTTATCTCATATAAAACCTCGTAAAGTACCTCTCCATCATAAAATGAAGGTTTACTAAGCATCTCCAAAACCAAATATTTTTTATCTAATTTTTCAGTATTACTAATTAAATTATTATAAAATCTTCTTCTCTTTAAATAACCTGTAAGTATCACTGCAAAACAAATAACAAAAAAAGTAATTGAAATCCCAAATACAAGCTGACTAGAAGCCTTAAAAGCAAAAAGCATCATCAAAGCTATAATATATCCAAAAATAACTATTAAAATTTCTATAAATTTAGAAATAAAATATTTACTAAACTTCATAATAATTTATACCCCTGACCTTTTCTTGTCTCAATAGCCCCATGAATCCCAAAATCTTCTAATTTACTTCTAAGCCGGCTAACATTAACCGTCAAAGCATTCTCATTAACATACTCTTCATTATTCCAAAGTTCTGTCATGAGCTCATCGCGTGTTACAATATTTCCTCTATTATTAAGTAAACATAAAAATATCAACATTTCATTCTTAGTCAAATCTAATTCCTTATCATTCCTTACTAATATCCCCTTATTTTGATATACTTTAATATCATCATAATTTAAACTATTAACATTCTTTTCCATCCTTCTAAAAATATTAGCAATCCTCAAAAGCAAAATAGTCGGATTATAAGGTTTTGTTATATAATCATCAGCCCCATAAGACATAGATAATACCTCATCAGTTTCTAGTGCTCTACTAGTTAGCATAATAATTGGTACATTAGATACCTTTCTAATTTCCTTCAAAAGAAATTCACCATTAACCTTCGGTAAATTTATATCCAATAATAGTAAATCAAAATTACTATTTAAAATATCCTCTAATGTATTATCATAATTAGTTAAAGTTATAACATTATAACCAGAAGTCTCTAAAAGATGAGTTAACTCTTCACTTATAATTTTATCATCTTCGACAATCATAACCGTTTTCACTTTTATCACCACTTTTATTATAGCATGTCTTTAAAAATTAATATCTTACAAAATAGTAATACTAATAATACCTAATCGTAAAAATAGTTCCTTTTCCCTTAACTGAATTAACACTAATTGAACCATTATTCATTTCAATTATTTTTTTTGCAAGCGCTAAACCTATTCCCACACTATCTTTCGAAGAATTTTTTCCCTTATAAAATCTTTCAAAAATATGAAGTAAATCTTTTTTATCAATACCCTCACCAGAATCTTTAATAATAATTTCTTTATATATCTTATTATCTATAACCTCTATATTAATAAAAGAATTTTCACTAGAATGCTCAATACAATTTTTTAAAATATTAATAATAGCCTCCACCTGCCAATTCAAATCACAAACAAGCTTAACATTATCATGAAAAACCACCTTAATCTCCACATTCTTTATCTCAGCCATCATCTCAACATTAGAAATAGCTTTTTTTATAATATCTTTTACTAAAACCTCTTTATTTTCAAACCTAACCACATTAGCATCAAACTTCGATAATTTTAATATTTCCGTAGCTAAATTACTAATATTTGTAACTTCTCTTTTAATACTTTGAATAAATTTCTCCTTAGTATCTGCATCCATATTCGGATTATCTAAAATATTATCAAGCATAATATTAATTGAAGTTAACGGTGTTTTTAACTGATGAGATATATCAGATAAAGAATCCTTTAACCTTAACTTATCATCCTTAGAATTCTCAGCCATCTCCTTTAACATAACCGTCGTTTTGTATATTTCATTTTTTAAAATAGAAAGCTCATCTTCCGTATTATCTTCTATATTAATCGCATAATTTTTCTTATTAATCTCTTTGATACACTTTACAATTCTTTTAATTTCTTTATCTTGATTATTCTCGTGCTTCAAATATAACAAAATAATACTCAAAGCTAAACCAATAAATAAAATATTATATATAATTATAAATCTACTAAATAATCGGTCATTTTCCATAATTATAGATTCTTTTTGTACATCAATTCCATATCTACTAAAAATATCCTCAGAAACTTTATCATCACTATTTAAAATAGAAATAAGTTCATTCCTATCTATATTAGGATATTCTTTCTCAACTAAACTAACGATTACTGCTATTTTACTATTATAATTTTGAATATAAGATTGATATTGATAAAAGAAAAATATATTTCCGATAATTAAAAAAACAATAATTGGGATAAGCGACATTAATAAAAACTTTTTTAAATGAACCTTATTTTCTAGTATCATCTATTCTATATCCTATTCCTTTAATAGTAATAATTATATTAACCCCAATTTTTTCCCTAATTCTTTTCATATAAACTGTAACCGTATTATCATTAACATCATTACTTGTCCACTCCCATATCTTTTCAATTATATAATCTCTTCTTACAACCTTTCCCAAATTAGTAAAAAGTAAATGTAATATTTTAAGTTCAAGTCTAGTTAACGGAATAACCTTTCCATCCTTACTTACTTCCATTTTATCAAAATCAAAACTAACATCATCTATGCTAATAATCGCCTCATTTTTATGTTTCATAATATTCCTTTTTATACGGGCTAGTAATTCCCTTGTAGAGAAAGGTTTTGTCATATAATCACTTGCGCCAAGTTCTAACCCCTTTACAACATCATCCTCACTATCTTTAGCCGTTAAAAATATACTAGGAATATTTTTTTCTTTAATATAATTTTGATATAAATCAAATCCATCTCCATCAGGCAAAGACACATCTATAATAGCAATATCTACTGACTTATTTTCTTTTAAAAACTCTATAGTATCTAACACATTAGTGCAAATAAAAACTTTATAATCTTCTTGCTCTAAAGAATATTTTAAACCATCAATAATATTTTGATTATCTTCTATTAACAAAACATACATAAGCTTCTCCTCTCAATACTAGTATACCAAAAAAGGGAATAATTTTCCCTTTAAATATTATCCTTTCTGATTGTTTCAATAGTATTTTGCTTATTAATTTTATTCATTGAATAACGCATAATAATATACACTAAAATAAATACTGCAAAAATAGAAATAATAGTAGCGGCAAGTGGGAAATGATAACCATAATCCATTTTATTAGCCGTTGCCAAATATATTAAATATGAACCAATAGTTCCTAAAACAATACCATAAATAAGTGCCTTTACAGAATAAAATATTGTTTCTAAATTAATCATTCGGTTAAATTCTTTTTTTGTCATTCCAACACTTTTAAGCATTGCAAACTCTTTTTGTCTAAGCTCTAAATTAGATGTTATTGTATTAAATATATTAGTTACCCCAATCAAAGTAATTACTGCAATAAATCCATATAAGAATATTGCCATAAGTAAATATAATGATTTTTCCGCTTGTGCATTCTCTTCAATATTTACCGCACTTAATTCTGGTAACTCTTCATCTATATCTAAGGTAACTTGCGTAGGATTATCTGCTTGAATTGTTAAAATATAAGGTCTAAAATCTAAATCATGATATTCTTCTTCCGATACAATTAAATATCCGCCAGAATCCCAAAAGTTTTCAAGTCCACTTGGTCTTACATTTGTAACTTCTGAAACATCAATTTCGAGTGGACTACCATTATAAGTACCTTTGATTGTCTCATCCTTTTTATAATTATAAATACCTTTTTCCATTCGAACCCCTTCAGCATTAATATATGAATAACTATTTACTAAAACCCCTTTATTTTTCACACTATTATAATCTAAGCCTAATTTATCTACATACTCTTTAAAAGATTTTTCATCCATACCAATAATATTCATTTTACGTTTTTTATCACAATCCATATCAAAAGTATCTTTTCTCTCATCATAACAACCTTGCTCTCTTAATCCTTCTTCTAAAATATTTTTTCCAAAGTCAGTTAATTTAGACAAATCATCTATCTCCAAATAACCATCAGTAGTAAGAGAACTTTGATATAGCATCGTATAGTCATCAGTACCTTCTACTTTTAAAGCATCTTCAAGTTTTGGTGAATCCTCAAAAGATGATGTTACCATAATATTATAATCAATATTATTATAATATGTATTTGTTACTGAAAATGTATAATACATAAAAGTATTCATACTAATAAATACAAACACACTAACAGCTAAAGAAATAACCGTTGTTCTATATTTTTTCTTACTTCTTTTTAAATTCTTATAAGCAATCACTCCACCAATACCAAATATTTTTTTAATAATAGACGGTGTTTTTAATTTCTTTTTATTAACTTTTACATCATCATTACTTCTAATTAAATCTATTGGACTAACCTTACTTGCTTTCTTAGCTGCTCTAACACTAGAAAAATAAATTGTTACTACCCCAAGTATAACAGACACTAATATAGGAAACAGTGAAATAATACATTTCATTTCCACATTTCTTGTAATAAAATTACCAATTACTGAATTTACAATAATAGTTAAAATAAATACTGCCAAATAACCCACAATAATACCTATTGGAATACCGACCATACCAATCATTAATCCTTCAGCAATAACACTTCTTTTAATTTGTTTTTTTGTTGCTCCCGCACTTGCAAGCATACCATAATTTTTTTTCTTTTCCATCACAGATATATCAAAAGAATTTTTAATACAAAATACACTTGTTCCCACAATGATTGTAAGCAAAACTGTAATAAGCGAATAAATCATAGTAGTTGTACCAGAATCAAACTTTAGAGCTTGCCATCTGAGTAATGAAGCATTAATACTATATTTATCAGTTGCTGTTAGTGAATCATTTGTAAAAGTAGTTCCTAAAATTTCTGAAAATGTTTTTTCATAACTAACTGGATTTTTTATACGTATATAAACACTTTGCTTTTTATTAGAACTATTTTCTAAACCTAGTGTAAGGCATCCAATTCCAGGATCTCCATATGGATCTAATTCATAATCTCTATCCATAATACCTACAATAGTAAATGTTCTTTCTTTAGAATTACTTATTAACTCATCTTCATTATATGGATTTTCTTTAGTCATAGTGTATCCATCTAACGATTTTCTCACACCATAATTCAAAGAAATAGACTTACCAATATCATATTTATCCTTATCAAGTAAATATAGCTCTTCACTTATCAAAATTTCATTACTATTCTTTGGATATTCCCCATCAAGCAAATATACTGTTAAATTAGTAAAACTTTTTTCATCATCATAAGAATATAAATGTATATACTGCCTATCTTCATTTTTATCTTTAAAATCAGAATAACCAATATCGCGCAAAACATCTATTTCTTCTATATCACGATTATTCTCAAGTACTTTTAAATCATCATTAGTCTGGTTAAAAAGCACAATATGATAATTACCTTTACTTTCTATTTCTGTTTGTACTAATGCATCTTGTAAACTGATAAACATTCCTGCAACCGCACATATTAAAGCAACTGATAATATAATGCCTATTAAAGTACCAATACTTCTTTTTTTATTTAAAAGAAGATTTTTAAGCGATAATTTATTTAAAGCCTTCATCTTTAGTCCTCCTGAATTATCTTTCCATCTTCAATTTGAATAATTCTATCAGCTTGCTGAGCAATTTCCATATTGTGAGTAATCATAATAATTGTTTGGTTATATTCTTTGTTAGATTTTTTTAATAATGAAACAATCTCATCACTTGACTTTGAATCCAAATTTCCTGTAGGTTCATCAGCTAAAATGATTGCTGGATTAGTAATCAAAGCTCTTCCAATAGAAACTCTTTGTTGCTGTCCACCTGAAAGCTCATTAGGTAAATGATCTTTTCTATATTCTAAACCTAATAATTTTAATAATTGTTTTAACTGCTTCTTATCTGCTTTTCTATTATCTAATTCAAGAGGTAATGTTATATTCTCTTCCACATTCAATATAGGAATCAAATTATAAAATTGATAAATTAAACCTATTTGCCTTCTTCGAAAAATAGCTAGTTTATCATCATTCATTTCATAAATATTTTTACCATTAATATAAACTTTTCCTTTAGTCGGTCTATCTACTCCCCCAACTAAATGAAGAAGTGTTGATTTACCAGACCCACTTGCTCCTACAATCGCCACAAATTCACCTTTTTCAACTGAAAAAGATACATTATCCAAAGCAACAACCTTATTCTCACCTTTACCATAAACTTTTGAAAGATTCTCGGCTCTTAATATTTCCATATTTCTTCCTCCCTTTTGATTACATTATATAATAACTAAAATGACAAGTAAGTGACATTTTAAAATAAAATTTAAAAAGACTAGTAAACATATTACTAATCTATCTTCTCTCCATATCCCCATATTTATAAATATAACTTTGTAATTTATCCTCACCCAGTTTATCAATACTAAAACCTATATTATCAGTATCCTTGCAGTAAATTGTATAATTTGTTCCATCTGGAAAAGTATTATAATATTCAATTTTATACATCGAATCACAATAATTAATGCCCGTCATATTATCTGTTTCTTCATTTAAAAGACTCATAATCTCATCTTTATTTTGATTATTAATATCCACATAATAATAATAATATTTTTTAGATAAATCTTCGCCAAGCGCTTTAAATGAAAAATATATACTTAAACAAATAAACACAATTACTAAGATTACTACAATAATAATAAAAGTATACATCTTTCCTTTAGTTTTTATCTCATCTTCATTAAATTCCATAATCTCTCCTAATTTAAAATTACCTCATCCGCATAATCTGCTAAATAATTATCCTCTAAAATTAACTTACCATCCACAATTTCAAATACCGAAATTGAAGGAATATCAACATCATCAGCTTTTGAAGTAATTTTATCACGAGTATAATATAATTTATCTCCTTTAATCTCGTACGTCCCACTAGACTTTTCTATTTCTTTTCTTGAAACATATCTCCAATCATCAGTAGGTGTTAAATATTCTACAGTCACATCAGCAGTAAAATTTCCATTATCATCATAACTATCAACAAATGACATTCTAAGCATCGGTTTAAATTCTTGATTAGGTGAAAGAGTGAAACTGTTACCCATCGCATGAATACTAAGCATACTACCTAATTTTTTAGAATATTCTTCCGCCTTTTTTACAAAACAATAATTTCCATATCTCACATCATAAGTAATCGTATTATACAAAATATAATTTTTTATAGAATAATTAATTACTGTAAAATTATTATCCTTATCATAATAATAAGTTGTATCATTACATTTAACTTTTTTCAATGTATTTAAAAAATTCTTCACTTCTTTTTTTAAAACATTATTACCCCTAACATTTTTATATGAATAACTTCTATCATTTTCTCTACCGAGAAAAGACAACCTTGGAACACCCAATATCACCGTTTGTTTACCATCACTCAAATCATAAGTAAAACTTTTTTTAGTAAAACCAAATGGTATTATTCTAAAAATCAAATATAAAACGAGCAAAACAACCACTATAATTAATATTTTCCTTTTCATCTTAAACCTCTCTAAATAAACTATTCCAAACTATACTCTACATTCATATCATCATCAACTATAATTTTTACCTTTTTAGTCACTACCGTGATTTTACCACTCGCATCTGTAAACTCAAAATCAATATTCATAACTCTTTCCCCACTATTTTTTGGAATAATATTTACCTCAAAATTCAAATTATACCCATCAGTAGACTTATCAGTTAAAACTAATTTAGCTATATCTGACTCCACATCACTAGGACCAAAATAACTATTACCAACTTCATTATTTACACTCAAATTAAAATGTGGATATTTATTTTGGGCTTTATAATCAATATCACTATAATCAAAAACAGTTAAAAGCATACCAATATCATAATTATATTTTGAATCATCCAAAAACTCTTTAACTTGAAACTTATCCTCATTATTAACAATCAAATAAAATTCATTATTATCATAACATTCAAAATAATATTTATAAATCTCATTTTCATAAAACAAATTATTACTAGTGCATTCATCATTGTATTCAAAAGTTATATTTGGATGATTTATTTTGTCATACTCTTCATAATTCTTGTCATATAACATATTTCTGTATTTTATAAGTCCTATAAAAAGACAAACAACAATTAATACAAACAAACCCATTTTAATATAAGACTTTCTACTTATCTTATTGTGCTGAAGTAAAAATATATTATGAATCAAATCATCAACACTCCGAACTTTTAAAATTAAATAAGCTAAAACAGCTCCAGATAAATTAAGAATCAAATCATCAACATCAAATCTACCAGAGCCAGTAACTAACTGTAAAAACTCTATTCCAAGTATCATCAATACCATAGTAATAACAAAATATCTAAATTTATTTTGCTTCTTAAATAAAAGTAGTAAAAAGAAAGCCATTGGCATAAAAGCACACACATTACCAAATAAATTAAGCATTACCTGACTTGTCGAATACATACTATCAAACTTTTGAATAAATGTCATAATCGTTTCAAATGGCATCAAATTAACGCGTTCCTCTAAATTAGTAAATCCTTGAAAATTAAAACCATTTCTAAGCCACAAACTATCAAATAAAGTAAGTGTTATAAGTAAAACTAAATATAAAACAAAATACACATATAAATTTATCTTCATCGGTTTATTATTTTCGTAATACTTTGATAAACAAAAGCCACCAACATACATAAAAGAGGCCATAACGCACATTAAACCAAGTCTAGCCATTTCTGTCATCTGAACCCTAAATTCCATCATTAAATAAAATAGTAATATCAAAATAGCTATCGTATAACCTATAATTCCCAAAACCAAATACTTTCTTTTTCTCATTTTAAAACCCACTTTCAAAATAATACATTAATTATAAAATTCATTTAATATATTTGCTAAAACCTTTGGACACTCCTCATTTATAATATGTGAAGCTTTTTCAATAATCTTTAACTCTGAATTTTTAATATGTTTAGCTAAATAATATGCAGACTTAATATTTGCCTTATCTTTCTCACCACATATTATTAAAGTTTTACATTTAATCTCCGAAACCCTACTACTAAAATCCAAATTTTTCATAGACTTGCCTAAAATAAATGTATCTTTCTTATTAAAAGCCATACTATCAAACATTGATTTAGGCAAAAATCTAAAAATAATATTTTGAATCCCAAACATAAATTTAGGCACTTTATATGGTGTTCCAATTAGTACCAATGAATTAACTTTATCTGGAAAATCCAAAACATAATTTAAAGCTAAAATACCGCCTAATGAAAGACCACATAAATCTACTTTTCCTGAAACCTTATTACAGTATTCTATAAAGGAAGAATACAAATTATCATAACTAGCCTTCTTACCATTCAAAATCAAAGATAAATCTGGAAGCAAAACATCATCACTATTCATATATTTAATTGTCTCATTATAGCTATCAGCCTTATGACCAGATCCATGAATTAATATTTTTTTCATATAACCTCCCAAACTTTATAATAAAATCACCCTAACAAAAGCTTTTAAATATCTGATACAATTATAATATTTTAATGCCCTTATATCCACCATTTAAAGATGGAAATATGTCACCCAAACATAACATTTTAATATTTTCCCCTACTTCTATAAAATATTATATCAGAAAAAAATCTGTATACCAATATAACACCACTAATTGTCTTAAAGTTAAAAATGTGTTACAATGTATATAGATGAGAGAAATCTCATATAATAAAAAAGGAACGTTCAATACTGCAATGTTGGGCGGTGCCAAGAAATTGGATCACCTAATCACAGATGTGTTAGGTGAGTTCTTTTATATTAAGGTTATTAATAATAGCGATAATAAAAAGAAGATGATAATTACTAAAGCAAAGATTAAAAAATCTTTCTTGTTCATTATATCGCCTCCACTCTAAATAGAAGTTTGGCCCCACCCAACTATCGAACATTCCTTATATATAAGTATAACGAATAGTTATATAAAATGCAATAAATTTCAAAAAAACGTGCAAAACAAATGCACATTTTTTTAATAATTAAATACTACTTTTTATCTTTCCACTCATGATATAAAATATCTTTTAAAACAAGCATACTATCTAACTTACTATATCCATAGTTAGTAGCTAAACTATCCAATAATTGCCTTATTATTCTCGCATATTTTTCCACATCTACTAAAGATGGATAATTAAGTAATACTGGATACTTTTTACCCCAAGCATTAGTCCAGTTAATTTTAGATTCTATTTTTTCATCAGTATTTTTAATAACATCCTCGATTTCTTTTAACTCAACATCAAAACTAATCAATTCATCCAATGATAAATTATAAAGTTTAGAAAGCCTTTTAGCTTGATAAATATCTGGTAAAGTTTCATTTGTTTCCCATTTAGAAATAGTCTGTCTACTCACCCCTAATTTTTCAGCTACCCTCTCTTGCGATAAACCACATTTCTTTCTAGCATCCACTAAACTTTTTCCTAAATTCATTATTCTCACCTCAAAAACAAATATATCACATAAAGGCACTTATTTCTATCAACAATAATTTGAATTTTTGCCCGCATTAATAACATTTAAAATTAATTCATAAACATATCAAAATTAATAAATCTATTATTAATGTTAGTATCCCTGATATAAACATCAACCAAAAGAAACTCTTCTTATTAGAGTATCTTAAAACATAAGCAATTTGGGGATGATTTGGATCATAAAAAACATCTAATTTAGAGTTAACTGGATATAACTCTTGAATAGGATTTTTATATACTCCACCAAAAGAATTTAAAGATCTATTAATCCTCGAATTTCCATTCTCTTCTTTATATTCCACCTCATTTTTACTAAAAGGTGTACTTACTGTCTTTTCAATAACCCATTTATACTCAGGGCCTTTAATCTTATACTCTTTTCCACCAATCTCATAATAAACAATAGGCAAATGAACACCAGAATAACTTGCCATCGTATATCTTTTAACTATTCCCTCTGTTTTAGACGTGCATCTTTTTTCCATAATTAAATACTTGTAAAATAACTTAAAAGCTAAAATAATTAATACTAAACCACCAATAGATAAAAATATTCCAAACACTAATTTAATAATTTCAATCTCACTCATTTTATCACTCCATAAATAAAGTATTATTTTTCTTTTGAAACATAAATAATAAGCATAATAATTCCAATTAAACTAATTCCCACTGAAAGACCTAGAAGTAATCCTGATGTAAATTCACCAAAAGAACTTTCACTATAGCCAAAAAATATATAAACCAAATATAAAATATTACCCAAAATAACTAAAGATACTCCACCTTTTAATTTTTTCATCTAAAACCTCCATATTAAATCCTACTACTTAAATTATACACTAAAACCCCCAATAACATAAATATAAACTTATAATACAATATTATTTAAAATAAAATTTAAGTTTCCCATAAAGTTAAATTTATGTTAAAATGTATATAGATGAGAAAGATCTTATATAATAAAAAGGAACATTCAATACAAAGTTATTGAATGCGACCAATTTAACACACCTAAATCATCGGTGATGAGATAGGCGCTGTTTTCTATTTAAATAGTAATATGAATACTAAAATAAAAGGGATATTATGGCATAAAGAGATTTTTCTCTTTTTTTCATATCTAAACTCTTTTACCTAAATTATAGGCCTCTTCCTTATATTTATTTTCTGTACTAGCTCCTGTATAACCATATCCTTTTGCCAGTATCATCCCCCTATTATCTAAATTCAAATAATCTATTAAAATGTCTATATGTTTTTTTATTCCGCTCATCACTTGTTCATCATTGTTCCAAGCAGTTGCAATAAATACTGACTTTAAATGTTTACTTTGTATCTTTCCATTTCTAGAATAAAATCTATCAATTGCACTTTTAATTTGAGCAGAAAAACCAAAGTAATAAATTGGTGTTGCAAACACTATCATGTCAGATTCTAAAATAGTATCTAATATTTTTGGCATATCATCATTAAATACACATGATCCATTCATACCACAGTGATCACAACCTATACATGGATGAATACTCAAAAATGGAGTATCAAATCTTACTACATTATGACCATTCTCTTCTGCCCCTTTAACAAATTCATTTACTAAAGTATTAGAAGTACCTATCTTGTGTGGACTTCCAGTTAAAACTACTATTTTCATTATTTACACACCTCATCAATACATCTTAAAACATTAAGGCTTCTAGGATAACCTATATATGGAAGTAATTGCGTTACTGTTGCGATTATTTAAAGTCCCTGCTAAAAACACTTTATAACGGTCTCTCGTATTTTAAGCAATCATACTTGCTAAAATTATCATCCATCTTAATTTCTTATCATAATTTCCATGTTCATAAACTTCATCAAATGCAAAATTTAAAAATGTTTCAACATATTCTGGATTAGTTTCATCCATTGGTCTATTCTCACCAGCTGGAGCATACTTTACTCCATTAAAAATTTCATCGTGATTTTCTAAAGCTTTTTTTGTAATATTCATAAATCCCTCCTAATTAATTTTCTAATTTTTCTATTGTTATCTCACCAGATAAATTTCCTATCTGATTAGTTCCAGAAACAGCCACGCCTAATTCATATAAACCACTAGCAGATGTAAAAGAATCATAAAACATTACCACATCACCCCATGGTGCATAATAAGCTAACGTTCCTTCCCCGCCACCATTTGATATTGGAGTACTATCAGTATCAAGTTCACTTGTAGGATAAAATATTTTTTCATTAGAACTAAAATTTTCTACACCCAAAGTAAGGGGTAATTGTTCATACAAACTTTTAGATGCACTGCTATCATTAAGTTCAAATATAATTTCATGACTACCATCTCTCACACTAATTCTCATATTCTCATCCCCTAAATCACTATCTTCACTAGTATCTTCATTATTTTCTGAAGTAGTAGAATTATTTTCAATATCTTCATCCATCTCATTACTAGAATTATTATTTATAAATGCAAAATATATAATTATTCCAATTACTATAATTATTAAACCTATAATTACAATTATCTTTTTCATAAACATCTCCTATCCAAGTAATTTCCTAATACCCATATATGCAATCTCGTAAATTGTAAAATATTTATATTTAATTCCAGCTTCTTCCATTGCTTGTTTTTGTTTTTTAGTCACACTCGCATAAGGAGATATACCAAACATAAATGGGAAAAATGAATAAATAAATTCTATCGTATCTTCTTCACTCATATCTTTAAAAAACTTATTTAAACAAAGTCTTACAGCATGAACCGCATTCCCATAAGCCTTTTTAAACTCCGTTAGTCTCTCTATTCGGCTATTTTCTTCTAAATCATACATATTCATTGACAAAAGCTTCAATAATCTTTCCTTATCTTCAAGCGTATGAGCTAACTTTTCCGCAAACTCATCTTTCGTAAGACTTTCATTATTATTTCTTATCGCATCAACTTCATACTGCCATTTTTCATATTCTTTTTGAAATAATGCCAAAAAAATTTCTTCCTTTGTTTCAAAATAATTATAAATAGATGGTCTTGAAAATGTCGTTTGTTCACTTATCAGTTTTATTGTTATGTCCTTAAAATTATACTTATCATATAAATCTGTACAAGCCTTAATAATTTCTTCTTTTCTTAAATCACTATGTTCCATAAAATCACCTCATCTTGACACTTTGTCAATTTTCTTACATTCTCATTATATTAAATTTCTGACACCGTGTCAATAAAATATAACAAAAAAATTTACTAAATATTATTAGTAAATTAATTATTAATATTTGTCTTTAATTCTATCTCATATTTTCTCCCTTTTAAATTTTTTTAAAAAATATTATTACAACATCTCTTTAACATAATTTTTATTCATGTTCTAATATAATTGTAGCACCTAGACCTAACTTTAGGTCAAGTATTAATTTATAAATTCTAAGAAATAAAACAAAACCATAGAAAAATCTAAAGTGATATTATCTTCACTTTAGATCTATCTTCTTTATAATCCCTATTCATAATATTATCAAGTCTATCCATAGATAAATTTAAACCAAGCTTCTTATTAAATTCATCCATAAATCTTTTAGCCCTCTCATATCCTCGAAAAGGAGTAGTTTTTCTAGAATATAACAGTTTTAAAGCTACAAACTCCAATAATCTATCCCTCAAATAATTGTCCAAATATTTATTGTTTGATGCTTTTTCAAGTTCAGAAAAATCTAATTTATCAAAATGTTCATCAATAAATAATTTAACTAAATTGTAAATATCAATTTCATTATCAGATACATATTTTTCTATCTCATAATCCATATCAACTAATCCAGTTTTCGCATCCGCACTCACCACAAAATCTTTATGCTTAGAAAAATACTTATCATTCTCTGTTCTTTTGGCTTTATAATATACCTTTTTACTTACACCAACAACTTTATCCATATCATAAATAGGATAACTTTTTTGAACATTTGACCTATATAAACCTTCAATTAATTTTTGTTGATTATCAGTCAATCTAAAAAATAATTGTTTAATATCCATAACATCAGATAATTCTTTAAACTTACTAAAATCATTAGTCATCTTTCCATCATAAAAATCAAATTCTCTTTCGGGAAACTTAATTTCATACCATGCAGCAAGCCTATCAATCATATCTTGCATTTCATCAATTCCAATAAAAAGTTCATACCCTTCATCAATCAAATGATTAAACATATATAAAAACTTCTTATTCTCATTTAAATCATATAATTTTTCATCTTCACTATAAAATTTTTTCAATTCTTCTTTTGTCATATTTGCACCTCTAAACTTATATAAAATTATATCACAAAAAAAATGACTTAAAAAGCCATTTTAATTTATAATTATTTAATCTCAATTGATTTAGAAGCTTTTTCGATAGTATCTTTAGGTAAACATACTTTCAAAACACCATCTTTAAACTCAGCTGATACTTTACTCTCATCTATATCACCAACATAGAATTTACGTTCCATAGTTCCATAAAATCTCTCTTGGCGAATGTAATCTTTCTCTTCTTCATTTTCTTCAGAACTCTTAGAAGCTTTAATAGTTAAATAACCATCATTATAATCAACTGTTACATCCTTCTTATCAAGTCCTGGCATATCAGCTTCAATAACATAATTTCCTTTATTTTCGTAAATATCACATTTCATACCATCTGTTGGAGTAAAAATATCAAACATACTATCTAAATCAAATTTTCTTGGTAACATTCTCATTTTCCATCCTTCTTTCTTTTACAATTATGTTATACCACTCTTTTTAGCACTTGTCAAGTGTAAGTGCTAAAAAATGACAAAATTTTTATAAAAAAAGATGATTAAATAACCATCTTTACTCTCTCCATCATTCTATCTTTTCCAAGCAATCTCATAATTTCATATAAATCAGGAGTATTTGATTTACTAGTCAAACTAACTCTAACAACTGTACTAAAGTCCGCAATACTTCCTTTATAATTATCAGGATTTTCTTTATATTCTTTCATTTCACCCGCATATCCAAGTTCTACAGCCGCTTTTTTCATATTATCAAACCAAGTATTCTTATCATCATCTTTATTATAATATTTATTCAAATAAACATCTAAAATATTTTTAATTTCACACTTTTCAGTAACTTTTTGCCATTCATACTCTTTAGGTTCAAAAAGTTCATCATACATATACCAAATCTGATTTTTAACATCTCCAAAATATCCAATATCTTTACGAGGCTTTTTCTGCTCTCTTTCAATATTAAATATAGCTGTAGAATAATCTTTATATTTTTCTAAAAGTGATGCAAAATCTTTATCATAAGCCAAAGCCCACTCTAAAGTCATATCATATACTTCTGTAGCTTTTAAAGTACTGATATAATTTTTAGAAATATTCATAAGCTTATCGTAATCAAATAAACTTCCACCCGCCGGCATCTTTTTAAAATCTAAAACAAACTCTGATACATCTTTATCTTTATTTTGATTCATCCACATTTCAAAATTAGAATTAGCAACCGTCTCTAAATAAAGCATAACTGCCTTATTAGGAATACCTTTTTCGTGATAATAACTAATAGCCGCCTCAGGATCTTTTCTCTTACTAAGTTTTCTTTTAGTACCATTATCCTCAATAGTTATTGGCGAAATATGTGCATATTTAGGAACCTTAAAGCCTAAATATTCAAATAACTGAACATGAACAGGAACAGAAGAAAGCCACTCATCACCTCTAATAACATGAGTCGTTCTCATCAAATGATCATCAACTGCATGCGCAAAATGATATGTTGGAAGTCCATCAGATTTAATAATAACAATATCTTGATCATTTTCAGGAAGCTCCATCTTTCCTTTAATCTCATCCTTAAACTTAAATCTATGATTAAAATTACCTTTAGATTTTAAACGAATAATATATTTTTCACCATTATCTATTTTTTCAAGTGCCTCTTCCATAGATAAATTACGGCATCTCGCATAATATCCATAATAACCTATTCTCTCTTTATGCTTTTCTTGTCTTTCTCTATCTTCTTGTAAACTTTCTGGTGAACAAAAACAAGGATAAGCCTTATCTTCAATAATTAATTTTTTAGCAAAAGCCTTATAAATATCTCCTCTTTCACTTTGAGTATAAGGTCCATAATTACCTTTATCACCATCTAAAGTAACTCCCTCATCAAAAGTAATATCAAAATTAGCTAAATCAGTAATTATTTTATTAACCCCATCTTCAATACTTCTCTTTTGATCAGTATCCTCTATTCTTAGAAAAAACACACCATTACTTTGTTTAGCCATCTTTCTAGCAATAAAAGCTGCATATAAAGCTCCTAAATGTACAAAGCCAGTTGGACTAGGTGCATATCTTGTAACTATTGCTTTATCATCTAAATTTCTTTCTGGATATAATTTTTCATAATATTCAAAATCGTGTTCCGTTTTTAATAATCTATCTGCAAATTCTTTTCTATCCATAATATCCCTCTTTCCTTTAATATTATCTTATAAATAGCTTTAAAAATCAATGATAAAAGAAAAAAACTCAAATTTTTGAGTTTTATTCAGTAGTAGTTTCTTCTTCTTTACCTCCATCACCAGTATCATCATTTGTTATAGGTGGAGTTACTGGCGTTTTATCACCATCGGGCAATACACCAGAATCATCTAATACATCATCACCTTTATCATCTGTTGTATTATCACTTGAAGAATTTGATGAATCTGAACTACTTGAAGAACTACTAGAACTACTACTTGATGAATTTGTACTAGTTCCGCCACCGGCAGTCACCGTAATTGAATTAACATCTTCAATATTTGCTCCTGATGGAACACTTTGACTGATTACATATCCATTACCACCCTTAACAGTCACACTAATACCATTTCTAGAGCAGTAAGAACGTACATATTCCACTGATTGTCCAACAAAATTTGGAAGTTGAACCAAAGACTTAGAACCAGTCTCATCAGCTCCAATAACTTCTTTTTCATAAGGGGTGTTAACATCAAAACTAAATGATTTAACCACCTTAGTTTTCTTCTCACCCAAATTTTCTTTCATCGCATTAGATACAGCCTCAACACTATCATCATACAACACATAATTATAAAGCGATAAATTAGTTCCACCATAATCATATATTCTCGCATCATAACCATTTAATTTTAATCTTTGGATACCTAAAACATCAGCCATATTATCCATACCCGCACTCTTAGAAGCAACATCTTTAAATACATTGTATAAAGATAAAATCTGATCAGTACTCATATTCGTAACCATATTATTACTAATAGTATCTAATAACTTATAAACTGTATCTAAACTATTAATATCTTTAAATTTATTCAAAAGAGCAGTAACAACTTCTTGTTGATGTTCACCACGAATAAAATCATTACTTGTATAATTTGTCCATTTAGAAGAACATTGACTTGGATTTGGATGACGATTACGAGCATAAGCCAAAGCCTGCTCACCATTTAATGTCTGCAAACCTTTTTCAATATATACAGTATTTTCTCCCCACTGACGTTTACTATTTTGTTCACATAAATTATATGGGACATCAATTTCAACCCCACCTAATGTATCGACAAGTTGAACAACGCCTGCAAAATTTATCTTCACATAATAATCAATATTAACATCTAAGAAATTCTCAATTGTATTCATCATACATGTCTCGCCTTTCCAAGCCGCATGTGTAATTTTATTTTTTCTTTGTCCAGAAAAACATGCAATTGGAACATAAGAATCTCTTGGTATACTCAAAATAGTTGTACTAAGTGTTTTTGGATTGAAAGTAATAAGCATAAGTGAATCACCATTAAATGATCCATTTTGAATACCTTCTGCATCCGAATCAACACCCATTAATAAAACTGTAAAAGGTTCAGTAATAGCCTTCGTATTCGTACTATCATCACTGCTACTTTCATCCTTAACCTTTTTAGATTGCGTTAATAAAACCTTAGTCTTATCACCAATATCTTCATAACCTTCCATACTTCCAAACATTACTGAATAATTAGTAGGTAAAAATATATAATCAATCTCACCAGAGTCTAAAGCATCAATCATCGCAATATAACTATCATATTCTTTAGTTTTATTGTCAAGTTTTTGTTCTTCAATTACCTCTTTTGGAATTATATTTCCTTCATAACTAGTATCATCATTTAAAATACCAATTTCTGAATCTCCAATATCTTTAATACTTTCAGCTTCATTATCCTTTAAAGTTACTAAACTAGCTGAATAAGTTGTATAACCAGAAGTATCACTTACTTTAGCTAAAGTACCATAAACCTTATCTACATTATAAGCAGCAAAAATACCAATACCACCAATTAACAACATTAAAATAATTACAATCGTAAGCTTTACTTTTTTATATTTATTTAAAAATCTAAGACATAAAATAAATAAAATTAAACTAACAATTCCAAGTCCAATCGAACCAAACAGTCTTAAATTATTCTCTACATTATTCAATTTTGAGATAGAAAAGATAAAATATCCTACCCCGCCAAATAAAACTAAAATACTTATTAAACTTATAAAAAATGCTAATTTATGCTTAGTAAGTTTCTTCATACAAATCCTCCTCGCATACTATATAAGTATAACCTATATTTTTATTTTTAACAAGAGGCTCCAATAAAAAAATAAAAGTTCATTTCTAATTATCTAACATTATTATATCCATTTTTATTATTCTAATAATTTTTATTTATTGTCACATATTTGACAATATAATAAAGCCAAAAAACAAAATATGAAAACTGATACGTTACTGATACGTTTTTAAAGAAAAAAGAAACTCTATCACTAGAATTCCTTTATATTTCAATGGAGGGCCTAGTCGGATTTGAACCAACGATCAGGGAGTTGCAGTCCCATGCCTTACCACTTGGCTATAGACCCGGTTAAAAGGTTGAAATGTAAGAGAATTACTAGAAATTTTTAAAATTTAAAAATTTCATCGGCTTCAACCACACCGAAGTACTTGTGCACCATTTATAAAAAATGGCTAAAATTGCAACAGCACACATTGTAAAAACAGGCAAAGTAAAATTTTCTACAACACGTGCTAAGCAATATTATTTTATTATATTTTAAAACGCTTGTCAATAATTGTCGAATTTTTATATCAAAATTTTTATTCAATGTAAATAACCTATATAATATTATATGTAAATAGCAAAATAAATAGTAAAAATATTACTATTTATTTCTAAGTTTAGCTCCCAATTTATCCTCAACTTTAACTATAATATTGTTAAACACTTCCATAACCTCTTCTTCACTTAAAGTCTTAACCGGTGAAGAAAATGTTAATGAATAAGCTAAAGACCTCTCATCAGAGCCTACATTTTCTCCTTCATATACATCAAATAACTGAATATCCGTCAAAAGCCTTCCGCCAGCTTTTCTAATAACATCACTAACCATATCAGATGTAACATCTTTTTTAACAGCAAAAGCCATATCTTTAATAACTAAAGGATACTTTGGCGCTTCTTTAAACTTAATCGGCTTAACTTCATTCATCAAAGCCTCTAAAGAAAGCTCAGCTACATAAATATCATCTTTAGTAAGCGTTGGATGAACCTTTCCAATAACCCCAATCATCTTTCTATCAAGCATAATCCCCGCACATATTCCAGGATGTAAATCAGGTAATTCACATTTCTCAAATGTATATCTATTTTTAAATCCCAAATAATCTAAAATATTTTGAACTACACCTTTAATCAAATAAAAATCAACCTTAACATTAACTGCATGCCACTGATTAAGTAAATAATTTCCACTCATAAGCATGCACACCTTACTCTCCTCATTATAAGAAGCATCATAAGTTTTAGCAATCTCATAAATACATATATCACTAACTTTATGATCACGATTATACTCATAAACTTTTAAAAGCGAAGGAATTAAACTAGTTCTAATCACAGATTTATCAACACTCATTGGTAGCGGTAAAGTAATTTGATTCTTATCTTCATATTTAAAATTAGAAGCCATTTTTGGAGAAACTAAAGTATAAGTTTTAACCTCATTCAATCCCAAACTTCTAAGACGTTTAGAAATAATTTTACGATATTTAATATCAGGTGCATATACACCTTTTTTAATTGCTACATTTGGTAAAGTAGAAACTAAATTATGATAACCATAAAGTCTACCAACCTCTTCAGCAATATCATTCACATAAGGATCAATATCAAGTCTCCTAGGCGGAATAATCGCCTTAAACTCACCATCATTATATTCAAATGGAAAACCTAAACGATTAAGCTCCGTCTTAACATCATCATCAGAAATTGTAATTCCAAGCAAACTATTAATCTCTGATGACTTAAAAGTAACAACTTTAGGCGTTTTATCAACCTTATCATGTTTAACAATGCCAGCTAAAACCTTTGCCCCCGCATACTTTTCAAGTAAATGACAAGCTCTTTCAATTGCCTTCAAAGTATATTCATAACTTAAACCTTTACCATAACGAATAGATGCTTCACTTCTTAAATCAAGTCTGCTAGATGTATTTCTAATACTAACTCCATCAAATATAGCACTTTCAATTAAAATAGTCTTAGTATTATCGGTAACTTCCGTATTTTCACCACCCATAACACCAGCAATACAAACAGGCTTATCACCATCAGTAATAACAATATCATCACTACTCAAAAGCCTATCCACGCCATCTAAAGTCCTAATCTCTTCACCATCTTTCGCATTTCTAACCACAATCTTATCACCTAAAGTATCCTTATCAAAGAAATGTAAAGGCTGACCATATTCAAGCATCACATAATTAGAAATATCAACCACATTATTTATAGAACGCATACCATAAGCAGATAATCTTCGTTTAATAAATTCAGGAGACTCACCAATCTTCACATCTGTCACCATCTTAGCTAAATAATAAGGACATTTATCAGTATCGACCTTTAAACTAAAATGATTTTGTATCTCATCCTTAATAGGCTTTGTTTTATCATCAGGTAAAGTAACTGGCCTATTTAAAATAGATCCAATTTCATAAGCAAAACCAATATGATAATAACAATCATTGTTGCGATGTTTATGAACATCAAGTTCATATAAAGTACTATCTAAACCTAAACATTCCATCGCATCCGCACCAACTTTAGCCTTATCACTAACCTCATAAATACCTTTACTATAAGTCTCTTCAGTTTTCTCTTCAAGCCCAAGTTCATAAAGTGCACAAAGCATACCATTAGACTCTACCCCTCTAATTTTACTCTTCTTAATCTCAAAATCACCAGGCAAAATAGCTCCAGGTAAAGCCACAATAACCTTTAACCCTTTTCTAACATTAGGTGCCCCGCAAACAATTTGTAAAACCTTATCTAAAACATTAACCTTACAAACATGCAAATGGTCTGAATCAGGATGCATTTCGCACTCTATTACCTCACCAATAACTAAATTATCAATATGGTTAGTAATAACCTTTTCAATATTAATGCCCGCCTTAGTTATCTTAATAGCTAACTCTTTTAAATCTTGGTCATCAATATCAATATAATCTTTAACCCATTCTAAACTAATCATTAATTAGCCTCCTTTCTATCAAAAGTTCTGCTTTCTCTTAAATCATTAGTATAAAATACTCTTAAATCGTTGATACCATACTTAATCATTGCTAAACGTTCAGCTCCAAACCCAAAAGCAAAACCACTCCACTCTTTAGGATCATAGCCACAATTTTCAAGTACCTTTGGATGAACCATTCCACCACCAGATACAGTAATCCAGCCTGTATTCTTACAAATATTACATCCTTTACCTTTACAATGATGACAACTAATATCCATCTCTACAGAAGGCTCTGTAAAAGGATAATAACTAGGTCTAAATCTCGTTTGACACTCTTCTCCAAATAAATGCTTCGCAATCACATCAAACGTACCTTTTAAATCAGATAAACTAATATTCTTATCAACAAGTAATCCCTCTATCTGCATAAATTGATGAGAATGAGTCGCATCATCATCATCTCTTCTATATGTCTTACCAGGACAAATCATTCTAATTGGAACTTCACCCTTTCCAGCTAACATCGTTCTAACTTGTACAGGTGAAGTTTGACTACGTAATAAAAGTTCGTCACCTTCGACATAAAAAGTATCCTGCGCATCTCTAGCTGGATGACCTTTAGGTAAATTAAGCATCTCAAAATTATACTCATCCTTTTCAACCTCAGGTCCATCAACCACATCATAGCCCATTGACATAAGTAATTCCTCGACATCTTCAATCATCTTCTCTAAAATACTAGGAGCCCCAACCTTAAACTCGGTAGCTGGTAAACTAATATCAATACTCTCATTTTGTAATTTTTCATTTAAAACCTTAGTATTAATTTCTTCTTTTTTACTATCTATTAAACTAGTAGCTTCATTTTTTAAACTGTTTATACTGGCTCCAAAAGACTTCTTCTCATCATTACTTAAATCTTTCATTTTAGAATATAAAGCCGTAATCTCACCTTTTTTACCTAAATATTTAGCCTTAATTTCATTAAACTCGTGCTCAGCACTTACGCTTTCTAAATCTTTTTTCAAACTACTTAAAATATCATCTAAATCCATATTCATCCTCCTAACAAAAAAATCACATCCAATAAGGACGTGATTGACGTGGTACCACCTTAATTCGTAAGTAAAACTTACCTCTGAAACTATAACGCGTCACCGATATATCTTTGCATACATAGCTCCTAAGGTGAATTCATAAAAGATTATTACTAGTTTCCACCAACCACTAGCTCTCTATAAATAATTACTTTTATTACTACGTCTTAATCATCGCTTTTCAAATTTCAATATCAATTATAACATAAATTTCTCCTTTTTAAACAAAAAACTAACCAAAGTTAGCTTAATTTTTTTGAATTACTAGATAAATTCATCTGTGCTTGATATTCATTAAGTTCCACTTTCAAATTTTCAAGCGTACCCGGTTCAATCTTTTGACCAAGTGGAAAATAATATTCATCTGCAAAAAAATTCTCTACACCTATTTGAGGAAAAGACTCAAGCATCTTTGTCTGCATATTTCCTATTTGCGAATAACCACCATGTTTTCTATTTTCATAACTACTATTCATATCACTAATTACTTCAGCTAACATTATTTTACCTCCGCTTCTGCCATAGCTTTTACCACCATTTCAGCATCATTACTAAAATAAGCTTTGTATAAAACATCTTCGCCAATCACCTTACTAATTAAATTTGTCATAATAATCTCATCTGTAAAAAAATTATTATCTACATCCCCTACCAAATTATTAGTAAGTATCTCTGTATAACCTTCATTTAAAGCAAGCAGTGAATCACTCTCATCATTAAATCCATAGTGATTATCCTTAGCTGTAATCACTCCAAGTAAACTATGCATAAGCCAGTGTCTTGCATCCGCTTCTGTAATAAGTCCATAATTAATCGCAATCTCATTATTATGTGGAATGTACTTACATGGCATTTTAACTAAATACATACTCTCCCTTTTTATTTTTAAAGTCTTAAGTCGTTCTTTCAAAGTCGTCAAATCAATATCTTTAAATATTTCATGAAAGATTGTAATAAGTTCTAAAAGATTATCTTTAACCTCTTCAGTTAAATTTTCATTACCATCTAGTATGACTTTGATTTCTTCAATCATAACTTAATCACCTGCTAAGTATTATATCACACACAAAAACAAAAGTATACATTTTTTCCACTTTTTTTTGACATTTATTAGACACTTATATACTTTTCATTATCAAAAAAGCCTTATTTTCTGCCACTTTACACCATTTTATTGCCTAAAATATTATTTTGTTATATAATGTGGAAAAGCAAAAAGTTTTCCACATATTTAAAAATTTAATAATAGAAAGTGTGATGTACATGTCAAAAACATTTTTACCAGTTATTCTAGGAACTGACGCTAACGCCTATGGTCTAGCAAGATCATTCAACGATGAATATAATGTAAAATCTCTAGCCCTTGGAACATTTCCCCTAAAAGAAACTAAAGACAGTAAAATAATTGATGTCAAAATTGTAAATAATCTAACCGACGAAAATATCTTTTTAAATACTCTTTTAGAAATAGGTAAAGAATATAAAGAAAAATATGATTATTTAATTCTTTTATCATGCGCTGAATGGTATACAAACCCAATTGTCAACAATATGGAAGCACTATCTAAATACTTTGTCTTACCATTTATGAACAAAGAATTAAAAGATAAACTAGAAGATAAAGAAAGTTTCTATAATATATGTGAAGAATATAACCTAGACTATCCTAAAACCTATATTGTTACCCAAGAAAATAAAGATAATATAACACTTCCATTCTCATATCCTGTCGCTTTAAAACCTTCAAATAGTACTCTCTACTCTAAAATAGAGTTTGAAGGAAAAGAAAAAAGCTACAAAATCAAAAATGATGAAGAACTAAATAAAACCGTAAATCAAATATTTGGTGCCGGTTATAATGGCCATATTATTGTTCAAGACTTTATCCCCGGTGCCGATGACACCATGTATGTTTTAAACTGCTATTCTAACTCAAAAGGAAAAGTCAAAATGATGTGTCTAGGTAGATGCATTTTAGAAGAACACACCCCTTACGGAATTGGCAATTATCGTGCTATAATATCAGAAGGAAACAAAGAAATTTATGAAAAAATTAAAAACTTCTTAGAAGATATAAACTACATTGGTTTCTCAAACTTCGATTTTAAATATGACTATAGAGACAAAAAATATAAACTATTTGAAATCAACATCAGACAAGGAAGAAGTAGTTATTTCACTACATCAGCTGGTCTAAACATGTCTAAATACTTAGTTGATGACTTTGTTCTAAACATAGAAAAAGAAACAGAATATAACTATAATACATTCTTATGGCTTCATACCCCTAAAAACATCTTAAAAAAATACATCTATAATAAAGAGGTATTAAATGAAGCAAACAAACTAATCAAAGAAAAAAAATACGCTTATACTTTAAAAAATCCAAAGGATAATAGTTTAAAAAGAAATTTTTGGATAAATAGAATCTATAACAAAGATTATAAAATGTTTAAACTATATCCTCCAAAAAAGGATGATGAATTATGAACTCGGAATAATTGGTGGCCTAGGTCCGCTTGCTAGTTGTTATTTTTACAAATTAATTACCGAAAAAACCAAAGTAACCAAAGACCAAGACCATTTAAACATAATAATATTAAGTGATGCTAAAACTCCAGATAGAACAGAATATATATTAGATAATAGTAAAGAAAGTCCTTATCCTCATTTATTAAGAGACTGTCAAACATTAGAAAAACTAGGATGTAAATTAATAAGTATTCCTTGTAATACCTCATCATATTTTCATAAAGAACTAGAAAAACATATAAATATTCCAATTAGTAACATGATTGAAAATACCGCAAGCTATATTAAAGATAAATATAAAACTGCTGCTATTTTAGCCACTACCGGCACAATCACTTCAAAATTATATCAAAATGCTTTAGAAAAAAACGGAATAAAATATGTCTTTCCTAACCAAGAAAACGTCATGAAAATAATTTATGGTTACATAAAACAAGGAAAAGAAGTCCCAATCACCTTACTAAATGACACCATCAAAAATTTAAAATGTGATTGCTATATCCTAGGTTGTACTGAACTTTCCATATTAAAAGGAAAACTAAAATTACCAGATAACTTTATCGACCCACTAGAAATAGAGGCCGAAAAAATATTAGATTTCTTCGGCAAAGAAAGGTTGTGAAAACATGTGTGGATTTTGCGGATATATAAATAGAAAAGAAAAAAGTCACATCAAAGCCATGAATGACATGATTGCTCACCGTGGACCAGATGATGAATCTTACTACACCGATGATGAAATAGCCATGGGCTTTAGAAGATTAAGTATCATAGACCTAAAAGGCGGTAGACAGCCCATGTCTAACGAAGATGATTCAATGTACATCACCTTTAATGGTGAAATATATAACTTCAAAGAAATTAAAGAAGACTTAATTAATAAAGGTCATATCTTTAAAACAAACACCGATACTGAAGTAATCCTTCACGGATACGAAGAATATAAAGAAAAAATACTAGATAAATTAAGAGGTATGTTTGCCTTTGTAATATGGGATAAAAACACTAAAAAATTATTTGGTGCGAGAGACCATTTCGGTCAAAAACCATTCTACTACACTCAAATGCAAGGAACATTCATGTACGCCTCTGAAATAAAATCATTCTTAAAACATCCAGACTTCCTAAAAAAAGTCAACAAAGAAGCTTTAAAACCATACCTAACCTTCCAAACATCAGTATTAAATGAAACATTCTTTAAAAACGTTTATAAACTAAAACCAGGTCATTACTTCACTTATGATTTTAATACAGAAAAAATGGAAATCAATAAATACTATGAAATAGAATTTAAACCTCAAAACCAAGATTTCGATACCTTAGTAAATGAAATAGATGAAACCATAACTAAATCAATTGACTATCACACCGTAAGTGATGTTCCCGTTGGCTCTTACCTATCAGGTGGTATTGATTCTTCATACGTTGTAAGTTATCTAAAACCAAATAAAACATTTTCAGTTGGTTTTGACTATAAAGACTTCAATGAAGTACCAATGGCTAAAGACTTATCAGACATTCTCCACATTCAAAATAAAAATGAATTAATAAATGCCGACCACTTCTTTGAAAGCATTGATAAAGTTCAGTATTATGCCGATGAACCAACCGCTAACCTATCAGCTGTCCCACTATACTTCTTATCAAAACTAGCTGTTAAAGATGTTAAAGTTGTCCTATCAGGCGAAGGAGCTGATGAATTATTTGGTGGATATACTAGTTATGATGAAGATGAAAAATTAAAAAAATATCGTAAATTACCAATGTTTATAAGAAAATTCATCAAAACCATTGTCTCACCTTTTCCAAGTTTTCACGGTAAAAACTTTTTAACCAAAGGTGGTAGTAAAATAGAAGATTACTTTGTCGGACAAGCCTTTGTCTTTGATAACAAAGAAGCCAACAAAATCTTAACTGATAACTATAAAAGTGATTTAAAATTTCAAAACATCACTAAACCATACTTTGATAAAGTAAAAGGTGCCGACGATTTAACTAAAATGCAATACTTAGATATGCACTTCTGGCTTCCAAATGACATCTTACTAAAAGCCGATAAAATGAGTATGGCCAACTCTCTAGAACTAAGAGTTCCCATCCTCGATAAAGAAGTATTCAAACTTGCAAGCTCTATTCCAACAGAATATAAACTATCTCATAATACAACTAAATACGCCTTAAGAAAAGCTGCTTCCAAAAGAATCCCAGAAGCTTGGTATAAGAGAAGAAAAAAAGGCTTCCCTGTTCCAATCATCAAATGGTTTAGAGAAGAAAAATACTATAACATAGTTAAAGAAATATTTGAAAAAGACTTCACCAAAGAATTTTTCGACCAAAAAGCCTTACTAAAAATGTTAGATGACCATTATAAGGGTAAGAAAAACTACTGTAGAAAAATTTGGACCGTCTATGTATTCCTAGTATGGTATAAAGATTTCTTTATAGATTTTGATAAACAAACCGCATAAAAACGTTAGATTATTCTCTAACGTTTTCTTCATCTTTAATAAAATCAGATTCAATTTTATTCACAATTTCTTTAACCAAAAAATCTTGATCAAGACATTCGGCAATTGAATCTGCAGCTTTCTTTAAATCCTCATCGTCACCAGCAATTTTCCATAAAAGATTTTTATCGCCAATATGCATCATCAAAATTAACTTTTCCATTTTAGAAAGTTCTTCATCACGCATAAATTTTTCTACAGGAACCTTTGTATTAATATAAATAATCTTTTTTCTTTCATCATCTGAATTAAATTCATTTATAAACTTATTCCCAAATTTACCTGTATCATCAAAATTTATCTGAACAAAATAATTTTGTCTTTCTTCCATACACCTTCCTCCTTTCTAAGAGAGACTTATCCCTCTAAATAAAACATACTTTTTTTTAAGCCCATTTCCTTCTTCTATTTAAAAAAATTTGACATTTTTCTCATAATTTCATAAAATGATAACAAAGAATAGATACTAAAGGAGGTCAATTATCTATTTTTAGCGCCAGGGCCTACTAGGCCGACGAGGATGATAGTTATCGAAATATTCGGCGGATGCTATCACGGTGGGAGCCGTTAAATATATGACAAAAACATAAAATCAATATTATGTACAAAACATATATTACTAATCTAAAAAACAAAGGAGAATTTTATGTGTGGTATTGTTGGTAGCATCAGCACCAAAACAAATATAATACCAGTTCTTTTAGACGGCTTAAAAACCCTAGAATACCGTGGATATGACTCCGCTGGTTTAAGCTACATAAAAGACGGTAATTTAATGATAAATAAAGTAAAAGGTCGCGTTAAAGACCTTGAAAATCATATATCAAAAGAAAATGAATCAAATATCGGCATAGCTCATACTAGATGGGCTACCCATGGAAAGGTAAATGAAATAAACGCTCACCCTCATCATGTGGGTAATATTACCATTGTTCATAATGGTATCATTGAAAACTTTAGTAAACTAAAACATAAACTAGAAGATAAAGGATATACCTTTAAATCAGAATCCGACACTGAAATAGCCGCAGGATTACTAGATTATTATTATAAAAAATATGAAAACATAGATAAAGCTATTCAAAAATTCATGAAAAAAGTTGATGGTAGTTATGCAATATGTATGCTTATAAATGATGACCCAAACACTATCTATGTTATAAAAAAAGATAGTCCACTAATCATCGGTAAAGGCGAAAATGAAAACTATATCGCCAGCGACGTCCCAGCTATCTTAAAATACACCAAAAACTATTACATTTTAGAAGACTATGAATACGGAAAAGTAACTGCAGATAATATAAATATTTATGATAAAGAAGGAAAACTTTTAAAGAAAAAATTAAAAGAATATCAAGGTAGTAATTTAACTTCAGATAAAGGTATCTATGAACACTACATGCTAAAAGAAATAATAGAACAATCTACTACCATTAGAAAAACAGTAAATCAATATATAAATAGTATAGAAGATTTATTAAAACTCCCAGATTTAACTAAATATGAAAGAATTGATATCATTGCTTGTGGAACGGCTATGCACGCTGGTCTAGCTGCAAAATATCTATTTGAAGAATATACAAACACTAAATGTGAAGTATTCTTAGCTAGTGAATATCGCTACCAAAATAACTTCTTAAATAATAAAGTATTATCAATATTTATATCACAGTCTGGTGAAACCGCCGACACACTAGCCGCTTTAAAGAAAGTTAAAGAAGCAAACTGTGATACATTAGGCATTGTAAACGTCAAAGAAAGTTCTATAGCAAGAGCCTTAGATAAAGTATTATACACAGAAGCTGGAACAGAAATAGCCGTTGCCTCAACTAAAGCTTATACTGCTCAAGTAGCCCTACTTTCTAGTTTAGCTCTAGCTCATGCCTATAGAAAAAAATCAATCAAAGAAGAAAAAATTCTTAAAATACTAGACGAGTTTAAAAGCATAAATACAATTTTAAACCCACTTTTAGAAGACACTAAAACCTATGAAAATATTGCCAAAGAAATATATGAAAAATCAGATATCTTCTATATTGGTAGAGGTCTAGACTATGCCCTAGCTATGGAAGGCTCTTTAAAATTAAAAGAAATATCTTACATTCATAGTGAAGCATACGCCGCAGGCGAATTAAAACATGGAACTATATCTTTAATAACAAAAGAAACTCCAGTATTCGCTTCAGCCACTAATAAAAAAATAAACGCTAAAACTATAAGTAACTTAAAAGAAGTCATCGCAAGAGGTGCACACTGTTATTTAATTACCGACGAAGATATCAAAGATGATTCATTTAAACAAATTATAAAAATTAAAAAAGTAAGTATGTTTTTAAAACCATTACTTACTATAATACCTTATCAATTAATTGCTTACTATACAGCCAAATTAAAAGGCTGCGATATTGATAAACCACGTAACTTAGCTAAATCTGTTACTGTAGAATAAAACCTGAAGCCTATAAAGCCTCAGGTTTTTCTATACTTCCTGTTTCAAATCTTTAATATAAACATCTTCCTTACCATCAATAATCTTATCAATAACTATTGTCTCTATCTTATCCTTAATAATCTTAGCTATCTTTCTCGCGCCATATTCCTCATAATTAGATAATTTTAAAATTTCAAAAATAACCTCCCTAGAAATCCTAATCTTAATTTTATCTTTATATTTATCTTTAAAATCCTTTAATTGCATCCTAATAATCTTTAAAATATCATCCTCATTTAATGGATTAAAACAAATAACCTTATCTACCCTATTCATAAATGGAATAGAAAAACTATCATTAAGTCTCGATATCTTCGTATTTTTATTATTAAATCCTACATTAATTTCATGAAAACCAACATTAGATGTCATAATAATAACCACATTATCAAACCTAACCACTTTACCCTTACTATTTTTAATTTTACCTTCATCTAAAACCTGTAAAAATAAATTAATAATATTCGTATGCGCTTTTTCTATCTCATCTAATATAAGTACTGAATATGGTTTATTTCTAATCTCCTCTAAAACATTCGTATTATCATCATAACCAACATACCCAGGAGGAGAACCAATAAGCTTACTTATACTATGAGCTTCTTTATATTCACTCATGTCTAATTTTATAATATTATTCTTACCAACTAAATTTTCTGCAAATATCTTAGATAAAGCCGTCTTACCAACACCAGATGGACCACAAAACAAAAACGAATAACACTTATCATTAAACCCAAGTTTAATCTTTTTAGCCACCTTAGAAACCTCTTTAACCGCTTCATCTTGACCAATAATATTCTTGCTAAGAATTTGTTCCGTATGTTTAATTAACTTACCCTTCTCATTCAAAATCTCATAAATAGGTACCCCTGTTTTCATATTAATAACCTCAGCCACATCCATATTAGTCACCACTTGACTATGTTTTTTATATAAACTAAGTTCTAAATTATTAAGTTTATTCATAAGTTCAAACTCTTGTTTTTTATATTCACTAGCCTTTTCAAAATCATTTTTTAAAATAGATTCCTTTTTACTCTTAATAACATCTTTTAATTTTTTATTATAAAAACTATACTCCTTCAAACTTTTACTTTCCTTTAAACTACACTTAGCCGAAACCTCATCTAAAATATCAATAGACCTATCAGGTTCATTTCGGTTATATATATACTTATTAGATAAATTAATAATCAAATCAACAATATCCTCCGAAATAACAACTTTATGATACCCTTCATAAATTTCCTTTAAATTCATAAGTATACTCTTAACCGTCTCAGTTTTAGGCTCTTCAATCATCACCGTTTGAAAACGTCTTTCTAACGCACTATCTTTCTCAATATACTTCTTATATTCATCTGTAGTAGTTGCCCCAATACACCTAATCTTTCCTCTAGCTAAAGCAGGTTTAAAAATATTAGATGCATCAATAGCCCCTTCTGCTCCACCCGCACCAACTAAAGTATGAATTTCATCAATAAATAAAATAATATCATCATTATCCTCAATCTCTTTTAAAATCTTATTCATTCTCTCCTCAAACTCACCACGGTACTTAGTCCCAGCCACCGATGAAGCCATATCCAAACTAATAATCCTTTTATCTCTTAAAGCAAGTGGAACTTCACCATTCACAATCATATTAGCTAACTCCTCAACAATCGCCGTCTTACCAACTCCCGCATCACCTATCAAAAGTGGATTATTTTTTCTTCTTCTACAAAGAATCTCTAAAACCCTCTTTATTTCCTCATCTCGTCCAGTTACCGGGTCCAAAAGCCCATTAATAGCCCTCTTATTCAAATCAACTCCTAACTCCTCTATAAGTAGTTTCTTATGACTTTTCTGATTAACAATCTTATCAGTAAATTCACTATAAAGTTCATCTATATCAATATCCATACCAATTAATATTCTAATAGCTACTCCTTCACCTTCATCAAGTAAAGCCGCAAATAAATGATTAATTGTCACCACTCCATTATTATTTTCTTTCGCATCATAAGTCGCATTTTCTAGTATTCTCTTTAAAAGCGGTGTATATAAAAACCATTCACTAGGCTTACTACCCTTACCAATAATCTTAATAATCTCACTTTTAAATCTATTATAATCTAAATCATAACTTTTTAATCTCTCACTTATCTCATTATCACCCTTTAAAATAGCCAGTAATAAATGTTCAGATGAAACATATGGATGATTCAAATCATGCATTTCCTTTTTTGCATTAACAAGCACCTTTCTTGCTTCTTCTTCAAAGTTCCCAAACATATTATAGCTCCTCTCTAATATATCCTATGTTTATATTGGTAACTCTTGAAATTTTTTATTCGCCAAAAAAAGAACAAAATACCAAAATAAATTTTGGTATTAGCTTACCTCACGGTAAGCTCTTTCTACTTCATAGCAGTCTTAGACTCCTCCATAGACCAGTATCGGATAGTCGCTACCCTAATTATATTATTTATTTACCAAAATTTATTGATTAGATAGATTGATCTAGATATAACATATATTTTTCTAAACCTTTAAACATTATATTAACTGCTGCATTATAATCACGAGTGTGCTTTGTATGACATACTGGACATTCCCATTTCCTTAACTTCAAATCTTTTACTTCTTTATTTTGATAATCACATATACTGCATATCTGACTGCTTGGATAATATCTATCTATTTGTATTAATCTCTTATTATTCCAGTTAGCTTTATATTTAAGTACTCTGATGATTTCTGATATTGGGTTTTCATTTAAGCCTTTAGCTACATAGTGATTTTTCTGCATACTTTTTACATCTAAATTCTCAGTTACTATAATGTCATTCTCGTTTATTAGTTTATTTGTTATATCATGTATCATATGTTTTCTTGCATTTCTTATTTTTTGATACAATCTTTGGATTTTTAGTTTCATCTTATATCTATTTTTACTTCCAGACTTACATCTAGATATTCCTCTTTGTAAACCTACCATTCTTTTTGTATTTAGTTTTATTTTGTTTTCTATCTTTTCATTAAATGATGTTACTATTAAATCTTTTATTCCTAAATCTATACCGATTATACTTGTTGGTACAAATGATGGCCTTATTAATTCTTCGTTGGTTAAGACACTTACATAATATTTACCGGCATCTTTCTTAACTGCTGCACTTTTTAACTCACCAGGTATAATATTTTTATTTCTATATCCTCTTATCTTTACTTCTTTTAATTTTGGTAAAGTTATTGTTTTATTTTTTAAATCTAGTTTTATGCTGTTATAATTATTACCTTTATAACTACTTTTAATATTATTAGTTTTATAACTTTCATGAACGCCTTTTGCTTTAAATCTAGGATAACCGTTTCCATTAAAAAATCTTTTATAAGCATCTTCTAAATTAAATAGACTTGTTCTTAAAGCGCAACTATCTACTTCTTTCAAAAACGGATATTCTTTTGAAAGTGATGGAATTAATTTTATTTGATCATATACACTTTTACTTTTTCCAGTTTTTTTATATTCTTTAATTTTATCATCCAAAAAATAATTATATACAAACCTAGAGCATCCAATAGTTTTATTAATTAACTCTTCTTGCTTTTCAGTTGGATACATTCTAAATACATAGCCTTTTAGTATTTTCATATCATCACCTTCAATCTTTGGTGTATTCAGTATATCACAAACATTTGTTCTTGTAAACATTTTTTTTTACAAAGCAAATTCCTAGTATACAAAAAAAGACTGTAAACTTTTACAATCTCTTATATAACTTACAATTACTTAAAGCTGAAACCATAAAATTAAAGTTCGGTATCTCTAAATTATCAACCGCTGCTTTGTCATTATAAGTCTCTAAATTAACCCATTTCATAAGGCGATATTTAATAACCGTATCCAAAGTAGATTGAATATCTAAAATATTCAAATTATCCACTAAATCCAAAGGCTCTTCATGAACATCATGAACAAGCTTTGGACTTGGAACTTCATTAAATACTTTAATTAATGAATCATCTGGTTTTAACAAATCTGGCTTTTCTAAAGTTGTATTAGACTCTTGTATCTTCTTATTTACAAACTTAGGCTCACTAGATATAGTTGTTTTATCCATTAAATTTGGCTTAACTTCTACAGCCTTTTCTAAGCCTTCACTAACTTTAGAAACACCTTTAGAAACAATTTTATTTTTTGTATCATCAAATGACTTTAATAAATCCGGTTTAATAACACTTTTTGCCTTAGATAAAAACTTAATTGGTTTTGACCTTTCTTTAGGCAAAACAACTTTTTTTCCTTTTGCTGACTTCTTCTCCACTCGTCTAGGTAAAATAGATTTCTCTGGTTTTATATTTAAAGAAGTATCTACAGGATTCAAAGGTTTTTCCTCAGAAAATTCTTTCACATTTTCTAAAGGTTTTACATCCATAGACCCTAATGATTTCACATTAGAAACTTCTTCCACTTTTTCCAAAGGTTCTGCCTTAAATTCAATCTCAGGGACATTAAGAGTAATTGACTCTAACTTATCAACATCAAACGTAAATGGTTTTAACTTAGGCTTACTAGTATTTCTCTTATCTGCCACATTAATATAACCAACTTTTGTATTATCAATTTCAATATTTTTAATTAAAGAAGTTTTTTTAGTTTTCTCTAAATCCGTAATTTGTTCGCCAATTTCCTCAGCTAAAGGTGTACTTCTTTTATCTAATATATCCGTCACTTTATTAATACCATTAATAATAAGTATTGCAATAACCTGAAGCGTAAACGTTCCAATTAAAAGTTGCATAAGTGTTAAAACATCACTATTAGAATAAAGTGCATTATCCGCATATATATTAATATTCTTAGCTTTAACCAAACTTAATATAAGTAAAAATAACATCTGAATAATTGCAAAACCAGTAATATTAATAATCTTATTAACCCTGTACATTTTCTTACTAAAGAAGCTAAATAAAGCAATGATTGAGCACATAACTACAACCACAAATAAAGTAATAAAATTAGGAAAATAAAGTGTCATAAATAAACCATCCATCAAATTATCAAACAGTTCAAATATAACCTCTCCTCCAACTAAAAGTACTGCAATAATAACAAGCAAATAAACAAGAACAAAACCCTTCTTACCATGTTTTTTCTGTAACAAAAACATAATTGCTGGTACTAAAAGTATTACAATAAAAAGTGGGTGCTCAAAAATATTATCAAAAAGTATCTGAAACTTTTCAAATAATGACAACTGTTCCAAACTCCCACCTCATCTCTATAAATATTTTACCATATTTATGCATTTTTTTTGAAAATTTTTATAATCTTAAACTTAGAAATCATCCTACTTACAAACTCTTTACCCACAATCTCTGAAATTGTATTTGATTTATAAGCAACAAAGAAATAAATAACCATACCAACTACACCATATAAAATAATATACAAAATAGAACCAAATCTACTTACTGAATAACTAGGAATAAATAAATGCATAATTGATAATCCAAGAATCATAATAAGTGTACACATAATAACTTTAATTAAAGTCCTAAGCGATCTCGTATAACTTATATTTGTCTCTTTTTTTACCTTATAAAGTAAATAAATAGATGCTGTTGTATCAATAAGTATATTTAAACTAATCGTCGCAAAATAAGCTTCTAATCCTAAAAAATTAAATAAATGCATAAAAGGTACATTAAGTATAATCTTAAATATCAAAGATAATCCCAAAGCCGTTATCGTCGCTTTAGTATTATTCATTGATTGATTAGTATTTACCATCACTGAACACACAGAAAGTGGTATTTGTGATAATATAAGTAACTTAAATATAGAACTATTAAGTTCATCATAACCATAAAACACTGTCCATACCGCTGATGACATAAAACTAATTCCAACTGAAAGTGGTATCGTCACTAAAAATAAACTCTGAAGTGCCTGCGTCACTTTACCATTAACCTCTTTCATATTACGAACCGCATACGCAGATGCAATAGTTGGAATCAAACTTGTTATAATTCCTGTCGAAATAGACATAACAATCATATTAAGTTTAGAACCCCAAGTCTGAATAACACTAACCACATTCTCACTAATCGTTGTCGTATATCCAAGACCAACTAAACCTTTAACCACTGTAAACACATCAACTAATACATAAACAGATTGCAAAAGTGAAATAATTACAAATGGCATCGCATAAAAAATAATCTTCTTAACCAAATCTTTATTTGTAATTTTCTTCTCCGCTAATGTAGCCTTTTCATTACGCTTTAAATCCTTACTTTTCTTAATCTTCAAAAACACATAAAAATATGCAACCAAAGCCCCTGCAGTTGCTCCAAAAACCGCAACCCCAACAGCCGTATTCAAAGATAAATGAAATACCTTCAATGTAAGGAAACTACCAGCTAAAATTACAATAACTCTAGCTAATTGTTCTAAAATATCGGCAATTGATGATACCTGCATAATCTTATGCCCTTGTAAATATCCTTTAGACACACTCAAAAAAGGCACTACCAAAACAGCCGTTGAAATAACTCTAATAACCATCGTTACATCTTCTACCGTATTTCCACCTTCCACACCACCAATAATCATATTAGCTACTTGTGGTGCGAAAATAAATAATACTAAAAATGAAATAACACATAAACATGAAATAACTTTTAAACCAATTTTAAAAACTCGCTCTTTAGTATTATAAAACTTCATCTCATTGTATTCACTAACAACCTTACTCATAGCCACAGGAATACCAGAAGTAGCTAAATTCAAAAACACATTGTAAATTGAATATGCATAACTATATAAAGCTCCACCTTGCGTACCAATAATCGCATAAAATGGAATAACATAAACAAGTCCAATAACCTTACAAATAACAATTCCAATAACTGAAATTGCAGCTCCAGCTAAAAAACCAGTCCTTTTCATATGGTCACCTACCTATATACAATTAAAGCCGAAAAACAATAAATCTGTTCTTCGGATACTGCTATAGCAGTTGAAAATTTTATATCTATTATCTCTGGCTCTTCCTCAGAAATAAATCTATTAATAGCATCTTCTAAGTCTTTTTCATGACCTTCGTCAAAAACCTTTACCTTCATATTATATCACCAAATAATAATATAACAAAATAGCTAAATACAAAATGTCAAAAAAAAGAGGATTTATCCCCTATCTACTTCCATAAGATGAAGTGAAATAAACCCCTTTACTTGGAATATTAGATATATAATTATGTGGATTTTGTCTACCACTATTTGTCGTATGTAAACCTCTAAAAGCATTCAAATGAACATGTGTACCAGCTGAACAATTATCTTCACTAGCAAGTCCACCCATAGAACCCAATTTTGTATCTGGATTAACTCCTTGTCCAACTTTAACATTAACACTCGTCATATGCCAGTAAGATGTCGTAAATCCTAAACCAGTATGATATACATATACTATATGATTACCGCACGCTCCAGAATATTTTGGATAAGTAATATTAACAACCTCACCAGCCGCCACTGGATAAACCGAATCTCCATGAACACGATTAGAAAAATCAACCCCAGTATGATAATCACCCATACTAGCTCTATATCCATAATCACTGGTTACTCTACCTCTTTTAATAGGCATATAAGTCTTACCCGTTACCACAATTCCATCAGGTCTGTTCTTATCTTTTCTATTTTGACACTGCGTTAAGGTCTCATTGCCTTTACAATCTTGATCTTTCAAATTATTAATCGTACTAATCAAAGTTTTATACTCATCATCTTTACTAAGCATGCCTTCATTAATAGTCTCAATCTCTTCATTTAATTTAGCTTCTAAAACTGCAAGTTCTTGCTGTTTAGTATTAAGCTCACTTTGTTTAGTACTAAGTTCACTTTTTTTATTATCCAATTTTTCAACATCTTTATTATATTCTTCAATTAATTGTTCATTATAACTACCAAGTTGTTCAGCCACTGAAATACGATAAATAAAATCAGTAAAATCAGTTGCTCCAAAAATATACTCTAAATAATTAGAATCTCCATTAGTAACCTGAACAAAACTCATAATATCCTTCATCTGTTCATCTTTTTTATCAATATCTTTTTGAATATCCTCAATCTGCTTTTCTGTAGACTCTATTTGTTTATTAATACTTGCAATTTCACTTTCAACTTGCTTCTTCTCAGCTTGAGCTTCATTTCGCTCAGCTTCCGTCAATTCCTTATCTTTCTTAGCCTCATTATAAGCTTTCCTATTAGCCTCAGCTTCTGCTAATAACTGATCTAACGTTTTTTCAGCTGCCGCATAACTAGTAGGCAAAGCCATACTAAACAAAATAAGACCAATCATAAGTAAATTAATAAATCTTAACTTCATCTACCAAACCACCTCATTCTTTTAAAACCGCCACAGATTTTTTATAATCGGGCATATGCATTCTTACCGTTTCCCAAAATTCTCTAGAATGATCAAAGTGTACAAAATGTGAAAGTTCATGAATAATTACATAATCAATTTCATGAATAGAATATTTAATAAGCTTTGAATTCAAAGTAACCGAATTATTTCTCTTATTACATACTCCCCATCTTGTTTTCATACTTCTAATCTTAAGCTTTGGAAAAGGAATATCTTCATCAAACAAATCATAATTGTACTCTAATCTTTCAGCAAAAACTCTTTTAATTTCCTTCTTAAGCCACTTATCAAGAGTTTTTTCATCTTTAACATATATCTTACCATCACTAACTTCTATATTTTCAAATGGTACTAATATTATATCATATTTTTCACCAAGATAATAAAAAAGCTCCTCCTTTTCCAACTTTTTCCTAGCTCTTGACAACGCCTTTCTTAAAAAATCCTTCTCATTATCAAGTATTCTCTTAACTTCTCTTTTCGTCGTTAAATAATTTGTCGTCACATATATTGTTAAATCATCTTTAATCTTAATATAAGTATTTTTATTATTTTTTTTAACAATTAATACTCTATATGTAGATCCATCTAATTTATAATCAAATGTTACTTCCATTTCTACCACCACATCCATTTTATCACAAAAATGTATGAAGAAAAAAGCTTTAAGCTTTCTCTTCTAAACTAGATGTACAATGTGGACATCTAGTCGCCTTTATATTAATTTCACTAAAACAATATGGACATGTTTTTACCTTTGGCTTCTCCTCTTTTTTATTACCAAAACTCTTTAATTTATTAATTGTTTTTACAATACAAAATAACACAAAAGCCATAATAAAGAAATTAATAAGTGCCGTTAAAAAATTCGAAATAAAACCTGCAACATTGTGCCAATTATAACGTGCACCACCTGTAATCACATTCAAAATTGGATTAATTAAATTATCTGTAAGTGATGTAACTAATCCAGAAAATGAAGTACCTATAACAATACCAACCGCCATATCAACCATATTTCCTTTTAAAGCAAAAGTTTTAAATTCTTGAATAAACTTCTTCATACAACCAACTTCTTTCTATCAAAATTATACCATAGAAAAAAACTACTCAAAAGTAGTTTTTATAAAAGTGTTATAATTCCACAAGCTAAAAGTACTAGTAATAATGCAATTAAAGCAAACTTCCAAATATATTTCATCCATTGTTTATAAGAAACATTAAATAAACTAAGTCCTGCAATTAAGATAACACTAGTTGGGAAAATAAGCATTGCAATTCCATAAACTGATTGGATAAGAAGTCCTGCATTAGAAAGTTCTGCTGCATCAAAACTTGATAAATAAGTAGATAAATTAGCAAGTAAATAATATAAATCATTAAAGAAGAAACTACCAAATAATGATGCAAAACCAGTAAGGATAATATTAAATCCATCTGTAAGTTCAAACACTTTAGCATTAACAGTATCTACCAAAGTACCACTTCCAGCATAAGATGCTTGATACAAAATAGATAAAATTACACTAGCTAAAGCAGCTAAACAAGCAGTTGGTAACCATTTTTTAACACCAGATACAAAACTTTCAATAAACTCATCTAAGCTAAGTCTATAAATCCAAGCAATAATACCTGCTGCAATAATCATAGCCCCTGCAAATTCAACATTACTCCAATATCCTAACTCAGAAATACCACTTAACAAATGTTCAAAAATTGGAAAATCATTAATTTCAATACCCATAATAGCTTCATGTAAATTACTAAATACATCTATACCAAATGAATAATACCAATTATACATACCTACTAAACATAAAATAAATATTAGTAAGAAAATAATCACAAGTGGTATCACACTAATCTTAGATTTTTCTGATACCTTTTTAATAGATTTAGAAACAGCAAACGCTTTAGTAGTCGATTTTGTTGTTTTCTTTTTACTAGTAGTCTTACTACTTGCCTTTTTAGCAGTAGTTTTACTAGCGGCCTTCTTAGTAGTTGTCTTACTAGCTTTACTATCAGTACTCTTAGTTGCCTTCTTAGCTACCTTAGTATCTTTAACCTCTTTAACTTCTTTTTTATCTTTATTCACTTTAGCCTCTTTTACATCTTTATCCGTAGTTCTTTTACTAGAAGTAAGTATTACAAAAATAAGGGCAACAATCAAAATAACTAATAAAATAATTTTAGCTACAATTTGATTATTCATATCCAAACCTAAAAGGTTTTTAGTATATCCTGTGATATTAAAACCATAAGTTGAAGCAATAGAACCAACAAGTAATGAACCTACTGTTGATGCTAAAACTGTAAGCTTATCGTAATTCATTGCGAAAAGTACAGCCGCAAACAAAGGAACAAGAGCAAATAATGGAATAATTAAACCAGTAACAGAAGAAAGTACAGTAAATAAAATAACTGTTAAAATTACAAAGCCTCTTTCTTTTCCTTTAAAAGCACCAGTCATTTTATCAGTAAGCTTTTCTAATGCGCCAGTTTTTTCCATAACGCCATAAAGTCCACCAATAACCGCAAACACTACTCCATATAAGACAAATGTTGTAAATGCTTGAATTGGTGTATTAAATAAATCAATTAAACCAACTGGGTCTATTCCATTCGTTGTTAGTTCTCCACTTGAATATGTACCTACTGGAATAATCCAACTTAACACTACGAAAATTAAGAAAGAAATTCCTATTACCTTAAGTAACTTTTTTTTCACCTTTCTCTACCTCCCAGTAGCATTATATCAAAAAAACCTTGTAATATAAAGCATTTTTCAAGAAAAACAAATATTTTTCATTCCTTTTTCACAAATCAAAAGCTTATGTTATAATAAACTAGGTGATTTTATGAACAAATTTATATACTCAAACACAAATAAAAGATATCATACTCTAGATTATTTTTATAAACAAAAATTTGGCAAAAAAGTATGTAAAATAAGTCTAAACGCTGGTTTCACTTGTCCAAACATTGACGGCACTTTATCTAAAAATGGCTGCATATATTGTTCAAAATCAGGTAGTGGTGAATATGGTGGCAATCCCAAAGAAAATTTAATCGAGCAGTTTAATGAAATAAAAAAAATAATGAACAAAAAATGGCCAAACACCAAATACATCGGCTACTTCCAAGCCAGAACCAACACATACGCTCCACTAAACATCCTAAAAGAAAAATATGAAACAATCTTAAAACAAGATAATGTTGTCGGTCTATCCATTGCCACAAGACCAGACTGCATTTCCGATGAATGTATAGATTATCTAGCCCACTTAAACAAAAAAACATTTATTACCATCGAACTAGGACTTCAAACCATACACAATAAAACATCAAAAATCATTAATAGATGTCATGATTTAAAATGTTTTGAAGAAACATTAAAAAAACTAAAAGAGAAAAACATCTTCACCGTCGTCCATATCATCAATGGTCTTCCTGGAGAAACCAAAGAAATGATGATTGAAACAGTCAAATACTTAAATAAATTAAATATAGATGGCATTAAAATTCACATGCTCTCTATTTTAAAAGACACTCCTTTAGAAAAATATTATAGGATTAAACCATTTCATATACTAACCAAAGATGAATACATTGATATTGTAATTAATCAGTTAGAACATCTAAACCCTAAAATAGTCATTCAAAGATTAACCGGTGACCCTATGAAAGAAGAATTAATTGCTCCAGCTTGGACCACAAAAAAAATCGATGTCCTAAATGGCATCGATAAAGAAATGGTAAAACGAAACACTTACCAAGGTTCTAAATGTGATACTGTTTAACTTTATTCTTTCTTAAAACCAACTTTTCATCTATAACCTTTTGAATAAAATCAAAAGGCTCTTTTTGAAATTGATCATATCCAAAATAACTTCTATCACCTACATTTGTAAATGTTTTATCCAAGCTATTTGTATTAAGACAAATCATTCCTTCACTATCACGGTAAACATATATCATCTCATTATCATTAATCACAATATAACTAATGCACATATCATTACGAGAAATAGAACCATTTGTCATATTATCTACATTTACCGTAAACCCCATTTTATCTTCTGTACTTAAAACATCTTCAAAAAAAGTAATTAATTTATCTCCAATATTGTAATAAGCTATTTTCATTTGTTCTCTATTCATAATTTCCTCCTTAAGTGCCTTATATCATAACACTTAAAAGAAAAAATATCAAATTTTAGATTTAAAAATAAAACTTCCACAATGTGCTTTCATAAAATAACCATTGTAACTTGCTTTTACTAAAACATACTTAGGAAAATTCTTTTTTTTCAATTTTCTAAGCTTACGTTTTATCCTTTTTTTAGTCTGATTATTAATTAAAACTATTAATTTCTTACCCTTTAAAAAAAACTTATATCCTAAAAAATTAAATCCTCTTTTCATATCATAGATCTGTGTTTTCCTATTAAGTTTCAGCTTAACACCTTCCAAATATTTCTCAATCTCTTTTAAACAAAACTTTAAATACTCCTTATCATGATGAAATAAAATAAAATCATCCATATATCTTATATAACACTTTATACGCAAATTTTCCTTAATAAAATGATCAAGTCCATTCAAATAATAAATAGCAAGTATCTGACTAGTCTCATTACCAATAGGTAGTCCAACACCATTTTTATACCTAGGAAGCCTAGAAAGTTCAACCTTCTTTTTTTCAATATCACTAATTCCTTTAGCCTCTAATTTACTTACTTCCTTTTCAATGATATTATCAATTGTGTTATTAATTCTACAATCATCCGTACTATTAATAATATTTTTAAGTATATTAAGTAACTCCCTATCTTCAATATCCCTAGATAATTTATCAATCAAAATCTCATGATCTATATTATAAAAATATTTACTAATATCACACTTTAATACATAAAAATTATCATAATTCATCTTGAGTTTATTAATATATTTTTTAGTATAATAAATTCCCATTTTCGTACCCATTCCCTTACGAGTAGCCACATTCATATCAATTAACTTAGGGGTTAAAATAGGAATTAAAACATATTTACTAAGCAAATGATTAACTATTTTATCCTTCATATTCTCGCTCATAATTATTCGGTACTTTGGGGCATTAATCAAAAACACACTATACTCACTATGACAATAAGTTCTATCTTTCAATTGATTTAAAACATTAACCACATTACAAGAAAAAGCAAGTTCAAACCGAACTAGCTTTTCTTTATGTCTAGTATTTGAATAAATATTCCTATAAACATCCATTATTTTATCAATTGATAAAATATTATCATACTTAATCATTTGACACCCACACTAACTAGTTTATAATCATCATTTACTTTTTCATACCTATAAACCTGCATAGTACCCTTATCTAAAATACTATTCAACTCATCCTCTGAATAAAAACCTATCTCTTGATTATTCAAATCATATACTTTATCATTCTTAACATATCCAGCCATTACATATACCGTAAGTTTATCAGAACCACTATATCCATATAACTTAGTTACATAATTTTCATCTATAGTAGTCTTACTTCTAGTAATTTTATCACCATCTAAAGTATATTTATAACCTTCAAAAATATAATCAAACTCTAATGGTATATCATCCTCACCAACTACTTTTAACGCCTCTTCTTTATAATCATCAAAACTTATATTATCAGTTAAAATGTCATCTTTCTTCATCATCCCAAAAATCAAATACAAAATAACTTTGTCATCCATACTACTCACATCAGCATCGCCAGTAATCTTAACTATCTCTGTACATTTATTAGCACTAGAATCCGCATACAATCCTTCCACAACTGTATGCTCTACAACCTTCATCTCATCATTTTCATCCTTTTTTGTAAAAACCAAAAACAAAGCAATAACAATCAAAACTATTACGACTACACACAAAACAACTTTAACAATCATTTTCTTCTTTTTTCTTAAGCCCATACACCATTCTCCTAACTTCTAATAAAAATCTACTAATCACCTCAAATTGATGTCTACTAATTATCTTCTTATCATAAGAAACCCTTGTATAAAAATCACTCATTGATAATTTAACAAGCAAATCTTTTAAATATTTATCTTTAATTCTCATACTATCATTTATATTATAAGCAAATATACATTCAATTAATTCATAATTATTTTTCTCAATATTTTGTTTTAAAACAATTTCCTTTTTAGGATAATTAATAAGTATTTTATTCATATAATTAATCGTTTTATACGTGTTATTTAGAATTTTAAAATTATAATTCATAAGTAAACTCCTGTTATAGTTTTATTGCATCATTTCAAAACCTGTGTGGCCGAGGGAATAATCCCTCACCACTAATATAGTTACAGTCTCATAAATTATCATAAGTCATAAGACATCTATATTATCTTTTTAGGCATAGCCAGGAAATCAATCTTGTTTCCAATCCAAATTTGATTATTACTTATGTAATTACTTCCTCTCGTTATCAGTCCATTAACTTTATAACACTCGGTTCACTAGTAAATCATTACTAATCGTAGTAGGAAATTGGGCGGACGCCGTAGCCTAGCACCAGCCACGACACAAAGTAGACACGCACCAAAAACTACAGTGTGAAGATCGACGGCGTCTCAAACTTACCTTATTTTAGATTAACTCCCCTACGATAATTCTATCTAAAATAAAATTTCTAAACAACACAAACATAATTAAAAAATAAATTAGTTAACAAATAATACACACTATTTACATATTTTGTCGAAAAGCAATACAGATAATACTATATAGGTAACACCCTAGCAGGAAATTGGGCGGACGCCGTAGCCATTGTTAACTCCCGGATTATCCAAAGACCCGGAAGACGTCACATCAAACACGTTAGCAATGCTATTGTTGTTGAAGATCGACGGCGTACTAATAAAACACTTACAATGAGATTAATCCCATAAAACATTGTATGGCTGAGGGAAAAATCCCTCACCATTAATATAGTCATAGCCTTATAAATTATTATAAGTCATAAGACATCTATATTATCTTTTTAGGCATAGCCAGGGAATTAACCTTGTTTCCAATCTAAATTCGATTATTACCTATGTAATTACTTCCTCTCGTTATTAGCCTTAACCTTATAACTCACGGTTCGTTAGTAAAAATATACCAACTGTAGTAGGAAATTGGGCGGACGCCGTAGCCGTTGTTAACATTACTCCAATCGTTGAGCTCACCTGAAGAAGTTACATTGAACTCGTTAGCGTTACTATTGTTGTTGAAGTTCGACGGCGTAAACAACACAGCCCACAAATTAGATTAATCCCCATTTTTTGGAAATTGGGCGGACGCCGTAGCCAACATTAACATTAGTAGTAGTAAGCTCGCCAGAAGCACCAACAATAAACTCGTTATCGTTGTTCCAATTGTCGAAGTTCGACGGCGTATCCAAAATACATCCCACAAATTAGATTAATCCCCAATTTTTCTTATATTAGAAATCAAATTGATATTACAACAAAATATATACAAAACATGGAAAAAGCAAAATTTAATTATCTATTTAATTTCCAATATTTTCTTACTAATTACTTTAAAATTATCTTTATTATAAACTCGCCGCGTCAAAAATGAAGAGTCATTTTTGACGGGTATCATTCTAATAAAGTCCTCACAGTTGTTTCTTACGAAACAACATATGGATCTTGCATTGTTCCTGTCCCAGTGAATGTCAGATTTTCAGTATTTAGATTGACAACTGGGCGCACGCCGTAGCCAACATAAACATAAGCAGTAGTAAGCTCGCCAGAAGCACCAACAATAAACTCGTTACCGCTGCTCCAATAGTCGAAGTACGACGGCGTCATAGTCCAATAGTACGTACCTGTGTATAAGTAATACAAAGTATTTTGCGCGCTTGTTTTACCTCCTCCCATGCTGACTTCGTCAGCAGTAATTAAGCCTACCGGCTTATCTAAACTTCCATTTCCTTTTACTGTTGTAACCGAAAATTTATCATTTGCCTGTGGACAACTCAAGCTTGGACTTGTAGTTGAACCAACCCAATTATAAAATCTTGGATAACTATACATTGTTGGTGTTACCCCATATCCATCTCCTACATATGGTGATGATTTATATGTTGATACTTGTCTATTATTACAGAATATAGTATCTTTTGATAACTTACTATCCACAGATGCCAAATTACTATCATACCAACTATCTAAATATGTTTTCATCGTACTATCTACTTCATTCGCATGAGCACCCTCATAAGATGTTGATGACCATTCTACTACTTTTACACTCATTGAAGTAGCTGATACATATCTTTGTACATGATTAAGTCTTTGGCACGTTCCAGTATCTGAAGTACTAAAACATGTATAATATCCATCATCATTATAACTATTTCCATATTCAGTTATAGTTGCTTGAACTAAATCTCCATCTAATTTAAATGTATTTGTATCTTCATCAAATGTATAACTTTTTCCAAAATAATATTTTGCTGATGAACTAAGTCCTGTATATGTGAATGCAACATCAGCCTCACTTATCTGATTATCACTTGGATCTCCATACATATATCCTACATAAGCATTATCACTCCACCAATTATTAAATGCCCTTGTTGTTACCTGTCTATCACTAGAAGATTCTCCATTAGCATGTCCCTTAGTTCCATCATAAATAAGTCTTAAAGTTCCATCACCATTTATTCTAATTATTCTAAAATATTTATCAGCAAGTTTTACATAGTTACCAGCCACTGCTCCTCTATAATAATAACTTGTTCCATCATCATCTTGTGTTGCATACATTCCCGTACCAGAATTATCATAACTTTTAACACTTGCTGTATAATCATATTTTGTCATCGTATACGTCTTAGCTCCAGTAGAAGAATTAGTCGTTGTACTTATATTAGCAACCTTATATAAAGTCGTACAGCTTGTACTAGTACCACCACAACTATAATAATCATTTCCATCATCAAAATTTACACTCTCTGGATCTGTTAGTTTATAACCACTCAATGTATAATATCCCGTAGTCTGATTAAAAGTATAACTATTAGATAAATTAATATATGTTGAATCACTTCTTGTAGACGTATTTGTTGCATGATTTTCACTATATACAATAGCTGGTGCTGTAACAGTAAAATCAGGTGTACCTTTATCAACAATTGCCTGTTTAGCAGCTGCTACATCAGCATTTTGCATCTCAGTAGCAATTACACAATCCGATAAATTATCTATTCCATTTTGTTTACAGAATGTTGTATATCTAATAGTTGTACTCTTAGCTTCTGATTCACTAATATTTCCAGCTGCATCTTCTACATAAGCTGTTACTAAATAATCTCCTTCATCCAAATTGGTAAATGTATAATTTGGACTATCACTTTCTACATAACTTGATCCATTATCTTTACTATAATAATATTTAACAACTCCACTATGATTATCAGTAGCTTCTAAAGTAATTGTCATTGTATCTTCTAGAGGATCTAATGTCATATTTGTAATTGTAGGTACATCTGAATCTACTTTATATGAATCAGTACACTTACTTATTTCATTACCTTTTCTATCAGTTACTAACACACACAACTTTTGATTATCTAAACTAGAAGCAAATTGATAAGTACCCTTTCCTTCTGTTAAAACTAAAGTAGTATTTGGTTCACAGTTATCACCAGATGTTACACAATATTTACTTTCAGATATACCTCCAGCATCCTTAGCCTCAATATTTATATCTAAACCTTTATACCATCCATTATTTCCTTCAACACTATCTCCTACTCCTAGTTTTAACTCTGGGGCTGTATTATCTAATGTTTCAAACGCTTTACTCGAAAATACCACTTCACCATTCGCATCTTCAGCTTTAATATACATAGTATAATCCGTATAAGGAATCAAATTATAAATCGTATATACATTGTCCATCGTTTCATACCATTTATCATTATCAAGTGAATAATAATATTTAACTGCATTACTCGCATTTACTTCTGCCTTGACATTTTGCTCAGCTACCGTTAAATCGATTCCATTAATTGCTAAAGTATCACTAGTAGCTGTATCTGCATCAGAAAAATTAGATGAATTTCCTTTTTGTAAAAAATTTAGATACATCTCAAATTCTATGTTGGTTAAAGGTGGTTGCGTAGTTATATCTTCATTAAACTTCATAATAACATCAAACTTTTTAGATGCACCTTGCTTAAGCTCCTCACCAGATGTTATTCCATCAACTTTAAACTCTATAATATCTTGACTATTCATATTAATCTTTATATTATCCAAAGTTGCATCTAAACTACCTAAATTAGACACTGTAACTTCATATGTTATCTCATCACCTGGCATATAAAAATTAGCTTCCATATTCGCATTAAGCATTTCATAATTATGAGAAACATCCTCCGCACTTCCAACTTTCTGTTTTAATTGTAAATCAGTTATTTCGATATCCCACTTACTTGATATCATACTACTTCCTTTAATATCAAGTTTACTAGAAAAAGCACTATAACCTACAGCCATAACTAAAAGTAGACATAACAACCCAGCTATTAAAAATTTCCTCGTCCTTCTTCCTCTAATATTCTTCATTCTTTCACATCCTTTACTAAAATTTACACTTGATAAAAGCATAATGTTAACTACGAAAACAAAAACATAACAATTTATTTTTTCCCTTCAAAAAAATTGCACTATATTATATTTATTTCCTTAGCATATATACACTATCAACCCCTATATTAGTATTATATCACAAAATATCGTTATTATAGGGCAAAATACGTATTTTTTTTATTTTACTGAGAAAATTATTTAAAGGTGAAGTATATGAAATACGAACATTTAACTTTTATTAGAAATAGATTAGGCATGTCTCAAAGAAGCTTAGCTAGCCATTTAAAAGTTTCAAAATCAACCTATGCTAGATGGGAAACAGGAGAAAAAATCATTCCCTTATGTCACCTAATTGATTTATGTAATTTTGCAAACATATCATGTGATTACGCTCTAGGATTAACCGACAACAAACACTCATTAAAAAATAAAATTTGTCTAAACAATAAAAAAATTGGACAAAAATTAAAACAAATAAGAAAAAAAACAACTTAACTCAAAAAGAATTTGCTAAAGCCATTAATACTACCCAATCAGTTATATCTGCATATGAAAATGGTCAAACATCAATTCAGACATCATTTTTATATGATATATGTATAAAATATCACACCTCTGCTGACTGGATTTTAAAATAAAAATCGGCATTATAAAACACCGATAATAACTATTCAACACTTTTGCACAAAGCGAAAAAACATATATGTTACTTTTAACTAAATAGTCATAAATTTTATTCAACTAACTTCCAAACAAAATTCTTATAAATAAACATAATATAATTCCTATAATAAGTGGAATTATAAATGAAAGAAAACACCACTTCCACTTACCAGTTTCTTTTTTTATTGTCAAAATAGTTGTCAAACATGGAAAATGAAATAAAGAAAAAATCATTACACAAATAGCCGTAACTACACTCCAGCCATTATCTATAAAAAGTTCTTTAAGTAAAGACAAATCATTCATATCCGTAATCATTCCAAGCGACATATAACCCATAATCATAATCGGAATAACAATCTCGTTAGCTGGAAATCCTAAAATAAAAGCCACTAAAATAACTCCATCCATCCCAATAAACTCTCCAAATGGATTTAAAATCAAAGATAAAGACTTAAGTAAAGTAACCCCGTTAACACTAACATTAGATAAAATCCAAATTACTAAACCAGCCGGCGCTGATACCAAAATTGCTCTTTTTAAAACAAACCAAGTTCTATCTACTAAAGACCTAATTAAAACTTTACCTATTTGTGGTCTTCTATAAGGTGGAAGCTCCAAAGTAAACGAAGAAGGAACACCCCTCAAAATAGTCATAGATAAAATCTTTGATACTACAAAAGTAACAATCACTCCAATTAAAATAAAAATTAATAAAATAAAAGCCCTCATTAAACCAGAAACATTACTAGTCACTAAAAACATCGTAATTAAAGAAATCAAAAGTGGAAACCTTCCATTACATGGAACAAAACTATTAGTCAAAATAGCTATTAATCTTTCCCTAGGCGAATCAATCACCCTAGCTCCAGTCACTCCAACCGCATTACATCCAAATCCCATAAGCATTGTTAAAGATTGTTTACCACATGATGAACACTTTTCAAATGCCCTATCCAAATTAAATGCAATCCTAGGCAATATCCCAAAATCCTCAAGTAATGTAAAAAGAGGAAAAAATATTGCCATCGGTGGAAGCATAACAGCTATTACCCAAGCCATAACTCTATATACACCATGAACTAACAAATCAGAAAACCATAAAGGTAAATACTTAACCAAAAAATCAAATAGTACACTCTCAAACTGAAAAAACTTCTCATATAAAAAATCTGAAGGAATATTTGCTAAAGTAATTGTAATCCATAAAACCAAAAACAAAAGCAAAAGCATAATTGGAATCCCCGTAATTTTATTTGTCAAAATCTTATCTAAAAACCTATCTCTTTTATTATAATCCTCTTTATTATACTTAACTACCTTCTGACAAACCTCAAAACTCTTTTCATTAATCCTCTCTATCATCAAAGTCTCAATATCATCTTGATATATTCCTTTTTTTCTAAAATTATTTAAAATATCTTTTTTTATATCCTTAGCTTCTAAACTTCTCATCAAATTAGTCTTATACTTAAAATCAAAAGCATTCACAAACTCAAAATCATCTGTTAAATATCTTAAAATAACATTATCACTATTAATTAAAACATTTGGCATAAACCTTCTTAAATCATCTATCTCATCTCTTAAAAAATCATAATCAATCTTTAAATAACCTTTTTTTCTTAAATTAATTTTATTTAAAGCTATAAACAATTCATCAAACCCTTTTTTACTTCTTGCAACCATACCAACTACTGGAATACCAAGTAATAAAGAAAGTTCATCTAAATTAACATCAATTTTTTTCTTATTAGCCTCATCTAATAAATTAACACATAAAACTACCCTATTTGTAATTTCTAAAACCTGAAACACTAAATTCAAATTTCTCTCAAGCGCCGTCGCATCACAAACAACAACTAAACCATCATAATCCTCAAAATAAACAAAATCCCTAGTCACTTCTTCTTCTTTAGAATGTGCAAATAAAGAATAAGTACCGGGTAAATCTTCAAATTGATATCTAACTCCATCATACACCCTAAAACCTGTCGCCCTAGCCACCGTCTTTCCAGGCCAATTTCCAGTATGTTGTCTCATCCCAGTAAGACCATTAAAAATAGTACTCTTACCAACATTAGGATTTCCTATCAAACCAATCCTCATACAAACGCCCCCATATTACTTCAATTTATTATATGAAATAAAAAAAGAAAGGTTCAAATATTATCTTACCAAATCTAACTCACTCAATTACTCACACCTTTTAATAAATGTTCTATTGTAATATCTTTTCTCATACTTATACCAACGCCTTTTTATTATAAGATAGTATAAGTATATCAAAGTATTGAAAAAATCTGATAAATTTTATCAGATTTTAACTTTAACATTTTTATCAATTTCTATATTAACATTTATATATATCAAAAAGTCATAAATATCTATTAAAATTATGACTTCTTAACTTTAACATATTTATGATTTTTTATTTTAATATCTATAACTACAAGTTAATAAGTATTAAAATTAAAATTGCCTATTTTATGCGGGGCTTCGCCCCGCTACCAAACTCCTATAGGAGTTTGCGAAATTGTTCTACCGACTGTTTTATACTTAACTCAAAATATATGGATCTGACGCTGTTCCTGTACCTCCCGTGATTTGGACTTCAGAGGAAAGAATTATGGCGGGCCTGACTGCAATGAATGTAGAGTACGCATAGCGGTCGTTGGCGACGAGGCCAAAGCTGCTCACGCTGAACAAGTAGTTAGAGCCGACAGAATTAGGCGACAAGGTCCACCAAATATCACTATTAAACATCCAATCTGAATTTTTACATGTACTAGAATTATTATTATTTAAACTAAATGTTCCACACTGTTCTTTATTTGAATTGGCTCTTATATATTCACTTAACGTTGGTAAGGCTACTTTTACTTTTGATGTCGTTACTTTTTCATCACTTATTTGATCTTGCATATCATTATTACTATTTGTTACTGCGCCTACATAATACGTTGCTTCTACTATTTGACTTTGAGCAGTAGTTGTCAAACTATTATAATATGTTCCATTCAAATAGGTATTAAGGCTTGCTGGGCGATTCCAATTATTTGAATTTGATGTGTCCCATGCAATCTCTCCAATACTTGTATCCCTCATTATTTTTATTGTTCCATCTGAGTTTATGGATATTATCCTCCATCCAGCTGTTTCATCATTAAAGGTTACATAATTATTGGGATTGGCTCCTTTATATGTATATTTTCCTTCTTCATATTCATCTTCATATAACCCATCTCCTGAAGTTACTATGTCTACATCATCTAAAATTGCATCCCCACCAGTTTTTGAAAAACAAGTATTATAAAGTTCGTCAATGGCTCCTTGGACATCAGTAGCTGCCATTCCACTTGCAGAATTATCATATGTTGTTTGATTAGACGGAAAATATGTCATGGCTATTACACTTACTCCTCCACACACCACTATTCCTGTTATAAATCCTGGTAAATATCCTAACACTATTTTCTTTAGTTTCTCTTTCATGAATACCTCTCCTATTCTATTCATATCCAAGATATCACAAAAAAAAAAAAAAAAAACAAGTAATATTTTCGATAAATCACTTATTTTTTATCTATCAATAAACCAATTAGCTGAAATATCACAACTACTACTAGATGGTGTTGGATTAGGTTTATCCATCTTAATTAAAACTGGCACATGAAAAGCATTACCAAATCCTATACAAGTTCCCGGTTGCAAAGTTCTAAGTCTCTTAACAATCTCATTCGTAATATTTGGAACCATATCCCTAATATATTGAATATCTCTAGGATGAAGCATCTTAAATATCAAAAAGTTACTACATTGTGAAATAGATGTCTCAGATAAATCAGATGGCCTTTGTGAAATAAGTCCCAAAAGAACTCCGTATTTACGACCTTCTTTAGTAATTCGGTCAAAAATATTATAACCAAGTACATCTACATCGTTATCATTTTGTACATATCTGTGAGCTTCCTCAAGTACAATATGAAAAGGAAGTGTTGCTCTTTGTTCTAAATTCTTCGCATAATCAAATAATAACTTAGAATAAATCTTAGTAATCGTTTTTGCAAACCTATCATCTACATAGTTAATATTAAAATTAATAATTTGTGCTTTCCTACCATTTGAAGCCATAAGTAACTCTTTAATATATTCATCTCTACTTACATATCTATCACACTCAAAATATCTCGCATAATCACCATTAAGTAAAGTATGCAGACGAACTCTTAAAACATTATTCTCATCATATATTCTACTACTATTAAACACGCCTTCTGAAAGCAAAGCAAAATCAAGAGCCATCATTAAATCATCAAGTCCATATTTAAATGAACCATCAGGCAAAGATAGTTCAATACTATCATCTAAAAATGACTGCATAAAATTAGTAAGTAACTCCATCTCTCTAAGTTTACCAGAAGCATCAATAATCAAACACTGTTTTAAACTTCTAACATACCCTGGTTGATATATTTGTGTCTCCAAATTCAAATCCTTAGTATGATAAGATGTTAAAACCGAAAAAATTTGGTCACGAATCTGTGCTGAATTTTTACCACTAGATAAAATATCTAAAATAGCTCTCGCAATAATATCATTTTTCTGTTTAATGACCTCTTTTTCATCTCTAACAAAAAGTCCAACTAACTTCAAAGCTTTTTCAATAATTGGCATTTGTGTAATTGAATCAGCATTTAAAAGTAACGCTATATCATCCGCAGTAAGTAACCATAAAGGAATCTTCAAAATCTCCGCATCATTTACCATTTTTACATTAGTTGTATATGCTTTAAAACTAATCTCAGGCACCTTCTGACTAATAGTTTTAAACGCATTATGATATTCACCATAAGCATCAAAAATAAATATACTAGCCCTATAAGCCACTGTACTTTTCTTCTCAAAAATACTTTGAATTAATTTAGCAACTCCCCAAGATTTACCACTACCAGTAGAACCAAAAATAGCAAAATGATTTGAGAAAAACGGATTAATTTCAAACCCAACCTTAACCCCTGGATATATAGGACTTTCACCAATATAAACATCTTCTCTTTCTTTATACTCAGGCACACTAATAATCATCGGTATTTTTTCTTTTGAAATTAGCTTAACAACTGCCGAAAAAGATGGTTTACGCATAACACCAAAGACAAATTCATTATCAATAATTTGACCAATCAAATTAATATAAGCAATACCTTCTTTAATATCAATAATCTCTCCAACTAAAATCTGGTCTTTATCTTCCATAACCACATGTAAATTAATCAAATTTTGAAATTCAGTTAAATTAATAGCTAACTTAAGTAAAACAACATCTTCTTCAATTCCAACTATTGTTCCTAGCATATTTATCACCCTATTTTAATTCTACCACAAAGAACCATAAATGCAAAATAATTTTTATCCTAAATTTATTCATAAATTGCAAAATAAAATCAGAGAAAATCAAATAATTGAATCTCTGATTAAATAACTAATTCCATCTAAAAGCCATAATGTAACCTTGCATTCTTTTTTAAAAGTAATAAAACCTAATCCTTTAATTACCAAATCCTTATTTTTACCTATCAAAACCTCATGAGAAGTAAGTAAACATTCTTTTTTACTATAAGCTCTTCTATAATTTAAATCATTAGACATATAAAGGATAATATTAGTATTTTCTAAATCAATTCTTAAAAAATCCTCGACTAATAAAGATTGAAACCCTTTAACCTGAAAACTAATAGGTCTAATTTCCTTTCTAGGTGTTATCTTCTTTAATACCTCTGCAGAAGCTGACAAAACCATACTTCCACTATCTAAAAGACCAGGAGTATCAATTAAAGTAAGTTCATCATTAACCTTATTTTCAATCAAATCCAAAGTAGTTGATGGTAAATTACTAACCGTAATCTCACCATTATAAGAACCATAATTTTTTAAAAATTTATTAACTAAAGTACTCTTACCCGCATTCGTATAACCAATAACATAAACGTTATTACTTTTTTTATACTTCATAATCATATTATAAAGTAAATCAAAATTATAATTATTCTTACTAGAAACCATTACCTTACCAACAACATCCAAACCAATTTTACTAAGTAAATGTTCTTTATTCACACTTCTTGGTAATAAATCAGTTTTTGTTAAAACTAAAATAACTGGACTTTTTAAATCTAAATCCAAATTATATAAATTTAAAAAATCAGTTACCAATAAGATTAAATCGCCTTTAGAGTCAATAGAAGATATAACATCCCTGTAATCTTTATTTTCCACTTTTAAATACTTATTATAATGTTTAATATTAAAACATCTCTCACATAACTTATTATCTAAATTTTTAGTATATCCTTCATCATTTGGAAAATCGCTTTGTAATAAAGCTCCACAACCAATACATTTAGTCATAATATCTTCCTCGCCAAAACAAATCATTATCTCTTAATTTCTTCATCTTCTTGCGCTCTTTAAAACGGTGAATCTTAGTTAAAATAAAATCACTATCACTAACAGGATTAACTAACACAGTTGTAATTCCCACCTTATTACCAACTTTCACATCTGTCATTAATTGGTCTCCAATAATAGCCACCTCTGTCACCTGATAACCATACTCTTGAAGCAATCTCTTTAATTTCTTAGTATGTGGTTTGTGAGCACTAGAAACACCATCAACCCCAAAATAATTTTTAAAACCTCTAAGTCTAATTTGTGGGCTATTAGTAAAAATAATAACTTTAAATCCTTTTTGTTTTAAACCAATAAATAAATCCTTAGCTTTTTTAGGAGGTTCCGTACTAAAAGGAGGAACAATTGTATTATCTAAATCAAATAGTAAACACTTTATTCCTCTACTAAGTAATTTAGAATAATCTATCGTATAAATACTTTTTTGATAAATATCAGGTAAGTATTCTTCCATAAAATCTCGCCTCCTTTTAATAATTCTAATATAATAATAACACATTTAACTTTTATCGGCAATAATTTACATTTTTTATATCACAAAATACATATATAAAACTCAGTACTTTAATCATACTGAGTTCACTAAATTATTATTTTAAAATAAATGGATTACTTTGACTGCCATCTCCACCAGTAATTTGTACATTTGTGTTTAGATATAAGACTGGGCGGACGGTGAGGGAGAGGGTCACGGTGTTGAAATTGTGGACAGAGCCAGTACTGCTCAAATTGGCCGCATAGGAACTATAACTGGCATAAGGAGCCTGTAACCATTCAGCCACTCCACTAAATAAGTAATCACTGTTTTTACAACTACTATCATACCTATAAAGTGCCGTTGATAAACAGCTACTTCCTGCCGCATATCCATAGTCACTTGGATACATTAAGCCTATATTTTGTGTTGTGCTTGTTGGATTGCCACTAGATACTGTACTACTTCTTTCAGCATTGTAATAACCACTTGCTGTTAACGTTTGGTACTTGCTTGAAGTCGGACCACCTAAATAATACGTTTCTGCTGATATCATTCCTTTATATGGTTCATTTATACTATTATAATATGTCCCATTTAAATACGTTTTTAATGAAGAATTATCCCAATTATTTGAGCTGTATGAATTCCATTGCATGCTTCCTATACTTTCATTCCTTATTATTTTTATTTTACCATCTATTACTCCTATTATTCTCCATAACTCATTATTAAAGCTAACATAATTATTTGGACTTTTGCCGTAATATCTAATATCACCATGTTCATCTTCATATAATTCATCTGGATTACTTGGTAACAAGTCAGTTATAGTATCTGAACCTGATGGTTCCTCTGTACATGTTTTATAAAGCTCATCAATTGCCCCTTGGACATTATTTGCTCCTAAACCACTTGTACCATTTTCATATGTGACATCTTTACTTGGAAATGTGACTGCCGCATACACTGCAAAGCCACTTACTATTACCATCGCTATTACAAATCCTATTATATTTGTTTTAATATATTTGTTCTTTTTCTCTTTCATGAATACCTCTCCTATCCTATCCATATCAAAGATATCACAAAAAAAAAAAAAAAACAAGTAATATTTTCGATAAATCATCAACTTTTTTTTGGACCAATTTTAAAAGTACTGAATATTAATCTTCAGTACTTTGCAATTTTTCAATTTCCCTAATAGTTAGACCTGTAATTTCAGAAATATCTTTTATGTTCATTTTCTTATTTAACATGTTTTTTGCTATTTCTATTGTTCTTTCTTCGATTCCAAGGCTCCTGCCTTCTTCTTTAGCTCCCTCCATCTCATTATGCTTAACTAAAGCATCCATCTTTTCTTTCTGCCACTCATGAATAATAAACTCATCTTTACTCATATTTATAACCGCCTCCATTAACTTTTGAACTTTATCTTCATCTAGTACTTGTCTAGCTAGTTCATATAACTCACTAAACGTTCGCGCTGTAAGCATTGTATACCAAATAACTTCTTTACTTCTATCACCTTCATTGTAATATAAATTTCTGTAAAGTTCAAGTGATTTAGTTAAGGTATGCCTATTAGAATTATATATCTTGTGACTCTTTAATCCATACAAAACTATATCATCTTCTAGTATATCTTCATATGGACTTTCATTCAAATTAAGCTGATATACATATTTATATTTTAAATTATTGATATCTTCTCCTGTTTCAATAACTCTTGTAGATATTATATCTCCATATGAAAAATTACGTTCAGATACATATTCAAATTTACTTTTATTCATCTCTACATCAATAAATATTTTATTATTAATTACAACCAAAATATCGACGGTTCTTTTATATTCATTTTTACTTGTAACAGGTATTTCACTATCTAAAAGATTTATACTATCGTTATCGTTTATATTGATAGGAATAGTTACTTTTAAAAAGTCTTTTAAAATATCTAAATTTATTTTAAACACACTTTTAAAAGCTCTATCATAGTTTAAAGGAATCAAAGATAACGTTTGGTCTAGGTTTTCTAAATGTTCTATTTTCATATAACTCCTTTCTTTGCCCCTTCATATATAAACATACGACGTAAAAATCAAATTTCCTTTTTATCCAAATAAAAAAATCTAGTATTTACACTAGATTATAACTAATTTACTTTTTATTCCAAACTCATATCACCTACAAGCATATCTTTAACATTCCTAATAAACAAATTACCAAAACTAGCTTTTTCCACATCATTTTTAACTGTCAGCTTCAAAGTCTTAACCACATTATTATCTTCTTTAATCTCTAATGTTCCCACATTATCGCCAACCTTTAATGGCGCTTTTAATGACTTTAATTTAATGTTATAACTAATATCCCCATCCTTATCACCTTTCTTTTTAACTACTGTCGCCTCACCCATAGGCACAACCAAAACATACTCATCCTTACCATTTTCTACTCTATACTTACCAAGCGCATTCTTATTTTGAAGCATATTAATAACCTTATACTGAGCAAACGCATAATCAAGCATTTCACTAACTTCTTGATTACGAATCTTACTAGTCTCTTCACCCATAACTACTGCAATAATTCTCATGCCATCCTTTTCAGCCGTTGCCGTCATACAGTAACCAGCATCATCAGTAAATCCCGTCTTAAGACCATCAACTCCATCGTAAAATCTAACTAAACGATTAGTATTAACAAGCCATATTTTTCTATCTGTATTCTCTCTTAAATAATCTTCATAAATTTTCGTATATTCTAAAACCTGTTTATGTTTAACAAGCTCTTTAGCTATTAATGACATATCCCGGCTACTAGAATAATGATCCGCATCATCAAGTCCATGAGGATTTTTAAAATGTGTATTTGTAAGCCCAAGTTCACTAGCTCTTTTATTCATCATACTCACAAAATTATTCACACTACCAGCTACTGTTTCCGCTAAAGCCACCACCGCATCATTACCAGAAGCAATAGCCACACCTTTAAATAAATCCCGAACAACCATTTTTTCTCCTGTTTCTAACAAAATTTGACTACCACCCATACTAGACGCATTCTCACTAACTGTTACCTCTTGATCCCATGAAATAACCCCATCTTCAATAGCTTCAATTATAAGTAACATACTCATCATCTTCGTCATACTAGCTGGATGTAACTTTTCATCCGCATTTTTTTCAAACAAAATCTTACCAGTACTTGCTTCAATCAAAATAGCTGACTTCGCACTTTCAGCTAACTTTAAATCATCATCAGCTAAAACACTATCTATACTAGTTACTGAAAATAAAAATAAAAAAAGAATTACTAATATTTTTTTCATAACATCGCCTCTACTAAAAAATATGTCGTAAAACTTTTTTTATCACAATTTTTAACAATCTTCTTTTACAAAATTATATTTATATTGATTCTTTTCCATATCAAACTTAATCTCCACATATCCACATAAATCAGAACTATTACTAGGATCTTTTAAATCACCACTATCAATAAATCCATCATCAGCTAAAGTCTGAACATCGAGTTTATAAGCTGAATCATCTAAAGGTAATTTATCAACATTAATTGTTCCCCATCTCTCAGCCGCATCTTCAATTGTATTAATCTGCGTATCTGAAAGAGACTCCTTAGAATCACTCATAATTCTAATTATTGAAGTTGAAACCATAACTGCCAAAATACCAAGTAAAGCAATAACTACTAAAAGTTCAATCAATGTAAATCCTTTTTTCATATCAGCAATCTCCTTCATATTCATACACAAATTGATAATTAGCATAAGTAATACATATCTTCGTATCCAAAGGAACATCACCTCTATCAGTCAAATCTTTAATAGCCTTATCCTCTAAATAACCTGAATTTTGTAATTCCTCCAAAGTAATATAAGTAATCTCATTACCATCATAAAATACTTTATCATCTTCATGCGATAGATTACTAACTCCCCATTGCTGAGCCGCATTTAATACCGCATTTTCTTGCTCATCATTTAATCTATTTTGTGTTCTATTTAAAATTCCAGTCACATTTGGCATAATAATAAGTAAAACAATAGCCAAAATAACAATAACTGCTAGTAATTCAATTAATGTAAAACCTTTATTTTTCATGAGTTCCCTCCACTATTATAATAGTATCACAAAGAAAAAAAATAGTAAAGAAAAACATAGACCTAAAAAGAATCTATGTTAATAACCGCATGCTTTTCATGATTAAGATAACTACTTGCTTGAACAATAGTCCTAATAGCATTCACTATCATGCCTTTTTTACCAATTACTCGTCCCATATCTTCAGAACTAACTAAAACCTCAATTGTAATTTTATCTTCATCATCAAACGCTTTAACTGATACCATATCAGGATTTTTGACTAAACTTTTAACCAAAAACTCTGTTAAATTTCCAAGTTCCATAATTATTTACTTTCCTTTGAAAATTTCATATCATGGAATTTTTTATTAATTCCTTTTTTACTAAATAAACTCTTAACCGTATCAGTAGGGATTGCTCCATTATTAAGCCATTTTAAAACAACTTCTTCTTTTATATTAATTTCTGCTGGATCAGTAACTGGATTATAAGTACCAACAAGTTCAATATACTTACCATCTCTTTTTACTCTTGAATCAGCAGCAACAATACGGTAAAATGGTTTTCTTTTAGCGCCCATTCTTAAAAGTCTTAATTTAACTGCCATAATATCCCTCCATTTCTGAAAATAATTCTACCATATAAAATAATATATGTCAACCTTTTTTTGTTAACACCTTTCTCAAAGATTTAACATCATCTTTCTCTAATTCATTATTAACCAAATCAATATATCTTGGAATATCAATCACAAATCCTTTAGGAACGTAAGCAACAGGCATAAATAAAGATTTCCCAATATCATCACCACTAGCTTTTATAACCTCACAATTTTTAATACCAAACTTCAATTTTTTCCCTTCACTAAGCCAATAATATATCCACTTCATAGCTACTCCATGTGTAAAAATCAAAATATTATCATAATACTCACTTTCACTAATCATCTGTACATCATAAGCAAAACTAGCCACTCTATCTCTAACATCCTTTTGACTCTCACCACCATAAAATGGAACCACATCAGCTAAAGATGTATCTCTAGAATCAAAAAATTCACGTGTCTCCGGAAAATCTCTAAAAACATCTGATGCCACTCTTGCATAATGCACACCAGAATCAATTTCTCTAATTCTCTCATCAACACTAACTTCTAAATCACCATTCATAACTTCACAGGCATATTTAAAAGTCTCTAAAGTTCTTCTATAAGGGCTTACAAAAACAAGTGTTTTTCCACAAATTAAAGAATTTAAAAACTCCCCAACCTCTCTAGCTTGCTTTACTCCATACTCTCTCTCAAGTGGCATATCACTATCTTCTGCAATCTCTCTAATCCCTCTTTGACGATTATAATTCGCATTATTTGCTGGTGTAAAACCATGTCTAATTAAATATATATTTGTCATAAATCCTCCAATTAATCATTAATATATTCTAAAATATTAACCATAAATCCCTTAGGCACAAATGTCTTTGGTAAAAATACCCTTTTCTTATCAGTAACCGATATAACCTCGCCATTTTTCATATCATGATCCAAAACATCACCAGTAAGATGGTAATAAATATATCTATTTGTCATACCATGACCAAACACAAAAATATAATCATATTCACATTCACTAACCTTATCTTTTAACATAAGTGCCACACCTTTAACTCTAGCTTTAACCATATTACGGCTTTCACCACCAGTATAAACAGCACTTTCCAAATCCTTCTTCGCATCATCAAAATATTTCCTACTCTCAGGATGCATCCTCAAAACCTCATCTATCGTATGTGCATAATGAACCCCTGAATTAAACTCATGTAACTCATCTAATACCCTAATATCATAATCGCCACACATATTAAATAAAGCATAACCCAAAGTCTGCCTAACTCTATAATATGGGCTCACATAAATAAGAATTTTACCTTTCAGTTTACCTAAAAACGCTCCTAATTCTAAAGCCTGTTTTACGCCATATTCCTTTTCGATAGGCATATCTTTATCTTTCGCAATCTTCCATAAACCTTCCTGATTATTATAACTCGCATTATTTGCCGGCGTAAAAGCATGCCTAATTAAATATAACTTTGTCATTAAACACCACCCTAAATAAATTATACCAAAAAAGTGCGAAACTTCGCACCTATTTCAAATAATCTTCAGATACTTTTTCATCAATTTCCTTTAAAGTATCTTCATCTACATCATCGACTATCTCATCCCAAGGCTCCTCGTCATCTTCAACCGCAATTTTTACTTTCGTCTCACCAACAATTTCCACCCCAAGTTCTTTTTCAATATTAAATGATATTACATTATCATCTTGAATATTAACACCTGAGCACGTTGGTTGTTTCAATGACCTCACAATAATATCAGTATCTCCAGATAAATCCGCATTTTCTCTAAGTCTTACATTAAATAAATCATTATATTCAATTTTTTCATTAATAACCGTCGTCTTACTATCATTATCGTAAGAATACCAAATATTAATATCAAATGAACCATCAACACCTATTTTATCCCCAGATTTATATCCTTTAAACTTGTGATTAATAACCCAGCACCCAAGTACGGTTGAAGGTGTATGTTCCGCTTTTAATGTATAATTATTTTTAAAATGTTTCTTTCCTTTACCAATTATTGCCTTGGTTACTATTTCTTTATATGATGCCACTTTATCACCCCTCACTTTAGAATATGCTTCTTACCCAAAAAAGTACACAAAAAAATGGCCTAAACCATTTTTTGAACTATCGGTAAAAACTTACTAAAACTAGGATTAGAAAGTAACTTCGAATAAAAATCAAATTTTTCAATCTCACTCATCTGATTATTTTGTATATTTTCTATAACTGATGGGTCCTTAAAACTAGTTGACTTTTTACTAGTATATTTTAAATCAATATTACTTTCAGAAATCACTTTATTATCTAAAGTTTTCTTATAATTAAAATTAACTGTATACTTCGTCTTACTATCGTTTACTAAAAATGAAAATTCACCATTAGTCAAAGTAGAATCCTCTTTTCTAAGTATATTATAAGAATATTTATTATCTCCATTACTTATCAAACTTGCTGAAACATAATTACTATTCATATCCATTTTTACAAACTCATTTGTTTTATTATTGATATACAAAGAAATTTCTAATTTATCATGACGTGCAAGCTCATCTTTTATTTTAGGTAAATAATTTTCAATAGATTTTCTAATATCCGCTTCACTAACACCTCTCATCGAAGCCAAAACTCTAGTAAGCTCATCATTAGCTTTTAAAGTATTAATAAAATTTTCAGCTACCCTATCTCTATTTTTACTATCAATGGTCAAAGTCATTTTATAAGTCTTTAAAGTCTCACCACTTACCTCAGTATTCTCTTTATTACCATATATTTTCTCATCAGCCACCACAGTATCAATAGCTTGATTAACTCCCTTTAAAATAATTGAAGTATCATTACCACCAATAAAATAACTCAAAGGATTGCTATTCATTCTAATATACTTCTCAGAAAGAGATGATACCGAAAAATAAGTATTACTTCCATTACTATACAAAGTAACTGGAATAACTCCATCACTACTAGCTTCTACATCCGCATAAAATTGCGAACTAGAATTATCCTTAACATAATCTATATCGAAAGATGTCCCACTCAAATTTTTTAAAACTTCATCATCACCATTAAAATTCAAATTTAAACTAATATTCCCATCAATTACATCATAAACATTCTCATCAATATTACTTTCTAAATAACTAAACAAACCATCAACTGTCTGTGTAAATAATGTCTTAGGATTATTCCTAAAAAACATCAAACAAAGAATAATCGCAATAATCAAAATCAAAAATATTGATATAAGCCATGGTAACTTAGACATCTTAGCTTTAGTACTATTCCTCACAATATCTGTATAATCAACATCAAAATTTTCTTGTTTTGCATCATCGTCCATCAAAGAATCTTCCAAAGCATCATTAGTATTATTTTCAACCTTTTCCACAAATTCCCTTAATTTATTCTTATTATTTGAAATATTACTCATAATATTATCTCCTACTCTTTACATCAATAATACCAAAATAACAAAATTTTTACAAGTAGAAAAAAATAGCCTTAAGCTATTTCCCCATCCATACTCCATGTTTTAACATCCGTAATTTTAACATTAACTATCTCGCCTAACATCTCTTTAGGTGCTTTCACATTGACAAGTTTCATCGTATCCGTATATCCCGCCAGCATATTATTATCCTTCTCACTCACACTTTCTAATAATACTGGAACCACTTTACCTAAATATTTTTCATTAGCCTCTCTTGCATACTTATTCACAAGCTCATTTAATCTATGTAATCTATCTTCTTTAACTGAAAGTGGTGTATCATCTTTCATTTTAGCTGCTGGCGTTCCCTCTCTAGGTGAAAAAATAAAAGTAAATGCCGAATCATACTTACAAATATTAACTACGTCCAAAGTATCTTCAAAATCATCTTCTGTCTCACCAGGAAAACCAACAATAATATCTGTTGTAATACTAACCACAGGCACTGTTTTCTTAATCTTATTAAATAACTCTAAATAAGACTCCTTAGTATACCTCCTGCCCATTAACTTAAGTATTCTATCAGAGCCAGATTGTAAAGGCAAATGAATATAAGGCATAATATTCGGATATTTGCTGATAACTTCTATCATCTTATCCGTAAAATCCCAAGGATGTGAAGTTACAAAACGAATCCTATCAATACCAGTTTTAGCAACTTCTTCAAGTAAATCACTCATATCATATTCTAAATTCAAATCCTTACCATACGCATTAACATTTTGACCAAGTAAAGTAACTTCTTTATAACCATTATCCTTTAAAGTTTTAACTTCTCTTACAATATCACCAAATCGTCTACTTCTCTGTTTACCTCTAGTATAAGGTACTATGCAATATGTACAAAACTTATCACAACCATACATAATATTCACAAAAGCTTTATATTTACTATCTCTTTTAGCCGGCATATCTTCAATAATATCGCCCTCACAGCTATAAACTTCCACTTCGATACTATCTTTATGCATCGCTTTATTTAAAATCTCAGGAAGTTCATGAATATTGTGTGTTCCAAATACAAAATTCAAAAAACTAAACTTATCTAATATCTCATTAACCACAACTTCTTCTTGGGCCATACATCCGCAAATACCAGCTATAATATTAGGCCTTTCTTCCTTCATATGTTTAATTCTACCAATCATACCAAATACTTTATTATGTGCATTCTCTCTAATCGCACATGTATTAAGTAAAATCAAATCAGCCTTTTCCATACTATCAGCTTCTTTAAAACTCATCTCTTCTAATATAGCCTTAATATTTTCTGAATCATGAACATTCATTTGACATCCATAAGTTTTAACATAATAAGTCTTACCAAAACCCAAATTCTTTAAATCTTCAGATATTTCATACTTTTTAATTTTAACTTCATTTCTCGTTCTTTTTTTAGCATCATCTAAATGTGGTTTTAACATACTAATCACTCCTAGGGAAAATAATAACATAAATCAAAACAAAAAGCTAGTCATTAAATAGACTAACTACAATCTTGAACCACATAATTATACTTTCTACCATTCTCAGTAGTAATAACTACACACACCGCATCCATATCAATCTTATCACCAGTTTCTGGGTCCTTAATATTATTTTCAATATATCCACCACTTTGTAAAGTACTTAGTTGTAAATTTAAAGTATTACCAGCATCTGGAAGTTCATCTTTATGATCCGAGGCCCAATTCTTAGCTCCCAAAATAATTGATTCATCTTGAAACTCCTTACTATCTGTAATACCTTGCTGTAAAAAACTAACCACATTCGGTACAATAATCAAAGTTAAAAGTGCTAAAATAACAATAACCCCAATAAGTTCAATAAGTGTAAAACCTTTCTTATTCATACCATCACCTACAATAATTATATATATAAACAAATAAAATTGCAAGAAAAAAAGAGGTCTACACCTCTCCTATTACAATTAAAATCATTGGTTTGCACTCAGTTTGTTCATAAAAATATTTACCAACTTTATCTCTAATTCCAAGTTTCACTTTAGAAAAATCAACATAATTAGCTTTAGTATTTTCTTTAATAACCTCAGTAGCTATTTTTTCTGCATCTTTAATTAAATTTATATTATCCCTAACAAAGATAAACCCTCTAGTTAATACCTCTGGACCAGCTAAAATTTCCTTAGTTTGTTTATCAATAGTCGCTGTAATAATTACAATCCCACTATCACTCAAAAGTTCACGGTCCTTAAGTACAAGTTCACCAACATCTCCAGCAGCAAGGCCATCAATTAAAATATCATCAACAGGAACCTTCATACCATTATCAATTAAATTCCCATTTTCAAAATAAGCAACCTCACCATTCAATCTAAGTAAAATATGCTTATCATCCATTCCAACCTCTTTTGCTACATTAGCATTAGCCACTTGATGACGATATTCACCAATTACCGGCATATAATATTTTGGTCTCATCAAATCAATCATAAGCATCAAATCTTCAGAAGAAGCATGATGTGATAAATATTTACGTTTAGAAAGCTCAATAACCTTAGCTCCTATTTTGGCAAGTCCATCAAGTATTTTTGTCGCTGTCCTTTCCATACCATCTTCAATTGGTGAAGCAAAAATAACCGTATCTTCTGGAGTAACAGTAATAAATTTATCATAACCTCTAACAATTCTTTTTAAATTAGAAAAAGGTTTTTCTCTTTCATCAGAAATAATCACAACAATTCCATTATCTTTAACATGATTAATTGGATAAATTCTTTTCTTATCAAAATTAATATAATTCATATCAATAGCTTTTAAAATAACACTTTCTAATCTCTTACCCATTATAACCACGTTACGATTAGTAACTGTAATTTCATCAAATAGCTCTTGAATCCTATAAAGTTGTGCTTGATAAATATTATATAAAATTCTACCATTAGAATTATTTAAAATTTCCCCAATCACTTCTTTTGTACGGTGATGAGGTGAAGTAAATCCTTTTTTATCCGCATATAATGATTCTGAAAGTAAACATAAAACTCCTTGTTTTCCAACATAAGCAAGTTTACCAATATCTGTCTTATAAGCTCCAAGCATCGTCGAATCAAAAACAAAATTCCCCGTATAAAATATTGCCCCATCTGGAGTATATAAAACATACCCCACATTATCTGGTAGCATGTGTGTTAAAGAAATTGGAAAAACACTATTTTTACCAAACTTAATCTTCTTATGTGGTTTAATAACCTTTAAATTTTTCACACTTAAATTATCCGCTAAAAGTTCATCTTTAATAATTTCTAAAGTAAAAGTTGTTCCGTAAATTGGTAAATCAGGAATATCTTTTAAAATTTCCGTTAAAGCACCCATGTTATCATAATGTCCATGAGTAATAAATACACCTTTAATATTCTTCCTATTTTTCTTAAGTAAATCATAATTTGGAATAATATAATCTACTCCAAGCATCTTATCATCGGCATACTTCAACCCCGCATCAAATATAAACATATCATTATCGACATCGACAACATACATATTTTTACCATCTTCATTTAATCCGCCGAGTGCAAATATTTTTATTTTACTCATTATATCTCCTTTCTGTTTCACATTTAAAAGCCTTAATAATTATAACAAAAAAAGCCATAAAAAGCAATTTGCCACTATAGCTTCACATTTGCATAATACCCCTTCTATTTATTTTACTATCTAAATAGAAGAGCAAAACTTAACTCATCTATATACATTTTAACATATCTAACTTAATAGCAAACATATTTATATAAATATCTTATCAAGTTCACTATTAGGTAGTAACATCTTTATACCTTTAACAATCTTAATTTCATATTCGGTATCTCTTGTCTTAAGCATTTCACCATCAATACAAAATCTTTTTTTAGGTGGTTCTTTTAATTTAATCTTTAAATTATCCGTTCTAAAAAAATAAAAACCTGGAACCTTAGTAATATCACTAGTTTTCAAAAAATACAAACTTCTAATAATATCTTTTTTAGTCGTAATATTAGAAAGTAAAACTTCAAACTTCCCATCATTCATTTTAACATCCTGTAAAATCTCAAGTCCACCCATTCTACTCGCATTACAAATAAGTACAAATGAATAAAGTCCAGTATAAGTCTCACCATTAGCTGTATAACTCATTTCAAATAAATGAGTTTTTTGATTAAAAGATTTAACCGCATTAAATAAATAAGCTAAATATCCAAAATTTTTCTTTAAATTTCTAGGTGTATCATATGCCACATCCGTAAATTTTCCAAGTCCTGCTACATATACAAAAGGTACATCATTTATCGTACAGATATCAAGTTCCTTAACCGTACCCTCCAAAATCATCTTTAAATTATGAACTGGATTTTTTCCCATTCCAAACGTCGCCCCTAAATCATTAGTCGTTCCAAGTGGAATATGCGTAAGTAATAATTTCTTTTTTCTTCTTAAATTCCCAGTAACTACTTCATTAAATGTTCCATCACCACCTAATGATATAACTAAATCAGTTGAATCAGGAAGCTCTGAAATTATTTTTTTCGCATGCCCCGCATACTTCGTAAAAACAATATCTATATCATATCCATATTCATTTAATATCGTCTCAAATTTATGAGCCAAAACTTCCTTATTATTTTTACCACTATTAGGATTGCATATAAGCACGCTTTTTTTCATTATAACCACCATTCTTATTATACCTTAATTTCCTAAAAACTAAAACTTTTTTCTTTATCAGTAATAGAAACTACAATTTCTGGAAAAGCCTCAGCCACATTTCTATCTTCTTTTATACACCTTTCTACCTTCTTTAAATCAGTTAAATTACAACCTTTTAACCAATCGTCCATCTCACCAGCTTGAAATTTACCATACAACTCTAAAAACATCTCATCCTCTTTTTGATGGCAATAAGTAATTAAAACATGCATTAATTTAGACACAATATAATTTACCTCACACATATTTAAAAACAAAATCATATTATAACAATCATCATATCCAACAATATCTAATACATCATCTAATCTATTAATATTATCAATTAAATAATCTATAAGTTCTCTATTTTTATTATATTCTAATTCAAAATTTTTTATATCTATATCATTCCCACATCTTATCTCAAACATAATAAACCTCTTTTCATGCTCATTATCATACTATTTTTAAAACAAAAGTCAAATTAAAAAAGGAAACTAAATAATTTCCCTTTTAATATTTGGATTCTTAAGTGCATCAACTAACTTATCAATCTCATCCTTAGAATTATAAAAATATAAACTAATTCTACAAGTGTTTTTAATATGAATCTCATCCTTTAAAATCTTCGCACAATGATTACCAGCTCTTGTACATATATTATACTTATCTAAATAAACAGATAAATCTTGTGGAAAAATACCATCATAATTAATAGTCACAATCCCACTTTTACTATGTTCATTATAAATAGTAATCTCTTTTATTTCTTTTAACCTCTTAACTAAATATTCCTTAAGTTCAAGTTCATATTTATGAATATTATCAAAACCAATATTCATCAAATATTTAATAACATATCCAAATCCAATTACTCCAGCAATATTAGGTGTCCCAGCTTCTAACCTATCTGGCATCGGTTTATAAATACGTTCACCATCATGATTAAAATCCGCATTCATACCTCCACCAAAAATAATTGGTTTGATATCATTTAATAATTCTTCCTTACCATAAAGCACTCCAACACCAGTTGGACCGCACATCTTATGAGCTGAAAAAGCTAAAAAATCTATATCCAAATCTTGAACATCAACTTTCAAATGTGGTACACTTTGAGCCCCATCAACAAGCACTAAAATTCCCTTACTATGTGCGAGTTTAATAATATCTTTGATTGGTCTAACATCACCAACCACATTACTAACATGAGCAATTGAAATAACCTTAGTCTTATCAGTAATAGCCCTTTCCACATTTTCCATTTTAACCTCATGATTATCATCAAGTTCAATATAACTAATCTTCAACTTCTTATCATCCGCAAGTTCAAACCATGGAAGTAAATTAGATGCGTGCTCACTTTTAGTAAGTAAAATCTCATCACCTTCGTGTAAATAATCTTTAAAAAAACCAAAAACAATCTTATTTATTGAATCAGTAGATCCACTCGTAAAAGCAATTTCTGACGCCTTTTTCGCATTAATCATATCCTTAACTAAATATCTAGACTCCTCATATTTACCGCTTGCCTTAATACTTAAAGCATAATCACCCCTATGTGCATTAGAACTATAATTATCATAATAATCAGCTACAGCCTCACCAAGTAACTTTGGTTTTAAAGTAGTAGCCCCATTATCAAAATAAATAATTCCAGACTTCAAAAGATTAAAATCATCACGGTTCATAATATCACCTCCAATATTTATGAATAATATCCTCAAGCTGCTTTTTATAATAAGAAATATTATTTAAAAGAAAACCTTTAGTAAGTAACATTTCCGCTTCTTTTTTATTAATACCCCTGCTCATCAAATAAAATATTTCATCAGATGAAAAAGTCCCAATAAGTGCACTATGATTAGCCACCACATCATTTTCATCAATAAATAAATTAGGCTTAATTATGCACACGTTATCAGTCATATTAATAATCCTTCCACTTTGATTAATATCACATCCTACTATACCATTAGATACAAATCCTGATACATTAAATTCCAAAACTCCATCTAAAATATTAACCCCATTATTTACTATGTGACTAACTGTATTTCTCGCATTATGATAAACTAAAAAATTATATTTTTCATCATGTTTACTAACCGTTTTCAAATTAAAATTAACCTTAGCACCTTCTCCATTCAAATTAATAACCGTCATTTCTTTAATATTATTTCCATCATTTATTTTTTCCACATTCAAAAAACTATTTTCCTCTAAATAATATTTATATTGAAACTTATAATCACCATCATGCTTATATTCATATATATTAACATGCGCGCCATTGAAAACATTAATATAAAAATCTAATTTAATCGAAACTCTACTAACATCTATAACAATATCTGTATCCTTTAAAACCTTTATCTTCACACTCTGAACATTCAAAAATTTACTAGCTTCACCTATACTAACCTCTATCCCATCTTTATTTTCTACTTCAATATCTTCATCATAAACTTTAATCTTATTCATTTGCGCTACCTACTAACTTATCATAGCCTTCTTTTTCAATCTTTAAAGCTAAACTCTTATCACCACTTAAAACAATATGACCACCACTCATAATATGAATATAATCAGGTTCAATATAATCAAGCAATCTCTGATAATGCGTAACTAGTAAAATTGCCGGTTTCTTTTTTTCATAATATTCCATAACACTTTCCCCAACAAGTTTCAAACTATCAACATCAAGTCCAGAATCAATCTCATCTAAAAGCACTACATCAGGTTTTAAAATATTCATCTGCAAAATTTCATTTTTCTTTCGCTCGCCGCCAGAAAAACCATCGTTAATTCCTCTGTGAATCATATCAGGGTCCATATGTAATTTCTTAGTTAAACTATCAAGCTCTCTAATAAAAGCAAGTAACTTAAAATTATCACCCTCTTTAGCACGTAAAGCACTTCTTAAAAAATCCGCATTAGTAACCCCTTCAATCGCCATCGGCATCTGCATTCCTAAAAATATACCCATTTTAGCCCTATCATTAACCGGCATATCATTAATAACCTTACCATTATATGAAATAGTACCTTTAACAATCTTATAATTACTATCCCCCATAATAACCTTAGTTAAAGTAGATTTGCCAGTACCATTAGGTCCCATAATCGCATGTATCTCTCCAGATTTAATCTCTAAACTAAAATCTTTCAAAATCTCTTTACCAGCCACCTCGACAGTCAAATTATCTATTTTCAAAATATTCATTTTTATCACCTCATTTTATTTTAACATTTTTTCACTATTTTTTGTATAAAATTACTAAAATTAACCAATAATATATTAGAATATTCGCAGATATTCAAAGTTAAAAGAGTTTACTCTTTTTTTCTATATGTGATAAAATAATTATGGTGATGAAAAATGAATTGTATATTTTGTAAAATTGTAAATGGAGAAATACCTTCATACACCATATACGAAGATGATATCGTAAAAGTTTTTCTAGACGCTAATCCAGATGTCAATGGTCACACCTTAATCGTTCCTAAAAAACATTATCAAGACCTATTTGATATTGATAATGAAACTCTAATTCATATTATGGATACAGCTAGAAAAATAGACAAACTTTTAAAAGACAAATTACACACCGATGGTTTAACTTTAGTTCAAAATAACGGTCTAAAACAAGAAGTTAAACATTTTCATCTTCACTTAAAACCACAATACAAAAATGAAGGAAAAAAACTATCTCCAGAAGAAGTTTATAACATACTAAAATAAGTGCATTAAAACACTTATTTTTTTATATAAATATTATACCCTCTAAACATTTGCCATATTCATAAAACATCTTACCTCATATCATAAATTAGATAAGGGGGAAAGAAAATGTTTAGAAAAAATTTTGGATTTAGACCAATGAATAACTGTTGTAATCCAGAACCAAACTGTCCAATAATGGAACCAGTTATTACTAACTGTATTGAAAAAGAATTTTGTCATGAGGTTAAACACGTCTGTCCAATCCATACTCATGTAATCAACAAACACATCTATAATCATACCTACACTCCAGAATACAGCTGCTCTGAAGAAAATCAAATCATCAACAACGACCCAGGGTGCTGCTGCAATAAATTTAATAACAATGGTTTTTAAGCCATTGTTTTTTCGTTGACAAATGTATAAACATTGTATATACTATAATTAGGAGATGATTTCATGGAAGCAAAACTACAAAAATGGGGAAATTCAGATGGAATTAGAATCCCAAGTAATATATTAAAATCATTAGAACTTAAAACAAACGACATAATTGAACTAACTGTTCAAGATAACCAAATAATAATCAAAAAAAGTGAAAAATCAAAAGAAATTTCCCTAAAAGAAAGATTTGCTAAATACAAAGGACCAAATTTAGCTAAAGATTTCACATGGGATGCACCCAAAGGAAAAGAACTATGGTAAAAAAATACATTCCAAATCATGGTGATATTGTCGTCTTTGATTTTAATCCTACCAAAGGTCATGAACAAAACGGATATAGACCAGCCATAATTATTAGTAATTATACCTTTAATAAAAACACCAAAATGGCTATAGCTTGTCCAATCACTTCAAATGATAAAAATTTCCCAACCCATTATATATTACAAAACTGTCAAAAAGTAAAAGGTGCAGTCCTATGCGAACACATAAAAAGTATCGATTATGAAGTTAGAAATTTAAAATTCATCGAAAAAATTAATGAAGAAGAATTAAATAATATACTTAATTTAATAAAAGCTTGTATCAATAAAGAAGAATAATGGTTTCTAAGCCATTGTTTTTTCATAGAACAAAATACCAAAATAAATTTTGGTATTAGCTTAGGGTGTGTCAAGAAAAGTGTGTAAGTAGTTAATACCTCACATATAAAATTGTCAAAGAACTTAATTACAATATTTACGAAACCTGTCTTGAAATTTGGGATGGGCATCTAGCTCATTTCTAACCATAGCCCAATTATAAATAGTAGAGTTATCCCATTTTTTATAAAGTTCAGTTACCCGTAAATATAATAATTTAAATAGTGCGTTTTCATTAGGAAAAGCGCCTTTTTTTGTAACTTTTCTAAATGAAGAATTAATAGATTCGATAGCATTAGTCGTATACATAACTCGTCTTATGGTACTAGAATAATCAAAAAGTTGTTCTACGTGGTTAAAATTTCTAACCCAAACATCAACGGCTCCAGAATATTTTGACCATGTATTTTTAAATTTTTCAAATTCTGCTTGAGCTGTTTTTAAATTAGGAGCTCCATAAATTAATTTTAAATTGGCAGTAAATTTTTTATAATCTTTACTAGGAACATATTTTAAAGAATTTCTTATCAAATGAACGATACATCTTTGAACAACAACACCTTTAAATATCTCTTTAGCCCCTTGTTCTAAACCACTAACTCCATCCATAGATATAAAGAATATATCTTCAACCCCACGAGATTTTATTTCATCGAATATCTGCATCCATGAATGTTTAGATTCTGTTTCATTTAACCAAATTCCAAGTATATCTTTATGACCATCTATATCATAGCCAAGAATGGTATAAACAGCAGTTTCTTTACTTTCATATTCGTATCTCATGGTTACATACATACAATCTACAAATACAAATGGATAACATTTTTTTAGTGGCCTTGATTGCCATTCGTTTAACTCATCTAAAACACAGTCTGTTATTTGTGAAATAGTATCATGTGATATTTTAAAGCCATATATATCTTCAATAGTATTAGATATATCTCTCTGACTCATACCTTTCGCATACATAGATAATACTTTTTTATCAATATCAGAAATGTCTTTAGTTCTTTTAGGAACTATTTGTGGTTCAAATGATCCATCTCTGTCTCTTGGAACATCTATTGTCATTTCCCCCATACTAGTTTTAACATTTTTACTAATATAACCATTTCTTCTATTATTTGTCTGCTTTTCTCCTTTATCATTATTTTCGTAGCCTAAATGATTATTCATTTCCCCTTGTAACATCGCTTCAAACATAGGGCCAAAAATATCCTTTAATGCATCTTGTACATCTTTGGCTGTCTCTGGTTGATATGTATCTATTATTGCCTTTACTAATTCATTTTTACTTTTATTTTTACTTCTCATATTTTTACCTCTTTCTTATATTTTATCATACTTAAAAAGTATGTAAGTTTTTTTACTTACACACTTTATTTTACACTCTCTTAGCTTACCTCACGGTAAGCTCTTTCTACTTCATAGCAGTCTTAGACTCCTCCATAGACCAGTATCGGATAGTCGCTACCCTAATTATATTATTTATTTACCAAAATTTATTGATTAGATAGATTGATCTAGATATAACATATATTTTTCTAAACCTTTAAACATTATATTAACTGCTGCATTATAATCACGAGTGTGCTTTGTATGACATACTGGACATTCCCATTTCCTTAACTTCAAATCTTTTACTTCTTTATTTTGATAATCACATATACTGCATCTCTGACTGCTTGGATAATATCTATCTATTTGTATTAATCTCTTATTATTCCAGTTAGCTTTATATTTAAGTACTCTGATGATTTCTGATATTGGGTTTTCATTTAAGCCTTTAGCTACATAGTGATTTTTCTGCATACTTTTTACATCTAAATTCTCAGTTACTATAATGTCATTCTCGTTTATTAGTTTATTTGTTATATCATGTATCATATGTTTTCTTGCATTTCTTATTTTTTGATACAATCTTTGGATTTTTAGTTTCATCTTATATCTATTTTTACTTCCAGACTTACATCTAGATATTCCTCTTTGTAAACCTACCATTCTTTTTGTATTTAGTTTTATTTTGTTTTCTATCTTTTCATTAAATGATGTTACTATTAAATCTTTTATTCCTAAATCTATACCGATTATACTTGTTGGTACAAATGATGGCCTTATTAATTCTTCGTTGGTTAAGACACTTACATAATATTTACCGGCATCTTTCTTAACTGCTGCACTTTTTACCTCACCAGGTATAATATTTTTATTTCTATATCCTCTTATCTTTACTTCTTTTAATTTTGGTAAAGTTATTGTTTTATTTTTTAAATCTAGTTTTATGCTGTTATAATTATTACCTTTATAACTACTTTTAATATTATTAGTTTTATAACTTTCATGAACGCCTTTTGCTTTAAATCTAGGATAACCGTTTCCATTAAAAAATCTTTTATAAGCATCTTCTAAATTAAATAGACTTGTTCTTAAAGCGCAACTATCTACTTCTTTCAAAAACGGATATTCTTTTGAAAGTGATGGAATTAATTTTATTTGATCATATACACTTTTACTTTTTCCAGTTTTTTTATATTCTTTAATTTTATCATCCAAAAAATAATTATATACAAACCTAGAGCATCCAATAGTTTTATTAATTAACTCTTCTTGCTTTTCAGTTGGATACATTCTAAATACATAGCCTTTTAGTATTTTCATATCATCACCTTCAATCTTTGGTGTATTCAGTATATCACAAACATTTGTTCTTGTAAACATTTTTTTTACAAAGCAAATTCCTAGTATATAAAAAAGGGGTGAAATAAATTTCACCCTTCACCCTAACGGGTGATTTTTTTTGCTTTAATCAAAATTTATTGGTAAAATTTAGTTTAAAGTGATGTTATATGATATTGTGTACTAGTAAAGATAAAGATTTTGAAAATTATAAAGAACGTATTTCTATTAGAAAAGTATTTTTTACTATTAAAGAAATTTTTAAAGATCATTGGGATGATTATCAAACTAAATATTCTCATATTAAAAGACGTCCTATTATCAATATTGTAATTGATAAATTTCTTAAATGTAAAACTTTTCTTCTTGGTTATTCTGTTTATAAATGTCCTATTTGTGATAAGGAAAAAGTTGTCCCTAATACTTGTAAAACTAGATTCTGTTCTTCTTGTGGTAATAAATACAATGAAGATAGAGCTATTTCTATCTTTTCTAAACTATTTAAATGGCGTCATCGTCATGTTGTTTTTACTATTCCAGAAGATTTAAGAGGAATCTTTCAAAATAATAGAAAACTATTAAATCTTCTTTTTCAAGCTTCTGCCATTACTATTAAATATTGGTTTAAAGAAAAATACAAAAGGGACAATCTCATTCCTGCCTTTATATCTGTCCTTCATACTTATGGTAGAGCTTTAAATTGGAATCCACACATTCATATGATTTTATTGGATGGTGGTATATCCAAAACAAATTTTAAAAACATAGACTTCTTTTCATATGCTTCTTTCAGAAAACGATTTATGAAAGTCATTCTAGATTTATTAGAAAATGAACTTGGAAAAGATGAATTTAGACAAATCAAAAACGATTTATATCGTAGATACAAAGATGGCTTTTATGTTTACGCTCCTAAATCATTATATAAATCTATTAAAGATCTCTTAAAATATGTTTGTAGATATTTATCGAGACCTGTTATGGCTGAATCTCGTATTTTAGATTATGATGGTATCTTTGTCACCTTTTGGTATCAAAGGCATACTGATAATGTAATTGTTATAGAAAAAATTCATGCTTATGAATTTATTCATCGATTAATTATTCATATCCCTGAACCAAATTTTAAATATATTAGATTTTATGGTGCTTACAATAACAAAACTATTATTACTATTGATGTAGCTAAATTTATGGATAATGACAGAATTAATTTTAAAAAATCTCTAAACAAATGGCATAATAAAATTTTAATTAATTTTCATGTTGATCCTCTTATTTGTCCACATTGTCACGAAGAAATGGTATACTATAATAGTTACTACACGTAACTAAGGAGGTCATATGAAACAAAATTTATATATTAATAATTCTAATGAAGAATTTGATACTTGGTTTTATGATAATACATCTGATGATATTGAAACTACTTGTTTATCCTGTGGTTATACAGAATTAGTCCCTGATTTTATTTATGATGAAATGTCTAGAAAAAAATACCATTTTAAAATTAGAAAAAAAGTTTCTACTTTAACTTGTCAAAAATGTGGCAAAAATACAGCTATTCCTTCATCGTTTTTAAAAAATAACTGATGTTATTCTTTTTGGCATGTTCATATTTTTCATCACCTATTTTTTAGGTGATTTTTTTATCCATTCTATAAATGCACTTTCCTTATATACAAAAAAAGAAAAAAAATACTAAATTTAGTATTTTTTAAAAAGGCATTTTAAAATCTCCATTTTTCATTCTTTTAATCATAACCTTCATCTGTTCGAACTGTTTCAAAAGTCTATTAACTTCCTCCACACTTCTACCACTACCACTAGCTATTCTTCTTTTTCTACTAGCTTTTAATATATCCGGATTTCTTCTTTCTTCTACCGTCATAGATAAAATAATTGCCTCAACATGTGCCATTTGCTTAGGGTCAATATTAACATTATTAAGTCCCATCTTTTTAGCCCCAGGAATCAATTTAATTAAATTCTCAAGTGGTCCTAATTTCTTAACTTGATTCAATTGCTTTAAAAAATCCTCCAAATCAAATTTACCTTTTTGTAACTTCTTAGCCGCTTTTAAAGCCTCATCTTCATCAAATACTCCTTCAGCTTTCTCAATCATACTCATTAAATCGCCCATATCAAGTATTCTACTCGCCATTCTCTCAGGATAAAAAGGCTCTAAACCATCCATCTTCTCAGACACACCGATAAACTTAATCGGAATATTTGTTAAATGTCTAATTGATAAAGCCGCCCCACCTTTAGTGTCACCATCTAACTTAGTTAAAACAGCTCCAGTTAAAGGAAGTCTCTCATTAAATCCTGTAATAACATTAACCGCATCTTGTCCAGTCATACTATCAATTACTAAAAGTATTTCATTAGGCTTAACCGCCTCATTAATACTCTGTAATTCTTCCATTAATTCTTCATCAATATGTAACCTACCAGCCGTATCAATCAAAACATAATTATATCCATTTTCCTTCGCATACTCTACCGCATTTTTAGCTATCTCAACTGGATTACCCTTACCTTCACTATATACTTCAATATTTAACTCTTTACCAAGTTGCTTTAATTGATCTATAGCTGCCGGTCTATAAACATCACAGGCAACCATCAAAGGCTTCATACCAAATTTTTTACGTAAAAGTAAAGCAAGTTTCCCTGTAGTTGTTGTCTTACCAGAACCTTGAAGTCCGCACATCATTAAAATAGTCATAGGCTTAACTATAATTAAAGGCTCATCTTCTTTACCTAATAAATCAACAAGTTCATCCTTAACTATTTTTACAAAAACTTCTCCCGGTTTTAAACTTTTTTTAACCTCTTCACCCAAAGCTTTCTCTTTAACATTATTAATAAACTCTTTAACAACCTTATAGTTAACATCAGCTTCAAGTAAAGCAAGTCTTATCTCTCTTGTAACTTCCCCAATATTATCTTCAGTTATCTTCCCATAACCTTTTATTTTATTCAAAGCATTTTGAAGTCTATCTCCTAAATTTTCAAACATATTTATCACCTATATCATTATACTCAAAGCCAAAGAAAAAAGCAAACAGTTAGAGTTTGCAAATATAATTTTACTGTGATAATTCATCAGAATCACCAATTGTTGAATTTGCTTCAGAACTTAAAGATGAATCAGATGTTTGTTCTGAATTTGTAGACACTGATGTACTAGAACCACTATAAGTTATTGTATATTATCGGAGAACTCCGATAATACACATTATCGTAGATTTTTAGTTATCGGAGAAAATGAAAGAAATCCTTATGATTAAAGGGTTTCTTTTTGACTTTTCTCCGATAACAATTACAAGTTCAATAGTTGGCTAAGTAAATCTTTATCATCATTCCAATCAGGCAAATTATTATCCATCTTAGGATTTGCTTTTTCAATGGCTTCAAATTTTGACTTTTCTATTACTTTCGCATATTCCATCGTTGTATTAACTGATGTGTGTCCAAGTAATTCCTGAATATATATTATATTAACTCCTTTATCGAGTAAATGGACAGCTCTTGTATGTCTAAATGTATGTGGTGATATTTGTTTGTCTAATGAATTTGTTACTTTTACAATATCTCTTAAAAATCTTTCGTTCATTTTGTTGCCATTAATATTAAATAAATAGCCACTTTTTATATGATTTTCTTTAATATAATTAATTAATAATTTTTTTGTTTGTTCCATCATAGATACTATTCTTTGTTTATTACCTTTTCCAGTTAATATTATATATTTTTCTTCTAAATGTATATTTTCTACTTTAAGATTAATAATTTCACTGGTTCTAGCTGCTGTATCATATAAAAGTGTGAGTAAGGTTAAGTTCCTTCTACCTTTATTTGTTGTTGTATCTATACTATTAAATAATTTTTGTAATTCATCTTCTGTAAGATAACTCATTACTTTCTTAGTTTCTTTTTTTGCTTTAATACTCAATATTTTTCTGATGTTATCAATATTATCTATTTCATCTATCATACAGTACTGATAAAATGATTTTATACAGGCTAGCCTCTGATTCCTTGTTCTAATACTGTTTTTTTTATCATCTTCTAGGTAATTTAAAAACTCTATAATTATTTCTCTAGCTATATTTTCAAATGTGATATTTTGTAACTTAAAATTTTTAATGTTTACTAAATAATCTATAAGTGTTTGAAATGTCTTTTTATAGGAACGAACAGTATGTAATGACATATTTCTTTCTATAATTAAGTAGTCTTTTAAAAACTTTGATAAGTAATATGAAAAATCTTTATTCATTATCTTCACCTATACTTGGTATTAGATAACCTAGTTCGTTCTCTGATATTTCATTAACTGTTCCTAATATATCTTTATTAATATGAAAATAATAAGCAATAGAATTTAAACTTTTATGTCCAATCTGAGTTTTTAGTATAGGTAATATTTGATTTACATCTCTATTTTCTTTAATAGCTTTATCAATATTATGAACAAGGTAAGTATGCCTTAAATCATGTAGTCTAGGCCCTTTATCAGTTATTTTAATATTAGATAACATTAATACTTTTTTAAAATATTTTGTAGCTGAATCTCCGTGTATTTTAAAAATATATTCATCATTTGATTTATTATAGAAAAATTTAGTTACAAATTTATTTATTTCTTCATTTAATTTATCAGAAATAGCCACATATCTTTCTTCATTATTTTTAGTATCCGTAAGTTTAAACGCAGATAATTCATAATTATAATCTTCAAGCTTAATATTTAACAGTTCTCCGATTCGCATACCAGTTTGATAAAGTATTTTAATAATTAAAGGATAAGCTTTTTGTTTATAGTAACTATAATGATAATCTTTTAGTGGTTCGTTTAAGTTAGAATAAATCAACTTAATTTCTTCATATGAAAATATATAAGGAATAAAGTTATTATGGTTTTGTGGATATATTTTGTTTGGTATTTGATAACAATCTATATCTTTTTGATATTTTAAAAAATTACAAAATTCTCTAAATACTCCCATATTTCTGGCTATTGTATTAGATGATATATTAGTATTTAACCCCGCATAATCTTCGGTAACTTCTTTAGTTATTTTAGTAATATTATGTTCTATTAGATAATTTTTTATTTCATTAATAACTATTTCATCAGTTTTATATTTATATCCTAAAAAATGTTTAAATTGAATAAATTCATCAAATATGGTATTATATTCTCGCATTATTCATCTACCTCCAAACATACTTTTTTAAGATTTTTAAGGTCAATCTTTAGATATGTATTAGAGGTAGTATCAGTAGATGTATGACCTAAGACTGATGAAATAATGTGAATAGGAATATCATTATCTAATAGATTGGTTGCGAGGGAATGTCTTAGATTATGAATTCCTTTTTTTGTATCTTTTTGCTTAAAATCACACTTATCAAAATATTTATTAAAATCAGTAAATTGTTCCATTTTTTCAAACGGATAATGCATTTTGATGAACAAGTATTCATTATTACATTTAGGCCTAGCTTTATTAATATAATCAATAATGGCCCACCCAACCTCTTTAGATAAAGGGAGTATATTTAAGTTATTAGTTTTAGGCTGTATAATATTTATTTTTTTATTTTTCCAATCAATATCTTTTAGTTTAATATTTAAAATATCACTTAGTCTAAGTCCCAGTCTTGCGGCAAGTAAGATGATGGCATAATTTCTGATATCAACCTTTTTTAATTTCGGAATGCTTTCAAGCAACTTTTCAATATTTTCTTGTTTTAAATAAGTTGGTAGTTTTCTTTTCTTTCTTCGATTAATTCTTGGAACATAAACAGATAAATCTTCAAGTAGAATATTTTCTATAAATAAATATTTTAAAAAGTCACCTAGAACATAGAAGTTTCTTCTTTTGGAAATATTACCTTTTTCTACCACTTTATTTATAAAATTTGTAATATCTAATTTAGATAATTGTTTTAAATCATTTATTTTATTTTGATAAAAATAAGATAGCAAATGAACTAAATAATCTCCTTTGATTTTAATACTGTTATCGCTATTTTGTCTTACATTTTTTAAATAATTTAAATAACCATCTAAAATTATATTCCAATTACTAGGATAATTAGAATATAATGCTTTAGGCAAGCTTCTTTTAAGTATATGTATTTTATAACTATCAAAATTATCTAGTATTCTTTTTGATCTCATTAATTGTTGATGTCTAGACTTAGATTTATTAGTAAATTTACTAACATCAAAATGATAATAATCAAACAAAAATTTAGAGTATTCTTTTTCATCATATACAAAATGAATTTCATTTTTCCATTTAATGAATTTATTCCATATCACTAAATATCCATCCATCGTTTTAATAGAATATCCAATTTCTAATGCCTCCTTCCTAATATTTTTAATATAAATTTTAAAATCTTGTGTATTCATATACACACTCCTTCCTTACTGACACTTTGCCAGCGGAAACTATTATAATTGTTATCGGAGAAAAGTCAAAAAGAAACCCTTTAATCATAAGGATTTCTTTCATTTTCTCCGATAACTAAAAATCTACGATAATGTATATGGATCTTCTGAAGTTCCACTTCCAGACAAAGTAATATCAGATTTCAAAAAGACTACAGGGCGCGCAGCATATGTATCACCATAAATGGCATCATAAACCACATAATTCGATAAATATGCAGAATATTCATTACCTTCATCAAATGCCATCCAAACAAAACTTGAGGATGGACTAGAAAAAGATCCATCTATTGATGCGTTTATTGTCCAATAATATAAGGGACTTACTGTTCCTCTATTTAATAAGTAATTACTATTACATGCTATAGTATTGCTACGTGAAGTTGTTGCTGATGTACATAGTGGATTTGTACTTGCTCTTAATATATCTGATACATTGGCTAGTCCTACATTTCCTGTCCATTGATACAGCTTTTCTCCAGCTATATTCTTTTCTATACTATCAGATGATTCATCTTCTAAATATTCTACTGCTCCTATATTAAATGAATGACTTGTCATTTGCGCTTTGGATGTCTCATTTATATTATTCACATAATAATCATCGTTTAAATATATTTTTATGGATGAATCTTCAGTTACTGTTCCACTTTGTAATCCACTTGGCGATGAGAATATTCCTTCTACTGCCGCATATACTCCGCACCCATCTTCTGGGTTTTGACAATATGAATTATTTTCTGTACTTCGGTGATTTGCCTCATCAAATGCATGTCCTATCAAACCATCATTTCTAATTATTTTATATGTTCCATCTGCCTCTTTAGCTATTATTCTCCATAATTCATCATTAAACTCTATATAATTGTTGGGATTACTTCCTCTATAAATATATCTTCCTTCTTCGTATTCATCAATATATAATCCATCACCTTCAGTAACTACATTATCAGTAATATCAACTCCTGGGTCTTTTTTTATATTACCTTTTGCCTTCAAACTAATTTGTGTATTAAAAGCCGCATAACCAACACACAAACATAAAAGCAAACAAAGTGAACTTATAATAATTATTTGTTTTTGTCTTCTCATTTTTCTTCTTCGCATAAAAATTTCTCCTTACTATTAAGTATATCCTATCTAAATTATAACCAATAATTGCATTTTTATCAATCATTAGAGTGTAAAGAGTGTAAAGAAAAAGACTTTTTTTACAAAGTCTGAATAAATGCATAAAGCAAAACAATTATACCTAAAACTATTCTATAATAGCCAAACACCTTAAAATCATGTTTCTTAATATAACTCATTAAAAATTTAATAATAAACATTGATGTTATAAAAGCAACTATCATACCTACAAGTAGTATTGCAAGCTCCATTCCTGTAAATGCGAATGAAAACTTAACTAATTTGAGTAGTGATGCTCCAAACATAACTGGTATCGCTAAAAAGAAAGTAAACTCAGCTGCAACTGTTCTAGAAACTCCAAGTAATAATGCTCCTACAATCGTCGCTCCTGACCTTGAAGTTCCTGGGAATATTGCCGCAATTAACTGAAATATTCCAATAAGTAAAACTGTATTATAAGTTAAATCTTTTAAAGAATTAATTTTAGCATTTTTCCCTTTATTTTTATTTTCAATCACAATAAAAGCAATACCAAATACAATTAAAGCAATAGCTACACATACATAATTATAAAATAACTTTTCAAATAACTCATCAAATAATACACCAATAATTGCAGCCGGAACACAAGCAACTATTATCTTTCCCCATAAAGAAAGAATATTTTTATCAAGTTTTAACTTATCCTTTTCTTTCTTAATTGGAAAAATCTGTTTCCAAAACAGAATCACTACTGCTATAATTGCCCCAAGTTGAATAACTACTTGGAACATATCATAAAAATCTTTAGACACATCTAACTTAACAAGTTCATTAAGTAAAATCATATGCCCTGTACTACTAATCGGAAGCCATTCAGTAATACCTTCGACAATTCCAAAAAATATTGCCTTAATAATTTCTAACATTTTATCACCCTATTCACATTCTATATTTTCATCCTTCATTTTATTAAAAAATTTAATAGAATTTTGTTTTAACATAAACTCATCTAATATATCACTTTTTAAATTAGGAACATCTAAATAATACTTAAGCTCCCAAACATTATCCTCATCTTTAGAAACTGTTATTTTTATATTATCATTAGATGCATACTTTTCATTAAATGAAACACCACTTGCTTTAATATCTTCTAAAAGAGTAATCCCTTCATCAGTCAAACTCTCATATGTTTTAGTTATAATAGCATCTTTAACTACATCCTCATTATCATAAGTTACATATATTTGAACTGTATCTTTTAAATCAGATGACTTATTAACTATCGTGCATGTTTTTTCAAAATCCTCATTACGAACAATACACCCTGTTAAACATAAAACAAACAAAAATATAATAACCTTTTTCATCTAACCTTCTCCGGTTCTAACAAAGATAAAGAAACTTTATTTTTATCAAATTTAATCTCGTCCACATAACAATCGACAATATCTCCAACATTCACAACTTCCATCGGATGTTTAATAAATTTATTAGTTAATTTAGAAATATGTGCAAGTCCATCATTCTTAAGTCCAATATCAATAAAAGCCCCAAATGGTGTTACATTACGAACAGTCCCCTGTAACTTCATACCAACCTTTAAATCCTCTAAATGTAATATATCACTTTTAAGTATCGGTTTTGGCATCTCATCACGAGGATCTCTATTAGGTTTCTTAAGTGATTTTACAATATCTTCTAAAGTATATTCATCAGTAGCTAATTTTTCCGCATACTCTTTAATATTAATATCAATCTCCTGCATCTTCTTAGTACCAATATCATTTAAAGAAAGACCAATTAAATCTAACAATCTCAAAGTAACATCATAACTTTCCGGATGAATACTAGTTGAATCAAGTATATTTTCATCCATTATTCTAAGAAAACCAACAGCTTGTGTATAACTTTTAGGTGAAAGCACTTTTTTAATTTCTTTCCTATCTTTAATTTTACCATTATCATCTCTATATTTAATTAATTTATCAATACTACTCTTAGTAAGTCCAGATACATACTTAAGTAAAGATGTACTAGCCGTATTAACATTAACCCCAACATTATTAACGCATTTTTCCACCACAAAATCTAAAGAAGAAGATAACTTTTTAGGAGCCACATCGTGCTGATACATCCCAACCCCTATACTTTCAGGATCTATTTTAACAAGCTCAGAAAGTGGATCTTGTAGCCTTCTAGCTATACTTATCGCACTGCGCTCTTCTACATGTAAATTAGGAAACTCACTTATTGCAAGCTTACTAGCTGAATAAACAGAGGCTCCAGCTTCACTTACCAAAATATATTCACATTTATGCTTAGCCCCTTTAATAACTGAAGCTACAAAAGCCTCACTTTCACGGGAAGCTGTACCATTACCAATAGCAATAATATCAATATTATACTTATCAATTAAATCAAGTAAAATCTTCTTACTTTTCTCTTTTTCATTTCTAGGCTCATGTGGATAAATAACTTTAATATCTAATTTCTTACCAGTATTATCAACTACAGCTAACTTACATCCCGTTCTATAAGCCGGATCAAACCCCAGCACCATCTTATCCTTCATCGGTGGTTGCATTAATAATTTTTCTAAATTAAGGCCAAAATTTTTAGTCGCCTCATCTTCAGCCCATTCAGTAAGTTCACTTCTAATTTCTCTTTCTATAGATGGACCAATCAATCTTTTATAACTATCTTTTATAGCCCCTTCAATAACATAATTAAATGGCGCATCTTTCTTAATAATCTTATCCTCTAAATAACTAATAATCTTATCAGTATCTATAACCAAACTAACTGAAATAACTTTTTCTTTTTCGGCTCTATTAATTGCCATAACTCTATAAGGTTTCGCATATTTTACTCGCTCTTCAAAATCATAATACATCTCATATACCTTATTTTCATCTTCCGCATTCTTCTTTAATTTAGTTTTCAAAACACCTTCATTAAAAGTAAATCTTCTAATCCATTTTCTATAAGAAGCATTATCACTTATCCATTCCGCAATAATATAACCTGCTCCTAAAATAGCCTCATCCGCACTCTTAACATTCTCATTTAAAAATCTTTTAGTCAAATCCTCTAAAGAAACATTTGAAACAAAAGACATAATTATTTTAGCCAAAGGCTCGAGTCCATTTTTAATAGCCTCAGTTGCTTTAGTTTTTTTCTTTTCTTTAAAAGGCCTATACAAATCCTCTACCTCAACTAACTTACTAGCTTTCATAATATTAGTCCTAAGTTCATCAGTAAGTAAACCCTTCTCATCAATAAGTCTTATTACATCTTCTTTTCTTTTAAGTAAATTAACTTCATATTCATAAACTTCATTTATCTTTCTAATCTGTTCTTCATCTAAATTACCCGTAACTTCCTTACGGTATCTCGCAATAAACGGAATTGTATTTCCTTCTTCAAGTAACTTCAAAGTCTTTTCTACTTGAATCTCTTTAACCTTTAAATCATTACTTATATTCTTTATTATTTCTTCATTCATATTTATCTCTACTTTCTTTAAACATTATACCGTTTAAAACCAAGAATGTAAATTAAAATTTAACCAAAAAAGTTAAGCCTAACAAGCATAACTTTATTTATTCAAATATTTTTTCCCAACTTTACTATCTATTAATGAAGCCTTTTTAATAATCTTAAAACCATATTTCTCTTTTAACTCATCTACCGTCTTTTCTAACTCATTATTATCATCACGAACTTTCAAATCTTCAAAAAGAGACACCTGATGACTAGAAGTATCAGATAATTTATCTAATCTAACCCCAATAAGTCTTACCCCATCATCCACATTCATCTCACCTAAAATATCATAAGCTATTTTATATATCTCCTCCGTTAAATTAGTCGCATTAACAAGTTTCTTCTGATGGCTAACCCTTTTAAAAAACTTATCCTTTAAAGTCACAACCACCACTGATGCATACTTTTTCTGTTTTCTAAGTCTTATCGCCACATTTTCTGAAAGTGCGAGTAAATAAGGATAAAGCTCCTCTTTATTAGAAATATTTCTACTCAAAGTAGTTTCATTTCCTATACCTTTTGGAACAGACACATCACTAACAACCACATCAGAACCCCTACCATTAGCCGCATCAATCATATCCATTGCTTGATTTTTAAAATACTTATATAAAAAACCACTATCAGTATGCGCTAAATCATATATCGTATTAATATTCAAATTATGTAATTTTAAAGCCGTCTTCTTACCTATTCCAAATAAATCATCTACCTTAAGTGGCCACATCTTAGACTCTACCTCATCTTCAAATAAAGTATGCACCTTATAAGGTTTAGAAAAATCAGAAGCCATCTTCGCACATAACTTATTATTACCAATACCAATATTCACCGTAAACCCCAAAGTATCATAAATCTCTTTTTTAAGCTTATATGCAAACTCTATCTCATCACCATATAAATGTTTAACCGGTGTATAATCTAAAAAACACTCATCAATACTCATTTGCTCAATATCAGGAGAATATTTACCTATCAAATTAAGCATACTGTCACTCATTTTTTTATAAAAATTATAATTTGGTGGATAAACTTTCAAATTAGGACACTTCTTCTTCGCACTAAATAAAGTCTCTGCTGTCACAACACCTCTTTTTTTAGCCGGCATAGATTTAGCTAAAACAATACCATGTCTAGCCTTCTCATCCCCACCTATTACCGCATAAGTATTTCTAATATCGACATTACTACCTTGTTTTAAATATAAAACTGCTGTCCATGATAAAAAAGCATTATTCACATCAATATGCATAATAATTTTCTTCATAGACATCACCCATTAATATTATATCACGAACATTATTTCGCACAAAGACTAATTTTTCCAAAAAAACCAATCAAAATATTGTATTTTATATAACTATTCGTTATACTTATATGTAAGGAATGTTCGGGTAGTTGGGTGATTGCCACTTTTCTTTTTTAAGAAAGGGGGCGATATGATGAACAAGAAAGATTTTTTAATTTTATCTTTAGTAATTATTATCTTCCTTTTATTATTAATACTATTAGTAGTACTGATATAAAAGAAAATCACCTAACTCATTAGCTACTATGATTTAGGTGATAACCATAAAATATATGGCAACATCCAACATAGAAGTATTGAATGTTCCTTTTTTATTTTATGAGATTTCTCTCATCTATATACATTATAACACATTCTTAACTTTATGACAAATTATTTTATTCAAAGTATTGTATTTTATATAACTATTCGTTATAATTATACCAAGGAATGTTCGGGTAGTTGGGCGCATCTTTATTCTTTTATGAAGAATGGAGGTGGTGTTTATGACTAAAAGAGAAAAAGCTCTTTTTCTTATAATCATCCTTCTATTTACTTTAGTATTCGAATTACTAACTAAATAGAAGCGCGCCTAACTCACATCAGTGATTAGGCGCCAAATCAAATCAATGGTGCGTTCAACATCGCTTATTGAACGTTCCTTTTTATTATATGAGATTTCTCTCATCTATATACATAATACCATATTTTTAACTTTATGACAAGAAATGATAAACACTTAAAAGGCAAAATTACTTTGGCATTTTTTCTTTAATATAATCTAAAACTTCATTTTCTGTTTTACTAAAATCATCATAATTAGTCTCGAACCACTTAAGATTCATTTGACCTCTAAACCAAGTATACTGCCTTTTCGCATATTTTCTACTTTTACTTTTAATAAGGTCTATCGCATCTTCTAAACTAATTTTACCATCAAAATAATCAAATAATTCTTTAGGTCCAATCGGTGTCATCACCGCTTTACTTCTAATACCTAAATCATATACTTCTTTAGCCTCATTAACCAAACCTTCTTCAACCATCTTATCAACTCTTTTATTAATCTTATAATAAAGAATATCTCTATCAGTCGTTAAGCCAATAAACAAAGTATCATAAAGCAAATCAAAATCCTTCTCTTTTTCACTATAAGGTGTACCATTAGCCTTATAATAATTAAGTGCACTTATTACTCTAACTCTATTATTCAAATGAATATTCGTATTAGGATCAACTTCCAAAAGCATCTTATAAAGCTCATCATTACTTAAACCTTCATAATCATCATTAGCTCTCTCAGGAAATTTATAATCATACAAAACCGCATTAATATAAAGACCTGTACCACCAACTAAAATTGGTGTTTTTCCACGAGACAAAATATCATCAATTATCCTTCTTGCATCTTTTTGATAATCAAACACACTATATTCTTCTCTTAAATCCTTTTCATTAAACAAATAATGTTTAACACCTTCAGTATCTTTAACCTTATTAGTCGCAATATCTAAACCTTTATAAATCTGCGTACTATCCGCATTAATAATCTCACCATCTAATTTATGCGCTAAAAACAAACTTAAATCAGTTTTGCCGACCGCAGTTGGCCCAGTAATAACAATTACCATATCATCACCTTACTTTATAAGCATACTATCGCCAAACGAAAAGAAACGGTATTTCTCTTTTATAGCTTCATTATATGCTTTCATAATATTTTCTTTACCAGCAAGAGCACTTACAAGCATCACCAAAGTCGACTTTGGTAAATGAAAATTAGTAATCAAATAATCTATTCCCTTAAATTCATATCCAGGATAAATAAAAATATCTGTCCATCCCGAACATCCTTTAAATTTGCCATATAAACTCGCAATAGTCTCCAAAGTTCTAGTCGAAGTAGTTCCTACACTAATAACCTTATGACCACTTTCCTTAGTCTCATTAAGTAAATTAGCAACCTCATCACTCATTATATAATATTCACTATGCATTTTATGCTTCGTAACATCCTCAACATTCACCGGTCTAAAAGTACCAAGACCAACATGTAAAGTAATATATGCAATATTTACACCTTTAACCTTAATCTTATCAAGTAATTCTTCTGTAAAATGTAAACCAGCTGTCGGCGCTGCCGCACTACCTACATTCTTCGCATAAACCGTTTGATATCTATCCTTATCCTTAAGTTTCTCATGAATATAAGGAGGAAGTGGCATTTCACCAAGTTCATCTAAAATCTCATATAAAATACCTTTATAATTTAGTTCAAACTTTCTTATTCCCTCATCTAAAACTTGTATACATTTAGCCTTTAACTTTCCATCACCAAAAGAAACTATCGTTCCTTCTTTAATCCTTTTAGCCGGTTTAGTCAAACACTCCCATGTATTATTACCTTCGTCTTTTAAAAGTAAAACTTCAATCACAGCTCCAGTTTCTTCCTTCACACCATAAAGTCTAGCTGGCATAACCTTAGTATCATTTAAAACTAAAGTATCGCCTTGCTCCATATAATCTATAACATCAGTAAAATGTCTGTGATTAATTTCTCCTGTTTTTCTATCCAAAACAAGTAATCTCGAAGCATCACGTTTAGAAAGTGGTGTCTGTGCAATTAACTCCTCAGGTAAATCAAAATCAAAATCATCAGTTTTCATAATATCACCTTCTAAAATAAAGTATCTTGCTTACCCTTCTTCAAATACTGATAAGCCTTTTCTGTCACCATTCTACCCCTACTTGTTCTTTTTAAAAATCCATTTTGTAATAAATAAGGTTCATACACATCCTCAATAGTTGAAGCCTCCTCACCTATACTAGAAGCTAGTGCATCAATACCTACTGGACCCCCATTAAATTTTTCAATAATCGAATTAAGTAAATTATAATCCGTCGCATCAAGCCCAAAAGCATCAACCTTAAGTTTATCCAAAGCCATCTTCGTAATATCTAAATCAATATTACCATCACCCATAACTAAAGCATAATCACGAACCCTTTTAAAAAGTCTATTCGCAATTCTTGGTGTTCCTCTACTTCTCTTCGCAAGCTCCAAGGCTGCCTCATCAGAAATAGGTGACCTCAAAACTCTACTAGTTCTAAGCACAATTTGCTTAAGCTCATCTTCCGTATAAAAATTAAGTCTAGATACAATTCCAAACCTATCACGTAAAGGCCCTGTCAAATCACCCGCACGAGTAGTTGCTCCAACCAAAGTAAAATGTGGTAAATCAATCGTAATATTTCTACTAGAAGAATCAGAACCAACAATAATATCTAACTTAAAATCTTCCATAGCTGAATATAAAATTTCTTCAATAAACCTCGGTATTCTATGAATTTCATCAATAAAAAGTACATCACCAGGCTCCAAAGTAGAAAGCACCGCCGCTAAATCTCCACTCTTTTCAATAGCTGGCCCACTAGTCGTTTTAATATTACTTCCCATTTCATTCGCAATAATATAAGCCATAGTCGTCTTACCAAGCCCTGGAGGGCCATATAAAAGCACATGATCTAAAGCCTCACCACGTATCTTAGCTGCCTTCATAAAAATACTCAAATTTTCTTTTAACTCCGACTGTCCAATATACTCATCAATACTATCGGGTCTAATTGAAGTTTCAAAAGAATCTTCAGCCATTTCTTCACCACTAACAAGTCTTGCCATTTAATCACCTCCTACTTTAAAAGTAATTTCAAAGCCTCTTTTATCTGCATCTCTATATCTAAAGAACTATCAACCATCTTTACTACTTTATTTATATCAGATGCTTTATAACCCAAACTACGTAAAGCATCTACTAGTTCATCACTAGTTTGAGATGGAACCTCATCACTCTTAGCCAGCTTACCTTTCAAATCTAAAATAATCTGTCTAGCCACCTTGTCACCAATCTTTGGAAATTTCTTCAAATAGAGTATATTTTCTCTTTCTATCGCATCAATAATTCCCTCTGGTGAACCAGTCGCTAGCATCGGTAAAGCCATCTTACAACCAAGCCCCTTAACCGAAATCAATCTCAAAAATAACTGTTTTTCTTCCAAAGTCTTAAAACCATATAAAGTTATCTCATCTTCTCTAACATATTGATATAAATAAACTGTATACTCTTTATCCATTTCAAATGAATAAGGACTAGCCGTATAAACTAAATAACCAACCCCATTATTATCAACAACTATATAATCACTTTCTATATCCTTAATAAATCCTTTTATATATGCATACATAACTAACCACCTATCTAATTATAACACGAACACTCGTTTTTTAAAACAAAAAGCCAATCGAATTAAAACTTTCGATTGACAAACTTAGAAAACATAAGTCCCAAGAAAATCATATACACAAGTACATATAAAAACATCACAATATCATTAAATGTTCCAAAATCAAATGATTGTAATATCGCTGGTATACTCTCCGGAATAAAATCAAAAAATCCAAATGCATTATCCCTAACTATATACGTCTTCAAATAAGTCACAATTCTTAAAAATATATCAATCATTACAAATGCATATACAAATGCATGAAAATCTTTAAAAAATACAATTATTAATATAAGTAAAATTATAAGCACAATCACTGGAATTGTCATACTACCCCTCCTATTAATTTATCATAAAATTCTGTAAAATCATCTTTAATATCATATATATCTATAGTTAAAATTCCACTATTATTTAAACCTCGAAATACATAATAATTACGCAAATCTATCTTATACATATATGCCTTATTATTTTTCTCATAAACATCTATTATAATATTATAATTATTAGCTAAACTCAAATCAGCTTCTGTATCATACTCATATAAACTTATAAACCTTGAAAGTGGTACTACATACTCTTTAGCATCACCATTCATATTATAAGTTAAATCACTAGTTAAATTATTAATCAAATCTGGTGTAATCTTAAGTACATCCAAATCAAAATTAGGCACCATCTGTACACTTTGATTCAAAATTAAATAAACATTTGAACCATTATAATAATAACGATTATTACCATAAATAAACTCTAATTTATCATCATAACTTTCCCCATAAATAACTCCACTATTATTAGTATAAGTAAACTTATAACTAGATAAACTTTGCGAAGCAGTATTTAAAGAAGATGTTTGTATAGGTTTTGAAGTAACTCTTACAAATATAACCACTATAGCAAAAAATATAAACCAAAAAATAAGTGAAGTAATTGGCCTAAGCTTTGGATCAGCCCACATTTCCTTAAACTTTTTATAATAAGGATTTTCTTTTATTTTCTTAAACATCTTACTTCAAAATTTTACCAACTAACTGACCATGATAACCATTGATAAAATCAGTAGCTTTCATTTTCTTTTTTCCTTCCATTTGAATAGAAGTAAATACAACTTCTCCATTACCACACTTAACACCAAATCCATCTGAATAAATAGCTGTAATCTCTCCCGGTAAAGCTCTATCGTAAATCTTTTCCGTCCTGTAGCACCCCCATACCTTCATAATCTTATCATCAAAAGTGCAGTAAGCTCCTGGCCATGAGTTTAAACCTCTAACTTGATTAACAATCTTCCTTTTAGTTTTATTAAAATCAATCTTCTCATCTTCTCTACTTATATTAAAACCATAAGTAGCTAAAGAATCATCTTGTTTTATTCGCTCACACGTTCCATCTAATATACTAGGAAGCGTCTCCAAAAGTAAATCTCTACCTAAAATAGAAAGTTTATCGTGTAAACTAGAAGCCGTATCATCATCAGTAATCTCTATTTCCTTTTGACTAATCATATCACCAGTATCCATACCTTCGGCCATATACATAATCGTCACACCTGTTTTCGTATATCCATCAATAATCGCATGATGAATTGGAGCTCCACCACGAAGTTTAGGAAGAAGTGAAGCATGAACATTAATACATCCTTTTTTCGGAATAAGTAACAAATCTAAAGGTAGTATCTGTCCATATGCACAAGTAATAATTAAATCAGGTTCTAACACATTAATTTCTTGTAAAGCCTCTCTAATCTTATTCGGCTGTAAACACAATATATTGTGTTCTAAAGCCACTTCCTTAACTGGAGAACATTTAACCTCTCCACTTCTACCAACAGGTCTATCAGGTTGTGTAACTATTGCCCTAACCTTATATTTACTAATTAATCCTTCTAACACCGGCACACTAAACTCTGGTGTACCCATAAAAATAATTACCGGATCTCTCTTAATTTCTATCTTATCAAAATCCATATCATCACCTTACCTAATTTTATCACATTTTATCCCTTTTAACTACCCATAAACATATTTTTAACTATATTCTAAGCGGATTCAAATCAATATCAACATTAATTTTATTTTTATAATGATTTAAAATAAACTCTAAACAACCCAAAATATCATTAGTCTTTTTAAATTTAATAATAATCTGAACATAATATATATTATTTATCTTTGGCATACTAGCCGAAGCCGGTCCTAAAAGAATCGCATCCAAATTATTTTTTAAATAAGTAGCTATCTTATTTGCTTCTCCAAAAACCTCATCATATTTCTTACCACTAACCTTAATTAAACAAAGATTATAAAATGGTGGATATTTTAAAACCTTCCTAATCTTCATCTCCTCATTATAAAAACTCTCATAATCATTTTTCTTCGCATAAACCATACTATAATGATTCACATTAAATCCTTGAATAATAACCTCACCAGATAATTTATCTCTACCAGCTCTACCAGCCACTTGACTCAAAAGTTCATAAGTCCTCTCACTACTTCTAAAATCAGGAATATTAAGTGATGCATCACCATTAATCACACAAACTAAAGTAACTAAAGGAAAATCTAAACCCTTTGCAATCATCTGCGTACCAACTAAAACATTATACTTATTATTCTTAAAATCATCAATAATCTTCTTATGAGCACCTTTATTTCTTGTCGTATCTTGATCCATTCTAATAACCTTAGCACCTTCAAATTCTTCCTTAATCAAGCTCTCAAGCCTCTCTGTACCCATACCCAAAGAATTAATATTCTTACTATGACAAATAGGACACTCGAGTAATCTAGGCGCTGTATAATCACAGTAATGACACTTCATAATATTTCCATTTTTATGATAAGTAAGCGGTATATCACAGTTCGGACATTTATGTGTAAAACCACAGTCCTTACAAGTAATTACCGTTGAATAACCCCTTCTATTAAGTAAAACTAAAACTTGCTCACCCTTACTTAATCTATCATTAACCTTCTCTTTAAAAATCTCTGAAAAAACTCGGTTACCCTTCTTAAACTCATCTTTCATATCTACTAAATAAACCTTAGGCAATTTTTTATTAACCCTATTTTTCATAACAAGTAATTCATAAACACCCGTTTTTGCTCTCGTATAACTTTCTATACTAGGTGTCGCACTACCTAAAACGGTAGGAATATCATAAGTTTTACTTCTCTTTAAAGCCACATCAATCGCATTATATCTAGGAACATTATCCTGTTTATAAGTAGCCGAATGCTCTTCATCAATAATAATAATTCCTAAATTAGTAAATGGTGCGAACACCGCACTACGCGCTCCAATAACAATAGAAACCTCTTTTCTCTCAATCTTTCTCCACTCATCATACTTCTCACCATTACTAAGTCCACTATGTAAAATAGCCACGACCTTGCCAAACCTTTTCTTAAAAATTTCTACCACTTGTGGAGTTAAACTAATCTCCGGCACAAGTAAAATAGCCTCCTTACCTTGCCTCAAAACTTCTTCAATTAACTTAATATAAACAAGCGTTTTTCCACTACCAGTAACCCCATATAATAAATATGGTTTAAACTTATCAAAACAAACTTTATCTAAAACACCCCTTTGTTCATCAGTTAAAACATAATCTTTATTTTCTAATTTAATATCATCATCTAATCTATAAACCTCTTTTTCAAATTCTCCCAAAAATCCGTTATTTATAAGCGTCTTAACTGCCGATAAAGAAATCTTATTAGCCTCACTTTTCAAAACAAAACCACGACTCTTAACATATTCAAATACTTTTCTTTGACCTTCTGTTTTAAAATCACCATCTTTTATAACTCTTAAATACTTTACAAACTTCTTATTAATATTCGTCTTTTCCTTAGCCTTCAAAGCTCTCGGAAGCATCGTCTGATAAGCAAGTGTTAAAGGTGATAATGTTTTTTTACTGATATATTTTCCAAGTTCTAACATCTCTTCATTTAAAACCGGTCTATCATCTACTAATTTAATAATATCTTTAACCTCATAATCAAACTCCTCATGATTATATATCTTAACTATAAAACCTTCTATATTCCTTTTACCAAAAGGCACTAAAGCTCGCATTCCAACCATCGCCTTCATTCCCTCTGAAATTCTATAAGTAAAAGTCTTATCAGTACTTTTAGCCACAACTTCAACTAATATATCCGCAAACATCTTATCACCACCTTATCAAGTAATATTATAACATACGTTCGTACAAATATTAAGCCTTTTTAAAGAAAAAATCACTAACCTAAAATTTGTGATTTTTCCATGCAATAATTACCTTTTTCCTCATAATATAAATTATTAAACTCTATTGATAATTCATGAGTTTTCAAAAATAAATTCTTCATCTTATCAGTTAAACCAAGCGTGCTCGTAATTGAAAGAGCAAAAGGATGCTCAGTAAAATTAAGTGAAACATCATTATAATAGCCTCCACCTTCAACATACTCACCATACTTATGAGCCACCTCTATATCACCAGATTTAACATACTCTAAATTATCTGACTTCTTCATATCATTAACTAACTTTTTCGCATTATCCGTACCTTCTAAATAATATTTATACACCTCTTTAATATAACCATTACCAAGTGAAGGTGATAAATTACCAAAATTATCTGAATAATGAATATCATAACCTAAACTAGCCCAGTATTCTTTAACCTTACTTCTGCCACCAAGTTCATCCAAAAGCATTGAATATCCAATATTATCACTATAAACAATCGTATACTCTAAAATAGTACTCAACTTATACTTTGTTCCAACACTATCATTTTGAATAATTCCACTACCACCAGTCTTATATTTAACCAAATAAGTAAGTTCTTTATTCAAATCAAGCTTACCATCATCAGCTAACTTATAAGCATACAATACTGCCGGTAATTTAGTAACACTAGCCGCATAAAGTTCACTATCTTCACCTTCTCCAAAACTATAATCACTCTCTAAATCAGTATACATAAAATTCGCATTAACTCCGTTATATAAACTAATTATTTCATCTCTTTTAGCAAGCAAACTATCACTAAAATCTTCCTCTTTTAAAACTTCCTCGCTCATACATGTTTTATAAGCTTCCGTACTTTTTGTAATATTTTCTAAAACTAAATCAAAAGTTTCTCCTATTTCATTACTTAAAGTACCTTCACTAAAAAACACATAATAAAGTCCAAATCCTAAAATAAAAACAAAAATAAATAAAATTAAAAATGACTTCTTCTTTACTTTACGTTTTCTCTTACTCATAAGTACCACCATTATAATTATACAAAGAAAACGAAATATTTTAAAGTCATTTTCAATCAAAAATTAATTCTTCAAACATCCAATCGGTACAACATAAACCCCATCTTTACGTTTATAAGCATAATTTCCTACACCAATAACAACCATTAAAAATGATGGACTTTTCATTTTACTAGTATCTAATATATTGTTTAACTTTAACAAGTTATGAGGCCCTTCTTCTATTAATTCATCTCCACCTAACTTAATTTCGATAAGTCCATAATCTCCATTTCTTAAATGAATAACCGCATCACATTCAAGCGAAGATGCATCTTTATAATGATATAAATTTCCATTAAGACTTTCCGCATACACTCTAAGATCTCTAACACAAAGATTTTCAAATATAAATCCAAACGTTTTCAAATCATTAATTAAATCAAGAGGTTCTAAACCTAAAGCCGCCGTCGCAATTGAAGGGTCGGTAAAATATTGGATTTAGGTCAAGTTTTTAGACACATTTTTTAAGAGAAATTTAAACTATAACTAAATTAGCTTTATATTGATTAAATTTTTCATTTGGAGTTATATATCCTAGTGTACTATGAATCCTGTGATTGTTGTACCAACTTTCAATAAATTCAAAGATTGATAGTTTTGCTCCTTTAAATGTTTTATACGTATTAACATTTACTTCTTCTTTCTTTAATATGGCATTGAAGCTTTCCATACTTGCGTTATCATATGGATAACCTTTTTTACTATATGAATGTTTTATATTATATTGGTTTAATAATTTTTCAAAATCATTTGATGTATACTGACTACCTCTGTCAGAATGAAATATACCATCTTTGTTTAATCCACGATTTATCATTGCTTTTTTAAAAGCATCTATTACTAAGTCATCTGTCATTTTGGTTCCATAAGACCAACCAACTACTTTTAAATCAAATAAGTCTATAACTATAGCTAAATATGTCCATCCTGTTTCATTGGTATAAATATAAGTTATATCACCAACCCATTTCTCACTTGGTTCATCAGCTGAAAAATCTTGCTTTAAAAGGTTTGGATATTCTTTTGTTTCATCGCTTTTTGAACTGCTTGCATGATTATATTTTTTAACAATTATACTTCTTAAACCTAATTTTTTCATTCTTCTAGCAACTCTTTTTTGACTTACTTTAACACCTTCTTGGTTTAACACTTTAGTTATTTTAGGTGAACCATATCTTCGCTTAGATTCAAAATATATTTGTTTTATTTTTTCATCTAATTCTTGGTTTGATTTATGATAACTATTTTCTTTATGATTGCAATGATAATAGTAAACTGAATGATGAATATTTAAACACTTACATAACAATCTTACATTATATTGACTTTTATATTTATTAATAAAATTAATTTTATCTTCTATTTTTGCGTGAATATGGCAATCGCTTTTTTTAGTATTTCTAATTCTTCTTTGGTTTGAGCTAATTCCTTTTTTAACTTTTTAATTTCTTTGTTATTAGTAACGGTTCCATCGTCTGTTTTGATAGGTGAATATTCTTCTATCCATTTATATATGCTTGCATTACTTACGCCATATTCACGTTCTATTTCACTAGCTGGTTTCTTCTGATCTGTATATAATTCAACTATCATTTTTTTAAAATCTTCATCATAACGTTTTCCTCTAGTCATTATAGACACTTCCTTTCGTTGATTTTATTTTATCACTCTCTATCTTTTTGTGTCTATATATCTATACTAACACCAAAAGTTATTTTTCATATTCATTATCCTCTTTAATATCAGGAATAATACCATTCATTTCAACTTGACTTCTTATTTGTGATAATTCACTAGGAATTAATCTTAAATATTTTTCGGTTGCTTCTAATGATTTGTGACCTAGATATGTACTTAAATAAGGTAAAAACTCATTTAAATTTCTTTTTTCATTAATAGCTTTTATAAAACTTTTGACAGCAAATGTATGGCGGAAACTATGTATTGTTGGACCGTTATCATGTTTTTTTATTTTGGCTTTAAATAAAATTTTCAAAAACTGTACACTTATAATATTTGGAGTATATGGTTTATTAGTATAAGGATTTATAAATAGATACTTAGAATTACTTTTTTGCTTTATAATTTTATTCATTAAGTTGTCACTAATAACAATTAGTCTATCCAAATTGTTTTTTGTATCAACAATTTTTATCGAATTATTATTAAAATCAATATTATCAATCTTAATGTTTAAACACTCAGAAATTCTAAGCCCTGTACAATATAAAATTTCAAATATAAGTTTTAAATCTTTTTTCCTTATATCATTGTTAAGTAAATCAATACCATTAAAAAAATTTATAATTTCTTTATCAGAAAAAATATGGGGTTTAAAATCACGGCGACAAGGATAACTTTTATCTTTTATAATATAAACATCTAAACTGTGAAATAAAACTAAATATTTACAAAATACTCTTATGACAGAAGCATAACATGATTTTGTAGAAGCCTTACATCTTTTACTATTAATAAAGTCATAAATTATTTCTTTAGTCAATTTTAATTCTGTAATGCGATTTAATAAATATTGATCAAAATTTTTAAGTTTCATTTCTTCTGAAATATAATCATAACCATTACTTCGTTTATATTCGATAAATTCTTTAATATGATTTTTAAATATACTATTCATGAGGTAACTCCAAAAAACAGTCTTTAAGGCGATTTTCATCAATTCGAATATAAACACTTGTAGTATCAGTATTTTCATGACCTAGAATTTGTGATATTATATTAACTGGGATTTCATTTTTTAGCATATTACTTGCCAAAGTCGATCTAAAACAATGAATTCCTATTTTTTCTTTATTCGATAAATCAATATTTAGTTTTTGACATATTTTTATAATATATTCTCTAATATTATTTTGCCCAGAAATTTTGATGTGAGGGAAAGTATATCTTAAAAAAATATAATTTTCTAAAGAAGAAGGTCTACTATTTTTAATATAGTCTATAATAAAATTGCCAACTTCATTAGTTAAAGGTAATTTCATATAATTACCAGTTTTAACTTGATTAAATCCAATATAATTTTCTTCCCAATTTATGTTTTCAAATTTTAAGTTTTTAATATCACTTATACGCATACCATACCTAATAGCCAAAATTAACATAGCATGATTTCTTTTTTGAATATTTGTATTATTATGAGTTTTCATGTAATTAACTATTTTGCTTACATCTTCTGTAGAAAAAACAGTAGGAAGTTTTTCTCTTCGATTTCTTTTAATAACTGGAACATAAATTGAATAATTAATTTTTGTTATTTTTTCATTGTATAAAAAAGTAAATAAACCACGTAATAACCAAGCTATTTCTTTTCGCATATACAATAAGTTTTTATAATTGTTGAATAATTTAATAATAATATCTTTGCTTAAATGGTCAAAATTATAAATGTTGTTATCTTCAAAATATTTTAGTATTTTTGATAAACCCTTTTCCTTTTGCCTTAAAGTTGCTTCAGAATTATAATTGTTTTTACATTCATCTATATATTTTTGTAGAATGTCTTCAAAATACTTTGTCAGTTTTTATGTAGGATATTTAAAATCATTAGTCGATTTACATTTACTTATAAAATTTTCTGAATTTTCCAAATAAGCCTTAGCTCTTATAGCATAGCTTTGTTTACGATTAGGATTATTTCCGATAGTATAATTATATACATCCTTAAGAAAATTAATATAAATTTCTTCATTATAAAATTCATAACCTTGTTTTTCTGAGTAATTTAAAAATTCATTCCAATATCTTCTATACCTTTTAAAGGTATCATAAGAACAATCAATATTCATCATTTCCTCCTCTCTAATTTGAATTAATTCTTTTAATTTTGGTTGCATAAGCAACACCTCCATTTTCTAAAGAAACAAACTTCATTGTTTCTTGTGAGATATTATAGAATATTATTAGACATTTTAAAAGCAAAAAAGATAATGATTTCAATGTTTCATTATCTTTTTGTCATATAATATTTTTTGTCATATAATGCGGCTTATTAGACATGTCTAATAAAACACGTTGCCATTGCTGTTCACGTTGAACAAGTTGTTAGAGTTGTCAGAATTAGGCGACAAGGTAACAGATCCAAACATATTAGTATTGCCCCATATATTGCCGAAAAATAAATTTTTCGGCCATGGCGAGGCATTCGCCCCGCTACCAAACTCCTATAGGAGTTTGCGAAATTGTTCTACCTACTGTTTTATACTTAACTCAAAATATATGGATCTGACTCTGTTCCTGTCCCCCCCGTGATTTGGACTTCAGAAGAAAGAGTTATAGCGGGCCTGACTGCAAAGTATGTAAGGTTCGCAATGCCGTCGCTGTTGACGTTGCAATTGCTGTTCACGTAGAACAAGTGGTTAGAGGAGCCAGAATAAGGCGACAACGTCCACCAATACAAACTTGAATCATACATCCAATCTGAATTTTTACAGGTACTATAGTTATTATTATTTAAACTAAATGTTCCACACTGTTCTTTATTTGAATTTGCTCTTATATATTCACTTAACGTTGGTAAGGCTACTTTTACTTTTGATGTCGTTACTTTTTCATCACTTATTTGATCTTGCATATCATTATTATAATCTGTTACTGCACCCGCATAATACGTTGCTTCTACTATTTGACTTTGGGCTGCATTAGTTAAACTATTATAATATGTATTATTTAAATAAGTATTAAGACTTGCTGGACGATTCCAATTATTTGAATTTGATGTGTCCCATGCAATATTTCCTATACTTGCATCCCTCATTATCTTTATTGTTCCATCTGAATTTATGGATATGATTCGCCATCCAGCTGTTTCATTATTAAATGTTATATAATTATTGGGATTGGCTCCTTTATATGTGTATTTTCCATCTTCATATTCATCTTTGTATAACCCATCGCCTGAGGTTACTATATCAGTATTATCTAATATTGAATCACCACCTGTTGGTGGAAAACAAACATTATAAAGCTCATCTATTGCTCCTTGGACATCGGTTGCTGCCATTCCACTTGCAGAATTATCATAAGTAGTTTGATTAGATGGAAAATATGTTGCCGCTATTACACTTACTCCTCCACATACTATTATTCCTATTATAAATCCTGGTAAATATCCTAACACTATTTTCTTTATTTTCTCTTTCATTTCTAACTCCTCCGTACTTTTTACATTATAATTTATATAACTTGTCAAATATTGTCATATTTTATCACGTTATAGCTTACCTATTTAACATAAAATCCTCTATCTTATAGTTAAAGTATAACACAAATAAATCTTGCAGTAAATAGTTCGTGTCATTATTTTGCAGTAAATAGTATCATACTTTACAAAGGAGTTAATTAATATGATGCTAACATTTAAAGATTTAAAAGACTTACTAACTTTCAATATTAAATACTATCGTTATAAAAATAACTTATCACAAGAAAAACTTGCTGAACTTTGTCACCTATCATCTAGATACTTAACAGATATTGAAAGAGGACTTCATTGTCCGACTATTCCTAAACTAGAAATAATTGCTAAAGCCTTAAATATTGAAGCATATGTATTATTTCAAAACCCCAAAAGAGATAAAAATATAATTAAAAAAATGGAAAAAACAAGACAGTATAATCAAAAAATAAAGGAACTGATAACAAATTAATCAGTTCCTTTACTTTCATTAATCATCTATTCCAAAAGGGATATTTTTTGTATAATTATCTATTTTAAAAACATAGTAATTGCCTCACCAATTTTTCCTAATTCTTTAAACAAGTTATCGGTACAACATATACTCCATCTTCTCTTTTATATGCATATTTAGTAGCAGTAAGTACTATCAAAAATGAAGGCTTATTCATCTCATCAGTATCTACAATACTAGAAAACTTTAATAAATTCTTAACCGCTTCTTTGATAGAATCTTTATTACCAAGTTTAATTTCTATAGCTTTGGGTTTTCCCCCTCTAACAAAAAATCAAACCTTGTATTTGCAATTTCCAAATTATTTTCTCTAGTTCTTGGGTTTTGAAATTCCAAAACACTTTTAGCATACTACTTAGCAATTGTCGATTTTCCGCACCATTTAGGACCAATAGTTAAAACAGGCCCATATATTTTAATTTTTTCAAGGACATCATCAAATAATCTCAGCATATATTTTTTCATATTTATACCTCTTCCTATACACTTTATATCACATTTTTTTGAAAAAAAATACATTCGCATTTGAATATATTTCACTTAATTTTAGCAAAAAAACGTTATGGATTTTAACGTTTTTTTGCTATCTAAATAAATCACTATGACTACCAGTATTTACTAACACCAGTATTAATTCACCTTCATAATATTGATACACTAATAACCAATCAGGCTATATATGACATTCACCACAATTTTTATAATATTTATCATCTTTCAACATATGATTTTTATATTTTTCATTTAATTCTTCTTTTAAAGCTAATTTATCAACAACATCTAACAATTTTTCTATATTTTTTCCTTGTTTTAACATTTTCTTTAAATTCTTTTTAAATTTCTTTGAATAAAAAACTTTGTATTTATATTTAATCATCAGCCAATAAAGAATCCTTTAAAGATTGCCTATTGTCATAACAAGGATATATATTAGAATTTTCTATAATTTTTTTTGCTTCGTCAAGTGCCTTCAAAGTATCCTTACTAGGCTTAGGATTAACTATCTCAAAAGGTATACCATCTTTTTTAATAACTTGTACTAAAAACATATTAATAGCTGTACTCATATTAAGTCCTAAATCCTTTAAAATAGCTGTTGCCTCTTCTTTTACCTTAGCATCAACATTAACATTAATCGCACTCGTTAAACTAGCCATATTAATCACTTCCTTTCATAAACAATATAACATATTATCATAACATTGTCAATAGATTAACTACATATTATCTACATAATAACTATAAATATTATATGTAACAAATTAAACTTGTATACTAAAATTATCTATAAAATTTAAAAAATAAATTTTACTTCCGAATTTAGCAAAAAAAAATCCTATTTCTTTAGGATTTCCATAGCCTTACGCATTCTCATATCATATTTAACAATATCAAGTCCACCAAATGCACTTAAGAATTCATCTTCCTTCATTTGATATTTTTCAGCTAAATTCTTAGCTTCTTCTTTAGCCTCTTTATCATCAATTTCAATCTTCTCTGCTTTAGCAATTTCTTCAAGCATTAATCTATAAGTAATTCTCTTAATAGCTTCTGGTCTCATTTGATCTTTCAAAGCTTGTTCATCAGAATTTGTAAATTGATAGAATTGTTCAATACTAATACCTTGCATCTTTAAATGATCAGCATATTGTGCAACCATTCTATCTAATTCTTCATTAATCATAGCCTCAGGAATCTCAACTTTAACATCTTTAGCTGCAGCTTCAAGTAAATCATCCATATATTTATTTTCAGCTTCCATTTCCTTTTGAGCTAAAATATTTTCAGAAATTTGAGCTTCTAATTCCTCTTTAGTATTAATTCCTTCCATTCCTAAATCCGCAAAGAAATCTTTATCAAGTTCAGGAATTTTAACCTCTTTAACTTCATGAACAGTTACCTTAAAAGTAGCCTCTTTACCTTTCAAATCTTCTGCATGATAATCTTCCGGGAAAGTAACCTTAACATCTTTCTTATCACCAGATTTAAGTCCAATCAACCCTTCTTCAAATCCAGGAATAAAAGTTCCACTACCAATTTTTAAAGAATAATTTTCTGACTTACCACCTTCAAAAGCTTCGCCATCTACAAAACCTTCAAAATCAATAACCGCTATATCACCATCAGCAATAGCGCCTTCTTTTAATACATCTTCAGCATATCTCTCGCGCATATGTTTAATAGCATCCTCAATTTCAGCTTCTTCAGCTTTTACTTCATCCTTCTTAACACCTAAATCTTTATATTTACCAAGTTTAACCTCTGGTCTCATAGTCAAAGTAAATTTAAAAGTTACTTTCTCATCATTAATATCAGTCAAAGCAATATCAGGACGAGCCACTAATTCTTTAACATCTGAAGCATATTCAGTAAGCAACTTTTGATAAGCAAGATCTGCCGCTGTATCTGCTGCATCCATATATAAAGACTCCTTACCATATTTTTTTAAAAATACATCTTTTGGAGCTTTACCTGGTCTAAAACCATCAATTTTTGCATTTTTATTAGCTTTCTTAAATGCCTTATCTAACGCACTTTCCCACTCTTTTCCTTCAATAATAATCTCAATTTCTTTTTCACTTTTTGCCATAATCTATCTCCTCCTTATATCCACACACCAAAGCCAATAGCTACCATACTAAGTAAAAGTCCAACTGACCAAAACAATCTAACAACATCAGTCTCAGACCAACCTAACTTCTCAAAATGATGATGAAGTGGTGCCATTAAAAATACTTTAGTATGAAATTTACTTATTGCAATCCATTGAATAATAACACTAAGTGTCTCAATAACAAATACACCAGCCACTATAATAAGTGTAACCTCATGATTTGTAATAATTGCCACACTAGCTAAAGCCGCACCTAAAGATAAAGAACCAGTATCACCCATAAATATCTTAGCCGGGTAACAATTATATACCAAAAATCCAACTAAAGAACCTACTAACACAAAACAGAAAATTGCAATCGCTTCATTACCCGAAGCCCAATCAGCTCCCCAAGTAATAATTCCAAAAGCAAAAAACGCAATAGCTGAAAGTCCACCAGCAAGTCCATCAAGTCCATCAGTAATATTCACTGCATTACTACTACCAACTAAGACAAACAGTAAAAACATACCATAAAGCCAACCTAAATCAAGCTTTATTCCTAAAGTATGAATATCCACAATTGGTTCATTACCACTACTTAAAAACATATAGAAAAATACTAAAGCGACAATTATTTGTAAAACCAGTTTCCAAAATATACTAAGTCCTTCATTGCTATGCCTTTTAATAATCAAATAATCATCAATATAACCAAATATTGCATATGCCACAAAGACAAATAATACAATAAATAAGTTAGTTGAAAACTCAACTTTACCAGATAGTACCAGGGCTACCATTATCAAAAACGTTGGAATGATAAATATTATACCCCCAGTTGTCGGCGTTCCATTTTTCTTCTTATGTCTTTCTCCTAAAGTGTTACTAACTTGCTGTCTAATATGTTTCTTCTTAAGCCATTTAATAGCAAAGTAGCCAAAAACGACTGAAACAGAGAATCCCAACATAATTGACAGTACAGCTTTGGCTAATACTAACATATCCTCATCTCCAAGTAGTACAATTATACCATTTTTTCATATCGTTTGTACATAGTTTTAAAACATTTCTATAAGTTCATCGAGCTTACAAATTACTGGAAAACCTTTTCCATCCATGTCCAAATCAAATCTAATAGAAATTCCCCCATCTTTAGACCACTCACGTAAATTTTCAGGATAATCATCAACTAAAATAGCATCTTTCACTCGAACCATTTTATTCTTAGACACCCTTTTAGGAACTGGAATAATTGTTACATCATCTAAATTTTCTCTAATTAAATCAATTTTAACTTCGGCCTCTTTCAAAGAAATAACATGTGTTAAAATAAATACATTAAATTTACCACTATCTATAATCTTTTTTATACAATTAAAAGCATCATTAATTTCCGTACTTTTTTCTAGTACTTCACACCAATCTAAATTTTTAAAAAACTGATAATAACTTTCGTAATCCTTTGAAACATTTTCATTCTCGGCTATTTTATAAGAAACTTCGATAGAATTATAAATCACTCCATCAAAATCAATATATAAATTTTTCAAAACAACTCACCTTTCTAAGAAAAAAAGGGAATAATCCCTTATTTTAAAGCTTCTAATAATTCAGCTTTTTTCATACTTGAGTAACCCTCAATATTTTTATCCTTAGCTAATTTCTTAAGTTCAGCTACTGTCATTTTACTTAAATCAGTAGCCTCACTCTTTTCTTCTTTAACTTCTACTTTTTTAGTTTCTGCTGTAACCTTAGTTTTATATTCTTTACCTTCATTAGCTGCCTTAGCTACTTTAACAAGTTCTGCGAATGCATTTAAATCAGTACTAGCAATCTCAGAAAGCATCTTTCTGTTTATTTCTACATTAGCTTTATTCAATCCGCCAATAAACTGAGAATAACTAATTTCATTCATTCTACAAGCTGCATTAATTCTTGTAATCCATAATTTTCTAAAATCTCTTTTTTTATTTCTTCTATCTCTATAAGCATAAGCTCCTGAATGCATTACTTGTTCTTTTGCAGTTTTATAAAGTCTATGTTTACTACCGAAATAACCTTTTGCTTGTTTTAAAGCTTTCTTTCGGCGTGCACGATGAATAGTTCCACCTTTAACTCTCATTAAAATCCCTCCTATTTATTAATTAAATCTTTTAATCTCTTAACATCTGATGAATGCATTTCAGATTCATGATGTCTTCTTCTTCTTGATTGATTACTCTTATGAGTTAACTTATGGTTTTTCATAGCCGGTTGAAATTTAATTGAACCACTTTTTCTAACCTTGATAACCTTAGATAACCCTTTATGTGATTTCGCTTTAATCTTAGCCACAAACATTCCTCCTATTTTTCTTTGTTTGGTGCAAGTATCATTGCCATAATACGACCATCTATTTTAGGCATTTGCTCGATAACTGCAATATCTTTTGCTCCATCTGCAAATCGCATTAAAACATCTTTACCTAAATAGCTATGTGTAATCTCACGACCCTTAAACCTAATACTAACTTTAACCTTATGACCTTTTTTCAAATACTTACTAGCATTATTAAGCTTAGTATTAAAATCATGAACATCAATCGTAACTGATAATTTATACTCTTTCATATCCAAGTTAGCTTCACGTTGCTTTTTCATATTTTCTTTTTGCTTTTTCTTACTTTCATATTTAAAACGGTTATAATCCATTATCTTACAAACCGGCGGTTTTCCACCAGGATTCATAAGTACTAAGTCAAAACCTGCATAATCAGCCAAAGTAAGTGCATCTTTAATTGGTTTTACACCAAGTTGCTCACCATTAGGTCCAATTACCATAACCTCTTTTGCTCGTATTTGATCATTGATATATAAATCTTTATCTCTTGCGATACCAGACACCTCCAATAAAAAAGTGAATACAAAGTATCCACTAATGCACATTATAAAATAAGTAATAAACTTTTTGGCATTAAACCCATCGCTATCTTGCAATCGGGTGAGAAGTGGATACTTCTTCTTTCCTTTTTCAAATTACAACAATGATTATACATATAAATCATATGTTTGTCAAGTTTTTTTATGACATTTTTACCTATTTGCCTTCTTCATGTATTTTATCAATAATATCTTCAATCTTTTGAGCATTCTTAATTGACTCATCATAAACAAATTCAAGTTCAGGTATCTGTCTAATATCAACCCTATCACGAAGTTCATGGCGAATAAAACCACTTGCTTCCTTTAAAGCTTTAGTCGTCAAATCTATCTTACTTTCATCCAAAACAGTAAAATAAACCTTCGCATAACTCAAATCACTACTAACTTTTACATCCGTAATTGTTACAAAATTAATATCCTTATTCTTAACCTCAGTTGCAATAATATAACTAATTTGCTCAATTAACGCATCTGAAATCCTCTCAGTTTTAATATTACTCATAGTATCACCTTTCCTTAATACTTCTCTATCATTATAACATATTTTATAAGATACAAAAAGCCAGTAAATAATTTCACTAGCTCTTCTTTTTCTTCAATTATTTGACTAAATCATGTCCAACATAATAACACTATAAAACATATCAAAAATATAATATTTTAACTTTTCAAACAACTTATCTTTTAACCTCTACCATTTCATACGCTTCAATAGTATCTCCTACTTTAATATCATTAAAGCCATCAATAGTAATTCCACATTCGTAACCTTTTTTAACTTCTTTTACACTATCTTTTTCATGTTGCAACGAACCTATTTTTCCATCATATATTACTACACCATCACGAATAACTCTAGCTTGTGCATCTCTTTTAATCACTCCATCACTAACAGAACATCCTGCAATATTTCCAACCTTAGAAAATTTAAAAATTTGTCTAATATCAGCTGTTCCAAGTATCTTCTCTTCAAACTCAGGGTCAAGCATCCCCTTCATTGCAGCTTCCATTTCCTCTACAGCCTTATAAATTATATTATAAAATCTAATTTCAACGCCTTCTTCTTTAGCTTTGTCAGAAATAATTTTAGATGGCCTAACATTAAATCCTATAATAATGGCATTTGAAGCCTTAGCTAAAACAATATCACTCTCTGTAATACCACCAACACTACTTCTAATAACATTAATTTTAACCCCTTCAACTTCAATCTTCTGTAAACTATTTTTAACAGCCTCACTACTACCATTCACATCGGCTTTAATAATAACATTGATCTCTTTTAAACCCTCGCCAATTTTAGCAAATAAATCATCTAAAGAAACTGCCGATTTAGCTTTATTTTCTAAAGCTTTAGCTCTCTCTACACGTTCAGATGCAATGTTTTTAGCTTCTTTCTCTGACTCAAAAGTCATAAATCTATCACCAGCTGAAGGGACTTCATTTAAACCAGTAATTTCAACCGGTTGAGAAGGCAAAGCTTTAGTAATCTCTTCACCCTTATCATTTCTAAGCGTTCTAATCTTACCAAAAGTCGTACCAACAACAATTGGATCTCCTAAACGTAAAGTTCCATTTTGCACTAAAACAGTAACAACAGGACCCACATGCTTATTAAGTCTAGATTCAACTACTGTACCCATCGCATAACGATTTGGATTAGCTCTATAATTATTAACCTCAGCAATTAATAAAATATTTTCAAGTAAATCACTTATACCTTCACCAGTAACAGCTGATATCTTAGTAAAGATAATATCTCCGCCCCACTCTTCCGGCATAAGTCCTGCCTCAGCCATTTCCGTCATAACCCTATCAGGATTAGCTCCAGGCTTATCCATTTTATTAATAGCAACAATAATAGGTACTCTAGCTGCTTTCGCATGATCTATAGCCTCTCTAGTTTGTGGCATAACCCCATCATCAGCTGCTACAATTATAATAACGATATCCGTAATACTTGCTCCTCTAGCACGCATCTCTGTAAAAGCCGCATGCCCTGGTGTATCAATAAAAGTAATAAGTTTATCATTATGCTTTACTTGATAAGCTGAAATAGCTTGTGTAATACCTCCAGCTTCTCCCTCAGCCACATTAGTTTTACGAATAGCATCAAGTAAAGTTGTTTTACCATGGTCAACATGACCCATAATCGTAACTACTGGTGGTCTTGGAACCAAATCTTCTTCTTTATCAGTAACTTCAAACTCCTCAAAATTAGCTACATTCGCTGTTTCTTCTTTCTTTAATTCCTTGCCATAATCAAGCACAATAATTTCTGCATTATCAAATGAAATAGAACTATTAATATTAACCATAATTCCCAAAGAAAATAATTTCTTAATAATCTCACTTGCTGCCACTCCCATAGCTGACGCAAGTTCTGAAATAGTCATATTCTCTTTATATAAAACCACATTCTCATTGCGAATTGGTGCATTACTTTGTAACTTTTCCTTACTCTTATACATTGCTTTTTTCTTTTGAGCTAAACTTTTTTTACTATCATTTTTCTTAACATTTTTTAAATTTCTTTTCTTTCCTTGACCACTTTTTACATCTTTCATACTGCTTTCTTCCAAAGCAACTTCTTCAGCTATTTCTTCATCTTCCATCTCTTCGCTTATTTCATCAAAACTATTATCAAGCATCGTAATCGCTTCATCGTCAAGCATATCATCCTCTGTCTTAACATCAATATCAAGCAATGCACATTTTTCAAGCACTTCTGTTACATCACGGTTAATATCTTCTGCATACTCTCTAACACTCATCATTTGCAAACACCTCTTTTCTATTAATCTAATAATTTATCAAGTTCATCAAAAATTTCTAAAGGAACTGTTACTTCTAATTGCCTATTTAATATATTACTCTTTTTCGCTCTTAAAAATACTTCCTTATCTTTTTTCAAATAAGCTCCTCTACCATTAGCTTTTCCACTTTCATCAATTATAACTTTACCTTCTGGTGTTTTAACAACTCTAATAAGTTCACTCTTAGGTAACTTTTCTCTCGTAACTACACACATTCTCATCGGTATTTTTCTAGTCTTCATAAATACTAATACCTTTTTCCTTAGCTTGCTCTGTAGTCTCTACATCAATTTTAAAATGAGTAAGACGAGCTGCCAATTTAACATTCATACCTTTTTTTCCAATAGCAAGTGATAAATCATCATCATTAGCTACCACTAAAGCTTCTTTTTTCTTTTCATCAGTTACAAAAACATGTAAATTACGAGCTGGACTCAAAGCATTCTCGATAAATCTAGCTTCATCAGTTTCATATTTAACAATATCTATCTTCTCACCATTAAGTTCTGAAATAATACGGTTAATTCTACTTCCATGTTCACCAATACAAGCACCAACTGGGTCTACATTAGGGTTTTCTGAATAAACGGCAATCTTTGTCCTATTACCAGCATCTCTTGCCACACTATAAACCAAAATAATACCTTCATTAATCTCTGGAATCTCAAGTTCAAAAAGTCTCTTAACAAAACCATAATGCTTTCTAGAAAGTAAAATTAAAGGACCTTTAGAATTATTCTCAACTTTAGTAATATAAACCTTAATACTAGAACCCATCTTAATTGTTTCTCCAGGAATAATCTCACTCTTAGGTAAAATTCCTTGTGTTCTTCCTAAATCAATATAATAATTACGGACATCTTCCATAGCTACTATTCCTGTCATCATCTCATCTTGCTTATCAGCAAACTCATTATTAATAATTTCTCTCTCAGCTTCTCTAATTTTTTGAACTACAACCTGTTTTGCTGTCGCAGCCGCTACTCTACCAAAATCCTTAGGAGTAACCTCTTTTTCAATTGTCTCACCAACTTTAATATCAGGAACCTGTTTTCTTGCATCTTCTAAAGTAATATGAATTCTATCATCAAAATAAAACTCTTTTTCCACTTCTTTTTCGTTACCATCTTCATCAGTAACAATCTCTTTCTCTAAAACACCATCTTCTTTTTCATACATCTCATTAAAAACGACCGTTTTATAAGAGAAAATCTTTATCTCACCAGTTTCTCTATTAATATCAACACGTACATTTGAAAGAGAATGATAATTTTTTTTATAAGCACTTGTAAGTGCTAATTCCATCGCATCATAAATAACTTCTTTATCAATACCTTTTTCCTTTGATAAATTATCCACAGCTAACTTAAATTTTTTACTGTCCATCTTCATCACTTCCCTTCTCTTTAGAACATATGTCCAAAACATAACTTTCACTAATCGGATCAGCTTCATCTAATATTGGATTGACAATTTCATTTACTTTAACGCAATCGCCAACATTAATATATCCAGACTTATCAATCACTAACCTTAAAGTATTCACATTATCTTCTTTACCATAAAACACTTCATCTAAGATATATCCAGCATCTTCGATAGCCTTACCAAGTAAATCTCTAATTCTATCTTCCACTCTCACACCTCCTAAACTACATTAAAGAGTGGGATAGCCCACTCTTTTCTGCACGTCTATAGCCATTATATCACAATTTTCTTATTTTTTATAGTTTTTTCTTCTAAACCATCTTACATTATCTATCTTTTTTCACCAAATACGTGCTATAATGATAAAGGTGATAAAATGATAACAAAAACAAAACAAAACAATTGGACATATATATTAAAAGGTGCGATAGTCATATTTATATATTTTTTCTTTAGTTATTTTCAAGCATTACCATTCGCCCTACTTAATATAAATACAAACGAACTTCCAACAATCATTAAAGTAATCTACACCCTATCTGTAGAACTATTAATGATGATGATTATATATTACATATTTGAAAAAGAATACAAATCAGCTTTTCAAGATATAAAGAAAAACCATCAAAAATATTTCAATCAAAACTTAAAATATTATATTATCGGTCTAATAACTATGATGGCTTCAAACATCTTTATAAATATATTAGGCGGTGGTCTATCAACCAATGAAACAGCTATCAGAACCGAATTTACATCTTTACCAATATATACCTTTATATCAGCCGTAGTTCTTGCCCCACTTTTAGAAGAAAGTGTCTTTAGATTAGGCTTTAGAGCCATATTCAAAAACGACTTTCTTTTCATAACTATTTCAAGCCTAATCTTTGGTGGACTACACTTAATAACTAATCCTTTAAATGAATTATTTCCATTATATCTACTATCATATTGTAGTTGTGGAATTGCCTTTTCATATATGTTGAAAAAAACCAATAACATCCTCGTATCAACCTTTTTCCACTTCATGCATAACGGTCTCATTCTCGCTTTACAAACTTTTTTATTCATATTTTCATAAAGACTTTTGTCTTTTTTTTAAATGTGCTAAAATTAACATAGGTGAAAAATTATGAAAAAAAATCAAGAGAAACATTTCTCTTTCATTAAATTACTTATCACTATAATTTTAATCATTAGTGCAATTATTGCCTATGGTTTTTTAATCGAACCCAAATTAATCACCGTCAAAGAACAAAAAATAACCATCAATAACTGGCCAGAAAATTTTAACGGTTTTAAAATTGTTCACATTTCTGATCTTCACTTTGGCAGAGTATTTGACGAACAAAGTTTACAAAAACTAGTTAAAAGCATCAACGAACAAAAACCAGATATCGTTGTTCTAACTGGAGATTTAATTGATAAAAGTGCAAATATGACAACTGATGATGCTAACAAAATAAGTTCTCTTCTAAACAAAATAGAAGCTACCACTGGTAAATATGCCATAAACGGTAATAATGATTTAAACTTTGATGAATGGATTAACATAATAAATAATGGTGGTTTTAAAGACTTAAATAATACCTACGACACCATCTATAAAGATGGTTATCAAAGTATATTTATTGCCGGAGCTAGTACTACTAAAGACAAATTAAGAATCAATGATAAATTAAAAACATCTATTGATTATCTCAATTCATTTGAAAAAGATGGACCAATATATAAAATATTACTCATCCATGAACCAGATACCATTGATGACTTATCAGTAAATCCATTTAATTTAATACTAGCTGGACACTCTCATGCCGGACAAATCCGCTTGCCAATTATCGGGCCAATAATGCTACCAGATGGAGCTAAAAAATATCATGAAAATCACTATAAAATAGACAATTCTGATTTATATATTTCAAATGGACTTGGTGTATCAAACTATAATTTTAGACTATTTAATACCCCATCATATAGCCTATATAGGTTGGTGAAAAATAATTAAAATGGACCTACTTCCAAACATCTTAGCTACATTATCAGGAATATATGCTATAAGTTGTATTTTAGATGATTTAATTGAAACACCAAAAGATTTAAAAAACTTAAAAGCAAATAAAGAAAAACATATAATTGCCTATAACTTAATAGATAATTTTTCGCCTAATATCAATTTGGAAGATAATGACTTAAATGATTTAGATTATATACTAAATCAATTATCATATCCAAAAGAACTAACACAAATCATCCAAAATTTCATAAATTATGTAGACAAAGAAAACTTAATAATATGTTTAAAAAGACTAAATAACTTGCAAATAAATTATATAAACATAATGCACGATAGAACAAAATATCTTCAAAATTTTATTGTAAAAGAAGGTAGTTATCAAGCAAACAATAACACCATTAATATTTACAAAATATTTGAGAACAAAATACCAAAATAAATTTTGGTATTAGCTTACCTCACGGTAAGCTCTTTCTACTTCATAGCAGTCTTAGACTCCTCCATAGACCAGTATCGGATAGTCGCTACCCTAATTATATTATTTATTTACCAAAATTTATTGATTAGATAGATTGATCTAGATATAACATATATTTTTCTAAACCTTTAAACATTATATTAACTGCTGCATTATAATCACGAGTGTGCTTTGTATGACATACTGGACATTCCCATTTCCTTAACTTCAAATCTTTTACTTCTTTATTTTGATAATCACATATACTGCATATCTGACTGCTTGGATAATATCTATCTATTTGTATTAATCTCTTATTATTCCAGTTAGCTTTATATTTAAGTACTCTGATGATTTCTGATATTGGGTTTTCATTTAAGCCTTTAGCTACATAGTGATTTTTCTGCATACTTTTTACATCTAAATTCTCAGTTACTATAATGTCATTCTCGTTTATTAGTTTATTTGTTATATCATGTATCATATGTTTTCTTGCATTTCTTATTTTTTGATACAATCTTTGGATTTTTAGTTTCATCTTATATCTATTTTTACTTCCAGACTTACATCTTGATATTCCTCTTTGTAAACCTACCATTCTTTTTGTATTTAGTTTTATTTTGTTTTCTATCTTTTCATTAAATGATGTTACTATTAAATCTTTTATTCCTAAATCTATACCGATTATACTTGTTGGTACAAATGATGGCCTTATTAATTCTTCGTTGGTTAAGACACTTACATAATATTTACCGGCATCTTTCTTAACTACTGCACTTTTTACCTCACCAGGTATAATATTTTTATTTCTATATCCTCTTATCTTTACTTCTTTTAATTTTGGTAAAGTTATTGTTTTATTTTTTAAATCTAGTTTTATGCTGTTATAATTATTACCTTTATAACTACTTTTAATATTATTAGTTTTATAACTTTCATGAACGCCTTTTGCTTTAAATCTAGGATAACCGTTTCCATTAAAAAATCTTTTATAAGCATCTTCTAAATTAAATAGACTTGTTCTTAAAGCGCAACTATCTACTTCTTTCAAAAACGGATATTCTTTTGAAAGTGATGGAATTAATTTTATTTGATCATATACACTTTTACTTTTTCCAGTTTTTTTATATTCTTTAATTTTATCATCCAAAAAATAATTATATACAAACCTAGAGCATCCAATAGTTTTATTAATTAACTCTTCTTGCTTTTCAGTTGGATACATTCTAAATACATAGCCTTTTAGTATTTTCATATCATCACCTTCAATCTTTGGTGTATTCAGTATATCACAAACATTTGTTCTTGTAAACATTTTTTTTACAAAGCAAATTCCTAGTATATAAAAAAACAGTTATAAATATAATGTTAAAATTACAAGACTCATTGAAACATTCTTTGATAACCAAAAAAGAAATGGAAAAATAGTTTTAGATAAACCTTATTTAAAATCAAAAACAAAATAGAGAGCCTTAGCTCTCTTTTAAAAATTCCTTTATAACCTCTACATGTTTTTTTACTGTCTCTGGCGCAGGACCACCAACCACTGTTCTATCATTAACCGCTTTTTTCAAATCAATAAATTCATATATATCCGCATCAAATAATTCCGAAAATTTCTTATACTCATCTACCGTAATAGTATCTAAAGTTTTATCATTATCAATAGCATAAGCAACCAAAGAACCAATAACTTTATAAGCGGTTCTAAAAGGAAGACCTTTCTTAACTAAATAATCAGCCGCATCAGTTGCATTTATAAATCCTTTTTTAGCCGCTTTTAGCATATTATCCTTTAAAAATGTCGTACTAGCAAACATAGGTATAAATGTATATAAACACATTTTAACATTTAAAGCCGCATCGAATATAGCTTCCTTATCCTCCTGCATATCCTTATCATAAGCAAGCGGTAAAGACTTCATCATCGTCAAAAGTGTCATCAAATCACCATACACCCTACCAGTCTTACCTCTAATTAATTCTGTAATATCAGGATTCTTTTTTTGTGGCATAATTGAAGAACCAGTCGAAAACGCATCATCTAATTCAATAAATTTAAACTCATGACTACACCACATTATAAACTCTTCACTAATTCTTGACATATGCATCATAATAATAGATAAAGCTGAAGCAATTTCAATCGCATAATCTCTATCCGAAACTCCATCTAAACTATTTAAACAAGGTCCATCAAAACCAAGTAATTCACTTGTCATATATCTATCAGTATTATAAGTCGTTCCAGCTAAAGCACAACTTCCAAGTGGATTTTCATTCATTCTTTTATTCGCATCTTCAAGTCTTAAGATATCTCTCTTAAACATCTCTACATATGCCATAAAATAATGCGCTAAAGTAATTGGTTGTGCTCTTTGCAAATGAGTATAACCAGGCATAATTGTTTCATAATGTTCCTCAGCCTTCTTCAAAAACTCAGAAATTAACTCTTTAAGTAATCCAATAATTTCCTCTATTTCATCTCGCATATAAAGTCTTAAATCCAAAGCTACTTGATCATTACGACTTCTAGCAGTATGAAGTCTCTTACCAGCATCACCAATTCTTTTAGTAAGTTCACCTTCAATAAACATATGAATATCCTCAGCGTTCATATCAAACTGTAATTTTCCACTATCTAAATCATTTAAAATTTCCTTTAATCCATTAATTATCTTTACACTTTCTTCATTTGTAATAATACCACACTTACCAAGCATTGTCGCATGTGCAATACTACCAGTAATATCTTGTTTATACATTACCTTATCAAAACTAATAGATGAATTAAAATCATTTGTTCTTTTATCAATTTCTTTTTTAAATCTTCCAGCCCACATTACCATATTATCTTCCTCCTTTTTTAGCTATTATTTTATTAGATAAACCATATATATTGGCAAATCCTTGAGCATCATATTGATTATAATCATCATCATTCTCAAAAGATGAAATTCCTAAAGAGTGTAAACTATTTGGACTCTCAATTCCCATACAAACAATATTTCCTTTATAAAGTTTAAACTTAACAGTTCCACTAACATTTTCAGAAGCCTTTTCAACAAAAGCTAAATAAGATTCCATAAGTGGACTATAAAATTTAGCACCATAAAGTAAATCCCCAATTTTTAAAGCCATATGTTGCTTCTCATGTAATAAATCCTTATCCAAACAAATTGACTCCAAAATTTCATGAGCCTTATAAATAATAGTTCCACCAGGAGTCTCATAAACTCCACGATTTTTCATACCAACCAATCTATCTTCTACCATATCCAAAATACCAATTCCATTTTGACCGCCAACTTCATTCAATTTTCGAATAATATCAAGTAAACTCATCTCATTATCATCAATACTTGTCGGTACACCTTGTGTAAAACCAATCTTAATAAAAGTATCCTCATCAGGTGCATTCTGTGGAGTAACCCCCATCTCTAAAATTTCATCATATTTTGGTGCATTACTAGGATTTTCTAAATCTAAACCTTCATGAGATAAATGCCATATATTTTTATCTTTAGAATAACTATGCTCTTTATTAAACTTTAATGGAATACCATGACTCATTGCATATTCATATGCCTCAGCACGACCAGTAATCTCCCAAGTACGCCAAGGTACAATAACTTCCATATCAGGGTCAAAATATTTAATTCCCATTTCAAAACGAATTTGATCATTACCCTTACCAGTACAACCATGACATATAGCCTTAGCGCCCTCTTTGTGTGCAACCTCTACTAATTTCTTTGCAATAAGTGGTCTACTAAAAGCCGTTCCAAGTAAATACTCACCTTCATAAGTTGCTCCAGCTTTAATAAATGGTGCAATATACTCATTCGCAAGTTCCTCTTGTAAATCTTCAACATATATCTTACTAGCTCCAGATGCAATTGCTTTTTCTTCAATCCCATCTAATTCACTATCACCTTGTCCAACATTAGCTGAATATGCAATAATCTCACACCCTGGATAATTTTCCTTAAGCCAAGGAATCATTACTGATGTATCCAAACCTCCTGAATAAGCTAAAACTATTTTCATAAAACACCTCCAAAAAAGACGCCTCTAAAATAGAGACGTCTTAAAACGCGGTACCACCCTAATTGCCAGTATAAACTAGCCACCTCAAATTTTTAACGGAATTACCCGAACTAATATACTTTGCTAACTAGCATTTCCAAAAGTCACTCACAAGTTCTTTTTGGCTATCACTAATCTCTTTGGCTCACACCATCCCAAATTCGCTATAGACAGTTAATAACCTACTCCTCTTGGTCCACGTTTTCAGTTGCAATACAAAAAATTTATCACATAGTTTTTTGTTTGTCAACCCCTTTTTTTACTTCATTAATTCTTGACAATACTTTAATAGGAGTATCATCGCCCAAAAAATCAACATAATCTCTATCCAAAACTGTCACACTAGTTAACTTTTCTAAATCAATATCATCAAAACTATAACCCTTTTCTAAACATAATCTTATAATTCGCATCTGTTCATCTGAAAACTCCTCTTTCGCGTATATTTTTATCTGTTTCAAACTAAGTCCATGTTTTACACCCTTATAAATTTGATACATCTGTGCCTGTAAAAATTTTCTATCAATATAAAGTAATATTTTATCTTCATCAAAATTATTTTCATAACCAAGTCTCATTAATTTCATCTCAAAATAGTAAAATTCTGGCCTCGCGTATTTATCAATATTTTCTTCAGATAAACCTGCTTCAAATCCTTTAAAAATTTCACTAAGTTGATTATAATCAAAATCACCATTTGAATACTTTTTAACAAACTTTAAAGGAATACCTTTAAATAGTGCCTCAGTCACCTCAAGCATTTGATAAAAATCTAAATTCGGATTTGCTATTAACTCCACCTTTTTATAAGATAACCCACTCTCTAATGATTTCCTAATTAATTTCATCTGAAAACTATTAAAACAAACCCTCGCATATAACCTAATTTCTTTCTTATTAAGTCCCTTTTTCTTACCTTTCTTTATTTGTTTTAATTGTTCTTCATCAAAAACATCTTCATCTATAAATTTCATTAAATCACTCCTCGTTTGAAATTAAAATACAATCTTATCACTTTAAAACTATAAAGTCAAATTATAAAATTATATGCATCAAAAGAAAAAAAAGTGAATATTTCACTTCTTTAAAATAACCATTCCATCATAATTCCATAAACCAAGCTTCCCATTTATATTTATAGGATTAATTAACTGAACATTCTCCATTTTGAAAGCATATCCATTCCACAATTTATCATTTATAACATGATTATAAACCAAACCATTTTCACTTTTTAAAACATCTCTAAAATCATCATCAACCTTAATAACATCCGTTATTAAAACTTTCGCGATTATACATCCTACTGGATAATCTAAATCATAACAACTAAACTCAGCCATAGCTTTTTTATCCACACTCTTACCCGCATGAATCAAAACCTCACCACGGTATTTTGTCATCCAAGTTCTAAATTCATACTTCTTAATTCCAAAAGCAATTAATGACGCATAAGGCTGTTTAATTGTCAAAACTTTCATTTATCCTCACCTCAAAATCATTAAACAAATATTTATCAGGTAAATATAAAAATTCATCACCCTTACTAAAATTATGATCTTGACCAGGAACTATTGCCACCTTAACATTCCTAAAATCTTGAATTAATGGTAAATAATTAAATGAAGAATCTTTACTACCAAACACAAAAATAAGCCTTCCTTTATAATTTTGAATTCCCTCTTTAGTCTTATGTAAATTAATCATAAGTGGTGTATTAATAAGCAACATCCTCTTAATCCTATCATCAGCAAATTTTTTTTGTATACCTTGTGCGGCACCATTAGAAATACCCATAAAATATATATCCGCATCTTCTAAGTAACTATCCAATTTTTCAAAATCATCTTCCAATGTCACATCTGATACATTGTTTGCCACTACAACCGTTAACCCATATTTATAATTTACCCTTTTAGCCATTTTTAAATACTTATTTTGATATCCATAAATAGAACCAGAAACCCCAGTCTTAATAAAAAATACATCTTTACTTCCTTTAATAACTCCATATTTATCATCTATAACCTCATCAAACTTCAAAATATTAAGCCGAAGTTCCTCATCAAATTTGTGCGTCAAAGAAATCAAATAATCCTTATTTTGAAGCTCATTTAATAAACCTTCATCTATACCATAAATAAGCCCAGATAAAGCTCCAGTTAAAGCACCAATCGTATCAGTATAACCACCCAAATTAATTGCTCCAATAATACTTTCTAAAAAAGAATTAGTATTTAAAAAAGTCCATATAACAGCCTCTATCGTATCTACAACATATCCACTAGATTTAATATAATCTAAATCAAGTTTATAAAAATCCGTAGTTAAAAATCTCTTATAAGCTCTTCTCGCATTTTCACTAAACTTATAATAATTTAACTCTTTTACCTTTTCATATGCCTTAAACTTATCATATCCTGACATTAAAAAATGCACATACTTTACAAATATAAAACACCCCATAACACTATACTCATGACCATGAGTAAGTGATGAAACCTCACGCACAGTTTTTAATAACTCTTCATCATTCATATCATCATAAAAAGTATATAAAGCAATTGGAAACATTCTCGCAAGTGAACCACCATTATTACTATCTATAAAGCCATCTCCACATTCTGTAGCACCCGCCTGACGATTAAAATACTTATGTAAACTATTTTTTGTAATATCATCCACATCAAAAGCTATTCCTGTAGCTGTATATTCACCATTATACATCCATCCACAAAATCTTTTCATCATATCATCATAATTAATCTCATGTTTACTAATTAAAGAAGATATTGTAGCTAAAACCATGGAAGTATCATCTGACCACGTACCAGCTGGAAAAGCATAAGTCCCATATCCTTCCATTTTAACAACTGGATTTTCTATTAATTCTTCTCTATTTTTTAGTTTGTTATGAACACCCATCGCATCCCCAATCGCAAAACCTAAAATACTATCTACAATCTTTGACATATATCTACCTTCTAACTACTAAAACTATTATATCAATATTTAGACAAAAGAAAAACTATAAGTATTAAACTTATAGAATTTTTCTTCCATGTTTAATTGCCCAATTCCTCGCATAAGAACATGAACACTTAACTTCATAATTGTTTTTTTCAAAATACTCAAAAGCCATAAGCACAAGTTTAGAAGCAATACCCTGACCTCTCAAATCATCATCAACATAAGTATGATAAATATCAGCTTGATTACCATTTACCCTAAACCCTAAAACACCTTTTTCAGTATCTCCTATCATATAAACAATTTTATTATCTAATAACTTATACATTCTATTCCTCCAATAACCAATCAATAATATTCTTATGAATAATACCATTTTGTGAATAATCTAATGGTAATACTCTATCAAATTATGCTTTGTTGCCACAAAATCAATTTTTTACCATTATTTCCAATACTTACATTATATCCCCTCAAATTTATAAATTCAAATCATTTACTTTCTATCAATTTATTATTACTTTTATCAAGCTTTTGAATTCCAATCACATTTTTATCGTTAATTAGTATTTCTAATTCTTTTCTTGCAGTCTGGTTTAACTTTTCTAACCTTTGTTTTTGTGAAATATTGCTATCTATCATACTTGCATTTAAAACTTCCAGATTACTCAATACTATTAAATGAAGAATATCAGTATAATCTCTAATATTACCACTTAAATTAGGATTTTGTTCTCTCCATTCTTTTGCTGTCATACCAAATAAAGCAACATTTATTACATCTGCTTCGTTTGCATATACAAACATTTTTTGTTTTTCCGTTAATTTAGGAACATTGTTTTCTTTTATACTATCAGTATGTATTCTATAATTTATTTTAGACAAACTTCTTCTAACAGACCATTCTATTTTTTCTTGATAATTTTCATTTAATTTTAACCTTTTGAATTCCTTAATCAAATACAATTTAAATAAATTATCAATCCAAGAAGCAAATTCTAATACTATATCTGAATGTGCGAATGTCCCAACACTATACTTACCTTTACTGTATGTTAATCCTTTAGCGTTTACCCTTGTACACCATTGACTTGGCGACATTGTAAAAGATTTTTTTGGTGCTTCATTTTTAATTAGGCTGAATTCCGCCGAATTAAAATTTTCATTACTCAATTTCTCCCAAAGCCCTAAAAATTCTATAGTATCATAGTTACTCAACCATTTTTTTATAACATCTGATGGATCGTTAGGATTTTTATATCTAGCTAAATCCGTTAAAGAAATATAATCATCATTATCTATTCTCATAACTCATATTTCATTTTCGTTAACATTCATAAGTGCTGTAATTTGTCTTTTACTCATACGTATTGCCCTCTTTGGAAGCTACCAAGATTTTATTGGTAATTAATTTTCTCTCAAATCCATCATCAGTTTCATATAATAAAATATTAACTCCTGTCATAAAATGACCCCCTTTATATATTAATATACGGCTTTTTTTACGGATTTCCTTTTAATTTTAAAAATTTTTACGTAAAAGCAAACACACACTTTCTACATGATAAGTCCATGGAAACATATCAAATAAAGTCACTTCTTGAACAATATATTTTTCCTTAAGTAATTTCAAATCACGCGCTAAAGTCATCGGATCACATGAAACATAAACTACTCTATCTGGATTAATCTTCAAAATATCGTTAATACCTTCAATAGTAAGCCCACTTCTCGGTGGATCTACCACAATATTATCTGCTTTTAAATTATGAATCTCCTTACTAACATCACCACATATAAACCTAACATTAGAAACATTATTCAATTTTTTATTCAAAAATGCACACTTAACCGCCTCTTCATTTATCTCAATACCTGTAACCTCATCAAAATACTTACTCAAAAATAAACTAATAGTTCCAGTTCCACAGTATAAATCTAAAACTCTTTTTCCTAAAGCTTTATCCAAATACTCTAAAACTTTATTATAAAGTTTTAAAACCACATCCATATTAACTTGAAAAAATGAATCTTTAGACACATAAAACTGAAAATCATCAAGATTAGCTATAATATTTTCCTTACCATAAACTAAATTATCATTAATGTAAATAGAACTTACTAAAGGTTTTAATACCTCTATATCCATATCACCTTTAATTATAAGCATAATCTCACCAAAGTCTTTTATTATAACTTCTCTAACTTCACTTAAATCAGAACCTTTTAAAATATTAATTATCTCATTACTTTTCTCACTAGCAATCTCACATCTACTAATTTCTATTAAATCATTTGTCCCATTTTTAAAATAACCTATCTTACCATCTTTAACCTTCAAAGTTATTTTATTCCTATAAGCATAAATATTACCACTTGGAATAATCTCTTTAACTACCCCTTCTATCTCCCCATACCTTTTCAAAATATCAGTAACCTTTTCCTTTTTAAACTCTAAAGTTTTAAAATAATTTAAACTCTTAAGAGCACAACCACATTTATCATAACCACATTTTGGTATTATTCTATTACCACTCTTTTTAATTAACTGAACTACCTCTCCTACCATATATTTTTTCTTATCTAAAACTATTTTAACTAAAGCTTCCTCATTTGGTAACAAATCAGGCACAAATATAATTTTACCTGAAACATGACCAAGGCCTCTACCAAAATGATCTAATCTTTCACACTTAACTAAAACCTCTTCCATATTTATCCTCACTTTTTTCATCTGGTGTGAAACATTTTTAAAAACAAAATACCAAAAAGTTTCACACAAACATTCGTTTTTTTTAAATTAATTTCCCTTTACAAAAATTATAACATGCGGCGGACAACGTCCGCAACCTAAAAAATCTTAAGCATAAACTTAAGACTTTTTTAAGCAAACCACTATTCAAACGTTTGCTAAAGCAGTATAATAACTGCCACGAGCTTTATATCTCAATATGATTATCGGAAGCTACGTCTTTTAAAAAAGATTTCCTTCCAGAGCAGTGACGTTGTTTAGGAGTGATTTGCTATGAATATATTAAAACAAAATGAAAAAAATATCAAGGGGATTTTGACAGGTTTTGATAGAATTGTTATTAATGGCTTTTCTAGGCAGTTAAATAACTGTCGTCAATTTCTTTTTTACATGATTCAAAATAATTGTGATTTAGTAAATTTTAATGATTTTGCTTTAGAACATACTAATTCTTTATGTAACCATATTGATAATATTATTAAAGAAAATAATATACCTTATAAATATATTAATTCTTCAAAATCAAGTAAAAACGAAATAGCTAGAAAACTTTATGAAGAAAATCCAGTTAATGAAGGACTAGTATGTGCCATTGCTTCCATGGAAGTTTGTGATACTATGACTGTTAAAGGTAATAAACAAACTCAAAAATTAGAAGTTACTAGGCGTTCTACTAAATGTAAGCATTATTATCTATATATGATTGACAAAGATTTTGGCTGGATGTATTTAAAAATTCAAACTTGGTTTCCTTTTAATGTTCAAATTTATTTGAATGGTAGAGAATATATTTGTAAACAGTTAGATAAAGAAAATATCCATTATGAAAGATATAATAACTGTTTAATAGATATAGATGATATTGAAAAAGCTCAAGAAATTTCTGACCATCTTCATAATATGAATTTAGAAAGAAAGTTTGATGGTATAGTTTCTAAATACAATAATATACTTCCTAGATTTGAAAAACATTTAGGTCATGGATACTTTTGGACTGTATTTGAATGTGAATATGCGACCGATATTATGTTTAAGACAAGGGAACATTTAGAAAATATTTTCCCGTCTCTAGTCGAAAAAGCATTCTTTACTTTCAAATGTGATGACATTATGAGTTTCTTTGGAAGAAAGCTTCATCATTTGTTTCAGGGAGAAGTAGTCTCCGATTCTAGAAAACGTTATCAAGGATTTCGTATTAAACACAAGATGAAGTCTAATCAAATTAAAATGTATGATAAATATTCTTGTTTAAGAATTGAAACAACCATCAATGATCCTCATGAATTCAAAATTTGGAAATACAAATATGATGAAGATACTGGTGAAGCTATAGATGGTAGTGGTCATTGGGTCCCTATGGGTAAAAGTATATCTAATTTATATAGATATGCCGAAATCAGTAAAGCTACTAATACAAGATATATAAATGCTTTACCTAATGCAGTTGATACTGTTACTCCAGTAAAAGAAATTGAAAGCATTTCTAAAACTATCATCGTTAATGATAGAAAAGTTAGTGGATTTAATATTTTATCTAAAGATGATTCTAATCTTTTAGATGTTATTGCTTCTGGAGACTTTATTGTAAATGGTATTACTAATAAAACTTTAAGATGTAGATATTTTAAAAATGAAGACATTAATTCTATAAGAATTAGAAATAAAACAACTAGATTATTAAGCAAATTAAAAAGTCATGGTATTTTAAAGAAAGTAAACCATTCTTCAAAATATTATGTTACATCTAAAGGTAGAAAAATTTTAAATTCTATTATTTCTTTTAAAAACATTGATTTGCCTTTAATCTATAATCAATAATCTAATTCTATATTTGTATTTTAAAAAGCCGTTTTACACCGGCTTATCTTTGCGTGGAATATCAAATATTCTTGCTATTTTTGATTGTTTTTAGATATAAATATCATAAACTAGATTATTTTTGTCCATAATATAAAAAGGAAAGCAGGGATATTATGGAAAAAATCGAAAAGAATGCTAAAAAAGTAATTGAAAAAACAAAAAAACTATATGGAAATAGCCCCGACATCAACACTAGACTTATAAACATCAAAGGAACAAACGTCGGAATCCTTTTTCTAGAAAGCTCATCGCAAGCCAGTACAATCAGTGATTTCATAATCAAAGGAACACTATATGCCAGTACAAATAAAAACCTTTTTCAAAATATCTTTGATGCGCTTAAAAATAGTCTATTTAATAGCCAATTATTTACCATAAATGACTACTCTCAGTTCCCCTACTTCTTATCAAGCGGTTTTACCATCATCGTTGTCGATGGAATAGAAGAAGCCATTATCATGGAAACAAGAGCTCAATTAGATAGAGGTGTAACTGAATCAACTAGTGAACCAATACTTAGAGGTTCTAAAGATAGCTTTACCGAAAGCCATTCTAAAAACCTTGGGCTAATTAGAAAAAGAATTAAAGACCCTAACCTCTGGTTTGATGAAATCAAATTAGGTAGAAGAACCCAAACAAGAATTAGTATAGCTTACATAAACGGCATTGCCGATCCAAAAAAATTAAAAGAAATAAAAAAAAGACTTAAAAAAATAGATGTTGATGGTGTTTTAGATAGTGGTAATATTAGAGATTACTTAATTGAACAAAAATCAGTTTTTCCTCAAGCCCAAAGTACAGAAAGACCAGATGTCACATCTCAAGCTCTCCTATCCGGAAAAATAGTTATTTTTGTTGAAAACTGCCCATTTACTTTAATACTACCTAATGTTTTCATTGATTATCTTCATACATCAGAAGACGAATATCAAAAATCATCAAACATCACCTTTACTAGAATCTTAAGAATTTTAGCCTTAGTCATAACCATATTCACCCCTGCAATTTATATAGCCATAACCACTTACGACCAAAACACCATCCCTGATAAACTCTTAATATCTCTAGCCATTCAAAGAGAAGGCGTTCCATTTCCAACAACTTTCGAAATAATTCTTCTTACTACCATCTTTGAAATCTTAAGAGAAAGTGACCTGCGTAGTCCAAGCAGTATGTCTGCTGCCATGAGTATTGTGGGTGCTTTAGTTTTAGGTCAAGCAGCTGTCGATGCCGGAATCGTCTCACCAATAACCGTCATAGTCGTCGCCTTCACATCAATCTGTAGTCTCGTCTTCACTGATATTGACTTCATGAATGGAATTAGATCATGGCGTTTCATCTTTATATTAGCCGCCAGTATTTTAGGAATTATTGGCATTTTATCATTTGCAATCATCTGGCTTGTCAAACTATCATCATTAGAAAATTTAGAAACAAGTTATCTGTCACCCTTCGCTCCTTTCTCAAAAAAAGACCAATCAAATGCTATATACAAAGCTCCTGAAGAAAAACTTATTAATAGACCAGACTATATAAGCACCTTAAACCCTCATAGACAAAGGAGGACAAAATGAAAAAACTTACTATAATTCTCACAACTTTCATCATCGCCATAACTCTAACAGGTTGTGGTGGTTATGAAGAATTAAACAACTTATCTATAGTAACAGCTGTTGCCTTTGATAAGACAGATGACGAATACGAATTAAGTTTCTTAATTGCAAACTCCCCAAAAGCCCAAACATCCGCTAAAGAAGGAGAAGCCAAAACAACCGTCTACACCGGTAAAGGTAAAACAATTGCCGAAGCATCAAAAGATATTGAACAAATCGTTCCTAAACAAGTATACTTAGGTCACATAAACGTCGTTGTAATATCAGAAGACATTGCCAAAGATGGATTTTTAAAAGTAGCTGACTGGTTACTTAGAAATCCTCAAACAAGAAAAAAATTCTATCTTCTTCAAGCCAAAGATGTAAGTGCGAAAAACATTTTAAAAATAGTCTCACCACTTGAATCTTTTCCATCTCAAAGCATTGCAACCCTAATCGAATCCAACTCTGAAACTAAATCTATCGCAACTTCCATCACCTATAGTAACTTCATAAGTCAAATTTTAGAAAAAGGCTATGACCCAGTTTTACCATCTATAACCATTAGTGGCAGCGTCAAAGAAGGAAGTAGTGAAAAAAATCTAGAGACAACCGAACCAGAATCATATCTCGTTTTAGGTCCTCTTGCCATCTATAAAGGCGATAAATTAGAAACCTTTTCAACAGAAAAAGAAAGCTGGGCTATCAACGTCTTAAAAAATGAAGCCAAAGAATTAAATTACAACGTCAAATATCAAAATGAAGACATCAGTATTGAAACTCACTCTCTTAAATCAGACATAAAAATAATTGATGAAAACAACATTGAAATAACAATCAGTGGCGTCGGTGACATCTATAACATCAATAATAAAATTGATATTCAAAATTATAAAGAAATAAACAAAATAGAAAAAACCTGGGCTACATCATTAAAAAAAGATCTAACTAAAGTCATAAAAAAAGTCCAAAGTAAATGGCAAACTGATATATTTGGCTTCGGTAATTTAATATATAAAAATAATCCCAAAACATGGGAAAAATTAGAAAAAAATTGGAATTCTAAATACTTTCCAAACTTAAATATCAAAATAAAAACCGATTTAAAAATAAATGCGACTGGCTCTCTACTTAACACAATAAAGGAGGATAAATAATGAAAAAAATAACTTCATTAGAATACAATACACTTTTATGGTTTTTAACTAGAGCCACCTTTATTGAAATCACTGCCGAAATATTACTAAATACCGCCCATCAAGATTCTTGGATAAGCATTCTTATTGCTATCATCATCGGTATAATCCCTTTTTCACTATACACTTATTTAAAAAACAAATATCCAGACAAAAATATCATTCAAATAAATAAAGAACAATTAGGAAAATTTGGAACATTATTAAATTTAATTTTAATCGCTGGAACTTTTATCTTTACTATATGTAGCTTTTGGATAGTCGTCCACTTCATTGATTCACAATATTTATATCGAACCCAAACTATTATAACAATCATTGTCCTAATACTTCCAGTCATTTACACCATAACAAAAAATTTTCACATCTTCAGTAAAGTAAACTTTATCATGTTTTGTATATCATTATTCTTCATTCTTGTTATATTATCAGGTCTAATTGGTAATATTAATATAGACAATATCAAACCAATTTTAAATAATAACCCAAATAATATACTATATGGAACCTTCTGTTTTATCGGTTTCAACACTATGCCCCTATTTCTTTTAACTATTATCCCCAAAAACAAAATAAAAAATTACTCTCCTAAAAAAAGCTTTATCTTTTACTTAATAAGTGGACTTTCACTTTTAAATGTCATGTTTTTAACCATCAGTATATTTGGTATTCATTTATCTGAATTATATAACTACCCTAGTTTCCACCTTTTAAAACGTGTAAGTGTTCTAGATATTATTGATAGAGTTGAAAGTATCTTATCATTAGAATGGTTTCTTGCTTTATTTGTCCAAATAATAGTATCACTATTTTTTATCAAAGAAGCTTTAAAAGAAACATTTCAAACCAAAGAAAAAACAAACAACATCATTATGATTGTTGTTTGCTTAATCACAGCTTTTTTAACCCAAATTATATTTGTAACCAAAGGTACTGAAATTGCTTATTTCAAGCACCAATTAATATACATTCTTTATATAATCTATTTCATTATACCTTTAATAACCTTTTTCAAAAGTTTAAAAAAGACCTAATCTTTGAACCACCAATATTCCTATAACCGCAATAATACCTAAAATAAGTATCGTTACAAAAATAGTTTTAAATACCGAACCCTTTTTTTCTTCTTCACCATAACCAATAAAATCTTTTTTCTTAAGTTTTAAATCAGATGTAAAGAACGAATTATCCATAGTTTGTTCTTTTTTATCATATTGTTGAGTTTTAATCAATTCCTTTATATCACCAATTTTACCAACCTGTGTATTTTCATTATGTCCTTGTAAATCACTAAACATATCAGCAGCTAAAGACGCATCATCCAATTTATTAAGTGCACTAGTATTAGAAATAGTTTGAACCATACTATCTAAACCATCATCGTATAAATCACGCCTATTTGTATTCCGTTTTAAATCCAAACTTTTCAAAACATCATAACTAGTTTTACTAAGTACCCGCTCCTTATCATCCGGTTCTTTTTTCTCTTTAGCCTTAGTAAGCACATCCATAATATCATAAGTACGATCATTATCTTCTTTATATTTACTATGCATTACCGGTAAATCTTGAACCTGTTTATCATCATTAGTTAATCTACGGTATCTCCGTTCTGCTTGATATTTTTCTCTATTATCAAGCATCTTTTTAACTTTCGTAATATCTATCTCATTAGTATTATCAATAGATGCAATACCCTCTATATTACTATACTTACCATAAGAATAAATACTATTATAAAGCCTAGTATTACGTTTAGTTCTCGAATTACCTTGAGTTTCCTTCTTGTAATACCTCTCCATCCTTGATGACACCACTACCACCTCTTATTATTAATAATATCATATTTTGTCACATTTTAAAAGTAACTCTTGCTTTTTAAAAAAATTTTATTTATAATTTTTATGGAGGTATAAAAATGGCAAAAGTTAAAGTTGATAAAGACAAATGCATCGGCTGTGGTGCATGTACAGCTACCTGTCCAGAAGTCTTTGATTTCGATGATGACGGACTAGCAAAAGTCATAAAAGATGAAATTAATGATGATGTAAAAATGGCCGCCGAAGGTTGTCCAACTGAGGCTATTGAAATTAGTGAAGAAAACAAATAATGTTTTCTTTTTAATATCCAAAATAGAAAGGACAAAAATGATGGAATTAACAATAATAAATTTTAACCTTCAAAATAAAGTCAAAATTAAAAATTACGATGGTGGCGAATATCCAAAACTTTTAGCAAACATCATCAACAAACAAAAAACAGACATTATATGTCTTCAAGAACTTACCAATGCTTACGAAAACAGATTAAAAACTTTTATTCCAAATTACCACTTTACTGGTGAAAATAGATTCAATAACAAAAGTATATGGCACTCTCATTTTGGTGAAAAAAATGTCATCATCACCAATCTAAATGTTATTAAAACTAAAACATATTCTCTATCAAGAGATTTAAATAAAATTGGTAAGCGTAGTTTATTATCTATTTTTCCCAGAATTGCCACTGTAACAATCATCAGTAAAGCAAATCAAAACTTTACAGTTATAAACACTCATCTCGACCATCTAACAAATATTGGCCGAAAAACACAATTAATTTATTTAAAACAAATTATTGAATTAAATAATAATTATCCAATTATTTTAACTGGTGATTTTAATTTAAACACTGAAAATGAAAATTTTCAAGATTTTGTAAAATACATGGAAAACCAAAATTGTAAACTAATTCCAAACAAAGAAAACACTTTTAAGCCTTCTAAAAAAAATCATAAACTTAAAACACCAGACCATATATTCATTCCAAAAAATTTTATTATTGAAAATATAGATATTATCGATAATAATTTTAGTGACCACAAATTAATTAAAATCAAAATAAAAAAGTAGCTATCTTTTAGCTACCGCATACAACGTTTTCACTTCTTTTATATTCAAATGCCTATACTCCCCAGATTTTAAACCAGCCAAAGTAAGTCCAGCAAACTTCTCTCTTTTCAGTTTAGAAACCTTATAACCAATCGCTTCAAACATCTTCTTAACTTGATGATTTCTTCCCTCATAAATCGTAAGTTCAATTAATGAACTTTTTTTCTTTTTATCTATTTTTTTTATCTTAACCCTAGCTCTACCCGTTTTTTTACCATCAATAATAACACCATTACTTAAACTCTTAACCAAACTAGGATTAACTACCTCATCAATTTTAACTAAATAAACCTTTTCAACTTCATGTGATGGATGAATAAGTAAATTAGTTAAATCTCCATCATTCGTAAGTAAAAGTAATCCACTTGTATCATAATCTAATCGTCCAACTGGATATAATCTATTTTCACTTTCCACTATATCGACAACCGTTTTACGGCCTTTATCATCATGCGCACTTGACACAACCCCACGTGGTTTATATAAAAGAACATACTCTTTAGGCTCTAACTTTAAAGTAACTCCATTTATAATTATCGTATCACCATAACTCGCTTTACTACCTAAAGTATTAACCACTTCACCATTTACTTTTACTTTACCATTTAAAATTAACTCTTCCGCTTTTCTTCTAGAGCAATATCCACTATTTGCAATAACTTTCTGCAATCTCTCCATACAAACCACCCATAAAAATTATACATAATAAAACTTAAAAAAACAAGGGCACAACAATCAAAGTTAAAATAACCATAAACAAATCAGTAAGTAGTCCAACCCAAAGCGCATACCTAATCCTCTTAATACCAATCGTACCAAAATAAAGTGTAATTACATATAAAGTCGTATCACTAGAACCCTGAATAATTGACGAAAGTACACTAATAAAACTATCAGGACCATATAGCTTATACATATCATTAAGCAAAGCAAGCCCAAAACTCCCAGAAAGAGGTCTCATGATTGCTACAGGTAATACCTCAGCAGGTACATGAATTAAAGTTAAAAACGGTTTTAAAAAATCAAAAAAATAATCAATAATTCCACTATTTAAAAATATATTAACTCCAAATATCATTGCAAGCAAAGAAAAAAACATTGACGACACCATCGGTAAACCTTCCTTAGCCCCACTAACAAAACTATCATAGACATTTATTTTTTTATAAGCTCCATAAATTATAACTACCAAAACTATAATTGGAATAAACAAACTAGAAATCATCCTCACCTATGATCCCTCCTACTCCAAATCCTATCAATTAATAAACCAAATAATAATGATATAAAACTAATCACAAAACAAGGAATAACTATAACAGAAGGATCCTCACTACCATATAAAATTCTAAGTGAAATAATCGTCGTTGGAATTATACAAAGCCCACATGTGTTAATTACTAAAAAAGTAATCATACTCCTACTAGCAACTTCCTTATTTTTATTTAACTTTTGCAAAGACTCCATTGCTTTTAAACCAAAAGGTGTTGCCGCATTACCAAGTCCAAACATATTTGAAAGTATATTAGAAGATATAAAACCAAAAGCCTCATGATTTTTTGGAATTTCTGGAAAAATTTTGTGCAAAATAGGATAAATAAACTTAGAAAGTTTTGAAAGTAGCCCTGATTCTTTAGCTATATTCATAATGCCAAGCCAAAGCGAAACTAACGGAAAGATCTGAATCACTAATTCCAATGTAGCCTTACCACTAGATAAAATTTGTTCATTTAAAACATCACTTTTACCTGTAACTAATAAACATAAAGAGCCTAAAACAATAAGTCCCACCCATAATTTATTAATCATTTCTAAACCAGCTTAAAATTTTATTCCAAAATCCTTTTTTAACTTCATCTTTTTTAACATATATATTCTCTTTATGTACTATATCATCACCTAAATAAACCTTAACTACCCCAACTTTATCACCAGACTTATACTTTCTTTTTTTATTAATTTCATATTTTAACTTTAAAATATCCTTCTCATTCTCTCTAAGTAAATACTTAAAATTATTCTTTAAATAAAGACTATCATTTTTATAATAATCCTCACCTATTATATCTACTTCACCCTTATTTAAAATCATATATGAAGTATATTCACCAAACGCCTCCTCATACAAATTTTTGTGATCATCCCAGTCATCACCATCATTAATCGTTACCACCGTCAAATTAATGTCATCCTTACTCGCACTTGTCACTAAAGTCCTTTTTGCAATTTTTGTAAACCCTGTTTTCCCACCTGTAATATATTTATAACTTGAAAGCAATTTATTTTTATTATGCCATTTATAAACATTTTTATTTGTTTTTACCGTATAATCTTTAGTCCCCGTAATTTTCCTAAAATCATCATTCTTCATCGCATAACTCATAAGTAATGCCATATCATAAGCCGAAGAAAAATTTCCTTTTTCCTCATCTAAACCACTAGGATTATTAAAAGTCGTATTCTTCATTCCTATATCTTTAGCTTTTTCATTCATAAGCTTTACAAACTTATTCGTATCTCCACTAACAGCCACCGAAATAGCAATAGCCGCATCATTACCACTTCTAAGCATAAGTCCATAAAGTAAATCTTTTAACTTAATCTTTTCACCAATCTGTACATAAATCCCTGAACCATAAGCCTTTAAAACCTCATTTCCAATTGTCACCTCTTTATTAATGTCACTATTTTCAATAGCTACAATCGCTGTCATAATTTTAGAAATTGATGCCACACTTTGAACATAATGTACATCCTTTCCATAAATTACTCTCCCACTATCCATATCCATCAAAATAGCCGATTTCGCACTTGTAGAATATGCAAAAACTTTAAAAGGTAAAAATAAAAGGAGTATTAAAAGCCATTTCTTCATATATACCACCTAAAAAAGTATATACAAAAAATGGACAAATATGTCCACTTTATTTTTTGCTCATCGCCTCTAAAATATCATAAGTCTTAATTTCTTTTTTTCTTAAAACTGGCAAATCATCTTTACACAAAGACGTAAACTCAGTAGTATCTCTTTCACCTAAATCTTTACTATCTTTAATATCACAAACTTGCAATATTCCCTCGCCACATTCATTAACTAATGCTTCCATATCAATTATAACCTTACAGTAAACTGGATAGTCAAGTTTTTTTAAATTATACTACAAAAAATGTAGAAACCAAATTCTACATTCTATGGATTAGTTGTTGTCTGATTATTATTTGTGTTATTATCATTAGTTGTATTATTATCTGTATTATCATCAGTTGTATTATTATCAGTTGCATCTTCTATCATATCACCAATAATACCATCATTATTATTGTCATTAGTATTGTCATTAGTAGTATCAGTATTATCAGTATCTATAGAATTAACATCAGTAACTCCATACATACCACTAAGTTTTCTTAAATCATCATCACTTAAATTATCAACCTTCCACTCATCATTTTCTTTAGTCAAATGGAAAGTAATTGTATAAGTCTCGGTATCAGTTACTTCTTTTAATCTATCTAACCTATAAGTTGCAAAAGTGTTAGTATCATCAAATTCATCTGCGTTATTTAGTCGATATTGATTAGCTTCATTAATTGCATTCGCATAATTTCTAACAGTAATTTCTGCATCAACAGTAGCCGTATCGCCGTCTATTGTTTCATCTTTAATCTCATATTGTAAATCTTGGTAATGTTTCTTCATAAAATCACTGTAATTAGTTCGTTCAGCATCAGTTAAAGTCGTATCATTAGTAAGTACATCATCTAAATCACTAACAACATCGTCATCATTAGTTTGATACTTATTCAAATATTCTTCAACCTTTTTAGTTGGCGTATTACCCATATTAGCTGTACAACTACAACCAGTAAGTAAAACTATTGCCACTAAAAAATATAATACTTTTTTCATAACTTCCCTCCTCAATATTTATTGTGGAAAATTATAGAAAAAATATACTATTTTTTTAATTTTAATTTTTTCTGATAAATAAGTTCCAAAGGAAATCCCATTTCTAAAAGATCATCATATGTATAAGTTAAATGAGCATCAGATTTTTTAAAACCTTTAATATATATTCCACCTGGCATCTCTAACCTAGAATTAAAATAATTCACATTACCAGTTTTAGTTTTATAAAACAAATCACCATACACTTTTGCATTCTCTTCAGTCAATTCTAAATAACCAAATCTAATTAATTTTTTTATAACACTTTGTTTCTTTTCATTTTCTTTCAAAGCAAAATAACCTAAATCAGGTGTTTTTAAAACAACTCCGTTAATAACTTTAAAATTACTTTCACTACACTTATTAACATCAAAAAATTGATTATAAGTTGGATCTATAATATAACTCTTAACCTCACCATCCACATTAAAATCAACTATTAAAAAACTGTGCCCTAAAATATCATTAGTAATCGCTTTACCTGTCTCAACTGGTTTATAAGAAATATTTAATTGATCAAAATATCTTGCAATAATAGATTGTGCTGTATCACACATAAAATTAAAACCATATTCATTTACATCCCTACTTTTTTTAGAAGAAATTAAAGTTCTTGTTTGATAAACGACATAATTTAAAAAATAATCTATTTGATTTTGAGATATACTCTCACCTTCTAAACATTTACTTTCTATATCACTTATTATGTCCATATCTACATTATCCATAACATTAACCTTAACATTAAAAACTTGATTCAAAATATTCACCTCTCCATAAAAACTAATGTTTTAACAGTATCTTCTCAATTTCATTCCGACCATTTTTCCAATCATATCCGGCACGAATAACCCCATTTTATTTTAACTCATGATCAGAAATATTCTTATTACGATATGATGAAAATAAAATCTTTGTTTCTATTTCATTATCAAAATTAGATAATCTATCATCAATTTGAATATCAGCTTTAAATAAATTTTTAGTATTAGGAACAAAAGTCAAAATTTATAAAATTTATTTTGACTAGCTTACCTCACGGTAAGCTCTTTCTACTTCACAGGAACCTTAGGTCCCTCCATAAACCAATATCAGATAGTCGCTACCCTACTTTTTTACTTTGTCAAAATTTAACAATTGTTTTATTTTTCATTACATAATAGATTAACTACTCATTCTTAATGTTTGTTTAAATTAACCCTTAATATTTTCACCTCATCTCTTTGATGTATTTAGTATACCGCAAACATTTGTTCTTGTAAATAGTTTTTTTTTACGGGAACAAATCCCTTATATATAAAAACGAACTATTTCTAGTTCAAGTAATTATCAATCTGGTGGAGCCGAGGAGAATTGAACTCCTGTCCAGAAACACTTCCAAATAAACATCTACAAGTTTAGTTAGTTAAAATCTGTCCTAGTAAAGATTAGTAACTAACAACTACTCTACTAGTAAGCCTATAAAATTCATCATTATCTCTAGGCCAAATAATGATATATCTCTCTAAAAGCGAACCCTTAAAATCCTTCGAGAGCTAAAGAATTAAAAGAGTGTACCTTGCCATCCTTAGGCAAATGATGGTACTAAATTATTATTTCTGTTTCCAGTTATATTTAAGTTTGGACTTAACGTGTCCCTCCGACTTGCCATTTATTCTTCCATATCCCTGTCGAAACCAAAACGGCCCCAATTCATAAAGCTCTTATATTATAACATATAAAAGCTTTAATGCAAAATTTATTTTTTAAGTCTTGCTCTAATATTTCTCTCGATATCTCTTTTCTTAATATCTTCTCTTTTATCAAAATTTTTCTTACCCTTAGCTAAACCTATTAATACTTTAGCTCTACCATTTTTCAAATAAACTTTTAAAGGAACTATTGTATATCCCTCTAATTTAATCTTATCTCTAAATTTAAGTATTTCCTTTTTATGTAAAAGTAACTTTCTTTCTCTAGTCTCATCATGATTAAATATATTACCATTTTCATAACTACTTATATGCATATTTATAATATACATCTCACCATTTTTAACCCTTACATAACTATCTCTAATATTGGCTTTACCATGTCTTAAAGATTTAATCTCAGTACCAGTTAAAACAATACCAGCTTCTACAGTATCAAAAATTTGATAATTAAACTTTGCCTTCCTGTTTACTATTTCCATTCTTATCACCTTTTTTATATGGTATAAAATTAATTAGCCCCTTATCCTTCACTACACTTTCCACAGTAATTTCTATCGTCTCACCAAGCATATATCTTTTTTTACTATGTTTACCAACTAAACTAAATGTACTTTCATCGTAAAAATAATAATCATCATCTAAAGCATCTATCTTAATCATACCTTCAACTAAATTAGGAAGTTCTACATAAATCCCATAATTAGTAACTGTACTTATAACACCTTTATAACTCTCACCAATATGACCTTCCATATATTCAGCCATCTTCATATCATCTACATCTCGTTCACACTGTGTAGCTGCCATTTCCCTATCAGATGAATGTTTAGCCACCTCCGGTAAAGTACTATTATAATAATCTATAACCTGATTATCAATATTATGATTAAATAAATACGTCCTAAGTAATCTATGAACCGTCAAATCAGGAAATCTTCTAATCGGCGAAGTAAAATGTGTATAAAACTTACTTGCCAAACCAAAGTGTCCAATATTCACACTATCATAAACAGCTTTCTGCATACTTCTAAGAAGCATTGAAGATAATATATTATACTCCTTTTTATCTTTAAGCTGTCCTAAAATATTTTGAATAGTCTTAGGTGTAATATTTTTCATATTCGCATTAACCTTATAACCCAAAACATTGACAAAGTGTAAAAAATTCTTAATCTTTTCTTCATCAGGAAGTCCATGAACACGGTAAATAAATGGTAAATCCATATAAGCAATTGTACTAGCTACAGTCTCATTAGCCATAATCATAAAATCTTCAATCAAATTCTCACCAGTATCTTGAATTCTTCTTTGAATATCTATAGCTCTACCTTCTGCGTCAGTAATAATTTTAGGTTCCGGTACATCAAAATCAATATATCCTTTTTCCAATTTATACTTCCTAATAATCTTTGATAATTCTTCCATTAACTTTAAATCATCTACAAATTCTGCATAACCATCAGGAATAATATTCTCATTTAAAATCTTATTTACATTCTTATAAGTCATTTGCTTTCTAGATTTAATATAACTTTCAAATATCTCACTATCCACAAGTTTTCCCTTATCGTCAATCTCCATAACACAAGAAAGCGTTAATCTAATAACATTAGGATTTAATGAACAAATACCATTTGAAAGCTGATGTGGAAGCATTGGAATAACCGTATTAGCTAAATAACTACTAGTACCACGTGCATAAGCTTCATCCCCTAAAGCCGTATTCTCTTTAACATAATGACTAACATCAGCAATATGCACACCAAGTAAATAATTACCATTATCTAATTTCTTAATACTAATCGCATCGTCAATATCCTTAGTATCATCACCATCAATGGTAAATATTACTTCACCAGTTAAATCACGTCGACCATTAAGTTCCTCTGCACTTACCTCATCAGGAATACTATTTAACTCCTCTATCACTTCATCAGAAAAAACATCATTAATCTGATATCTTGCTGCAATTGATAAAATATCAACTCCAGGATCATCTTTATGACCTAAAATACGAATAATTTTTCCTTGATAATAATTGCTTTTCTCTATTTTATTTTCAATCTTTACGACAACTTTATGACCAGGAACAGCCCCTTTCGCATCTTCTTCTGGAATTTCCACAATAATATTTAATTTATCATCATCTAACTTAAGTAAATTTTTTCCATCTTTCTCATAAAACTCTCCAACAAGCATATTAGTTAAATTACGTTTATTAACTCTAACCACTGCCGCTTCATGTCTTGCCTCATCAATTACCTTGATAACAACCTCATCGCCATCAATAGCACCACCTACATTATCTGAAGAAACATAATAATCCCTATCTTCCCCATCAATAATAACAAAACCAAAACCTTTTCTATTAGCCGCAAAAGTACCTATTTTTTGAGATTTATCATCAAACTTCGCATACTTTCCTTTATTAGTATATCTTACCTTAAGTTCTTTAATTAATTTACTAAGTACCTCTGGTAATTGTGGAATTTCATCATCAGTTAATCGTTCTAAAATTTCATCATAAGTTAAAGCCTTATTATGATTGTTAATTATATCTAAAACTTTTTCTTCCATGGTATCAACCCCTTTATATCCATTATAAAGCAAAAAAGCTAAAAAATATAGCTTTTATTAATTTTTAATCTTTTCTTTTACATAATAGCAAATACTAAACAAACTGGCACCAATAAAAGCAACTATCATATCAAGCATCGTATCATTAACACCTGTTTCAACAACTCTTTGTGCATCTCCACCAAATAAAATGTTACAAACAAATTCAAAAGTTTCCCAAAAGAAAGCACACATCGCACTAAATGCAACTATAAATAATATTTTAAACCAAATTTTATCAATACCCTTAGGAAGAAATAACATACCCACATAAGCTGTTAATACTCCAGAAAATGTATGAACAAGCTTATCAAAACCTTCCCATTTATTATAAAATTCAGCTGTCACTCCCATATAATGCGCGAGAAAAATAAATATAAGCCATACAAATATTACTCCATCATTCAATTTTCCATTAAATATCTTATTAATTATATAAGGTAAAGTAGCAGTAAAAACTATACTTGAATCTTTTAAAATAATTACAATTCCCTTGTCTAATTCGCCCATAATTGTAAAAAAAGAACAAACTAAAGTAATAATAAGTAAAACTAGATTAATTTTCTTCATGCCCAATTTCCTCCACATCTACTTGATTAATCGCATTAAACCTTTTTGTAATTTTATCAGTCGTTGTATGAATATCTTTCACATCCTTACTAACCGTTTCAATACTTCTATAAAGTTTATCCCATCTATCCTTATAACGTTTAAATTCAACATCCAAAAGTCTAAGTTCCTGATGAATAACTTTTGTATATTTATCCCTTTCAATATTCTTAATAATAATTTGTAAAGTTGTAAGCGTGCTAATCAAAGTAGTTGGTCCACATATCCAAACTCTTTTTTTATAAGCATAATCTAAAACATCTTGATGATAAGCATTAACCTCCGCAAAAATAGCCTCAGCAGGTAAAAAAAGTATCGCTTGATCAGTTGTCTCACCTGGAATAATATATTTAGAAGCAATTGCATCAATATGTTTCTTCATATCAGCTTTAAACTTACGTTCTGCTAGAGAACTATTAGGATTTTTCTTATCAACCATAGCTTGATAATCTTCAAGCGGAAATTTTGAATCAATTGCAATCAAACCCAAAGGTTCTGGTGCAAAAATAACACTATCAGCTATTGTTCCATTACTAAGTGTATATTGCATTCTATATATATTATCCTTATTTTCTCCAAAAACATTCACTAAAATATGTTTTAAATTAACTTCACCAAAAATTCCCCTAGTTTTTTTATCAGTAAGTATTGATTGTAATGATACAATATCTGTAGATAATGAATCAATTTTCTTTTGAGCCTCATCAATCTTTGATAATCTCTCTAAAACCGACGTAAATGTTTTGTTAGTTTTATCAAAATTCTGATCTAACCTCTCATTTACTTTATCGTTTATCAAATTCAAACGGTGTTCAATTCTCTCATTTAAAACATTAAAATCATCAGACAAATTCTTGTTTATATCACTTTTAAAATCACCTAATTCTTTAACCATTTCTGTCTCTAACTTACCAAGTCTTTCCGTAATATTAGATTCATTCACGTTTTTAGTCAAAGAAATAATTGCAACAATTAATATAATAACTAAAAGTCCAATTATAATATATTCCATATTATCAACCTCTATTCTAAGTACATTATACATTATATAAGCAAGAAATCAAAATATATTTTATTATAACTTACATTACTATACAAAATCTATAAATATCAAACAGCTTTATAAGTTGTTGTAAAAATTCTATCATCCGTGCAATACTCCAAAATATACTTGTTTTCTTTCTTACATATAATCACACCTACAGTTTTATCATTAAATACCTCTTTAATATTCTTATCAACATAATTTATATATTTTCTTATTTGTCCAATATATTCTGCTTTAAATTCAGTAACCTTTAGCTCTATAACCACAAAACAATTAAATTTATAATTAAAAAGCAAAAAATCAATATAATGATAATTATCACCTATTTTAATTTTTACTTCATTACCTACATAAGTAAACCCAATACCTAGCTCCTTTAAAAAATAATCCATATTTTCTAAAATAGATTTATGTAAAGCATATTCAGTTAATTTCCCATTTGAATTATCAATTTTTATAATTATTGGATTTTTAATAAAAGTATTAATATTAGGTTTTTCTAATTCCTCTTTATATCCAATTCTTTCATACTCTTGAGATTTTATTCTTTCTCTTAATTCCCGAACTGATAAATTAAATTTTCTAATAATCATAACATAATAATTAAACTCATTCTCATCATTGATTTGTAATAAATATCTATAATGACTCCAACTCAATTCGGCACACAATGTGTGCCGTTTTCTTAATTTATTATAAAAACTCCTCATATTGCGCAAATTTCTTTCCGTATAACCCTTACCTAGTTCTTTAGTTAATCTCTCAGAATATTCTTTAATTAATTTATTACCGTATTTAGCCCTCTTTTCCCCACCTTGTGCTTCAACTATTAATCTTCCAACTTCAAAATAAGCATTCAAATCACTTCTATTTTTTGAATAATCTTTTACTTTCTTATATATTTCATTTTTTGCTAATGTTTCTTTTATTTCATTATAATAATTAATTTTAATCACCTCTATATATAAACATACGACATAAACAATTTATTTCCTCTTAAAAAGAAAAAAAGTCAAAATAATTTGACCTTTAAGAATTTAAAATCCATGCTTCATACCCGCCAACTATATTAAACACATTATAACCTTTAACCCTTAGAACCTGCGCTAAAGTCCTTGATGAAGTACCTTGTTGACAATAAATATAATAAGTTAAATTCGGATTCAAATACTTCTCAGGACTATTCAAAAGCAAATTAGCATTAATATTTAAAGCACCTGGAATATGATTATCATTAAACTTTTGTACAGACCTCACATCAATAACATTAGGATTATTTATCTTCAAAAAATCACTAATTGAAACTTCCACCTTATCACCTCTAATTTATTATATGTTTTAAACATAAAAAGAAATATTATAGTCGGCCAAAAAAAATAGGTTGACACCAACCTATTTACATAATATATTCATAACAACATAATTATTAATCATCATCATCGGCAAAGAAATCGTCAAAAAATTGATCATCAGTCACATATTCCTTGTTAGTTAACTTTGACTCATTAACTTTAGAAACATTAGGCTGACTAACCTTTTTTTCTGGTTTAGATATAGTAGGTTTATCAATCTTCTTTTCAGTCTTAGAAACATCTGATTTATGAATTCTTTCCTCTTTAACTGATTGATTAACTTTATTAGTTATTTTCGCCGCAAAATCTGCACCACTAATCACTGGCTTCACTTCTGGTTTATTAACCTTCTTTTCTTCTTTCAAATTAGTAGGTTTTATAGAAGAAACACTAACTTCAGGTTTAGATTGACTAACCTTAACTGGATCTATCATACTATTATTAGCCATATTAACTGGAACCTTAACTGGATTAATCCTACCAACATTAGCTCCCTTGCCCATAATATCAACCTGTTTTTTTTGCTGTTCTTTTTCCAAACGTTCAACTGCTTTATCAATATTCTTAAGCATATCTTCCATTGACATCGGCCTTTGGGCCTTATTAGCGTGTACATTATTCATACCAGGCAAACCAGCATTACGATTCATATTAGGCATGACTTGACTAATAAGCTTATTCATACTCTCTTCTCGTTTTTCTGCTCTTTTTTTATCAACAAATTCCTTTAAATTAAAAACATGTAATTTTTCTTTTTCTCTAGTAGGATATGTAGCTCTCTCACACTTATCATTCTCTCCCCAATCAATTTGATAATCAAGTTTTAGTTTAGTTCTAAAAGGATCCATACGAAGCCTTAATAAAATAATTTCACCCATTTTAAGTTTTTGTAAATCACTAACTGTAATAAGCGGTCTAGTTTCTTCAATCGCCTTACCATCTTTATCCTTCTTATCAGTCTTAACTTTAACTTCGCCACACATTTCACTAATTTCTTTTAAAGCTGCAAGTTCTGTACTAATTAAATAAACAATATTTGTACAGTTACCTCTAATCGTATCGCCTTTTTCCTTACCATAAACTTCAGATAATTGTGCATAGTTTTGAATAACAAAGAAAAATCTCATTCTTCTACTTCTAGCAGCCGATACCATAGTATCAACGTCTTTAAGTGGTGGCATATTTGCAAACTCATCAAGCAAGAAATTAGTTCTATATGGAAGTTTTCCACCACATTTTTGTGCATAATCAACTAAAGTTTCATAACATTGTTTAAGGAAAATAGTAACTAGTGAATGATAAGTCTTTTTCTCATCTTGAATAACAATAAATACTGCCGTTTTATTTTTACCAATATCTTCAAACTCAAAATCACTATGTGAAAGCATTTCAGATAAATTTTCACGAGCTGCAAACAATCTAATCTTTTGCTTAAATACTGATAAAATACTACCCTTAGTATCACTAGGCGCTGAAATTGTAGATGATGCACTTATATAAGCTGGAGACGTTGGATCTTTAGTTTTAAAATACTCATTAGAATAAGTAGAATTAGGACCACATTTATCCTCACCAACAGTTGTAAATAAATTAACACTGTTTAAATTAATTTCATTTTCCTTCGCATCCTCAAACAATCCCAAACATATTCCTGAAAAATAATCAGCTGAAGTTTTTTCCCAAAACGGATCGCTATTTTGTGCATTTTCATCATACAAAATATTCATAGCAAGGTCATCAGTAAGCTCATTAGCCTTATCAGAATTACCTTCCTTATAATACTTATAAGGTAAATGAAGCGGATTCCATCCACTACCTTGCTGTGGATTACGGAAATTTAAAAGCACGACATTATACCCTCTTTTTCTAAGCATCTCAGCCGTCGTTTCATAAATTTCACCCTTAGGGTCAGTAATAATCATTGACTCATCGTGCTTAGCAAGTGAATGAACAAGTGGAAAAATAGCTGCTTGTGTTTTACCAGCACCAGTAGAACCTATAATTAATGTATGGCCTTCCCCATTATCAACCCACATTTTTTTACCATCGTTAATTAAAGGCAAACCACCAGCATCAGCCGTTGGTGCTTGCACCTTAACCATTGTAAGTTCTTTTTTCATCTCATCAACAGAAGTCCATCTAGAATATCCCTTAGAACTCTTCTTAGCTTCTGTTGAAAATCCAATGCCTTTTTCTCTTTCAAAAAACCTATCAGAAACACTAAATATACTAGCCACAAGTGCTATTATATAACAAGTAAGTGTCATACCTATATACTCAGAAGAAAAAGCTGGAAATGGATTCAAACCATGAAACGGATGGTCTAAATCACCTTTAGCGAACTGAATAATATTTAAAAGTGCAATTGCAACAAAATAAAGTAATACTACACAATAACATCCAAATATAATCCAATCCTTCTTATCAGCTCTAAACTTTAACTTCATGCATCCTCACTCCTTATAAAACAAGTATATAAACACAAATATTATAACATAAAAAAAGCAATATTTGTTAATATAAGCTAATTTTGTATTTATAACCTAAATTTTTATTTAAAAATCCATTTAAGTATATGCTATATCATTTTTCACCACAAAATCACATACTTCTTCAACTAAATTAAAAGACTTATTTTCATTTATCATAGTTTCTAGAAAATAAGTCTAATCTTTTATAGCTTCCAATTTAGTCTAAACTATTTACAATCTTTCAATAAAGAAAAATTACCATTTTGCATACCATAGATTTGATAACAACTATCAAAAGAAGGAACATCCATAACATCTTTAGCAACTATAACTTCAAAATTTCCATCACCATCTAAATCCATTGAATCAATTATAATAAATGGATTAAAACCTTCACTACTATCAACAATCTTAACCTTATCATTATCAACAATAAACAAATATGACACTTGCTTATAATCAGTTACATCATATGAATAATTAGACATAGCATATAAAGTTTCTTCTTCATCATCACCATCAACATCCAATTTTAGCTTTCTAAGAGATATTTTATATGCATCTATAGACTCACTATTATCAGTATCAATCACTTGTAAAATATAATTTTCATCAGTGTCATCGTACCTTTGCACCATATTTTGATTAATCTTAATATTCAAATTATTAGTAAATGCAATTCTAAAATCATCAAAAGTTTTTTCATTATAATCACTATCGAAAAAATACCATTTATCTGCATTATATTGAATAAAAACATCGTTCACTTCATCATTTGCATTATATACATTAAACACTAAGTCACTCAAATCAGGAACTTCATCTAGTTGAACAAAATCATCATCAACTTTTTGGTAAATTAAAGATTTACCAATAATTAAATATCCATCACCAGTTTTACTATTATCTTCTGTATTAAAAAAAACAGCCAAAATTACATAAACACTCAACAACACAATTAATATCACTATATATTTCAAATTTTTTCTTAGCTCATCCTTTATATTCATATCATCACCTATTTACTAACATTATAGCCAATTTTTTTTCTTAATGTCAATTATTATTGATAATATTTTTTTTTACTGATATAATTTTAATAGAATGGAGGAGCAAAATGGAAGATGAAAACAAAGCAAAAAAAATAATTAATAGAACTATCATCATAATAATCATAGCTCTGGCCCTAGTTATAGGAATTATAATTTACAAAAATATTCAAATTAAAATAAACAACGATAGATTTACTACGTACATAAAAAATAATAATTACAAAAAAGATGAAAATGGAATCTATACAAAAACAACAACCTCAGGAAATGAAAGTACAACATACCAAGCAATTATAGACCAATACTTATTAACAAAAGAGAAAAAAACTTCAACAAATACAGAAGTTACTAGTATAGTAATCTCATATAAACAAGATGGAACTATAGAAACATCATATAAATTAGAAGGCTATAATCAAGAGGGAGAAATTGGAACATTATACCAAAAAGGTACCTACAAAAATAATGATTTTAAATGTGAAATCATTAACAATAGTGGTTTCAAAACACAATGCCCACAAATGAAACAAGAAGCCCAAAAATTTGAAAAAGAAATAAATAAAATATTTGAAGACAACAATATAAATGTCAAATATATAACTTTAAAAGATAAAAATGCCATAGAATAAAAATCACTAGTTATACAAAACGACGGATATCATCCGCCGTTTTCTTAATTTCAAATAGAAAATCATAAAACTATTTTTCTATCTATTACTAAAATTCATATATTAAATAAATATATCTTAAGCAATAATGTTTTCACCTAAATTAGTAGCACTACTAACTCTTTTACCAGCCCATTCCATGTGCCAGCCATTAGTTCCGGGATTATGACGATTATAAGTACTATAAAAAGCCACATGTGAAACTTCAAATTCTAGTACATTTTGTCCATTATTATGTCCCCATTCATTAGCACTTGGATCACTTTCATTCTTTATATCTGCAATAATTGCAGGTATTTTAGTACCGTCATCTAAAAAGAAATCAACTTTATCACCAACATTACCAAACTTTTTAGTACAAGCAATCAAATATCTTCCATCTAATACTGCAATTCCATCATCCCATTGAGAACCAGCGGCAGCCCATAAATCATAAACTTTTCCCTGATTATAAGCCCAATTAAAATCATTATAAACAGTAACAGTATAACCTCCGCCTCCATATTCTTCAGGAATAACAATACTGCCAGAAGTTTCACAATAATTTCCAGAACCACCTGTGGAAGATCCTGTTTGACCCTGCAATACATCAGTTGCATACATAACCCTATAAGCATGAACACGCCAACCATTATAATTTTCATCAAGTGTTGTTCCACTAGCACCAGGATCAAATAATGTTACCTGATTTCCAGACACTGTATCAACAGCAATCCAATGTTGAGAACTACTATTATGACTAATTTTAATAATAATAAATTTCTGATATTGGCCTTCAGCAGGAGTAGACAATTCTTGAGCTAAAGTTGTTGCCAATTCATTAACATTCGTAATATTCACATTTACTTGAGGCATAAATTTAATATTAGGAGCTATACTTTGATAACCACTCCACGTAAATCCCCCACCAGAAAAACCACCGTTTTGACTCAAAGTAGTTACTAGCGCACCGGGATTAAAACTACTATAACCACTAGGTAAATTAGAAATTTGCGTTCCTGAACGAGCCATTTGAATAGCTACAGACGTAACAAGACAACCTATATTTTTCATATTACTAGTGCCACCAAGTGAAAGAGAAGCCCATTCTGGATCATATTGTTTCCATGTTGCGAAAGCACCAGATGAAGATGGATTAACTACACAATTATTACCACCCATTCCACCACTTTCACGTAAATCTTCAGCCAAACCAACAATTTGTTCAGCCACAATATCTTTTTTTGCCTGATATTGTTCTTTACCAATTTCCGTACTTAAATTGGGATTTTGAACATGATTATATGTTCCACCTATAAATCCCAGGGCACATATTTTATCCATCGTATAATAACGACTCAGTCTGTTAGCCATTGCCGTATCTTGACTACTAAATCCTTCTAGATTACTAAAATCATGACTAAGTTCTAAAGGATTTTCTCCAAAAAAATCATCCATACCGGTCGCACTGATTGCTATATCTGCAACATTCCTAATTGTACAAAAAACACCATTATAAGCAATAGAAATAAAATTTGTAATCGGGTTACTTCTATCAATTAAATTTCCAACTAACCCTTCGCCAGCCAAAGCCTCTTTATACTTTTCGTCACTATATGTACCAACCCATCCACTAGAGTCTAACATAACAATTGTCGCAGCTGTAAGTAAATCAATAGTTTGTGGTTTTTTAATTTGTTGTTCCAAATTAACATCTGTCGAATGTTCCCATTCATCAACATACATATCAATAACAGTATTTAAAACACAATTTTCCTCGAACGTCGTCTCTGTATGCTCATCCTCAGTTCCTTCGCCAACAATTATTTTAATTAAACATTCAGCACTAGCCAAAATAGATTTCCACATATACTCTGCCATACTAGTTGAATTACTAATAACATTCTGAAAAGAATTCTTCATGTCAGTCCATACACTTCTAAATTCTTCCTCATCAAAATTTTTATCATATGAATCCTCGATATAATCTGTCATAGTTCCTCTATGCACTATAGTCGCATAAAGTGCTGCCTCATCGGTTTGCTGTGGAAAAATTTCGTGTATTATCTCTATTTTCCTTAACAATTGTTCTTCTTTCTTATTACCTTCAGTTTCATCACTTAAATAATCGCCCCTACTAATGGCAAAAGTCGGTGCCAAATTAACAAACAGAATCAATAAAATTAAACACAAAAAAGATAACTGTTTAAATCTTCTCATACCAAGTTTTTCTTTCATCTAAACACCACCTAATTAAATTGCGTTATTCTTTTTTGTTTTAAATCTTATTATTAAATAAACCACCAATATAGAAATTAACACAACAATTATAACAAAAATTAAAGTAAATGAGCTATCATTTTCTTCAATAATATTCTCAATTTTTACGGGCTTTTGAATTTGCATATTTATAGGCTTATTATTATAGTTGGTTTCATCAATATTCCAAGTATAAGTATTACCAGAAACATTATCAGCATTATTGTTAAGTACTTTCAAGTCAGTAGTAATATTAATATTAACACTATCTGCTTTTAATCCATCATCACCATTAAAACACATAAACTCATTGCCACTAGATAATTCTATTTTATCATCAGTATTAATAATTTCAAAATTAGGATAACAATTTCTAATGAAATATGCATTATTAATGCTAGTACTATCGTGATTAAATTTATATATCAAATTATAATAATTTGCATCTTCACTTATATCAGAATCATAATATCTAGTCTCACCAGAATTAAGAGTAGCTGGAGTCTTACCTCTTAAATAAGCTGACAAATCATCATAATTAGTTTGACTTTTTAAAAATGACATTGTAATAGTCTCATCAAAACTATCTTCATTAATTACTAAATTATAATTAACATCACACCCAGTCAAACAAAACATAACTATCAATAATACCAATAATTTTTTCACAAAAATCACGCCCTTCGATAATAAGCAGTCCATGGTCCAGACCCAGCAATTCCTTGAACTAAAATCTCTTTACCAGTCTGATCACCAGCAGAACCGCAAAGTCCTCCACCTTCTGGACCTGATGCATGAACAATTTGATCATTACCAATATACATCGCAGTATGACCAGAACGCCATAAAATATCGCCAGCTTGCAGTTCACTTTGAACAAAACTATGACGCACAAAACCCGCTTGTGGCAAAACTGTTGGCATAGTAGCAGTAGTAAAAGGATAGCTTCCCAATTGTTCTGTTGTAAAACCAGCATTTATTAAAGAATAATATACTAAACTAGAGCAATCATAATCAGGGGCAGTACGAGCACACTGACTATATCCATGACTATCATCATTTGCAATATCAATAGCCCACTGTATATATCCTATATCACCACTATAATTTCCATTAGTACCACCATTAATATTGCTAGAAATAGAACCACCCCCAAAAATGGTTCCAACCAGAATTTGCGGAATAGATACAATCGCAATAAATACCACCAAAATAAAAGCAAGTATAGTTCCAGCAATAGCAGAAACAATTATAATAGGCGTCTTAAAAATACCAAAAAAAGACTTAACTTCTTCGTCATTTGAATTAGAAGTGGCAGACCTTACCGCCCCAGCCGTCTTTGCAGCCTGCGCACCTTTTGAAATTGCATTTTTTGCTTTTAAAAGCACAGTCGGTAAAGCCAAAATACCACCCCCAAATCAAACTATAGTCCACCACCTGAACCAAATGAATCTAATTCTTGTTGAGTAACTACAACATTAATTCGCATACGTTTACTTCCGCAAACAAACAATGCCTCACCTTGATTATAACCCTTTATACTCTCTTTTTCATTATCATTCAAATCAATTAATTTAGCCAAATCTTCAACAGCTTGTTTCTTTAATCCCATAATTAAATAATAAGAAGCATTATCAAAAATCGCTTTTCCTTGTGTAATAACACTAGGATCACTAAAGTCTGTAGGTTGCTGAGTAATGATAATTGTACCCGTATTATACTTACGAGCACGTCTTTGAATCTGAGCTAAAAAATCTGCACCTAAAGTATTATTGCCAGATAAAAGAACATGAGCCTCATCAACTGTAAGCACTGTATTAATACTAGCATCCAAAGTTAAACTCCACGCATATTTAAGTACATTAAAGAATAAAGCATTTCTAATATTAGCATCCGCATTCATTAACTCTCTAATATTAAACACAATAAAATTACTCTTAGGAGAAATAGTAGTTGTACCATCAAAATAAAATCTTAACTCCCTAATCAATGGACGTAACTTTAACTCTAATTGTTCCAATATGTCTCTTTCTTTATTTTGTTCAGGCATTGCTGTAATCTTTCCTCTAACAGTTGCATATACATCTTTAAAAGTAGGATAATCCTTAGATGTATAATGTGTAAAATCAGTATTAAAATCAATACCAAAACGTTTATAAGTTTCTTGAACCATTTCACTAAAGATATTCAAAACATCTTCGGTAATAGATGGATCATAATACTTCATAAAAGCCTTTACAGTTTGAAGTGAACGAGTAAGTACCGCATATCCCATTCCTTGCCTAATTTCATCTTCATCCGCATCCATAATAACTTCAAGCGGATTAATCATACCAAATTCTCCACCTTTACCTAAATCGATAAAGTCACCGCCATAAAGTCTTGTCATATCCTCAAGTTCACCTTCGGGATCAATTAACACCATCTTGTATCCATTTCTAATATGACTTCTAAGCATTAATTTAGCAGCTGTAGATTTACCACTACCAGAAGTACCTAAAATAATCATATTAGCATTATTTCGGTTGTGCTCTTTTTGAACTTGATACAAAAATTGATTAAATAATATAACTCCACCAGAAAAATCAACCCCAAGTAAAGTAGATAAACCTGGATCTTTTATACTATCGAAAACATATGGATACATTGCTGCTAAAGTTGGTGAAGGAATAGGTGTACCTATTCTATCCTCAATATCTTGTTTAGGAAAAATTGGAATCATACTTTTTAAAACTTTTTCCTGTTCAAAACGTAAAGGAATAGCTCTCATATCCATTGCTTCTAAAAAACTTTTTAATTGTAATTTTTTAGAAGTAAGTTCATCTTCAGAATCAGCAGTCACCATCAAATGTAATTGAAAATCATAAATTTTAGCTTGCGAAGCTGCCAATTGTTTAATAAATTCTTCCAAAGATTCATAATCCTGACGAAGCTTTTCCTGCATAGTAACATCATGTTCTTCTTGATAACGGACCTTCATATCAGCAATTTCTTTATTTATCATCTTATTGATAACACTAAAAGGAAGTGGTAAATGCTTAATAACAATCTTAACTCCAGGAATACTAGTCAAATTAGCCAAAAAACCAGGAGTAATCATTTTAGGATAAGTAATAGCCGTTAAAATAGTTGAATATTTATCACTAGCCACAAAACCACTAGGTTTAAATTCTAAACCCTTAGGAGCAATCTGCGTTCTTATATCCATTAACTCATCACCGTCCCAAAACTAGTAGTCATTCCACCATTCAAGAAATTATCTAATATAATTCTTAAATCATCATTAGATGTTTGTGTAACATTTAATCCAGCATTTGCAAAAGCTTGAATTAAATTTCTTATTTTTTTCTGAATCTTATCCATATCTTTCTCTTTAAAAAGTAAATAATATTCAGTATCAACAACATTCATAGTTGTTGTAAACATATTAGCCTTATTAATATCCTCTAAAATAAGTTTCCTTTTAACAGGACTAGTCTGTGAATTATAAAGTAATTGCAACCTTGATAAATAAGATGTAATATCAACTGGTCTATCAGCTACCACAATCCAAAATTCATAATCAATTAAATTATAAACATTCCTTAAATTAGTAATAATCATATTTTGTAAATCAGGTTCCAAAATAAAGATGTTTCTAGGAAATATCTTTACCCCTGTAACTTTTTCATTATTATCACAAATAATAACTCCATTAGTAATTGATTTTATTGGTACAAAATCATTTGTGTATTTGCTGCGGTTCGTCCCCGTACTCATCTTTCACACACCATCCTTTCCATATAAACTTCTGTCTAGTTGTAAAAAACTTATATGCCTCTTGAATAATAATCCTAATATTGTGGTAATTTGGTACCGGTAGTACCAAAAAACCACAAATTAACGCTGGCAACAAATCAATAATTGCTGCAAACAATGTATTAGGAGCTATTATAAGCAATAAAAGTATTGTTACCCCTATGCCAGAACCAAATAAAATTAAATCAAAAGTTGTAAACACTCCAAAGATTAACATAGATTTCTTTGAATTTGCCGGAATTAAAAATTGCATTTAATCACCCCTTTACTTTCTAAAATGTCTCCTAACCTGATAATCTCTTACTATTTTATCAGAGTTCATAGAATCTATATACTTATCACTATTCATAACCTGAACAATTGATAATTGTGCAAGTTCTGCAGAATCTACTATCTGTTTCCAAACATCAAATTCCATTTGATTCATATTTGGTAAATTAATATTTCTCCTCTTTAAATTTTGAAGGCCACTTCTTATAACACCATATATTGTATCACTACTCTGACTATCAATATAATCAGACATAATCTCTAACTTTAAAGTTTCTAACTCTTGATTTAATAAACACCATTCATCATAAGAAATATTTCCTTTTCTAGTTTCATAATCAAGTTGTTCCCTTCGCATCAATAAAGTTTGCCATTGAGACACTTTTTGTAATTCATCAATAGCCCTATTCTCCATAGTATTCTTATCTTCAATAATCTTTTTATACACATCAATATGTCTATTTAAAATATCACTAGATGTAGGCATGCCAACTTTATTTCTAAATAAAGAATCAAACATTCCCATAATTATTGTTTACTCCAAAATGATTGTCTATTTTCAGATTTCAAATTATTAGCAAGAGTTACGGAATCTTGATAATCCTGACTATTTTCAATTCTTGCAGCTTTTTCTTCAGCGACTTTACCAACAGAATCAATTTCATCCCATGTAGGAGAATCAAGATCATTCACAAGATTAACTCCTTTCTCATCCGTATATTCCAACTTATTATTTTTTATTTCATCCACAAACGCTTTCTTTTCAATAGCAATTTGATAATTTTCTTCACCAGTATCAACATTATCTATTACTTTTCCATTAGAATTAATATAAGATTGAATCATCTTCTTTTCTTGTAAAAAGAAATCATTCAAATACTGATTATAAGCTTTACTATAATCAGAATCTCCAAAATTAACCATTCTAGAAGAAGTAACATTTCCATTCTTATCTTTTACATCTAATTTTAAAGCTTTTTGTTCTTTTACAGCCTGCTGCAAATTACTACGCTCTTGTTGTACCCATTTCCAATTGGCAGACTTTTTAGTCAATTGATTACGAGCTACACCTTCCATATTACTAACATGTTTTTTTATAGATTTATGATAACCAATTTGCTTATCTAAACCTTCTTTTCTCGACTGCATACCTATAGCCTGTCTTCCATAAGCGCCCATTCTTTGTGTCCATGTAGTATTTGTTTTTAATGCAGCATTTCTTCCAGCCACACCTGCAACATCTAAAGATTTTGAAAGCACATTCTTACCACCAGCAGTTACTCCAGCATGCAACCCTCTAACAGAGCCCCCAAAAGCGCCTCCAATTCCTCTCCTAAAAGCAGTGAAATTTCCAGCACCTTCATCTCTAGAAGCTGAGAACGCAGCAACGCCTGATGCAGCAGCTCCTACTCCTAAGCCAACCGTTCCACCAGCAAGCGCTGCAAATCCAGCATTTTTCAATGGATTCAAACTAAATTCGCCAGAACCTTTAATTCCAAATATACTTTCAATTATCTTAGGCACTTGTTTAGCAAACATAAATGCACCAATAATTAAGAATAAATATATCCAAATATTAAATACAATATCATCTCCAGTTATCTCACTAACTTGTTGACCAACTGTAGCATTTTCAGACAATACCATAGAAGAAATAACAGATATTAAAAGCATAACCAAGAAAATAGTTGCAAGTCTTAAGAAAAGTGAAAAATAAGTAGTAGCGCATTCTTTTAACCATGAACTAAGTTTACTATTACTAATTGATTCTTTAGGATCAATATAAGACACAATCGCAATTGGCGCCACCATTTGTAAAAAACAAAGTTTTATAACTCGAACCGCAACATCAACACAAAAAGTAATTAGTAAAAATACAACATAAATACCAGCTGCCGTTGATATAAATGGTAAATAATTTATTACATAATTGCCATCACTTTTCCACCATAAAAGTTTGTCAAAATCAGCAAAATTACGATCATCACATATTCCATCTATACAAGGAGTACCATCCCGCTCATTAGAACCAGTATGTTTAAAAAAGCTATATAAATCAACTCCATTTGCTGAAGCATCATCATAATTACTTATTTCCTCATCTAGCTGAGTAAGACAATCTTCAGTAGCCGCCATATCTCTTGATCCAAAAACACCACTAGTCCCACTACAACTGCTAAACAAAGCATTATCTCCACTAGTTACCTCAGGGTTTAATGAATAAAATGCACCAAACATCATAAACTGCACATCTTTAGCCATTGTCTCTACACGTTCAGGGCTTAATTCAGTACTACCAGTATCTGACATACTACTTCCAAGTATTAATTCGCCAATTACATTACTTTGAACAATTCTATCTTGTACATCTGCTACAAAACTAAAAATAGAAGGCACACTAACTAACAACACCAAAACTACCAAAACATTAGTTACTAGCTTTCCCATACCTTTAGAACTATCTCTAAAAGCACTAGGATCGACGATATATTGCAAAAGTGAAAAACTAACTCTAAATAACATAAATATTCCAAGTAATACATAAACTCGATTTATTAATCTCTGTAAAGGATTAGAATCATCTCCACCAAATAAATTCAACTGTGATAAATAAATAAATAATTTATATATTTGAGGAATCAATCCATATATAATATTATCTAGAAAAAACATCAAAGTTCTAAAAAGATTTTGTACTATTTCCATAAGTTCCTCCTTTTATTTTGTTATATCACAGAATACATCTCCATCATCGCCAATTTTTACTGTACCTGTAAAATTATTATTAATAATATTTATAACAAAAGTTAAAATCATTGGTAATAATAACAAAATAATTACCACTATAATTCTTGTCAACAAATGACTGAAAGCATTTTTTAATTTTTCATCATCAGAACCAACTATAGCTTTTACAAAACTAATTGCTGTCATAACAACCACTAAAATAATTCCTAAAACACTAATAAACCAAAATATGTTAGAAAGAATATCTTTCATATTATCACTAACAATACTACAGGCATCACCTACATTATCAAGTGTATATTCATCTTTACCTGACCATCCAACTATTGCGCCAATATCTACACTAGAATCAGTAAAAGCATCTGGATTTGCCGTTGCTTGCTCAATACATTTTATAAACTCTTCAGAATTTTCTTCATATGCATTATAACAATATTTTTGAGCAGCAGATATATCTTGAGCTTGTTCAGTATTATCTGCAGCTTCATCATTCGTTGCACCAGTAGCATCGTCTGCATTAGATGTCGCATCAGAATCAAAATCCTCTGTTGGATCTTCCCAATTTTCTTTATCTTCATTAGCTTGTTGTTGACATTTTGCCTTACACTGAGCGCAAGCTTGACCATTTGGAGCCGTTTTACAAGCATCACTATTATTACAATTATTAATACACGAATTACTACTCGAACTACTTGAAGAACTACCAGAACCAGAAGAACTTCCTAAACAATCTGGCCAATCTGGACTAGTTTGATTACAAATAGCATTAACTCCACTTATATTAACAAATAATATCCCTACAATTAACAAAATAGATATAAAATATTTTTTCATAAAATCCCTTACCTTAATATATACATAACCATTATAGCAAAAATAATTTTAAAGATAAATAAAATTATAAAAATAAAAACAAAAAAAGTTATTTTACAATAACCTTTTTATTCAGTAATATCTTCTGTTTCATTATTTGTATCAACACCATTAATAAATTTCTTGCTACAACTCCAAATATCACTAACAGTTGTACCATCAGGATTAGTTTGATCTTCAACTCCAGAAACTAAATTAACGGCAAGTTGTACTACAAATACAATTAAAAATACAATCAAAGCAGAAATAAGACGTGAAACAAAAGCTTTTTGATATTTTTTAATATCCTCTTCTTTTTTAGCAACAACAGACTTCGTAAAATCCATCATACCCCAAATAATAAGTAATATTGGAACTACTATCTTAATACCCTTAATAATAGTTGACACTACATTAAATAAAGCATTAGGTACTAAAATACCTTCACATAAAGTCGAATCAGCTGCATCTAACATATAAATTAAATCCATATCTCATTCCCACTTTCTAAAATTAACCTTCTTGACCACTGATTAACTGCTCTGCACAATCCCAAACAGAACCGGCTTCATTACCTTCACCACCAACAGTAGTAGCAAGTCTAATAGCAAGTTGAACAATTGTAACAATTAAGAATACAACAACAGCAGCAATAAGTCTTTTCATAAATAGTTTTTGTCCAGCTTTAATTTTATCCTCATCTTGACCAATAATTGCTTTTGCAAAGTCAATCATACCCCAAATAATAAGTAATATTGGAACAACAACTTGGATAGCTACAACGATTAAATGTACAACGTTACCAATACCAGTTGGAATACCACCATCTATAACCTCAGTACAATAATCTAAAACATTTACTAAATTCATAATTTAAACCTCCTCTTAATCTATATAATAAATATACCTTTTATTCCAACTTTTGTCAATAGAAGAACAAAGCACTTTACAAAAAAAGAATTATTTGAATATTCCCATAATTCCCTTTTTACCTTCTCCTTGATTAGCAGAATCTTGCTTATAAAAACCTAACTTAACGAAAAACTTATCCAAAGCTTCATTTTCATCACTTTGATCATTAAGGGGTGGAATTTTAGCAAATACAGTAAGGCCCGTCTCAAATTCAAAATCTGAAACATCTTGATTACTAAGCATACATTGATTCAAAACAATTTTCTTATTTTTATTTCTTTCAAGTACTTTAGGATCACGAGCTAATAGCTTATTAAGCTGTATTTTAGATGGTTCTAATAAATAAATAGTCTCACTAGCAAGTGTCTCAGCAGCTGGGCTAGCATTTCCATCAAGCAATATAATATCTGAAGAACTATACTTAGAAATTGTATTACCAAGTTCACCACTAGTCACACTATACATCTTATCTTCATCAAAATACATAAAATCATGCTTATCAACTTCTACAGCCACAACGTCATAATTACGTTGTAACTGTTTCTTCGCAATATATATTAAAGTAGTTGCTCCTGCACCAGGAGTAATATCTTTAAAACATATTACAGAACACTTCTTAAAATCTTGAGCATAATTAACCGGTGATGAACTAACACCCACTTCATGAGTCGTATCAAGTTGGTGATACTGTGCCACATCACGATAACTATTCGGATGATCAATAAGCCACTTAACACCATCAACATTCATTGTAAAATTATAAATTCCAACTGATATTAAGTCAGACAAATACTCAGGATCAGACGTTTCAGGTGAACCATCAAGCAATAAAACAACCTTATCAACATCTAAAGATAAAGATAACTGTTGTAAAGTCTTAACATCTTTATAGTCCTTTAATGCTGTAACATCTAAAATCATCTTTTGAAAAAAGAAATTCTGAAAAGTATTTATAATTTCATCAACAGTAAATTCACCCTCTAATTTCTTTATTACCTCAATATCCAAATTAGATAATGCATCACGAAATTTATTAGCAATTATAACATTCACAGTATCTTCACCTTCCTAACTAGTAATATCATTAAATATCATAGTTTCACCATTTACTGGTATTTTAAGTAAACCACCTAAAATTGGTAAATCAAAATACATATAAGTAATTACTCTATAGTATTTACCACATTTACTATTATCATCAGAGCCACAAGTATCAAACTCATAAACACAATACTGATAAGTCCCATCAGAATTAAGTAAAGTACCATTTCTACCGCCATTACCTTCAGCAGTACTAGGACAAACATCAGAATTCCTATTTAACCCAACATTTGCCCTATAACCAATATTACCAAGCCAATCATCTATACGAGCCTCTGTTGCAGATGTAAATCCTTGGTCCTTTTCAATCTCCTCAACAATTTTATTTTTAGCTTTAAATCCTCGAGAATATGAAAGAGAACCAATAAACAAAAGAAGTAATACAATTACAAAAATTATTATTAAATTAAACACACCAGCATTTGCTATTGCTTCTTTCATATTCTACTCACCTGTTTCTGATCATCACTAAAATTATATATTCGCTCTCCCTTGGTATAAACCGGTAACTTAAATGCCCCTGCAATTGGTAAATCCACATAAATATAAGTAGTTATTGCATAATTATAATATATAGGCTCTCTATCACCATTAGTTCTACCAGTCTCATTACTACCTCTATCATCTCTAAAATAATAAACACAGTATAAATGTTTAGCATTTCTAGCCGTTAACAAAGTTCCACCATCTTTAGATTCTGGGCATTCACTTTGTCCGTTAGGATTAGATGTATAACCAATACTAACCAAAAAATTTTGCATCTCTTCAATAGATAAACGATTATACCCTTCAAACTTATCTATCATAAAAAGTAATCTTTCATTTACCTTAAATGCCTTATAATAACTAATAGTAGCCGAAAGTAGCCCAAATACAATTATAATAAACAAAATAATCATATTGTATAAAAATACACTACCTATACCTTCCCGCATTATATTTCACCGCCTTATTATCCAAGAAAAACTTGCTTTTTAGCAAGCTATCAAATTTAATCTGTGTTAGTTGTAGTATCTGATTTTTCAACACAATCTGAATAAGCTGCTGCATCACCATATGAAGTGTCACATTGCCCACCAGACCATACACCACCAGCATCTGTACAGCAAGCACGTTCTGCAGTATTACTCATCAAATTATTAACAAGTGGTGTAACAACGGCAACGATAACACCTATCAAAATAATCGCAACAACTGTTAAGTTTGCTTCTCCTGCTGCTTCTTTCATTAACTATCACCTACCCTCCTATTTTTAATTATAACATAATTTATTCAAAATAACTATACTTAATAATTCATCATCATCATCATTGACAAAAGTAAAAATCCTAAAATTCCTCCACCAGTACAGAAAAGCATCATCATCGTTTTATTTTCCATCTTTTCTAGACGTTCTTTATATTTTTGTTCACGTGCTTTATTCTGTAAAGTAGATATTGTTCTTGAAAACATTAATAACTGTTCTTGCTTATTTTCCTGACTACCAAGACCTAAACGGTAAAGTAGTCTCATCATTCTCATTGAATCACGAACTGGATATTCATGAGCAAAATCCATATAAGGCTGTACAGAAGAATCTCCCGCATCAATTTTGGCTACTAACTCTTTTAACCCAGACTTAAATAATTCTGGAGCCGTCTCAATTGAACGAGAAAGAGCAACTGGTACAGTATAGTGCTGAACTAGAATTTCTAGTCCCTTTAAATAGTATGGAAGCATTAAATTAATTTTATGCAAATTTTGCTTATAATAACTACTAAGTTTCATATAAGGCATCTTAAAAAATGCAAAACCAATTAATAAAGAAAGTAATACATATGCAAATGATAATTGTTGCAAAAATATAAATAAGCAAAATATAATTCCAACAATTCCATTACGAACTCTAAGCCCATACATTTTCTCTACATCAATATCACTACCATATCTTATTCTAAGTAAAAACTCATAATCATCTTCCATCAAAATCTTAAAATAAGGTTCTGTTTCTTTAATAAATTTATTAGAGCTAAAATGATTATTAACTTCAAGTATAAATACTACAATAATTGCAATAATTATAAATATTAATCCAATACTCATATCACTCAGCCCCCACATCTTCATTATAATATTTTTCACCAGACAAGATAAAGAATGTATTTAACCATATAATTCCATGTAACAATAACTGTACCCACCAGTCAGTAAGCATTTCATTATAAGTTTCAATACCAAGCATAAATTGAACAAGCATAACCATCAAATAAAGTATAATACCAAACTGCAAAAACTTCTTATGGAAAGTTGCTCTATCAATTCGGTCACGGTACACACTTTCAACAAGCATATCTATATCCTGGCTCATATTTTCAAGTGATTCACCAGAATCTCTAGAACCTTCATTTGTAATTTGTAAGAAAAGTTGATGCATATTTCTAACTATATAAAAGTCATATTTCGCATTCATATAATTAATAGATTGATCAATAGTACCATTTTGATATGCCATATCAATCATCATTTTAACATCAGCTTTAACTGGATCTTCAAGCACATTTGAAGAATAAACACCTTCTAAAGCTTTAACAAATGATTGAGTAGTTGCAAACTCCATTATTGTATTTGTAGTGTAAACTTGTATTTGCTCAAATATAAATTCACTATAGAGTCTCTTACAACGTAAATAAGTCAAATAAGGAATAACTGCTACTGCTAAAGCAGCATAAATAATTGATACTAAAATATTATAGAAATACAAATAAGTAATAACAGCCGCCCCAACAGCAAACACAATAACTTGAATTGCATATTGTCTTGGAGTATATTCTTGACCAAGCTCCTTAATCTTTGCTCTTATTGTTCTAAATGAATAAGGAGCATACTTATTATAAATTACACCAATTTTTTTATTAATAAATTTGTAAACATTATTAGTATTATTATTGTTTCGATATAAAACAATAAATATCGCAATAATCGTAACAAGTAAAAGAATTATAAATGTCATAGTACCCTCCTTTACTCAAATAAATTTTCCACAGTTTTATTTGTATTATTAAGACTTTGTGAATTACTAAAAGTCTGTGTATTATTAACTGTATTATTGGAAACTACATTAGTAGGACTTATATTAGATGTAGTACCATTAGATGTACTAGATAAATTACTAGACATACCAAAACCAGTATTAATACTATTCATATTAGAATTAATATTATTGCTATTCATAGTAACTCCAGCACTAACAGAATTATTACTTATACCAGAACTAACTACTTCAGAAGTTTTATTTTCAACCACATTAGACATAGTACTATTTACTTCAGTATTTACTTTATCATCCTTAATCGCCGCATTACTCTTTAAAGATTCATTATCAGTATAAGGTTCACCAGCCATATTTTGAAGTTCTTTAGGTAAAAATACACCTTGAACTTCCAAATAATCAATTAAATAAGGACTAGGATTATTTCTAATAACCTTACCATCCGCACCTTTTCTATAAATAACATTATGTCTAGCTTCATTAGTATCATTAGTTACATAAAACTCTGTAACCTCCGCAATCTCTCTTTTAAAATTATGAGTAGCTTTATCTGTATAACCACGAATATAAACTCCAAGCTGAATATATCTACAAATAGAACTCATAAATTGCTCCAAATCCTGATTAGTTTCAAGCAAACTATATAAACGGTTTGGAATAGATGCAGCTTTATCAGCATGAATAGTTGATAAAATATAGTGACCAGAAGAAATTGAGTTACGAACTGCAAGTACAGCCTCCGCACTACGAACCTCTGAAAGCAAAATCCATTTTGGATTCTGACGCATACAAGCTTCCAAAATATCTGTATAAGAAGCAATATTATTAGTTTTCATTGCAACTATATCTCGATGTGGAAATATCTTATCCAAATGTAATTCCAAAGTATCCTCAATTGTAATTATCTTTTCATCTTCTGCAATTTTTGAAGCTAAATATTTAATAAACTCAGTCTTACCAGAACCAGTTTCACCACAGGCAATTATATTACAGTGCCCTAATACACATTGCTCTAAAAAATCAATAACATCTAATTCAACATACTTATCAGCCACAATCTTTTCTTTTTGTAAACGAATCTTAGCCGGTGTTTTACGAACAACACAAGCAATTCCATTTTGCGCAATAGATGCATGGATGAAAGCTAAACGTAACTCTGCACTTTCAGCATCCAAGAATGGATGAGCCATGTTAAATGTTTTACCCATAACATTAGAACATTGAAACGCTAGCTTTTCCATAAACGCATCATTAATGGCTGGATTTTCAATCCTAAATATTCCTTTAGATAATGTTTTTAAGTGAATTTGTCCACCATTATCATAAGAAATATCGGTTATATCGTCATCTTCCAAATAAGGTTTTAAATGGCCAAAATCTATTTGTTCAAAAACATTATTATTCATAATTAAGACTCCGAATTAGTTGAATTAGCAAGTGGAATATTAACTGTAATTGAATGAGCCGTACCATCTTCTTCTTGAACTGTAGCCACCAAAGTACCGTCACCAGTATACACAACATTTTGAGTAGTCTTATTAGTAACAGTTTGAGACTGTCCACCATCTTTTACATAAGTACAAGTATATGTACTACCACATCCCTCTGGATATGTAATAGTTACAGTATTTCTATCACCACCTGTTTCTGTCACTGTTGGAAGTAATGGATCATTTCCTGTCTCATCAACTATTGGAATATTAACAGAATGTGCATCAATATAATCAACTAATTGTTGTGTAGAAACTTGAGTAGCAGTTTCTTCTCCTTCAACTGACATACCATGAGGTACAGGATAAAGTTCAACACCCAAAGAACTCATATAAGAAGCTTTCTTAAGCATTATATATAACTCAGGCTTAAGGCCAAAAATCATCATAGAAGGGCTTCTACTTTCACTAAAATCTTCAAATACTGCACGACCAGAAGAATCCTTAACTGCTAAAACTTCAATATTCTCAATTAATTTACCAAGCATGATTTTTTCATCTTGACCATCACCAATCTTCATGTAAATATCAATCATATTTCCAGCCATAATCGCATTACCATAAGTACTTTCCATGTCAACTGGAAAATTGTAAGCCACTTCTCCAGCTTTAACCTTAGAAAAAGCCGCATCAGGTAGTTCATCAGCCTCAACAACAGTATCTGTATAAAACATACTACCTTCTGGAATTACAGAATTAACATTGGAATATTTTCCAACTATCTGTGATCTAGACCTAATAACGTTATCACTAAGTGAAACATTTGGCATATCAATTATTTGAACCATATCATCAGTTATCTCAGTTCTAGGTTGAATCGTTTGAGTAGCCACTGGAATTTGGATTGGTTCTACTGCTCTGTTGATTTGTGTACTATAACCAACATAAAGTAAAATCAAAATTATCACGACCCCAATAATCGTTATCATATTTTTGTTTTTTGCAAATTTCTTAGCCGAAGCCATCAAATTATTCATATACTCATCCTCTCTTTTCTTTTATTTCTAGTAAGGAGTCTCCAAAATGGCATCAATTCTATTTTGTAAATCAAATGTCATTCGAGTCCTTCCAGCAACACCTACAACTCCGCTTTGTACACTCAAGCTTACTTTCGGTGGGCTTTCATTAATATCATAAAATTTTATATTATATTCTCTCATTCTACTAGCACTTTCAGCGTATCTCCTAATAAAATTTTCAACAAACTTTTCTCGGTAAATACGTACTGTTCCATTAGTTCTATATGAAGCATAATCAAAAGCATCCCACATTGCAGCTTCTGTAACTTCTTTTAAAAGTTGCGAATTATGTTCATCAGTATTAGTTAAGTTTTGGAATAAAACAATGAAGAATATTGATAAAACTCCAAGCCCAACTACAAATATACCCCAAAAAGATTCCTTCATGTTTTATCTCCTCCTAAACATCCTTATCACAGGTGTAGAAATTAGATGAACTAGTTGATTTACATTTTCCAGTAATAACACTGCTATATTCTCTTAAAAATTTACTCTTACAAGCTTTTCCATTATCATAACATTCTGAAATCCAATCATCATCATATTTGTTTTTATCATTATACCTTCTAATTGATGAAATTGTCTTTGAATCTAAATTTACTTCATATAAAATATGATCATCATCATAAACTTTATAACCATTCTTTTTATTATTTCTTTCTCTTGTAATATAATTTTTCACTGTATTGTTATTATACTTACAATCAATTTCTTGTGTTCTTATATTATAACTACACCAATTCGCTCCAGTTTCTCTACTTTCCGCATTTTGTCCTGGGAACGGATCTTCCAAATCTATCGTCCTATAAATAACATCAATACCTCCAAGTCCAGGGCAAAAAGGCTCACCATTAATAGTTGGCATTGGTGCACATTCACCAGATGGACAACATCCATACTCACAATCTGTTGGACATACTGGATCAGTTGTATTATCATCTCCTGGTACACATTTTCCTTTTTCAGGATTATAAGTAGTTCCTTTTGCGCAACAAGACCTTGTCATCGGATTCCAATCTACTCCTAATCTACTTGCATCCTCCTCAGTCTTACAACTATCTCCTGGATCACCAGGCTCATCAGGATCACCAGAATCATCTTCACAATCACCAGTATCCTCATCATAAGTAGTTCCAACTGGACAACAATAGCCATGCTTATCATTCCAATCAAGGCCTAAATCTTCAGCATCTTGTGGAGTATTACAACCATCGTCAGGATTATCAGGATCACCAGGTTCATCAGGTGTATTTGGAATAGTAGATGTAAGTATCTTACAAGAATAACCATCAGTAGGCTCTCCTTCTATTGTACTTTTTGCAATACAGTTTCCACCACTTCCACCATCACCTTTGGTAGTAGCTAAATATCCATTATTAGAAGCCGCTTTTTTTAGCATAGCATTATCAGGTAAATCATAAGCAAACTGTATATCAGCCGCTTTATACTGTGTAGCGCTAATCTTTACACCATGATTTTCAAAAGAAACTGGCAAATTAGCAATTCCAACCTCTTTATATGGCTCAGACGGAACCTTTGACATAGAAAGTCCATCTCTTAATCTTACATATCTATAATATTCTTCCGGCAATTTATATTTTGTTGTATTTTCCATTGTAAGTTGTGCATCATCAGCAGCAATACTAGCAAGTTCAGAACCATAATCAGTTAAAGGATTACTCTCATATACATCATATAATTGCATCTCATCAGGCTCATCCATATTATATTTGCTTTCTTCATAAGTCTCGGTATATCTAAACCAAACCTTACCCATGTCACCAGCAAAATCTTCTTTTTTGGCAGTTTCATAATTTGACAAAGTAGTTCTTTTAGCAGCTAAAAGTCTCGCCTGAAAAGCAGAATAAGTTTCATCTTCATATTGAGTTAAATTAACTTCTGCTCGGCATTCTCTTTTTCTATATACTTTATAAGGTTTCAAATTAGGAATAGCCGAAGCACCAACCTCATTTAAACCAGCAAGTTCACTTTCTTCTGGATTTAATACAAAATATCTTCCCGGCTCTACATAAATTTGGCTAAGTTGATTTGGAAAATATACGCTAAATTCTTCTCGGCAATAAACATCTCCAGATGGATCTTGTCCATCACCACTAGGATAACTACCATCATGGAAATAACCTTGTACATTTTCAAACTTCGAACTACCACTGGCCATAATTCCGCCCCAGTCACTAGTATCTTTAATTGTATAAGCCAAATAATCAGAATTAGTATTTTCACAAGTAGCGCATGCCGCCGTATATGAATAATCGTGGTCTGAATAAGGATTTTTACCAATACTTATAATACCTAATCCTGCACCTATATTATAACTTTTAAAGTTACCATAAGTCCAACCCGCACCAACAGAGCGAACATTTATATCATCCCTAGTTGTATGAATATCACCCGGGTATTTTCCTGCACCTGTTGATGTCGTACTCAAATTCCATAATCCACTAGGAAAACCCGAATTTCCCTCAGATAATACTTGAGCCATCTCTTTACGAGAATTTGCAAAAAGCCAGCCTTTATTAGCTAAAACAATTAACTTTTCAGCCACAAAACGATAACCTTTTGCATTAGCCTTCATTTCCTCTTCACTTTCTTTAGACATTTGTGACTCATCAACACCAAGTTCTTGAATAATAGCTTTTAGTCTAGCTGAATCATTAGCCTCCAAAGCACTTCTGATTGCAGTTTCATTAGTAGTTCCATTTTCTACTCCAGCAATTTGTTGACCAAGCCATGTAACGTTTGGACCAGACAAAAGACCTAATCTCGTATTATTCTGTGCATGTAATCTAACTAAATTTGCATAATTAGTTCTCTCAAATGTTGGATTAGACACCACAACATCAAAACTAGTAATTTCTTGCCAAGCACTCTCACCACGTGTTCTTGCCGCATCAGACCCATCATAATAAACAAGTCTAATCTTATAACCACGATACTGATTTACTGCCGGCCCACCATATGGAATATAAACCAAGTTCCTCCATACTCCACTGGCATAATGACCACCACCAGGTCCAGCGCCAATAGTAACATCAGCACTTACCGTAGTTAAACATACACAAAATAAAATCAGGATTATAAAGATTTGCTTTATTTTCTTCACATACATCACCTTCTATGTCTAATTTTTCTAACAATTAATATACAAATACTGATTAAAACTAAAATACCAATTATAGAAAAAATAAGTGCATTATTTGATAAAAATGATAATATAACATCCCATGAAGAACCCTTAGGTTCTGCATTTAAAATACTAGAAGCATTAAGCTGTTGTTTATAATTTTCAAGTTGAATTGCAAATTGTTCTGCTGAAAACGAAGTGTTAGTCCACATTTGACAAAGAGAAAATTCTGGATAAAGTTTACATTCATCAGTATTATAACGAGGGTTAAACTCAGGCAAACTAACATATCTTTTAGTAAGTTCTTCACCTTGGCAATTAGCATCGTTTGAATAAAATGTAAAAGTTATTGTATTCCCTTCTTTGTATGGATTAATAAATTCTTCACTTCCAGAAAAAATTTTACCAAAATTATCAACAATATATATATCATTGGTTAAATTAGAAAGTATTACTGAGAAATTAGGATAACTATCCACCATTTCATAAGTATAATTAAATTGAACATTGCTAGCAATTCTAGATAACTCAGCTAACCTTTGGTAATCACACTGAGCATGTGTAGTCAAAGGAACCACGCACATACAAATAATCATCAAAACCAAATATTTAATTTTTTTTAACATCTAACGTGTATCCCCCTTCCTATTATAACACATCATTTTGTTATTTTAAAACATATTTATATGTATAATTTCTAATCTTAAAAGTTAAACTAATTTCACTAGCACTAGCCACGTCTAAAGGAACTTCAACATAATAATTAGTATTATCTACTCCAATTTTAGGTTTAACAGTTTGTGTATTAATATCATTTGAATACCAAATATCACCAATTTTATAATTAATAGTTGCAAAAGTATTTAAGAAAGACTGTAAAGATGTAATTTCACCACTATTAACATTATCATCAATAACAAAATATCCATTAATTCTCATAAGTGTTTTAGGATAACTACCAGTTGCTGTAGGTGTTAAATATTCATATGAATCTATACATTTATCAGTAGCATAACAATATTTATAATTTATTTTAAACTTATTATTAAACTCATATCCCTTTATCATAAAAGTTGAATCTCCCAAAACACTATCCTCAAACGTCATTTCTTTGCCAATCATACCATCTTTACTACCATCATTCTTAGTCAAATTAGTTGGCTTTAAACTTACATAAACATTTTTTGCTCCCATTTCACCTTTAACATAACTAACATTATCATTAAACTTTAATTCCATTTTTTCATTAATATCTTCTTTAGGAACCAAAAATGCTAAAATATAACTTTGAAATTCATCACTCAAATTTTGGCCAGCATAAGCAGTACCTAAATCATAAAGTTCTTTCGCATAATCATTATTTTGGCCATAAGAAATACCATTTACAATCAAAGTAGTAAGTCCTGTATTCAAAGTCCTATCAACTACACCTTGTTTTCTAATATCCATTTTCACTACTACAATCATATCGTTTGTAAGCTTATTACCAAGCGGATCAGTTTGAGTTAAATAAGTGTTCTTAACATTCATTACAACCCCACTCGCACTAAAAGACTCACCTTGACTATATGAAGCTGTATAAATTCCAATATTTGTATAAATTAAAAACCCAAGTACAATAATCAAAATAATAGCAGCCGTATTAATAATAAACCTATTTTCTTTATATACGTATCCAATTTCTCTCAATTTATGTCTTATTTGTCTGTGTACCTTATTTTGGTCAAATTCCAAAGACACTTCAATTTCTTCACTATCTTTTTCATCAATATCTAATTTTTGTAAATCAGTTCCAAAATCAAATTGTTTAATATCAAAACCAGTTGCTCTAATTGCATACCAAACTAAACAAACAAGTTGCAAAATTGATATAATTAAAAATAAATCACGATAAGCACTGGATGTACGAATATCTAATATATAAGCGCTAATGTCTCTAAGTGAAGGATAAACGACAAAGAATAAAACAAGCACAGCCACATAAACCAATATACTAAAAACATAAAGAGCCTTAGGTTTCTTCTTATAAATCATTACAGAAAGCAATATAATGATAAAAATAATTATAACTAAAGCTAGCACAAAACTATACATATTTATAAAAGTTCTTGGTGAAAATTCATTTAAAGCTGAAGAATAATCCTTAACATAAGCACTAAAGAAATTATAAATTGTAAAAGAACGATATAACAAAAATGCCACAAGCCCTGCAATAATCGCGTGTAACAATTTAAAGTATTTTATAAAAAACGCATATGGTTTTCTTAAAATCATCCTTAGCCGCCCCTTCCCTATAATATAATTATAACCTATTTTCTTTCAAAAAAAAAGAAAAATATTACTTTTTCACATATTTTATAATAATTTCATATTTACTTTTTAATTTTTCATAACTTATGCGACAATTAGCTCCACTAGTAGATGGTAAATAAATAGCCTTGGTTCCTACATCTTTCAAGCAGTATCTGTCATATAATTGCAAAGATTTTTTTCCAGTCACAAAAATAGTCTTTACATTTGTACCAACTATTAAATTTTTAATATCATTAATCTTAGGGTTTTTAATCGAACTATCACTTGAACCTTTAATATCACAAGATTCTATCACATCCCATAAAGCAATTTTATGTTTAAAAAGTAATTGCTTTTTATCTAAAATAGTTTCAGGAAAATCTTCACCAAATATATCACTTAAAATATTCCAAAATCTATTTTGTGGATGCATATAATAAAAACCATACTCCCTAGATTTAACCGAAGGAATTGAACCTAAAATCAACACTTCACTATCTTTATTAATATATGGACCAAATTCATGACTAACTCTCATTTATAATCTTCCTAACTCTACCCCGAAGCTCATCTAAATCAATATCATTCGGTCTATCTAAAACATTATTAAAATTTTCTAACATCTTAGTAACTTTTTTATCATTTGGATTTTCCTCTAACATCTGCACATATTTATTTTTCATTCTGTAAGGTAACTTGCCAGGGCAAAAATAATAATCTAAAATATTATTGCTTTTATTAATATATTTACAAGTATTATCAAAAATCAACTTATAATACTGTAAACTTCCACCAAAACCACAAGTACCAAAAATAAATATTTTTTTATTATCCAATCTTTGATAAATATCCTTCATCTTATCACTAGGCTCCCCTTTATAAGTCCATGATCCACAAAAAAGTAAATCAGCACCCAAAATATCATCACAAAAATTTGTATAAACATGTACATCAAAATCCATACACTCATCATAAATTACATCAACCAATTTTTTAGTATTACCAGTCACTGAATCATAAACTATTGCTATTTTCATATTGAACCTCCATTCCATGACAATATTTATTAAAATCCCTAATTACATCAAGTGAAACTTTACTTGAAAGTAAATCATTATCAACATCATCTAAATTACCAAAATTATCAAAAATAAGTCTATACAACATTTCTTTTATTTGACAAACATTATCTACTTGCCAAGTTTCTATCTCAGAAACCCTTTGTAAACAAGTGGCCATTTGTAAAAACTTAACCTGTTTTTTCAATTTATCATATCTTCCACACTCTCTAGCTTCTTTTTCTATTTCATAAGCCACCATAATAATATCAAACACTCGCAAATTTACTTTATAATTTTTACCAGAAACACCTCTACTGATATCTCTTCTATAGAAATAATCTAAATTATTCATCATCAAAATGTCATCAGCTTTAATTAATCTAGAATAAGTAAATGCCACATCTTCCCACATAACATCAGGAATAAATCTATAATCACCAATCAGTTCTCTTTTAAAAATTTTATTACAGCAAGATGGACTTTGATAAATAATTAAATTGGGATTATCTAAAACATCATAATGTCTACCATTGAAATCTCTATCATAATCTTTAAAAGCATAAGAATCATCAGTAACAAATTTTAAAGACGAAACAACCACATCAGGATAATCATTTTTACTTGCCGCTTCATACATATTATTATACATACTTAAACTAACATAATCATCACTATCCAAAAACCCAATATACTCTCCGCAAGCTAACTCAAGTCCTTCATTTCTAGATATACTCGGTCCTACATTTCTATCATTATGACAAATCTTTATAAAAGAATACTTAGATGCGAATACGTTTATTATCTCCAAACTATTATCACTAGACGCATCATCAATGACAATAATTTCCATATCATCAAGAGACTGATTAACCAAAGTTTCCAAACAAGTTTTTAAAAATTCACCAGCATTATAAACAGGAACAATTATACTAACCTTAGTCACAAACTTTCACCTTCTAAAAGACTTATTCAATTATTTACATTATATATCACTAATCACTTATTTTCAATTTTAAAAGATTTAATTCATTTCATATATATATTTAAACCAAGGAACATTATATTAATTGTTGCATTATAATCACGATTATGTATTTATGACAATTTTGACATATAAAAACCTCGTTTCTATTTTGTCCAAGAAACGGGGTTCATATCATTCCCCTATATGTCTATTTTTATGGGACAGTTCAATTTTCCTCTAGCCATTATAGACACTTTCTTTCGTTGATTTTTATCTTATCACTCTCTATATTTTTATATTTATATATCTATACTAACACCAAGATACCTTTTACCTTGAATATCATATCTTTAGAAAATCATTAATCGTATCTAACAAGTGCTCTTTTTTATTTTATATTTATTACAAATATCTCTTTTTATAAGGGTTATTATAAATATCATTTACATAATTATATTTTTCATCATTTTCTTTATATAAATAAGAACCTGATAATCCACCATCATAAACATAACTATCAAATGCTTTTCATTATTTTCTTTTAAAATATATATAAAACTCTCAAGTTCGAGTAAATATCAATCTGGTGCCACCAGGAAAGTTATCTACAACTTTTACCAAAGGTAATTGACATATAAATCAATCACTATATACATTTTAACACAAATACGCTTTAAAATAAATAATTATAAATTTTATTGTAATTAGTTAGTTTCTTTCAATTTTCCTAATACAATGACTAGTCTTTAGCCTCTGTTTCATTTAATACTTTTTCAACTTCACTAATTAATTGCTCTTTATTAGGAATATAATAAGTATAAGTAGAAGCAAAAATATTATTAGATAAACCACCTAAAGCATATTCCATAGCTACTTCTTTTTTACTCTTACAAAGAATAATTCCTATTGGTTTATTATCATATTCATCATTTACTTCAGCATTATAATAATTTAAATACATATTCATTTGTCCTGCATATTCTGGTTTCATAGTACCAATTTTCAAATCTATCAAAACATAACATTTTAATATTTTATTATAGAAAACCATATCCACATAATAATGAATATTTCCTAAAGTTATTCTTTGCTGTGTCCCCACAAACATAAATCCTTTACCTAATTCAAGTAAAAATTCTTCCATATGATGAACTAATTTTCTTTCTAAATCTTTCTCCAAAATAGGTTTTGGTTCTTTAATATCTAAAAATTCAAAAACATATGGTTCTTTTAAAATATCATCTGGTTTGGCTAATGTTTGTCCAACTTTTGATAATTCATATACTTTTTCCTTATTACTTTTTCCCTCAGATAATAATAATCTTTCATATAATGAAGTTTCTAATTGTCTTTTTAACTCTCTAACACTCCAATTTGAATTAACGCATTCTTTTTCATAAAAACTTCTTTCATCATCGTTTTCAATACTTAATAATTCGCAATAATGTGACCAGCTCAATTTAACAGACAGTGTCTGTTGTTTTGGGTATTTAAGATAAAATCTACGCATATATTGTAGATTTGATACCGAAAAACCAGAGCCTAAAATTTTTCTTAATTCTTTTGAAAGCTCCTTTAAGACTTGTTTACCATATTCAGCTTTAATATTTCCATTTTGCTCATTCTCAACAATAATTCTACCAACATTCCAATAAGCTAGTAACATTGTATTATTTACTTCATAAGCAATTTTATTTCTACTACTAATAATTATATCTTTAATTTCTTCAATCATTTGTATATTATTTTTTTCTAACATAATGGCTCCTTTCCAAATTCTTCAGCAACATCTGAAAATCTTAAAACCTTAATATTATTTTACCATATAATTTACTAATAAACAGATGTTATTTATATTTATAAATTAAAATTATCAATGTATTCAAACACTTTTCGACCATGCGATTTAAAATTTTAAAAAAACGAACTATTTCTAGTTCGAGTAATTATCAATTTGGTGCTCGTGGTGGGAATCGAACCCACATGGCCAAAAGCCACACGATTTTGAGTCGTGCGCGTCTACCAATTCCGCCACACAAGCAACAAAAATATTATAGCATAAATCATAAGTATTTTCAAAAAAAATTTATACTATAAATAAATATGCATAATACACTATAAATATAAACAACATAATAGCCGCCTCTTTTCGACTAATAACTCGCTCACTTCTAGCAAACAAATAAAGACATAATGAAGATAAAAAGACCGCCAAAATATCAACAAAATTAAAGCCACCCAAACTTACATTGCCATAAATAACTACCGGCAATCCTAAAACAACACATATATTAAATATATTAGTACCAATAATATTGCCCACAGCCATATCAAATTCACCTTTTCTCGCACTTGTTACTGTCATTACAAGTTCGGGTAAACTAGTTCCCACAACAATCACAACCATTGTAATTATTTTTTTACTAATATTAAGCTCGTTAGCCAAAGCCACAGCGTTATTAACAATTAAATCACTGCTAAGTGCTGTAACCAAAAGTGCAAGCACAATTAAAAGAATTGACATTACTGGACCATATTTAATTTCACTAGCACTATCATGATCAGCCCCACCATGAATAAGCCCAATAAGATAACTGACAAATACACTAAAAAATAATAATAACACTAAACCATCAGCTCTAGAAAATACATTTTTTGTAAACGGATCAAACAATCTATCAAGCATTAAAATAGTAAAAACAGAAGTAATTAAAAATAAAATAGGTAATTCTTTTTTTATTGTCGCATGTTTAACTTTAATAGGCCTAATTAAAGCCGACATTCCAATAATTAAAAATACATTAACTATTGTGCTTCCAATAACATTCGCAAAAGCAATTTGTCCATCACCAGCTTGTACACTATTAAAAGAAATAGCCACTTCTGGCGCACATGTTCCAAAAGCCATAATTGTCAGTGCTACAAGCATTTTTGGAACCTTAAACCTCAAAGCAAGTGAAGAAGAAGCAGTAACTAAAACATCAGCTGCCTTAACAATTAAAAACAAACCAAAAACTAGCCAAAATAATTCCCTCATTATTCCTCCCTATATTTAGATGTAAATAAATCTTGATTATCTACAGTTTCCTCCTCATCAATCTTTGGTAAATCATCTAAAGATTTCAAACCAAAATAATCCAAAAATTGATCAGTAACTCCATACAAAATGGGTCTACCAGGAAGATCAGATTTACCAACCTCTTTAATTAAATTCTTTAACACCAACTTACGCATTACATAAGTAGAACCAACACCTCTAATCTCATCAACCATCAATCTCGTAATTGGCTGATTATATGCAATAATAGCTAAAGTTTCTAAAGCCGCAGGACTTAGAGTATCTGAAACTTCTTCATCAACTAAACTCTTATAAAATTCCGCATGCTCCTTTTTTGTAACCAATTTATAATTATTATTATACTTTTCTAATCTAATTCCTCTATCTGAACTTTCTAAATCAACACTATAATCATTCAATATTTTTTGTAATTCATCATCAGATATACCCATAATTTTAACAAGTCTTTCCTTAGATATACCTTCATCACCAACCACAAATAGTAACCCCTCTAACACTGCTTTTAAATTCACTATTTCACCACCTATTCCGTAACTAACAAAATCTCATCTAAATTTCTATCCTGTTTTATTTTTAACTGTCCTTTCTTAGCTAAATCTAATATTGCCAAAAAAGTAACCACCACATAACTTTTATTTCTTATATCAAACAATTCTTCAAATCTAACTTTTTTATTTTTCTGTAATCTTTTCATAATATCATGACATCTCTTACTCACTGAATATTCTTTTCGTGTAACCACCGTATCAAGTGGTCTTTCTATATACTTTTTCTTTTGAAATTCCACAAAAGCTCTAATTAAATCATCTAATGAAATTTCATCATCTAAATTAACTTCACTACTTTTAAAACAAGTAAGTTCACTAGGTATTTTAGAATACATAAGTTTTCTCTGAAACTCCATATCTTTAAAATCAGAAGCAAGATTTTTATATTTTTGATACTCAAGTAATCTATTAATCAAATTTTCTCTAGGATCATCTTCATAATCATCAACATCATTATTTTCTTCATTAGGTAAAAGTTCTCGCGATTTCATCTCAATAAGTTCTGCAGCCATCACCAAATATTCACTATCAATATTCAAATTTAGATTTTCCATACTTTCAATATAATTCAAATACTGTTGAGTTATCTCTGAAACATTAATATCAAATATATCAATATCCGCTTCTTTAATTAAATGTAAAAGTAAATCAAGCGGTCCTTGAAATTTATCTATCGTGAATTTGTACTCCATACCTAACATCACCTTAAATAATTATAACATTTTCCTATTTATTAGTTCAAGTAACAGTTAAAAGGAAAATTTTTCTAAAATAATAATAAACTTTAATATAAAAGGACTGATAAATATGATTGCACGAATAGTTTTCTTCCTAATCGGTTTCGGATTCAGTATTGTTGGTTTTGTTTTTATAATTAGTTATCTAAACTTAATCACAATTGGGTATACTTTAACAGAATATGTCCAATTTATAAGTAGTAGTATAGAATGTTTAATTGGACCAATCGGTCTATTAATCACTTCACTCGCAATATTTCTTCCAGGAGGCAAAAAAAATGAACTACATATATGATGTTTTATTAAATTTTCAAACAGAATACTATGACTTTTTCGAATGGAATCAAAATGATAACATATATCATATGCGAAAAACACCGATTATTAAAATAAATAAAAAGAGATTAAATGAATTAAAAAACAATATTGTTAAATTTGATGATGACACCCTAAATATAATAAACTCTAAATCTGAAAGATTTAAACAAAATAACATTTCAAAACTAAAATATATCTTCATCGTCGGTGATGAACATGAATGTCTAGCTATAAAACTTAATAAAAACGGTGTAATAAGTCAAAAAAGTTCCCTACTTCCAAATGAACAAGATGATGTAATAGAAATTCTTAAACTACAACCAGAAATAAAATTAAATTATAAAATAATTAAACAAAAACAAATCAATAACTTTAAAACAAGATTTGAAATAGAAAATGAAAAATTCATTATAGATGAATTAAACAAAATCTACCAGCAAAACAACTTTCAAAAATTAAACTATCTATGTTTGGAGTGCTTTAATAAATCAGAAACTAATATTAATAAAGCTTATATAAAATTAAAACAAGAAATAAAAAAAACAAATAAAAATTTCAAAAAATTATATAACATTTTTAAAATGATTAATCAAAAATAAAAAGGATAAATATTTTTATCCCATAATGTTAAATATAAATGGCAAAGCTATAATAAACACAATTAATAATATAAATAAAACAATCAAGAAATTTTTAGTAGCTTTCTTATCCTTTATTAATTCAACCTCTTCATTTTCTTGTTTTTGAGCCATTACAGTCTCTGGAGTAACTGGCATTACAGGTGGAATTCCAGATGTTGCCGCACTCACCTCTGAAGCTACTTGTGTAGTATCAGTAGTAGATACATTTTCTTGAGTAGGCTGTTGTGTTGTAGCATCTACTGTAGGATTTGTTTCAGTTACTGGCGCTACTGGTGTAGAAGTTGATTCCACCGTAGGATTAACAGTTTGCACGTCAACCACTGGTGAAGGCTGTGTAGGAACTGACTCTACTGTAGGATTGACTGTTGGAGTTTCCATCATTGGAGTGGCTGGTTGAACAGAAACTGGTTCTACAGTAGGATTAACTGTTGGCGTTTCCATCGCTGAAGCAGCTGGTTGTGTAGTAGTATCAACAGAATTGACATTTAAAGTATCAACCGTAGCAGTATTATTTACCTCAGGAGCTGGCACAGTATTATCAACTTGATTTGCAAAATCAAAACTATAACTCATTGTATTTTGAGTTTCACCATTATTTATCGCATTATTCTTTTCATCCATATTAATATCCCTCCATATTCTAAAACAATTATATCTAAAATACTATAAAAAGTCAAAATAAAACTAGTAAGTTTTTAAAAGTTACTAGTTTTATTTCATATTATAATGTTCACGAACCTTTTTATTAATTTCTTCTTCAATTTTAGGATTAGCTTTCAAAAAATCCTTAACATTTTCTTTACCTTGACCAATTTTTTCGCCATTATACGAATACCAAGCACCAGATTTCTGAATAATATCAGCTTGAGCACCTAAATCAATAAGTTCTCCTTCATGAGAAATACCTGTACCATACATAATATCAACTTCACAAGTTTTAAAAGGTGGAGCCATCTTATTTTTAACAACTTTAACTTTAACTTTATTACCAACTATTTCTGTTCCAAGTTTAATCTGTTCACTTCTTCTAATATCAAGTCTAATTGAAGAATAAAATTTAAGCGCTCTACCACCTGGTGTTACTTCTGGATTACCATAAGCGACCCCAACTTTTTCTCTAAGCTGATTAATAAAAATTGCAATCGTATTGGTCTTATTAATAACACCTGCTAATTTCCTTAAAGCTTTACTCATAAGTCTAGCTTGAAGACCAACTTGAGCATCGCCCATTTCACCTTCAATTTCAGCCTTTGGTACTAATGCAGCAACCGAATCAATTACAATAACGCTAATTGCTCCACTACGTACTAAAGCTTCCGTAATTTCCAAAGCTTGTTCACCATTATCAGGCTGTGAAAGTAATAATTCATTTATATCTACACCCAAATGAGCCGCATATTGTGGATCCAAAGAATTTTCTGCATCAATAAACGCTGCTTTTCCACCAGCCTTTTGCGCTTCCGCAATCGCATGTAAAGCAAAAGTAGTTTTACCACTAGACTCAGGACCATATATTTCAATAATTCTACCTTTTGGATATCCACCTATACCAAGAGCCACATCAAGAGCAATACTTCCACTAGATATAACATCTATCTCACGGTGTTCATTATCACCTAAACGCATCAATGAACCTTTACCAAATTGTTTTTCAATATCAGCCAAAACTTGTTTTAAATTTTGATCAACTTCATTAGTTGTTTTTGCCATTATATTTCCTCCTTTTTCACTCCTACAATGACATTTTATAATATTTAAAAATAAAAGTCAATACTTTTGCGAACATTTGTTCAAAAAAATAAAAATATAAAGTTACTATTCACAGCCTAGAATCAAAAAAGAAAGTATCTAGTAAAAATAACTAGGTACTTTTTTACTGTGGATAAAATGGTGAAAACCGTTGAAAAATAAGGGGAAAGTCACGATTTGGGTATTGCTTTTTTCTTCTTATTTTGGTATATTGATTACAGTAAAGGAAGTAAGATATATATGCCACTAAGATCAAATTATTCTAACCAACTATTTAATGATTATCAAAAACTAGAAATTAAAAATAAAGAATTAAGCAAAGAAAATGATTATTTAAAATATGAAAAAAAATTATTAGAAAAACAATATAAAACTTTAGAACAAAAATATAATAAACTAAAGGAAACTATCGAAAAAAATGAACAACAAAAATATCAAGCAAAATTAGATGAAAAAGATAAAGAAATAGCTAGATTAAAATCACTACTTAATAATGACGGAACTAATAGTGGTATTTCTACTAGTAAAACTCCTATTAATAAAAACAAAGTTATTCCAAATAGTAGGAAAAAAAGTGGTAAAAATATAGGTGGACAAAAAGGTCATAAGAAACATAAATTAGAAAGATTTAAAGATGAAGAAGTAACCGAAGTAGAATATATTGAAATGGAAAAATGTCCACATTGTAATCATGAACTAATAGATACTCATAAAACCATTGATAAAGATGTTTTAGATTATGAATTAGTTGTAGTTAAAAATAGAATAAAATTTAAAGAATATAAATGTCCTTGTTGCTTGAAAAAAGTGCATTCAAAAATACCTAACGAGTTAAAAGAAGATGTTCAATATGGTCCGAATGTAAAATCATTAATTTTATCATTATTAAATGAGGGATACATATCAATTAATAGGGTTAAAAGAATTATCAAAGGATTAAGTCAAGGAGATATAGATTTAAGTGAGAGCTATATAGCTAAGGTACAAAAAGTAATGGCCGAAAAACTAGATAATTTTAAACAAGAAGTAACCAGAGAACTTTTAAAAAGAAAATTGTTATATTGGGATGATACGGTAATATTTGTTGATAAGAAAAGAGCTTGTTTAAGGTTTTATGGTGATGAAAAAATAGCTTTATATGTTTCGCATAAGCAGAAGAACAAAGATGGTCTTGATGAAGATAATATACTAAAAAATTTAAGTAATCATACAAAGGTAATGCATGACCATAATAAAGTAAATTATAATGAAGAATATTCATTTATAAATTTGGAATGTACTGCCCATCTACAAAGAGACTTACAAAAAGTAATAGATAATTTAAAAGCTGATTGGGCCACAAGATTAAAAAAATTAATATCTGAAAGTATTAAACAAAGGGCAGAATTTATAGAAAACAGCTATACTTATAATGAAGAATTTAGTAATAATTTCTTTAACGAATTTAATGAAATAATGTTATCGGCGGTAGATGAAAATAGGAACAGGGAAAGTGTGTTCTATAAAGATGAAGAAAAAACATTAATACAAAGAATATTAAATTATAAAGACAACTATTTTGCTTGGGTAGCTGATTTTACATTACCAACAACAAATAATTTATCTGAACGTTCACTTAGGTCTAGTAAAACAAAACAAAAAGTATCTGGTCAGTTTAGGAATATAGATAGAGCTATGGATTATGCCAATATAAAGACATATATAGAAACCAGTTATAGAAACGGTATAAATCCTATGGATGCGTTATTTAGATTATCTATTGGTGTACCTTTTACTTTGAAAGAAATTTTAAATAATGAAAAATTAAGCGAAGAAAAATAGCGAATATCTCCGCTATTTTTAAGTGTTTTTATTTATTAGGCTGTGAATAGTAACAATATAAAAAGGAATCATTACATTCCTTCATCAAATATATATTTTTTGTTAATTGTAAAATATTGAATTCCTGAAATAATTGAAAGCACACATGCCACAATAAGTAAAAAGTCAGAAATATGAATATTCCAAAGTTCAAAAGGTAAATTATAAAATAAAGTTAAAACAATACCTACCATTAAAGAAGCCGTTTTAAATTTACCAGTTTTAATTGCTGCTACTACATTACCTTTAGAACCAGCTATCATTTTAATTGAATCTACAATTGTATCCCTAACAATAATAACAACTGGTATAATTGGATGAATAAATCCTTGTGCACATAAAATAATCAAAATAGAATTAACTAAAACTTTATCTGCAATAGCATCCATCATCTTACCAAAATCAGTAACCAAATTACGGGAACGTGCTATATAACCATCTACAAAATCCGTAAGTGAAGCTAAAATAAATAATATTCCAGCTATCGGATAACGAATATCAACTCTAATTGACTCATTAATAAAAAGTTGAGTTACATTAATACCCATTGCTGAAAAAGGAAAAAGTAAAATTAAAATTATTAAAAAGGTCATAAAAATTCTTGTCATTGTTAATTTATTTGGTAAATTCATATCAACACTACCTACTTTCCGTTATAATAGTTCCTTCAACAAAATCATCACTATCTTCATGATTTAAACTAATAATTAAATAAATAATTAATATAATTAAAACTACTATAATTGCATAAACCACAAACATAATAAGCGAAGTCCTATTTTTTCTTTCCATAGTATAAGGAGATTTAATCTTCTTTGTTTCCTTTTTCTTCTTCTTCGCAGCTTTTATATCATCCAAAGAAAGTCTTGAAGTATAATCAAATAAATACTCATTAAATTCATCAATTAAATCTTCTTTATCAAGGCCCAAATATTTCGCATAATCTCTAATAAAATACTTTAAATAAAAAATATCTTTAAAAGCCTCAGAATTTCCTGCTTCAATATTTTCAATTTGAGATGGCCTCAATTTTAAATCTTCAGCCACTTCTTCAATTGAAACACCAATGCTTTCTCGGGCTTCTTTTAATTTTTCGCCAATCTCTTTCATGATTATCCTTCCTTAAATATACAAAAATAATATTTTATAAGCCATGTTCTGTTCCTATCTCTAGGCGGCAAACATTTATCTATTGCTAAAAGCAATCCCATAAGAAATTCGTAAATTCTCTCTTATTAGGTTCCCCTACCAAAATTTGGGTTTCTTACTTGTGGGGTTTACCACGTTTCACTCTTTTATTTCTAAAAGCATCGTCACTGCGGCACTTTATGAAGCCTCACCATATCATAGACTTAGGCTAAGCCTCGCCATTAGTTAAAAAACTACCATAGGTTATTTTTTCCCTATGCACAAACACTACAATCATCACAGACTGTGTAAGCATGGACTTTCCTCTACATTATTAAAAATGCAGCGTTTGCCAAAATATTATTTCATTCCATCACCATAAATAATTTTTTCCAAATTAGATAAACGTCTAAGTAAATCTGCATTTGAAACCTCAGTAGGTGCTGCATTTCTAAGTACATCTAACTTAGTTCTCGCATTACGCACTTCTTGCTTCAATCTAATATTTTCATCAATTAAATCTTTTTTTTCACGCTCTAAATCTTTAATTATTGAAATCATCTCATCATAATCACTTATTACTTCATCTAAGAATTTATCCACTTCTTGGGGTCTATAACCTCTAGTATCAATCTTAAACTCTTTTTCCAAAATATCCTTTGGAGTAAGTAATAATCTTTCTTGAAGCACGGTCATCCCCTCCTTAATCATTATCATTTTCTCAAAAAAAAGACTATTTGTCAATGACCATTAATTGCCACCTAAATAGCCTATGATTAATTTGTGATAATGTCTTAAGTGTTAATTTGCGAAAATGTCCTAGTAGTAATATTATATGTCACCGAGGTGACATGAATGAGAAAGGTTGAATTAAGAATGAATGAACAATTTAAATATGAAACAATTAAAGAATTAGTAGATCACAAAGGAAATAAAAACAGAGCTAGTAAAAAGCTCGGTATATCAGTAAGGCAAGTCAATCGCCTAATCATTATTTATAAGGAGAAAGGTAAAGAAGGCTTTGTACACGGTAATAGATTCCGCAAACCTGTCAATGCCATCAATAACTCAATCTCCGAGGATATTATACTACTTTATAATAATAAATATCAAGACTTTAATTTTAGACATTTTAACGAGTACTTAGAGGAAGAAGAAAATATCAAAGTATCCTATGATTTTGTCTATAAAACATTAACTAAAGCTGGTATATTATCTCCTAAAGCAAGAAGAAAAACTAAAAGAGAATTTAAAAAGAAACAACTATTAGAAGAAAAGAAAATTAATTTAGCTATGAGTGAAGAAACAATAGAAGCAGCTATTAATCATGAAATTGCTTTAGAAGATTCTCATCCTAGAGGCGAAAAGCCAAAGTTCTTTGGAGAAGTTGTTGAACAAGATGGCTCTATTCATCTATGGTTTGGTGGTATTAAATCCTGTTTACATTTAGCTATTGATAAAGCCACTTCTACTATTGTTGGAGCTTGGTTTGATAAAGAGGAAACATTAAACGGCTATTATCATGTTTTATTCCAAATATTAACGAATTATGGTATACCTTATAGCTTTTTAACCGACAACCGAACTGTATTTAATTATATGCTTTTAAACCCAGATAAAAGGACTAGTGAAAAGGATGTTTTAACTCAATATGGCTATGCTTGTAAACAATTAGGTATTGATTTAAAAACCACATCAGTTTCTCAAGCCAAAGGATTAATAGAAAGAACAAATGGTACTTTTCAAGGCAGACTAGTTAATGAATTAAAACTTAATGGTATTACTACTATGGAGGAAGCAAACAAATATTTAACCGAAGTTTTTGTTCCTAAGTTCAATAATAAATTTGCCATGGATTACAAAAAATTTCCATCAGTATTTGAATCATCACCAACAGAAGAGAAAATCAATTATACCCTAGCTATTTTAACTCCTAGAAAAATTGATAATGGCAACTCTATTAAATACAGAAGAAAATACTACCAGCCATATTTAAAAGGCGAATTAAAATGTTTTATGCCCAAAACTGAATGTTTAGTTATTAATGCTTTTAATGGTGAGCTATTAGTTACCATTGATGATAAAATTTATGAATTAAAAGAGCTTAGTAGAAATGAAAGATTTTCTAAAAACTTTGAACAGGTACCTGTTCAAAGTAAAAAGGAAAAATACATTCCACCTATGAGCCACCCTTGGAGATTATCTGCTTTTAAAAATCAGATACAAAAAGCACACACTAACCATGTGTATGCTTAAATTTTGGAAATATTTTCCCGTTAATGTTTACTTTTTTTCGGGACATTTTCCCAAGTTATTGACATGACCATTAATTGCCACCTAAATAGCCCTTTATATTATTTAGTTCTTTGATTTTCTTTTTCATCATCTAATTTAACAAAATCATTCACTTCACCACGAATAATTGCATCTAGTAAAGGAGTTAAATCTAGAAACTCATTTTCTTTCTTAATAGCTTCTATTCCTCTTAAAATTATCAAAGATTGTAAATCCTTATCTGCATATTCCAAATATCTTAAATTTTGAATTATTGCCACTGATACAATATCTATATCTTTTTTTAAATCCTCACTAGCAAACTCTAAATTGCTCCCATCTCTCATAATTGCAAGTAAAACTAAATCTCTATCCTCTCTCACACATCTAGGTGCAAGGCATAAAGACACACCAGCCTCAATTCTTCTTGTCCATTCATTTCTCGAATTTCCACTAAGCATTTCCTCACCCCCAAAATCGAATCATATTATAACAGTTTTTTTGCAAAGTCAAATTAAGACAAATCATTATTACTCTTTACTATATTGCGAATAATTATATTTACAAATAACTTTTGTAAACTTTTTCAAAAACAAATTCCTAGCAAACAAAAAAAGACTACTCTAAAATAGCCTTTATTCTTCTAACACCCGCACTGCTTGCTTCTTCCTTTTTAATCTTAAAATGTCCAAGCTCACCTGTATGACCAACATGCGGTCCTCCACATAATTCCATAGAAACATCACCAATCTTATAAACTGTAACTATATCAGGATATCTATCTATAAATGTACATTCAGCTCCAGACCTAATAGCCTCATCTTTACTCATTTCTAGTTTCTCAACTAAAATATCTTCATCTATCCATTTATTAACTAAATCCTCAGTATGTTTTTTCTCTTCATCAGTCATTTTATGATCACATGGAAAATCAAATCTAAGTCTTTCAGGTGTAATATTACTACCAAGTTGATGAACATCTGGCCCAATAACCTTTTTTAAAGCCGCATTAAGTAAATGCGTTGCTGTATGATATTTTGTCTCTATCTCACTGTTACCAGAAAGTCCACCCTTAAATTTACCCTTTGAAGCTGTTCTAGACTTTTCTTGATGTTCTCTAAACTTTTCGTAAAAACCATCCACATCTACATCCATTCCTCTATCTTTAGCTTCCTCTATAGTAAGTTCAATTGGAAAACCATAAGTATCATATAATTTAAACGCAATTGTCTTATCAATAGTTTTCTGTTCAGAATTAACTAACTTTTCAAACTCTCTAAGCCCTTTTTCCAAAGTCCTATTAAATTTTTTCTTTTCATTAGAAAGTACATCTAAAACAACTTGTTTATTATCAGAAAGCTCACTATAATAATTTTCATATTTACTAATAATAAGTAAAGCAATTTGTTCATCCCAATCACTATCAATAGCAATACCTAACTTTCTAATTTGACGAATAGCCCTTCTAATTAACCTTCTCAAAATATAACCTTGATCAGTATTACTCGGTTTAATACCAGCAGGATCAGCTGCAATAAACACCGCCGTTCTAATATGATCAGCTACAATTCTCATAGCCTTTTCATTACCTTCATAAGGAAGATTTGTTATCTCCTCTATTTTTTCAATTATATCTTTCCATATTGAACTTTGGTAATTATCATTAACCCCTTCAAGAACTGCCGTTATTCTCTCAAGTCCCATTCCTGTATCAACATTCTTTTGTTTCAATTCAGATATATTACCATTTTCATCTTTATAAAATTCCATAAATACATTATTCCAAATTTCAACCCATCTATCATCCTCAGGATCAAACTTTTTTGGAATTTCATCATCACTTCTAAAATAAAATATCTCTGTATCTCCTCCACAAGGACCAGAATCACCAGGTATCCAAAAATTATCACCAATACCTAAATAAGCAATCCTATCATCACTTATACCATGTTCCTTCCAATACTTAGCCGAAACTTCATCACGTGGAATCTTGTCATCACCCTCAAAAACCGTTACAGCCAGCCTTTCCACAGGAATTTTTAAAACTTTATTTAAAAATTCAAAACTATAATCAATAGATTCTTTTTTAAAATAATCCCCTAAACTCCAATTACCAAGCATCTCAAAAAAAGTATGATGAGTAGTATCCCCTACTTCTTCCAAATCATTTGTTCTAACACATTTTTGATAATCACAAAGCCGCTTGCCATAAGGATGCCTCTCACCCATTAAATAAGGAACAAGTGGCTGCATCCCTGCAGTATTAAATAAAACTGATGGATCATTTTCTGGTACCACAGGACTACTAGGTATTTGCTTATGTCCTTTACTAACAAAATATTTTATAAATTCATCTCTAATATTCATGTTCTACCTTCCTCACTACATCGTAAACTTTTTCCTTTAAATCAGATAAAGTTCCATCATTATGAATCACATAATCGTAACTATTATACTCATCTAATGCCACCTCAGTCAAATGTTTTTGCTCTTTTTCCGATAAAACACTATCATAACCATCTCTAATTACTCTAATATTAATTACATCATCAAAATTCTTTTTTGGCCACTCCATCTCATTTGGAAATCTCGCATCAGAAATTGTAATAATATCAAAATAATAACTATAAACCTTAATATCTTCACAAATTCTTCTAACAAAAAAATCATTATCTATTTTCATACGTATAATATCTGTTCCAAGTTCTTGTAATAACTCTCTAGGTTTAGTTTCCTCACTTCCATCCCAATTACTTATTCTTTTCGCATATTCTTTAATATAACTTCCATAAGCCAAATTAATAACCCTTAACCCCTTACTTTCATATATCTCTTTAATATCTAAAGCTATTGTATCTTTACCATGCCTTGCTTTTCCAGAAATAACATATATCTTCATAAAAATCTCCCCTTATAGAAAAACCACTACACCGTGGTTTCTTCTTTCTCTATTACATCATCTTTATCTAATATTCCATATTTTTCATCATAAAATTTGAAAACTGTTTTAAGTGCAGCAATCACTGGTGTTGAAATAAGCATTCCAACAATTCCAAAGAAATAACCAAATATCAAAAGTCCAAGCATAATTGTAACTGGATGTAATTTAGTTGTCTTTGACATAATAAGCGGTTGTAAAAAATTACCTTCTAAAAATTGAATAATAGCAATAACAACCAAAGTCAAGATACCAACAGTAGGACTTTGAGTAAGACCAACTATAACCGCTGGTGCTCCACCTATATAAGGTCCCGCATAAGGAATAATATTAGTTAATCCACAAAATAACCCAAATAGCATTGGAGCCTGCAAACCCACAGACCAAAATGCTAAAGATGAAAGTATAAATATTAATGTACAATCAAGTACTGCGCCTTTCACATAACTTCTAAGTGAACCATTAACCTCATCCAATAAAGCAACCGTTGTTTTTCTAAACTTCTTTGGAACAAAAGTAAACAAATTTGAACTATTATCAAAATTAACGATTAAGAAAAATCCAATAATTAAACCAAGCACAAACACACCAAGTCCTGAAAATAAACTAGAGATAAATCCTAAAATATTTTGTGGCATTGTTGTAGTAATATTAGTTGCAAATCCTTCAAGTGAAGTAAGTGCTTCTTGTTTCATCTTCTCAAAATTAACTAAATTTGAACTTTCCAAATTATTAAATAAATTTATACTCCACTCTTTAACCGTATCAAACACATCAGGAATAATATGTGAAAACTCACGAACTTGATCAATCAAAAGTGGAATCAATGTCACTAAAACTAGAAAAATAACTATAAATATAAGTAAATAAGTAATAACAGCACCTAATGTTCGCTTAATTTTTTTAGTCTCAAGCCATTTAATAAAAGGATCAAAAAGCCAAGCTATCAAAATACCAATAAAAAGTGGCAAACAAATTTCTAATATTTTAATTATAAAATCTAATATCTTAGTTTCTTTAAATAATCTAATAACTACATAAGCAATTGCTGCTACAAGTAAAAGATATAGAACCCTCAAAACTTTAGAAGCTAAATCAGTAACCTCATTTACCTTTTTAACATCTAGCTCTTTACTAACCTTACGTCCAAACATATTCATCACCTAGACAGTTAATAATTCTTGTTCTTTTTCTTTCTCTTTTTCATCAATTACTTTATTATATTTATTAATTAAATTTTGAACATCATCCATTAAATTATCTTTTTCATCTTCAGTTAAATCTTCATTTTTCTTAATATCATTATTACTATCTTGTCTAATATTTCTTAAATTAATTTTTCCCTCTTCCGCAATTTGTTTAACCTGTTTAACATATTCTCTTCTTGTCTCTTCAGTTAATGCTGGAATATTTAAAATAATACACTCACCATTATTATTAGGTGTAAGCCCAATATTAGCCTCATATATACCTTTTTCAATATCACTTAAACAAGATCTATCAAATGGTTTAATCATTAACTGTCTAGCCTCAGGAATTGAAATTGTAGCCAAAGACTTAAGTGGTGTTGGTGTACCATAATAACTAACCACAACACTATCTAAAATAGCTGGATTAGCTCTTCCCGCTCTAACATTTGTAAAACGTTTTTCCATCGTTTCAATTGCTTTTTTCATCTTACTTTCTGTTTCATTTAAAACATCGTTCATCTTATCACTCTCCATAAATTCATTATAATATATTTACCCTTTATTAGCAAGCAAACTAATAAAAATTCCCTATTATAATTATATGATTTGTCAAAAATAAATTAATCAATTTTTAAAGCATAAATTTAACGAAAAATAATTTTAGTATATAAAAATAATTTTAATATTTTAAAAGTTATTTCGATTTAACGAAATAACGTAAAAAAGAAGCTAATCACACAATTGCCTCTTAATCTATTTTATCTGTAAGTAACCAATCAATCATATTGACATGTTTAATTCCATCTCTTGAAAAATCTTCTTCATCAAGTGACACCACATATTTTGGAAAATTATCATTTAGATTTTTATATGCACCAAATTCTCTTTCTATAACCTTTTCTCCATCGAGTTTATATGCCACTTGAACATATATCTGTTCCTCATATCTTTTAGCAATAAAATCAATTTCACCATTTTTAGTCTTTCCAATATAAACATCGTAACCCCTTGCAATCAAATCATTATAAATAACATTTTCCAAAGCAAAACTTTTATTAATTTCAAAATTATTATTTTTAATCTGTGAAATTCCTAAATCAGTCATATAATATTTATTAAGTGTTTTTAAAATAGCTTTTCCATGAATATCATAACGATAAACCTTTTTAATAATAAGCGCCTTACAAAGAGCATCTATATAATTATAAAGCGTTTCACTAGATATCTCTCTTCGTTCAGTTTTTAAAAATCCCATAATATTTTTAAATGAAAATTCTCTCCCTGTTGTATCCACAATATATTGTAAAATCAAATTAAATAATGAAACATCTTTAAGGCCTAATCTATCAACTACATCTCTTAAAATAATAGAGTCAAAAACACTATATAAATAATTTTTTATATTTTCTTCATCTTCAAAATCCGTTACATTAGGAAGACCTCCCCATTTAACATAATCCCAAAAAGTATTCTCATCTTTACCATCTTTTAAAGTAAGATCTACATACTCTCTATAAGTAAGCGGATTTATTAAGAAAGAAACATATCTTCCTGAAAGAATTGTAGAAAGTTCATCTGAAAGTAGCTTACTATTAGAACCCGTAATAAATATACTTATATTTTCAAGCGAAGCTCGAAGTGAATTTATAACCTTTTCAAAATTAGCTACATTTTGAATTTCATCAAAAAACACATAATACATTTTTTTATCTATAATTTTATCTTTAATATATTTATTTAATGCTCTATAATTTTGCAAATCTTCATATTCAATATATTCGAAATTAACATATATAATATGATCATCACAAATACCTTTGTCACAAAGTTCATCAATTATCTGCCTCAAAATAACAGACTTGCCGCATCTTCTAATACCAACTAAAATTTTAACTAAATTACTATCATAAAATCCTCTAATTTTAGATAAATAAAGCTCTCTTTTTAGCATTTTTCATCACCACTTTAATTATAAAATCATATAAAACAAATGTCAAGTTATTTCGATAAATCGAAAAAAACAAAAAAAGAAGTTAATCAAAATTAACCTCTTATTTAATATTTTTAAGCACAAAAGTCTTAGTTCTACTCATCTCTTCAAAAGTAGTCATAACACCTTCATTACCAATTCCTGAATGTTTCCATCCACCAAATGGCATTTCAAATGGTCTAAAGAATGATGCTCCATTGATAACGGCTCCACCACACTCTAACTTATCAGCTACATACTGACATGTTTTCATATTTTTTGAAAATACACATCCACATAAACCATAGCTAGATTGGTTAGCAATTCGAATAGCTTCATCTATATCTTCAAATTCAATAATCGGAACAACTGGTCCAAAAATCTCCATATCTTTAGCCACATCCATATCTTTAGTAACATTATCTAATATAGTAGGTTCATAGAAAGCACATTTACGTCTTCCACCAAATACTAACTTAGCTCCAGCTTTTACAGTATCATTAACTTGTTTTTCAACATTTTTAGCTGCTTGTTCACTAATTAAACATCCTAATGTAGCTTCTGGATCACTTGGCATTTTCATTGGAATATTTTTAAAAGTGTCAACTAACTTATTCAAGAACTTTTCCTTTACATCTTTATGTATAATAAATCTTTTAGAAGCGCAGCAAACTTGTCCAGTATTGTAAAGTCTTCCCCAGATAATTTCTTTAACAGCTAAATCAACATCACCATCTTTACACAAGATAAATGCATCATTACCACCTAACTCCAAAGTTACATGTGTAATATTTTTAGCACATTTAGCCATTGTCTCTGCACCAGCAATTGTAGAACCAGTTAAAGTAACTAAAGCTACACCCGGATTAGAAGCCAAAGCTTGTACAGCTTCACCTCCAGCACCATTTAGTAAATTAATAGTTCCTTTTGGTACTCCTGCTTCAATTAATAACTCAACATATTTAGTTAAAGTAAGTGGATTATGAGCAGAAGGTTTTAAGATAACACTGTTACCCATAAGAAGTGCTGGTGGTACCTTTTGACAGAATAAATCACTTGGAAAATTAAATGGAATAACTGCCACCACTACTCCTAGTGGATACCTTTCAGTATATTGAATATGATGTTCTTGTCCTGGTTCAGTTCCAGCTGGAATAACCTTTCCATATTCATGTTTAGCTTTTTCACAAAAAGCTGGAATTCCAATTGAAACATTCGCAATTTCAGCAACAGCCTCACTGATAGGCTTACCAGTCTCCGCGCTAAGTAGCTTAGCAAGTTCATCTTTATTTTCTTCTACTAATTTAACAAACTTCATTAAAATAGAAGCCCTTTCATGAATAGGTTTCCTCTCCCATTCTTTCTGACCTTTAATTGCTGCCTCTACAGCCTTGTCACAATCTTTTTTAGTTGTATCGGGAACAGTATCAATTAATTCATTAGTAGCTGGATTATATACTTCGATAACTTTACCATTAGAAGCATCTACCCAATCATTTCCTATTAAATTTTTAGCCAATTATTCATTACCTCCAAACGCTGTATAAGAAAGTGATAATCCTCCAACAGTATTAGATGAATGATCTCCTGTACCATATTCACCAAATGTAAATACCATCAAAAATTCTTTATCAGGAATAACTTTCTTAACTTCTGGATAAATTTTATCCTCAATTGAAGATAAAGCAAGTCCAAGTCTTCTTCCACCACAATGAACTAGGAAATAAGAAATTGGTTCATTAACCATTAATTTATTCAAATTATTAATAGTCTCTTCATTAGCTTTTAAAATACCTTCTGGAGTATTAGAAAGCTCTATAACAGCTGTATTTTCAGCTAAATTAGCACCAATATTCATAGATAAATCATCATTACCAAACATTGGGTGACGAACAGCTGTAACTTTACCAATTGGATCTTTAACTCCAAGAGGTGCACAAATACTTTCAGTAAGTAAATTATTACCCATTAATGACTCTACTGATTTACCAGTCCATTCAGCATATTTCTTAAGTGCTGGCTCATGATCAATTTCAACAAGTGTACGCTCATCTCTAACTTTAGTAATAACACCAACATTATTAGTTTCATGATAAGCACCTGTATAAAGGTTCTTCATCTCACCTTTAGTATAGAAAATAGCAATAGTTAAACCATCAGCAAAAGCCTCACCATCATTTAAAATACTCCATTTTCCTTCAACTGTATTATCAGCAGCTGATCCACCAAATACTGGAACATTACCAATAACATCTTGAATACCCTCTAAGTATTCTTCTTCATTAGCAGGCGAAGCTGACATAAAGAAGAAATCAGGTTCAACATCTGCTCCTTTAACTTTACTAATAGCATCTTTGGCTACTCTTCTACCTACTTCTCTTGGAGTTTCGCTAGTTTGTGCGCTACCAGCAGTAACAACTTCTAAATCTCCACCAAAAAGCATCATACCAGAATAACCAGTCTCTTTATTTAAGTATCCATCTTGTGTGCAAAGTGCTGCAGATGAAGTACATCCGATAACTGGTACATCACCAAGGACACTTTTAGCTCCTTCCATAATTTTATTTTGATCTTGTACGCAACTTGTGAATAAAAGTCCAACTTGTGGATTCTCAATCACATTTGCCATTTTAGCAGTTTCAGCTCCAGATGCGAAAGCATCGACATTTTCACTGTAACCAACTTTTGTTTTTAACATTAAATAACCTCCCTTTATATTAATAAGCTTCCTCAAATAAGCCTATTATATCTTCTTTAGTAACCTCTCTTGGATTTCCACCTGTGCAAGGATCTTTAAATGCCTTCTCAGCCATAACTTCAAAATCATCTTTCCGAACACCAAGTTCACTTAAGTGCTGTGGAACTCCAAGTTTAGTTTCTAACTTTCTAACAGCATTGACTACTATATCTACACACTCCGCGTCACTTTTACCTTCTACATCTAAATCGAATGCTTTAGCCATAGCTCTAAATCTATCTTTACATGCCTCACCATTCCATTTTAAAACATAAGGTAAGAATAATGAACAAGCAATACCGTGTGCAACATCGTAAGTAGCGCCTAACTGATGCGCCATTGAATGAACTATTCCAAGTCCAACATTAGAAAAGCCCATACCGGCAATATATTGACTTATGCCCATATTAATCATTGCATCTTTGTCTTTACTAACAGCTTTCTCTAGGTTATGATAAGTCATTTCCATGCTCTTTAAATGGAACATATCTGTCATCTCCCAGTGAGCTTTAGTAATATAACCTTCCATTGCATGAGTTAAGGCATCAAGTCCTGTTGCCGCTGCTGTCATTTTAGGCATTCCTGCCATTAATTCCATATCGACAATTGACAATACTGGAATATCATGTGGATCAACGCATACTCTCTTAACTACATTTTCTTCATCGGTAATAACATAGTTAATTGTTACCTCGGCTGCCGTACCAGCAGTTGTAGGTAAAGCAATAATTGGCAAACTCGGATTCTTCGTATCAGCCGTACCCTCTAATGAATTAATATCATAAAATTCAGGATTACGAATTACAATACCAATACATTTAGCTGTATCGATAACTGATCCACCACCAACTGCCACAATAACATCGGCATTTTCTTTCTGACAAAAATCTATACCTTCTTGACAGTTAGTAATTGTTGGATTAGGTTTAACATCATCATACACTGCATATGAAACATTACCTTCTAATTCCTTAATTACCATATCAGTTACTCCACAGTCCATTAAAGTCTTGTCAGTAACTAATAATACTTTTTTGAAATGTCTCTTCTTAATTTCTGGAACTAAATTTTCTCTAGCTCCCCATCCAAAATAAGAAGTTTCATTCAAAATAATCCTATTACTCATCACATCACCTTCCATTCTACAATTTAATTATACCATTTTTAAAAACAGGATTTCTATTTTTTCCACAGTTTTAATTAAAAGCGGTGCCAAAAAACGTAAAGAAAAAAGCAATAAATTGCTTTTTGCCAACTAATTCAAACTCTGCATTTTATAATCATCAATAGCTCATTTTAAAGCTAAAGGATATCTTTCATAGGCACCACCCATTACACAAATTCGTTCATCATTATATTCTCTTTCATACTTGTTTTTTTCTAAGAAAAATTTTAAATATTCCAAAGTTTCATCCAATGATTTACCTATACATTCCAAATATTGACTATTTTCCACATTATTTGGATTCCACTCTCTAACAAAAGACACATAATAATGATAATTATCTCTTCCTAACATTTTAATTGAAATGCATTTTCCATCCTTGATACTTTGAGATAAAGTTATAGCATAATTATCAACACCTCCACCCCAAAAATCCCAATCATATTTTACAGCTAATTCATTTGCTTTTTCAGCAAATTCAACATATTCCTTATGTAAAAAAATTCTCCAATCTAATCCATTATTTAAATTTCTTTTGCCTCTTTTTAAACGCCAATTATTATCTTCCATAACATTTATTTCCTTCCTTTCACTACGTTCAGGCACACATTAAAAGCCATAAACTAATCTTTTTCAGATTACATCCAAATTAAATATATCAGCTTTATACCAAAATTACAATAATATAAAGAACAAAACACCAAAATAAATTTTGAATGTTATTACCTCACGGTAAGTTCTTTCTACTTCTTAGGAATCTTAGACTCATCCATAGACCAGTATTGGATAAGTCGCTACCCTAATTATATTATTTATTTGCCAAAATTTAACAATTGTTTTTTTCATTATATAATAGATTAACTACTTATTCTTAATGTTTGTTTAAATTAACTCTTAATATCACCATCTTCAATCTTTGGTGTATTCAGCATATCACAAACGTTTGTTCTCGTAAATATTTTTTTACAAAGCAAATTCCTAATATATAAAAAAACAGGCTCAAAATAAGCCTATTTTAAACTATCATAATTTTTAAAACCTGGAATAATTTTTTCACCAATGATAAGTGGCCTTTTTATAAGCATACCATCACTAGAAAGTAATTTAACCTTATCCTCAAAACTCATACTATCGAGTTTATCTTTTAAACCAAGTTCTCTATACTTCATACCAGACGTATTAAAAAACTTTTTAATATCTAAACCACTTTCATTTATCCAATTAGTAAGTTCTTCTTCAGTTGGAGTCTCTAGAACTATATCTCTCAAAGTATATTTAACACCATTCTCATCAAGCCATTTTTTAGCCTTCTGACATGTCGAACACTTTGCGTACCATATAAATATCATATATGCTCCTTTAATTCATTGTACTTACTTATAAATTTTTCATATAACTCATCACATTTATCCTTATCCATCTCTGAAATATCTTCTAAAGGATTAAGATAATTAAGTTCATCATATTTAGAAAAACCCAAATGATGAAATGGTAAAAATTCTATCTTCCTAACATTCTTAATCTTTAAAATATACTTAGCTAAACTATTAATATATTCCTCACTATCCATCATTCCAGGTACAACAACCTGACGAATCCATACATCCTTACCACTTTTATTTAAATCACAAATAAACCTTTCACTCTCAAGCATATTATAACCAGTTAATTTCTTATAACCATTACCATCAGTATATTTAACATCAAATATAACTAAATCCACCAAATCGAGAATTTCCTTATAATCACCTAGACCTGCGCCCGCTGTATCTAAAGCAATATTAATTCCCTCTTTTTTAAGTAACTTAGAGCATTCTACCAAAAAATCTATCTGTAAAAGTGGTTCACCACCAGAGAAAGTTACTCCACCCTTATCACCAAAATAAGGTTTATTGCGAATAATTCGCTGAACTAACTCCTCTGGAGTATAATTATCCTTACCCTTAGTCCACATTTCTGGATTGTGACAATATAAACATCTAAGCTTACATCCAGTTAAAAACACAACTGTTCTAATACCTGGACCATCAACTAAGCCCATACTTTCAATCGAATCAACCGAACCACTACATTTTTTCATGGAATGTCCTTGCTATAACTTCTTCTTGTTGTTTTCTAGTAAGCCTATTAAATCTAACAGCATAACCAGATACTCTAATTGTAAGAAGTGGATACTTATCGGGATTATTCATTGCATCGATTAACATTTCTCTATTCAAAACATTAACATTTAAATGATGAGCACCTTGAACAAAATAACCATCAAGTAAAGAAACTAAATTCTCGGTTCTCTCTTCTTCAGAGTGACCTAAAGAAGATGGAACAATACTAAATGTATTAGAAATACCATCACGGCAGCAATTAGCATAATCTAGTTTAGCCACTGAGTTAAGTGATGCAATAGCTCCACTACTATCCCTTCCATGCATTGGGTTAGCTCCAGGCGCGAAAGGTTCACCAGCTTTTCTACCATCAGGTGTAGCTCCTGTTTTTTCACCATAAACTACATTAGAAGTAATAGTAAGTACTGATAAAGTAGGATGCGCATTTCTATAACATTTATGTTTAGAAAGTTCCTTAAACATCTTATCTAATATTTCTTTCGCAATATTATCTACTCTATCATCATCATTACCGTATTTAGGAAAATCTCCTTCGATTTCAAAATCTACCGCAATGCCTTCTTCATTTCTAATTGGTTTTACTTTCGCATACTTAATAGCTGAAAGTGAATCAGTTGCGACAGAAAGTCCAGCTACACCATAAGCCATTAGTCTATTGACATCAGTATCGTGTAAAGCCATTTGTCCAGCTTCATAAGCATATTTATCATGCATGTAATGAATAATATTCATCGCATTAGAATAAATATCAGCAACCTTCTCAATCATCTTAAAGTAAGCATCTTTTACCTTATCATAGTCAAGTACTTCATCAGTCATCTTTTCAAAACCTTCAACTGCTAAATCTCCAGTTCTCTCATCAACACCACCATTAATCGCATATAAAAGTGACTTAGCTAAATTACATCTAGCTCCAAAGAATTGCATATCTTTACCCTCGCGCATAGCTGATACACAGCACGCAATCGCATAATCATCACCATAAATAGGTCGCATTACATCGTCACTTTCATATTGAATAGCATCTGTTTTAATACTCATTTTAGCGCAGTATCTTTTAAATGCCTCTGGTAATTTAGTTGACCAAAGTACAGTCATATTAGGTTCTGGTGAAGTATCCAAATTAGTTAAAGTATTTAAAATTCTAAAGCTTGTTTTCGTAACCATACTCTCGCCCTCATTAGTCATACCACCAATAGAGCAAGTTACCCAAGTTGGATCACCAGAGAATAACTCATCATAATCAGGAGTTCTTAAATGTCTAACAAGTCTTAATTTAATAACAAACTGATCAATTAACTCTTGAATTTCCTCCTCTGTAATTAACCCTGCTTTTAAATCTCTTTCAAAATAGATATCGAAAAACGCATCAACACGGCCTAAACTCATAGCCGCACCATTATTTTCTTTAACAGAAGCTAAATAACCAAAATAAGTCCATTGAACAGCTTCTTTAGAATTAGTTGCTGGTTTAGATATATCAAATCCATATCTTAAAGCCATTTTCTTAATCTCATCCAAAGCTCTATACTGCATTGAAACTTCTTCACGAAGTCTAATTAAATCATCAGTCATTGGACCAATTAACTTATTATCCCATTCGTTTTTCTTTTGTTCCATCAAATAATCAATACCATATAAAGCTACTCTTCTATAGTCACCAATTATTCTTCCTCTACCATAAGCATCAGGAAGTCCAGTAAGCAAACCATTATGTCTAGCTTTTCTAATTTCTCCCGTATAAGCATCAAAAACCCCTTGATTATGAGTCTTTCTATATTCATTAAAATACTTATCAACAGTCGGATTTAATTTGTAACCATAAGCATCTAACTCTTGATAAACCATTCTAATCCCACCATAAGGGTTAACCATTCTCTTAAGTGGTGCATCTGTTTGAAGCCCAACAATTACATCATCATCTTCATTTATGTATCCTGGTTCAAAAGCATTAATACCACTCATATGATCTACATCAATATCTAAAACATGCTTTTTTAATTCCTCTTTTAAAAGTTCTGAACATTTTCCCCAAACACTATCTGTTTTTTTAGTAGTGCCTTTTAAAAATGTCTCATCACCATCATATTTTGTATAATTAGATTTAATGAAATCACTAACATTAATTTCACGCGTCCATTTTCCTTCTTTAAAATCTTTCCATGCTTCCATATATCATACCTCCATTACAACCTAAATTATAACTTTTAATATAATAATCAGTCAACAAAATCAATATGTTTCACAAAAAAAATTACAAGTTTGTGTAAACTTATAATTTATTTATAATATCCCCAGCATAAGTAAATTTTTTTATTTCAAGTTATCTATATAATGTTATTAACTCTATTTATTAATAAACTACTTACCTCCTCATCACCAATTAAAGTAATAGAAAATGTTTTATAACCTATTCTATTTATACTTACCCCGCAATGATAAACAGCCTTACTATGTAATAGTTTGACTTGAGAGTTATAATCTAGCACCATATTGTTGATATATTTTTGCTCAAGTAAATTAGAAGAGATATATTTTCTCATAGCTACAAATGCATCCATAATAACAATACTTACTTTTGTAGCTACATCAGTTTTTAATATAGCTGCAAGCATAACCACACCTTGCTCTGTAAATACTGTATGCCCTTTTCTGGAACCACCCTTTGAAGTCGCAAATTGCGACTTCAAAAAATTATACTCACTTTCCGTAATTCTAAAGCAAAATCTTTCTGAAAATTTTGCTTTATTTCTATTAACCGCTTCATTTATTCTTCTCGTTTCAGTAGATAAAGCCTAGCCAAATCTCTTATAGCTACCAAATGAACATTTATATCATCTATGTATTTATCAAATCATTTTTTACACTATATTAGTGTAACTTATCAAATAAATTCCATTAAATATTTTATGTTTACCTGATTTACAATTATAACTATATTAGGAAGCAAATACGCAAGAATCTTTTCATCATAATATTTATAACTTAATAATTCAACTACTATTTCTTAGAGATTCATATAATATTCTAATATTGTAACAATCACAAAAGACATAAACAATATTCAAAAAGTCTCTACACATTTGTATAGAGACCTGACGACTTAGAGCTTCGAAAGTTTTCTAAGTACCAATCATTAATATTCTATCCAATATAATTAATTTTATTCATTAAAAAATCCCATTAAATATAAAATTAAATTAATATCAACAGATTTAATATTATTTTTTAACTTTTCGATTTCTAAATTAACCAATCTTTCGAACTCATCACTTTTATCTTTATCTAATAAACGTTGAATAGATTTCATAATCATATAAATATTAGTTGAATTATCCTTGTTATAATAATTACTATCTATAATTTTAAAAGTAATTAAAAACTTACTATGAAAGGAAAACATTCTATCGTTATGAGCACATATATTCCTAATCATGGTAATATTTTTCATTACTTGTTTTAAAAAATTATCAGGCACTTTAAACTCTTTACTAATAGTTTGCCTATCTGTTTGTTTCAGCATGCAATATAAACGACTTAATTCTCCCCATGTTAAAATTTTAATTAAAACAAAAGGTGGTACAAAACCATATTCATTAATATAATGAGTAATAGCTTCGTGTTTGCCATTTTGTTTGCTTATTTCTTCATTTATTTTATCAATATTGTCTTGTATTATTTTAGGGTTAATATTAGTATCAAAATTACTTACTAATAAATAATTGTTAATACCATATTTTGATGATAAAAGTTCAGCCAGTGTTAATGATACTATAAGAATGTACAAAAATGGGAAAATAACAATGTACAAAATTGTACATAAAAATATCCCATTAAGTGCATTCTTTTGTTATACTCTAATCAAGGATTGGAGGTGACAAATGAGAAATCTGAAAGGAGAGTTGTTATGCTTGGATATACAAGGTATAAAACCTAATTATTCTGAACTGGGACGAATTTATGGGATGGATAGAAGAACGGTAAAAAAATATCATCTCAATGAACATAAAGAAGAGCCTAAAGCTAAAAGAGGTTCAAAATTAGATAAATATAAAGACGTTATAAAAGAAAAATTAAGTTTACCTGGAAGCAATAAAAAAGCTGTTTATATGTATATAAAAATGAATCTTGATGACGATATAGGTTCTTATTCCAATTTTAGAAAATACATATTAAAACACCAAGATTATTTTCTTGAAAAGGATTCTAAAATTCACTTAAGGTTTGAAACTGAAATGGGCAAACAATTACAATTTGACTGGAAAGGACCAATTAAAATGACATCTAAAAACAACGAAGAATTTATCTTTTATATTTTTTCATCTACATTATGTGCGTCAAGATTTCATGTATTTATATATAGTAAATTTATGACTCTAGAATCAGTTGAAAGATGTCTTATTGAAACGTTTCAGTACATTAATGGTATTCCTAAAGAATGTCTTACTGACAATATGTCTAGTATAGTAAATTACTCTACTAAACAGTTTATTTCTGAATTCAAAGCCTTTTGTAAGGATATGGATACGATACCGAAAAGATGCAAAATAAACAGTCCTGAAACTAAAGGTAAAGATGAATCTTGTAATAGATTTATGAAATGGCTTATTCCATATAATAATGAATTTGAAGATGAAAATGAATTAATTAGTATTATAAAAAAGCTTAATAAACAGATCAATTTAGAAGTTAATCAAACTACTGGCATGCCACCAATTGGTCTATTTAGAAAAGAAAAAGAATACTTAAACCCGCTTCCTAAACAAGCGATAATTGAACAATATTTAGATACTATGACACCTGCTAAAGTATCTAATGGTTTGCTTGTTTATTATAAAGGTTCTCAGTATTCAGTTCCCAAAAAGTATATTAATCAAACTGTTAAACTCAAGGAAGTTGATAATAAACTTTTTATCTATTATAACAGAAATTTAATAGCTTCACACAATATTTCATCAAAAAAAATTAATTATGATGATAATCATTACATAGAAGCTTTAAAAAAGACAATGCCATATAGAGATGATAATGAAATTGAAACTATGGCTAAAAATAATTTAAATTTATTAGATAAATTAACAAAATAGAAAGAAGGTAATTAATAATGATGAAAAAATTTATTTTAGAAATTAAAATTAATGATTTTTTAGGCGATATTAAAGAGTATTGTGAAAATGCTATCGAATACTTATCTAACCCTTATACTAAATTCGATAAAGATGATGTTATTAAGGATTTATCATCTGTTTCAGACATAATAAAGTTCCTTAAAGAAATGACGGAAGAATTAGAAATGGAGTATGAAAATGAGCAATTATAATAAATTATTAAATAATTTTGAAAAACTTAAATTAAACAAATTTAAAGAGTTGATAGACTCATATATCAACTTAATAAATGACAAGAAGATAGATATAATTGACACTTTATATAAGCTTACTGAAGAAGAAATTAAAGTGAAAGAAGAAAAAGCAATTCATGGTTGTGTAAAAGTCGCTAACTTTCCCTTTTATAAAACATTAGAAGATTATGACTTTTCGTTCCAACCATCAGTTAATAAAGAAAAAGTTATAGAACTTAAAAATTTACGTTTTTTAGAAAATAAAGAAAATATATTATTCATTGGCAGTCCGGGTGTGGGGAAAACACACCTTGCTACTGCTATTGGTATTGAAGCTGCTAAAAATAGACAAATAACCTATTTTATTAACTGCAATGATTTAATTAATAATTTAAAAAAAGCTTATAGTGAAAACAGATTAGAAGAAAGAATTAAATTTTATAATAAATATAAATTACTAATAATTGATGAGGTTGGCTTTTTGCCTATTGATAAAGAAGGCGCAAATATTTTATTTCAATTAATTAATAAACGTTATGAAAAAAAGTCAATTATTATGACATCAAATATTCCATTTAGTAAATGGTCTGAAACTTTCGGCGACCCAGTACTAGCTAATGCTATTCTTGATAGACTATTACATCATTGCCATGTTTTTAATATTAATGGAAAATCATATCGTACAAAAGATATTTTAGAAACTGATAATGATAATGATTAAACCAATACACAAAATAAGTATGTACATTTTTCATTCCCATTTTTGTACATACTTAAATTCCCATTTTTGTACATTTTAGTATTGACATTTACAAGCCAGTAAAGATTTTATAACCGTTTCTATTTCTAAAATATAAGTTAAAAAAATAAAACGAATATTTTTATCAAATTCATATAATGAATATATTTCTTCAAAATTTACATTTTTCTTATAATTATTATCCAAAGTTTTAAACACATCTTTGTATGTATTCACAATAGAATAATAAGAATACTTTTTAATTTTGTCTAAAGCATAATCTTTATTAGTAACAATAACTCCTCTAGAAATTATATAATCTAATAATTCTTCAGAGCTTTTATATTGTTTCAATAAATCACATCCTTAAAATAAAACGACTTAGGGCTTCGAAAGTTTCCTAAGTACCAATCGTTTACAATATATCATTTTTTCAAAGCCCTGTCAACTAATATTCCCAAGTTTTCAATTAAATTTTCTATTTTTACTTCATCTTTAACTATAGTATTATTCATATCACCCCCTATATATAACATACGACATTTTTAACTGATTTCCTTTTTTCAAGCACAAAAAATAACCAGAAAAAATCTGCTTATTTAAAATAAACATCAATTGCAAGCATAGCCACACCTTGCTCAGTAAAAACATAAGGTTTATACCTACGACCACCTTGCACCTCTTAAAAAATAAAAATGTTAGTTTCAAAAAATGACAACTATTAAACACCACTACAATTACTTTTCACAAACAACCACACTTCTATTTGAAAAATCCAAAGTACTAACAAATTTCTTAAAATCTAAAACATCTAAATCCTTCAACTCATTATAAATATCATAATGAATATTCCCATACGTCAAAATATCATTTTGAATTAAATTTGCTACATCACCAGGATTTTCAAAATCTAAAATCAAATTTTTAATCATAAGTTTCTTATAAACATCAATATGTTCTTCATTTAAACTTCCATTTTTTAAAGTATCATCTATTAAACTAATAACCTCATTAGCCTTATCCCAAACCACAACATTAAAAGAATAAAAGGCATAATCATCCGTATAAAAAGAACCATATTCAATATTCGTTACATAATTAGAATCCTTTAAATTATTATCGTAAATTTGACTTAAAGATCCAAATTTCAAACTAAGTAAAGCCTTAAAATAAATTCTCATTTTAAACTCATCTAACTTTGGTTTCTTAAACTTATAATTAATAACAATACTTTTATTAGAAACATCACTATGCACTATTTCTTTTTCTTTAAATACATGAACAGGTTCATTATACTTCTTTAAAGTAACCTCAAAACTAGTAAAACTTTTATCATTATAAAAATCTTTAACCTGTTTAATTACTTCTTTTGGATTAACATCCCCACATATTACTAAAAACATATTACAAGGTCTATAAAAATAATCAAAACACTTTTGAACCATATCTAAACTAATTTTACCTAAATCATTAATTTCCCCGCCACTATCATAACGAAAAGAATCATTTAAAATTGTATTTTCCATACATTTTTTATAAGCTATATATTTGGGATTATCCACATCTCCTAAAAGTTCTTGTCTAATAACTTTCTTTTCTCGTTCCATATCTTCTATACTTACATTTAAACTGCTCACCAGTTTAAGTAAAGTATCTAAATTAGATTCAAAATTTGTAGACCCACAAAAATAATATGAAGTTGCTTTTTTATTAGTAAAAGCATTATTAGCCGCCCCATTCACTTCATAAATCCTAGATGGATCAAACTCATCATCCGCCTTATACATTAAATGTTCAAGTAAATGAGCCACTCCAGGATATATATTTATAAAATCTTCACCATCTTTTTTAAAACAAATATCCTTTGATCCATATAATACTGTCATTTCCGCATATATATTTTTCCTTTTAACATTACAAATATATATCCTAAGTCCATTATCTAAAACTTCTTCATAAACATAATTATTTAACTTATCAAATTTTCTTTTTATCATAGCCATCATTTCCTCTTAAAAATACTACCGACTTAATATAAGCTCTCTTAGCTAAAGCCATCACATCTTCCTTAGTCACCTTTTTAATATTCTTAATTTTATCTTCATTTGAATCATCACCAAATAAAATCTCATCTTCCACATCATCCATACTTACACCAATATAATCTTCACTATCATTAAATGAATCAATATACGATTTTTTAAAATCAGAAAGTAAAATCTCATCGAACTTACCGTTTTTCATATCCTCTATTTTTTCTTTAATAATTTTCATCATCTCATCATAATTTTTTCCATCAAAAGCTGTCGTAATTGTCATAGTACCAGTAAAATCATTACGAGAAGAACGGATAGAATAACATAAACCTCTTTTTTCTCTAGCCTCAGTATTTAAAAGTGAGTTATTACTACCACCTAAAATACTATTATAAATTCTAAAAACATAATTACTTTCAAAAAAAGATAAATCAGTAAACACTAAACCCACAGCTAGTAAACTTTGACTTTCTAAAATATCTTCTGAAATAATTTCCAAATCCTCTTTTTTCTTTTGAATAATATAAGAAGTGTGTAAATCATTTAAAACAGGCCTACATGGTATTTTAGAATCAATAATTTCCTTAATGTTATCACTATTCACATCGCCTACTACAAATACCTCTAAACGGGCTTCATTTAAAATTCTTTGATAACACCTATATAAAGACTTACCTGTCACACTTTTCTCACCATCAATAGTTTCATCCAAAGTAAGTGGTTTATAATAAGAATGAGGCATGTGTTCAGATAATTTTGGAATAATATAACTTCTCGGTCTTTCTTTAATAGTCTCCATCTTATGAATATGCTCATCTTTAATAATATCAAGCATTTCTTCATCAAAAGAACCATTTTCTACTTTCGGATTAAATAAAATATTAAAAGCAAAATCAATTGCTTTTTCATTCATTCCTTTTTCAGTATATTTTTCATTTAAAAAAGTAAGTACTAAACTAAAAACTAAATTAGATCCAAATATTTGATAATCAGTGTAATAATCTGGACAATACAATTCATATGCTGCAAAATTCCTCTCGTTTATCTTATCATATCTTGAATTTGTTCTCATTAAAATACTAGATAAAAGTGGAACATTATAAACAAAATAACGTTCATCAGGAATCACTAAATCCACTAATATCTTCACTCGCTTAAATCTATCCGTTTTCAAAACATGAATATTATATCCATCCATTTCATAATCTATTCTTTCCATAGTGCTCACCTTCAACAATTATATCAAAAATAATTAATATTTTCATTATTTAAGCAATAATTCAGCCTTAAAACTAACAAAAGAATTATAAGTATAAGACCTATAATTCTTTCGCATTAATAACCGAAGATATGGGAATAATATAATTATTTTCATCTAAATGCATCAAATCATCATAAAGACAAATAATTCCTCCTGTGCCAATATTTTTATTACTTTTATTAAGTAATTCAAAATTTTTAATCATTGATTTATTTGGTGAAGCTGTCTTTTTAATTTCAAAAGGATAAAGAGTATTATTTTTATAAATAAGTAAATCAATTTCCTTTTTATCCTTATCTCTATAATAAGATAAATTTGGTCTAATTCCCCTTGCATTATAATCTTTAACAATTTCACTTATTACATAAGTTTCTAAAAAATGACCCGCACTTAGACTAAGCTGTAAATCTCTCGCACTTTCCCATCCAGCTAAAAAAGCAGCAAGTCCAGTATCCATAAAAATAATTTTAGGCATATGCGTAATTCGTTTTAATTCTGATGACATATAAGGTTCCAATAAATAAACTAATCCAGATGAAGTAAGTATTGAAAGCCATGCTTTAGATGTCGGAACACTTATACCTGCATCATCAGCAAGTGTACTATAGTTTAACTGTTCTCCAGTTCTTGAAGCCACACTAACAATAAATTTCTTAAATGACTCAACATTACCAATTTCTGTAAGTTCTCTTACATCTCTTGAAATATATGTATCCAAATATCCTTGAAAGTATATATTAGAATCAATATTATCATCTTTATAAAGAACTGGCATACCACCTTTATATATAATTTCAAAAAGTTCATTAACATTAATCTTTTCAGCTTTGTTCAAATTCAAAGGATCAAATAAAACTTTAGAATTATTTTTAGCTATTTCACAGTACATAAAACTATTTAAATTAACAATTCCAACTCTTCCAGCAAGTGATTCTGATACATTTTTCATCAAATGAAACTGCTGTGAACCAGTAAGCCAATACATCCCGTTTTTATCACTTTTGTCTACTGCAATCTTAATATATGAAAATAAATTAGGTGCATACTGTGCTTCATCGATTAATAAAGGAGCAGGATGCTCTTCTAAAAAAAGTTTTGGATCTTTTCTAGCCTGTTCTCTTAAAACTTCATCATCAAGTGTTACATATTCCATATTATCAGGTTTAATACTAAGAAGTAAAGTCGTTTTCCCTACCTGCCTAGGACCAGTAACTAATAAAACCTTAAATGTTTTATTAATATTTTCTATAACTTTCAAAGCTTCTCTTTCATACATTTTATCACCAACTTTCAACATTATTATATGTAACAGATTTAAAAAAGTCAAGTTGCAATTTTAAAATAGTCGGAACCTCACTTTAAAAAAGTCGGATTTTAAATATTAAACATCTATAATTATTATTCAATGTATACTTTCCAGTGAATATTTTTTTCGTAAACAGAACCTTTGGTTCAATGAAAAATTAGAGTTCAAAAAAGTGACCATAAAAGCCACTTATAAATATTTCTTAATTCTATCAAATTCTCTAGAATCATCTAAATCAGTTTTAGCCAAACTTTCAAATAATTTCTTCTGATCACGAGAAAGCTTCTTAGGAGTAATAACATTTAAAACAATATACATATCACCTTTTCGGCCATTATTCACATCAGCTATACCTTTACCTTTAATACGAAGCTTATCTCCGCTTAAAGATCCAGCAGGCACACTAACCTTAACTGTACCATACAAAGTAGGAACCTCAATCTTCGCACCAAGTACCGCATCAGTAATAGTAATAGGCATATCTAAATAAATATCATTGTCATCTCTTTCAAATATAGGATGTTTTCTAACATAAAACTCTAAATAAATATCTCCATTAGGGCCACCATTAACTCCAGCTTCACCTTTACCAGAAATTCTAAGTTGATTTCCTGTATCTACACCAGCTGGAATAGTAACCTCAATATCTTTGTTCTTTTTAACCCTTCCAGTTCCACGGCAAGTCTTACAAGTATCTTCAAATATAGTTCCTCTTCCACCACATTTATCACATGTCGTTCTTGTCATAAATGAACCAAATAAAGTTTGTTGCTGACCAGTAATTGTACCAGAGCCATGACACTTATCACAAGTTTTAGAACCATGTCCACCCTCTCCATTACAGTCATCACACTTCTCATTCAAAGTTAAATTAATTGTTTTCTTACATCCGAAAGCCGCCTCTTCAAAATCCAAATCAATTTGAATAACTCTGTCTGGTCCTTTTTGTTTTCTAGTAGAACCTCTTCTACCACCAAATGAACCAAAACCAGAAGAAAAACCGCCACCAAACATACCATCAAAAATATCGCCTAAATCTATATCTCCAAAATCAAATCCTGAAAATCCTCCATATCCTGCACCAGAACCACCAGCACCTCCACTAAATGCGGCATGACCAAATTGATCATACTGTCTACGTTTAGTCTCATCAGATAAAACCGCGTATGCTTCCTGTGCCTCTTTAAACTTCTCTGCCGCATCAGGTTCCTTAGAAACATCTGGATGGTATTTCTTAGCTAACTTTCTAAAAGCACTTTTAATTTCAGCCTCACTCGCATCTTTTGAAACGCCGAGCACTTCATAATAATCTCTTTTATTCATACTTATCACCTACTTCGGTAAATATTTTTAAACTCCTCTATCAAACCTTTAAATGTATCCATTGCTGATTGTATAACTTTTGGGTTATTCATGTCAACACCAGCCACCTTAAGTTCATCTATCGGATCCATACTACCACCAAGTGTTAAGAACTTCAAATAATTATTCAAAGCCTCCTTATCACCATTCATAATATTTTCCGCAATATAACTTGCCGCAGCTAACCCTGTCGCATATTGATACACATAAAAGTTGTAATAGAAATGTGGAATTTTTTCCCATTCATATCTAATCTCTTTATCGCTAGTCATATTATGACCAGAATATTTTTCATATAATTTATAATATTCATTAGATAAAAACTCACTAGTCAAAACAGTTCCTTCTTGTTCTTTTTTATGAATTAAATATTCAAACTCCGCAAACATTGTTTGACGAACAATTGAACCCTTAAATAGTTCCATTAAACTATCTATTATCGATAACTTTTCATTCTTATCATCCGTATGATTAATCAAATATCTAGCTAATATTAACTCATTAACCTGTGAAGCCACTTCTGCTACAAATATCTTATACTGATGATATACATAAGGATTATTCTTATTAGAATAATATGAATGCATCGAATGACCAAGTTCATGAGCTAAAGTTGAAACATCATCAAACTTGCCATTAAAATTCAAAAGCAAATAAGGATTAGTAGTATAACTTCCCCATGAATAAGCGCCACCTTTTTTACCATGGCTAGGCATCACATCTATCCATTTTTCATCAAATGCTTTCGATAAATCAGTAATATAACTATCACCTAAAATAGATAATGCATCTAAAACAATATCCTTAGCCTCTTCAAAAGTATAATTCTTATTAGATTCTGGAACTAAACTACTATAAATATCATAAATATGAATCTCATCAAGTCCCATAACCTCTTTCTTTAAAGCATAATAATCATCCATAATATAAAGGTTTTTGTGTAAAACATCAATCAAATTATCATAAACCTTATTATCAATATTACTATCAAATAAAGCCGCATCTCTGGCATCTTTAAATCCACGCCTTAAAGCCAGTACATTATCCGTATTTACCTTACCACTATAACTAGAAGCAAAAGTATTTTGTAAATTCTCATACTCTTTATAAAGGGTATAAAAAGCACTTTTTCTAACTTCCCTATTATTATCCATAATATACTTTGAAAAATTAATATTAGAAAGCTCTACATCATTATTATCACTATCTTTAATAATTCCAAACTTCATATCAGAATTTCTTAAATAACTAGCTGTATCTTCACTATTATTTAAACTCTTACCTAAACTAGAAAGTAACTCTTCTTCCTTATCAGATAAAATATGATTTTTCATTCGAAGTACATTTCTAAACTCATATTCATACATCTTAAGTTCAGATTTTTCATTCATAAATCTATCAAAATCTTCTTTAGAAAGCTTAAGTAACTCTGGTAAAACATAAGAACTCTTGGCTCCAATATCCGTAAGTACCTTCTCAATCTTACCCTTAAGCTCTTGATATTTACTATTACTAGTATCCTCATCGAACTTCAAAGCCGCATACATATAAACCGCATCAACTTTTTTAGAAAACTCTTCATCAAACATCAAATATTCATAAATAGTATCCGCATTATTGAGCTTACCTTTAAACTCTAAATACTTATCACCATTCGCTTTAACATATTCATAGTCCTTAAGCCATTCATCTTCTGATATATAAATTTTACTTAAATCCCACTTATACTTCTCATCTATTTCATCCCTAGTTTTATCTTTTATAATCATAAATTTTCCTTTCATAAAGAGAAAGTTCTAGTCTCCTAGAACTTCTATTTTTCTTCGTATTCAGCGTCTTTTACATCTTTATCTTTTTTATCTGAAGAACTGTCGTTATTTTGGGCTTCTTGTGCTTTCTTAGCTGCTTCTTCGTAAACTTTAGCACCTAATTCCATAGCTTTTTCTTGTAATTTATCTTTCTTAGCTTTAATATCATCTAAGTCATCTTTCTTAAGTGCTTCCTCTAAGTCCTTAATTAAATCTTCAGCTTGTTTTTTATCTTTTTCATCTACTTTATCTCCTAAATCTTTAATAGATTTTTGAGTAGCAAATATCATTTGTTCAGCTTCATTTTTAACATCGGCTTCTTCTTTACGTTTTTCATCAGCTGCTTTATTAGCTTCAGCTTCCTTAACCATCTTATCGATTTCATCATCAGATAAATTAGTTGAAGATGTAATTGTAATAGATTGTTCCTTATTAGTACCTAAATCCTTAGCTTTAACATTAACAATACCATTCGCATCAATATCAAATGTAACTTCGATTTGTGGAACTCCTCTAGGAGCTGGTGGTATATTAGTTAATTGGAAATTACCAAGTGTTTTGTTATCAGCCGCCATTGGTCTTTCACCTTGTAAAATGTGAATATCTACAGCAGGTTGATTATCAGCAGCTGTTGAGAACACTTGTGATTTACTTGTTGGAATAGTAGTATTTCTTGGAATTAATACTGTACATACTCCTCCTAAAGTTTCAATACCAAGTGAAAGTGGTGTAACATCAAGAAGTACAATATCATTAACATCACCAGTTAATACTCCACCTTGAATAGCTGCACCCATAGCAACAACCTCATCTGGGTTAACACCTTTAGAAGCTTCTTGTCCAAGTTCTTCTTTAATAATTTCAGCAATTCTAGGCATTCTAGTAGAACCACCTACTAATAATACTTTATCTATATCTTTCTTAGTTAACTTCGCATCTTTTAAAGCTTTTCTAACAGGTTCTAAAGTAGATTCAGTAAGATCACGAGTTAAATCTTCAAATTTAGCTCTACTTAAACTAATCTCTAAGTGAACAGGTCCATCTTCGCCTTGTGAAATAAATGGTAAAGATATATTAGTAGTAGTCATACCACTTAAATCTTTCTTAGCTTTTTCAGCCGCATCTTTTAATCTTTGCATAGCCATTTTATCTTTAGACAAATCAATACTATTAGACTTTTTAAACTCAGAAACTAAATAATCGATAATTCTTTGGTCATAATCGTCACCACCTAAATGGTTATTACCACTAGTAGACTTAACCTCAAATACTCCATCACCAATCTCTAGAATAGAAACATCAAATGTTCCTCCACCTAAATCGTAAACTAAAATTTGTTCAGTTTTCTCTTGCTTATCCATACCATAAGCTAAAGCAGCCGCAGTTGGTTCATTGATAATTCTTTCAACCTCTAAACCAGCAATCTTACCAGCATTTTTAGTAGCTTGTCTTTGAGCATCGTTAAAGTATGCTGGAACAGTAATAACTGCTTTCTTAACATCCTCACCTAAATAAGCCTCAGCCGTTTTTTTCAAATCTCCTAAAATCATCGCACTAATCTCTTCAGGAGTATATTCCTTACCATTAGCTTTAACTTTCTCTTTAGTTCCCATCAATCTCTTAATAGAAGCTATTGTATCTGGATTAGTTACCATTTGGTTTTTAGCCGCTTGACCAACGATAATCTCTCCATTTTTAAATGCTACAACAGATGGTGTCGTACGTGAACCTTCAGGGTTCGCAATAACCTTAGCTTCGCCACCTTCGTAAACAGCAACACAACTATTTGTTGTACCTAAGTCAATACCTATTGTTTTACTCATATATAATCATTCCTTTCTTATTCACTAACTTTGACCATAGCTGGTCTAATAACTTTATCCTTAAGCATATAACCCTTCTGCATAACCTCAACTACCATACCAGGTTCCATGCCCTCCACCTTCTCAGTAAGCACTGCTTGGTGGAATTTAGGATTAAACTCTTTACCTCTATCATCAATAGCCTTAACATCATATTGTTCTAATACTTCTACCAAATGACAATATATCATCTTAAATCCCGCCAAGAATTTTGAAAGCTCATCATCTAAATTTTCATCATCTAAATTAATTGCTCTTTCAAAATTATCAATAGAAGGTAAAATATCTTTAACTAAATCTTCATTCGCAAACTCTAACATCTTACTAACTTCTTCATCTTTTCTTTTTCTATAATTAATATTGTCAGCCTTTGCTTTTAATACCTCTTCTTCTAATTCTTTTATTTTCTTTAAACTTTCTTCTAACTTATCATCATGACATTTACACTCTTTATGCTTATCATGCTTATCGCATTTGCACTTCTTATCTTTGTGTTTATCATGGTGTTCGTACTTATCTTCATGTTTGTCATAATGTTTTTCATAATCATGATGATCATGTTTATCATGTTCATGCTTTTCATATTTTTCTTCTTTATCCACCTATATCACCTACCTATATTCTCCTTAATGTAATTAAGTAATGCCTCAGCCCGTCCATATTCCATTCTTTTTGGACCAATTAAAGCAATCGTTCCTTCTTCACCATCTTTGTAAAAACTCGTTTTAATAATTGATACATCATCATCAATCGAATTTTCACTTCCGATATAAACCTTAATCTCATCATCATCAGTCTTAATACTCTTGATAAGATCTTTATCCTCAAACTTATTTAGTAAAGTTCGAATCTTACTAACATCATCAAATTCAGGTTCCATTAATAAATTATTCGTTCCACTCATTCTAATATGCGGCTTAGCCGAAAAATCACTAAACGCATTATAAAATGCATTATATAAAGCTTCATGCTCTTTAACATAACGGTTAATAATCGGTTTAACCTCAAACTCTAAAACCTGACCTACTTCATCAATTGGAACACCTACGATTAATTTACTAATAATATCAATAGTCTGCTTAACTTCAGCTTTACTAACATTACCATCAATAACTACATTACGGTTTTCTACATGTCCTTTATCGGTAATTACAATAGCAATCATTTTATTATCATCTATCGGCACCACCTCAACCTTCGCAATTTTATTGTCACTAGAAGAATGACCTAAAACTATAGCTGTGTAATGCGTAAGTTCTGAAACAATTTCCATACTTTTTGTAATCGCATCAGAAAGAACTAATGCATTATTTGAAAATATCTGTTTCAGTTTTAACATATCCTCACCATTAAGTTCTTTAGGTACCATAATATTATCAACATAATATCTGTACCCTTTATCACTTGGAACTCTACCAGATGAAATATGTGTCTTTTGAATTAAAGAAAGTCCTTCAAGAGCTGCCATCTCATTTCTAACCGTTGCACTCGAACACTTCATCTTCTTACATAAAGCCTTCGAACTAACCGGTGTTGCTGTCTTAATATAATTTTCAACAATTAATTTTAATAATTCTTCTTGCCTTTTCGATAGCATTTAATCACCTCTTTTAGCACTCTTTTTATCTGATTGCTACTTCATTATAGCATTGTATGCTAGCACTGTCAATATATGACTGCTAAAAAACTACAAAATTTTTCAAAAAAACAAAAACCATTACAAAAAACAAACTATAAAACGACCGCTTCGCGGTCGTACAAATAATCATTCCAATATTTTTCTTTCCTTTTAATAATTATTAAATCTCTTTGGTGTATTTTTTTTAAAATACATATCTATTATACGCACTTAACTTAACACCACCACCTTTATTGTTTTAACCTTTACATTTTGTTTATACTTTACTTTGCCTTGAAATTTGGGCCGGTCCTCGTAAGACTTTGCCTTACAGGGGACGCTTCGCAAGCTCTATCCAAGAGTAAATGCATTTTTTTGACTTCCATCTCCACCAGTAATTTGAACGTTGGAGTTTAGATATAAGACTGGGCGGACCGCAAGGGAGCGGGTCACGGAATAGGTGTAGTTGACGTAACCAGCACTGCGCAGAACGGCCACATAGGAATCATCACTGGCATAAGGAGCCTGTAACCATTCGTTTAGTCCAATTGATAAATAATCACTATTTTTGCAACTACTATCATAATTATAAAGTGCCTTTGATAGGCAACTACTTCCTGCCGCATATCCATAGTCACTTGGATACATTAAGCCTATATACTGTGTTGTGCTTGTTGGATTGCCACTATATACTTGCCTGCTATCTCTTTCAGCATTATAATAACCGCCTGCCTTTAAAGTTCCAGCATTGCTAGAAGTCGGTCCACCTAAATAATATGTTCCCTCTGATATCATATTTTTATATGTTCCATCTATACTATTATAGTAATCTCCATTCAAATAACTTTTTAAATCAGAATTATTCCAATTATTACTACTGTTTGACGCCCATTTTTTATTACCTATACTTTCATTTCTGATTATCTTTATTTTGCCATCTATAACTCCGATTATACGCCATAGTTCATTATTAAAACTTACATAGTTATTTGGATTTGCACCATAATATCTTATATCTCCGTGTTCATCTTTATATAATTCATTAGTATTTGTTGACACTAAATCTTTTATGACATCTAACGCTGGCTTAGCTGTACATGTTTTATATAATTCATCTATCGCCCCTTGGACATTATTTGCTCCTAAACCACTTGTACCATTTTCATATGTGACATCTTTACTTGGAAATGTGACTGCCGCATACACTGCAAAGCCACTTACTATTACCATCGCTATTACAAATCCTATTATATTTGTCTTGATATATTTGTTCTTTTTCTCTTTCATGAATACCTCTCCTATCCTATCCAATAACAATATATCAAAAAAAAAAAAAAAAACAAGTAATATTTTCGATAAATCACTCGTTTTCATTTGAACCATTTTATCTTCTCAAAACCAATTGATTATGTCTGACAAAAAAATCTTTAGGTGTCATTGGTGGATAATTATGTGAAACAAACATAATATCAGAAATCAATCTATCTCCTCTAATTTTAGAAACAACATCAGGACTTAATAAATCATAATATTCATCTTTACTCATCTTTACATTTTTCGAAAAATCTAAAATTTCATCACCTTTTTGAACAAATGAATGTAAAAACTTATAATTCTTAACTGGACTATTCACAAAAGCTGTAACCACATAATCACCATTCACACCTAAAATTGAAGAAATCTCATGACATCTACTTCTATATTTACCCGCATAAACATCACATAACACATCAAAAGAATGTTTATCCGTGCCTTTAAAATAAGCGTCTTTTACACTATTCACACATAAAGAAAAATGTACATGACCTAAAGAAGTATTCAAATTTTTTTTCGCCCCAGCAACATTATAATTCCATACATAAGGATGATTCTTTAAATAATTAAGTACATATCTTTCATGCAATGTATTAACCGTATACTTACCTAAAATAAAGAACAAATAACCTTTTCTATCAAGTTTATATTTTAAATTATGCATACTAATCAAATTATAATATGGATCAACTCCAGAATTATCTAACTTAACAATTTCATTAAAAGCTCTATTAAATTCATCACTATCATAATAATCTGTATAAATCATTAAAACCAACTCCAAAAACTATTATACTCCTAAAACTAACCAAATAATCTATCAATACTTAGATAAATTATTTAAAAATTCCTCTTCATTCCAAATAGTAACTCCTAAATCCCGTGCTTTAGTAAGTTTACTACCAGCTTCAGCTCCCGCAATCACCACACTAGTTTTCTTACTAACACTACTACTAACAGATCCACCTAACTGTTCTATTCTAATTTTGGCCTCATCACGAGTAAATCTCTCTAATGTACCAGTTAATACAAAAGTCTTTCCAGTAAATACAGTCTCCTCTGTACTTACTTCTTTTAAATAACTCATGTTAACTCCATCTTCTTTAAGCTTATTAATTAAATTAATGTTATTCTCATCTCTAAAAAAGTCATAAACACTCTTCGCAATCGTATTTCCAATATCTTTAATACTCGCTAAATCATCAAAACTAGCCTTCATCAAATTATCCATATTCTTAAACTCTCTAGCTAAAATATCTGCCGTTTTAGTACCCACATGACGAATAGAAAGACCAAATAATAATCTTTCCAAAGAATTATTTTTACTCTTTTCTATCTCATCAAGTAACTTTTCAATACTTCTCTCCCCAAAACCCTCAAGCTCTTTCAAATCTTCCGTATGTTCATATAAATGATAAAAATCATCATCGTCTTTTAAATATCCTAAATTATAAAAATCTTCGATAATCCTATCACCAAAACCAATTATATTCATCGCATGACGAGAAGTAAAATGAATTAATTTCTCTTGTTTTCTAGCTGGACAATGTTCATTCAAACAATAATATGCAGCCTCATCTTCTTTTCTAGTCAAACCTTCTCCACATATTGGACACTTTTCCACCATATTAAATTTTTTCTCAGTTCCATCTCTTCGCTCTACTATCGGTTTAACAACCTCAGGAATAACATCTCCAGCTTTCTTAATCGAAACAATATCACCAATACGTATATCTTTACTTAAAATATAATCCTCATTATGAAGTGTAGCTTTAGAAATCAAAGACCCCATAACACGCACTGGTTCCAATATCGCACTAGGTGTTACTTGACCAGTTCTTCCAACCGTACAAATAATATCACGAACTCTAGTCAAAACTTCTTCAGCCGGAAACTTATAAGCAATTGCCCATTTAGGACTCCTTGCTGTATATCCCAGTCTCTTTTGATCATTCAAATCATCAACCTTAATAACTATACCATCTATCTCATAAGGTAAATTAGGCCTTTCTTTAGTATAATAATCAACATACTCCATAAGCTCCGTTATATTATTTATTTTCCTATTATTTGGATTAACTACAAACCCAAGCTCCTTCATAAAATTAAGTGCATCATAATGTGTATAAATATTATAATCTTCTGGGTCAGGCAAATGATAAATAAAACAAGATAAATTCCTACTAGCCGCTACCTTAGAATCTAACTGTCTAACACTTCCAGCTGCCGCATTACGAGGATTCGCAAAATTTGCTCCACCTTCATTTAACTTCTTAAAAGAAGCCTTACTCATATAAATTTCCCCACGTACCTCAATATCAATAGGTTGTTTAATCCTAAGCGGAATATCTTTAATCGTCTTCGCATTATGCGTAATATCCTCACCAGTAACTCCATCGCCTCGAGTCGCCGCCCGCACTAACTCACCATTTCTATATAAAAGAGAAACAGATAAACCATCTATCTTAAGTTCTGCTACATACTTTGGATGTGGAACTACCTTTTTAACCTTCTCATTAAAATCAATAATTTCTTCTTCATTAAAAATATCCCCAAGCGATAACATCGGAATTTCATGAGTAACCTTTTTAAACTCTGAAATAACCTCACTACCAACCCTCTGCGTTGGTGAATCTACTTTCTTAAATTCTGGATGAGCTTCCTCAAGTCTCATAAGCTCTTCCATATATCTATCATATTCTTGGTCCGTAATCGTTGGATTATCATTCACATAATAATCGTGATTAGCTTTATTAATAATATCTGTAAGTTCTTTAATTCTTTCCTTTATCATAATCTCACCTATAATCATTATAAATAAATATAGTCCAAACTTCAATTATTTATATAAAATTAACAAAAATAAACCACTATAAAAAGTTGATAAAATACCAACTTTTTATTTTTTACAAAGCACTTTTCCACTTTCAAATAACTTATTCGGATATACTCCTTCTCTAATATATTCATCAATAGCCTCTACTAACTCATCTTTATCTTCTTTGTAAGTCACACCATACCATTTAGAACTAGTTCCTTTAATATCAAAAGAAATATTACCTTTATTAATTTCACTATTAATAATATCAGGAACCAAATATTCACTATCTAATTTATCAATATTATCATTCAAAAACACAGAAAAATTATCCACAATAATATCTTTCATCTTAGGAGTAAATCCAAATAAATTAACTGTTACTAAAGTATCATTAGGTGTTTCAAATGGCTTACTACCATCTAACGGTTTAGCAACTACATAACCATCACAAGCTTCAATCTTACTTTCTGTAATACCAGTTAAAAGTCCGTTTTCACTACTAGCTATTCCTCTTTTAACACTACCATTTTTAGACAAAGTATTACCAACTTCATAGCACAAAGCTAAACCTTTATCCTCATCAAAATTATTTTTCACATAATCAAAAAGCACCTTATAAGCATCTGCCCCATAAAAATCATCCGCATTAATGACTGCAAAATTACCATTAATATTATCACGCGCACTATAAATAGCCGCACCAGTCCCCCAAGGTTTTGTTCTAGAACTTGGACATAAATATCCCTTAGGTAAATCATCTAACTCCTGAAAAACATAACTGACGTTTACCTGTCCTTCTAATCTTTTACCAATAGTTTCTCTAAAATCATCATAGAAATCTTTTCTAATAATAAATACCACTTTATTAAAACCAGCGCGAATAGCATCATAAACAGAGTAATCAATAATAAACTCTCCATTTGGTCCAACCGGTTCCATTTGTTTCAAGCCGCCAAATCTACTACCCATTCCAGCCGCCATAACTACTAATGTATAATCCATAAAACCTCCTACTGATTATTTTTATTAAGCGCATTATAAGTAATTGCAAAAACCGCAATTCCTATCAACACAAATGCAAGCCACATAAAAGGATTATTATGATTATCCTCAATCCAACCCTTAAATGGTTCAACAAACTCATTAATTGATTCAATAATATCAAGCATCATTAAAATCACACCTTTCTAATACTTTTATGACCTTTCATAATTTTTTTTATTCCATATGGATGACTAAAAGCAATAGATAGAACACTACCACCTAGTGCAACAACCACACCCTCACCATAAATATCGTGAATCACATGGTCACCAACACTATATTCAGCTGTCTCATCAATCATTTCATCACGGTTAAACTTACTATCTTCTTTAATATCTTTATCTAAATACTCATCACTAATCTCTGAAATAAATCTACTAGGTGGATTACAATTCGTATTTCCATAAAGCATTCTTCTCTCTGCATTCACTAAAGTTAAGGTCTTCCTAGCTCTAGTTACTGCCACATAACAAAGGCGTCTTTCCTCCTCTATCTCATCAGAACTATTAAGCGAATTCATATGTGGAAATAACCCTTCTTCTAAACCAATTATAAATACATGGTCAAACTCTAACCCCTTAGCCGAATGAATCGTCATAAGCGTTACCACATCATTGTTATTTTTATGCTCCTCAATATCTGAAACCAAACTTATCTCAAGTAAAAACTCCTCTAAAGAAATAACTCCATTATTTTCTTCAAAATTCTTCGTTATAGACTTAAACTCCTCTAAGTTCTCAAGTCTAACCTCAGCTTCCAAAGTTTTAGAACTTTCAAGTTCCTTTCTCATTCCGGATTCTACCAAAATCATTTCAACAAGTTCAGTTAAAGAGACATTTTCACTTTCGTCTTTTAACTTTTCAATTAACTTTTTAAACTCCAGTTCCTTACCACTATCAATGGCTTCATATAAAGAAACACCTTTTTCCATCGCCTTAGTCGCCAAATTCTCTATAGTCTTAGGTCCAATCTGTCTTTTAGGCACATTAATAATTCTAAGCAAACTAACATCGTCATTAGAATTATAAATAAGCTTTAAATAACTAATTAAATCCTTAATTTCTTTTCTATTATAGAAATAAAAACTTCCAACTACCTTATAAGGAATATTATCACGTAACAATGCTTCTTCCATATTACGCGACTGGGCATTCGTCCTATATAAAACTGCAATAGAAGATTTAGGCTCACCACTAACAATTAATTTTCTTATCTCCTCCATCACATAATTAGCCTCATCTTTTTCATCATAAGCTCTATGATAACGAATCTTCGGACCATTGTCATTTTTAGTCCATAATTTTTTTTCTTTCCTTTGCTTATTATGTTTAATTATATCGTTAGCCACATTTAAAATATTTCCCGTTGAACGATAATTTTCCTCTAAAGGAACAACCTTCGCATCTGGATAATCCTTTTCAAAATTAAGAATATTTCTAAAATTAGCTCCTCTAAATCCATATATTGATTGATCTAAATCACCCACCACACATATATTTTTATATTTCTTACTAAGCATTTTAATTAAAATATACTGTGCTTCATTAGTATCTTGATACTCATCAACTAAAATATACTTAAACCTATCTTGATACTTTTCTAAAACATCTGGATATTTTTTAAATAATTTAATTGGAAGTAAAAGTAAATCATCAAAATCCATCGAATTATTCTTAACTACTTTTTGTTCATACCTTTTAAAAACTTCTAAAACAATTTCTTCATATTCAGAATTAGCGAATCTACTATAATAATTAGAATCCATAAGTTCATTTTTCGCACTACTTATTTTATTTCTAATTGCTCTTGGATTATAAACCTTCGGATCCAAATTCATATCCTTTAAAATCTTTTTAATAATTGTTAAACTATCATCACTATCTAAAATCGTAAAATTCTTATCAAAACCAAGTTTTTCGTAATTTTCTCTAATTAAAAGTAATCCTAAAGAGTGAAATGTCGATATCTGCATATGATATGCATCACTTCCAAGCATCTTAAAAGATCTCTCTTTCATCTCCTTAGCCGCTTTATTCGTAAACGTAATTGCTAATATATTATAAGGATTAACTCCTTTTTCATTAACCAAATAAGCCAGTTTCGTTGTCAAAACTCTCGTCTTACCACTTCCAGCCCCTGCTAAAACAAGTATCGGACCATCTGGCCATTCCACTGCTTCTTTTTGTTTATCATTTAATGTGCTTAAGTCCATTTACTCTTCACCAATACTATTATACCAAATTTTTTTTGATTTTTTTAGAAAAAAGAAGGAAATCCACCATTTGACATCGTATATTAATCTATGAAAGGAGGTGATTTAATAATTACTCATGTATTAGAAAGCATGAATGAGGTCATAACTAACGACTATGACCAAGGACACAAAGCAATTGACATCGTAGCTAGTGATAAAAGTGAAGCAAAAATTATAGCCATAGAAAATGGTACCGTTGAAACTGTTGTCAACAACATTAAAGGAACTAACCACAAAAGTAAAGGAACTGCTACCTATGGAAACTACGTTAAAATTAAACAAGACAATGGTAAAACCGCCTTATATGCTCATATAAAACACGGCAGCATCCAAGTACACAAAGGGCAAAAAATAAATAAAGGCGACATAATAGGTACCATCGGAGAAACTGGTAATGCTTATGGCAAACACCTACATTTAGAAGTGCGGAATTCTAATAACATTAAAGAAAATCCTCTACATTCTTTAAACACCCCATCTAAACAGGTAGAAACTACTCCTAATAATAAAACAAATACCACTCAAACTATTAAACAATCTACTTCAATAAAAAAAGTAACTAACACAAAAAATACATATTTAAATGCTTCTAATTACCACCATGGATCAATTGTCGACGCTCTAAAATCAATAGGCGAAAATAGTTCATATAGTTACCGAAAAAAACTAGCTGAAAATAATGGCATTACAAGTTATCATGGCTCATACTCTCAAAATATAAAATTATTAAATTTGTTAAAAAACGGAAAACTTAAAAAAGTCTAAATTTTTTTAGACTTTTTTTCATTCATTTTTAAAAATTCATTCAAAGCTTCATAAAAACTATGACTTTTTTTATACTTAAACTCCTTTAATTTCACTTCTCCATCATCAAAATCCATATCATAGACAATACCCACTTGCGCAGTTGGAATAGCCTCAGCAAGCTTTAATAACGCTTCCCTTTGCTTCTCACTTATCTCATCTGGCATATAAAGCATACCACAGTTTCCAGCTCGTTCACTAGAAGTATTTGCATAAACAATACTATTTAACCATGTTAAAAAGAATATTGGAACATTAGGCAGATGTCTATCATTAATGTGCTGAAACACATTTACATTTGGATATCTACCTCTTGAATAATCAATTAAAGCATGAATATGAAAAGAATAATCTTCATTCTTTCCAGCAAAAATAACTTCACCATCTATATCATCACTTTTTTCATTTTCACCTGTTATAATAACCAATTTATAGTCATCTATTTTATTTTTCATAATTATCTCCTTGTATTTAATTTTCTTTGAGTACAAAACTCATTAAATTCAGCCATATCATTTAAAACCATCTCTGATGACATAACCATATCATCATAATGTAAATCATATTCAATGTAAACCTTAAAATCCATAATTTTGCTCATCAAATCATTCAAAGGTTTAATCTGCTTATCTGTTAAACTATCAGGTATATAAAGCATACCTCTTTTCTCATCATCTACAGACACATTTGTAAAAACAATATTACGTAATTTAGTTAAATAATAAACAATAACAAGTGGTTGATCCATATAATCAATATTTTCAAACAAAGCAACTTTTGGATATTTATCTTTCGCATAATCAATTAAACATTCATCATGAAAAGAAAAACTAAAATCCAATCCTAAATAATTAATATTTCCATTATCTTCAATCACCACTGCCATATAATTAGATACATCTTCCATTATCCTTAACCTCACTGTTTCCTAAAAAATTTATACTATCATCACCAGTATATTTAAAAATTCTTTTTTCACCATTAAAATCAGTTTCTATATAAATTTTCTTACTTAAACATTTTTGAAACAAATTATACAAAGTTACCTTCTGATTATTATTAATATCTAAAGGCACATAACAAAGTGCATAACCATCTGAATTTAAAATAACACATTTACCAAACTGATTCAAATAAAAGATAATATCTTCGTTATTTCTCATATTATCCGCATCTACTTTATTTGCCAAATCAAAATAATAAGTATAAAAATAATCCTTCAAAGCCTCAATATGATATCTATATTCTTCTTTTTCCCCAAAATATTCTATAGCCCCATTAGTACCTACAATCACCAATGTATAATCATCAATATTTTTCAAATTAATCATTTCCTTCGTTCATGAATTTTTGTATTTTCTAAATACTCTAAAGTAGCTTCTTGTAAATTATAATCACCATCTAAACCAAAATTCCTAAAATTAATATTACCGCCCATTTCCCTAGGACTATGACATACCAATACCTTTTTATCTAAATCTAAAATATCTATGGTTTTTAATTGTTTATCAGTAAGTTCCTTTGGAAAATAAACCATACCAAAACTTACATCATTAAGATAAACAACATTACCAAGCTCTACTAATATATAAGCCAAACGATCACGTGCATTACTATTTGCTACACTACCAACTTCAATATTTGGATATTTAAAATGAAGTAACTTCAGTAAATATGGAACATGTAACCTAGCCTCATTTTCCCTTCCAACCATATATACTTGACCATCACTATCAATAATAGCAACTTTTGGATTGAATTTCTTTTTATCCATTATTTTTGACGTCCTCTTACTTTCTTAGATTCCAAATATTTGTCAATTACCTCTTTTAAATTCACACTTTCATCTACACTATTAACTTGATAAAGAGGATAACCTAAATCCATATTAGGTTTTTGATTTAAAACTACTGGTCTATCACCTATTTCTAAAGATAAATTATAAATAGCCGACAATTGTTTATCATTCAAATCACTAGGAATAAAAATAGCCCCAAAAAGTCTTTCGTTTAAAAAAACCACATTACCAAAATCTGTTAAAACATCAATAACTTTATTAACTGGTGTACTTTTATCAACCCCATCAAAACCATCATAATTCTGTTTAAGAAACTTACTCAAATATTCAGCATGTGTTTTAACATCCGTCAATTTCCCCATATCAAAAGTATAACCATCTCTATCTATTATTATAACCAAACTAGAATTTATATTATCATTCATTAATATCCCTTCCAATCTATATACATTTTACCACACTTTGTCCATTATTTTTTAGCCTTTTGATAATCTTTTAAAACCTTTTAGAAAATTATGAATATAATACTATGAAAGTTAGAAAGGAGAGGAGTTCTTGAAAAAAATTATAATTGCCCTATTAGCCATTGGCCTAATAATTACTGGCTTTTTCGTTTTTACTCCAAAAGAAGAAGAGAAAGGATTAACTAAAGTTAAAGTTGCTGAAGTAACCCACAGTATATTCTACGCACCACAGTATATTGCTCATTCACTAGGTTACTTTAAAGAAGAAGGCTTAGATGTTGAAATAATTTTAACATCAGGCGCTGACAAAGTAACTGCAGCCGTTTTATCTGATGATGTTCAAATCGGTTTTTGTGGTAGCGAATCCACAATTTATAACTATAACCAAGGAAATAAAGATTATCTAATAAATTTTGCTGGCTTAACAAAAAAAGATGGTAGTTTCTTAGTTGCCAGAAAAGACACAGATAATTTTAACTTAGAAGATTTAAAAGGTAAACATATCATTGGAGGTAGAGAAGGCGGAATGCCAGCTATGACCTTAGAATACGCTTTAAATATCAATGGTATCAAAAGTGATGAAACCAATATCGACACTAGTATCGACTTCGCATCTATGTCAGGTGCATTCATAGGAGGAACTGGTGACTATGTTGCTTTATTTGAACCAACTGCATCAGAACTAGAAAAAGAAGGATATGGCCACATCGTAGCCTCAATCGGTGAACTAGGAGGTAACGTTCCTTATACCACTTATAATGCTAAAAAAAGCTATATTGAAGAAAACCCAGATGTTATAGAAGGATTCACAAAAGCTATTCAAAAGGGTCTAGACTATGTTCATAATCACACAAGTGAAGAAATCGCTGAAAATATTAAAGACTACTTCCCAGACACCAAAGCAGAAGATTTAACCGAAATAGTTCAAAGATATAAAGACATTGATTCTTGGTATGATACAACATACATATCAGAAGAAGATTTTAATCACATAGAAGAAATAGTAAAAAATGCCGGACAATTAGACAAAAATGCACCTTATAATAAATTAGTTGATAACACATACGCTCAAAAATAATGGATATTTTAAAAGTTAAAAATTTAAGAAAAACTTATCACACAAAAAATAATGAAATATTAGCTGTGGATAATTTTTCTTTTAATTTAAAACAAGGTGAATTTGTCGCCATCGTCGGGCCTAGTGGCTGTGGAAAAAGTACTATACTTTCCATTCTCTGCGGTTTAGATAACGCCTCAAGTGGAAAAATTGAAATTGACAAAAGCCTAAAATTCGGTTATATGCTTCAAGGAGATAACCTATTTGATTGGCGCACAATCTATAAAAACTGCTTATTAGGACTAGAACTAGAAAATAAATTAACTAAAAAAAACCTAGATTACGTAAATAACCTATTAGACACCTATGGTTTGAAAGACTTTAAAAAAGCCTATCCACATAATTTATCAGGTGGTATGAGACAAAGAGTATCTTTAATTAGAACTCTAGCCACTAAACCAGATATTCTGTTTTTAGATGAACCATTCTCAGCCCTAGATTATCAAACTAGATTAGCCGTTTCTGATGATGTCTATAAAATCATCAAAAAAGAGAAAAAAAGTGCCATCATGGTAACCCATGATCTTTCAGAAGCAATTTCAATGGCCGATAGAGTCATTGTCCTAACTTCAAGACCAAGTACCATTAAAAACATCTATGAAATTAAATTAACAAATAAAGGCACACCTATTCAAAACCGAAAAGCCAAAGAATTTGCCTATTACTACGATAAAATATGGAAGGATATTGATTATCATGTATAGTGAAGAACATAAAAATTATCTAAAAAAAATAAAAATAAATAAATTCCTTATTAGATGCACTCAACTTTTAATAATCTTTCTAATAATCTTCCTCTGGCAATTTGCCGCCAATCATAATTTAATAAACACCTTTATTTCCTCTAGTCCAAAAGCTATTATTAATACAATTGTAAACTTATATAAAGATGGCACCTTATTTCATCACATATGGATTACCTTCTATGAAGTAATCATAAGTTTTTTAATAGCAACCATAGGCGGTATTTTAATTGCTACTATTCTTTGGCGCTTTAAATTTATCTCTAAGGTTATAGACCCATATTTAACCATATTAAATAGTCTACCTAAAGTCTCTTTAGGACCTATTATCATAATCATTGCCGGTGCAAGTACCAAATCAATTATTATCATGGCATTATTTATATCAATCATTATTACAATAATTAATGTTCAGCAAGCCTTCACCTCCACTGATGAAAATAAAATAAGATTACTCAAAAGTTTTAAAGCCAAACCACATCAAATATTCTTTAAATTAATCTTACCAAGTAACTACACAAATTTAATAAGCGTTTGCAAAGTCAACATAGGGCTTGTCTTTATAGGTGTCATTATGGGTGAATTTCTCGTATCCAAAGCTGGTGTAGGTTACTTAATCATGTATGGTTCACAAGTATTTAATTTAAACTTAGTAATGACTGGTGTAATTCTACTAGCTATAATGGCTAGCTTATTATATTACATAATTGTTTTCATAGAAAAAAGGCTACAAAAATAGCCTTTTTATTTTATCCAAGTTGAAATGGATTATTTTGACTGCCATCTCCACCAGTAATTTGAACGTTGGAGTTTAGATATAAGACTGGGCGGACCGCACCGGAGTGGGTCACGGAATCGTTGCGGCCGACGCGACCAATAGCGAACAGAGCGGCCGCATCGGAACTACTACTGGCATAAGGAGCCTGTAACCATTCAGTCACTCCACTAAATAAGTAATCACTGTTTTTACAACTACTATTATACCTATAAAGTGCCGTTGATAAACAGCTACTTCCTGCCGCATATCCATAGTCACTTGGATACATTAAGCCTATATTTTGTGTTGTACTTGCTGGATTTCCACTATATACTTGACTGCTATCTCTTTCAGCATTATAGTAACCACTTGCCGTTAACGTTGCATAATTGTTAACCGTAGGTCCACCTAAGTAATATGTTTCATTTGATATCATATTTTTATATGTTCCATTTATTGAATTATAATAGTCTCCATTTAAATATTTTTTTAATGATGCATTATTCCAATTATTTGAACCTGAACTATCCCAATCCATATTTCCTATACTTTCATTTCTGATTATCTTTATTTTGCCATCTATAACTCCGATTATACGCCATAGTTCATTATTAAAACTTACATAGTTATTTGGATTAGCTCCATAATATCTGATATCACCGTGTTCATCTTTATATAGTTCATTAGTATTTGTTGATACTAAATCTTTTATGGTATCTGAACCTAATGGTTTTTCTGTACATGTTTTATATAATTCATCTATCGCCCCTTGGACATTATTTGATTCTAAACCACTTGTGCCGTTTTCATATGTGACATCCTTACTTGGAAATGTAACAGCCGCATATACTGCAAAGCCACTCATTATTACCATGGCTATTACAAATCCTATTATATTTGATTATCAACCACCCTGCACTGAAAGTGCAGGGTTTGTAGTGATGACTGAAAGTCATACTATGCTAAAGCATACTATCTTGTCTAAAAATATCATCAACATTATCATTTTGATTTTCTATATATTCTTCTATCATATCTTGTGTTACTTTTCCTACACTTCTACAAAAATATCCCGTCGCCCACATGTGCTGACCCCAAAATTGTTTTTTTAAACTCGGAAATTCTTCTTGTAATTTTTTTGAACTTCTCCCTTTAATATATTGAATAACTTGAGATACAGAAAGTGATGCTGGAATACTTAATAGCAAATGTACGTGTTCTGGTTGGATGTTTCCTCTTACAATTGTTATTCCTTTTGCTGTGCATCCTTGCATCAACAATATTTTTAATCTATTTACTATTTTCCCTCTTAATATCTTTCTTCTATACTTTGTTATCCATACTACATGTACTTCCAAATCATATTGTGTGTTGGCTCCTCTTCTCATTTGTATCACCACAATGTATTGTACCAAATCGCTGACGCGAAGTCTAGTAATCTAAAAGGCAAAACTATAAACTAAGTATACAAAAAGAACGTGATTTGTGGTAGAATATCTACCACTAACTTTCCGACCAAGAAAAGTTAATCACGTTCGGTATATAAAATATCATAAATTTAAACGGATTTCAACCTCTTTTCGGAAAGTTTATATAAATTTTCTTTCAGATTGGAGGTTTTATTTTATGTCAGAAGATTTATTAAAAGTTATTGACCTTTTAAAACTTAGAAATTGTAGTAAACAAACTATAAACAATTATATAAGTGCGATTAAAAGGTTCAAAAAACATTATGAAGGAGAAGATATTGAAAATTTTACAGAAACAAAAATTTTAGAATATTTAAAAAGCAACTTCGTTAATAAAGGTGGGAATGCTTCTACCATAAATGTCAATAGAGCTGCTATTAAATATTACTATCTTGTTGTTTTTAATAAAGATTTTAAAAATGCTTTACTTCCAGCTTGTAAAGTTATATCTAAATTACCTAAAGTTTTTTCCAAAAACGATATTATTACTTTATTAAAAAATTCTAAATCTTTAAGAATACAATTAATGATTTGTTTTGGTTATGGTTCTGGACTTAGAATTACTGAAGTGGTTTCTCTAAATATTAAAAATATTGATTTAGATAATAAACGCATAAAAGTGTTAGGAAAAGGTGGCAAAGAAAGATATACTCCTCTTCCAAATTTTACATTAAAATTATTAAAGGTTTATTACTCTAGAAACGAAACTATTATTAAAAAATCTGGTGGTTACCTTTTTCCTGCAAGCCATAAAAACAGTAAGAAACCATATTTAGTTTCAGGAGCCATGGCTGCCAGTTTTAGAGCCTTATTAATTAAATGTGATTTTTCGTATGATTATACCTTTCATACATTAAGACATTCTTTCGCTACTCATTATATTGAAAATGATGGAGATATTTGGAAATTAAAAGCATTCCTTGGTCACTCCTCTATTAATACTACTATGATGTATCTTCATTTAGCTGAAGATTTTACTGAAATTATTTCGCCGTTAGATGAGGTGGTGAAATAATGCATTATAAGATTAGTGATATATTCAAAACTTATGGACCAGAATATATTAAAAATCACAATTTATCTAAAGACCAATGGAAAGTTTATAATGCCATTATAAACTGTAAAACTGAAAATTTAGGCTATCATACTATTACTTGTGAACATTGCGGTAAAACTATAACTGCCTTTAATAGCTGCAGAAATAGACATTGTCCTATGTGTCAAAACTATTCGAAAGAAAAATGGATAGATAAAGAAAACAATAATCTTTTAAATTGTCCTTATTTTCATATTGTAACTACTGTCCCAGCTGAACTTAATGAAATTGCTTTATATAATCAAAAAGTATTTTATAATATTTTATTTAAAGCTACTAGTGAATCTATTTTGACTTTAGCGAATGACCCTAAATGGCTTGGAGCCAAAGTAGGTATTACTTCTATCTTACATACTTGGGGACAAACTATGGAATTCCATCCTCATATTCATTCTATTGTTACTGGCGGTGGAATTAAAAATAATAAATGGGTTAATTGTAAAGATGGTTACTTATTCAAAGTTGAAGTCTTATCTTCTTTATTTAAAAATAAGTTTTTAGCTTTACTAAAAAAAGAAAATTTAATTTTACCTAAACATTTATCTCATCTTAAAGATTTAAAAACATTTAATGATTTCCTAAGACCACTTTATAATAAAGATTGGGTTACTTATATCGAACCACCTAAAGGTTCACCAGAAAATGTTATAGAATATATTGGTAGATACTCTTTTAGAGTTGCCATTTCTAATAGTCGTATTAAAAATATAGATAATGGCTTTATTACTTTTGAATATAAAGATTATAAAGATAACGGCAAAATTAAATTAATGACCTTAACAGCTGATGAATTTATCAGAAGATTTTTACTTCATGTTCTTCCAAGTAAATTCACTAAAATTAAACATTATGGATTATTAGCTAATAGAAATAAAAAAAGTCTACTTAAATTATGTAGAGTTCTTATTTCAAAAATATCAACAAATCAATTTTTATATAAACAAACAAAAAAATTATTTCAATATAAATGCCAAGAATGTGGCTCAACAAAATTTTACTATAATTTTCATTATCGATCCGCATAATTAGCTTAAATAATAATATTTCATATCCACATATATTTGGGGGTAAGGGGCATTATACCCAAATCTACTAAAATATCTACATATAAATATATATATTCACTTTAAAGCAGACTTTTCTATTTTTGTCACAAATCACAAACAATTACTTTCCCCTATATATCTTCGCTTGCGATTTGCCACAATAAAGTTATAGAAGTTTTTTATAACCAAAAACTTCTATAACCTACTAGACATTGTAATACTTTTTGTTTGTTTTTTCCAGTCCTTGAAGGATTTATGTGGCTAAAGCCAATGGATATTATCCTCCAGTGCTTAGCATATTATATACTTTCTATTCTTTTTTTCCATAAATATTCCTCCAATATTGCCATCAACACAGCAAACCGTTAAATTATTTTATAAACACTAAACAAATTATAATAACTGTACTCTGTCGAATTTTATCGTATTTAATAAAATTATAACACAAAAATCCAAATATTTGAATATATATTCAGAATATTAAAACAGCTCTTAAGGGCGGTTTTGCAAAAAGAATACAAATGATACAATAATTAAAAGGGTGATTTATATGAATAGTGTAGTTATATATGTCGATTACGGTGATATTTATTTTGATATTAAATCTATAATGAAAAAAAGAAATATAACAAAAACTCAACTTGCCAAAAGAACAGGATTACATCATCAAATAATTGATAGATATTATAATAATAGAATTGTCAGATATGACAAAGATGTTCTTGCTAGAATCTGTTATATTTTAGATTGTTCACTCAGTGACATTATGCATTATGAAAAGCCAAAAACACAAAAAACTAAAGAAATATAAAAATCTTTAGTTTTTATTACTATTAAGCACTATTAAATTATTGGATATTACTTCACTTAAAGCATATATCCAATTTTTGGATATGTCGAGACAAATCTATCCGTTTGTTGGATAATTTAATTGGTGACAAATATGATAGGAAAAACATTAAGATATATGAGAAACAAAAAAAGCTTAGCCAAAAAGAAATGGCTAAACTAATCAATACCACTCAAAATACTTTATCTAGGTATGAAACTGAAACAACAGATGTTAATTTTGCTACTATTGAAAAGATTGCCCATACTTGTGGTTACAAAATTTATTTTGAAAGTGAAAATAATGGCGAAAGATTTCAAAGTAACGAATTAATAAAAAAAGATATTTAAAAAAATGCTAAAGCTAATAACTTTAACATTTTTTATTTTAAAGGTAAAACTGCCTTCGCATTCAAATCAAGCCCAGCAATATCTCCTCTTTTATAAGCATAATATCCTGCCGCTCCAATCATTGCCGCATTATCAGTACAGTACTTCATCTCAGGGATAATTAAATTAATTTCATTCTTTCCACATGCCTTAGTTAATGCTTCTCTAAGTCCCTTATTAGCTGCCACTCCACCAGCAACTATTAAATTCTTAACATCATAATCTTTTAAAGCCTTCATTGTCTTCTTAACTAAAATTTTTACAACTCTATTTTGAAAAGAACAAGCCATATTAGCTGAATTAATCTTATTACCTCTTTGCACTTCATTATGCGCTAAATTAATTACCGCACTCTTTAAACCACTAAAACTAAAATTATAACTATCATCATCAAGTGGTAAAGGTAAATCATATGTATCTTCACCTTCAAAGGCCAATTTATCGACCATTGGTCCGCCTGGATAAGGTACACCAATCACTCTAGCCACTTTATCATAAGCTTCGCCAACCGCATCATCTAAAGTACCACCTAATTTTTCAAAACTATAATCCTCCTTCATATAAACAAGCTCAGTATGTCCACCACTTACAACTAAAGCAATCAACGGAAATTCTAATCTTTTAACTAAATTATTCGCATATATATGTCCTGCAATATGATGAACTGGTATTAATGGTTTATTATAAATAAACGCTAACGTTTTAGCCGCCATTAAACCAACAAGTAAAGACCCAATAAGACCAGGACCATAAGTCACCGCAATTGCATCTATATCATCCATTTTCATATTTACTTTTTTTAAAGCATCATCAATCACTATCGTAATATTTTCAACATGCATTCTACTTGCAATCTCCGGTACCACTCCACCATAATTCCTATGTGTATCTATTTGTGATAAAACAACCGTACTAATCTCTTCACATCCATCTTTTATAATACTAACACTCGTCTCATCACAGCTTGATTCAATCGCTAAAATATACATTACTTCACCTCCAAAACCATCAAATATGCATCATCACTTTCATAATAATTATTTCTAATAGCTTTTATCTCAAATCCATTTTTCAAATAAAACTTAATAGCCATCTTATTATTAATATTTACTTCTAAACTAAAGTTTTCCACCATATTATTTTTCAAATCATCAATCGTTTCATCAAATAATTTTTGCGCAATACCTCTTCTTCGATAAGCAACATCTGTAACAATATAATTAAGTTCGGCTCGTTCATAAATAATACTATAAGAAATAATCCCAACAATTATCCCATTCTTTTTAAAACATAGCATTTTTTCAAATGGATCATCTTGCAAAAGAAAATCAGGAAAATATTTCTTAATAAATGGTAAAACTAAATTAAAATCACTAACTCTCTCTATCATGTTTCTTCAAATTTTCCTCAGCTTCTGTCATTTTTAAATAGTTAGGTTTTATAGCATGTGGATTAATCGGATCATCATTTTCATGTTTCCTTATTACCTTCAAAACATCAATATTTGGTTTCAACGTATCAAAATCAAAACTATCATAACTAATATATGGCTTATTTAATTCATCACTCATTAAAACATAACTATCAGGGTATATCACACCTAAATTTTCATCATAGCTACCAGCAAATACATAGCCCCTTCTTGCATTAATTAATGCAGTGCCTGCCTTACCACTCGCCATAACCTCCAAAGAAGAAACTGAAACAATAGGAATATTCAATGTATAAGCCATAGTTTTAGCTACCGTAAGGCCAACCCTAATTCCTGTAAAAGAACCTGGTCCATTAACCACAAATATTTTATCAATATCTTGTGGCTTTAAACCAACACTATCAAAAGCTTCTGCCAAAACTGGCATCATCTTACTAGATGTATCATGACCATCGTTATTATCATACATATAAGCTATTTTACCATCGTTAATAATAGCGACTACCAAATTAGTAGTCGCTGAATCAATAAATAAATATTTCAAAGTACGGCCTCACATAATTCTTCGTATTCTTTGCCATGAGGAGTAATTACTAAAACTCTAGAATTTTCTCCTGCAATTTTAAATTTAATATCCAATCTATTTTCAGGTAAAATATCTTTAATTGTATTAGCCCATTCAATAATAACAACTCCACCTTTAGTAAAATATTCTTCAATGCCTACACCTTCAGTATTACCATCTAGTCTATAAACATCCATATGATATAAAGGTAATTCGCCATCATATTCTTTTATTATATTAAATGTTGGTGACGTAACAGTTTCGTCAATTCCAAGTGCATTCGCAAACCCTTTAGTAAAAACAGTTTTACCACTACCGAGTTCACCATTTAAACAAATTACCATATTAGGAAACTTTTCAGATTCAATATTTTGTGCAAGTTCAATCGTATCCATCTCACTTCGCGTTGTTAATTTATATTCCATAAAATCACCAATAATAGTATATCAAAAATTAAAGATTTAACACAATAGTTTTATATAATTTTTAAAATAATTCAAAAGTAAAATATAATATAAACATCTAGCTAATACAAAAAACAGTGCTACGAACAATGACACCAAAGAATTACCAAAATATGGCAAAATATTAATAGATGGTGATTATATGCAGTTTGATAGAAAAGATGAAAATTATGTATATGGCTTTATCGGTAAAAATGTTAGAAAATATCGTAAAGCAAAAGGTATAACTCAAGCCAAATTAGCCGAAGAAGCTAATTACTCAAAACAATTTATATCTAACATTGAAAACAATGTTCATCAGACATTTTCGATTGGAACATTATGGAGATTGTCTTTAATATTAGGTATAGATATGTACAAACTTTGTATTGAAGAAAATAAAGAAGATAAATATGAAAAAATGTATTAATAAATTTAATACTTTTTTAATTCTCAAAAAAAGATATATCATCCTAGATATACCCTTTAAAATACAAAAAAAGATTTGCAACGTCCTACTCTCGCTTACACTACAATCGGCGCTGAAGTGCTTAACTTCTGTGTTCGGGATGGGAACAGGTGTATCCACTTCGCTATCGTTACAAACCAAATAAGAGAAATAATTCTCTGAAAACATGATAATGTGCCAAATATCTCATTAGAGAAACAATTAATAGGATTAAATCCTCGATCTATTAGTACTGGTCAGCTCAACATGTTGCCATGCTTCCACCTCCAGCCTATCAACCAGATAGTCTTTCTGGAATCTTACTTTATACAAATGGGAAAACTCATCTTGAAGCTGGCTTCCCGCTTAGATGCTTTCAGCGGTTATCCATTCCATACATAGCTACGCTGCAGTGCCACTGGCGTGACAACAGCTACACCAGAGGTATGTCCATTCCGGTCCTCTCGTACTAGGAACAGCTCTCCTCAATTTTCCTACGCCCACGACGGATAGGGACCGAACTGTCTCACGACGTTCTGAACCCAGCTCGCGTGCCACTTTAATGGGCGAACAGCCCAACCCTTGGAAGCGACTACACCTCCAGGATGTGACGAGCCGACATCGAGGTGCCAATCAGCGCCGTCTATGTGAACTATTGGGCGCTATCAGCCTGTTATCCCCGGGGTAACTTTTATCCGTTAAGCGACGACCATTCCATACTGAATCGCCTGATCACTAAGTCCTGCTTTCGCATCTGCTTGACTTGTAGGTCTCGCAGTTAAGCTCCCTTATACCTTTACACTCTACAAATGATTTCCAACCATTTTGAGGGAACCTTTGAGCGCCTCCGTTACTCTTTAGGAGGCGACCGCCCCAGTCAAACTACCCACCAGACACTGTCCCCACACCGGATTCACGGTGCCAGGTTAGAAACTCAGTCTACTAAGGGTGGTATTCCAAAGGTGACTCCACTAGAACTAGCGTCCTAGCTTCAAAGTCTCCCACCTATTCTCTACATAATAGACCAAGTCCCAATATCAAGCTGTAGTAAAGCTCCACGGGGTCTTTCCGTCCTGTCGCGGGTAACCTGCATTTTCACAGGTATTAGAACTTCACCGAGCCTATGGTCGAGACAGTGCCCAAATCGTTACACCTTTCGTGCGGGTCGGAACTTACCCGACAAGGAATTTCGCTACCTTAGGACCGTTATAGTTACGGCCGCCGTTCACTGGGGCTTCAATTCGTACCTTCGCAAATCGACTAATGTCAAGCTAAGCACTCCTCTTAACCTTCCAGCACTGGGCAGGTGTCAGCTCCTATACATCTTCTTACGAATTAGCAGAAACCTATGTTTTTGATAAACAGTCGCTTGGGCCATTTCACTGCGGATCAATCGCTTGATCACCCCTTATCCCGAAGTTACGGGGTCATTTTGCCGAGTTCCTTAACCATAGTTCACTCGCTCACCTTAGGATACTCTCCTTGCCCACCTGTGTCGGTTCTCGGTACAGGCACCTATATAATTAACCCTAGAAGCTTTTCTTGGAAGCATAGCGTCAGAGAACTTAAATGACCGAAGTCATCGACGTCATCACGTTTCAGTTACACAGTATTACGGATTTTCCAGCATACTAACCTAAGCGCTTAAACTCAAATCCAATAATGAGCTCCTCCTAGCTTTCTCCGTCACTCCATCAGTTATATAGGCGGTACAGGAATATAAACCTGTTGTCCATCGGTTACGCCTCTCGGCCTGGCCTTAGGTCCTGACTTACCCTGGGAGGACGAACCTTCCCCAGGAAACCTTGGGCAAACGGTGGACGGGATTCTCACCCGTCTTGCGCTACTCATACCGGCATTCTCACTTCCAACCAGTCCAGCCGTCCTCACGATCGACCTTCAGCCCTGTTGGAACGCTCCCCTACCATCTTGTAAACAAGATTCGCAGCTTCGGTAATATGCTTAGCCCCGGTACATCTTCGGCGCGGTGTCACTAGACTAGTGAGCTATTACGCACTCTTTAAAGGATGGCTGCTTCTGAGCCAACCTCCTAGCTGTTTTGACAACTCCACATCCTTTCCCACTTAGCATATATTTTGGGACCTTAGCTGGCGATCTGGACTCTTTTCCTCTCGCGCACGGACGTTATCACCCATACGCTGACTGCTGAGCATGCTGCCACTGGCATTCGGAGTTTGATTACACTCAGTACGGCTAGGCGCCGCCATCGCATATTCAGTGCTCTACCTCCAGTGCGCTAATCTCAACGCTAGGCCTAAACCTATTTCGGGGAGAACCAGCTATATCCAAGTTCGTTTGGAATTTCACCGCTATCCACAAGTCATCCGCTCATTTTTCAACATAAGTCGGTTCGGCCCTCCATTTGGTCTTACCCAAACTTCAGCCTGCTCATGGATAGATCACTTGGTTTCGGGTCTATTGCATCATACTAAATCGCCCTATTAAGACTCGGTTTCCCTTCGGCTCCGTCTCTTCAACTTAACCTCGCATAATACAATAACTCGCCGGTTCATTCTGCAAAAGGCACGCCATCACCCATTAACGGGCTCTGACTCTTTGTAAGCACATGGTTTCAGTATTCTATTTCACTCCCCTCCCGGGGTTCTTTTCACCTTTCCCTCACGGTACTTGTTCACTATCGGTCACTAGAGAGTATTTAGCCTTGCGGGATGGTCCCCGCGGATTCCGACAAGATTCCACGTGTCTCGCCGTACTCAGGATACTTCCAAGAGATCACAAGATTTCGCCTACAGGATTTTCACCTTCTACGATTTAACTTTCCAGATAATTCGGCTATCCTATGATTTTGTAACTCCGTATAGGAAGTCCTACAACCCCAGTCCAAAGACTGGTTTGGGCTATTTCCGTTTCGCTCGCCACTACTAAGGAAATCGATTTTTCTTTCTTTTCCACCGGCTACTAAGATGTTTCAGTTCACCGGGTTGCTCCTACATACCTATGAATTCAGTATGCAGTAATTAGGCATTACCCTAATTAGGTTCCCCCATTCGGAAATCTCCGGATCAAAGCGTACTTACAGCTCCCCGAAGCGTATCGTCGTTCGTCACGTCCTTCATCAGCTTCTAGTGCCAAGGCATCCACCATGCGCCCTTAGCAATTTAATCACCATTTGATTGTTTTCCTAATTTGATGAGATATTCTAATACAATATACAAGTTACACTCATACATCATACACATTATCAAGTTTTCAAAGAACTATTTCCAGAATAAATTTCTGAAACTGAGAGAATAATCTCTCAAAACTAAGCAAAATGTACCAATAGTTAGATATTCGAATTAATTAAATCTTTCTCCATAGAAAGGAGGTGATCCATCCCCACCTTCCGGTAGGGATACCTTGTTACGACTTCACTCCAGTCATCTGTCCTACCTTCGCCGGCCCCCTCCCAAAAGGGTTAGGCTACCAACTTCGGGTATTACAAACTCCCATAGCGTGACGGGCGGTGTGTACAACACCCGGGAACGTATTCACCCTGACATTCTGATTCAGGATTACTAGCGATTCCAACTTCATGGAGTCGAGTTGCAGACTCCAATCCGAACTGAGACCGGTTTTTGAGATTAGCTCCACCTCACGGTATTGCAACTTTTTGTGCCGGCCATTGTAGCACGCCTGTGGCCCTAGACGTAAGGGGCATGATGATTTGACGTCATCCCCATCTTCCTCCGGTTTGTCACCGGCAGTATCACTAGAGTTCTCAACTAAATGTTAGCAACTAGCAATAGGGGTTGCGCTCGTTATCGGACTTAACCGAACATCTCACGACACGAGCTGACGACAACCATGCACCACCTGTCACCCGGATAACCTCCACTATATTTCTATAGCTTTGCCAGGGATGTCAAGTCTAGGTAAGGTTCTTCGCGTATCTTCGAATTAAACAGCATGCTCCACCGCTTGTGCGGGTGCCCGTCAATTCCTTTGAGTTTCAGCCTTGCGACCGTACTACTCAGGCGGAGTACTTAATGTGTTAACTTCAGCACCGGTTACCCGACACTTAGTACTCATCGTTTACGGCGTGGACTACTAGGGTATCTAATCCTATTTGCTCCCCACGCTCTCGTTCCTCAGCGTCAGTAATGGCCCAGCAAGCCGCCTTCGCCACTGGTGTTCCTTCTAATATCTACGCATTTAACCGCTACACTAGAAATTCCACTTGCCTCTACCACACTCAAGTCTGACAGTTTCTAAAACAAACTGGAGTTAAGCCCCAGCCTTAAATCTTAGACTTACCAAACCGCCTACGAACTCTTTACGCCCAATAAATCCGGATAACGCTCGCCCCCTACGTATTACCGCGGCTGCTGGCACGTAGTTAGCCGGGGCTTTCTGACGAGGTACCGTCATACTTTTATCATTACCTATAAAAGCCATTCTTCCCTCGCAACAGAGCTTTACAATCGTATAGACCGTCATCGCTCACGCGGCATTGCTCGTTCAGGGTTTCCCCCATTGACGAATATTCCTAACTGCTGCCTCCCGTAGGAGTTTGGACCGTATCTCAGTTCCAATGTGTCCGATCAGCCTCTCAGCTCGGATATGCATCGTTGCCTTGGTGGGCCATTACCTCACCAACTAGCTAATACACCGCAAGCCCATCCCAAAGCGAAGCCGAAGCTCCTTTTAGCATGAAAGGTTATCCTTTCATGAATCATCCGGTATTAGCTATCGTTTCCAATAGTTGTCCCAGACTAAGGGGTAGGTTACCCACGTGTTACTCACCCGTCTGCCACTAAGCGGGAATCCAAATCCAATTTTGTGCAAGCACGCAATCTTCAATGGGCCGCTTCGTTCGACTTGCATGTCTTAGGCATGCCGCCAGCGTTCATCCTGAGCCAGGATCAAACTCTCCAAAAAAAATAAAACTTATTTAGTTTTGAATTTGTTATTTAATCCTAACTATTTATGAATTGACATTTTGCTCAGTTTTCAAAGATCATTCATACCACTTTGCAGCGGTACTTCCAATATACCAAATGTACTTTGTTAAGTCAAGAGTTTTTTAAAACTTTTTTTGAATTTTTTTGACTTAATAAAAGGTTTCCCTCAAAAGTACTCACTTAATATATCAAAACACTTAACGGAAGTCAACACTTTTTTGTAATTTTTTTGTTTTTTTTCAAAATAAATGTCATTCTCCGTCGAATGCACAAATAATATAACACTTTTTTGAAGTTAGGTCAACAAAAAAATTAATTTTTTTTATTTTTTCTCACTTCTTTAATAATATATGAACTTAAATAAAAAAAATGATTACTTTTTACGTAATCTTTGATATTCTTCTCCATATTTCAAATTAACATCTAAATCAAACATTGGAGCTCCAGATTGATAATCCGTTATAAGTTCAGAAAGCGCACTACGAATAGCTACATCTAAATCATCAGAATAATTCATCTTCTTTTTATGATATTTATATTCTTGCCTATCCAATATCTTAAAACTGCCATTTGGGAATATTCTCAAATCTAAATCATAATCAATATATTTAATTGTTCCATCTTCTATAATATATGGAGTTGCAATATTACAATAATAGGTTACCCCAGTCTTTTTAAGTTGAACAATAATATTATACCAACGATCTTTAAAAAAATACATAATAGCCGGTTCCTTAGTTCGCCATATATTACCCTGAGCTTCTGTCACCAAAGTCCTTTCATTACCAAACACCATATAATCTTTTTTTATATCTAACAAAACAGCCTCATCCCAACAACGATGAACCTTTCCATCATGTTTATAACACTGTATTTGTAGATGGTCACCTTTTTTTATCTTTTCCATATACTACGCACCTCTTTATACATTATAACATTTTTTTGCAAAAAGAAAAGAAGGCAAAGTTATTTAAAAATAACCTCTAGTGCCTTCTGTAATTGATTATCGTTCTCATCAGTCGGATTTTCTAAATACTCGTTATTTAATGTTATTGCATAATCAGGCTCTATACCTTTTTTATCTATAACTTTACCTTTAGACGTAAACCAGCTCTTGGTAGTTATCTTATATTGTTCACCATCTGACAAAGTTTGAAGTTCTTGAACAGTACCTTTTCCATAACTATTTTCACCTACTACTGTAGCACCAT